>CAWGEH010000019.1:0-339989 GCA_963821505.1 uncultured Alphaproteobacteria bacterium
TGGTGCCCAGGGGCGGAATTGAACCACCGACACCTGCATTTTCAGTGCAGTGCTCTACCAACTGAGCTACCTGGGCGCCGCGTCCGCCGGACGGCGGACGAACGAGGAGCGCGGGGCGTTATAGAGGCTCGATTTCCGGCTGTCCAGACGAGCTGCGGAGCCGAAAATCGCGCGATCACGAGGCGTCCGATGCGAACCTTCCGGCGCATTCGCCGTTGAACTCCGGGCGGCAGATGTCCGGGACACGGTCGGTATGCGCGGTCGCTTTATCTCCTTGGCTGGTCGCCTCATCTCGTTGGCTGGGTGCCTTGCGGGGGTGATGCTCTGGGGCGGCGCGACGCAAGCGCAGGACCGCGCCGAATTGCGCCCTCCGTCCGCCTTTGCCGGCATCTCCGATCCGCAGGCGCGCTCGCGCATGTTCTTTGCCGAGGCCGCGAAGGTGATCATGAGTCCACGCTGCATGAACTGCCATCCCGCTAGAGCGCATCCCGATTGGATCGAATCGTGATGCGCTCTAGATTCTTCGATTTTGCGCATGTTCTATTCGGAAAACCGGTTCCCACCCCGGATCACGTCCGGGGCAGGCTTTTTCCGGAACATGCGCCAGCGACCGCCCCACCCAAGGCAACGACATGCATCCCCATACGCCCCCCGTCACGCGCGGGGCCGACGGCGGCGGCGTGCCCGGCAACACCTGCGGCGCCTGCCATCCGGACCGCAACGTCGAAATTCTTGCCGGCCAGCAGACATCGTTCCAAAGCATCCCCGGGCATCCGCGCTGGGGCCTGGCGCCGATCGCGATGGCCTGGGAGGGCAAGTCGATGGGTGAAATCTGCCGGCAGATCAAGGACCCGCAGCGCAACGGCGGTCGCAGTCTCGCATTGCTGCACGAGCATCTGGCCAAGGACGACCTGGTCGGCTGGGCCTGGATGCCGGGCGCGGGGCGAGATCCGGCACCGGGCACCCAGGAGCGGCTGGGCGAACTGATCCAGGCCTGGATCGACAGCGGCGCCGAGTGCCCTTGAGCGGCAGGGTGGGCAAAGGCGCGGACACGCAGGAGCTCTCGCCAGACATTCGGTGCAGCGCCGTGCCCACGCGTGATATCGCGACGGCGTCTCTCCGCGTGGGCAAGGCGCACACGCAAGTGTTTGGGGCTGTGTACCGGAGGGGTGCGCCTTGCCCACCCTACGCCGTGGCTGGCTACGACGCCTCGCCGTCCTGGCGCGCGCCATCCTCGTCCTCGTCTTCCTTCACCGGCACGGCATAGACCCCGCCGAGCCAGCGGTGGAGGTCCACATCGGCGCAGCGCTTCGTGCAAAACGGCCGAAACTTCTCCACGGCCGGCTTGCCGCAGATCGGGCAGCGTTCGGTGCGGGGAATGTCGGCGCGCTCGGGCATGGCATCCATATGGTGACCGGCCGCCGCTCTGTCAGCCTCACACGGCATTGAGCCAGCCGGCGCGGATCGGATAGCCCTCGCCGGACAGCAGCGTCGTCACTTCGTAGAGCGGAAGCCCGACCACATTGGTGTAAGAGCCGACGATCTTGACGATGAAGCTGCCGGCGATGCCCTGCGCGGCATAGCCGCCGGCTTTGCCGCGCCATTCGCCGGAGGCGAGATAGGTCTCGATATCGTCCTGCGACAAGCGCTTGAAGCGCACGCGCGTCTCGACCAGGCGTTGGCGGTAGGTCTCGTTCGGCGTCACCAGGCAGACCGCGGTGTGGACGCGGTGATTGCGCCCGGACAGGAGGCGCAGACATTGGGCGGCCTCATCGATCAGCTCGGCCTTGGGCAGGATACGCCGCCCCACTGCGACCACGGTATCGGCGGCAAGGACGTAGGCGCCCTGAAGCTCCTCGTCGGCGCGCACCTGAGCGAACGCCGCCTCGGCCTTGGTGCGCGCGAGCCGGTTGGCGCAGGCGCGCGGCAGCTCACCCCGTCTCGGCGTCTCGTCGACATCGGCCGGGCGGAGCGCATCAGGCTCGATGCCGGCCTGATTGAGCAGCGACACCCGGCGGGGCGAGCCGGACGCGAGGACAAGCTTGGGCCGGCCGATCATTGCTGGTTGCGCCGCGACTGCATGGACGAGGGCCGTGGAAAGGAAACAGGGGTTACTTGAATCGGTAGGTGATACGGCCCTTGGTGAGATCGTAGGGAGTCATCTCGACCAGAACCTTGTCGCCGGCAAGCACACGGATGCGGTTCTTGCGCATGCGTCCGGCGGTATGAGCGATGATCTCATGTTCGTTTTCGAGCTTGACCCGGAACGTGGCGTTGGGAAGCAACTCCGTCACGACCCCGGGAAATTCCAGAAGTTCTTCCTTTGCCATCCGCTACCCAGCGTCTCGGAAACAGGCAGGCGGATCGCACCGCCCCGAAGGCGCGAAAACTAGCGGAATCATGCCCCTCCGACAACTGGTGACTAGTGCCCCGAACCCGAAGTTCGCGCACATCGCGCGGCAAATGCGATCGCGAACTTCGGGTTCAAAAGGGGCACTAGAATCATAGAGTTGCTAGTGGTCCTTAGATTCCGAAGTTCGCATCTGAGTGTGCCGCAAATGTTGGCGAACTTCGGAATCGGACCACTAGTGCCCCGAACCCGAAGTTCGCGCACATCGCGCGGCAAATGCGATCGCGAACTTCGGGTTCAAAAGGGGCACTAGAATCATAGAGTTGCTAGTGGTCCTTAGATTCCGAAGTTCGTATCTGAATGTGCCGCGAGTGCTGACGAACTTCGGAAGCGGACCACTAGTGCCCCGAACCCGAAGTTCGCGCACATCGCGCGGCAAATGCGATCGCGAACTTCGGGTTCAAAAGGGGCACTAGAATCATAGAGTTGCTAGTGGTCCTTAGATTCCGAAGTTCGCATCTGAGTGTGCCGCAAATGTTGGCGAACTTCGGAATCGGACCACTACCGCTTTCGTCACTCGTTGCCCCCGTGGCCGAGGGCAAAGCGCGCCCTGATTCGTCGCAGCAATTGATCACGCACCTCCCGATACGCGTTCATGCGCTGCTCACGGGTGCCTTCGATCGCGGTCGGATCGGCCGTGGGCCAATACTCGACGTCGAGCGCGAGCGTGCGCGTGAGCTCGAGCGCCTTGTGGTGCGCTTCGGGCGAGAGCGTGACGATGAGGTCGAAGTTCAGCCCCTCCAGCTCGTCGAGCTCCTCGAAGGTGATGGGCCGGTGCGCATCGATGTCGATGCCGATCTCCTCCATCGCCGCCGCCGCGAAGGCGTCCGGCTCGCCCTTGCGCACGCCGGCCGAACCGACATAGAGCGAGCTGCCGCGCATCTGCTTGAGCATCGCCGCCGCCATGGGCGAGCGCACGCAATTCAGCCCGCAGGCGAACAGCACCGCCTGCGGTCGTGCCGGCGACGCTCGCTTCATCCCTTCCAATGCAGCACGCAGATCAGCGTGAACAGGCGCCGCGCCGTATCGAAATCGAGCCTGACCTTGCGCGCCAGCCGCTCCATCAGGATTTGCGAGCCCTCGTCGTGGAGGGCGCGGCGGCCCATGTCGAGCGCTTCGATGCGGTCGGGAGTAGCCGTGCGAATGGCGGCGTAATAGCTGTCGCAGACCGTGTAGTAGTCCTTCACGATACGCCGCAGCGGCGAGAGCGAGAGCAGATGGGCCATCACCGGTGTCCCGTCCGCCCGCCTGATATCGAACACGAGACGCGTCCCGGTAATGCTCAAATGCAGCGCGAACGGCCCGCCATGGTCGTCGTTCGGAGCGAATGTGTTGTCCTCGAGCAGATCGTAGATCGCGACCGCGCGCTCGTGCTCGACGTCGGGATTCGAACGGCCGATCGAATTTTCATCGAGCGTGACCGCCACCAGGCGGTTGGATCTTCTCTTGGAAGCGCGCTCCGAGCGGGTCATTGCCGGTTGAAACGCATCGCCACCGAGCGGGCATGCGCGTCGAGGCCCTCGGCTTCGCCCAGCACGATCGCGGCCGGGCCGAGCGCGCGCAGCTGGTCGGGCCCGCATTTGAGGATCGACGTGCGCTTCATGAAATCGAGCACGCCCAGCCCCGATGAGAACCGGGCCGAGCGCGCGGTCGGCAGCACGTGGTTCGAGCCGCCGACATAGTCGCCGATCGCCTCGGGCGTGTGCGCTCCCAGAAAAATCGCGCCGGCATTGCGGATGCGACCGGCCAGCCGATCGGCATCCGCGCTCGCGATCTCAAGATGCTCCGGCGCGATCGCGTCGACGAGCGGCACCGCCTCCTCGAGCTCCTCGACCAGGATGATGGCGCCGAAATCGCGCCACGAGGCGCCTGCGACCGCGGCGCGCGGCAGCGATTTGAGCTGCGCATCGACCGCCTTCGCGACCTCGTCCGCGAGCGCGGCATCGTCGGTGATCAGGATCGACTGGGCGCTCGCATCGTGCTCGGCCTGGGCCAGGAGATCGGCCGCGATCCAGTCGGGGTGGCCGGTTCTATCCGCAAGGATCAGCACCTCCGATGGGCCCGCGATCATGTCGATCCCGACCGTGCCGAAAACGAGGCGCTTGGCCGCCGCCACATAGGCATTGCCGGGGCCGACGATCTTGGCCACGGGCGCGATCGTCTCGGTGCCATAGGCGAGCGCCGCCACCGCCTGCGCGCCGCCGATGCGGTAGATCTCGTCGATGCCGGCAAGCTTGGCCGCCGCGAGCACGAGCGGCGCGAGCTTGCCCTGCGGCGCCGGCACCACCATCACCAGCCGCGGAACGCCGGCGACCTTGGCCGGCACGGCATTCATCAGCACCGAGGACGGATAGGCGGCGGTGCCTCCCGGCACGTAGAGGCCGACCGCCTCGATCGCGGTCCAGCGCGAGCCAAGCTCGACCCCGAGCGCGTCGGTGAAGCGGTCGTCTTTCGGCAATTGCCGGCGGTGATAGACCTCGATCCGATCGCGCGCGAGCGCGAGCGCATCAAGCGCCCGGCGGTCGCAGGCCGCGGCGGCGGTTTCGATCTCGTCGGCCGTCACCTTGAGGCCGACGGGTTCGAGCTCGATCCCATCGAATTTTCGGGTGAGCTCGATCAAGGCCCGGTCGCCGCGGGCGGCGACGTCCGCAATGATCGCGCGGACGGCCGCTTCGATGTCGGCCGATGCCTCGCGCTTGGTGGCGAGAAAGGCGCGAAAGCGCGCGGCGAAATCCGGGGCGCGGCTGTCGAGGCGGATCGGCATGGCCCTGTCCTGCCGGACCATACGGGGCCGGATCACCGCTCAATGGCGCGGACGCAACAGGCCGTCAACCCCGCAGGTCGGTGGCGTCATCCCGATGAACGGGGCGCGCGGCCGCGGGCCAGGACGGTCCCAGATCGGCAAGCTCGGCTTCCAGGCATTCGACCTCGAGCCGCAGTGCCCCTCCGCCGGAGAAGATGAGCGTTACCACCCCGGCCGGCGGGTCGGTCTCGGAAAATTCGACTGCGAGCAGGTTGAGCACGGCATCCTTGCCGGCGGGATCGACGTTGCGGCACTTGCAGCAGGTTACGCGCTCGAAACGCAGCGCCGAGCGGCAGCGCCTGAGCTCCGGCTTGGTCCCGTCGGCCGCGAGCCAGTCGAAGCGGCTGAGCGCAACGACCAGGCGCTTTTCCTGCGGGCGCCAAAGTACGTCAGCCACCTTGACGAGGGCATCCTGCAGATGTGTGGAAACCACCTCGAGGTCGTCCCGGTCGAGGGCGACGAACTTCACCGGCTCCATGACGCGCGCTCCCTGCCGTCCTGCCTTGCTCTTGCTTGTGGGAGGTAGTTAGGAAGCAGCCGGCACTGGCGCAAGGCGGCGAGCCGACGGTCCCCCACGCAACGAACCCGGTCTGCTCCCTCTGCCCAGGCGAAGTCGGATAAATCCGACTTCGGCCGGCTTAAAGTCGCCGCACTCGGGTCTAAACCCGAGCTCGTTGGGAGAGGGCGCGGGTGAAGCGGTTAAAGTCCTCTCGAGAGGCTCTTCGACGCTCATCCCCGAATTCTCTCCCCAGCGGAGACCTGGACCGCACGACGAGGCACAGGCTCGATCATCTAGAACGACACGCAGGCCGGCCGCACGATCATGCCCACGGATTGCTGCTTGAAACGGGCCTTGTAGGCCTCGGCGATCTCGTTGAGCCGGCTCATGTCCTCGGTCGTGCCGGGGAGCACAATCTGCACGATCTTGCTGGGCTCGCGAACGATCTTGTTGCTGGTCCGATCCCGCCATTCGCCGGCGGCGTTGAAGACGGTGAGCCCGTCGGGGAAGCGGGAGACGATCTCGCGGTCGACGAAACGGCTCCATTCCCCCTCGCTCACGCCGATCCGATTGCCGATGTTGCGGCCGAACATCAGCTCGGCCACCTGGGTGGGTCGCTGGCCGCCGACGCAATCCACCAGTTGCGCGCCGGCACTGCCGGCCGTGGCGAATGCGAGCATCAGGATCGCAGCGGCCTGAGTGAACCGCCTCATCGGACGCCCCGGTTCGCGCTCATGGCCGTCACCCGCGCAATGACAGCGGAGCCGATGACCGCTCTTATCCGCTGATGCGTTCGATGGCGGCGCCGCAGGCCGCGAGCTTGTCCTCTAGCCGTTCGAAGCCGCGGTCAAGGTGATAGACGCGATTGACCATGGTCTCGCCTTCGGCCGCGAGCGCGGCGATGACGAGGGAGACCGAGGCGCGCAGATCGGTGGCCATGACAGGCGCCCCCGTGAGCGTCTTCACGCCCTCGATGGTGGCGCGTTCGCCGTCGAGGTGGATATGGGCGCCGAGCCGTACCAACTCCTGCACGTGCATGAAGCGGTTCTCGAAGATGGTCTCGGTGATATGGGAGGTTCCTTTCGCCCGCGTCATCAGCGCCATGAGCTGGGCCTGCAGGTCGGTCGGAAAGCCGGGGAAAGGCGAGGTCGTCACCTCGACGGCGGCGATGCCCGCGCCGTTGCGCGCGACCCGCACGCCGGTATTGGTCGTGGTGATCTCGACGCCCGCCTGCACCAGCACGTCGAATGCCGACTGCAGCAACTCGGCACGCGCGTTTTCCAGGACCACGTCGCCCCCGGTCATGGCAACGGCCATGGCATAGGTGCCGGTCTCGATGCGGTCGGGCAGCACGCGGTGGCGCGCGCCGCGGAGCTTGGGCACGCCCTCGACCACGATGCGCGAGGTGCCGGCGCCGACGATCCTGGCGCCCATCTTGTTGAGGCAATCGGCGACGTCCGTGATCTCCGGCTCGCGCGCGGCGTTCTCGATCACCGTCGTGCCGTGCGCGAGCGAGGCCGCCATCAGCGCGGTATGGGTGCCGCCGACGGTCACCTTGGGAAAGGTGATCTCGCCGCCCTTGAGCCCGTTCCTGGCACGGGCGATGACGTAGCCGCGATCGATCTCGATGTCGGCGCCCAGCCGTTCCAGCGCCATGATCAGGAGATCGACCGGCCGGGTGCCGATGGCGCAGCCGCCCGGCATCGACACTTTGGCTTCGCCCATGCGCGCGACCAGCGGCGCCACTACCCAGAAGCTCGCCCGCATGCGCGACACCAGCTCGTAGGGCGCGGTGGTATCGACGATGTTGGCGGCCGAGATATGCAGCGTCTGCCCGTCATACTGGGTCTCGCCCGGACGCTTGCCGCCGACCATGACATCGACGCCGTGATTGCCGAGGATGCGCTGAAGCTGGCCGACGTCGGCGAGCCGCGGGACATTGTCCAGGATCAGCGTCTCGTCGGTGAGCAGGCTCGCGATCATCAAGGGCAAGGTGGCATTCTTCGCGCCCGAGATCGGGATCGTTCCGGCGAGCTTTTGGCCACCGTTGATGCGAATGCGATCCATGCCCCTGCCCCCTTCCGGCTGACGCTGCGATTCTTGCAAGCCGCAGCGCAAACAGAAATGCCCGGCCGGTCCGCAAGGCAGCGCCGGCGTCAGCTCCTTCGCTTATCGCCGCCAATTCCGGCGGAATCGTGGGACACGGCGGCGTGGTCCGCGTCGGCCGCCGTTGCGCGGCCCTTCGCCTGCGCCTTGCGGCGCTTGAGGTTCTCCCGCAGCGCCGCGCCCAGCCGCCGCTGCCGCCGCGCCTGCTCGGCGCCCTTGTCGACGCGCTTGTCCGTGCCGGTGGTGGCGCCGGTGGTGGCGCCGGTGGTGGCGCCGGTGGTGGCGCTCTTGGGATCCTCGTTCATGCCGACAAGACTACGACCGTCGGGCACCGCAAGGCAAAGGCCTCGCCGTCGTCGCAGCCGCGCGCTTGCACCGTTTCCTCCCTTGTGGCAAGGATCGCGGCACTCGCCGCCGCACCGCATGTCTGCGATTTTTTGCCCCGGCCCGGCGCTGCCGTAGCTCAGTGGTAGAGCACCCCCTTGGTAAGGGGGAGGTCGTAAGTTCAATCCTTACCGGCAGCACCAGAAAAATGGACACTTCTCGATTCCAAGGTGCGCAGAATCGTCCAGAGCAGAGCATGAAGGTGCGGAAGAATACGCACCAAATCCGCACCAAAAATCTCACTTTGTCCTGAGCGAGCAACTGACGCAAAGCGCCCGCTGCATGCACAGCGCGCGAACCGGCCGCGCGGCTTGGTTATGCGCCAACGCATCTCAGTGACTCGTCGCGCGCCTGCCGAGCCCGGTTTGTTTCTTCGGATGCTTCGCCCCCGCAGCGAGACTGACGGCGTCTAGGAATGAGCCCAGACACCACCTTTCAGCCCTGCGCTCCGGTGCGGGGCTTTTTCTTGCCCGAAACAGCCCATGGTCCCCTTACTCGATTTTTGGTTCCATACCGGACGACAGTGCGGCGAACGAGGCCGCTCGCCATCCCCTCTAGAGCGCATCCCGATTAGGTCGAATTGTGATGCGCTCTAGATCTTCGAATTCTGCGCATGTTCTCTTCGGAAAACCGGTTCCCACTTTTCCGGAACATGCGCTAGCTAGATGAATTTGAGCCGCTGTGTGATGGCCTTCATATCCGCGGTCCCGAGCTAGCGCGATAAACGCCCCCAGTCGCGCTCCCGCGAGCGCAGAAACCTGGAGGGTGAAATGAAGACGATTGTGCTGGCGCTTTCTCTTATCGCCTTGGTGACCCCCTCTCTCGCCGCGCCGAGGCCGTCATTGGACAAGATGTGTCGCGAGTTGGTCGGCAAGGAGGAGCCCGAAGCCACAGACGGGCGAAGCCACGTTGGCCAGCTCAATGTGCAACGCTTCAGCGACTGCTTGATGGGTATGCCGCGGTAAAACCTCAAACCCCTCTGCAGCCTCGGCAGTCCCTGTCCAGGGGCTTTTTCTTGGCCGTAGCAGGGAAACACCTTGGAGAGTCCTGCGTTAAGCAGTGCCAGATATTGCTCTTCTAGAGCGCATCCCGATTGGGTCGAATCGTGATGCGCTCTAGATTCTTCGATTTTGCGCATGTTCTGTTCGGAAAACCGGTTCCCACTTTTCCGGAACATGCGCTAGCCCTGCTTCGCCGGGGCTTGCCGAGCGGCTAAACGACGGAGGGGAACAGGCCGAATCAGAGAGCCCCGGCCTCCTGATGTGAGACCCGGGGCTCCCCGTGGTCGCTCTCCAGCACTCTTGGGGGGGGGCATCGAGGAGAGCGCCACTTGCCGAGACAACCTGGAACAAGCAAGGAAGGTTCCCGGATTCGTTCACGTGGCACATCCGGCATTGTAGCGACGTGCGCAACTACGCGATTGAGCACTCCGAGGTAAGTCCGGTCCCGGTGGCCTATCGCTTAAAGCCGCAAATCATCGAGCGTCAATTTGTGCCTGATTGTCCGCTTGCCCCCGAAAGCGGCCGTATAGCGGACATCGGTTACCGGCATCGCCGGTGGCTGCGCGCGCGCGGCGAGCGGCAATGCGGCAGCCGCGCCGCCGAGCCGCGTGATGAACTCGCGGCGTCTCATTCAATCACCTCGTCGGCGCGGGCGAGCAGCGTCGGCGGCACGTCGAGGCCGAGCGCCTTGGCGGTCATGAGGTTGATGATCAGTTTGAATTTGGTTGGCTGCTCCAACGGCAGATCGGCGGGAGTGGCGCCGTTGAGAATTTTCTTCAATAGGCGTGCAACACCATGGAACGCTTCGTTCGGGTCTCGACCATAGGTGAAGAGCGCGCCCGCGCGCGCAAATGGGTCGGCGAAATTCCCGAACGTCGGCACGCGTTGCGCCAGAGCCCGCGCAATGATCTTGTTCGCCAGTGCCAGGAGGCTGTTGTCGGTCAGCACAAAGAGCGCGCCGGGACGCTGTCGCGACAGTTCGGCAAAGGCGGCATCGAGATCGGCGGGCGAGCCGACGCCGACCGTCCCGACGGAAAGCTCCTTGTTGGCGGCCTGACGCATCAGCAGGTGAAGCAGGGAGCGGTTGGAGGGATTGGTCGGATTCGTCATCGCCGTGATCCGGCGCACTTCGGGCATCGCCTCGCGCATGATTTCGATCAGCTTGAGCAGAAGGTCATCCGCCATGGTGGAAACGCCGGTGATGTTCCCGCCGGGACGATTGAGGCTCGCGATGAGACCGGCGGCGACGGGGTCGTTCAAGCCCGTCCCAACGATGGGAACGGTCCGCGACAGGTCCTGCACCGCCGCTGCCGCGAGATTGGTGGAGACGACGACAGCGCTGGGATGGCGCGCCAGCAACTCGGCGGCAAGAGGCGAAAAACGGCTGGAGTCGCTGTCCGCCCACCAGGTCTCGAACACATAGTCCTGCGCTTGGACGAGACCGACCTGACGCAGGCCGGCGTCGAGCATGGACATCTGCAGCTTGCTCGCGCCGGCGTCCGCGGCGCCGCTGCCGAGGACGGCGATCACCGGCATCGGCTTTTGAGCCTGGGCAGGGAGCACCCACGCCACCGACGCGCCGCCGAGCAGCGTGATGAACTCGCGCCGTCTCAAGTTGAACACCGGTGTTCCTCCCCCGCTTTGGGCGGCGGCAACAAGAATGACCTCGGCGGGCCGACAGCCTTGCGGTCGTGCACTATCAGCCTAGCGCGGGGCGGCCGGCGGGTCCCTGGGACCGACCTGAATTGTTCTGAATCCGCATGGGGCGCTGCCTGTGCTTCCTGCCCGAACGCTAGAGCGCATCCCGATTGGGTCGAATCGTGATGCGCTCTAGATTCTTCGATTTTGCGCATGTCCTGTTCGGAAAACCGGTTCCCACTTTTCCGGAACATGCGCTAGCGCACCGTGGTGCGCCTCGAGATCACTGCATTGCGGGATTTCGGCCCTCTCCGCCGCCGGCCTCATGTCCGAGTTGGATCCAAATCCACCTCGCCGGGCCGCACTTGAACCCAGGCGGCGCCTTCGAGAACCGGCGCCGCGCGTGCCGGGATCATTGGAACGCGATTCCCTACCGGGAGCAGCGGAAATCCTTCATTTCAAGCGCTGTTGCGATCACCCACTTTTCGACACACAACCGTTCGATGGCTCGCAGAGCCAACCGGCGTGCGCGCATCGGGAGAGGGAACATGGCGTATCGACTGTCCGGACGGTCGCGCTGGCGACCGGCCCTCGTCTTCTTTGGTTTGATCGTCGTTGCGGCAGGACCGGCGGTTGCCGCCACGCGTGCCGCCGCCGAGACACCCCGCCAGTATTGTCGGCACATCGGAAACGATGATGTGATACGGCCGATTCCGGCTGCGCTCGCGCCCGTGGCGGGGCGCCTGTTCGGCATCGCCAGCGGTTACGCTGCCAAGACGACGTATTATCGTTGTTCCGGCCGCGGCCTATTGCTGTGCAACGTCGGAGCCAATCTCCCTTGCGGCAAGGCCAACCAGAATACCGAATTGCGCGCCGCGAGCGATTGGTGTCGCGACAATCGCAACGCGACCGTCATCCCGATGGCCGTCACCGGCCACGACACGATCTATGCATGGCGCTGTATCGGAGGCGTGGCAAAGCCGACCGGTCAAATCGGCAAGGTCGATCGGCGCGGTTTCTTCGTCCAATACTGGAAAAAAGTGAGGTAGAAGATCTCGGCAGCAAACTACGGGACATCAGAATGTGTCACGGTTGGCACGGTTCAAACCGGTGGCAACGCCGCCGGCCGGTGACGCGCGGGGATGAATCGCGGCCGCATCATTTCGGGGGCTTGGTGGAGTCTCCTTCGATGGACGCGGCCGCTTCTTGCACGAACGGCCGCCAGCGGTCCGCGACGACCTTGATCTGCGCGAGAATCTTCTGTTTCTTTTCCGGCGGGAGATCCGACTTCGGATCGGCGAGCTGATCGAGCTGGTTCTCGAGCTTGGTCCAGAACTGCCGGCCCCCGAGCGACGTGGCCGACCGCATCGTACGCTCGAACTGCTGCATCCGCCGGTCGGCGAAATCGTCCAGGACGTCGAGCATGATCCACGCGGACACGACAGTGACGCCGGCAATGATCACGGTCTTGACCGCGAATTGGCCGATGGGTCCGAGACGCATCTCGGCCTGTGACGTTGTTTCATCGGTCGTTTCCATAGCGATGGCCCCTTACGCGCTGTGCAATTTGCAACCACGGCGGTCATATTATCGCGTTCGGGTGGGCGGTCCATCGGAGAACGGATAGGTCGACGGCTATGTGGCAGAAGGCGCAGCCAGAGCGCATCCCGATTGGGTCGAATCGTGATGCGCTCTAGATTCTTCGATTTTGCGCATGTTCTGTTCGGAAAACCGGTTCCCACTTTTCCGGAACATGCGCTAGCGCGCGCCCCCACGGTGGTCAAAGATCGCGGCCGGCCGGCGACGGCGCTCGGCAGCGTCCTGCCTTACCTGCTGTCCTGGGGCGTGTTCGCCGGCTTGATGATCGTCGGCATGAACCGCATGCCGCTCGCCCTCTACACGCCGATGGACGGCGACTGGGCGAAATGGAACGTCGAGGCGATCCTTCATTTCGGGAAAATATTCGACCTCAGCCCGCACAGCATGCTGGCGGGCATGGGGTCGATGTATTTTCCCAACCTGCCTTGGCTCAATCCAGGAGCGCTCGCCCTGGCGCTGCCGTTGGACGACAATCTAAAGAGCATCGTTTCCTACGCCGTCTATGCCGCCGAGCTGGCGGCCAGCATCGTTCTGCTGGCGCGCACCCTCGGCTTTTCGTGGCTGACCGCCACCGCCGCCGCGCAGGTTCACCTCTATCTGTTGTTTCCACCGTTCTCCGAGGTATTCCGGATCTACGACTGGTACTCGCTCGCACCTTATTATGCGCATCTGGCGTCGGTGCTGAATGCCGCGACGGCGTTGTTTCTGATGTGCGGGCATATCCGCGATTGGCGAGGCAATGTGGCGCTGTGCATCGGCTTCCTCGCCCTGTTCATTTCCGGATTGCTGTCGGCGCCGTTCACCTTCGTCTTTGCCACCCCTGCTTACATCGCGGTTTGTGCCGGAGTGATCCTGTCGCGGCGACCGCCCCGCGCCGAATTGGCCTGGAAGGCGGCGGCGGTGCTGACCTGTCTGATCTTCTTCTTCGGATCAGGGCTCCTCGACTATTATCTCGGGACCATTGCCACGTCCGGCCGCACGCCGAACTCCACGATTGCCTGGAACCGCCTGCTGTCGCTCCCGGCCTGGCTGCAATTGCTGCAGAATCACCCGCTCTGCCTCAACGACCCACGGCTGCTGCTGTGCCCACAGCAAAGAGGCGCCTGGCTGGAACTCAGTGCCCTCGTCGGGGCGCTCGTCGCCGTCGTCACGCGCCGCGGGGACATCCGAGCCGCGGCCGGCGCCTTCATCGCCTATCTCGGATTCGCGCACCTCTATGCCTACGCATATCAGAACGGATGGCTCGGGCCGGTGAGCGTTCTCTCCAGCCATTTCTTGATCTTGTCGTCCTGGTCATTCATCTGCATCTTTGCGGTCGTGCCGTTCTTCGAGCTGTTCCGCCTGCTCAAGGTCCACCTGTCCTCGGGTGCCGCGGCGTTCGATGGCAAGCGATTGGCGAGCTTCATCACAACCGCCGCGCTCGCAGCCGTGCTTTGCGCAGTCGTCGTCGAGATGCTGGTTCATCCCTACGCAAACGGCCGTTATCGCGCCGCGCAGGTGATCACGGCCGGTTTGGCTTTCGGCGGGATCCTTCTCGCCGTCGAACTGATCCGCGCCTACCGGCGGAAGCGTATCCCGGTCGGGCCCATCGTCGTCCTGTCGATATTTCCAATCTTGGCCCTGGTTCATTTGTCCCTCGGCGTTCGTCAGTCCGTTCCGACCGCGCGCGACGCTTCGCTGCGCGACTACCTGCATGACAACCTGTCGATCGACGTGGGAAGGCCGTTTCGCGGCTATGCAACCACGATCTGGCTGGACAAAGACGGGGCGATCTGGCCGGGCTCGCGCGAGGGCGTCAGCGACAGCACCCGCTACATCAACGCCATCGGATATTTCCGCATTCACTACGGCGAGACGTTCATAGATGCCGATTTGTGGCGGTCGAACATCCCGACCTTCGAAGAGTACGGCGAGTGGACATCGGTGCAGGCCCATGCCTTTGCCGCGCGGCTGCTCGCGCCCGGCGGGCTCAGGGGCCACACCAATTATCTGCGGGCATTCACGATCGATACCGAGCTGTTGCGGGCGCTCGGCGTGCGCTTCGTCCTCACCGAGGCGGAAACGATCGACAAGCCCGCGATTCCACGTGGGTCCATCAGCACGCGAGGCGCGCTTGGCGTCCATTTGTTCGAACTGGACAATGTCAACTTGGCCACCTACAGCCCCACGCGTTTCGTCAAAGCGGCCACGGCAGATGCCATCGTGGAGCGGATTCGCGAGAACAAGAACCGCCTCGATCAGATCGCCGTGGTGTCGGACGATATCCCGTCGACGACAGCGCAAGCGCGCGATGTCGCGATGCTCGTCGAGCGCGACGGTATCCGGATCCGGGCCACGAGCGAGGGACCCGCTCACATCCTCCTGCCGATCCAGTTCTCGCATTGCCTCGTCGTCGTCAACGGGGCCGCGGCGCGCCTGGCCCGCGCAAACCTCTTCCAGACGCTGATGTCGTTCGACGGCGCGGTCGACGCCCGGATCGAATTCAAGTTCGGTCTCTTTGCCGACAACAAATGCCGCCTGCGTGACGGTCTCGACAACAAGGCGCTCGGCTTGTGACGGCAAGAGCGCGGGACGGCCCGGTGGGAGGACCGCCGAGTTGCGAAAGCTCCGGCCCATTCACTGCTGCAATCGCACGACGTCCGCAGGGTCGTGGATCGGCGTCACACCGGTGACGGCGACCTGCGGATACCGCGGCCGGCTCGCGAGAATCGGCCGGTCGAACCCGTAAAAGAACACGGTGGTGAACAGAACGACCGCCGCCACGTACACAAAGAAGTGCCACAGCTCAGCGTGCTGCGGCAGATAGAGCGCGAGCAGATACAATATCACGAGATGGAATAGATAAGTCGGATAGGAGATGTGACCCAGATACGTGCAAACAGCGCTTTGCCAGGGCGCTTGAAAGAGCGAGTTGACCGACAGGAAAAACACCAGTGTCGACATTCCGAATGCGGCCGACACGAACGGGTGTATCCGTCTGAGCCAGCCGGCATCGCTCTCGAGCATCTGGCCGTTGATGTGAAGCAGAGCGATCGTGGTCGCAGCAAGCAGGAGAAAGGCAAGGAAGCGCAGGCGCCTATTCCATTCGAACCTCACCCTCTGCAACACGAGGTAGAGCAGGAATCCGTAGGCGATCGCGTCGATGCGGAACACCACGACCCGGCGCACCTGCGCCCCCCAATCCGCCGTGTCCCCGTAGACGGATCGGATCAGCGAGATGCAGGCGATGAAAAGCACCGCGGCGCAGACGTATTCGAACCACTCACCCCCGCGGCCAACGACCTTTCCATAGAGCAGCAAGAAGGGCGGGAAAATCACGTAGTACCATTCTTCGACCGACAGGCTCCACGCCACGGGGTAGTAGTCGCGGCTGTTGTGCTGAGAGAACAGGTTCTGCACGTAGGCGGCGTATCGGAAGAAATCGGCCGAGCCGACTTCGCGGAAGATCACCGAAATCGCCAGCAACGCGACCAGATAGGACGGAATGGTCCGCATCCATCGTCGCAGCAGGAAGGTGCGCAACGTCGCCCAATTCCGCCGTCGCGCGCAGAGCACGATTTGCGGGCCGAGCACGAAGCCGCTCAGGACGAAGAAGAGCTCGACTGCCGTGACCGAAATCACCTCGGCGATCAGGGAGGCGTTCTCGAGGTAGTACATGAAGAAATGCGGAATCATGACGGCAAACGCCGCCAGTCCGCGCAGGAGATCGAGCGATACGATGCGCTCGGAAGCGGCGGGCCGCAGGCCGCTCATGGCCGCCACTGTCGCCCGCACCCCTGCCGGGCCCCGAGTCGCGATGACGAGGAGGTCGAGCCGTGCAAGCGCGGACTCCGTATTGCCCAAGAGGGGACGATATTCCGCCTAGCGTTAACGGCGCATTTGCTGCTAAGTCAATCGCGGTTTTAGTCCGCACCCGTCGATCGAGGTCCGTATGAAGCGCTTCATCGTTCCCATCGGGATCGTCATCGTCATCCTGATCGGATTGGCGCTGTTGACTGAAGGAAGCGCCGTTGCGCCTTTCCTGTACCGTAATTTCTAGCTTCCAAACTCGACGATGCGTCGACTTCCGAGCGTCCTTCGCTTTGTTATCACTGCGGCTGCGATTGCGCTCGCGGTCGAGGGCGGATACCGCCTCTTCCTGTTGTTCAAGTACCCCGACCATTTCCGGACGACGACGATCGACGCCGCAACCTTTTCGATTTGGAGCGCCTCCCCTTGGCAGTACGACCCGGTCTACGGGTACGGCTACGTGCCAGCCCTCAAGATAGACAACGTCCAGCTTGCAGGCGGCATTGTCACGGGTTGCGGGCAGTTTGGCGTCGCCAACGAGCAAGGAAATCTCGGCCCGCCGGTCCCCGATTTCAATCAGGCCGATTTCAAAATCGTCGTATTCGGAGATTCCTTCGCCGGGGCCTACGCAACCGGTCCGGCTTGGACGAAGATGCTGGGCGAGAAGCTCGAGGGCACGCTCGGAAGAACCGTACGCGTCCTGAACATGGCGCGGGATGGATACGGCATGCCGCAAATCATCGCGCTGGCGAACGGCAAGCTGAAAGAGCTGCGGCCTTCGCTCATTGTTTTCGCCTTCAACGGGCCATCCCTGGAGCGGGCCCGATACTGGCGCACGACGGTGGGGTCCGGCGACGACACGCGGCTCTATGCCTCGATTGAAAACTCGCCGAACCCCGATCCTGAAACCGCGGCAGATGCTGCGATCGTCATGACCTCGCCGACGCGGGGCTGGTGCGAGGAGCAGGTCAAGAAATCCCCGGAGGACCAACGACGCGATCCAATTCTGCAAAAGATACTCGCCAAGCATCGCGAGATCGTCATCAGGAACGGTACGCCGCAAGCCAACCTTTTCGATCTCAAGGCGTCGTACGTGTATGACATGGTTCGCTATCGGAACGGCTTCCGGTCGCAGTGGCGCCCGCTCCTGGCATCGACGAACCCGCAAGTAACGTATGAAGACTACCACGACGATCCGAAATTCATGGCGGACCTCGCCGGTGTGACGAACTCCGGCATCCCTTACGTCTTTGCACACCTCGCCTTGGGAAAATCAATCAGCGAGGGCCACGAATTCAATCTCGACAACCGCGCCCGGAAATTGATGGACAGCTTGCAGAGCATCACTGGAGCCGTCATCTACAAGACGACCGATTTCGTTTCTCTTTCCCCTGAGGACGCACTGAAAATGTGCGGGTCGCCTTCCGACTGCCACCCCTCCGAGTTCGGCCATCGGGTGTACGCGGACGCCGTATCCAAAATGATTCTGAAAAGCGGCATTCGATGACTCTAGGAGCATTTTCCACCAGTGCTGACCCTTATGAGGTTGTCATGCGCGGGCTTGACCCGCGCATCCATCTCCTTGGCAAGAGAATCGCGGCAAAGACGCAGTAAGCTATTGCGAAGAATAGATGGGCCACCGAACTCGGGTTTACCCGAGCTCGGATTCCCAGGTGCGCAAGTCGGATAAATCCGACTTGCGTGGTCAAGCCCGCGGGTGACACCTGTGAACGTACGATGCTGAATCAAACCAGCTGGAAAACGCCGTAGCCTGCGCAGCCCAGCCCGTTGGTGGGCCGTGAGCTCATTCCGCCTGGATTCCTGCCGCCTTGATGATCGCGCCGTAGCGGGCGATGCCATCGCGCATCAGGGCGGCGAATTGCTCGGGCGTGCCGCCGATCACCGTCATCCCGTTGTCCTCGAGCTTGCCGCGGACGTCGGGAGCCTCGAGCGCCTTGACCATCTCGGCGTTGAGCCGCGTCACGATCCCGCGCGGCAATCCGGCCGGCCCCAGAAAGCCGAACCATGAGGACGGTTTCTGGAACGCCGGAATGATTTCCGACATCGAGGGGACTTGCGGCAGCCGGGCGTAGCGCGTTGGTTCGAGCACCGCCAGGATCTTGACGCGACCCGTCTGCACGGCGGGAAGCGCGTTGGACACGGAGATGAAGACCATCGGGATATGTCCGGCGATCACGTCCTGCATGGCCGGCACCACCCCCCGATACGGCACATGCTTGATGCGCACGCCGGCGGTCTGGTTGAACAGCTCGCCCATCATCTGGAACACCGAGCCGACGCCGGAGGAGCCGTAGGAGAGCTCGTCCGGGCGGCTCCTGGCGTAGGCGATCAGCTCTTCGACGGTATTGACGGGCACGCCGGCATTGACCGCGAGGCAGGTCACCGGCTCGACCGCGGCGACGATCGGGGTGAAATCCTTGACCGGATCGTAGGGCAGGCTCTTCATCAGGTGCACGGCGGTGACGTGCGTGCCGGCGGTGGCGGCGAGGAGCGTGTAGCCGTCGGGCGCCGCGCGCGCCACCAGGTTGGATCCGATCGTGCCGTTCGCGCCGCTGCGGTTCTCGACCACGACCGTCTGCCCCAGCGCCTCGCCCAGCTTGCCGGCGACGAGGCGCGCAACCAGATCGAGCGCGGGCCCGGGCGGGAACGGCACGACCATGACGATGGGCTTTGACGACGGCCAGCCCTGCGCCGCCGCGGCTTCGGGGCGCACGCAGGCGGCCGCGAGCAGACAGAGAGCGAGGGCTCGGAAAAGATGCAAACGAACCTCCCCGGTCGTGGATCTTGTCACGGCGGAAACCACCTTGGCTTG
The DNA here is from genome assembly GCA_963821505.1 of uncultured Alphaproteobacteria bacterium. Taxonomy (GTDB): domain Bacteria; phylum Pseudomonadota; class Alphaproteobacteria; order Rhizobiales; family Xanthobacteraceae; genus VAZQ01. The sequence continues at coordinate 19,063 of CAWGEH010000019.1, forward strand.
CGTTTCTCACGAAAGCTGGCGCGGCCTTCGGCCGCTTCCGGCGACCGGAAGCATTGCTCGAATTCGCGCTGAAGCTCGGGCAGAAGCTCTCTTGATGGTGGAGTTTGCGCGAGGCGCAGAAGCAGCCCTTTGGCCTGCGCGACGGCGTTTGGTCCTGCCAGCAGCAATTCGTCGAGAAGCCGCGCCAGTGCCGCTTCGGCGGCCTCGGCATCGCAGAGCTCGTGGACGAGTCCCACCCGCTTGGCTTCCCCGGCGGCGAAACGCTCTCCGGACAACAGGTAGCGGCGCAGGCTGCGCACCTCGATCGCGCGCAGAAAGAAGGGAATGAGCGGCCCCGGCGCAAAGCCGAGCCGCACCTCCGGTAGCGCGAAGAACGCGGTGCCGGCGGCCAGCACGACATCGCAGCAGGAGACGAGCGCGACACCGCCGCCGATGCAGGCGCCGTGGACGAGCGCAACGGTCGGCTTCGGGACCGCGTCGAGCTCGAGGCACAGGGCCGGAATCGTGGTGCGCGGCCCTTCCGCCGCGGGCGTTGCAGCGCCGATCTCGGCGCCGACGCAGAAGTGCTTGCCGCTCCCGCGCAGCACAATGATACGCACCGCCGCATCGGCGCCGAGCTCCACAACTTCGCGGAGCAGCGCGTCCAGCATGGCCTGATTGTAGCTGTTGCCATTGCGCGGACGGTTGAGCGTGAGCGTGGCAATACCGCGCCCGTCGACGGAGCGAAGCACCACGGCGTCGAGCGGCGCGGCGTCGGTCACGGCGATGGTCCCGGCTCGAGCGTGAGGTCGGAAAAGCTGCGCGTTTGGCCGAGCTCGCCGCCGTATTGCGCGGAAAGCCCGATCGCCCTTTTGAAATAGAGGCCGATATCGTGCTCCTCGGTATAGCCGATGGCCCCATGCATTTGCAGCGCTGCGCGAACGACCTGCAATGCCGAGCGCGATGCACGCGCCTTGGCCGCCGCGACCATGGCGGGATGGTATTCGCCGGCGTCGTAGGCGGCGAGCACGCGATAGACCAGCGAGCGATCGAGCTCGATATCGATGAAGCCGTCGACCGCACGGTGCTGCAGCACCTGGAAGCTGCCGATGGGCCGCCCGAACTGCTGTCGCAGCTTGATGTAGTCGAGCGTGACCTCGAGCGCCGCAGCCGCAAGGCCGACGAGCGTTATCGCGGCGCCGAGCATCAGGATTTCCTGCAGTTGCCGGGCCAGCTTTCGCGCTTCGGTCCCGGTCGCGATCACCTGCTCCGCCGGGACATGGACCTTGGCGAAGGTGAGCCGGCTCGATGTCGATCCATCGACATTGCCTTCGGTCGCGATCGAAACGCCGGTCGCCGCGCGCGGGACGACGGCCAGCACCGGCTGCGGCCCGGAATCAATTGCAACGAGAAAGGCATCCGCCGAGCCGGCATAGGCGACGAACGCAACGCTGCCGTCGAGCGCGCCGGCGCGGTGATCATAGAGGATGCCGGACGAGTGCCCGCCAAACCGCCAGGACGCCGCTTCGGTCGCTGGCACGATCAGGCGTGACCCGCACAGCAGGTCGCCGAGCCCGTCCCGCGCGCGCGAGCTATCCTCGGCTCTCGATATCGTCCATGCCGCCGCCCCGGCCTCGAGCAGGGGGATCATCAGCAGGTGCCGGCCGGCCTGCTCGAGCGCCAGCGCGAAGTCGAAAATCCCAAGTCCCTGTCCGCCGTGAGGTTCCGCGACGACCGTGGCGAGCCACTCGGCCTTCATCGCCGCCCCCCACGCTACGCCGTCCATCTCCATGCCGGCGGCGCGGAATGCCCGCATTCGCTTGGGCCCGCCGCGATCGAGACACAGCCGTGCCGCGGTCTCGGCGAAAAGCGTTTGCTGCTCGCTCAGCAACAGGTCCAAGATGCAGTCCTCGTCATTCGCATTTCCGACTCTCGTGAGTGGTCTACCAACAGCGCCGCGAGCCAGCTTCGACTTCTCGGTGCAACCTGCGAAATCAACCATCAGCTCGGCAGCCCGAGCACCCGTTTGGCGATGATGTTGCGCTGAATCTCGACCGCCCCGCTGCCGACCGTCACGCGCCGCATCTCAAACATTTCCGCCGCCGGATTGACGACCTGATTGCCGATCGTCATGTCCCCGCTGAGCGGGCCGTATCCCCCGGCCGCCTCTACCAGCAGCTCGGATGCGCGCTGGCCGAGCTCGCCGCCGACGATCTTGATCACCGGCGCCATCGAGAGCGGCGCCCGCTTCTCGCTGTGCAGGGCGGCGGCGTGGCGGTAATAGGCGGAAAAAGCGAGCAGATCGATCTCGAGCGCTGCCAGCTTTTGCAGGAAGGCGGCTTCGCGCGAGGCACCGGTGAACTCCGCCACCTCCCTGGCCTTGTTGAGGATGACGGCGGCGTTGCGCGGATGGCCGGTGGTGAAGCGCTCGGACCCCAGCAACCGGTTGGCGACCTTCCAGCCGTCATTGAGCGGGCCCAAGAGATTTTCGCGCGGCACGCGCATGTCGACGAAGAACTCCTCGGCGAATTCCGCGTCGCCCTTGAGGGTCTGGATCGGCCGCACCGTGACGCCGGGCGCTTTCAAATCGATCAGCAGCATGCTGATGCCGGCATGGCGTGGCTGCGCCTTGGGATCGGTGCGCACGAGCGCGAACATCCAGTCGGCGAAGTGGCCGTTGGTGGTCCACATCTTGTGGCCGTTGACGACGAAGTCGTCGCCGTCGAGCTCGGCGCGAGTGACCAGGCTCGCAAGGTCCGAACCGGCACCCGCCTCGGAATAGCCCTGGCACCACGTCGTCTCGCCGGTGAGGATCGGCGGCAAGTGCTTCGCCTTCTGCTCCGCCGTGCCGACCTCGATGATCAGCGGCCCGATGAAGTTGAGGCCGTGGGGATAGGGAGTGGGCGCGCCGACCCGGCTGATCTCCTCGAACAGGATGATCTGCTGCGTCAGCGTCGCGCCCATGCCGCCGCAGTCCTTCGGCCAATGGGGCGCGATCCATCCGCGCTCGTAGAGCTTGCGGTGCCACGGCTTGAGCTCCGGCGGATCGATGCGGGCGGAACGGTTGCAGAGCTCCACCGGCAGGTTTTGCGCGACCCAACCGCGCACCTCCGCCCGGAAGGCGCGGTCGGCCGGGTCGTCGTCGACGAACAGCGTGGTGTTGTTCCAGGACGTCTGCACCGGCATACGCTCAGGCCCTCAAAGTCGCGAGCCCGTTGCTGAGCACGATCTCGTCTCTGCCGACAACTCGGCACTGGAACGAGATGCGCTCCCCTTCGGGCCACATCTCGGTGCGGATGGTCTCGCCGGGAAAGACCGGCCGCGAGAAGCGGGCCTCGATGCTTTTCAGCCGCTGCGGCCGATAGTCGGCGCAGAGGCGAAGGATGGCGTGCGCCGCGACGCCGAAGCTTGCGGCACCGTGCAGGATCGGGCGATCGAAGCCGGCCTCCTTGGCGCGCTGCGGATCGGCATGCAGCGGATTCTCGTCGCCGTTGAGGCGGTACAGGAGTGCGAGATTGGGCGGCGTCGGAAGATCGCAGAATCTTCGCGGGAGCGGTCTGCGGCACCCCGTGTTGCGCGGGCGTCTGCGTCACCTTGCCGCCGAAGCCGCCGTGCTTGCGCGCAAACGTGCTGTTGTCCACGGTCGCGATCAATGTTCCATCCGCGGCGACGAGGTCGCGGGTATTGAGGATGATGGCGGCGTTGCCGAGACCCTTGTCGATCACCTCTTTGACGCGTGGTCGGCTCACGAGCCTTCCCTCCGGCCTCAAGGGATAATGCAGCACCACCTTGAGGTCGCCGGCGACCACCAGCCGCTCGTCGACGCCGAAGGCCGGATCGGTCATGCGGCCGGGCCAGCCCAGCACCACCGCCATGGTGGGAAAGGCCTCGAGGCCCGCGCGCTCGTACACGAATTTCAGCTCACCCGGATCGACCGGGTCCATGCCCAGTCCGATGCCGAGCGCGTAGAGAATGCACTCGCGCGCGCCGTAGTTGACGGGAATGTCGGGCGGCCGATAGGCCATGATCCGTTCGTAGTTCAAGCCCATGGTCGGTTTCCAAAGGGAGCCAACGGCCCGAATGTGTGACCCGTCATCCTGAGGCGCCCGGGCACGCAGGCAAGTGTGCGCGGCCTGCGTAAACTTGGCTGCGCCGCGGGCCTCGAAGGATGCACGGCCCCCAACTCGCGACAACATGCGGGCCGTCGCCCACTGATCTCGGGTTTACCGAGATCAGATCCTTAAGTCCGCAAGTCGGCAATAGCCGACTTGCGGTGGCTCCCCCAAAAGGGCGAGCGCCTCAGGGTGACGGCGCGAGAGTCATGTTCAAGGACCATTGGCATCAACGCAAGTCATTGCTCCAGCTTCGCGCCGGAAATGTCGACGAGGAGCTTTCCCTTTTTTTGATCTTCCACGATGAATTTGGCGAACGCTTCGCTGCTGTCGCCGACCGGCTCGAAGCCCTTGGAGAGCAGATACTCCTTGGCGAAAGCCGGCGTCTTCACGATGGCGGAGAGCTCCGCGTTGAGCTTCTTGACGATCTCCGCCGGCGTTCCCCTGGGCGCGAACATGCCGAACCAGGTCTCGAACGCGGACTGGTCTCCCGACAATCCGGCTTCGGCGAACGAGGGCACGTCGGGAACGAGCGAATTGCGCCGCGATCCTGGGACGAGGAGTCCTTTGACCTCGCCTTCGTTGATCTGGCGCGCGATATCGGGGTTGCCGATGATGAGATAGATGAGCTGGATGTCGCCCGACTTGAACGCCAGCATGGCGTCCGATGCGCCCTTGTAGGGAATGTGCGTCATCTTCGCGCCGGTCTCGTGCTTGAGCCACTCGACCACGAGATGGGTGTCGCCGCCGACGCCGAAGGAGCCGAAATTGAGCTTGTCGGGATGCTCCTTGGAATACGCGACCAGCTCCCTGAAGTCCTTCACCGGCACGTTCTTGTTGAGAATGAGCACCTGATGCGCGAACGCGAGATTGGTGATCGGCTCGAAATCCTTGACGGGATCATAGGACAGGTTCTTGTAGAGCGTCGGATTGAGCGAGACGCTGCTGCGCGAGAGCAGACAGATCGTATAGCCGTCGGGCGGCGCCGCCTTGCAGGCATTGGCTGCGATGATGGTATTGGCGCCGGCACGGCTTTCGACGATGAAGCCGTGGGGGTTGCGCTGCTCGAACGCCTTGCCGAGCGCACGCACCATGACGTCGATCGCGCCACCCGGGGCGAGCGGGATGATGACCCGGACGGGGGCGGAGGGATAACCAGTCTGCGCGCGGCCGGCGCCGGCGAGGACGCCGAGCGCGGCCGCGAATGCCACGAGGCACAAGAGCTTGCGAAGCTGCATCGGCCGATCCTCCCGCGCGTTCCCATTTCGTTTCTCTTTGGCTCATTCTTCAGGTCGGTGGCTGCGCGCGTCAAGCCGGATCAAAGCCGCGAGTCCGAAACCCTCTCCCCTCGCGGGAGAGGGTGGCGAGCCTGTCGGAGCGCAGCGGAGACGGCGAGCCGGGTGAGGGGTCGTTTCGAAGTGACGGAACCCCTCACCCGCCCTCGCTTCGCTCCGCTGCGCTCGGGCACCCTCTCCCGCGGGGACGAGAGTGACGAACGGTCGTGCTCGACAGCTGTACCAGACAGCCAGTCATTCCATCCATTGCACGCGGTAGGCAATCGCGAACGGTTTCATGCGCGCGTGGATCTTCTCCTCGATCTCACGGCGCACGCCGGCGGCAGCGGCGACGCCGATCACCGCGATGCTGCCCTTGACCGGGTCGGCCGCAATCTCGACGGTGAGCTTGCCGTCGGCAATGCCCGCCAGGACCTCGCGGAACGCGCGGCGCGCCGCATCGCGGCGCAGATCGGTCTTGGCCGGCTTCTGCACGTCGGTCAGCGGCATTCTCTCAACGATGATGATTTCCTTCGGAGCGGCGGCCCGCTCCGGGATGTGCTGCAAGGCGAACTCGCGGATCGCGTCGGCACTCGCGCGCGCTCCCGGCACCAGCTGGACATAGGCGATCGGCAATTCTCCGGCATAGGCATCCGGCTTGCTCACCGCCGCCGCCAGCATCACGTCGGAATGCTTGAGCAGCGTCTCCTCGATGACGGACGGATCGATATTATGGCCGCCGCGGATGATCACGTCCTTGACGCGGCCGGTGAGCCAGAGATAGCCGTCGGCATCGAAGCGCCCGAGGTCGCCGGAGTTGAACCAGCCGTCGCGGGTGAACACGCCCGCATTGTATTTCGGCTCGAGATAGCCCGGCGTGATGCTGGGACCTTTGACGACGACCACGCCGATTTCGTCGACAGCGCATTCCCGCGTGATACGGTCGCCGTCAAGTTCGACCGTCTTGACTTGCGTGTAGGGCAGCCGGATGCCTGGCGAGCCAAATTTGGGATCGCCGTCGCGCGGCGCCTGCGTGACGTTCTGCGTGTATTCGGTGGCGCCGTAGGTCAGCAGCACGCGCACGCCGATCAGGCTCTCGATCTGGCGCGCGATTTCGGCCGGAAAGGCGGTCGAGCCGGTGCAAGCGTAGTCGCGCAGGGTGCCGAGTTTCTCGCCGCGCGGCCCGCTCTTGGCGAGCTGGGCCAGCGTGGTCGGCACGCCGGAAAACAGCGTGATCCCGAACTTCTCCACGAACTTCCAGTAATTGTCGATGAAACGCTTGTCGCGCGCGCCCAGCGGCGAGGGAATCACGATCGACATGCCGTGCGCGATGGGGAAATAGCCGCGGCCGAAAAAGCCCGCGATATGGAACATCGGGTAGTCGGCGAAGATCACGTCGTCGGCTGTGTGCGCCATGACCACCGCGTTGGCCCAGCACTTGTAGGCAAAGCCGCGGTGCGTGAGCTTCACCAGCTTGGGCGATCCGGTAGTGCCGCCGGAATGGACATAGGCCGCGACGTGGTCCGGCTCGATCGTGCGCTCGAACGCGAGGCGGTCAGCGCCCTGGCGCGCCGCGAGCATATCGAAATCCGTTTCCGGCATCGGCGCTGCGCCCGGGCCCGGCACCGTGAGGACATGCACCGACGGCGGGACGTCCGCGCGGATCGCCTGCATCTTCTCCCAGATGTCGTAGCCCGGCGTCGGACCGAGCGTCACCAGCACCTTGGCCCCGGTCGCGCGGACGAGCTCGGCGAGCTGCGCGGGCTCGAGCATCCAGTTGACGCCACAGGCGATGCCGGCGGCAAGCGCGCCGAGCATCGCGACATAGAGCTGCGGCAGCGTGGGCAGCACGAACATCACCGCGTCGCCCGACGCCACGCCCAGTGAACGGAAGAGGTTGGCCGCCTGGATGGCGCGGGATTGCAACTCGCTGTAGCTGATGCAAATCGGCTCGCGCTCGGGGTCGCCGTCGGCGATATAGCGAATGGCGATCTTGTCCGGATCGAGCGCGCATCCCCGCGCGATCCAGTCGTTGAGGTTCCAGGAGAAAATACGGGCGTCGAGCGGCACGCGCTCGAGCTCTTCAACGTCGCGCAACGTCCGCAGCGGCGCGTAAGCGATCTGCATCGTCGTCCCCGGCTCGCCAGACAAGCTGCCATACACTGCGAACCGCACCATTTCCACCCGTGCGCCGATACGTCCCTAGTGCCCCGAACCCGAAGTTCGCGCATACCGTGCGGCAAATGCGATCGCGAACTTCGGGTTCAAAAGGGGCACTAGCATCGTAGAGTTGCTAGTGGTCCTTGGATTCCGAAGTTCGTATCTGAACGTGCCGCGAGTGCTGACGAACTTCGGAATCGGACCACTAGATTGTCGGCTCGCCTCGATTCGACGCGGCTTCGAGACTATGCTCGCGCCATGTAGGGAGAGAACAACATGAGATCGATCGTTTCCATCGCCGCCTTATGCGCGGCGCTGACGGTTGCGGCCACCGGCCATGCCCAGAACGCCCCCGGCGCCGCCGCGCCCGCCTATCCCACACGACAGGTCCGCATCATCGTGCCCTATCCCGCCGGCGGTCCGACCGATGTGATAGCGCGCGTCGTCGCGCAGCACCTCTCCGAAAGCCTGGGCCAGAACTTCTTCGTCGAAAACCTCAGCGGGGCAAGCGGGGTTGTCGGCACCGGCACGGCGGCCAACTCCCCCGGGGACGGACATACCATCCTGTTCGTGACCAACGACTTCGCGGTGGCGCCGACGGTATCGAGCAAGGTCCCGTACGATCCGATCAAGAGCTTCGCTCCCGTGAGCATCGCAGCCGCGTCGCCGCAAGTCGTCGTGGTTCATCCCTCGCTTCCGGCGAAGACCATGCACGAGCTCGTCGCGCTCGCGAAAGCCAATCCGGGCAAATACAACTACGCATCGCTCGGAATCGGCTTCGGGCAGCTGTCGAGCGAACGCCTGTTTCGCCTGGGGCTCGGCCTCGACATCGTGCGGGTGCCGTTCCCGGGCGCGGCGCCGATCATCACGTCCACCTTGGCGGGCCACACCCCGATCGCATTCCTCGGCCTGCCGCCGGCCGCCCCGCACATCAAGGAAGGCACGCTGCGCGCCCTCGCGGTCACGAGCACCAGGCGCTCGCCGGTTTTTCCCGAGGTCCCGACCATGGCCGAGTCCGGCGTTCGCGGCCAGGAGTCCGAGCTGATCATCGGGGTCTTGGTGCCCGCCGCGACCCCGAAGCCGATCGTCGACCTGTTGCAGCGCCAGATCGCCCGCATCGTCGCGCTGCCGGAGGTCAAGGCGCGGCTCGACGCGCTGGGCTTTGCGCCGGTCGCCAGCGCGCCCGACGCATACGCGGCCCAGATCAAGGCGGACATCGAGACCTGGAGCAAGGTCGTACGCGACGCCAATATCACGGTGGAATGAGCGCTGCCGGCCCGCCGACCCCGGCGGAGATCGGCTTGGCCGCCCAGATCCCATAGGCGAGGACGGAATGCACCACACACCCGCGGTGCTCGGTGACGTCATCGAGCGCAACGCCCGATATTTTTCGGGCAAGACCGCCGTCGTGTTCGAGGGGCGGCGCGTCACCTTCGCCGAGTTCGCCGCGCGCGCACGCAGGTTCGCCAATGTGCTCGCATCGGGGGGCCTGCGACGTCAGGCACGCTTCGCCATGCTGGCGCAAAACTGCCTTGAATATTTCGAGGCCGTGGGCGCCGCAGAGCTGACGGGGTTCATCGCGGTGACCCTGAACTGGCGGCTGTCGCCGCGGGAGCTCGCACAAATCGTCGCCGACTCAACGCCCACCGTGCTGGTTTTCGAAGCTCAGTTCAGCGCACAGGCGGAAAGCCTTCGGCGGCAGGGCGGCAGCATCGAACGCTTCATCGTCATCGGTGCCGCCACGGACTGGGCCGAAAGCTATGAAGAGGTTCTGGCCGCCGCTTCCGACGCGCCGCCTCCCTTGCGGCCGGAGGCGGAGGACGGCGTCTATCTCATCTATACCAGCGGAACCACCGGGCGGCCCAAGGGCGTGCTGCTGAGCCACCGGGCGATCCTGTCCGCCGCCATCGGCATTTCGTGGGAGAGCGGCGTGCGCCCGTCGGATCGGATGCTGATCGTCATGCCGCTCTTCCACATCGGCGCCAAGATCAATCAGCTTGCCAATATGGTGCTCGGCACGACCATCGTTCTGCATCGCGCCTTCGACCCGACCGCGGTGCTCCGCTCGATCGAGGAGGAGGCCATCACCAGCGCGCATTTCGCCCCCATCATGGTGCGCAGCCTGCTCGATTGTCCCGAGCTCACCCGCTGCCGCACGGCGTCGCTGCGCAGCATCCAATATGCCTCGGCGCCGATGTCGGTCGCGCTGCTGCGCGAGGCGATGGCGGCTTTCGGGCCGATCTTCTCCCAGGTCTACGGCATGACGGAATGCGTCGTCGGCACCATCCTGCATGCGCACGAACATCGGCCGGACGGCACTCCGGCGGAGGCGCGGCGGCTGGCGTCGGCCGGGCAGCCGTTTTTCGACCACGCGATCCGCGTGGTTCGGCCGGACGGCTCCGATTGCGCCGCGGAGGAGATCGGCGACATCCTGATCCGGGGGCCCAGCCTGATGGCCGGCTACTGGAACAACAGCGCGGCGACGGTCGAGACGTTGCGCGACGGCTGGATGCATACCGGCGACGTCGGTTTCTTCGATTCCGAGGCCTTTCTCTTCATCGTCGACCGCAAGAAGGACATGATCGTCTCGGGCGGGGAGAACATCTATTCGCGCGAAGTTGAAGAGGCGCTGCTGACGCATCCGGCGGTGCTGCAGGCCGCCGTGATCGGCGTCCCCGACCCGCCCTGGGGCGAATCGGTCAAGGCCTGCATCGTGCTCCGCGCGGCGTCGTCCGCGAGCGCGGAAGAGCTCATCGAGCACTGCCGCGGCCTGATCGCGAGCTACAAGAAGCCGCGCAGCGTCGATTTCGTCGATGAGTTGCCGCGCCTGTTCAACGGCAAGGTCGACAAGAAGCAGCTGCGCGCACGCTACTGGGAAGGCCAGGCACGGCAGGTGTCGTGACGGGGGCGGGATCTTTGTGCGCCGCGCGCCGTCCTCGCAAAGAGGGGGAACGCATGGTGCGCAGCTGCAAACTCCGGAATTTGGATCGCTGCTTTCGCAGGATGCCACACGCGACGGCCGCCCGCGAGGTCGTACTCAGATCTGGCCGCGGAAGACCTCGCGCGCGAGCACCATGCGCATGACTTCCACCGGCCCCTCGGTGATCATGAAGCTGCGGGCGTCGCGCCACATCGTCGAGATCGGCATTTCGGTCGCGAGCCCCACGCCGCCGTGAATTTGCATGCAGCGGTCGGCCACCCGGAAGCCGAGCTCGGTTCCCGCGATCTTGGCCATGTAGCTTTCGTGGCGGGCGGCGATGCCGGCGTCGGTGCGCGCGGCCAATTGGTACACCAGCAGCTGCGTCATGTGATGCTCGGTAAAGCTGTCGGCGATCATGAACTGCACGGCCTGGCGGTCCGCCAACGGTGCGCCGAACGTGACCCGTTGCTTGGCGTAGCTGACTGCGAGGCCGAGGCAGCGCTTGGCGACGCCGAGCCCGCGGCAAGCCTGATAGAGCCGCCCCGCAGTGATCCAGGACTGCGCCTGCCGCATGCCGTCCCCTTCCTTGCCGATCAGGTTCTCGGCCGGCACGATCACGTCATCCAACGCGATTTCGCACGGCATGTCGCTCATCATGGTGGGCGTGCGCCGTACGATCTTCACGCCCGGCGTGTCGGTATCGACCAGGAACATGCTCAGCCCGCCGCGGCTGCCTTTCGAACGGTCCGTGGCGGCAACCAATTGCAGGAAGTCGGCGTCGTGCGCCTTCGTGATCCAGCGCTTGTAGCCGTTGATGACGTAGTGGTCCCCTTTGCGCACCGCCGTGGTGCGCATGGCGCCCGGATCGGAGCCGGCATCGGGCTCCGATTGCGCAAAGGCGGTCGTCTTCTCGCCGCGCAGGACGGGAAAGAGATATTTCTCCTTCTGCGCCGGATTGAGCGTGAACAATACCGGCCTCAGGTCGGGACCGAACACGCCCGGCCCGCGCGGCGGCAGCGCGATGCTGCGCGAGACCTCCTCCCACACCACGACCATGCCGAGCAGGCCCAGGCCCTGACCGCCATACTCGGTCGGCACGTCGAGCAGCCACAGGCCCAGCTCCTTGGCCTTGCGCTCGAGATCGGCGCGAACCTCCGGCCGAAGCGCGGGACCGTCCATCGCGTTCATCTCGATCGGGATGAGCTCCCGGTCGACGAAAGTCCTGACGGTATTCTTGAGCAGCCTCAGTTCTTCAGGAAGCTCGAAGTCCATGTCGGTTTTCCCGTTACGCGTCGTGCCTTATAGGGTTGAATATGGACCAGGTCGTCCGCCGCGGAGACAAGAAAATGCTGCACGCCGTGATCGTGGGCTTGGTTGCAATCGGCGCCCTGCTCTCGGGCTGTCCGGCCGCCCGGGCGCAGGACGCGCTCAAGCTGGCGATCGGCGCCAAAGGCATCTGGGACCAGTCGATCTCCGAGCTCGCGCAGAATGCCGGCATCTTCAAGAAGCACGGCATCGTGCTCGACATCTTCTACACCCAGGGCGCCGGCGAGACGTTGCAGGCGGTGATCTCGGGAAGCGCCGACCTCGGCATCGGGCTCGGCACGCTGGGGGTGATGGGGGCGTATGCCAAGGGCGCGCCCATCCGCATCATCGGGGCGACCATGACCGGCGCGAACGACACCTATCTCTATGTCCCCGCCGATTCCCCGATCAAGAGCCTCAAGGACGCGGACGGCAGGACCGTTGCATTTTCCACGATCGGATCGTCCACGCACATGGTGGTGCTGGGTCTCGAGCGCCAAGCCGGCGTCAAGCTCAGGGCGGTCGCCGCCGGCAGCGCGACCGCGACGCTGACGCAGGTGATGAGCGGGCAGATCGACGTGGGCTGGGCGGCGGCGCCGTTTGGCGTCGAGGCCATCGAGCAGGGCAAGATCCGGATCATCGCGCGCGCGAGCGACGTCGTCGCCTTTCACACGCAGACGTCGCGCGTGCTCGCCGCCAATCTCAACGCGCTCGAACGCCGCAAGGACGTGTTCGTGCGCTACATGCGCGGCTATCGCGAGGGCCTCGACTGGCTCTATTCCGATCCGGCCGCACTCACGGCCTACGCCCGGTGGGCGGGCACGAGCGAACGCATCGCGCGGCGGCTGCGCGACGAATTCCTGCCCAAGACGGATGTCGATCCGTCCAACATCGCGGGCCTGCGGGAGCTCATGGGGCAGGCGGTGGCCTTCAAGTTCATGCCGTCGCCGTTGAGCGACGTGCAACTCGCGGAGCTGATCCAGCGGTATTGAGCTGCGCGCTCTCGTGTCCCGGCCGAGCGAGCGCGCAGGTGCAAGATGGCGCAATTCGCACAGAATTTGCCGCGCGAGCGAAGAGCCGGGACCCAGGTGATTCGACGCTGCAAGCCCCTGGGTCCCGGGTCTCGCTTCGCTCGCCCGGGATACGAGACCTGCGTGCCTACCCCCGCGCCTGCGCGACGCGCTCCTCCTCGCGCATGACCTCGAGCAGCCGCCGCCGCTTCTCCGGCGATTCCGGGAAATCCATTTCCTGCCCGATGCGGGGATGGGCGTTGCGATAGCGCGCCGGGTATTTCAGGAACACGCCCAGTTCGGATGCCGCGCTCCAGGCCCAGTGCGGGTTGAACATCAGCCGCCGTCCGATCGCGATCATGTCGGCCTTTTCCTCCGCGAGGATGGCCTCGGCCTGGCGCGGCTCGGTGATCTGTCCCACCGCCATCGTGGTGACGCCGGCGCCCTGCCGCACCGCCTGCGCCAGCGGCACCTGATAGCCGGGCTTGGCGTTGATCTCCTGCTTGAGCGACACGCCGCCGCTCGTGGTGCAGATGTAGTCGCAGCCGCGCGTCTTGAGCTCCTTGCAGAACGCGATCGAGTCATCGATGTCCCAGCCGCCCGCGACCCAATCGGTGGCTGAAATCCTCACGCCCATGGGCCGGTCGGCCGGAAAGGCGCGCCGGCAGAGATCGAAGATCTCGAGCCCGAAGCGCATGCGGTTCGCGCGGGTGCCGCCATATTCGTCCTGGCGGGTGTTGATGAGCGGAGAGAGGAACTGGTTGACGATATAGCCGTGAGCAAAATGCAGCTCGATCAGGTCGACCCCGATTTCGGCGGCGCGGCGCGTGGCGTCGCGCCATGCCGTCTTCACGCGCTCGATCGTCCCGAGGTCCATGACCGCCGGAGGCGGATGCACGCCGTCCTCGTAGTAGGACGGCGATATCGGCGTCCATCCGCCCTCCTCCGGCGTGACCGCGCGGCGGATCATGAACGACGGCAGCACCGATGCCTTGCGGCCCGCATGCGCGAGTTGCACGCCGAACTTCGTGGTGCCGAACTCGCGGTAGAAGCCGACGATGCGCGCGAGCGCCTCCTGGTGCGCGTCGGTGTAGAGTCCGAGGCACATCGGCGAAATCCGCCCGGCCGGCTCGACCGCGGTGGCCTCGGTGATCGCAAGACCCAGATTCGCAAGCGCGTAGCTGCCGAGGTGCACGGTGTGCCATTGGCTCGGATTGCCGTCCTGCGACGCGTACTGGCACATCGGCGACAGCACGATCCGGTTGTCCAGGGTCAGTCCCCGCAGCGTGATCGGCGAGAACAGCTTGCTCGGGGTCATTGTGCGCCGGACCTTCCAATGAGCGTCGATTGTCGCGCCGAGTCTGACATGAAAGCATTGGCTTGGCATGCGGTTTCTGTTCGATTGGACGTATCGGCAGGTCCGACAATTTGCGCGCGAAGGAGGGTCGCAGAACGTCCCCCGGCGCGACAGGAAAGGAACCCCATGCCCAATCCCCTCGACGAGGCCCGTTACGAGCTCTCGCTTGCCAACCGCATCATCGCGCACGAAGGCGTGCTCGACGGTTTCGGCCATGTCAGCATGCGCCACCCGACCGATCGCAGCCGCTACCTCCTCGCCCGCTCCCGCAGCCCGGAACTGATCGAGCCAGCCGACATCTTTGAGTTCACGCTCGATTCCGAGCCCGTCGCCGCAAAAGGCGTGACGCTCTACGGCGAGCGCGTCATCCACGGCTGCATCTATCAGGCACGGCCAGACGTCAACGCGGTCTGCCACCACCACTCGCCCTCGGTGCTGCCGTTCTGCATCACCGGCATCGACCTCGTTCCCGTCTTCCACATGGGCGCGGTGCTCGGTACGGCGGCGCCGTTCTGGGACAGCCGGGACGAATTCGGCGATACCAACATGCTGGTGGTCAAGCCGGAGGAGGGCCAATCGCTGGCGCGGGCGCTCGGCTCGCACTGGATGGTGCTGATGCGGCGTCATGGCGCCACCCTGGTCGGCACCACGCTGCGCGAGCTCGTGTTCCGCACGGTCTATTCGCACGCCAACGCGGAAATCCAGCTGCGCTCGATGCTCATCGGCAAGATCGGCCCCTTGAGCCGCGGCGAGGCCGAGCGCACGGGCCCGCATCAGCTGCAGCCGCGTCCCATGGCGCGGGCCTGGGAGTACTGGACGACGCGCCTGGAGAAGAGCGGCGAGATGCCGAGACCGCGGCACGGCGGCGCGCGGCGTGCGTCGACCAAGCTTCGCGCCGCCAAGTCGCGCGCGACCCCGAAGACGGCGCGTTCGAGGCAGGACCGTAGGGTGGGCAAAGGCGCGCGCTGAGGCGCTGCCAAAGGCCTACCGTTGCGCGCGACTTAAGGGCGTTCACGCCCGTCTTTGCGGGTTACGCTCGCGCGGCGCTCGTGCAGTCTGGTAGAATAACGCGTGGGCACGCTTCGCTTTGCCCACCCTACAGCTCTTTACGCCTCGCGCTGCCGCGGCGTCGGCCAGCCGCGCTCGAGCTTGACGGCCTTGACGACCTCGGTGACGACGCCGCAGAGCGGAACGCTGAGCCGCAGCCGATCGGCTTCGCCCAACACGATACGCATGTCCTTCTCGGCCCAGGGCATCGGAAACCGGTCGATCTGGGTCTGCAGCGCCCAGTTCGAGGCGCTGCTTTCGACCAGCGCTCTACGCAGCCGCTCCAGGTCGACGCCGAGCCCCTGCGCCAGCTTGAACCCTTCGAAATTCGCCGAAATGCACGACCATAGGATCATGTTGTTCACCATCTTGCCGACCTGGCCCGCTCCCAGGTCGCCGAGATGAAAAATGCTGTTGGCGAAGCTTTGCAGCGCCGGTTTGCATGACTTCGAAAGCCTCGGCGTCGCCGCCGACCATGACCAGGAGCTCGCCCGCCTCGGCCGCCGGCTCGCCGCGCGTGATCGGCATGTCGAGCAGAATGATGCCGCTATCGGCCAGACGGGTGGCGAGCCGCGCCATGGTGCGGGGCGCAACCGTCGAAGCGATCCCGACGATCAGCCCGGGCCGAGCCGCGGCGGCGATTCCCTCCGGCCCCAGCAAGACCGCTTCCGCCTCCTGGTCGAAGCCGACCACAACGATGACGAAATCGCTTCGTTCCGCCACTGCGCGGGGGTGCGCCGCCATGGCTATCCCGGAACGCTGTGCCTGCTCCCTCACCAGCGCATCGACATCACACGCGGTCACGTCGAAGCCGGCTGTGCGCAGATGGCGCGCCATCGGATGCCCCATCTTGCCAAGCCCGATGATGCCTACGCGACGAACGACGCTCTTGCTCATATCCCGACCTTTCTCCAAGCCGATGTCTGGCGCGCATCGACCGGGTTGAACCGTGACGCGCTCCGAATTCTCTGATTTGGCGCAAGTTCTATTCCCGCTTTTCCGAACATGCGCCAGCGCACCCACGCATTCTAGACGTGAACCGAACGTCGACCCAGGGAATGGACCGCCCGCCTCTCGCCCGGGCGCGAATCGCGACGTGACGCGTCGCCGCAGCTGCAGGCAGCGCAGCGGAGGATATTGCAGGTCGTCGCGCTCGATGCCTATCATGTGCGCGACCGCATCGGATCGAATGCGACCGATACCTTTGCCGCCATCAACGATCGAGTCGTCATGACGCTTGCCCTCCTGGTCGAGCAGCTTTTCAACGGCGTGCAATTCGGGCTGATGCTGTTCTTGATGGCCGTGGGCGTGACGCTGGTGTTCGGCATCATGCGGGTCATCAATCTCGCCCACGGCTCGCTGTTCATGCTCGGCGGCTATTTCCTGATGGCCGGTCTCGCCTGGACGGGGTCCTATGCGCTGGCCATTCCTCTCGCCTTCATCGGCGCCGCCCTGGTTGCGGTCGTGCTCGAGATCGTGGTCCTGCGGCCGCTCTACCGGCGCGGCCCGCTCGACCAGGTGCTGGCAACCTTCGGGCTGACGCTGTTCTTCAACGAGGCGGTCACCGTCATTTGGGGCCGCGAATCGATCCCGCTCAGCGTCCCCCCCTTGCTCACGGGGTCGGTCGAGATCATTCCGGGAGGCGCCTATCCGATCTATCGGCTCGTCATCACCGCCGTCGCCATCGCAGCCGGGCTGCTGCTCTACCTGCTGATCACGCGAACGCGGGTCGGCGCGCTGATCCGCGCCGGCAGCGACAACCGCGAGATCGTTGCCGCGCTCGGCATCAACATCAATCTGCTTTACACGCTCGTGTTCGCGCTCAGCGCCATGCTGGCGGCGCTCGCCGGCATCATGATGGGGCCGCTGCTTTCGGTCGAGCCGGGAGCCGGCGATCCCATCCTCATCCTGGCGCTGGTGGTGGTCGTGATCGGAGGCATCGGCTCGGTCCGCGGAGCGCTCGTCGGGGCGCTGATGGTCGGAATCTTCGACACGCTGAGCCGCGTGCTCATTCCGCTGGTCATCCAGACCAACGCGACCTCGGCGCTGGTCGGGATGGCGGTCTACGTGCTCATGGCGGTCGTGCTGCTGTTCAGCCGGACCGGCCTGTTCGCCGCGCATCGGGGCTGAGAATGATGCTTCCCGGGCGACGCGGCGCGCTGCTCCTGGTCCTGCTCGCCGTCGCTATCGTGCTGCCGCCCTATTTCGGCACCTATTACACCCGCTTTGCGACGCAGATCGCGATCTATGGCATGGCGGCGCTCAGCGTCGATCTCCTGCTCGGCTATACCGGGTTGATCACCTTCGGGCAGGCGGCGCTGTTCGGCGTGGGCGCCTATGCCGCGGGCATGCTGACCGTGTACGGGGTCACCGATGCCTTCCTGGCGTGGCCGCTCGCCATTCTGGTGTCGATGCTGTTCGCTCTGGCGATCGGGTCGCTGTCGCTGCGCACCCGCGGCTTCCAGTTCATCATGGTGACGCTTGCCTTCGCCCAGATGGTCTATTACTTCGCCCAGAGCCTGCGCAACTGGGGAGGCGACGACGGCTTTACCGTGCCCCAGCGCGATCATCTGGGTCCGCTCTCGCTCGCGGACCACACGACGTTCTACTACGTCGTGCTCGTGCTGCTGGTGCTCGTCGCATTTCTCGCGCACCGGATCGTGCGCTCGCAGTTCGGCCTGGTGATCCGCGGGATTCGCGACAACGAGCGGCGCGCGGCCGCAATCGGATTTCCGCCCTACCCGTACAAGCTCGTCATCTTCGTCATCGCGGGCGGCATTGCGGGACTGGCCGGCGCGCTCATGGCCAATCACGCGAAATTCGTCAGCCCCGCGACGATGAGCTGGCAGTTGTCGGGCGAATTGCTGGCGATGGTGATTCTCGGCTCGGCGAATTCCCTGATCGGGCCGATTCTCGGCGCCGCGTTCTTTCTGGCCTTTCGCGACGTGCTCTCCGACTACACCGAGCACTGGATGCTGTTCTTCGGCCCGATGCTCGTCGCGCGGGTGTTGCTCGTGAAGGATGGGATTTGGGGCATGCTCCTGCGCGCGACCAGCGCCGGGGACAAGCCGGGTGAGCCCAAGATCGATTTTCCCGAGCCGGTGGAGCGCGTGGCCGATTCCAAAACGGGAGCGGGCGGGTGAGCGAATTCCTGCTGGAGATCGATCACCTGCGCAAGGCGTTCGGCGCGCTCGTCGCCACCGACGATGTGACCCTCGGCATCCGCAAGGGCGAGACCCACGCGCTCATCGGTCCGAACGGCGCCGGCAAGACCACGCTGGTCGGGCAGTTGACCGGCGAGCTCAGGCCGGACGCGGGGAAAATCACCTTCGACCGGCGCGACATCACCGCGCTTTCGACCGCCCAGCGCGCCCGGCTCGGGCTGGCGCGGTCGTTTCAGATCACCAGCATTTTCGACAGCTTCACCGCGCAAGGAAACGTTGCGCTGGCGGTTCAGGCCACCGAACCCCACAGCTTCCGCTTCTGGCAACCGGCCGAAGGCATCGCGCGCCTGCGTCAGCCGGCGACGAGGCTGCTCGAGGACGTCGGCCTCCGCCGGCTGGGCAACCTCCTCGCGTCCCGGATGTCGCACGGGCAGCACCGCCAGCTCGAGCTGGGCATGGCGCTCGCCACCCGTCCGGCGATGCTGCTGCTCGACGAGCCGATGGCGGGATTGGGCATCGAGGAATCGCAGGCGATGTCGAGGCTCCTGGCCAGCGTCAAGGGACGCTACACGATCCTCCTGATCGAGCACGACATGGATGTGGTGTTCTCGCTCGCCGACCGCATCTCGGTGCTGGTCGGCGGCCGCATCGTCGCGTCGGGAACCGCCGACGAGATCAGAAACCATCCCGGCGTGCGCGTGGCCTATCTCGGCGAAGAGGACGACGACCTCCATGCTGACGGTTGAGGGACTGCAAACGAGCTATGGCCAGAGCCAGGTGCTGTTCGGGGTCAATCTCGAAGTTCGCCGCGGCGAGGTCGTCACCCTGCTCGGGCGCAACGGCATGGGCAAGACCACGACCATCCGTTCGATCATGGGCATGACGCCGCCGCATGGCGGCAGGATCACGTTCGAGGGCCGCGAGCTGCGCGGGCTCACCTCGTTCCGCATCGCCAAGCTCGGCCTCGGCCTCGTGCCGGAAGGGCGCTGCATCTTTCCGAGCCTCACCGTGTGGGAGAACCTCACCGCCACCTCGGCCCGCGGACCGGGCGGCAGGCCGCGCTGGACCACCGACGCGATCCTCCAGCTGTTTCCCTGGATCCGCGAGCGCAGACATCAGATGGGCGGGGAGCTTTCGGGCGGGGAGCAGCAGATGCTGGCGATCGCGCGTGCGTTGATGACCAACCCGGAGCTGTTGATCCTGGATGAGGCAACCGAGGGACTCGCCCCCATCATCCGCAGCGAAATCTGGAAAGTGCTGCGCAGCCTCAAGCGCGGCGGACAATCGATCCTGCTCGTGGACAAGAATCTCAAGGTTCTCGCCCGCCTGGCCGACCGCCATTACGTGCTCGAGCGCGGACGCGTGCGCTGGAGCGGAGACTTCGAGCGCGCTGGGGAGCGACTATGAGACCATCCGCCGCTTCGTCGGTCTGTGACCGGGTTTGAACTGCTCCGCCGCTCGATGTTAGGGTTCGGTCATCCCAGCGCGTGCAGCGCTGCAACCATAAGATTTGCCAGACCGGAGGAAACGACGATGCGACGAATCGCTTTAGCGGGCACCATGCTGCTTGCCCTCGGCGCGCCCACGCAGGCTGCCGATCAGGTCAAGCTCGGAAACCTCACGCAGCTCAGCGGTCCGATTTCGCCCGCCGGCACGGAAACCAAGCGCGGCATCGACCTCGCCCTCGAGGAGCTCGGCAACAAGCTCGGGGGCCTGCCGGTCAAGTACACGGTGGTCGACGACAAGACCAATCCGGCCGAGGCGGTGCAAGGCGCATCGAAGCTCATCGACGAGGCCAAGGTCGACTTCGTCACCGGGCTCGGCGCCTCGAATACATTGATTCCCGTGTTCAAGTCCTTCGTCGATGCCGGAATCTTCGCGGTCGGTGCGCTGGCGGGGCCGTTGCAGTTTGCCGGCAAGGAATGCAGCCCGAACGGCTTCTTCGTCTCGTTCTCTAACGACGACTGGCCGGCCGCCGTGGGCAAGTACATGAGCGACAAGGGCGTCAAGAACGCGTTCTTCATCGGCGCGGACTATCAGGCCGGCTACGAGCACGTCGGCGCCGCCATCAAGTACTTCAAGGGCAAGGCCATCGGTCCGGTCTATACGCCGCTGAGCCAGCTCGACTTCGCGCCCGAGATCGCCCGCATTCGCGCCGAAAAGCCCGACGCGGTCTTCGCCTTCCTGGTCGGCGCCGGCGGCGTGGCTTTCGTCAAGCAGTACGCGCAGGCGGGCCTGCAGAACCAGATCCCGTTCTACACAGAGGATCCGGTCGCGAACCCGCTGACGTTCCCCGCGCAGGGAGACGCCGCGCTCGGCGTGATCATGGGCACGAACTGGACGGCCGACCTCGACAATCCCGCCAACAAGAAGTTCGTCTCCACCTTTACCGCCAAATACAACCGTCTGCCCGCCACCTTCGCCGCGCTCGGCTACGATGCCGTCAAGCTCATCGATTCCGCGGTCAGGGATGTGGGCGGCAAGATCGAGAACAAGGACGCCGTGCGCGCGGCCTTGCGCAAAGCCAACTTCCAATCGGTGCGCGGATCGTTCAAGTTCAACAACAACCACTTCCCGATCCAGAACCTCTACATCATGGAGGTGAAGAAAGACGAGAAGGGAAATCTAAAGGCGGTGCTGAAGGACACCGCGATCAAGGACTGGCAGGATCCCTATCACCAGGAATGCCCGATGAAGTGGTGAATGTCACAGCCACGCGATCTCGTGTCCCGGACGCGGTGCAGCGCGAAACGAAGTGGAGCGGTGTGCCGCTGATCCGGGACCGCCACGGGCTGGAACGGTCCACGCAAGTCGGATTTATCCGACTTGCGCACATTCAAGCGCCGATCTCGGGTAAACCCGAGATCGGTGTCTGCAGCGCACCACTTCGCCATAGCCCGCAAAGACGGGCGTAAACGCCCTTAAGGCTCCGTGCTGCGCTGCGCCCGGGACACGAGCCAGGAGTAGCAAGACATGAACTCGGCCGCACCCACTCGAGACTACACCGCCCGCGCGCGGCTGTTCGGCGGCAACCGCATGAAGCTCGGGGTCATGGCGTTCAATTGCAGCCATGGCTCCACCATCACCACCGTCCCCGAAGCCTGGAAGCTCAACTGGCCCGATACCAGAGACATCGCGCAGGCGGTGGACCGTTCGGGCATGGAGGCGCTGCTGCCGGTCGGGCGCTGGAAGGGCTACGGCGGCCCCTCGAACTTCAACAACTGCACGTTCGAAAGCTTCACCTGGGCTTCGGCCATCGGCGCGGTGACGAACTATTGCACCGTGCTTGCCACCGTGCACGTGCCGCTCGTGCATCCGCTGATGGTAGCAAAGATGGCGGCCACCATCGATCACGTCACTGGCGGCCGCTTCGCCATGAACGTGGTGTGCGGGTGGTTCAAGAACGAGTTCGACATGTTCGGCGCCCACATGCGCCCGCACGACGACCGCTACAAGTATGCCACCGAATGGCTCGCTTTCGTGCGGCGGGCCTGGACCGAAGAGGAGGAGTTCGATTTCAGCAGCGAGAGTTTCAACGCCCTCTCGGTCTGGAGCCAGCCCAAGCCGCTGCAGAAGCCCAATCCCCCGATCATGAATGCCGGCGGGTCCCCCGCCGCGCAGGACTTCACCACGCGCTATTGCGACATGAATTTCGTCATCCTCAAGGATCGCACCCGTCTCGAAGGCGCCAAGGCGCAGATCGATCACCTCAAACAAATGGCGCGTTCGCATGGGCGCGAAACGCGGATCTGGATTCACGTCTATGTCGTGTGCCGCGAGACCGAGAAGGAGGCCAGGGACTATCTCAACTACTACGTCCACGAGAAGGGCGACTGGGAGGCGGCCGGCAATCTCCTGAAGATTTTCGGGCTGCACAACCAGACTTTGGACGCCAAGACGCTCGACGGACACAAGGCGCATTTCATTGCCGGGCACGGCGGCTACCCGCTGGTCGGAACGGCGGAGCAGATCGTCGACGAGCTCGGCAAGCTCGCCGATATCGGGGTCGACGGCTGCCTGATCTCCTGGGTCAGATACAAGGAAGAACTGGCGCAGTGGAACGAGGATGTTCTTCCGCTGATGGTGCAGGCGGGATTGCGCGCACCGTTTCCGCCGGCGGACGCGTCGCGCGTCCCGTCGAGGCCGTCAAACGTGGGCAGCGCGGCGGTGGCTTAATTCCTTTCCGCTTCGTCGGAAACGCGCTGGGGAGGACGGACGATATGGGTCGGATCCTGCGGACCGCGTTCGCGTGCTGCTCGATGCTCGCGTTCGTCTTGGCGGTATTCGGCTCGGCGGCGCGCGCCGATGAGCCGTACCCTTCGAAGCCCATCCGCCTCGTGCTTCCGCAACCGGCGGGCGGCGCGGTGGATCTGATTGCGCGCAGTCTCGCCGATCGCCTCAGCGAATCCATGCGGCAGCCGGTGATCGTCGAGAACCAGCCGGGCGCCAATGGCGGGCTGGCCGCGGCACAGGTCACGCGCTCGGCGCCGGACGGCTACACCCTGTTCATGGCCGTCGACACCAACCTCGTGGTCAATCCGAATCTCTACCCCAACCTCGCCTACGATCCGTTCCGCGATTTCATCCCGATCAGCATCATCGCCAAAGTCTACCTCGTGCTGGTCGCCAGTTCGAAGGTCGAAGCCAACAGCGTGCAAGAGCTGCTGACATTCGCCAGGGCCAATCCCGGCAAGCTCAACTATGCCTCGATCGGGCTCGGCACCCAGGCCCATCTCGGCATGGAATTGTTCAAGCTGATGACCAAGACCGACATCACGCAAGTGTCGTACCGCGGGACCGCTCCGGCCATGACCGACATCGCCGCCGGCGTGGTCGACGTCATGTTCACAGGCCCCCCGTCGGCCATGGCGCTGTCGGCCGGCGGCAAGGTGAAGATGCTGGCGGTGGCGGCGCCCGCCCGCTCGCGCCTGATGCCGCAGGTGCCGACCGTGCAGGAGGCCGGCGTGCCGGGCTACGAGCTCAGCGGATGGTTCGGGTTGCTGGCGCCGGCCAAGACGCCGCAGAGTGTAATCGACCGGCTTTCCAGCGAGGTCAAGAAGGCGGTCGCCGATCCGAAGCTGAGGGACCGCCTGACCGAGCAGGGCCTCGACGTCTTCGGCAGCACCTCCGAGGAGATGCTCGCGGTGATGACGGCCGATACCAAGAAGTGGGGCGAGGTCATCGCCGCGACCGGCGCCAAGGTCCCGCAATGACCGCGAATTGATCGCACCTTAGGAGCATCGGCATGGCCGAAGGCATTACCGGATGGCGGCTGCACGTCGGGGTGATCTTTCCCACCCCGGTGCCGCCGCGCGCCGTGCTCGAATTCTACGAGGCGGTCCCCGAAGGGGTCGACATGACCACCGTGTCGCTTACCATCCAGCAGCTCTCCGACGACGACATGGACGAAGCGATCAAGGGCATGGAACGGGCAGCGAAGCAGTTGGCGAATTTCGACGTCGACGTCATCTACCAGTCCGGCGTCCCGCCGGTCGTCCGCCGCGGCCTTGGATTCGGCGACGAGCTCGCCGACCGCCTGTCGCAGGCGTCCGGCCTGCCGGCGATCACCGACATGTCGAGCGTGATCGACGCCATGCGCGCGGCAAACCTCAAGACGCTCGCCATGGCCACGCCGTTCCAGCAATTCATCAACGATCGGCTGGTCGATTATCTCGCCGCCGAGAAGATCGAGATCACGAGCAATACCGCGCTCGGCATCAAGCGCAACGTGGAGATACGCCGGCTGCCGATCCCGGTCGAATACACCGTGGCGCGCAAGACCTATCTCGAATCCGCCAAGCGGCCCGACGGCATCTATATTCCCTGCGGCGGCTGGGGCAGCATCCACAATATCGACCTGCTCGAGAAGGATCTCGATACGACCGTGGTCACCTGGATGAACGCCATGATCTGGAGCTCGCTGCGGCGCGGCAAGGTCGCCGGCGCGATCCACGGATTCGGCAAGCTGCTGGCCTCGCTATGATTCCTGCAGCTGCATCAAGCCGAGATCCGTAGGGTGGCATTGCGAGGTCTCGATTCGATCATCCGCACGGTCGGCGCGGGCGCAATGCCCACGCGTTCCGTCCGCGTGGGCAAATCGCTCGCAGCGATCAACGTGGACCGCGTTCCTCAGCGAGCGATTTTGCCCAGCCTACGCGCTGAGTGCGGCCCTCATGGCGGCGGCACGCCGAGCTCCTGCGCCGAGCGCAGGAGCCGCGACCATGTTCCCTGCGGCAGCGGAATGCCGTCGCGCATCCGCTCCTGCAAGATGCCGTCGCCGCGCTCACCCGGAAGGTAGATGCGCTCGACGCGCTCGTCCGGCGGCAGCGCGCGGATCCGCGCGCCCAGTTCGTCCGCCTCGGCGAGAATGCGTTCGGGATCGCCGAACGCGGAGAGATCGACGGCGATCGCCACTCCGTTGAGAAACGGGGCGTCCAACGCACCGCCTGCGGCCAGGGCGGGCGCGATGATCGGGTTCATGACCGTCAGGCTGCAGAGACATTCGATCATGAAGGAGAGCGCGGAGCCCTTCGGCCCTCCGAGCGGCAGCAGCGTCGTGACCTTGCCGGGGTCGGTGGTCTCGTGTCCTTGCGCGTCCATTCCCCAGCCCGGCGGAATCTCGCGGCCGGCGTCGCGCGCGCTCATCACCTTTCCCATGGCCACGGTCGACGTGGACATGTCGAGGAGGAACGGCGGCCGGTTCCTGGCCGGGAACGCAATCGCGAGCGGATTGGTGGAGACGCCGGCGACCTTGGCGCCGTAATAGGCCATCATCGGCCCCGACGCCGACATCACGATGCCGGCCATGCCCGCGTTTGCGGCCTGCAGCGCGAAGTAGCCGACCGCGCCGGCGTGGGTGATGTTGCGCGCCGCGCACCAGCCGACATGGACCTCGCGCGCACGCGCGATCGCTTCCGCCATCGCCTTCGACATGGCGACCGCGCCCGGCGCGCGGTCCGCCTCCAGCACGGAAATCGCGCCGACCCGCATTTCCACCCGCATGTTTGGGCTCGGGTTGATGACCTTCTTCCTGAGGCGGTCGATATAGCTCGGGATCCGCAAGACGCCGTGCGAATCCACCCCGCGCAGGTTGGCCCACACCAGCGACTTCGCCCAGTCGTCCGCCATCGCGCGCGCCACCCCCGATGCCTGCAACAGCGCGCTGGCGAAGCGCTCGAGATCGGCACTTCCGATGATGTGCAACTCGTTCTTCGCTGGCATGCTGACGCTCGCTTGGATGTGAGGACCCGACTGGCTGTAACCCGGATGGCGCGGCAGCGAAATCCGTTCGATGCACCGCGCATGCGCTTGTCTTTTCGTTCGTTATCTGTTCTCGTCGCGAATTGAACGGGGCGCAGAGGATGGATGCAGCGGTCGGAGGGGACGGAAATCCTCTCTCAGCGATCATTGCGCCTGGGCCGAAAGGCGTGCTCGCTGAAGCAGCATCCTGATTCGGTCCGCCCGCACCCATGACTGCGTCCCGCCTCGCGCATCTCAATCCCGAGCAGCGCCTCGCCGTCGAGTACGGCGGGCCGGATTTCGCCGCGGCCGGCCCGCTGCTGATCATTGCCGGCGCCGGCTCCGGCAAGACCAACACGCTGGCACACCGGGTGGCGCATCTCATCGTCAACGGCATCGATCCGCGCCGCATCATGCTGCTGACCTTCTCGCGGCGCGCGGCGGCCGAGATGGCTCGCCGGGTCGAGCGCATCACCGTCCATGTCCTGCGCGGTCACGCCGCGGTGCGCGCGGACGCGCTGACCTGGTCGGGCACCTTTCATGCCATCGCTGCGCGCCTGCTGCGCGAATACGCACCGCAGATCGGGCTCGACCGATCGTTTACGATCCACGATCGCGGCGATGCCGCCGACCTCCTCGATCTGATCCGGCACGATCTCGGCTTGTCGAAAACGCAGCGGCGCTTTCCCACCAAGGGCACTTGCCTTGCGATCTATTCGCGCGCGGTGAATGCGGAAGCTCCGCTCGGCGACGTGCTCAGCTCCGCCTTCCCCTGGTGCGCGATGTGGGAGGCGGAACTGCGAGGGCTGTTTTCGGCCTATGTCCAGGCCAAGCAGCGCCAGCACGTGCTCGACTACGACGATCTCCTGCTCTACTGGGCGCAGATGATGGCGGAACCGGTCATCGCTGCCGACGTCGCGGCGCGCTTCGATCACGTGCTGGTCGACGAATATCAAGACACCAACCGGCTGCAGGCCTCGATCCTGCTGGCGCTCAAGCCCAACGGCACCGGCCTCACCGTGGTGGGCGACGACGCGCAATCCATCTACTCGTTCCGGGCGGCGACGGTGCGCAACATCCTCGAGTTTCCCGGCCATTTCGACCCGCGCGCCGAGATCGTCACGCTCGATCGCAACTATCGCTCGACCCAGCCCATTCTGGCGGCGGCGAACGCGGTCATCGCGTTGGCCGACGAGCGATACACGAAGAACCTCTGGTCGGACCGCGTTTCCGCCGAGCGGCCGCGGCTCGTGAGCGTGCGCGACGAAGCCGACCAGGCGCGCTACGTCGCGGACCAGGTCCTGGAGAACCGCGAGGCCGGTATCGCGCTCAAGGCCCAAGCGGTGTTGTTCCGGGCGTCCCATCACAGCGCGCCGCTCGAAATCGAGCTCGCCCGCCGCAACATCCCGTTCGTGAAATTCGGCGGCCTGAAATTCCTCGAGGCCGCGCACATCAAGGACGTGCTGGCGTTCCTGCGCTGGGCAGAGAACCCGCGCGATCGGGTGGCCGGCTTTCGCGTCATTCAGCTCCTGCCCGGCGCCGGTCCGGCGACGGCGGCACGACTGCTCGACCGCGTTGCTTCCGATCCGCTGCACGCAGTGGCCGCGTTCGTTCCGCCGGCCGCGGCGGCGGAGCACTGGCCGGCCTTCTCGGAGGCCCTGCGCCTCGTGCAGGGCCAGGCCGCCGGATGGCCCGCCGAGCTCGACCTCGTCTGCCGCTGGTACACGCCGCACCTGGAGCGCATCCACGACGACGCGGTGATGCGCCAGGCCGACCTGCTGCAACTTACCCAGATCGCATCGACCTATCCCACGCGCCAACGCTTCTTGACCGAGCTCACGCTCGATCCGCCCGATGCCAGCAGCGGCGGGGCGGACACGCCGCTGCTCGACGAGGACTACCTCATCCTCTCGACCATCCACTCGGCCAAGGGCCAGGAGTGGAAGTCCGTCCTGATCCTCAACGCGGTCGACGGCTGCATCCCGTCCGACCTCGGCACCGGCAGCACGGCTGAGATCGAGGAAGAGCGGCGCCTGCTTTACGTGGCGATGACCCGCGCCAAGGATCACCTGCACCTGATCATGCCGCAGCGCTTCTTCGTCCATCAACAGAGCCGCGGCGGCGACCGCCATGTCTACGCCGCACGCTCACGCTTCATCGCAGCTTCCATGCTCGATCGCTTCGAGAGCTTCGCCTGGCCCACCGCCGGTGGGCAGAGATCCGCCGAGCAGCCGAGTGGCAAGCCCATCGACGTCGCCGCGCGCTTGCGCCGCATGTGGGGCTGAGCACGCCGACCGGCAAGGCCGCAACCGCCCTGCTCTCGCCATCAGTTCCGGCCGCGCATCGCCGCGCTCGGCGCCGGATACGTACCGGAAGGTCGCAAAATTTTCGCCAACCTCAGCGTCGACGAAAACTTGAAGGTGCCGGTAGAGCGGCCGGGTCCGTGGACTCCTGGTGCTGTTTCTGTAACCGCTCGGACGGGACAGCCAACAGTTCGACTTGGCCGAGCGCCGTCAGCGCCCCTTCGGGAGCGGCCAGGCCTCGACCCCTGCAGCGAACCGGGAAAGCCGTGCCCGGACTGAAATCGCGGACGGCGTCCTGCGGCGCCGTGCGCAGGAATTCAGCCCGGCTTGCCGGATCACGAATCAGCGCCGCCAGCCGCCGGTGCAGCGTCGTCAGGTCGGTCGCTTCGCGGGCTGCCTGCCGCACGGCCAGACGGGCATAAGGACCGATGGCAAGTCCCAGTTTCGCTTCCACTTCCAAGAGCGTCTCGATCTCCCAATCGACCGCCGAGCTCAGATCGTGATCCTGCGTCGCCGCCGGCTCGATCCAGTTCGGCAGCGACGGCTCCGAGCCGAACAACCGCAGCTCGCCGGCGACGAGCACGGCAACCGCCTGGTCGAGATCGCGGGGCAGCAGGATCGGCTCGTTGGGCGCATACAGCAGGCGACGCCCACTGCGCGCCACGTGCTCGAGCTCCGCATGATCCCGGTCGCGCCAGCGGCGTGTGCCTGCCAGCGCCGATGCGATGCGGCCGACCGGCTCCCGCGCGCCAATGCGGGTGGAAACGGTTGCCGCCAGCAGCGCGTCCGGATCCGGGTGCAACCGCGATCGCGGCAGCGCGATTCCATGGCGCTGATAGGCATACCATGCACGGAGGCGAATGATCGGAGCGAGCGGATCATCATCGATGATCACGGCCCGAGCGAAGCACCGCACCCGGTAGTCGACCAGGCCCTCCTCCGGCCGCATCGCATGGAGCTCGATGCTGATGGGATGGTCGCCGGAGACCTCGTCGATGCTGCCCACCGCGCCCCTGATGACGTCCGCGACATGGCTGGGGGGAACGGAAATGGGGCCCGGGATCAACAGTTCCGTGCGCAAGAACGTACCGAGCCGAAAAACCGGCATGGCGTTTCCGGCAACTGCCGTGTTCGGCACGATGACCAGCGTTCCATCGGTCCGGCGCGCCTTGATCGAACGCAAGCCGATGGCCTCCATCTGCGCCAGTCGGTTGTCGACCCGGATGACGCCTCCGGGCTGAAAGTTGCGCTCGAGCTGCAACGAAATGCCGGAAAACAAGCCGGCCATCGTCGACTGTGCCGCGAGCCCGATCACCGCCGTGAGCACTGCCGAAGTCGTGAGCAGAGCCGTGATGTTGAAGTCGAGCCCGTATTTGAGGATCAGCGCCGCTGCCGCCACTCCGAGCACGAGATGAACAACGATCCGCATCAAAGCGGTCGATGGAACGCCCCAGACCCCTTCGATCAGCCCGTCGATCAGGACGAGGCCAACGAGCCGCACGACCGCAACGCCGCTGAGCACGAATGCCGTAACGCGCGCCACCTCAAGGATCAGGGGGTTTGATCCTTCCGGATCGTTGACGGTTATCGAATAGGCGAACCAGGCCAGGACGGTGGCCGCAAGCAGCGCCAGTTCCCGCGTGAAGGCCATTTTGCCGGCCTATGCTTGGTACGAATGGCGGGTTTGCTCGGCACGACCCAGCGCCAGCGCCACGCTGCGGTGCAGGCGATTGATCGCGCGCGCGAGCGTGCGGAATTCTGCCGCCCCTTGCGGCGTAAGCTCCTCCGCGCCGTGCTCGCCGGTGCTCAGCCGCTCCGCTTGCTCGGCCAGGCGCTGGACCGGATTTACAACCGCCCAGTGGACCAGGACGATCACGACTATGAGGGCGACAATCAGCACGCAGCCCAAGGCAATGAGAAACCAGAAGACATTCGAAAGCGCGATGGCCAGCCGCTCCGACTTCGGCACCAGGATGAACTTTGCTCCGATGACCTCGCCTTGCTTCCAACCAAAGCCATGGGTGGATCCGTAGGCAGCAAGCATGCTTTCCGGGGCCTTCTTCGCCTCGCCGTGGCAGCTCAAGCAGGCGGGATCTGAAATCCGAATTGGCTGAGCGATGTACTGCATCGTCCGCGCTTGCTCGGTTCGGTCCCCCGACAGTTCCTTCAGGCCGGGATCCTCACGGAAGTGCTGGATGACGTCGGACTCCCAGGCGCGGGGGAGATCATCGAGATTGGTCGGATTGAGCGCGGCCTCGCGATAGGTGTATTCGGCAAAATCCTTGTTGAAGCGCTTCATGATCGTCTGCGTGGCGAAAGAAGGGACGCCCTCGACGCGGAAATCCTCGGATGCCCCGACCGAGAGCAGCGGTGTGACCCGCTCAGCCGTATAATTACGCGCCGCGGTAGCGGCGGCGAGCATCATCCGCGCTTCACGCATGGCTTCATGGTCGGTCTGCATCAATGCGCCGCGATAAAAGATCACGGCGACAATGACAAAGCCCACAAAAAAAGTGACGCCAAGTGTTATGGAAAACGTGTTCTGCAGACGCATGCGCTTGGCCTTGTTCCCTGACTGCCCTCCCCGCTACGAATCCGGTTCTTAGCATGCGACATCGGCTGCTGTCTGTGGGTGCCCGAATTGTCGCAGCGCCCTTGTCCGCCGGCACCGAGGTGGATCCCATTTGGATCATGGCGGCCGGCGCAGCACCATCTGCTTCAATCTCCTAGACGGAAAGCCGAAGCGGCATCCGGCCAGTGCGAGTTCGAGCCGATCCGGACGTCGCTCGTTCCTGACATCGGGCCTCACTCGGCCTTGAGGTTCGCCGCCTTGATGATCGGCCACCACCTCTCGATCTCGGCCTTCTGAAAGGCGCCAAGGGCCTTGGGCGTTTGCTGTGCGCGGGGCCAGATTTCCTGACCGATGTCGCCGAACCGTTTCACCAACGCCGGATCCGCCAGCGCCTCCATCACCGCCGCATGGAGCTTGGCGATGATCTCCTTCGGCGTGCCCTTGGGCACCCAGAGTCCGTGCCAGAACGACGCGTAGAAGCCTGGGACACCCGCTTCGTCCATCGTGGGAACGTCGGGCGCGGCCCACCAACGCTTTTTGGCGAGGACGGCATAGGCTTTGAGCCGTCCGCCGCGGACGTGCCCAAGGTAGTTCGCGGCCTGGCCGAACGTGAGGTCGATCTGCCCGGCCACCAGATCCTGCACGAGCGGGGCTCCGCCGCGATAGGGCACCAGCTGGAAGCTGGTGCCGGTGTGCTTTTGAAAGTAGATCGCGGCGATGTCCGTCGGGCCGCCGACACCGACGGCCCCCGCCGTCGCCTTGCCTGGATTTGACTTCATCCACGCAATCAATTCCTGCAGGTTCGCCGCCGGAAACGTACTTCTTGCGGCGATCCATTGCGGCGTATCAGCGATCAGCGATATCGGCTCGAAATCCCTTACGACGTCGTATTGCAGGGTCTGCGTGGCGGCATTGATGACGTGCGTCTGCACATGCCCGAGCCCAAGCGTGTAGCCATCGGGTGCCGCGCGGGCGACTCGGCCGACTCCGATGGCGCCGCCGGCGCCGCTCACGTTTTCGACGACGACCGGCTGGCCGAGGAAGCTTCGCATCGATTCGGCCAAGATGCGCCCCAAGGTGTCCGACGGGCCGCCGGCAGGATACGGCACGACCATCGTGATCGGTCGCGAGGGGTAGACCTGCGCTGACTGGTAGATTTGGGCCGATGCGGTCTCGATCGCTCCAAAGCCGAGAGCAAGGGCGACCACGAAAAGTCGCGCCACCATCCGAAGACCCTCCCTAAAACAGGCCTCAGAGCGCCGCAGCCCCAATCTATCTCGGCCGGCGCACTCGCACCATGCCGTCGGCGGCGCGAAGACGGACGCGCGCGCGTCCGCCCGAGACTCGCGCCGCGTGCGATACGCTGCTACGCTCGACCCGCCAGACCGCTGGAGGACACCATGAGACTTCCGCGCCGGCAATTTCTGCATCTCGCAGTGGCGGCTGCCGCTCTGCCGGCCCTCTCGCGGATTGCGAGCGCGCAAACCTATCCGACGCGACCGGTGCGGTTGATCATCGGTTATCCGCCGGGTGGCTCGGCCGACATCACCGCCCGCCTGATGGGTCAGTGGCTGTCGGAACGGCTCGGCCAGCCGGTCATCATCGAAAGCCGGCCAGGCGGGGGCACCAATATCGCCACCGAGGCGGTCGTGCGTGCGCCGGCCGACGGCTACACGCTTCTCCTGGTCGCGCCGGCAAACGCGATCAACGCGTCGCTCTACGACAAGCTCAACTTCAATTTCATCCGCGACATCGCTCCGGTCGCCGGCATCATCCGCTTTCCCAACGTCGTGGTGGTGAATCCGTCGCTCCCCGTAAAAACGATTCCGGAGCTCATCGCTTACGCCAAGGCCAATCCGGGCAAGCTCAACATGGCCTCTTCAGGCAATGGGTCGACGATCCACGTGTCCGGCGAGCTGTTCAAGATGATGACCGGCATCAACATGGTTCACGTGCCGTATCGCGGGGGCGCGCCCGCGCTGACCGACATGATCAGCGGTCAAGTCCAGGTGATGTTCGACAACGTGCCGACGTCGATCGAGTTCATCCGGGCGGGCAAGCTGCGGCCATTGGCGGTGACCACCGCGACGCGATCGGAAGTGCTGCCGGACTTGCCTACGGTGGCCGATTTCGTGCCGGGCTACGAAGCCAGCGCCTGGTACGGCGTCGGCGCGCCGAAGGGAACGCCCGACGAGATCGTCCTCAAGCTCAACCGCGAGATCAACGCGATCCTCGCGGATCCCAAGGCAAAGGCGCGGCTTGCGGAGCTCGGCGCGTCGCTGCTGCCGGGCTCGCCGACGGACTTCGCCAGGCTCCTCGCCGACGAGACCGAGAAGTGGAGCAAGGTGGTCAAGTTCTCGGGCGCCAAGCCGGACTGACCCGAAAAGTCGCGCCGCCCCGGGGGTCGATCCCCGTTCACATTGATCCGGGATGGCCTGTGGCGACCAGCCGGCGCCTTCCGACGCTGGAGAAGGCGAGTTTTCGCCTGGGTTCGGCGCCTCCGGGACCCCGGGGATGGAGCCAGCCCGGAAGGGCCCCCGCGACCGACCAAAGCTTGGGTAAAAGGCTCGGGGCGAACGGCTCGGGGCAAGTCTGCCTTGACCTTGCCATTGGCCGACGGCATGACGTGAACCGCACTGCCGGTGCGTCGGTTTTCGCGCTTTCGGTCCTCTTGGCACCCCTGGTAGGCTCCTGCTTGGGGGTAAGCACGCAGATGTAGCGGGGGTCGGTCATGCCCAACGTCTTCAGAACCGTGACGCTGTGCGCGGTATGCCTGATGAGCTTGGCTCGCCCATCCCCTCTCGCCGCTCAATCGCCCGCAAGCCAGGCCGCCGAGGGCAACGCCAGCATCTCTTATCTGGACAGCCAGGCACACGCCGCCGGCGTGGCGATCGATGGCCCGATCGACAAAGCCGTCGCGAGCCACGCCTTGGAGCTGATCAGGTCCCTGCGCCCGGACATCGACGAGCTGACGCTCTACCTCAATTCGCCGGGCGGAGAGGTGTCCGCGGCCATCGAGATCGGGGAGGAAGTCAGGAAGCAGTCGGTCCTGACGGCCGTGGACGATCAGGGCGAATGCCTGGGTGCCTGTGTCCTGGTGCTGGCGGCCGGCGTGCGGCGAACCCCGGCGCCGGACAGGGTCGGGATCTACCGCCCCTCGTTCGACCCCAAGGATCTCGCGACCGCATCGCGCGACCGCACCGGTCAGAAAAATGCGGTGTCGGCAAAAAGGGTTCAGACCTACCTCACGCGCATGGGAATGCCCGACAAGCTGTTCAAGGAAATGATGCAGCGGTCGTCGGAGAAAATGCTTGTCCTCGATGCCGCGCACCTCAAGACCCTTGGACTGGATGGCATCGACCCGGCTTATGCAAAATGGCTGCGGGAAAACAACAACGGCGAGCGCGACAATGAAAACAAGCCGTGAAATCACAAATCCGGTGCGGCTACGCTCGTTCCCGTTCGAACCCGCTCTGATGACGCTCGGCGCACCAACGACTACGCCAGAAGGGGCCCCGAATGTTGCAGCGATTTGCACTTCCCTGTGCGACGGCGATCGCCATGGCGTCGAGTTCTCGCCTTCGCGCAATCACCTTCGCCAAACGCGGTCAAGACGCTCAATCCTGCCGGTGCGATCAAGACCGAGGGTACCTGGAGTCTTGGCACTAGAGCCGGTGACTTCGTCTTTGTCGCCGGTATGCAAGGCATCGATCCCGCGACCAACGCATTGGTCGCGGATCCTCAGGCCCGAATTCGTCAGGCCTTCCTGAATATCAGGTTGATTGCTCAATCGGAGGGCGCCAGCCTGCAGGATTGCGTGCGGCTTACTGTCTACGTCAGTGACCTGCACCGTTACGCGCCGATGGTCGACAAGGCGCAGGCAGAGCTCTGGGGCAACCCGCCATATCCACCCCGCACGATGATCGAGGTCCAGCGTCTCTTTGACGATGATATTGTGGAGATCGACAGCGTCTTTTACGCCCCGACGAAAAAGTGAGTCAGCCTATCGCCGACGCGCGTTCGTCACCGCGCTTGGTAGCCCAGCGACCGCGGGGCCAGTACACGCTCGGGCAATCCACGCTCGGCCTGGGCCAGCAGACGTTTCTCGTATCGCACGATCAGCGCAGGCACTGACACGACCGTCATTGCCGCGGCGAGGCCCAGGACGACCGCGGCCGGTGACGCCAGGTTCCCAAATGCCTCACCAAAGGAATATGCCGCGAGACCGTAGCCCATGATCCAGGCAGCGGCAGCCGTCGCACTCGCGAAGTAGAAGTGATGCTGCGCCATGGAATTCGTACCGGCAAGAACGGCAGCCATGTTGCGGAGAACCGGCAAAAAGCGGGCAACGAAGACGAAATCGTCCTCCGTATCGAACGAACAGCCACTGGCCGATTCTGATCCGCCCTTCCGTCAATCCCAGACGGGCCCCATGTCTCGCCAGTAGCCGATGTCCGAACTTTCTGCCGATCCAGAAGCCGACGATCTCGCCCAAGATTGCGGCCATGATTCCGGTCGCGATCAACGACCAGATATCGAGTCCATGCGTTCTGGCGGCAAAAAAACCGGCCGCAATCAAAGCCGCCTCGGCGGGTAACGGAATCCCGACGCTCTCGAGGGCAATGAAGGCTGCGACCACCCAGATGCCGTAGTTCGATACGAACGCAGCCATTGCGCCCCCACGATGCATCGGCCCGCCGGCCAATGCCCCCCACTTCGGAGCCCCTCGCTTCGGACCGGAAACAAGCCCCCCGAACCGAAGTCATGGTTAAGATCCTGCTATCATTCTATGGCGGGCTTGGGGCACACGCACTTCTCAATTCAA
The DNA here is from genome assembly GCA_963821505.1 of uncultured Alphaproteobacteria bacterium. Lineage (GTDB taxonomy): Bacteria > Pseudomonadota > Alphaproteobacteria > Rhizobiales > Xanthobacteraceae > VAZQ01. Next base: position 54,330 of record CAWGEH010000019.1, read on the forward strand.
CATCAGGGCGCGAATCTTCCCGCGTGTGACTTGGACGCCACATTGTCCTGACTTGGCCACCTTTCCGACCTTTTTCGGGGCTTCGCCTGCGGCCGCATCAAGCCGCAAGTCCAATCGGCGCTGACGATGCTCGAACCCTTGCCGGCCGTCGCAATGAGCCGGAGACCCGCGCAGCGAAATCGCCTATCGGCTGCTTGGCGCCCGTTCGGTCTGAAGAATGTCGGCTTGTCTAACCGCAGGGGGAACGGCACTATCGGCGGCTGCGCCCGCACGCGGGTCAAAAACAAAATGCAAATTCAACCAGGGGGAGTGAGCTCATGTCCGAAAGAAAGAACCTTGCGCTGGCCGGCCTTGTCGCCGCGTCCCTCGCCTGCGCCGCCTCGGCTCCCGCGCAGGAGATCAAGCTGACGCTCGCCGACCAGAATTCGCCGGCCGCGTGGGGGCCCTCGCATGCGCTGCAGCCCTGGGTGAAGCAGGTCGAGGAGGCCACCAAGGGCCGGGTGAAAATCGAGGTCTATCCGTCGCAGACCCTGATCAAGGGCGTGGACATGTGGAAGGGAATCCGCGGCGGCATCGCCGATATCGGCTGGTGCGTGCAAGGCTATTGGCCCGAGCAGACGCCGTTGTCGGATGTGATGTCGCTCCCGTTCCTGCCCGTCACCTCGGCCGAAAAGGGCAGCGAGGCGCTCTGGAAGCTGTACGAGAAGTTTCCCTCGATGCAGAAGGAATACGGCGAGATCCAGCCGTTGCTGCTGTACACCAGCTCCCCCAACCTGTTGGTCTCCAAGAAACAGGTGCGGACGCTGGATGAATTCAAGGGGTTGAAATTGCGCGTGTTGGGTGGGCCGCCGACCGAAATGGCCAAGGCGCTGGGCGCGGTGCCGACGCTGATCCCGATGCCGGACGTCTATCAATCCCTCGACAAGGGCGTGGTCGACGGCGCGGCCGCTCCGTGGGAGGCGGTGCAGGGTTTCAGGCTTTACGAGGTGGCGAAGAACTACACCATCGCTCCGTTCTATGTGGCGTATTTCTCGCTGTGCGCCAACAAGCAAAAATGGCAGACGCTGCCGCAGGACGTGCGCGCCGCGATCATGAGCGTCAGCGGCCTTCCAGGAGCGAAATTCTGGGGCAAGAACTTCTTCGACACCGCCGAGCAAGGCGTCATCGAGCGGGCCAAGGCCGGCAATTACGAGCTCGACCGCTACGTCGTTCCGCCCGCCGAGCTCGCCCGCTGGACCAAGCTCGCCGGCGAGCCGATCTGGAACGACTGGGTGAAGAGGATCGAGGGCAAGGGCCACAGCGATGCCCGCGCGATCCTCAACACGGCCGTCGAACTGCTCAAGAGCCAGTGACCGCCCTGCACTCCATCGGAAAGTGGCTGTGGCGCGGCGAGCTCGTGCTGGTCTATGCCAGCGCGTTCGCCACCATCGGCATGATGGGTCTCACGTCCGCCGATGCGCTCAGCCGCTATCTCCTCAATCGCCCGATCGTGGGCGCCTACGAGATCACCGAAAAATACCTGATGGTGGCCGCGATCTATCTGGGCTTGTCCTACGCCTATCGCGGCGGCGTGTTCATCCGGGTGACGTTCCTGGTCGACCACCTGCCGCCACCGATGAAGCTGTTGGCCGATTACCTCGCGTATCTCGTCACGCTGCTCTTCTGTCTGATCACTCTCGTGGCGACAACCCAGCAGGCGCTGCGCGGGTTGCGCGACGACACCACCCTGAGCGCGCTGCCGCTGCTGGTGGGACCCGCCTACTGCCTCGTTCCTTTGGGCTTTCTGGCGCTGACCCTGCTCATGCTCGTCGACCTCACGCGAATCCGCAGCAGCCGGTCATACCTGTTCAGGGAGGAGACGCCCTCCGCATAGCACCGCTTGCGATCGAAAGGCGATTTCGCTCCCGGCATTCGTTCCTCGCATGATCTCTTCCTAAGGCCGCAACCTTTCGGAACCACGCTCTTGTCCCGTCTCGTGCGCATCGGCTGAAGATTGCACATGGTCGCGCTTCCGCTCGTTGTGCTGGTGCTTGCGCTCGTCTGCGGCGTGCCGATCGCGGTCGCACTGGCGGGATCGGGCATGCTCGGCATCTATGTCGTCACCGGCGATCTCGGCAAGGTCATGGCGATCGTCAGCCTGGCCCCGTTCAGCACGGTGGCGGATTACGCGCTGACCACGATCCCCATGTTCATCCTGATGGCGTTCTTCTCGGCCTCGAGCGGGCTGGCGCGCGACCTCTACACCGCGGCCAGCAACTGGTGCTCGCACATCAAGGGCGGCCTCGCCATCGCCACCGTCTTCGCCTGCGGCATATTCGGCGCCATGTCCGGCGCGAGCACGGCGGCGGCCTCCGTGATGTCCAAGATCGCCATGCCGGAAATGCGCCGCCACGGATACTCGGACGAGCTCGCCGCCGGCGCGATCGGGATCGGGGCAACGCTCGACATCCTGATTCCGCCCAGCATCGCCATGGTGATCTACGGCATCGCCACCCAAACCTCGATCGGCAAGCTTCTGATCGCCGGCGTGATACCCGGCATCATTACCGGCATCCTGCTCGCGGTCATGGTCTATCTCTGGGTGGTGATCAGCCCCAAGCACGCGCCCACCACCTATCGCGTCGGCGCGCAGGAGCGCTGGGCGAGCGTGGTGCGCATCTGGCCGAGCCTGCTCCTCATCGTGCTCGTGCTGGTGCTGCTCTATACCGGCATCGCGACGCCGACCGAGGTGGGAGCGCTGGGCGCCCTGCTCGCGGGCGTGATCGGAGCGGTATTCGGCCGGCTCACCCTCGCCGATGCGATGGACGCCGTGAAATCGACCGTTCGCACCTCGGCGATGATCTTCCTCATCCTGCTCGGGGCGACGATCTTCGGCTACTACATGGCGCTGAGCCGCATTCCGCAGGAACTGGTGAGCTCCGTCACCGCCATGGATCTCAATCGCTGGGTGATCATCATCGGCATCGTCGTGGCCTATTTCGTCATCAGCATGTTCATGGACGAAATCCCCCTCCTCCTGCTCACGCTGCAGCTCACCTTTCCTTTGATCACCTCGCTCGGCTTCGATCCGATCTGGTTCGGGGTGCTGTCGATGATGATGGTGGCGATGGGGCTGGTGTTTCCGCCGGTCGGCCTCGTCGCTTTCATCGTGAGTGCGACGGCCGGCGTCGACCTGATGAAGGTGTACAAGGGCACCAGCATCCTGATGCTGTCGATCGTGGTCACCACCGTGCTGCTGATGATCTTTCCGCAGATCGCGCTCTGGCTGCCGGCGACGATGCGCTGAGCGGCCCGCCGCCGGATTTCGCCGCGCCTCCATCCGGGCTACAACTGGGCAAAGCACGGGTTCGCGGCCACGGGAGGCTCGCCATGAACGTTCAGGCCCCATCGCGATTTGATGCAAAGACCGGTTCTCGCCAAACCGGTCTCCCCGGCTACATGTCCGGCTTCGGCAACTCGTTCGAAACGGAAGCGCTTGCAGGCGCGCTGCCGGTGGGGCGCAATTCGCCGCAGAAGGTCGCATTCGGCCTCTACGCCGAGCAGCTGTCGGGCTCGCCGTTCACCGCGCCACAGTCCAGCAATCAGCGCTCCTGGCTCTACCGCATCCGACCCGCGGTCAAGCACTCGCGCCGCTACCGCAAGGTCGACAAGCGCCTCATCCGCACCGCCCCGGCGGCGCGGGACGAAAGCGACCTCCCGATCGGCCAGCTGCGCTGGGGACCGATACCGATCCCCGAGGAGAGCCTGACCTTCGTGAGCGGCCTGCGCACCATGACCACGGCCGGCGATGCCGAAACGCGCACCGGCATGGCAGCGCACGTGCTGCTCGTGACCGCATCCATGCGCAACGAATATTTCTTCAACGCCGACGGCGAGCTCCTCATCGTGGCGCAGCAGAACAGGCTGCGCTTCCGCACCGAGCTCGGCGTGATCGAGATCGCGCCTGGCGAGATCTGCGTGATCCAGCGCGGCATGATTTTCACGGTCGAGCTCTTCGACGGGCCGGCGCGCGCCTATGTCTGCGAGAACTACGGCGGCGCATTCGCGCTGCCGGATCGCGGGCCAATCGGCGCCAATTGCCTCGCCAATGCGCGCGACTTCCTCACGCCGGTCGCCGCCTACGAGGACAAGGAGGAAGCCTCGACCCTGTTCGTGAAGTGGGGCGGGGAGCTCTATGCGACGGAGATCGGCCAGTCGCCGCTCGACGTGGTCGCCTGGCACGGCAACTACGCGCCCTACAAATACGATCTGCGGCGCTTCTCCCCGGTGGGCGCGCTGCTGTTCGACCACCCCGATCCGTCGATCTTCACGGTCATGACCGCGCCGTCAGAGACTCCGGGCACGGCCAATGTGGATTTCGTCATCTTTCCCGAGCGCTGGCAGGTGGCGGAGAATACGTTCCGGCCGCCCTGGTATCACCGCAACCTGATGTCTGAATTCATGGGCCTGATCTACGGCGTGTACGACGCCAAGCCGGAGGGCTTCGTCCCGGGCGGCATCTCGCTGCACAATTGCATGCTGCCGCACGGACCGGACGAGCACGCTTTCGAGCACGCCAGCAACAGCGCGCTCAAGCCGGTGAAGCTCGCCGACACCTTGGCGTTCATGTTCGAGACCCGGTTTCCCCAGCGCCTGACGCGCTACGCGGCCGGCCTCGACGAGCGCCAGGACGACTACATCGATTGCTGGATGGGATTGCGCAAGCACTTCGATCCCGGCGGCAGCATGCAGTAGGGCGTAATGGCGAACGCGAACAAGATCACGCGAACGAACGGACTTGGCGTGAAAGCGCGCTTCAATCTGAAGTGATTTCGCGCTGGCAGCACGCGCCGACGGGGCCCATGCGGGCCTTCCCCGAGGTATCACGAGGCGATTTGAGATGATCGACGAGAGCCATTCGGCGGGCCGGCGCAGCTGGGTCGCCTCGGCGAACCAGCACGCCGACTTCCCGATCCAGAACCTGCCGCTCGGCGTGTTCACGCCGCCCCATGGTGGAGAGCGCGGCGGTGTCGCGATCGGAGACGACATCTTGGATCTCGCGGCGGCGCTGGAACTCGAACTCTTCGACGGCCTTGCCGCGCAAGCGGCACGGGCCGCTTGCGGCGCGACGCTCAACCCGCTGCTCGCGCTCGGCGGCGAGGCGCGGCGCGCCCTGCGGCGCCGGCTCGGCGATATTCTCGATGCCGACGGCGCAGACCGCGCCCGGATCGAGCCGCTGCGTCCACGGCTTCTTCACCGCGCCGGCGATTGCCGCCTCCAGCTTCCGGCCGCGATCGGCGACTATACGGACTTCTTTGCCGGCATCCACCACGCCACCAATGCCGGCAAGCTGTTCCGCCCGGACAATCCGCTGCTGCCGAACTACAAATACGTGCCGATCGGCTATCACGGCCGCGCCTCCTCGATCGTGGCGTCCGGCGCCGAGGTGCGCCGCCCCAACGGGCAGCGCAAACCGGCGGCGGACGCGGTTCCGAGCTTCGGCCCTTCCCGCAGTCTCGATTACGAGCTCGAGCTCGGCGTTTGGATCGGACCTGGCAATGCGCTCGGCATGGCGATCCCGATCGCGGAGGGGGCGAGCCACATCGCGGGGTTCTGCCTGCTCAACGACTGGTCCGCCCGCGACATCCAGGGATGGGAATATCAGCCGCTCGGTCCGTTCCTCGGCAAGAGCTTCGCCACCACCATCTCGCCCTGGGTCGTCACCGCCGAAGCGCTCGCGCCGTTCCGCATCGCGCAGGCGCCGCGCCCGCCCGGCGACCCGGCTCCGCTTCCTTATCTCCTCGATGCGCTCGACCAGGCGGCGGGCGCCCTCGACATCGACCTCGAGGTATTCTTGCTCACCCCGGGCCTGCGGGAAAAAGGGCTTTCCCCGCATCGACTGTCCGCCGGCAGCGCGCGCCATCTCTACTGGACCGTCGCCCAGCTCGTGGCCCACCACGCCAGCGGCGGCTGCAACCTGCGGCCGGGCGACCTTCTCGGCACCGGCACGATCTCCGGTGCGGGCGAGGATGCGCTCGGCAGCCTGCTCGAGATTTCTGCCGGCGGCCGGCGGCCGCTCACGCTTGCATCCGGCGAGAGTCGCCGTTTCCTCGAGGATGGCGACACCGTCATCATGCGGGCGCGCTGTGCTCGCGAAGGCTTCGCGCCTATCGGCTTCGGCGAATGCCGCGGAACGATCGGCGCGGCGATCTGAAGGCGACCCTGCGCGTCCGATTCGGCCGCGCCGTGCCTGCAAGCACCGCGGGTCGCATATCGCCGCCGTCATCAAGGCGAAACACACGGCGCCTAAAGCAGATCGAAGTCCACCCGGCCGGCGGCTGCGGTCACGGCTCCGGCGGGACATCACAGCCGCCGGAGCAGCCCGCGCACCGTCGCCTCGACGAAAGGGACCGACTCGGAAAGGATCGGAACCATCGCGCGGGGTCCGGCGTTGGATCAAACGCCAAAACCTGGAGCCAACACCGTGCAATACCTGGAACGTCTGTTGCTGCACTACGGGATCTATCGGCGGTATCCGCTTAGGCCCTGGCCCGCCTTCAAGAACGCCTGCCGCATTGCATTCAGGTAGGGCTTTGGGAGCGCATGAGGAGACCGCTCACGCCAGGACGCGGCGCACCTTCGTCTCTTTAGACCTTTTTTTTCGAATGCCATGGAGCGGCGGCATACCGGCAATTCGCGGAATTCCCAGACCGACTTGACGTCGGCCGCTTCGCCCCCGACCATGGCGGCATCATGCCATCGGACATCCACCCCCAGTCGGGTTTTCGCCTGCCGCTGCCGAAACGCGAAGACTTGGACGAGGCCGGCAGGGAACACTACGACCGCATCTCCGCGCCGGGCGCGTCGATCGCCGGCCTGCAGGGCCCAAGCGGTATCCAGCTCTACAGCCCGAAGACGGCCGAGCACGTGCGCGCGCTCAATCGCTATCTGCGCTACGAAGCCGGATTCACCCCGCGCGTGCGCGAGATCGCGATCCTTGCGACCGCGCGCGAGATGGACAGCCAGTTCGAGTGGTGCGCGCACGAACCCGAAGCGCTGAAGGAAGGCGTCGAGCCCGCTGTCATCGACGTGATCAAGCACCGCAGGAGCACCGCGGGACTGGACGAAACCGACGCGGCGATCATCGAGCTCGGCCGACAGCTCTTCCGCGACCACAAGGTGACGTCGGAGATCTTCGCCCGGGTGAAGGCGCTGTTCGGGCCGCACAAGCTCGTCGAACTCGTGATGCTGATGGGCAACTATGCCGGCACGGCGGTGCTGCTCGCCGCCGTCGACATGCAGCTGCATGCCGGACAAAAGCCGTTGTTGCCGATCCCCTGATACCGACGGCCGCTGTTGTCGATCCGTCATCCCGGGCAGCTGTGCCGGACATCCGCTTTCGCCCGATTGAAAGGCGTCGATGGCCGGAACAGGGCCGGCCACGACGGCGGATGGTGGAAGTCGCTCGAACCGTCCACGTCCGAGGTTCGAGCGAAGCACGCCGAAGGCGCTATTTCACCGCGAACACCCAGATCGCGCCGCCTTGCGGCACGTCCGGATATTTGCCGGGGAACAGGAGATTCATCCGCGCCTGCATCTTCGCGGGATCGACACCCCAGCCCGACTGAACTGCGATGTACTGCTTGCCGTCGACCGAAAACGACACCGGGACCGCGGCCACGCCCGAGGCGGTCGGGAACTCCCACAGGATCTTGCCGGACTTCGCATCGAAAGCGCGGAACATGCGGTCGTTGGTGCCGCCGGCGAATAAAAGATCGCCGCCGGTCGCGAGCACGGGACCCCAGTTGAACGACGGCAGGTTGGTCGTCCACACCTTCTTCCCGGTGTCGAGATCCCAGGCCTGCAGCTCGCCGATGTGGTCGGCGCCGGCGACCATCTTCATCACGCTTTTCGCCACCCCCATGTAACGCTCGCCCTGCACGTATTTCGGCGGCTCGCCGGCGAGCTCGGCGCACAGGTTCTCGTTGGCGGGGATGTAGAGCAGGCGCGTCCGCGGGCTGTAGGCGACCGGCGGCCAGTCCTTGCCGCCCCACAGGCTCGGGCAGAAGTCGGCGGCCTTGCCGGTGCCGGGCTTGTGCGTCTCGTCGATATCCGGCCGGCCGGTCTTGGGATCGAGGCTCTTGAACACGTTCTGACGCACGAAGGGCTGGCCGGCGACGAAGTTGATCTTGCCGTTGGTGCGCTCGAGCTGCCAGAGGTAGCCGTCGCGCGCCACATCGACGAGGCCCTTCACGGTTTTGCCGTCGCGCTGGTAGTCGACGAGGATCGGCGGCGAGACCTCGTCCCAGTCCCAGGAATCGTTGGGGTGGTACTGGAAGTGTCCCTTGATCGCGCCCGTATTTGTATCAAAGGCGACGACGGAGCTGGTGTAGAGATTGTCGCCGGGCCGCTGATCGCCGAACCACGGACCGCCGTTGCCGGTGCCCCAAAAGGTGAGATTGGTCTCGGGATCATAGACGCCGGTGATCCAGATCGAGCCGCCGCCGTGCTTGTAGTGCTCGCCGCCCGGAGGCCAAGTTTCGCTGCCCGGCTCGCCCGGCGCGGGGATCGTGTACGTTTTCCAAAGCTGCTTGCCGGTCTCGGCGTCGAACGCGGCGAGAAAGCCGCGCACGCCGACCTCGCCGCCGGAGGCGCCGAGCAGCACCTTGCCGTCGATGACGAGGGGCGCGAGCGACATGTAGTAGCCCGTCTTGTAGTCATCGACTTTCGTCGTCCAGACCTCCTTGCCGGTCTTGGCGTCGAGCGCGACCAGCACCGCCTCCGCCGCCGCGAAGAAAACCTTATCGCCGTAAAGTCCGACGCCCCGGCTGGTCGGATGCAGCGGTACCATGTCCTCCGGGAACGGGCGCTTATAACGCCACAGCACGTTGCCGGTCTTGGCCTCGAGAGCGATGACCTGATTGCCCGGCGTCGCCACGAACATCACGCCGTTGTTCACGATCGGTGGCGCCTGATGGCCTTCCACCTGTCCGGTGGCGAAGCTCCAGACCGGCTGCAGCCGGCCCACATTGTCGCGGTTGATCGCGTCGAGCGGACTGTAGCCCCAGCCGTCGTAGCTGCGGCGGAACATCAGCCAGTTGGCGTCCTCTGGCTTCTTCAGCCGCTCGGCGGTCACCGGCACATAGTTTTTCAAGATATCGGGCATCGGTCCGGGCACCGGCGTCGGCGACGCCGGCGAGATCAGCTGTTGCGCCGCGGCGCCGGACAGTCCGATGGCCGCGAGCATGGCGGCGGCGCAGACGCCGCGCATGAGATGCTTGGACTTGGTCATGGCGTTTCCTCTCCTGTCTTTTACCGGGCGCGTTTCCGTCGCATTGCGCCCGATGTTTTGTGATGAAGTTGTCCCTCCTCGGATCGGCGTTATCGGCCGCGCGCAGAAGTCTCACGTCGGAACGATGCCGACGCGGCCGGAGAACGGCTTGGCCACCGCGAGCTTGCCGTCGGTGATCTTGAGTGCAAGCGCCGCCAGAGCGCGCGGCGCCGGACCATCGATGACCGCCGCAGCCTCGCGCGGATTGTAGTGCGAGTAGTGGCAAGAGCATTCGAGGATCTGCTGATCCGCAGCCCAGCCGTTCACCTCGCAACCGGCATGCGGGCAAATCGCGGAATATGCAACGACACCGTCGGCCGCGCGGTCCTTGGTCACGCCGACCAGGGTCGCCGGGTCGAGGTGCACGAGCAGCACCTTGTTGAGGCGCGAGTCCTTGCGCACGATATTTCCGGCGGGATCCATCGGCCATGCGAGCACCGGAGGGCCGCCGAGCGGAACGTCCTTGGCCGCGAGCGGATCCGTGGTCTCGCTCTCGATCGAGACGAGAAGATCCCCCTCCTTCGGCCGCTCGCTCGCCGCTTCGGCCAGGGCGGAGGTGGTCGCGAGATCGAATCCGAGAAAATCGAATCCCAGAACCGAGAGCAGCGTGATAAAGCCGCGCCGGGTCGAGAACTCGGCTGCAAGGCATCCGCATGCGCGACCGCTCCGACCTTCCGTCTCGCGCGTCACCACAAGCCTCCCTCGATCGCCGGACGTGCCCATGCCCGGATCTAACCGCCGGTCAGCGCGGTCGCAGCCGCTTGCCCAAATCGCAGCATCGACAGTCAAGCGCGCCGACCGTCAAACCGCAAGCCCGTCGCCGACGGCGGCGCGACGATGACGCCCAGCGAGCGGTCTTTCCGATCCGGCCCGCGAGCGCTACAAGCCGTCCTGCCGGTCTCGCAGGCCTTGCTGCCGAGGATGATCGCGTGAGCGCACCCGAAAAAACCGTGGACGTCTTGCAGCAGCCAACCCTCAAGCGCGATTGGCGTTTTTATTCCGGAATGACGGCGATGGTCTTGTCGGTCATCCTGCCCCTGTGCGCCGTCTTGGTGCCCATGCTCGGGCTTTCCACCGCCCAGTCGGCGCTGCTGGCGGGCCTGTTGCTTGCGGGCGCCCCGGAAGTCCTTTGCATCCTTGCGATCGCATTGCTGGGAAAGGAGACCTTTCAATATTTCGCGCATCGGGCAAAGCAGGCTTTCCGCCGCGCCGTCCTCGATCGGCCGGTGTCGAAGGCGCAGTACTATGCGGGGCTTGCGATCATTCTGGTGAGCTGGCTTCCGGCTTATATCTACGCCTATTCTCCCGCGGTCATGCCGGGCGGGGATACCCGCATCTACATCCTTGCCGCAATGGACCTGGCGTTCGTCGCCAGCGCTTTTCTCATGGGGGCGGAATTCTGGGACAAGGTGAGGCGAATCTTCGTTTACGAAGGAAGGACGTAGGGGTTCCTCTCCGTCTCGTCGGGCTGTTCGGCGCCATGCTGGCGCTCAAGCTGACCGGGCTCGACAACAATGTCTAAGCCCAGATCGGCATCGTGGCCCTGATCGCGCCCGCTCCCAAGAATGCGATTCTGGCCGTCGAGCGTGCGATGAAATTTCGCAGCGAGGGGCGCGAGATCGCGGATGCCGCGCTGGAGGCCGCCGATCTTCGTTTCCGGGCGGTCATGATGACGTCCTTTGCCTTCATCGTGGGATTGATTCCGCTCGTCATCGCCTCCGGCGCCGGCGCGGCGACCGTGCGCGCGGTCGGGACGGCGGTGTTCGGAGGCATGGTCGCGGCGAGCTTCCTCGGTATGTTCGTCATTCCCTGGCTCTACGTCTTGTTCCAGCTGCTGCGCGAATGGGAATGGGTGAAGAAAATCGCGGCAGCGAATGCGAAGAAGCCGCCGCTCGACGAGAGCGTGCTGGCCGCAGCCAAGGCGGCGCGTGACCGGCAATCGCCGTCCGCGCATTGATCGCGCCGATTACTGCAAGACCGCCGCGATCACCGCGCGGCGATCTCGGCCTGCTGGCGTGAAGGCATTGTCACGCGCCGTCCGCGCGAGCTAGTCTCGCGACCAAGCAAGATCATGCAGGGAGGCGACCATGACAACGCGATTCACCTTGGGCTATTCGTGCGCGCGCGGCGCCAAGACTTCGGGCGCGCTGGCCGCGTTTGGTTGCATGGTCCTGGCGACGGGCCTGCCGGGGGCGCGCGCCGCAGATGTCACCTACGAGCGCCTGCTCAATCCGGAACCGCGCAACTGGCTGATGAACCACCACGACTACAACGCGCAGCGGTTCTCGCCGCTCGACGTCATCAACAAGTCGAACGCCAGGAATCTCAAGCTCGCCTTCGCGGTCGCGCTGGGCGGAACGTCCGCCAACGAATACGTCGAGGCGACGCCGCTGGTTGACGACGGCTTCCTCTACATCACCGATGTCTGGGGCGTGGTCTACAAGATCGATGTGCGCTCGGGTACCCAGGGCCGCACCCTGTGGAAGATGGATCCCGGCCAGCAGAAGCCGGACAGGAACCGCGGCGTCGCGCTGTGGGGCAATCTCGTCGTCTCCGTCACCGGTCTCGACGGGCGCGTGATCGCGACCGACAAGGAGACCGGCAAGATCGTCTGGGACACCAACCTGCACGACCAGGACGGCATGGAGATCACCGCCGCGCCGCTCGCGCTCAAGGACGAGATCATCGTCGGCGGCTCCGGCGGCGACAACGGCGTGCGCTGCTGGATCGCCGCGCTCGACGCCAAGACCGGCAAGCTCAAATGGAAGACGTTCGCGGTCCCGGCGCCGGGCGAGCCCGGCAGCGAGACCTGGAAGGACAAGGCCAACGCCTGGCAGACCGGCGGCGGCGCGTTCTACGTCACCGGCTCGTACGATCCGGCGACCAACCTGACCTATTGGGGATCGGGCAACCCCGCGCCGCGCTACGATTCCGCCTATCGGCCGGGCGACAACCTCTTCACCAACAGCACGATCGCGTTCGACGCCGCGACCGGCAAGATGGCGTGGTACTTCCAGCATACCGCGAACGACAATCGCGACTACGATTCGAGCGGCTCGCAGATCATCGTCGACGGCAAGGTGGCCGGAGAGGACCGCAAGCTGCTCGTGCATGCCAACCGCAACGGCTTCAACTACACGGTCGACCGGCAAAGCGGCCAGTTCCTCAAGGCCGTGCAATATGCCGCCAAGGTCACCTGGACCAAGGGCATCGATCCCAAGACCGGAAAGCCGGTGGACTACGACCCCGCCAAGGACGTGCAAAATTTCGCCCTGCCCTGGAAGGGCGGCACCGATGTGCTCAAGGGCGCCTGCCCGGACGTGCACGGCGGCACCAATTTCTGGCCGCCGGCCTACAGCCAGAAGACGCGGCTGCTTTACATCGGCGGCAACGAAGGCTGCGCCAACGTCACGCCCGATCCCACCGCGCACGTGAAGGGCAAGTTCGGCGGCGGCAACTACGTCAATGAGGAGCGCATCACCGGCTCCCTGACCGTGGTCGATCCCGCCTCGGGCGAGTTCAAGCTGCGCAAGGAGCTGCCCTACGGCAATCACAGCGGCGTGCTCGCGACCGCCGGGGGCATCGTGGTGACCGCGCTGCTCGACGGCACGATCCTGGCCTACGACGACCAGACGCTGGAGGAGCTGTGGAAGATCAATGTCGGCTCAGGCTTCGTCGCGCCGCCCATGACCTATATGGTCGAGGGCAAGCAGTACATCGCGATCGCCTCCGGCATCGGCGTTGTCGGGCGGGCCAAGCTCGCGCGTTCGCCCGAGATGAAGACGCTCTCGAACGCCACCGTGCTGTTCGTGTTCGGGCTGTGAGTTGCGATACCCGAGCGACGGGCAATTGATAAGAAGACTGTAGGGTGGGCAAAGGCGCGATTGCGTGCGTTGCGCGTGGGCAAAATCGCGCAGCGCCTTTGCCCACGCGGCCATCTCCAGAAGGCGATTTTGCCCACCCTACTGTTGCTGCAAGTTAAGGGAGGCGACGATGACCATGAAATTTCCGGCCGTGCCGGCCGCGATTGCGGGCGCGCTGCTGGCGAGCGCATCCCCGCTGCGCGCCGGCGACGTCACCTTCGAGCGACTGCGCAACCCGGAGCCGCACAACTGGCTCATGAACCACCGCGACTTCGCGGCGCAGCGGTTCTCGCCGCTCGACGCCATCAACAAGTCGAACGTCAAGAACCTGAAGCTCAAGTTCGCGGTTTCGCTCGGAGGGACGGCAGGCAACGAGGCGCTCGAGGCCACTCCGCTGGTCGACGACGGATTCATGTACATCTCCGACCACTGGGGCGTCGTCTACAAGATCGACGTCCGCTCCGGGACGGCCGGGCGGATCGTGTGGAAGATGGATCCCGGCCAGGAGAAGCTCGACCGCAATCGCGGCGTCGCGCTGTGGGGCAATCTGGTGATCTCGGTCACCTCCTACGACGGGCGCGTGATCGCGACCGACAAGGAGAGCGGCAAGATCGTCTGGGACAAGAACCTGCGCGACCAGCCCGACCTCGAGCTCACCGCGGCGCCGCTGGCGCTCGAGGATTCCATCATCGTCGGCGCCTCCGGCGGCGACCGCGGGCTGCGTGACTGGATCGCCGCGCTCGACGCCAAGACCGGCGAGGTGCGCTGGAAGAGGTTCTCGGTCCCCGCCCCCGGCGAAACCGGCAGCGAGACCTGGAAGGACAAGGCCAACGCCTGGCAGACCGGCGGCGGTGCGTTCTATGTCACCGGTTCCTACGATCCCGACACCAACATCACCTATTGGGGCTCGGGCAATCCGGTGCCCGGTTACGACGCGGCCCACCGTCCCGGCGACAATCTATACACCAACAGCCTGCTCGCCATCGACGCGGCGACCGGCGCGTTCAAATGGCACTTCCAATACACGCCGAACGACAATCACGACTACGACGAGACCGGCACCCACATCCTCGTCGACACCAAGATGAACGGCGAGGATCGCAAGATCGTCTCGCATGCCGGGCGCAACGGCTACAACTATGTCTTCGACCGGCTCAATGGCCAGTTCATCAAGGCCGCCCAGCACGTGGGCAAGGTGACCTGGACCAAAGGCATCGATCCCAAGACCGGCAAGCCGCTCGACTACGATCCCGCCCGCGACGTCCAGATCTATGGTGAGGGCGCCAACGTCAACGACGACAAGGTCACGCGCAACGTGTGTCCCGACAATGCGGGCGGCACCAATTACTGGCCGGCCTCCTACAGCCGCAGGACCGGAATGGTCTACATCCCCGAGCTCGAAGGCTGCGCCGACATCACGCCCGACCACAGCGCGCATGTGAAGGGCAAGTTCGCCGGCGGCAGCTACGTCAACCCCGGACGCATCACCAGCGGCATCGTGATGCTCGATCCGGCGACCAGCGAGGTGAAGAAGCGCATCGATCTGGCCTATCCCAATTTCGCCGGCGTGCTCAGCACCGCCGGTGGCATCGTGGTGACCGCGCTGCTCGACGGCACGGTGCTCGCGCTCGACGATGAGACGCTCGAGGAACTGTGGAGAATCAACGTCGGTACCGGCTTCAACGCGCCGCCGATGACCTACGCGGTGGATGGCAAGCAATATATCGCGGTTGCTTCCGGACTGTTCAGGAATGCCAGGAACAAGCTGTCGCGCGCGCCCGAGATGCGCAACGCCGCGCAGGCGACGGTGATCTGGGTGTTCGGGCTGTAGCGCAAGGGCCGCAACGGTTGCATGGGCGCGCTCGCGTGCCCATTGGGAGCGATGGCGCGAGCGATCACAGTTGATCGAGAGGGTTGGAACCCCGGTGTCCTATCGTCTGATGCGAACCATGTCGCTCGCGCGCACCTGCGCGCTGATCGTAATCGCTGCGCTTGCCGCCACGATCACCGCGCTCGCGGCGCAGCCGGCCGACAATTCCGCCTATGGGCGGCGGCTCTACCAGGACAAGGCGCAATGCTCGTTCTGCCACGGCTGGGCCGCCGACGGAGCGGGCGAGCCGCAATCGAACGGCGGCGCGGCGGACTTGCGGCGGACCTTCCTGAACCGCGATCAGTTGATCGAGGTGATCATGTGCGGCCGGCCGGGAACCCCGATGCCGCACTACGACGAGCTCGCCTATACCGACAAGCGTTGCTACGGCGTGACCGAGGCCGAGATTCCCGGGCAGGTGCCGTCGCTGCCTCCCGGCGCGACGCTGCAGAAGCGCGAGATCGAGGCGATCGCGGATTATCTTCTCGCCAAGGCGATCGGGCGCGGAGCGGTCACGCGCGAGGAGTGCGAAGAGATGTTCGGGCAAGGCGCCCGCTCGTGCGGCGGATATCCCGACAAGCCATAGGCGTCGATCGAACGATCAAACGTCTCGCCGCGACGCGGCTGTCGGCAGGCCGAGCTTCTGCGTCAATCGCCACTCCAGCATCTGCAGGCGGTCTTGTCCCCAGAACAGCTCGCCCTCGAACACGTAGGTGGGCGCCCCGAACACGCCGATGGCCATGGCTTCATCGGTGTTCGCCTGGTACTCGGCCTTGACGACGTCGTCCTCGGTCGCCGCCAGCAGCGCCTTGCCGTCCATCCCGTTTTCATTGGCGATCGCCGCCAACGTGGCATGGTCGGCGATATTTCGCTCCTCGACCCAGACCGCGCGCAGGAGCGCATAGCTCAGCCGGCTCCAAGCGAGCCCTTGCCGCATCGCAGCGATCGCGAGGTAGCAAGCGCGCCGGTCCGCCACCGGATGGTAGGCGGGCTCGAGGTTGCAGGGAACGCCCAAGAACTCGCGCCAGCGCCGCAGCTCCTGGTGCCGATAGGCTTGGCGCTGCCGCGCGCGCTCGCGCAGCGGCAGGCCTCCCGACACCGACCACACCTTCAGCAGATCCATCGGCTTGTGCTTGATGGTCAGGTCGAAGCGGCGGCACAGCTCGACGAATTGCGCGTGGCCGAGATAGGTCCATGGCGACGACATGGAATCGAAATAGTCGATGGACTTCCCGCTCATGATGCAACCCCGGCAACCGGCGCCACCCCAAGATAGGCTTCCCTGATGAACGCATTGTCCGCAAGGCTTTTCGAAAGCCCGCTCAGCGTAATCCGCCCGGATACCATCACAAACGCCCGGTGCGAGAGATCCAACGCCGTGAGCACGTCCTGTTCCACCAGCAGGATCGACAGCCCGGTTGCGTTGATCCTGGCAAGCGCGGTGCCGAGCTCTTCGACCGCGCGCGGCGCGAGCCCGAGCGACAATTCGTCGATCATGAGGAGGCGGGGCGCGGCCATCACTCCGCGCGCGATCGCGCACATCTGCTGCTCGCCGCCGGAGAGCGTCGCTGCGTCCTGCGCCCGCCGCTCGTAGAGGCGCGGAAACATGCCGAACACGAGGTCGAGATCGCGGCGGATGGCGGCGGTGCCGTCGCGCCGCTGATAGGCGCCCATCAGGAGGTTTTCCCGCACGTTCATTCCGGCGAACAGGCGCCGTCCTTCCGGCACGTGGATCACTCCGGCGCCCACGATTTCATCGGGAGGACGTCCGGTGATATCGCCGTCCGCAAACGTGATGCGCCCGCTGCTTGCCGGGATGAGCCCGGAAATGGTGCGCAGGAGCGTGCTCTTCCCGGCCCCGTTCGAGCCGATCAGGGCGACGATCTCGCCCGCCGCGACGGAGAGGTCGACCCCCCACAGCACCCGGACCTCGCCGTAACCGGCCGCGAGATTCTCGACCGAGAGCAGATTCATGGCGCAACCGATGCGTAGCGGGCGGCGAACTTGGCGCCGAGATAGGCTTCGATCACGCGCGGGTCACGGGTGATAGTGGCCGGCGTGTCGTCGGCGATCAGTTCGCCGTGGTGCAGCACCAGGATCCGGCTCGCGGCCTTGAGCACCACTTTCATCACGTGCTCGATCAGGAGAATGGTGATCCCTCGCCCGGCGATCGCGCCGATGAGCTCGAGTGCGGCATCGATCTCCGACGCATTGAGCCCGGCATTGACCTCGTCGAGCAGAAGGACCCGCGGGTTGGTGGCGAGGCTCTTGGCGAGCTCCAGCCGCTTGCGGTTCGCCAGGGTCAGCGCGGTGGCCGGCCGCTCGGCGAGATCGGCAAGGCCGGTGAACGTAAGATGTTCCATGGCCTTGTCTTTGGCCGCGCGGACGGTCGCAATGCCGCCGGCGAACAGCGCGCCACCGGCGACATTCTCCAATACGGTCATGTGCGGAAACGGCTGCACCACCTGAAAGGTGCGCGCTACGCCGCGGCAGGCGATGCGATCCGGCGGCAAGCGGTCGATCCGCTCGCCGCCGTACCAGATCTCGCCCGCGCCCGGGCGATGCACGCCGGTCACGAGATTGACCAGCGTCGTCTTGCCCGCGCCGTTCGGGCCGATCAGGCCGACGACCTCGCCGGCCTTGAGCTCGAACGACACATTGTTGACGGCGATCAGGCCGCCGAAGCGCCGAGACACGTTGGCAAGCCGCAGGATCGTGCTCATGGCACCGCCTCGCCGGTCCGCCGCCGCCACAACGTCCGCGCCCAGCCGGCACCGCGGAGCCCCTGCGGCAGAAACAACACGAGGCAGACCACGATGATGCCGAGCAGCCCGGCGTGGAATTGCAGCATGTTGCGCCAGACCAGTTCCTCCATGAGCAGGAACAGGAACGCCCCATAGACCCCGCCCAGCACCGTGCCGACGCCGCCGAGCAGAACCATCACGATCGGCTTGACCGAAAGCAGCACGTCGTAGACGTCGGTCGGGTCGATATAGTTGACCCAGGAGGCGTAGATGGCGCCGCACAGACCTGGAAACACCGCCGACAGGGCGAACGCCGCCACCTTGTAGCGGCGGGTATTGATGCCGAGCATGATGGCCGCGTCTTCGTTCTGCTGGATGCAGCGCAGGGCGAATCCCAAGCGGTTCCTGGCGACGAGCGCGGCGGTCGTGAGCGCCGCCGCCGCGACGGCGAGCATGGCGTAGTAGAACAGCCGCGCCTGGGTCGTCACGTCCGCCGACAAGACCGGCAGATTCAAGCCCATGCCGCCACCGGTCAGATCGGTCGCCGAATTGGTGATCTCGCGCAGCACCTCGGCAACCACCAGGCTGGCGATCGCGAAGTAGTGCCCGCGCAAATGCAGGATCGCGCGCCCGAGCGCCGCCGCAAACAACGCCACGATCGCGCCGGCGAGGAGCCATGCCGCGGCCATGGGCACGCCTCTCGTCTGCAGCACGCCGCCGGCATAGGCGCCGAGCCCGAAGAAGGCGGCGGTGGCGAAGGACGGATACCCGGCAAAACCGCCGATGAAATTCCAGCCCAGCGCCAGCGCGCTGTACATCAGCATGGTGGTGGCAACACGCAGCAGGTAATTGTCGGCGATGGCGGGCAGCGCCAAGAGCAGGAGGGCAGCGGCGATGGCAATGAGGCGCATCATTGGAAGCCCCGTCGTCCCATGATGCCGGTCGGGCGGAACATCAGCAGCAGGATCAGCAGCGTGAAGGAAACGGTGACTGAGTATTCGGGGCCGAAAAACAAGGCGGAGTAGCTTTCGATGATGCCGAGCGTCAAGCCGCCGACCATCACGCCCGGCACGCTGCCCAATCCGCCCAGAACGCAGATCACGAATGCCTTGCCCAGGAGCGCATTGGCGGTTTCGGGCGAGATCGGGAACATGACGCCGAACAGGCTGCCCGCGGCGCCCGCCATCGCGGCGCCGAGGCCGAAGGTGATGGCGTAGATGCGACTGACCTTGACGCCCATCAGCTGCGCCGCCTCGCGATCCATGCGCACGGCCACGATCGCGCGCCCGATGCGGGATTCCCGCAACAGCGCGTACAACAAGCCGACGAGAGCGAGCGCGAAAGCCATGCTGATCAGACGATCGATCGGCACGATGACGCCGCCGAGATCGAGCGATCCGAGCGGCGGCGACAGCGTGATCTTGCGAAAATCCGCCCTGAACGCGAGAATCATCAGATTGTAGAGCAGCAGGTTCAGGCCGAAGGTCAGCGTGAGCGTGATGAGCACGGGGCTGCCCATGACGCGGTTGATGAACACGAGCTGGATGGCATAGCCGAGGCAGAACAGCAGAGCGGCGGCGACCGGCACGAACAGGAACGGATTGATGTGCAGGGACTGATAGGCGAAGAACGCCGCATAGGACCCCAGGATGATCAAGGATCCATGCAGAAGATTGATGACGTTGAGAACGCCCCAGACCAGCGAGAACCCGACGGCGATCGAGCTGTAGAGGCCACCCAGCACCAGCCCGTTCACCAGCACCTGAACGTAAAGCACCGACGCTAGCGTCCCGCCACCGGCTGCAGATCCGCCTGCTTGATCCCTTCGGGATAGATTACGACGACCTTCTTGTCCTGGATCTGAAAGATCGGCGGCGTATAGGAATTGGCCTCGCCGTCGGGACCGAACTTGACCGGCGCGAAGAAGGTCTTGAACTCGGTCGTGGCGAGGATGTTTCGCACCTTGTCGCGGTCGAGGGTGCCGGCCTTCTCGATCGCCATCTGCAGAATCACGCCGATGGCGGAGCCCGAAGCCTGGGTGAAATCCGGCTCGGATCGGTACTTCGCGGCGAACAGCTTGACGAAGTTCTGGGTGTCCCCGAACAGGTCGTCGGACTTGTAGCGGACGGAAGAATGAAACCAGCTCGCCGTGGTGACGCCGTTGCCGACCGCGCCGACCGCATCGATCCATTCCCGGTATTGCGGGCCGTTGATGCCGGTGATGACCTTGGCCGTGACCTTCTGGTCCGCCATCTGCTGGCGGATGAGAATGAGATCGTTGATGTAGCCGGTGGCGATGATCCAGTCGGGCTTGGCGGCGCCGATCTGAGTGATGGCGGCGGCATGGTCGAGCGTACCGATGGTGTATTTCTCGAAATAGACCACCTGCAAGCCTCTGGCTTCCGCCGACTTCTTGAACTCGCCGCCGAGCGCCAACGGATAGAGGTCGTTGCGGGCGAGGATCGCGACGCGGGTAACCTCGGGGAATTTGGCCTTGACCAGGGTCGCGATCGGCTCGGTGAGCGTGTCGTTCGGCGTGTAGAGGCCGAACAGGTTCTTGTAGTTCTGGTCGTAGACCTCTTTGGACGACGCGGTCGAGGCCATCATCGGCACGCCGTACTTCTCGGCCACCGAGCTTGCGGCCTTGATCGCGCCCGACCCGAACGGCGAGAACAGGAAGTTCACCTTGTCGCTGGTGATCAGCTTCTCGGCCAATTGCACCGCTCGCGGCGTCTGCGACTGATAATCGGAATAGATGAGCTTGACCTTGTGCTTGACGCCGCCGACGGCGATACCGCCGCGTTTCTCGAGTTCGTCGAGCCAGAGCTCGTAACCCATCTTGAGCTTCTCACCCTCCGGCGACAGCGCGCCGGTGAGCGGCAGCGGCGCACCGATGGTGATCTCGTCGGCCGCCAAGGCCGGCCGGTCGGCGAGAACCGCGATGCCGGCAAGAGTTGCTGCGGCAAGCCCAAGGACGCGGAAGTTCGTCACCATTGCAATCTCCTCAATACCCACGCGGTCCATCATCGTTGCAGCAAGGAGGCCACCAGGCAGGTCCCATCGCGTGTCCCGGATGCAATGCAGCGCGAGTATCGCGAAGCGGTGCATCGCTGATCCGGGACCGCAGCGAAGGCGATGCGTGTAACGATCCCGGGTCTGCAGCGCACCATTCCGCTCCGCTTCATGCTGCGCTGCGCCCGGGACACGCCCCAAGTCAGCACCTAGGCTGCGCCACTCCGCCCGGAGCCGCTTCTCCCAATTCGACTATGTCCGGCTTTGCATCAATCTAGCCAGAACACCAGTTAGCGGCAAGGCACGGGCGAGCGCCTGGACGGCACGACGGCGCACAACTAGTCTCGATTCCTTGCGGCAGGCCGCATCGGCAACGACGAACAGCAAGGAGAGACGCGCTTATGGGTGCGATCATTCATCACATGCTCGATCGGGCGCCCGCCCCTGTGGCGCCTTTCAGCCATGCGGTTGAAACCGACGGTTGGGTTTTCGTCACCGGGCAGATTCCGGAGAACCCGGAGAACGAGGACGAGCCGCTTCCGGTCGGGATCGAGGCACAGACCCGGCGCGTGATGGACAATTTGAAGCTGGTTCTGTCGGAGATCAAGCTCGGCCTCGAGCATGTCGTCTCCGCGCGTGCGTTCCTGATCGACATGCGGGAATTCGAGACCATGAACAAAATCTACGCGTCTTATTTTCCGCCGGCCAAGCGGCCCGCGCGCACCTGCATCGGCGTAACCGGGCTCGCCAAGGGGGCGCGGGTCGAAATCGACTTCATCGCCCGGCGGCCGTAGGCGCTAACTTACGGTGTGTGTCCCGGGCGCAGCGCAGCACGAGCGAAAGCGACGTGGTGCGGTGCAGACCCGGGACCGTTACGTACACCGTCTTCGCGACGGTCCCGGACCAGCGGTGCACCGCTGCGCGCTGCACCGCATCCGGGACACGAGATGGCTAGCGCCTATGACCCCCACCCTCTCCCCAAATGGGGAGAGGGAGCGCACCGAGATGGCGGCGCTCTCAACGACGGAGAAACGATTACCTGATCATGGCGGCGGCCTTGGCGGCGGTTTCCTTCGGCGTTTGATAGACCTCCTTCACCAGCTTCTCGATCTCCCCGCCCGCGACCGGCGTGATCTCCAGCTTCGCTTTCTCGGCGTCGGCGAGAAATTGGGCGTCCTTCATCGTGTTCATGAAGGCCTCCCGCAAGGCCTGGGCGCGCTCGGCGGGAACGCCGGGCGGCGCCAGGAAGGGACGGCCCATCACCTGGCGCGCGAAGATGAGCCAGATGATCCGCCGCTGCTCGTCGGTCTTGGCAAGATCGGCAATGAGCGGAACGTTGGGCAGGTCGGCATGCTTGGTCAACGCGGTCTGGATCAGAATGGAAATCTTGTTTTGCTCGAGCCACTGTTTGTGCGTGGCTACGACGCTCGACCATGACCAGCCGCAGCGCCCGCCCACTTCACCACGCTCGATCGCGAGATTGATTTCGTTTCCGCCGGGATAGCCGGTGGCGACCCTCAGCTTCGTTCCGAACAGCGCGTTGAGCAGCTTGGCGAACTGATCGGTGTCGGAAGCCGTGCTGCTGCCGCCGACCACCAGCTCGCGGCTCAGGAGGTCCTCGAACTTGGCGATGCCGGTGGTGTGCCATGATACGCAGACGCTGACCTCGTTGTTGGCGCTTCCGATCCAGGTGAACTCTCTGGCGTCGAATTGGGTGGCCGGAGAGCCCAGCAGCGGGTCGAAGGCGACACCGCGCGAGATGGTGCCGAAGGCCGTGCCGTCGCGGGGTGCGACGTTGTAGAGCCAGTTGGCCAACCGGACGCTCCCTGCTCCTTCCATGTTCTTGGGCACAATGGTCGGATTGCCCGGAATGTGTCGTCCGATATGCCTGGCGACCAGTCGTGCGTAGACGTCGTAACCACCGCCCACGCTGTAGCCGATGTAGAGGTCGACCGTCCTGCCCCTGAAAAACTCCGCCGGGACTTGTGCGCGGCCCTCGCACATTGCTGCCAGCAGCAAACAGGCGGCACCCGCAGTTCGGATGAAGCGGAGCGAAATTCGGGACAAATGTCCGCCCGGATGATGATCGAGCGCGGTTCGCGTCGTCATTCCGCGGCACCCTTCGCATTGTTCGGCTGCGTGCGCGCGAGATCCCTGATCTGCGGCAGCACCTCATTCGCAAAAAGCGTCATGCTGCGCACCGTGCGCGCGTGGTCGAGGAACCCCGCCTGCTGCATCACCAGGAGATGATCGAAGCCGCCGACCCGGTCGTAGAAGCGACGGACCTGCTTCGCCACCTGATCCGGCGTGCCGTACATCACCACGCCCTGCTCGCGCTGGAACTCCAAACCCATGGCGCGCATCGCATCGGTGCGGCCGGAAAAGGCTCCCTGAAGTGCCTTGACGTTGAGCTCGACCGGAACATAGCCGGGCGGATTGCGGAACTGCGGCTCGGTCTTCGCCGTCATGTACCAGATGAGCTCGCGGGCGCCGGCCTCGGCCTCCGCCTCCGAGTCCCCGGTATAGACCAGGGGCATGAACGCGGTGCCGCCGCCGCCGGGCTGGCCCTGATCGAGATAGGCGCCGCGATAGGCGTCGAACAGCGCCCGCACCTTTTCGTACGGCTGCAGGAAGGTCGCGAAGACATAGCCGCGGCTCGCGGCCTTCTTGATGGATTCGAAGTCGCTCGAACCGGTGATCCAGACCGGCGGATGGGGCGACTGGTAGGGCCGCGGCCAGAGATTGACCAGGCGCCGGCGCGTAAATCGGCCTTCGAAATTGAACGGCTCGTCGTGGCTCGTCCATGCCTTCACGGCGAGGTCGATGCCCTCCCACAGGCGCTCGACCGTCTGCGTCGGGTTGGTATTGGCAGCGAACACTTCGTACGGCACGCCGCGCACGAAGCCGACGTCGAGGCGGCCCCGGCATATGCAATCGATCATGGCCATCTCTTCCGCAATCCGCAGCGGATCGCCGCGATTCGCCACCGGATTGCCGAGGATGCAGATGCGGCCGTTCCTGGTCTGGCGCGCGAGGATCGCGGCCGAAAGCGGGGCGGCGACGTCGAGGCATGTCGCGGTCTGATGGTGCTCGTTGACCATGTGATTGAAACCGAGCTCGTCGGCGATCACGTATTCGTCGAGATAGCGGTTGTAGAGATCGGCGCCGATCTTCGGGTCGTAGTGCCTGCTCGGCAACGTCACCCGCATGGTGCTGAGCGTGTCGAGGGGCGGCAGATGCGGGTAAGGCATCTCGGTAAAATGCCAGACTTGCATTTCGGCGACCTCCTGGTCCGATGCCGTGTCGGCCTATCGAAGAAAGCCACGGACGAGAGTCAGGAACGCGGCTGGCTGCTCCAGGTGCGGATAGTGTCCGGCCCGGCCGACGATAGCGAACTTGGCGCCCGGAATCATCGCGCTGAAGGCCCGACCGTAGTCGGGCGTCACGATCCCGTCGTGCTCGCCCCACACGAAGAGCGTCGGGACGCGCACGCGATGGAGGCGCCATTTCAGCTTGGGATTGTGCATGCAGGGGTCCCAGCAAAAGCGGGCAAACGATTCGTTGTTGCGGGCGACGACGGTGAGCTCGCGCTCCGACATCGCCGCGAAATTGCGGCGGCCCTTTTCCGGGTCGAACCACTTGAGCGCGGCCGCTTTCTCGGGATGCGTGGTCCAGACATCCTGGATGTCACGGTCCGTCGCTCCGCCGAGCTTGACGCCGTAGGGATCGACCAGCACCAGCTTCGAAAATGAGCCGTCGTGCTTGCTCGCCATTTCGAGCGCGAGCCAGCCGCCCAACGAAAATCCGATGGCCGGCAGCTGGTCGAAACCCAGATTAGCGATCAGATCGAGATAGATGTAGCTGATGTCGTCCGGGGTTTCGATCCAGTCCGCGCGTTCGGACGTGCCGAAGCCGGGCGGTGAAGGAATGATCAGCTCGTGGTCCTTGGCGAGCTCGGCAAGGACCGGGGCCTCGATCTCCAGCGCTTCCTCGCCATAGAGGATCAGCAGCGGGGGTCCCCGGCCGCGACGCTCGATCTCCAGCTCCAAGCCATCGACGCGCACGCGGCTGACGTTCCTCTCGGGGGCGATCCTGTCGCTCGCGCGTATCGAACCCGGCCGATCCGAGCCGGATACCCACCCGTTCATTCGCAGCACCCATAAGCCAGCAGCACGCGGCACATCGGGCGGCGACGGCACTTCAGCGCGGCCCTGCGCCAACCTTGGGTTTGGATTATCCCCGCCGGGATTGGAAAAAAACTCTATTTTATAGAACGATTTCCAGCGTCCACCGCAGTCGCACGCGCCAATCAGCTGGCGAGACGCCGCCGTGTCGATGCGAGTTCCTGCGACAGCCGCAGAAATGTGTCGACGTGACGCTCGTATTCCGCGACGCACTGGGGCGTGGGATGGATCAGCTTCTTGCGGTGGTCGGAGGGCGCCTGGCGGAGCTCGAGGTAGCCCTTGGCGTGTCCGGTCAGGATGATTTTTCTCGCCGTCTCCGCGGCACAGGTCACGCTGCGCAGGCAGTCGTTGAAGCTGGGCGGACGGCCGGCATAGTAGCCGCGCATGATCACCGTCCAGATGATGAGATGATGGGTGGTCAGCCGGAAATACTTGACGCTCTTTCTGCGATGCCGCGCCCGCTGGACGTCCAGCCGCCACTCTGCAAAAGCCAGATACCGGTCACGCGGGTTCTGCATGGACGGAGCGCGGGCCACGGACCACCTTTGGCTGAAAATACCGATGCGATGATACAAAAAGGCCGCGGGTTGTCATCCTTCCCGGGCGGCTTTTGCCGGCAGAAATGATCGCGGCTCCGGCGGCGGGACGGCTCGGGCTTCGTCGTTGTCGGGACCGCCCTCCTGCAGCGTAAAGGCGTCGCATTGATCCCCGTTCAGCCCTCGTCTAAATAGCCCGGCAACGATCATGGAGCCTGGCGTTGCGATGCCGCACCCGTTGCATCACGCCGCGCCGTGCTCGACCGGGATGGCCTCATGACTCGCATATCCGCTCTGCTCGCCTTGATCTTATCGCTCGCATCCGGGGGCGCCGCCAACGCGGAATATCCCGACAAACCCGTGCGCGTGGTCGTGCCGGTCGCGGCCGGCGGCGGCGTCGACGTGATGGCGCGGCTGCTGGCGCAGAAGCTCAGCGAGCGGCTCGGACAGCAATTCACGGTGGAAAACCGCCCCGGCGCCGCCGGCATCATCGGCAGCAAGGCGGTCATTGCTTCTCCCAACGACGGCACCACGCTGCTCTATACCCCGAGCAGCCTGTCGCTGACGGTCGCCGTCCACAAGACGCCGCCCTACGACGTCGGCAAGGATTTGACGCCGATCATCAACGTCGCGGTGAGCCCCTATGCGCTCGTGGTGCATCCATCGCTGCCGGTCCATGACCTCAAGGAATTTCTTGCCTATGCCAAGGCCAACCCCGGCAAGCTCAGCTACAGCTCCGCCGGCATCGGCAGCGCCTCCCATCTCGCCGCCGAACTGCTCAAGAGCATGGCGGGCATCGAGATGATCCACGTTCCCAACAAGGGCATGAATCCCGCGCTCATCGATCTCATGGGCGGCCAGGTGCAAGCGCTGTTTGCGAGCGTTCCCGGCATGCTCTCGGAGCGATCGGATCGCCTGCGTCCCATCGCCATGGCCGAGCGCAAGCGCTCGGCGCTGCTGCCGGACTTGCCGACCATCGACGAGCAGGGGCTCAAAGGCTTCGAGGTCGGCAACTGGGCCGGCTTGCTGGGACCGGCGGGCCTCGATCCCGCGATCGTCAAGAAGCTCAACGGCGAGATCATCGCCATCCTGGCAAGCGCCGACGTCAAGGAGCGCGTCAAGACCCTGGGCTACGACCCGATCGCCAGCACGCCCGATGAATTCGGCGCGCAGCTCAAGCACGACGTCGCGCGCTGGAGCGAGGTGGTCAAGCGCGCAAACGTTCCGATCAACTAAGCCACAGCGAAGTCGCTCCGCCACTAGCGCATGTTCCGGAAAAGTGGGAACCGGTTTTCCGAACAGAACATGCGCAAAATCGAAAGAATCTAGAGCGCATCACGATTCGACCCAATCGGGATGCGCTCTAAGCCGCTCCAGGAGACGCAAACTCGGTGCGCTCCCCTCCCCCTTGTGGGGAGGGGTTGGGGGGTGGGGGTCGTGAGAGTCGGCGACGCCGGTGCATCACTGCACCCACCCCCCCTCCAGCCCTCCCTCGCAAGGGGGAGGGAGCACATCGAGCGCGTGCAGAGCGATTCATTCGGATCGCGCCCCGGAGCTATCAGCTTCAATACACCCGATGGAGCGGCGGCTCGCCCTGCACCAGCACGCGCTCGACGTTCTGCCAGGCCGAGCGGAACAGCAGCGCCGAGGACTGGCGCGTGACCCCGGCGATGTGCGGCGTCAGGAGGAGCCGGCGCGCGCCCTCTCCCGCCAGGGCAATCAGGGGATTGTCGGGCGCGGGCGGCTCGGTCGAATAGACGTCGACGGCGGCACCGCCGAGATGCCCGGACGCGAGCTGCCGGGCGAGCGCGGCTTCGTCGACGATGCCGCCGCGTGCTGCCTGAACCAGGATCGCGCCCGGTTTCATGGCTGCAAGCTCGGCATCACCGATCATGCCGCGCGTCGCCGCGATCAGCGGCACATGCAGCGTCACCACGTCGGCGGCGGCCAGCAGCTCCGGGAGCGACATTGATTGTGCGCCCAGGGCCTGCGCTGCTGCGACGTCGCGCGGCGCCGGATCGTAAAAACACAGACGGCACCCCATGCGCTGGAAGGCGTGGGCCACCGCCGTTCCGATGGTGCCGAACCCGACGATGCCCACGAGCAGGCCCTCGAGCCCGGCGAGATTGTCGGCCAGGATCCGGGCGCGGAAATCGACATACCGGCCTTGGCCGATCTCCGCGTCCGCCCAGGCCAGACGGCGCAGCAGCATCGAAGCTGCGGTCACGGCGTATTCGGCGACCGCGCTGTTGCTCGCTCCGGGAACGTTGGCGACCGGAATGCCGAGCGCAGTCAGCGCGGCCTCGTCGAGCCGATCCACGCCGGCGCCGGTGATCTGGATGAGCTTGAGCCCGCAGCCATCGAATAGGGAGCCGGGAAGCTTCGGCCCGACCGCCGGAATGACGAGCGCCGCTGCCTCACCCAGGCGTTGCGGCAGCGCCGGATCGTCAGGCTTGGCGTAGCGCACGTTGAGCGACGCCGGCGGCAAGGCGGCGACGCGCGCGAAATCGGCCTCCGGCCGCAAGCAAAGAACGTCGCAGGCCATCGCAGAGCTATCTCAAGAACTCGGGAATTCCACCGTTCCGCGGCTGACATCGGGAACCGGGAAGAAGCACAACAGAACGAGCGGGACGTTTCCGGTGTTGCGGGTCATGTGCTTCTCGCCCGGCGGAATGAGGACGATGTCGCCGGGCTTGATCGGGATCTCGCCGCTCTCGGCGTGGGTCGTCCCCTCCCCCGCCAGCACGTAGATGCATTCCTCGAAGTCGCGGTGGAGGTGCGGGCCGCGCGGCTTGTCGCCCGGTTGCGGCACCGGAATTTCCGCGATCCGAAAAGTCACGCGCGATCCGACCTCGCCCGACACCGGTTCGAGCGAGGTGCGCCCGGGCAGTCCCAGCCGCTTGGCTTGCGATTGCTTGAGCAGACGCGCCATCACCCCACCTGCCTGAGCTGCTTGAGTTCGGCGCTGCCGCCCTGCACCGCATCGAGCTGACGGAAGACGGCGGCGGCCTCGCGCGCGATGGCTTCGGCAATATCGCCGACCATGCGGTGACCCTTCTGGGCATTCGCGTGCTGCGGGCTGCCGAACCAGCCGGTCGGCGCGATCGAGCGGATGTCGCTCAACACCGGCTGATAGCTGCGCGTGCGCCGCAGCTTGTCCATCTTGTGGCCGTGGGAATGATCGGAGGAATTGTCGATGCGATCGAGATGCACGAGCTCCGGGTGGTTCGCCAGCACCGCCAGCGCCTCGATCTCGCCGCCGTGGGTGAGGCCGTTGCAGCTTCCGCCGTACAGTTCCTCCGCCACGTAACAAGCCTGGACCGTGAGCACGGTCATGCCATGGGTGCGGTGGAGGGCTTCGGCCGCGATCGCGAGCGAGGGAATATTGCCCTCGTGCCAGTTCATCAGCATGAGGTATTTGGCGCCGTGCTGGGCGGTCGACGCGCAGGTCTCGATCACCACGCGCATGTAGGTGTCGGGCGTCAGCGTGATGGTGCCTTCGAACGGCATGTGCATTGGGGTGACGCCGAGCGGCGTCGCCGGCAGCACCAGGCCGTCCATGCGCTCGGCGACGCGGTGCGCGACGAGGCTGGCCGCGAGCGTATCGGTGCCGGTCGGCAGATGCGGCCCGTGCTGCTCCACGCTTCCCGCCGGCAGGATGACCAGCGGATTCTTCTTGAATTGCGCCGCGATTTCCGGCTGCGTCAGCTCGGCGAAAAATCGACTAGGCAGCATTGCGGCTCCTCTCCGCGAACCGTTGGCGTGCGGTATCGATGACGTCGGCAATGCGGATGCTGCGGCCGTCTTCGTCGATCGAGCGCAGCGCCGCGTACACCACCGCGAGCGCGATATTGCCGTTTTCCGCGCTGAGCTCGCTGCGCCGGCCGCTGCGGCAGCTGTCCGCGAACAGGTCGAGCTCGGCGCGGAACATGTCGCTCTCCGGCACTTTCAGCTCTTCGCGCTTGCCGTAGCCGTCCTTGCCGCGCTGGATATAGAGCGTCGAGCTCTGATGCAGCTGCTCCGGCGTGTCCCAGGTCCCGAAATCGATTTCGTAATGCATCAGGCCCTTCGAGCCGAACACGCGCACCGCGAACACGCCCGGCGAGGTCCAGCATGCCCCAACATAGCCGACCTTGCCGTCGGCGAACCTGATGAGCGTCATCGACTGGTCGTCGACCTCGGCGCCGACCGGAGAGAGCTTCGATGCGATCGAATTGGCTTCGACGATCTCACCGCCGAGGTAGTGCAGCACGTCGAACTGATGGATCGCGAGCTGCGACAGCGGGCCGCCGGGGGCGCGATGCTTGTACCAGCGCCAGGTCTGCGGGGTGAGCTCGAGTGCGCGCTCGTTGGAGAAATTGGCCTCCATGAAAGCCACCCGCCCCAGCTCGCCGGCGTCGATCGCAGCGCGAATCTGCCGGATCCCGGCCATCAACCGCGCGCTGTGGCCGACCGTCACCGTGACGCCGTATCGTGCCTCAAGGGCAGCGATCTCGATCCCCTCCTCGAGAGTGCTGGCGATCGGTTTCTCCGTGTAGACGTGCTTGCCTGCCTTCGCGACCTCGAGCGCGAGCGGCAGATGCTGCTCGTTTGGAACCGTCAGCAGCACGCCGCCAATCGCGCGATCGGCCAGCATGGCGGCAAGATCGGGCGCCGGCGCGATGCCGAATTCGCGCGCGAAGGCCTGCCGCTTCTCCTCGGTGCGGCTATAGGCCGACACGACCTCGAGCTTCGACGACTTCGCCGCGGCGCGCGCGAGCACCTTGGCCCAGCGGCCAAGCCCGACGATTCCGACTTTGATTGCGTCCATGGATGGGATCCGGTTGCGAGCAGTTCGGAGCGATCGATGCTGACCATACGACTAATGGCAGGAGGGTCAACCAGCACAAATGTATCGTCGGTTGCCAGCCAATCCAGCAATGCTGCGCGATCTCGCCCGGTTTCCTGCCCGGCCTAAGTCTTCGCGATCGAATGAGACGACGCCAGCTTATATCGCGACCAGGCACTCCGCGACGGGGCATGGGCGCGCCGACGCCCACGTGTCGACGAACCGGCCTGTGCCGGTATCCTAGGCAGGCAGGATGGCACCGAAACGCAACATACCCCAGTGGAGAGAGAACTGCGCACGAGTCCGCGACCTTCTCATGCGCCAATGGGACCCAATTGGCGTTTCTGAAATCGCTGAGGCCGCAGATGAATACGACCGCTACGTCGACGAGGTGTATGTGATGTTGATGGACCGGCGAGCAGGCGCCGAGGCCATCGCAGTCCATCTGTTCGACACCGCCATCAATTGCATGGGTTTGTCTGCAAGCGAAGACCTCACCGAACGCAGCGGTCGCGCTGCCGCGGCTCTTGTCGCCCTAAGGCCCGAGTTCGAACCACAGTGAAGAAACCACGGAATGGCGGATTACGCTCACGCTAATCCGCCCTACACGTCCCGCAACTCCACGGCGCACCGACCATAGGTCACGCCGAAAATTGCGCCCGCCGCCATTCGAGCGCCGCCTTGAGACCGTGCTGCTGGACGCGGCGGCCGAATTCGCGTCCCACCTCGGTCTGGGTGGCGTAAAGCGAGACGAAGGAATCGACGCCCGCCTCGACCGCCGCCCGAAAGCCCGCGATCTCCGCGCCGCGATTGATTACCCGCTTGCCCCATCGTAGCGCCTCGGGAGCGATCAGCGCGAGCCGTTTGGCATATTTCATCGTCTCGGACCGCAGATCGGCGGCTGGGACGATGCGGTTCACCATGCCGAATTCCAGCGCGGTTTTGGCATCGATCATGTCGCCGAAGAACAGGAGCTCGCGCGCCCGTTTGAGGCCGACAAACCAGGGCATCACCATGAGCGGGCCGAGATGCGAAAACCGCACCTCCGGCTCGCCGAACTTGGCGTCGTCCGCTCCGATCGTGAGATCGCACATCAAGGTGAGCTCGCAGCCGCCACCCAGCACGTGCCCCTGCACCGAAGCGATCACCGGTTTGGTCGTCGACCATGGCGCCATGCCGAAGTCGAGGCTGCGATGCAGCATCGCATCCCAGGTGTTGGGATCGGCCGCGCCGCTGTCCTTGCCGCGATCGGGCGAGTGGCCGAGATCGAAGCCGGCGGAGAAGCTGCGCCCGTTCGCCCGCAACACAATGACCGAGGTCGCCGGCTCCTTGTCCGCGCGCGCGAACGCCGCGATGATCTGATCCTTCATGACCGCGTTGATGGCGTTGAGCTTGTCCGCGCGGTCGAGCGTGATGATGCCGACCTTGTCCTCGGCTTCGTACCGGACCATCGTTGCTTGCACGTCCTCTTGCATTCCTGGCATTACAACTCTCCATTGAGAACGATGATCACGGCACCCCCGCCAGAGACAGGGGATCGCCGCGATAGCACGGGTTGCCGCATCGCTCGACGCAGAAGACCGGATCGTCATCGAGAGCTGACGGCGGCGTTACGGCAGAGTCCGATGCGATACGGTCCGACCGACCGCACACCTCGCTCGGCTCAAGGCCGCCAGCACCCGCGGCCTTCGTCCCGCCGTGCGTGGCCGACTGCCGCACGCGCAAATTGCCTCGCCGCTCACACTCTTTTCTGCCTGGACCACGCAACGAAGGCTGCTCACCTTTTCAACGCCATCCGCGGTATATAGGATCACGCCCTGTCTGGTCCGGGCTTGGTGGCTGCGCCGTGCGTCCGTCCGGAAATATCGAACTAGAAACAAGCCGGTCCCGCACGGGACGGCCCGGAGGGAAACATGGAAAATTCTGGATATCCGGACCTGCACGCGCACATCGCCGCACTCGAGAAGAACGGCCTGCTTATTCGCGTGCAGCGGCCGATCAACAAGGATACCGAGATGCACGCGCTGGTGCGCTGGCAGTTCCGCGGCGGCATTCCGGAGTCGCAGCGCAAGGCATTCCTGTTCGAGAATGTCACCGACAGCACCGGCCACCGCTACGACATTCCGGTGGCGGTTGGGATACTCGCCTCCAATCGGGAAATCTACAGCGTCGGAATCGGCTGCAGCGTCGATGACATCAAGCAAAAATGGGACCACGCCGAGCAGCATCAGCTGGCGCCGGTGCTGGTCGAAAACCCGCGCTGCCAGGAAATCGTGGTGCAGGGTGCGGCGCTGAACCAGCCCGGCAACGGCGTGGACGCGCTGCCGATTCCCATCTCGACACCCGGCTTCGACAATGCGCCTTATGCTTCCTGCTCGATGTTCATCTCCAAGGACCCCGACACCGGCCGCCAAAACATCGGCAATTACCGGGCGATGGTCAAAGGCCGGACCAGGCTGGGGATGAATCCCGAGATCGAGCTCAATCAGGGTATCCACGAACACTGGCTGAAATACAAGGCGCGCGGAGAGAAGGTGCCGGTGGCGTTGCTGCTGGGGGCGCCGCCGGCGATTACCTTCGCCTCGGTCCACAAGCTGCCCAAGCATCTGGATGAAATCGCGGTCGCCGGCGGGCTGGTCGGCGCGCCGATTCGCATCTGTAAGGCCAAGACCGTGGATCTGGTGGTGCCGGCGGAAGCCGAGATCGTGGTCGAAGGCTATATCGACACCGAATGGCTGGAGCCGGAAGGCAGCTTCGGCGAATCCCACGGCTACATGAACCTGAAGGAATACAACGCCTTCATGGACGTGACCGCCATCACGCGCCGCAAGGATGCTGTGCTGGTCTCGATTATCAGCCAGGTGACGCCAAGCGAAAGCAGCCTGATCAAGCGGGTGGCCTACGAGCCGGCGTTCCTGCATCATCTGCGCCACCATCTGAACATCAGCGGCGTCACCCGCGTGTTCATGCACGAACCGCTGACCAATCTGCGCAAGCTGATCGTGATCCAGCTGCGCTCCGATACGCTTGAGGCGGAAATCTGGCGCGCCCTCTACGGCGCCTCGGCCTTCTCCTCGGCGGTGGGCAAGATGATTGTCGCGGTCAACGAGGATATCGAGCCCGAGAACCTGGACATGCTGTTCTGGGCGATGGCCTACCGGATGCGCCCGCATCAGGACATGCGAATCCTGGATCACAAGGATATGGGGCATGGCCCGCGTACCGGCCAAGACGACAACCACTACGAGGCCACCAATTCGGCGATGCTGATCAACGCTATGCTGAAGCGCCCGTACCCGCCCATCTCGCTGCCGGCCAAACAATATATGGAGAACGCCAGAGCGATCTGGGAGGAGCTGGGACTGCCGCCGTTGAAGCCGGAAATGCCCTGGTACGGCTATTCCCTTGGCCAGTGGCCGGAGGAATTCCAGGTCGAGGCGGACCGCGCGGTGCGGGGAGAATACTGGAAGACCGGCGAAGAGCTGGTGCAGAAGAGACGCAAAGACAAGCGCCTGAACGACCCCTATCTGTCGCTCTGATCGATTTCATCAGATCTGAAACTGTCCCTCGTCGCGCCCCGATATTTCGCGCGCAGTGTACTCGTCGGGGCGGAGCGATGGCGGCTGCCCGATAAATCAATAGGGCTTTGCTTTTGAGAACTTTACGACCTTGCTCCACTTCTCGGTTTCGTCGACAATCATCTGCCCGAACTCAGCGGGTGAGCCTCTTAATTCTGTTCCGCCCAGGTCAACGAGCCGTGCCTTCATTTTGGAGTCGACAAGCGCCGCGTTGATTTCCCTGTTGAGCAGATCAACGATCTGGCCTGGCGTGGACTGGGGGACGCCGACCCCGTACCATTGGCTCGCCTCGTAGCCCGACACGAACTCACCGACGGTTGGTATGTCGGGCAGTGTCTCCAGACGCGTCGCGGTCGTAATCGCGAGCGCGCGCAACGCTCCCCTCCTGATGTATTCGATCGAGGACGGAGCAGAGGCGAACATAACTTGAACCTGACCGCCGAGCAGATCGGTAATCGCCGGTCCTGTACCGCGGTAGGGCACGTGTATCATGTCGACGCCGGTCATCATCTTGAACAACTCGCCGGCCAAGTGGGTCGAAGTCCCGGTGCCGCCCGACGCCATGCTGAGCTTGCCCGTGTTGAGCTTTGCATAAGCAATGAACTCAGGCAGGGTTTTGACCTGAATCGACGGATGCACCACGATGACGCTGGGTACGCGAATGAGCCCTGCTACCGGCGCGATGTCTCGAATAAAGTTGAAATTGAGCTTTTCATAAAGCGCCGCGTTGATCGCGTTCGCGGCACTGACCAGCAAGAGCGTATAGCCGTCGGCCGGCGCGTACACCACTGCCTCGGTAGCGATATTGCCGCCGCCACCGGGCCGGTTATCGATCACGAACGGCTGACCGAGCCGTTCCGAGAGCCATTGACCCAGCAGGCGCGCGACGATGTCGTTGCCGCCGGAAGCGGCAAAGCCGACGACCAAGCGCACCGGTCGTGCCGGGTAGGACTCGGCCTTTGCGGTCCGCGAAACCGGCGCAAGAGTGGCAGCCAGCGCACCCAGGCACAGAAATTGCCGTCGCAGAAGTTTCATGGCGTTTCCAATCCCAAACGAGTGACCAGCCTTCATCGTGCGCTCGCGCATGGCGCCGCCGATGGATGCGGCTCCAGCCTGCAGGATCGCACCCCGGGGCCGTGCGCAAACGCCTGCTCACGTCGTGAGCCATTGGGTCCAGCGCTCGCGAATGCCGGCGAGCCTCGGCGCGATCCAGGCTGCATCGTGCTGGAACGACACCCTCTCGTTCTCCGGCCACGCCGGTGTCTGGCGCAGCCGTGCCTCGGTCATCAAGGCGCGGGCGCCGGGATTGGCCGGCCCATAGGGCAACAGCATCGCGAACTCCGCCTGCGGCTTGGCCTGCGCCACGAAGCTGCAGAATTCCCACGCCGCGCTGGCGTTGGGGTCGCCCTTCGGCACCAGCAGGTTGGCGTAGTAGAGTTCGGCGCCGTTCCAGACGATTTCGAGCGGCACCTTGTCCTCGATCAGATCGACTGCGCGCGCGCTCCACATCGCGATCATGTCGACCTCGCCGTCGCGGATGAGCTGTTGCGACTGCGAGCCCTCGCGCCACCACACCTTGATATGCGGCTTGATCTCGCTCATCTTGCGAAAGGCGCGGTCGACGTCCATGGGATAGAGCTTGTCGGGCGGCACGCCGTCGGCCAGCAGCGCAAAGGCAAGGCAGGTGAAGGAGCGGTCGAACAGGCAGCGCGGGCCTGGGAATTTCTTGACATCCCAGAAGTCGGCCCAGCTTCGCGGCCCGCCGTTCGGAAATTTGTCCTTGCGATAGACCAGATTGGTGCCCAGCGAGTAGCTGGTGATGCCGTATTCACGCACGATGTGCGGGGGCAATTGGTCGGTCTTGGCGGCCGCCTTGTCGACCTTCTCGAGCAGCCCCTCGATCACGGCCTGGCCGTATTCGACATCGCCGAGATTGATGACGTCCCACTCGAAGTTCCTGGTTTGAACCTGGGCCTTGAGCTTGGCGAAGGAGACGCCGGGCACGGCCTTGACCTGGATGCCGGTCTGCGCCGTGAACGGCTCGAAAAACGCCTTCCTCCAGGACGA
The DNA here is from genome assembly GCA_963821505.1 of uncultured Alphaproteobacteria bacterium. Lineage (GTDB taxonomy): Bacteria > Pseudomonadota > Alphaproteobacteria > Rhizobiales > Xanthobacteraceae > VAZQ01. Next base: position 90,322 of record CAWGEH010000019.1, read on the forward strand.
CTCCCACACGCCGCCGTAAGAGTTGACATAGACCGTCCGGGCCTGCGCCTGGCTCGAGCGGACAATCGACGGCGCGCCCAGGAGCGAACCGGCGCCAAGCGCCAACATGCCGCGGCGCGAAATTCGATTTGTCATTCTTTATTCCCCATGGTGCAACGCGAACCGTGCGGCGAGGCCATCCAGAGCGCGTATCCCGGTTGGGTTGAGCGAGGATGCGCTTTGGAGTCTCTGATTGTGCGCGAGTCTGTCCAGCAAACGGCTCCTACTTTTCCCAAACATGCGCCCTCGATCGATGGCCTCCAACCGGCCGCTCATGTTACATGATCCGGCAGATGAGCAAAGCTGCGCCGATGCCGGCAGTCCGGGGGCTGACGTCCCGCGATGGCTTGACCGCATGGCTGCTGGTCGCCCCGGCAGCGCTGTGCATCGTCGTGCTATTCGTCGTTCCGATCGGCTACGTGCTCGTGCTCAGCGTCACCGACCCGACGATGTCGCTCAACCATTATCGCCGGCTGCTAACCGTCCCGCTCTATGCCCGGGTGATGATCAACACGTTCGAGACGTCGCTGATCGTCACGCTCGCCTGCCTCGTGCTCGGTTATCCGCTCGCCTACGTGATGGCGCGGCGCAACGACGCCGTCGCGATCATCCTTCTCGTCGCCGTCGGCTTGAGCTTCTGGACCGGGTTCGTGGTGCGCACCTATGCCTGGCTGGTGATTCTCGGCAACAAAGGGCCGGTCGCGGCGCTCTACGCCTTTGCCGGATGGGGCAGGCCGCCGCAGCTGCTGTTCACCTCGTTCAGCTCCACGCTCGGCATGACCCACGTGCTGCTGCCATTCATGGTGCTGGCGCTCTACGGCGTCATGCGGAAGATCGACCCCTCCTATCTGCGCGCCGCCGAGAGTCTGGGTGCGCGCCCCTTCGGCGCATTCCGCCTCGTCTTCCTGCCGCTCAGCCTGCCGGGCGTGGTCAACGGCTGCGTTCTCGTCTTCACGATGTGCCTCGGCTTCTACATCACGCCGATCCTGCTCGGCACGCCCAAGGACATGATGATCTCGCAGCTGATCAGCCAGCAGATCGAGGATCTGCTGGCCTGGGGCTTCGCCTCGGCGATCGCGGTGGTCTTGCTGGCGTGCACGCTGGTCCTGCTCGCCGTCTACAACCGCTTTGCCGGCTTGGACCGCCTGTGGGGATGAGGGCGATGGCGCGTCACGTTCCGCTCGTGCTGGCGTCGCTCGTCGCGCTCTTCCTGGTCGCGCCGCTGGCGATCATCGTGCCGATGTCGTTCTCGAAGGCGATCTCGTTCGAATTCCCGCCGCCGGGCTATTGGACCGGCTATTACGCGCAATACTTCTCGAGCCGGTCCTGGCTCGACGCCACCGCCAATTCCTTCATCATTGCGTTCGGATCGATGGTGTTCACGCTGTTGGCGGCGCTGCCCGCCGCCTTCGGATTCGTGCGCTACCGCTTCCGCGGCAAGAGCACGCTCAACCTGCTCATGATGCTGCCGATCATCGTGCCCGCGGTGGTGAGCGCGCTCGGCTACTACAGCTTCCTCGGCCCGGCGCACCTCGTCGGCACCCGCACCGGCATGATCATCGCGCACAGCGTGTTGTCGATTCCGGTCGCCTTTCTCGTCATCGCCGCGGCGCTCAAGGGCTTCGACCGCAATCTCGAGCGCGCCGCCATGAGCGCCGGCGCCGGCCCGTTGCGCACCTTCTTCTGGGTGACGTTGCCGGTGCTGCGGCCCGGCATCCTGGTCGGCGCCCTGTTCGCCTTCCTGCATTCCTTCAACGAGGCTGTCGTGGCGATCTTCATCGCCGGCCGCGACGCCGCGACTTTGCCGAAAAAGATGTTCGAATCGATCCGCCTTGAATCCGATCCCGTCATCGCCGTGGTTTCGACCCTGCTCACGGGGGCGGTGCTGCTCGGCGTCCTGATCTCGTTGCTGTTTCGGCGAAAGCCCGCGCAGAGGTTTGCAAATGCAGCTTGATCCCCTCGTGAAACCGCGTTCGGTCGCAATCGTCGGGGCCACCGATCGCGTCGGTCCCGGGCGCTCCGTCGTCGAGTCGCTCGGCGCCATCGGCTTTTCCGGCACGATCTATCCGGTCAATCCCAAGTACCAAACCGTCCTCAATCACGTCTGCTATCCGAGCCTGACCGACTTGCCGGAGGCGCCGGACGTCGTGGTCTTCAGCATCCGCAAGCCGCTCCTTCCGGAGCAGGTGCGGCTGGCGGTGAAACGCGGGGCGCGCGCGGCGATCATCTACGACGCCGGTTTCGCCGAGCTCGGCGAGGATGGCGCGCGGCAGCAGGCCGAGATCGCGGGACTCTGCCGCGAGGCGGGCATGCCGGTGTGCGGACCGAACTGCATGGGCATTCTCAATCCGACCGCGCGGGTGACCACCTACAAGCAGACCGTGATGGATACCGCCGGGCTTGCCGGCAATGTCGGCTTCGTCTCGCAGAGCGGATCGGTGTGCATCGCAATCCTGTCCGATCTGCGCCGCTACGGCGTCAGCCTTTCGGTCTCGGCCGGCAACGAAGCCGTCACCCGGACGGTCGACTACCTCGAATATCTGATCGACGATCCCGCCACCAGGGTGATCGGGACCTTCACCGAGACCGTGCGCGAGCCCGAGCGCTACGTTGCCGCGCTCGACCGCGCGGCCGCCGCCGGCAAGCCGGTCGTCGTGCTCAAGGTCGGACGCACCGAGCGCACCCGGCGCGCGATCACCAGCCATACCGGCGGGCTCGCCGGGGAATCGCGCGTGTTCTCCGAAGTGCTGCGCGCGCATCGCGCGATCGAGGTGAACGACCTCGACGAGATGACCGAGGTGCTGGCGGTCTGCCAGGGCGAGCGCTGGCCGCGCGGCAGGGGAATATCGGTGATTACCGGATCCGGCGGCCTGGCGGAGATGATCCTCGACAACGCGACCGCCGCCGGATTGGAGCTTCCGCCGCTCTCGGGCGCGGAGCGCGCCGAGGCCGAGCGCGTGATCGGCCGCATCACCGGCGACGGCAACCCGTTCGACGCCTGGGGCAACGGCAATTACGCCGTCAACCTGCCGCATGCAATGTCGGTCGTGGACAAGAGCGAGCGCATCGCGGCCGTGGTCTATTGCGCCGACACCAGCAACGAGGGCCATCTCGGCCATCCCGGACGCGTGTTGGAAAACGTCAAGATGCTGACGGACGCGGCCAAAGGGTCGGCCAAACCCCATTACCTCATGAGCTCGCGACCGGGGGTGATGAACCTCCAGCAGATCAAAGCGCTGCGCGAAGCCGGCCTCGTCCAGATCGGCGGCACGCGCCAGGGTCTCGGCGCGATCGACCGCATCGGCCGCTACATGGCCCCCGCAAAGCCGTTGCGGCCGTCCGCGAACCGCTCGCCCTCGTCGCTTGCCGATCTGCTCGCTGCCGAACCGGGTCGGCGCACCATCAATGAATACGACGCGAAGCGGCTGTTGCGCGCCTTCGGCGTTCAGGTCGCGCGGGAACATCGCGTCGCGACGGTCGCACAGGCCAGCCACGCCGCCCGCGACCTCGGCTACCCCGTCGTGCTCAAAGCCGTGTCAGACGACATCCCCCACAAGACCGAGCTCGGCCTCGTCGCCGTCGGCCTCGCAAACGATGAGGAGGTCGCGCGCGCGTATGCCCGGTTGCGCGAACGCCTCGAACGGCTCCAGCCGCAGCCGGCGGACGTTGCATTCCTGGTGCAGGAGTTCGTCGCGGACGGTATCGAGGTGTTTGCCGGCGTCGCGCGCGATCCCGATTTCGGCCTGTCCGTCGCTTTCGGCATGGGCGGCACCGGGATCGAAATCACCCGCGACTTTTCGCTGCGCATGCTGCCGCTGCGGGAGGGCGACGCCGAGGCCATGATCAGCGAGACGCGCGGCGCCGCCATGTTGGGTGCGGTGCGAGGCCGGCCGGCGGCCGACGTCGGGAGCCTCGCCGCCTGTCTCGAAGCGCTGGCGGACTTCGCCGAACGCAACGCCGACGATCTCGACGAAGTCGACCTCAATCCGATCAAGGCGCTGCCGGACGGACGCGGCTGTGTCGTGGTGGATGCGTTGATCGTCGCGAGGTCGCGGCCCCGGGGATGATGCGTGACTTATCTTCGCCTGCGCGAGGTGGTGAAGACCTATGACGGCAAGACCAACGCCGTCGACAATATTTCGATCGACATCGAGCGCGGGGAATTCGTGACGTTTCTGGGCCCGAGCGGCTCCGGCAAGACCACCACGCTCTTGATGATCGCCGGATTCGAGAATCCAACCAGCGGCGCCATCGTGCTCGCCGGACATGATCTTGTCCTGAGCAAACCCTACCAGCGCAATATCGGCATGGTCTTCCAGAACTATGCGCTGTTCCCGCACATGACGGCGGCAAAGAACGTCGTGTTTCCGCTCAAGATGCGGCATTTCCCCAAGCAGGACGTGCAAATGCGCGCCGAGCGGATGCTCGACCTCGTGGGCTTGAGCCGGTTCGCCGACAGGTATCCCCGCGAATTATCCGGCGGCCAGCAGCAGCGCGTAGCGCTGGCGCGCGGCCTGGTGTTCAATCCCGATGTGCTTCTGCTCGACGAGCCGCTCGGCGCGCTCGACAAGAACTTGCGCGAGCAGATGCAAGTCGAGATCAAGCGCATTCACCGCGAGGTCGGCATTACCATGATTTACGTCACTCATGATCAGACCGAGGCGATGACCATGTCCGATCGGGTGGCGGTGTTCTGCGACGGCAGGGTCGAACAGATCGGCTCTCCGCTCGACATCTACGACCGGCCGGTCAACCGCTTCGTCGCCGAGTTCATCGGCGTCAGCAATTTCTTTGCCGGACGCGCCGATCCGTCGCGCCCGGGCTGGATCGAATTGACCGGGATCGGTCCGGTGCGGGTCGCACGGCACGCACCGCTGCCGGCCGGCGAGGTCGACGTCATGATCCGGCCCGAGCGCCTGCGGCTGCGCGCGAGCGCCGATGCCGAGGGCATGGACAATGCATTCGATGTGACGGTCGACGACGTCATCAACTATGGCGACTCCGTCGTCGTGATCGGCAAAACGCGCGGCCTGCCGTTGCGGGCGCGCATCGTCGGCGGCCGGCCCGATGTGCTGCGTCCAGGAGCCACATTGCAACTCGCCTGGGCGCCGACGGATGGGTATGTGCTCGCTCGCCGATGAGCCCGGCGAAGCCACTCTGGTGAGAACCATTATGTTGATGACCGGCAAGGACTATCTCGAGAGCATCCGCGACGGCCGCCGGGTCTATGTCGGCGGCGAACTGGTCGAGGACGTGACGGCGCACCCGGCGTTCCGCAACGCGGCGCATTCCTTCGCCATGATCTACGACCGCAAGCGGGCCGCGGAGAACCGCGAGGTGATGACATTCGAGGAGGACGGAGAAACCTTCTCGACCTACTTTCTGCTCCCGCGCACGCGCGAGGACCTGCAACGCCGGTTCGAGACCCATCGCCGAATAGCCTCGTGGACACACGGCTTGCTCGGCCGCTCGCCCGACAACTTCCCGAGCTACGTGAGCGGCCTGGTCATGGATCCCGCGATGTTCGATCGCATCCGCCAGGGCTTCGGCGACAACATTCGCAACTACTACCGGCACATGCGCGCGAACGATGTGTTCGCCTCGCACACCGTGACGAATCCGCAGGGCTGGCGCCCGGCAAATCCAGCCGAAGGGGAAACGCGCACGCCCCCGACGCTGCGCGTGATCGACGAAGACGACCGCGAAGTCACCATCAACGGCCTCAAGATGCTCGGCACGGCGTCCGTTTTCTGTCACGAGACCTGGTGCGGGAACCTGCAACCGGTCGCGCCCGGGCAGGAGAAGGAATCGATCACCTGCGTGGTGCCGCTCAACGCGCCCGGGGTGAGCATCTGGTCGCGCAAGCCCTACGAGCGCCACGCGGTGAGCGAGTTCGACAATCCGCTGGCCGCCCGCTTCGACGAGACCGACAGCGCCGTGCTGTTCGAGAACGTCAAGGTGCCGTGGGAACGGGTGTTCTGCCATGACAATGTGGAGATGACGCGCGCGATCTACATGCGCACGCCGGGCCACGCGATGGCCAACCATCAGGCGAATGTTCGCTTCCTGGCGAAGCTCAATCTGATCGTGGGCATCGCCAACAAACTGGCGGAGGTGAACCATGTCCAGCACATCCCAGCGGTGCAGTTCACGCTCGGCCGGCTGGCGGCCATGCAGGCCACGCTCGAAGGGCTGATCATGGGTCAGATCAACTGCGGCGAGGCGCAGGTCGCAGGTTATCACACCGTCAACCGCCGCTACGTTTATGCCGCGCTGCACTGGTGCACCAACCACTACGCGGAGATCTGCGACACCGTACGCGAGTTGATGGGCGCCGGCGTATTCCAGATGCCGGCCGACGTGTCGGTTCTCGACGACGCCAAGACCCGCGACACGTTCGAGACCTACTGGTCGGTGCCGGGACAATCGGCGAAAGACCGGATGAAGCTGTTCAAGCTGGCCTGGGACCTGTTGGGATCGGACTTCGCCGGACGGCACATGCAATATGAGAAATTCTACGCCGGGCCGGGCTTCGTGATGAACAGCTACAGCTATTTCGCCGGCCCGTGGAAGGAATGGACGGATTTGGTGGAGGAGTTGCTGGCGAGCTACGACGCGCCAAGCGCCGCGCGATCGTCCCTGCGGGGACAAGGTGGAGCAACGCACCGCGACGCATGAACGGCGGCGGTATTCACAATCGGCCCGCGATGGTGCCCGCCTGTGCCGGACAACAGCGCGCCAACGATTCAATCCGCGATCACGGCGATGGCGTTGATCTCGATGAGATAGTCGGGCGAGGTCATCTTGCACACCTCGACCATGGTCGACGCCGGCGCCGGCGGCTTGAAATATTCGCGCCGCACTTTGTGGATCTGCTCGAAATGCTCCATGTTGCGGACGTAGACGTCGACCCGGCAGATGTCGTCCATGCCGCCGCCGGCCTCCTCGACCGCCGCCTGCAAATTCTCGCAGACCTGTCGCGTCTGTGCCTCGATATCGCCGATGCCGGCAATGCTGCCGTCTGGGCGCCGCGCGGTCATGCCGGAGATGAAGACGATGCGGCCGCGCGCCTCGATCATGGTCGCGTGAGAAAAATGGCCGGACGGCTGGCGGATCTTCGACGAGGTAATCTGCTTCTTCGGCATGCGCTTGCTCCTGGATGAACCGCGACCGGATGGAACGGAAAGGTCGGTGCGCCGCGCGAGCTGCTCATGCATTCTCACGACGCGGCTGTTTTGATTTCAATAAGGACGTTTCGATACTGCCAATCGCTGCAATTGAGCAGCTCGTGCGGGATGCCGGGCTCGCGCCAGATCACCTCTCCCGGCTTTTCGCGTGTTTCGCGTACCCGGCCGTCGTCGAAAGTCATCTCGTTCTTGCCCTCGGTGAGCGGGACGATGAGATACGGCAGCAGATGCTGGTGCCAAGGCTGCCGCTGGCCGGGGTCGAGCGTTACGCTCCACACCCGCATGAATTCGTTCTCGAAGAGTATCTTGTCGCCGATCGGCCCCAGCCGGCGCGCGGTTGCGGTCTCAACTGCCATGATCGATCTCCTATCGGCTGCTGCACGCCTTGGCGTGCCCGACCACCTGTCGGTAGAGGTTCTCTGCACTTGTCCCGCGCATCGACGTAATTGCAGCGATATGGTCGTCTGGACGGACCAGGACCAAGGTGTCGGTCGGACAACCCAGCAGTAGACGAGCTCGGTCGCCGACGTCGAACAGGGACCGCTCGCGCAGGCCGCCATCGAGCGGCGCGTCGCGGTGCGAGACGACCAGGTGTCGCAGGCCGGGACTATCCGCGGGAATGTGGGGCCGCCGCCGCACGTCGGTGAAATAAAGCGCGACGAAACTGTCATCGACGAGATCGTGCAGCCGAAGCGGGCGGCCGCTGGGCCCGTGCAGGACCGCATCGGGAATGCGGTCACCGACGCGGAATGCTCCACGATCGGTCTTGACCATGGACCAGTCGCCGGCCGCATCGACGCCGAGTCTCACTCCCAGCATGGTTCGGGTCGCGGCGTTGGCCCACGCCGTGCCCGACATCGCCTTTACGGCAGCGGCCTGCCCGGCCATATATTTGCGCGCCGCCTCCGCCATTTCGCCGGAACCTTCGGCGGCAACGGGCCGCTGCTCGCGCGCATAACCGTCGAGCAAGGCGTCGCCCGCCCATCCCCGCGTCACCCAAGCGAGTCGCCACGGCAGGCTGATCGCATCGAGAATTCCGGTGTTGAGGCCCAGCGCCCACATCGGCGTGATCAGATGCGCGGCGTCCCCCATGAGGAAGACGCGGCCGCGGCGCCACTCGCTCGCGACCCGATGGTGAATGGCGTAAACGATCGTGTTGAGGATTTCCATCTCGTCGACGGGACCGATGAAGCGGATGACCTTGGCGCGGAAATCGGCGGCCGTCGGCTCGGGAATTCCGGCGGCAAGCGGAAAGAGAAAACGCCAGCAGTGCGGCTGGCGCACCAGGATCATCCATTCCTGCGGGTCGGCGAAGTAGGCGAGATAGGGATAGTCGCGCGGATTGGCCACGTCGAGATCGACCTTGACGTCGACCAGCAGGCAGCGGACGTCCGACGATTCCCCCTCCACCGCGACGCCGAGTTGCGCGCGCACCGTGCTGCGCCCGCCGTCACAGGCCAGGAGATAGGAGCCTTCGACTTCGCGCGGACCGTCGGGCGTGTCGAAACGCGCGACGACGCCTTCGTCGTCCTGCCGAAACGACGTCAAGCGATGCTGCAGATGGAGCGCCCCCGGGCTGCGCCCATCGATCGCCGCGCGCAGGATCGGCTCGAGGTGATGCTGCGGCATATTGATGACGAAGGGATAGCGCGTGTCGTCGCTGAGAAGAGCCGTCTGCACCGATGGCCGCGCGGTGTTGGTCGCACGCTCGACATCGCCAATCTCGTCGACGCGCAATGCCTTGGCGAGGACCTGGTCGGCGACGCCGTAGCGCCGAAAAGCCTCGAGCGTCCGCGTCAGTATCGTCCCGGCCTTGGTGTCGCGCGAGAGTTCCGCGTCGTCCTCGAACAGCGCGAACGGCAGGCCGTAGAAGTCGAGCCCGAGCGCCGTCGTGAGACCGACCGGGCCCGCGCCGACAACGATGATGGGCTTCATCCCGTCGCTCATCTTTCGGGCGCTGCTTTCAGCCGTCTCGCTTTCAGGTTTCCCGCGCCGCATAGACAAACTCCCGGCTGATGATCGAAGCGGTCATCGTGGCCTGGTCGGACAACAGGAACAGCAGCGGGCCGACGGCATCCTCCGGCTGTCCGACGCCGACCGACGCGCGCCAACGCGCATCGTCCGCGCCGGCATTGGCGATGCGATACTGCAACGTGTCGATCACGCCCGGCGCGACCAGATTGAAGCGAACGCGGTGCTGCGCGATCTCCTTGGCCGCGCTCTTGGCGAATGCGACCAGCGCCGCTTTGCTCGCGGCGTAGGCCGACGCCCCGGGCCAGCCCTGGTGCGCGAGCCCCGACGTAAATGCAATGATGCTTCCCGATCTCCGCTCGATCATGCCGGTGACCACCGCCTGATAGCACCAGACGACGCCGTCGAGATTGGTCCGCAGGACGCGATCCCACTCCTGCGGCTCCATCGAGTGGACCACCGAGCGGGGTTAAATCGCCGCCGCGCAGACGAGGCCGTCGATCTTGCCGAACTGGCGCTCGACATCGCCGAGGGCCGCGAGCACTTGCGTACGGTCGGAGACGTCGAGGCGCCGCGTCGATATTCCGGGAACGGCGGACAGTTCGGCCATGGCCGCCTCGTCGACGTCGCAGACGACGACGCGAGCTCCGACCTGCGCGGCCGCGCGCGCCAAGGCCCGGCCGATGCCGTTGGCGCCGCCGGTGACGACGATCACATCGTTCTCGGCCTCGAAGCGTGCCCGCATGATCAGGAGACCTTTGCCGAGAGCAGCGACAATTCGAAGCCATCCAGTCCGACCCGCGCGGCAGCCTCGACGAGACTCCGCACCGTCGGCGCGTCGAGGCGGCAAACCCCGGCGCTCGCCTGCCGCGTCGCCCAGACGAGCTCGCCCGGCGCATGGACGCGATCTATGCCCGGCGCGCGTCTCGACTTGCTCACGCGCGCGGCCTGATCCCGCACCCGTTCGGCAAACCGCTCTGCGCCGGCGAAGTGACCGGCATGAATCGCCAGAAAGAAATGGGCGCAGCGATAGGGCTGCGCGGGATCGCCGTAGAGCGGACGCACTTCGGCCCCGACCGCGCCATCCGAGAGGCCGCCGCACAGGAGATCGATGACGAAGGCGAGGCCAAATCCTTTCGGGCCGGCCGCCGGCAACAGCATGCCTTTGATCGCTGCGGCGGGGTCGGTGGTGGGCCGCCCTTCCGCATCGATGGCCCAACCCGCGGGGATGCGCTCTCCGGCCGCCGCGGCGAGGCGGATCTTGCCCATGGCGGTCGCGCTCAGGGCCATGTCCGCTTCCACCGGAAATTCACCGGCGGAAGGAAGCGCGATCGCAATGGGGTTGTTGCCGACCATGGCCTCGGCCCCGCCCGGCGCCGGCATCAAGGGGCGTGTGTTCGAAAGCACGATACCGGCGCAGCCGTGCTCGGCCATCATGCGAGCGTAGCGTCCGGCCGTGCCGAAGTGAAAGCCGTTGCGCACGGCGACCGCCGCCAGCCCGATCGCCTGCGCGCGGGCTACCGCGAGGTTGACCGCCTGACGCGCGGTCAATTGGCCGAGTGCATTGCCGGCGTCGATCACGATGGCGCCGCCGCGGTCGCTCACCACCTCCCCGGCGCCGCGACGCGATATCGAGCCCTTGACGATGCGCTCGATGTACATGGGCAGCAGCATCACCCCATGCGATGCGATGCCTTCGAGGTCGGCAGCGACCAGATCCGCCGCCACCACCTGCGCGTCCTCCGCCGCGATGCCGACAGCCGTCAAAATATCGGCGCCGGCTGACATCAGTGTTTGCGCGTCAATCGCAACGATCTCGGCGCCCGCCGATTGAGCCGCCATCAGCGGGCGTCCTCGTCGTCGGCGTACCAGGACGGGCGCTGGGGATAGTGCGGGCCGTCGTAGACCTCGACCACGATCGTTTCTTCGTGCGCCAGCGTCGGCCCGTGCACATTGCCCTTCGGATTCCAATAGAACGAGCCGGCCGTCAAAGTCACACCGGTCTTGGTGTATTCGTACTTTCCCTTGAGGCAGAACATGAACTGGTTCGACGCGTGCAGGTGAGGCTCCGGAATGCTGGCACCTTTGTCGAACTTGATGAGCGCAATCGACGATCCTCTCTGTTCGTCGCGCCAGAGCATCTTTTCCGACACGCCCGGCAGCGACTTCGCCCGCCAGGGAATGTCGTTACTTTGCAGGAGGACCTCGTCCAGGCTCGGCATGCCGGCGGGCATCGCCGCTGCGATCTTTTGATCGGTCATCGTGATCTCCGTCCTTTTTCCTTATGGCGTCTTCGGCGCTGCGACCGGCACGCGCGGTTACCGGATGGGCGGCGATCCGTGGCGTCGCGTCGCATTTTGGATCTGCAGCAATCTGCCCTTGAGGCTGTCGATGTGCTCGCGCATGGCCGCCGCAGCACGCTCGCCGTCGTGCCTGGCGATGGCATCGGCGATCGCGGCGTGCTGACGGGTCGTGGCCTGCACGTCCATGGTCTGCCAGAGGTGCAGATACCAGTACCGGATCGACCGCTCGTGCAGCTGCTGCGCAAAGTCGCTCAGCACGGAATTTCCCGAGCATTCCGCCAGCTTGCGATGGAACGCCCGATCGCCGGCGATGAAACCATCGATGCCCGGCCCGCTGTTGGCGTGCCTGGTGGCGGCGGCGAGCGCCAACAGCTCCTTGCCATCGTCGGTGGAAACGCGGTCCGCCGCCGCCTTGGCGAGCTCGGCTTCCACCGCCGCCCGCGAATTCCAAAATCTTGATGATCTCTAGAATGCTGTCGGGCAATACGACGACACCCTTGCGCGGCATGATCTCGACCAGGCCTTCGAGCTCCAGCCGCTGCAACGCCTGATGCACGGGTGTTCGGCCGACCTGCAACAGACCCGAGATCGCCGCTTCGTTGAGATATTGGCCGGGCAGGAAATAGAGCGTGATGATCTTCTCCTTGATTTGCTCGTACGCTCTGGCCACCAGGGAGTTGTGCTTGGCGGGCTCCTTGCGCGCGGCCTTGTCCCTGCCAGCGGCGTAGGCCAACGGTGCAACGCTCCTCGGCGCTGCCGCAATCGGCCGTCGTCGTGCGTTCCTAGCCATTCGAACCTGCGGCCCCCGTTCCTGCCTTCACTGCCGCACCGGCGCCGGCGGCAGCCATGACGACATCATTCGTTCGCCCATTCCGACCAGCGCGTAGACGAATATTCCCAGCACCGACAAGGCAAACAGGGCGGCGAATGCCAGCGGCGTGTCGAGCTGGGAGGTTGCGCTCAGCAGGAGAAATCCGAGCCCCTCGCTCGAGCCCACGAATTCGCCGATCACCGCCCCGATGACCGCAAGGGTGATGGCGACCTTGGCGCCCGTGACCACGAACGGAAGCGCCGCCGGGAGTTGAACCTTGACGAAGATCTGCAGCGGCGACGCGTTCAAGCTGTGCGCGAGCTCCAGCAGTTCCTTCGGCGTGGCCCGCAGTCCGGCGGCGGTATCGACGATGATGGGGAAGAACGCCACCAGCCAGACGATCGCGAGCTTCGAATTCCAGCCCGGTCCCGAGCCAGACGAGGATCATCGGCGCCAATGCCACTTTCGGCACGGATTGCAGCGCGATCAGCAGCGGATAGAACATCAGGTTCAGCGGCCGTGAGTTTGCGACCGCGACCGCAAGCGGAAGGCCGACCGCCAGCGCCAGCAGAAATCCGTACATGGTCTCCTTGAGGGTGATCCACCCTTCGCCGAGCAACAGCTCGCGGCGTACGATCAGTGAGCGCAGCACCTTGTCCGGGGACGGCAGGACGACGGTCGGAATGGCCGCGAGCCAGCAGGCGAAAACCCAGACGGCGATGATGAGAACGACGCCGGCGAGCGGGTAGAGCAGCTGCGAGGCAAGGCGCGATCTCATGACGTCGATGCCTCTTCGGCGGCCGGGGCGATGACGCCAAGCGCCTCGCTTGCAATGCGCTCCGCGGTGGTGAACGCGGTGGTAAAGCGAACCTTCTGGCTGCGCGGATAGGACAGCGCGATCCCTATTTCTTTCACGACGCGCGCCGGGCGCTTGCTGAAAACGACGACTTTGTCGGAAAGGTAGACGGCTTCGGAAATCGAATGCGTCACGAACAGCACCGACGCATTGGTCTCGCGGCGGATACGAAGCAGCAGATCGTTCATGTCCATTCTGGTGAGCTCGTCGAGCGCGCCAAACGGTTCGTCCATGAGCAGCAGCCGGGGCCGGTGGACGAGGGCGCGACAAAGCGCCACGCGTTGCTGCATTCCGCCGGAGAGCTGATGCGGCCGCGCCGACAGAAACCCGGACAGCCCCACCAAATCCAGGAGCTCGTGCGCGTGCCGGCGCGCGGCGGCGTCGTTCCTTTTCAGGATCTCCATGGGAAACAGCACGTTGTCCAGAACGTTTCGCCATGGCATCAGGCTCGGCGCCTGGAACACGAAGCCGTAGTCGCCCATCGGCCTGGTGATCTCGCGCCCGCCGATCGCAACGGAGCCGGCCGATTTCGCGATCAGCCCGCCGACGATGCGCAGCAGCGTGGTCTTGCCGCACCCGCTGGGCCCCAACAACGCCACGAGCTCGCCCTGCTCGAACTCGAAACTGGCGTCATCCAGGGCCACCACCGCTTCGAGCGCGGTCGAGCCGAGCTCCTCGACGTGAAAGACCTTGCGCACATTCCTGATCACCCCGAACGCCATCAATTTGCCATCCGTTCACCGGCCCGAAAGTTGCCTTCAGAAGCTCGCGGAGCCCAAGCCAGCACCCGCCGAAAAACGGAGTCTTGAGTATCACGTGAAATATCTTATGATATTTCGCGCGTCAAACGCCGCTGTGACCATCGGCATTCGCCGCCTCGAGCGGGATGACTTTTCTTCGAATCGCGATCCCGCTCTAGCCTATTGCTGGAGCATGACCTTTACCGAAAACCGGTATCCACCCCGGATCAAGTCCGGGGCAGGCTTTTTTCGGGATCATGTTCTAAGCTGCGCGAATGGGCCCGTTCGCACACCAGGAGACATACATGTTTGGACTCGCACGCGTCACTGCACTGGCCGCAGTCGCGACATCCCTGCTCGCGCCGGCGGCGCAAGCGCAGGAGCGCGACCTCAAATTCGTGCTCGACTTCATCAGCCTGGGGCGGCATGCGCCGTGGTACGTGGCGCTCGGCAAAGGTTACTTCAAAGACGAGGGGCTGAACGTCACCATCATGCCCTCGAAGGGCACCGCCGATGCGATCCGAGCCGTCGCCACCGGGGGCGCCGAGCTCGGCTTCATCGATATCCCCAGCCTGGTCGCATCCGGCAGCGCCGGCTCGTCGGTCAAGATCGTCGCGGCGAACTATCAGAAGCCGCCCTATTGCATCTTCACCCTGAATCCGGGAGCCAACGTCACCGAACCCAAGCAGATGGCGGGTCTTGAGCTCGGCTCCAGCACCGCGTCGTTTGTGCCGAAGATCTGGGCGGCGTTCATGGAAATGAACAAGGTGGACAGCAAGACGCTCAAGGTCGTGAATATCGACGCGGCTGCGCGCGTGCCGATGCTCGCCGCCGGCAAGGTGCAATCGATCGACCAATTCCTGATGAGCGAGCCGGCCATTCGCCGCGCGGTGACGAGCGCGAAACCGGTCTGCCTGTTCGCCGGCGACTATGGCCTCGAAATCTATGCGAACTCCATCGGAGTGTCCGAGGACTTCCTGACCAAGAACCCGGACGTCGTGAAGAAATTCGTGCGCGCGGCGCTCAAGGGCTGGAAGGACGCGCTGGCCGACCCGGAGGAAGCCGCCCGGATCGAAATCCAGTACGTGAAGGCGCTCGATCCGACGATCGTGGTGGAAGAAATTCAAATCCTCAAGCGCATCGCGATCACGCCGGACGTGGAGAAGAACGGCTTCGGCTACGTCTCGATGGATCGCATGAAGAACACCGTCGACTTCATCAACAAGAACATCGAGGTGTCCGGCGACAAGCTCACGGCGGAACAGATCTTCCGTCCGGGATATCTGCCGGCGGAGCCGATCAAGCCGTAACGACGTTTGCCCTGCCCGCAGCCGAAGTCGCCTCGCGCTCCGCTGGCGCCGGATTTGCCCTTGTAACTTGCAGCACCGCGACTCGCCTAGCGCATGTTCCGGAAAAGTGGGAACCGGTTTTCCGAACAGAACATGCGCAAAATCGAAGAATCTAGAGCGCATCACGATTCGACCCAATCGGGATGCGCTCTAGTGTAGGGGTCGCGGTCACGGAAGTTACAAGGGCACAATGACGGCGATCGCTCCGGTGGCGTGCCCCGTTCGATCCGCGGCCATTGTAAAATACAATGAATTAACAATAGACGCGGCGGGGCATCGAGCGCCGGAGCGTGGTGCCTCAGCGTCCAAGGACGCACCGAGGCGCGCCCTCGGCCGGGACGAGTGCGTTGCCGTCCACGCGAGTGCGCTCGAGCGCGCCATTGGACGCTGCGCCGCTCGCGTCGCTCCGTCTCACTATGTCAAACAGCGCAGCTTCTTCCTTCCCGCGGCGCGTTTGTGCGTCCGGGTTCTCTGCTTCCTGTTCGCAGCCGCCTGCCCCGAACCGAGGGGGAGGCGGAGCGCCGGAAAGCGAGCAACATTAACTGGTCGCGCTCGTCGTCTCCGCACGCCCCCCTCGATGAGCGGGGATGCGAATTTATCTAGCACAGCCACGTTTCGTAGTCAATATCGTAGTTATGATGTAGTCAGGGTGATGAGCGGTGCACCGACCTCGCCCGCGCGCCGGAGACTTGGCGGGCGTCCCGTTCGGCTTGATGCAGAACAGTGCCACGTACTCATGATTCTTTCCGAAGCGACCCCTCACCCATCAGGATGCGTTGCGCCACCGTCGAGCCCTCTCCCGCGAGGGGAGAGGGCACTTATGCGTCAGGGTCGCCGGCGGGCAAGCGGCGAACGCCCGAGGAACAAAGCCGTGGGCTTCTGCGGATCGAACGCCGGCCGCAGCCGGGCCAGCGCCTGCTCCGCCCAGTAATGCGCCGTCCCCTCGGCGCTGACGCGAAGGTCGAAGCGCTCGGGCGCAACGAACATCCGGTTGGTGTCCTCGAAGCGGCCCGCACCGATACGATCGACCCAGATCGTGAAGGCCGCGCCGAAGGCGGCGCGCGTCTCCGCGGTCGGGCAGATGAAATCGGCGATCACGGTGCCGCCGGCCTCGACCACCCGATCGCACAGCCAACCCATGCGGCGCGCGTGTTCGACGCGGTCGGCATGGCCGAAACCGAGATCGCGCGAGAGGTTCGCGCGCACCGCGTCGGCATTGAACACGACCGCATTGAGGAGCGGCGCAAGCGCGGTTGCGAGCGTCGTCTTGCCGGCGCCGGGCAACCCCATGATCAGTATCTTGCGCATTCCGAAATCCTCCGCGGACGGTCGAGCATTCGCGCCGCGGGGACCCCGGCGCACACCATCGCCGAAGCGCGAGCGATCACGCCTCGGCGGCAACTGTTAATCGATGCGATTTGGCAACGCAACCTTCGCGACGGGGGAGCCGGCCGCAAGTCGCTGTGAACGCAAATCGCTCAGAAGAAGGCGAGCGTGCGAATTTCGATGCTCTCGCGCGGCCGCGCGTTCGGTGGCGAGGTCGGATCCTCGAAGGCGGTATGGGCGGACCAGCGGGCGCGGCCGTCCTTGGCCGAATCGTAGACCTTGAACACCAGCGCCTCTTCTCTCCGCATCCGGGGCAGCCAATACCAGCGATGCCTAGGATTGTAGGTGATAGCGTAGGTCTGGCCGATGCGATTGGGATAGCGGCGCTCGTTCACCACGAAATCGTCGAACGCGATGCTGCGGGCATCGCAGATGGCGAGCGGGAAGCTTTCGACCGGATGGCGGATCGGCCGCCACACCTGCACGATGGCGAAGCGGCGCTGCAGCAGCGCCTCGGCCTCGTCCGGAAGAAGGTCGCGCACGCGCTGCGGCCCCGACCATTCGGTGTAATCGTTGTGCACGCGGCGCACGACTTCGCGGATCTTGCGCGCCTCGCGCTGCTCGTCGTCGGCCGTGCGCAGGGTGTGGTCGAACACGATCACGCGCGAGGCACCGCTCTCCGCCTTCACCAGCGCTTCCATCTCGGGATAATAGACTCGGCGGACTTCGTCCTCGTCGAAGAAATCGGCGACCATGGTGTCGTGGCGCACGAAGCGGAAGCCATCGCGATCGAGCGCGAACGGCTCCGCGTGCAGCCGGGCATTGTGGATGGTCACGCGGCGAGGGTCGACGGTGCCGCCGGTGCGCACGTCGGTCGAGCCCGGTCCCGCGGTCTGCGTGAACAGCTTCTCGCCGTTGTTGACGATGTAGTTCACCGTGGCCTCGATGGCTTCGCTCGTCGTCTCGCGCTCGATCACCGCAACCATGAAAACCTCCTTCGCGCTCGCCTGCCTTGGTCGCTGCCGGCGCCATGGCCGCGACGGACCGGCGCATTGATATAGGGCCGCACGACAGGCCATACAATCGGCATGCAGCCACGCAGGCGCCGGCATGCCGGCGCCGCAGGCCTGCAACCGGAGCGGGTTTGGAAATTGCTGCTTGAAGCCGGAAGTACGGAATGTTCTTCTAGCGAAACGGGCTCGCCGCAGGATATTTCTGCACGTTCGCAAGTGCCAGCCGTCGTACCAATCACAGGAGGACTCGCCGATGACCGACTATAAATACGAGTGCGTGAAGGTCAGGGTGCACGACGGCATCGCCTGGGCGGCGCTCAACCGGCCGGACAAGCGCAACGCCATGTCGCCCACGCTGCACTACGAGATGGATGACGCGCTGGCGCGGCTCGAGGTCGACGACAACGTCAAGGTCGTCGTCGTCACCGGCGAGGGCGGCAATTTCAGCGCCGGGCAGGACCTCAAGAAGTTCTTCCGCGAGCTGGAGAAAAATCCCGGGGAACGCAAGAAGGCCGCAGCCGCGGCCAATCGTTGGCGATGGGAGCGGCTCTACGGTTACGACAAGCCGACCATCGCCATGGTGCACGGCTATTGCGTCGGCGGCGCCTTCATGCAGCTCCTCGCCTGCGACTTCGCGATCGCGGCGGAGAACGCAACCTTCTCGCTCTCCGAGGTGAACTGGGGGATCCTGCCGGGCGCGCTCGTTTCGAAGGTGGTCGCCGACATGGTGCTGCCGCGCCACGCGCTCTATTACGCCTGCCTCGGCGAGCCGTTCGACGGCAAGGAGGCCGCCCGCATCGGCATGGTCAATTACGCCGTTCCGCCGGAAAAACTCGAGGACGCGACCATCGAGCTCGCCGAGAAGTTGATGAAGAAGAGCCCGGCGGTGCTGCGCGCGACCAAGCAGGCGATCCGGCACGTGCGGACGATGGACGTCCCGCAGGCCTACGACTACCTCGCCGAAAAGGGCAAGGCGATCAAGGCCGCAGACACGGAGGATTCCTACAATACCGGCTTGCGGCAATTCCTGGACGAGAAATCCTACAAACCGACCTTCGAGCCGTTCCGGCTCGGAACGATGCTGACCGATCAACGGTCGAAGCCGGCGGCGAAGAAATAGAAATAGTGCCGAATCTCACCCATCGGCCCGGGATCAGCGCGTGGCCCGTGCAAGGGAGGAATCCATGATGCGCAGATTGCTGCTTGTCGCCGGTATGGCCGCGCTTGCGGCCGCCGTGTTCGCGGACACCGCGTTTGCCCAGTTCTACAAGGGCAAGACCATCACCATGATCATCAACTACCCGGCAGGCGGGCCGACGCGATATCGAGGGACGCATCGTCGCCCAGCATCTCCCGGCGCACATTGCCGGCAACCCGACGGTCGTCATCAAGAATGTCGGCGGCGCCGGCGGCATCATCGGCACCAACCAGCTCGCCGAAGCCGCCCCCAACGGCGACACCATGGGCTTCTTCACCCTCGACGTCGTCGCGCAGCTCATCGGCAATCCGTCGCTGCGCGTCAGCTACGGCGATTTCATCATGATTGCCGGCGTGGAGAGCCCGCTGGTGGTCTATGCGCGCAAGGACACGCCGCCCGGGCTGAAAGTCGCCACCGACATCATGCAGGCGAAGGAATTCAAGGCGCTCTCGCTCAACGCCCAAAACAGCAACACCATCAACCAGTCGCTCTCGCTCGATCTGCTCGGGCTCAAATACCAGGCTGTTCCCGCCTACCGCGGCCTCAAGGAGGTCGAAACGGCGATCTTGCAGAACATCGGACAATTGGCCAACAGCTCGCTCTCGGGCTGGCGCGGATCGGTCGAACCCTCGATGGGCAACATCGTCTTGCCGCTGTGGCAGCTCGCGCCGCGCGGCAAGGACGGCAGCTATCCCCGCAGCGTCGCGCTTCCCGACCTGCCGACCTTCGAGGAATTCTACGCATCGGTGAACGGCGGCAAGAAGCCGTCCGGGTTCTCCTACGAAGTCCTGCGCACCAGCAGCGACCCGCTGGTCGCCATGTTCCGCACCGCCCTGATGCCGCCCAAGACCCCCCATGAAGCGGTCACCGTGATGCGAGCCGCCTTCGTCGAAATGTGGAAGGACCCTGATTTCATCCGCGACTATTCCAAGGTCCTGAAGACCGACCCGATCCTGGTCTCGGGCGAGGAGGCGCAAGAAATCGTCGCCGCGCTCGCCAAGGTCAAGCCCGAGATCAAGGCGTTCCTGGCCGACTACAGCAGCAAGCTGGTGAGATGACGAAATGATTGCCTGATCAAGCCGGCCATGACCGCTGAGGGTTTTGGGCGCGAAGACCAACACCCGTCACCCGCGGGCTTGACCCGCGGGTCCATCCTCTTCGCAAACTTAGAGTGCTGGCGGTCCGATGGCGTTCGGTCAGCGTGACGCCTAGAGCTCCACGGCGCGGGCGTGCGCGGCGAGCAACGCCGGCAGCCGCGCCGGATCGCCGCGCGCCATGCCGCACTCGGTGCCGACGCCGTCGACGCGGGCGTGACGCCGCGCCGCCGCGAGGCGGGCCGCGTCACCCTTCGCATCGTCGTGGTGGATCAGGCCGAGGTAGAGCTCGGTCTCGCGACCGAGCCGCAACTGCTCGAGCGGCGCGTAATAGGCATCGTCGGTGCGGCCCTTCGGCACCGGCATGTGAAAGAACTGGATCGGGCGCTTGACGGCGGCGGCGATCGCGGCGGCGATCGCGACCATGATGCCGGCGTCCTTCGGCTGCACCATGTGCTCGTCGGCCGGGCTGCCGTAGCACAAGTGATAGCCGAGCTCGATGCCGCGGGGCACGGCATCGCCGACCTTCGTGAGCACATCGATGGTCTCGGTGCGAAAATCGACCAGACCCGGCTCGTAGTAGCCTTCCCACGCCAGCACCTCCTGGCACACGTCCCATTGCAGCGCGATGCGGTCGTTGGGAAGCGCGCGGGCGATCTTCGCGACCTCGCCGGCAAAATGCTCCGTGAGCGCGGGCAGGAGCTTCGCCCGGTCGGACGGCACCATGTTGTTGTAGGTCGGCGCGATGGGTGTCGGGATCGAGATCTGAAACTTCACCTTCGGCGGGATCACGCCTGCCTGCTGCAGCCGGTCGAACATGGTCCACAACTCGATCGCCATGTCGGCGTAGCCGGTCTTGAACAGTCCGGCGTCGGGCGCGGCGCCCGGCTTGAGGCGAAGGCGGGGGATTTCGCGTACGACCTTGCCGTCCCACTGGGTGAACTTGAACGGCGGGACGTCGTGCGCGAACTCGATCGCCGGATTTGCGGCAAGGACGTCCTGCAGGAAGCGAATCCAGGTCTTGCGAATGCCGGTCTCGCCGTCGGGCAGACGGAGGAGGTGCCGGCCGATCGCGTGCGACACCGTGCGGAACACGCTCTCGGCGTCGGGCAGCGGAATGCTGCCGACGAGATGCACGATGGGATGCGTGCCGCGATCTGCGCTCATGGAGCCTCCCCCTTCGCGGTCATTGTCGCACGATATCGATCCTAGCGCATTTTTCCAGTTGGCATGATTCAGCATTGAAACCCACATCCGTCACCCGCGGGCTTGACCCGCGGGTCCATCCACTTTTGCAAATGATCTTGCGAAAAGGATGGACCGCCGGGTCAAGCCCGGCGATGACGACCGGTGTGAAAATCCTCAGGCGCCGACGCCGCGGCGCCGGAAGGATCGCGCCGGGCGCGCGATCAAGGGTGATAGACCCACATGTCCGCCACGATATTGCAGCCGGGCACCGGCATCGGCGAGGGGGTCCGCACCGCTCCGAACGGAATGGGCGCGCCCGCGAGTTTCTCCTGCCATGCGCGCAACGCCGGATAGACAGCGTCGAGATTGCCGACGAAGTGATTGACGCGCAGCAGGTTCGAGATCGACGCGCCCGCCGTGCGGCAGATATCGTCAGCGGCCGTCAATATCGCCCGCATCTCCTGATGCGCGGGGACGCCGAAATGCCGCAGGCCCGCGGTGGTGCGTACTTGGGGGATGGCCCCGTCGGCATCGGCGGCATAGAGCGCCGACAAGCACAGCAAGTCGCCGGCGCGCACCGCCGCGGGGCCGACACGCATGTGCTGGGAGGCTTTGTGATCGACGATCTGCTTTTTGGTCCTGGCGTCGTCGCGCAGGCCAAAAATGTTGATCTCCAGAATCAACTCCAGAAGCGCAAGCCCTTTGGTCGCAACCACGGTAAGCGCACACGGATTGTCGCCGAAATGGCTGTTCCAGACGTCCAGGAACTCCGGCAGATCATTGATGTCGGTGAGATAGACCTGCGCCTTGACCGCATTGCTCAAGGAGCTGCCGCCCGCTTCAAGCGCAGGCTTGAGCCGCGCGGTGATGAGGAACTCGGCCTGCAGCCTGATATCGGTGCCGTTCCAGACCGCATTCGGCGGGCGATAGGCCGGCTTGGCGAGGCCGGTCATCTCGTCGTTGTTCGGCATCTGCCCGGCGACGAAGACATAATCGCCCGAGACGAGCGAAGCGATAAAGCCGGAATGCTGGGGGACGGGCACGCCCACGGGCTGCGCGGCTTTCGGCTCGCGGCCCCCGCCCGGCAACACCGCGACCATCGATACGTCCATGTTGGCGCCCTCGACCGACAACTCGTCCATGAGCACGGACGTGCTGGGAGGCACGAATTCCTTGAGCACCGCCTTGCGCGCGCGTTGATATGCATTCACCACTCGCGCATCGGGGTAATACTGGTCGACGCGCACGATGTGGCGAAGGTCCCCACTCTCGGCCGCAATGAGCTTCGCCAATCGGGCGATGATGAAGTCGCCCTCGCGGCGATAGCGCGGCGGGCTGCCGAGCGGGCGCCCGGGCGTGCCGGCGACCTCGGCTGCGAGACCGTGCTCGAAATCGGCCGCCATGTGGCCCGTGAAGAACAGCCACGAGCCGGCGCGCACGCCCTGGGCATATGCGATATCCGTGCCTCCTATTCGCGTCGGCGCGATGCATTTCACTTCGGCCATTCTCGTCTCCGTGGTTCGCCGGTTGCCGTTGCAGCTTCGCGAGCCGCTCGCCGCCAACCGGCCTGCGGCATCACCCAGGCCGGCGCGGCCCGTTCGAGCGACCCGCCACGCCGACAAAAGCGGCATTCACCGATGAAGTTCGTTCATTGACACCCCGGTGGGCCAACCTTACGGTTTTGCGGCCCATCGTGCTTCTGCTGTCCGTTGGAGGCAGAGTTTGTTGCGGGTTACCAACCTTCGCAAGACTTACGATCCCGCGCACCAGCCCTATGTCGCGCTGGACGGAGTCGATGTGGAGATTAGCGACGGCGAATTCTTTTGTCTGCTTGGCCCATCCGGCTGCGGGAAATCGACGCTTCTGAATATCCTCGCGGGATTCGAGCCCGCAACCAGCGGGTCGGTGATCTCCGACGGCGCCGTCGTGACCGCCGCCGGTCGCGACCGCGTGATGTTCTTCCAGGATGCCGGCTCGGCATTGTTTCCCTGGCTGACCGTGGAGGAGAACGTGCGCTTCGGCTTGCGCGTTCGCAGGGTGCCGAGGCGCCAATGGACGTCAATCATCGACACTTATCTGCGCATGGTCGATCTCGATCGGCACCGCACCAAATTTCCCTCGCAACTTTCCGGCGGCATGCGGCAGCGATTGCAAATCGCGCGGGCGCTCGCGGTCGAGCCCGAGATTCTGCTGATGGACGAGCCGTTCGGTGCGCTGGACGCGCTTACCCGCCGCAGGATGCATTCGGTGCTGCTCACAATCTGGCAGCGCACGGGCAAGACCGTGGTCTTCGTCACTCACGATATCGCCGAGGCGATCCTGCTCGCGGACCGGATCGGGATGATGTCGGTCGGGCCGCGCTCCACCATCGCCAGGATCTTCGACGTCGACCTGCCGCGCCCGCGCGATCTCACCGATCCGAAGATCGCGCAACTGTTTCACGAGATCGAGGCCTTGCTGGAGCCCGACGTGGCTCGCTCGGAGCAGCGTATGGAATCCGAGTGAGCGAGGCCGACATGGAGCGCGCGCACCGATGGTGAACGTTCGCGACGGCAGGCCGGAGGTGTCCCGAACGCCGCTGGTGCCGGGAGCGACATTGCGATCGTTTCGGCTGTGGATCAGCACCGGCAGGCACCGCGGGATTTTCCTCTCTGCCGCATCGCTGTTGATCGCCTTCTCGATCTGGCATCTGCTGTCGACCTTCATCTTCAACCCGTTTCTGATCCCTCCGCCGATCGAGGTGATCCGCACCGCCATCCCGATGCTGATGAGCGGCGAGATCCTCGCCGACGTCAAGATCAGCATGACGCGCGTGCTCGTGGGCTTCGTCTCGGGCTCGCTGAGCGGGATCGTGCTGGGTGTCCTGCTCGGACGCATCCGTATTCTGCACGACCTGCTCGATCCGATCATGGAGCTGCTTCGCTACTTGTCACCGACGGCAATGATCCCGATTGCCGTCATCTGGTTCGGCATCGGGGAGATGTCGAAATATTTCCTGATCTTCTGGGGCACGTTTTTCATCGTGCTGATCAACACGACGGCGGGCGTATGGCGGGCGCCGATCGCCCGGCAGCGCGCGGCCGAATGCCTGGGCGCCAATCGCCTGGAGATTTTCGTCATGGTCGTCATCCCCTCCGCCGTGCCGTACATCGTGACCGGCATGCGGGTTGCGATGGCCTCCTCGTTCATGAGCATCATTCCGGCCGAGATTCTGGCGGCCAATTCCGGCATCGGCTACCTGCTGCAGAAATCGTCGCTGTTGCTGCAGACGAACCGCATCTTCGTGGCCCTGCTGACGATCTGCATCCTCGGCTTCGTCGTGGATCGCATGTTCCGCTTTCTCGTGCAACGGGTTCTCGCCCGTTACATGGCCTACGTCTCGGTGACTTGAGCACAAGGAGAACCACATGTCCGACTTCGCCAGAGCGTTCGCAGCCGCGATGGGAGTTTGCACTCTGCTCGGTGCGGCACCGACGCAGGCGCAGCAGCCGCCGCTCAAGATGACGTTGTTCGGACAACCGTCGGTCAACAACGACTCGATCTGGATGGCGTTCGAGAAGGGGTTCTATCAGCAGGAGGGCCTCGACATCACGTACCGTCTGTTCCCCTCCGGTACGACCGCATTCCAGGCGTTCCAGACCGGCCAAGGCGACATCGTCATGACCGGCGACCTGCCGAGCGTGCAGTACTTCTTTCGCGTCAAGGGCGACTACCGCACCATCGCCGTGATCGAGCGGGACGCAAAAGGATATGTCGCGGTCGCCCGCAAGGACATCGCCAAGCCGCAGGATCTGAGCGGCAAGACCATCGCGACGCGGGTCGGCTCCACGGGATCGTGGTTCATTTCCGAATATTTGAGCAAGAACGGCGTGGATCCCGCCAAGGTCGCGGTGAAGAACCTGGATACCCAGGTGCTGCCCGCCGCCCTGTGCGGCGGCGATATCGCCGCGTTCTTCATCTGGCAGCCGGTCGGTTCGCGCACGCTCGAGATTTGTCCGGACAAGGCCCACTACCTGGCCGATGCGACCGGTTACATCCAGGGCTACCTGGTCGCGGGCGCCCGCCCGGAATGGCTGGCCAGCCCGCAAGGCAAGGACATCGCCACGCGCTGGCTGCGGGCGACGATCAAGGGCCGCGATGTCGCGAACAAGGACTTTGCCGCCGTCGCGGCCTACGCCAAGGCCAAGCTCGACCTGAGCGAGAAGGCGACCCGCGAGCAATGGGACACCAACATCCGCCCACTTGCGCTCGACAAGGTCTACTACGACGACTTCTGCAGCCTCAGCCGCTGGGCGCAGAAGGAGAAGATGACCGAGCAGAAGATCGATTTCAATCAGCTGACCTGGCCGGACGCCCTCAAGACGATCGACCCGAAATTGGTCGACGCTCCTCCGCCGCCGTGCTGATGCTGCTACGGGTGCGCCGCGATCGGCGCTGGCCGCGAATTTCAGTCAGGCTGCGCCCACTCCTCCCGTCGTCATTCCGGACCCCGAGCGTAGCGAGGGAACCCCGGGATGACCGAGGATAGAAATCTAGATCAGGGGAATGACGCTAGAGCGCATCCCGATTGGATCGAAATCGTGATGCGCTCTAGGTTCTTCGATTTTGCGCATGTTCTATTCGGAAAACCGGTTCCCACTTTTCCGGAACATGCGCTAGCGCGCGGGCGCGCTCTTTCCGTGCATGGCCCGGTAGTAGGCCCACTCCTCGACGACCCGGCCATCGGGGAGCCGGCAGACGCCGTACTGGCCGCGCGGACCCTTGCGAATCTCGCTCTTGCCGCCGCTTTGCGCGCAAAACACCGATGCCGGATTGGCAAGCGCCCAAACGCGGTGCGGACAAAAGACCAGCACCGCAAGTGTGATCAAGCCGATCGATCGCAGCATCTCGTTTCTCCCGGTTCGCCCGCTCGGCCGCATCCTACCAGATGTAGCCGCAGCGTCAGGCCATCCGAACGCCCACCGAAGCGCGTTCCGTTGGGGTTGATGCAGAACAGTGCCGGGGAGTCGGCGCGCTCCCCTCCCCACGAAACCCGGGCCTGCCCGGGTTTCGCGTTTGAGTGCACAAGTCGGGCAAGCCCGACTTGTGGTGGGGAGGGGTTGGGGGTGGGGGTCGTGAGATTGACGCAACAACGTTGCCAACACGCACCACCCCCCTCCCCCCGCCCTCCCCCAGCCGGCTGCGGGCTTGCCCGCTTCCGGCAAATCTTAAGAGTGACCAAATCCTGGCAAGCCAGGGTTTGGTTGGGGGGAGGGAGCAGACCGAGTTTGCCGCCCGATTGATTCCACGCATCGGGATGCGACCTCGTCGGGACGCGACCTCGTCGGCACGCGACCTCGTCGGCACGCTCCCCTCGCTCAAATGTCGGTTGAGCTTGCGTGCGATCCTGCCGGCCAGAGCCTGTCATGTTCCGCCACGGGTCGGCGGCATATGTTTGGGTGAGATATGCTCGGGCGCGGGCCCCGCCCGATCTCTCGGATTGCCAACCAATGTCAACCTATCGTCTCGACAAGCTGTTTTCACCGCGATCGGTCGCGGTCGTGGGGGGAAGTCCGCGCCAGACTTCGCCCGGCCGCGCCGTGTTGAGAAACCTGCGGGCCGCCGGCTTCAAAGGCGCGATCGGCCTCGTCAATCCGCATTACGACGAGATCGAAGGCGTCAGAGCCGTCAAGACCGTTCACGAGCTGCCGGAGCCACCCGATCTCGTCGTGATCGCGGCACCGGCGCAGTCGGTACCCGGCATCGTGACCGCGGCCGGCGAAAAAGGAACGGCGGCCGCCATCATCGTCACCGCGGGCCTCGGCCACGGGCCTGGCTCGCTCGCCGACGCCTGCGAGAAAGCGGCGCGTGCGACCGGCCTCAGACTGGTCGGTCCAAATTGTCTCGGGGTGCTGTCGTCACGCGCCAAGCTCAATGCCAGTTTCGCCGCCCGCATGCCGGCGGCCGGCGATCTCGCCCTGATCTCGCAATCCGGTGCCATTGCCACCGGGCTGATCGAATGGTCGGCGGTGCACGACATCGGCTTTTCGGCGGCCGTCTCGCTGGGAGACGCAGTCGACGTCGACTTCGGGGATCTCCTCGATTTCTTCGCGCTCGACGGCACGACCCGCGCGATCCTGCTGTACGTCGAATCGATCACCAATGCGCGCAAGTTCATGTCGGCGGCGCGCGCGGCCGCCCGCATCAAGCCGGTCGTCGTGGTCAAGTCCGGCCGGCATGCGCAAGGCGCCAAGGCGGCGCAGACGCATACCGGCGCGCTCGCCGGCTCCGACGCGGTCTACGAGGCGGCGTTTCGCCGCGCCGGCCTCCTGCGGGTGCTCGATCTCGACGAGCTGTTCGCCGCGGCGGAGACGCTGGGCAGGGTGCGGCCGTTTCCGGGCAAGCGGCTGGCGATCCTCACCAATGGCGGCGGCATCGGCGTGCTCGCGGTCGACCGGCTTGCCGATCTCGGCGGCACGCTCGCCGGCCTTTCCGCGCCGACAATGAAGAAGCTCGACGCCGCGCTGCCGCCGATCTGGTCGCACGCAAACCCCGTCGACATCGCCGGCGACGCCGATGCCGCCCGCTACATCGCCGCGCTCGAGGCGCTCATCGCGGATGAGGAGAACGATGCCATCCTGGTCATGAACGTTCCGACCGCGCTCGCGTCCTCGGAACTGGCCGCAAGATCGGTCGCCGGCGCCGCGCACGCGCACCGCAACAGCATGATCCGGCCGAAGCCGTTCTTTGCCGTGTGGGTCGGAACGAGCGACGCGGTCACACCGATCTTCGAAGCGGCCGGCATGCCGAGCTACGCGACCGAATCGGATGCGGTCCGCGGCTTCATGCATCTGGTGCGCTACCGGGAAGCGCTGGACGCCCTGATGGTCACGCCTGCGAGCCTGCCGCAGGATTTCAAGCCGGATGTCGCCGCCGCCCGTGCGGTTGTCGAGAACGCGGTGCGGCGCGGACGCACCTGGCTGGACCCGATCGAGGCCACGCGCCTTCTCGCCGCCTATGGCGTTCCGATCGCGCCCGCGCTGCTGGCCCGCGATCCCGATGAAGCCGCTGCTGCGGCGGCGCCCCTGCTCGCGGGGGGATCGACCGTCGTCGCGAAAATCCTTTCGCCCGACATCGTTCACAAATCCGAAGTCGGCGGCGTGCGGCTGAACCTGACCAGCGAAGGCGCGGTGCGCGCGGCGGTCGCCGACATCCTCGCGCGCGCGCGGGCCGCGCGACCCGACGCGCGCATAACGGGGGTGACGATTCATCCGATGGTTCTGCGTCCCAAGGCGCGCGAGCTGATCCTGGGAATCGCGGACGATCCGACCTTCGGCCCCGTCATCGTATTCGGCCGCGGGGGCACCGCGGTCGAGGTCATCGGCGACAAGGCGCTGGCGCTGCCGCCGCTCGATCTCGAGCTCGCACACGACCTCATTGCGCGCACGCGCGTGGCGCGCGTGCTGAAGGCCTACCGCGACGTGCCGGCGGCCGACACCGATGCCGTCGCGCTCCTGCTGGTCAAGCTCGCGCAGCTCGCCGCCGATCTGCCGGAGCTGCGCGAGCTCGATCTCAACCCGGTGCTGGCCGACCAGAACGGGCTCATCGCCGTCGATGCCCGCGTTTTGGTGGCTCCGCTCGAGCCGGCGCGCCGCGGGCCGTCGGGCCATCCTCGCTTCGCCATCAGGCCCTATCCCAAGGACTGGGAGCGTTCCGCCACGCTGCGTGACGGAACGAGGATGCTGGTGCGCCCGGTGCGGCCCGAGGACGAGCCGCTGTACGGGCCTTTCTTCGCCGCGGTCACCCAGCAGGATCTGCGTCTGCGTTTCTTCGCGCCGGTGAAGGAGTTCGGCCACAGCTTCATTGCCCGCTTCACCCAGATCGACTACGCGCGTGCCATGGCCTTCATCGCGATCGAGCAATCGTCCGGCGAAATGCTCGGCGTGGTACGCATGCACGCCGACGCCAACTACGACAGGGGCGAATACGCCATCCTGGTCCGCTCCGACCTCAAGGGGCGCGGCCTCGGCTACCTGCTCATGCAGACGATCATCGAATATGCCCGCGCCGAAGGTCTCAAGACCATCGAAGGCCAGGTGCTCGCTGAAAACACCGCAATGCTCACCATGTGCAGGGAACTCGGGTTCGACGTCGCGTTCGATCCGCAAGGTGCCGATATCTGCATCGTGAAGCTTGTCCTCCCTGCTCCTGGCGGGGAACCACACGCGCCCGGCGACGGCCGATAGATCAATGACCGTGCGCAAGATTCGCGTGCGACGTGCAGGACGGAATGGTTCGGCGAAGGACGATGCGATACGATGGAGGCACCCGCCGCTTCGGTGCTCGGGGAAGCTCGGCGCAGAGTCGGGGCCTTCCCCGGGGGCACGACTTCAACGTGCCGTGCGTCAAAAGGCGACGCTCCAATGGACATTGCAATCGTGTTTGAGTGCCGCGGTGGCCCGCACCCCGACATGAAGCCAGCCTTCAGATCTCCGAGCCGCGAGCCGGCGGCCGCATCAGCCGGGCGCGCACCCCGAAGCTTTCTGGCTGCCGCCGCCCTGGCGCTGGTGCTGGCATCGTCGTGGCATGCCGGCCACGCACAGGACCGTGCGCCGGGGGATGTGGAGCGGGTGAAGACGATCGGCTTCACGGTTGCCGATATCGACCGGGAGGCGAGCTTCTTCACGCGAGTTCTGCAGTTCGAGAAGGTCTCCGACTTCCGTGTGGTCGGCGGCGAATACGACAGGATGCAGGGCGTGTTCAACGCCAACATGCGCATCGTCCATCTGAAATTGGGCGAGCAGACCGTCGAGCTCACCCAGTACGTCTCGCCGCCCGCCGGACGGCCGATCCCGGTGCCTTCCTACAGCAACGACCAATGGTTTGAGCACATGGCCATTGTCGTCGGCGACATGGATGCGGCCTACAAGATCCTGCAAGACAACAATGTCCGCCAGATTTCCGCTCATCCCATCACCATCCCTGCGTCGAATCCCGGGGCGGCGGGGATCAAGGCCATCAAATTCCACGACCCGGAGGGCCATGATCTGGAACTGATCTATTTCCCGCGCGGCAAGGGAAGCGCGTCATGGCAGCAGGCCACGAACAGGCTGTTCCTCGGGCTGGACCATACCGCCATGACCGTGGCCAGCACCGAGAAGAGCGTGGCGTTCTACCGGGATCTGCTCGGGCTCAAGGTCGGCAGCGTCACCTTCAATACCGGAACCACGCAGGAAGTCCTGGACGGCCTGTTCAACGACACATGCCTGGTAACGGCGATGATGCCGGCCGCGGCGCCGCCGCATGTGGAGCTCCTGGAATACAAGACGCCGCCCGGCGGCCGGCCGATGCCATCCGACACCATGGCCAATGACCTCTGGCATTGGCAGACGACACTGGTTACCAAGGATATCCGCGCGGTCATCGATCGCCTGCGCAAGGCCGGCGTGCGGTTCATCACGCCGGAGGCGACGGCGGTCCCGCAGGAGGCGCAGGCTCAACTCGGCTTCAAGACAGCAGTCATGGTTCGCGACCCCACCGGCCACGCGATACGCTTGATCGAGGAATAGCCAGCGGGAACGTCGGCGTTTTGTGCGCAGCGGAGCGAGCCCATGACCTCTCAGGACGGACCTCTCGCTTTTCTGGCCAGGTTTTGCCTGGTCCTGATCTTCCCCTTCAGTGCGCTCAACAAGATCTTCGATCATCAGGCGGCGATGGCCCAGGCCGCGCACGGGTGGATACCGCTGCCGGCGTCGATTGCGGCGCTGCTGCTGGTGCTCGGCGGCCTGCTCGAGGTCATCGGCCCCATTTGCATCCTCTGCGGCTTTTATCGTCGCCAGGCCGCGCTGCTGTTCATATTCTACGTCATCGCCACCGCGGTGCTGTTCCACAACTTCTGGAGCTTTCCATTCAATGGCGACGCCTGGAACCAGAATTTCTGGCCGTTCGTGAAAAACATCGGCCTGGCCGGCGGTTTTCTCTACATCGCGGCCGACGCCAAGATGCAGTCGCTGCGCGACGCCTTCTCCTTGAAGCCGCGATAGCCGCGGCAGGCCTGTTGCGGAGGCGGGAGCGATGACACTGGCAAAATCGAATGGAGGCGCCGCTCGGCCGCCGCGCGCAGCAGCGCAAAAAGGCAAGTCATCGACGTCCGCGTCATCGATGGCGGCGTCATCGATGACAGCGCCGTGTCCGGTCCGGTTTCCGCGCGCGATCTGCGGCGATCTCGGGCAAGCGGAGCGACGCGAATGGTGGATCGCCAATGGAACTCGGCGGTTACGCGGGCGGGACGATCGCCGGCAGCCTGACGCGCCGTTACCACGGATTGTTGATCGCGCCGGTGGCATCGCCGCTCGGACGTCGGCTGATCCTCGTCAAGGCCGACGCCACGCTGGTCGCGGGTACGCAGTCTTGGCCGCTGTTCACCAACCGATGGAAGAGCGGGGCCATTTCCCCGGCGGGTCATGTGCGGATCGCAAGCTTTCATCTCGACTACTCCGTGCCGGTATGGAGCTACGAGATCGGCGACCTCCAGATCGAGGCGCGCATCTGGATGGAGCCGAGCGCCCACACGACCTATGCCGCGTGGCGCCTGCGGCCGGGCGCCGACGCGCTGCAGGAGGGCCTGCATTTGCGCGTCACGCTGCTGGCCAACGATCGCGATCACCATGGCACGACCTCCGTCGGCGGCTTCGCGCCCGAGATTCATGCCGACGGCGAGAGGCTCCTGCTCACCGATGCGGAGCTCTTTTCGCTGGCCATTCGGGCGCCGGGGGGCGACATCGTTCCCAAGCGCGATTGGTACCGGGATTTCGATCTTCCGATGGAGGCCGAACGCGGCCTGGACTCGACCGACAATCATCTATGCATCGGCGAGGCAACGGTTCCTCTCGTTGCCGGACAATGGTGCGGAATCGCTGCGAGCCTCAACGGCGAGCCGCCGGCGGATCTCGCGGCCGCGCTGCGCCGCCGTCTCGACCACGACCGTGCGGCCGTATCGACCGCGACGGCCAGCAGTGCGGCCATGCGGCGGGCGCCCGCCTGGATTGCCCGGCTGGCGGTTGCCGCCGATGCGTTCGTGTTTTCCCGGCCACTGCCGAGCGTCCCCGACGGTCAGTCGATCATCGCGGGCTATCCGTGGTTCGGGGACTGGGGCCGCGACACCATGATAAGCCTGCCGGGCCTGACACTCGCGACCGGACGGCCGGAGATCGCGCGCCGCATCCTCAAGACATTCGCCAGCTTCGTCAGCGAGGGGATGCTTCCCAACGTGTTCCCCGGCGCCGGCGATCGGCCCGAGTACAACACGGCAGATGCATCGCTCTGGTTTTTCGAAGCCTGGCGCGCCTATTTCGATACGACCAGAGATATCGCCGCGCTGCGCGAGGTCTTCCCGGTACTGTCGGACATGATCGAATGGCACCAGAAGGGAACCCGCTACGGCATCGGGGTGGACGCGGCCGATGGTCTGCTCAGGGCCGGCGTCGCCGGCGTGCAATTGACCTGGATGGACGCCAAGATCGGCGATTGGGTGGTCACGCCGCGCATCGGCAAGCCGGTCGAGATCAACGCGCTGTGGTACAACGCTCTGTGCATCATGGACGCATTCGCGAAACGATTGGCGGAGCCGAATCGTTTCGCCGCGCCGGCGGAAGCCGCGCGGCGAAGCTTTGCGCGATTCGTGCGCGCGGACGGCGAGGGACTGTACGATGTGATCGATGGTCCGGGCGGCAACGATGCCAGCATCAGGCCCAACCAGATCTTTGCCGTCAGCCTGCCGCATAGTCCGCTCGCGGCGGACGATCAGGCGCGCGTCGTGAAGGCCTGCAGGCATCATCTCCTGACCGCATTCGGACTGCGCTCGCTGGCGCCCGGCAGCCCCGCATACCATCCGGGCTATGGCGGCGGCGTCCTCGAACGCGACGGCGGCTACCACCAGGGCCCGGTTTGGGGCTGGCTGCTGGGGCCCTACAGCCTCGCTGCCTATCGCGTCAGCGCTGACGCAGCGGCAGCGCGGGCCGTGCTGGAGGAGATGAGCGACGCCCTCGAGGACCAGGCGGTGGGTACGATCGGCGAGATTTTCGACGGAGATCCGCCGCACCACCCGCGCGGCGCGCCGGTGCAGGCCTGGTCCGTCGCCTGCACGCTGGATGCCTGGCGCCTGCTTGGACAGGCCGCGCAGTCCAGGCCCACCTGAACCGGGCGCAGATTGCAAAGCGCCAGACCGGAGCCGACAACCCATGCCGCAAGTCAACGACGCCGAAAAGCGACGGATCGAGGAAAGCCGCAACGGCAGCAAGAATTGGCGGCGCTGGGGCCCTTATCTCAGCGAGCGGCAATGGGGCACGGTGCGCGAGGATTACAGTCCGTACGGTACGGCGTGGGACTATTTCACCCACGACCACGCGCGTAGCCGCGCCTATCGCTGGGGCGAGGACGGCATCGCCGGCTTTTCCGATGACCGGCAGCTGCTGTGCCTGTCGCTCGCGCTGTGGAACGGCCGCGATCCAATCCTCAAGGAGCGGCTGTTCGGCCTGACCAACGAAGAGGGCAACCACGGCGAGGACGTCAAGGAGCTGTATTACTATCTCGACGCCGTCCCCAGTTATGCCTACGCGCGCATGCTCTACAAGCTGCCGCAGGCGGCTTATCCCTACGAATGGCTGATCGAGGAGAACGCACGCCGCAAGGGTTCGGCGGCAATGGAATTCGAGCTGATCGACACCGGAATTTTCGACGACGACCGGTATTTCGATGTCGATGTGGAGTATGCCAAGGCCGACGTGGAAGACGTGCTCATGCGGGTTACGGTCCACAACCGCGGCCCCGAGCCGGCTCCCATCCATATCCTGCCGCAAGTCTGGTTCCGCAACACCTGGAGCTGGGTGCCCGGCGCGCAGAAACCATCGTTGCAGGATCAGGGCGCCGGCATGGTGTTGGCGCAGCACGACGAGCTCGGGGTCTATCGCATCGAATTCGAAGCAGCGGATCGCCTGCTGTTCTGCGACAACGAGTCCAATTTCGCGCGCCTGTTCGGCGTCAGCGCGGCGCAAGGCCACTTCAAGGACGCGTTCCACGAATACGTCGTCCACGGCCGCACCGAAGCGGTGAACGCCGGCGGGAATGGCACCAAGGCCGCCGGGCTTTACCTGCGCACGGTGCCGGCCCGCAGTAGCGTCACGGTCCGTGTCCGGCTGCGCACCGGCGCTCAGCGCACCGGCGCCTTCATCGGCTTCGACGCCGTCTTCAGCCGGTGCATCGCCGAGACGGACGCCTTCTACGCCGCCCGCCAGACCAACGTCGCGGACGAGGACATGCGTCGCATCCAGCGCCAGGCCTTTTCCGGGATGCTGTGGAACAAGCAGTTTTATGACTTCAATGTGCGACAATGGCTCAACGGCGATCCGCTTCAGCCGCCGCCGCCGGAGAGCCGCAAGCACGGCCGCAACAGCGATTGGCGCCACCTCGTGGCCGCCGATATCATGTCGATGCCGGACAAGTGGGAATATCCCTGGTTCGCGGCCTGGGACCTGGCCTTTCATTGCGTCACGCTGTCATTGATCGATCCGGATTTCGCCAAGGGCCAGCTCGAGCTGCTGTGCAGGGTCTGGCTGATGAATCCGAACGGCGAGCTGCCGGCCTATGAATGGGCGTTCGGCGACGTCAACCCGCCGGTGCATGCCTGGGCGGCAATGCGCGTTTTCGAGAACGACCGCAATCAGAACGGCGGCGCCGGCGACCGGGATTTCCTGGAACGGATCTTCCACAAGCTGCTGCTGAATTTCACCTGGTGGGTGAACCGAAAGGATCCGCAGGGCTTGAACATCTTCGAGGGCGGCTTTCTCGGCCTCGACAACATCGGGGTGTTCGACCGTTCGCGACCGCTGCCCACCGGCGGCTACATCGAGCAATCCGACGGTACCGCCTGGATGGCGATGTTTTGCCTCAACATGCTGCGCATGTCCATCGAGCTCAGCGAGCGCGATCCGGTCTACGAAGACATGACCATCAAGTTTCTGGAGCACTTCCTCTACATCGCCGAGGCGATGACCGACATGGGCAACCAGGGCATCGGGCTCTGGGATGACGAAGACAATTTCTTCTACGACGTCCTCTCCATGCCGTCGGGAAAAAAGATCCCGATGCGCCTGCGCTCCATGGTCGGGCTCATTCCGCTGTTCGCGGTCGGCATCGTCGGGCAGGAGGTGATAAACAAGCGACCCGAGCTCTGGCGCAAAATCGAATTGTACCGCGAGCGGCGGCCGGATTTGGTGAAGCTCGTCTCGCGCTGGAACGAGCTGGGCTGGCGCGGGCGCCGGCTGTTTTCCCTCGCGCGGGCCTTCCGCATGACGAAGATGCTGCGGCGCATGCTCGACGAGAGTGAATTTCTCTCGCCCTACGGGGTGCGAGCGCTCTCCCGCTCGTACCTCGATCATCCCTATGATTTCGAGTACGATGGAGTGGATTATCGCGTGAAATATCAGCCGGGAGAATCCGACAGCGGATTGTTCGGCGGCAACTCCAATTGGCGCGGACCCATTTGGATGCAGGTCAACTATCTGCTGGTCGAAAACCTGCGCCGCTTCCATCAGTTCTACGGTGACGGGCTCAAGGTCGAATGCCCGACCGGATCAGGCGTCATGTTGACCCTCGACGAGATCGCCGACGAGCTGTGTCGCCGCCTGCTGAAGCTCTTTCAACGCGGCGCCGACGGCAGGCGGCCGGTTTTCGGGAGCTATGAGAAGTTTCAAACCGATCCCCATTTCAAGGACTACATCCTGTTTCACGAGTACTTCCACGGCGACAATGGCCGCGGCTGCGGCGCTTCGCACCAGACCGGCTGGACCGGGCTCATCGCCAACCTCATCGACCAGCTGGTCGCGGAAGACCAGACGACCGATGCCCGCCCGGCGGGCACCGATAAGGCTGAACCGAACACAGTTTCGCCGCCGCTGCTGCATGCCTGAGGGCCTGCGCGGCGGCGATCCGGCGCCAACACAAGGGGACTCTCATGTCGTTGAAAAACAAGGTCGCCATCGTCACCGGCGGCAACAGCGGGATCGGCCAGGCGATCGTTCTCGAGCTCGCCCGGCAGGACGCCAGCATCGTCATCGACTACGTGGCTCATCCGGAGGCGACCACGACGCTCGAGCAGCAGCTCGCCAAGCTCGGTGAGCAATCGATCGGCGTCGATGCCGATGTGAGCAAGATCGCCGACCTGCAGAAGCTCGTCGACGCCGCGGTGAGCAGGTTCGGCCGCCTGGACATCATGGTGAACAACGCCGGCATCGAAACGCGCACCTCGGTGCTCGACACCAGCGAGGATCAATACGACAAGGTGATGGCGGTCAACCTCAAGAGCGCCTTTTTCGGCACGCAAATCGCGGCCAAGCAGATGATCAAGCAGGGTGGCGGCGGTCGCATCATCAACATCACATCGGTGCACGAGGACTGGCCGATGCCCGGCAACACCGCCTATTGCCTCGCCAAGGGCGGCATGCGCATGCTCACGCGTACCGCGGGCCTCGAACTCGCCCGCCACAACATTCTTGTCGTCGGGGTCGGTCCGGGCGCGGTGGCGACGCCGATCAATCTCAGCACGATGAACGATCCGGCGAAGCTCGCGCAGCTGGACGCCGCCATCCCGCTGGGGCGCATGGCGCGCCCCGAGGAGATCGCCAGCGTGGTCGCGTTCCTCGCCGGGGACGGCGCGAGCTATCTCACCGCGACCACCATCTTCGCGGACGGCGGCATCATGCACAGCAGCGTCGGCCTGTAGCGCGAAGACTTCGGGATCGGGACGCTGGAAGCGGAGCGAGCATGGACAAGCGCTTCGACGTCATCATCGTCGGCAGCGGCGCGGGCGGTGGCACCCTCGCCAGGCAGCTCGCGCCCTCGGGCAAGAGCATCCTGATTCTCGAGCGCGGCGATTGGCTCCGGCGCGAGGCGCTGAACTGGGATGCCGCGGCGGTGTTCCAGCACAACCGCTACGTTTCGCCCGACACCTGGTACGACCGCGACGGCCGGCCGTTCCAGCCGCAGGTGCACTATTTCGTCGGCGGCGCGACCAAGATGTTCGGCGCCGCGCTCTATCGCCTGCGGCAGAAGGATTTCGGCGAGCTGCGCCATCACGACGGCGTCTCCCCGGCCTGGCCGATCAGCTACGAGGACCTCGAGCCGTACTACACCAAGGCCGAGCAGATGTACCACGTCCACGGCCTGCGCGGCCGGGATCCGACCGAGCCTCCTTCGAGCGGACCCTATCCGTGCCCGCCGGTCTCCAACGAGCCACGCATTCAGCGGCTCTTCGACGACCTCACCGCGGCCGGCTATCATCCGTTCCCCGCCCCCTGCGCGGTGATGATGGACGAGCGGAACATGGCGTACAGCACCTGCATCCGCTGCCAGACCTGCGACGGGTTTCCCTGCCTGGTGCACGCCAAGTCCGACGCCGAAGTCGTGGCCGTGCGTCCCGCCGTCGAGTTTCCCAACGTGACGCTGCTGCGCAACGCGAAGGCGCTCAAGCTGGAGACCAATGCCGGCGGCACGGCAGTGACCGAGATCGTTGCCGAAGTGGATGGCAAACGCGACGTATTCCGCGGCGACATCGTCGTCGTGTCATGCGGCGCGGCGAACAGCGCCAAGTTGCTGCTGATGTCGGCCAACGACAAGCACCCGAACGGGCTCGCCAACGGCTCGGATCAGGTCGGGCGCAACTACATGTTCCACAACAGCCAGGCCGTGCTCGCGATCTCGCGCGAACCCAATCCGACCATGTTCCAGAAGACCATCGCGTTGAATGATTTCTATTTCGGGATGGACGGATTCGAGTATCCGATGGGCAACATCCAGATGATCGGCAAGTCGCTGGGCCCGATGTATCGGGGCGAGAAGCCGCTGGAAACCGCGCTGCTGCCGAGCGGGCTGCTCGACGATCTCGCCCGCCACGCGGTCGATTTCTGGCTCACGACGGAAGACCTGCCGGATGCGGAAAATCGCGTCAGCGTGGACAGGTCCGGCAGGCTGACGCTGAGCTACACGCCGAACAACCAGGTGCCCAAGCAGAAGCTCTACGACAAGCTCAAATCGATGCTGAGCCATCTCGGCATGCATCCGGATCACCTGATCCCGCGCAACATCTACATGAAGACCGAGATCGCGATCGCCGGCTGCGCCCATCAGGCCGGGACGTGCCGGTTCGGCCGCGATGCCAAGACCTCCGTCCTGGACGTGAACTGCAAGGCGCACGAGCTCGACAATCTTTACGTCGTCGACACCAGCTTCTTCGTCAGCATCGGGGCGGTGAACCCGTCGCTGACCGCAATCGCCAACGCGATCCGCGTGGGCGATCACCTGTTGCAGAGGCTTCGGTGAGCGGGCGCCGGCGGCAGCGATGACCGACGTCCGCAAGGCTCCGGACATGGTTGCGCCGGGCGCGCCGGGCGAATCGTCCGCGTGAGTGCTCCCGCAATGGCCACTCGCAACGAAATCGGCGTGGTCTACGTCGCCGCCGTGGTGCAGGGCCTGGCGCTGGTGACGTTCCCCGCCGCCAGCTCGATCTTCACCAGTCCCGACGGGTTCGGATTCGACAGCACGCGCTACGGCACGATGTTCGTGCCACAGGTGGTGTTCGCCATCCTCGCCTCCGCGCTGGCGCCCAGGCTGGCGCGCCGGTCGGGCCTGCGCCGGGTGCTGCTGGCGGGATTTGCCGGCAACATGGTCTCGATGGCGCTGCTGGCGCTGAGCCGACTGCTGCTCGGCGCGCCCGACATGGCCTTCGGCGTGCTGCTGGTTGCCACCGCAGCGCTGGGCCTCGGCTTTGGCGCGACGGTGATGGCGCTCAACACCTACGCCGAAGCTTTCTTTCCGGGGCGCACCGATCGGGCGGTCCTGGTGCTGAACGCGCTGCTGGGATTGGGGACGGCGCTGGCGCCGGTGCTGGTGGCGATCGTCGTCGGGATGGGCGCATGGTGGCTGCTGCCGCTCGCGGTCGCCTGCATCGTGGCGCTGATCTTCGCCGTCGCCCTGACGCAGCCGCTGCAAGCCTCCACGGCGGCCGCCGGCCCGCCC
Source organism: uncultured Alphaproteobacteria bacterium (assembly GCA_963821505.1). Lineage (GTDB taxonomy): Bacteria > Pseudomonadota > Alphaproteobacteria > Rhizobiales > Xanthobacteraceae > VAZQ01. The sequence goes on from CAWGEH010000019.1 coordinate 129,445, forward strand.
GCCCGCGGGCCGATCGGCTGGTCAGGTCTGCCGCGTCGATTCTGGCTCTACGCCGCGGCCGTATTTCTCTATGGGATGCTCGAGACCCTGAACGGCAACTGGGCCATGCTCTATCTCAGCGACGAGCGGGGGGTATCGGCCCGCGGCGCCTCGTTCGCGCTGACCGCCTTCTGGGTGATGGTGACGCTGGGGCGCATACTTATCGCGGCGATCTCCCGGCGCGTGCCGGTGCGCTGGATCTATGTCGGGCTTCCGGTCCTGCTGGTCATCACTTTCCAGCTTGCCCCCCACGTGCGGGGCGAAGCCGAAGGGATCGTCGCGCTTGGCCTCGCCGGCCTTGCGTGTTCCGCGTTCCTGCCGCTGAGCATCAGCTTGGCCGGCGACGAATTCCCCCATCTCTCGGCGGTCATGGCCGGGGAGCTCATCGCATTCTATCAGCTCGGCTATGGCGTCGCGGCGTTCGGGATCGGGCCGCTGCACGATCCGGTCGGGCTGTCGTTCTCCGCGATCTTCGCAGCCGGCAGCATCGTCGCGGCGCCACTCGCGGTGATTGCGGCACTCACCATCCGGCGGTCGCCTGCCGCGCCGTAGCCCCGGCCGCCGCCGAGAATCACGCGCTCCTGCCGCGGCCTCAGGCGTGCTCGAGCGACGTTCCTTCGTGGTTCGACCGCCTGAAAATCTCCGGGGTTGTGCATCCCGTCATGGCGGCTCCATGCCGGGCAGCGCGAGCGGCCCGACGCACGGTCATGCGAAATCCGTGATTGAAGTCAAACGCCTAAAGCGTCTAGCATTCGCATCATTCAGGCACATGGGAGATCATCAAATGGCATGTCGACGTGATCGGTCTGCTGCGCTCGGGCATCTGGCGCGAACACTCATCGCAACCCTGGCCGTTGTGACCGGCGTCACCCTTTCGGCGGATCCCTCGCGGGCGCAGGACTTCACGATGAAGTTCGCCACCCTCACCATCAACGACGTCCAGCACGAATTCATCAAGATGTACAAGGCGGAGCTGGAAAAGGCGACGAACAACCGGATCAAGGTCGACGTCTATCCGGCCGGCCAGCTCGGCTCGGCGGCCCGGCAAGCCGAGGGTTTGCGGCTCGGAACGATCGAGGCGGCGTCGGGACCGGCGGAGCTGTTCGTCGGCGCCGATCCGCGCTTCCAGGGCCTCGCGATGGCCGGCCTGTTCAAGGACCTCGCCCACGTCGAGCGCGCCGTCCTGGTGCCGCAACTGCGCCAGGCCGTCAGCGACGTCGCCACCTCGCGCGGCCTCGTGCTGCTCGGCATGATGGTGTACGACACCCAGTCCTTCGTCTTCAAAACGCCGGTGACCAAGCTCGCGGATTTCTCCGGCAAGCGCATTCGCGTGCTGGCGAGCGAGGGCGAGCAGGCCCAGGTCAATGCGCTCGGCGGCGCGGCGGTGCCGATGTCGCTCGGCGAGGTGCTGCCCGCGCTGACCCAAGGCACGATCGACGGGGCCAATTCCGGCATCCCGGTGTTCGTCGCGTTCAAATACTACGACGGCGCCCCCAACCTGCTCGATACGCACTTGTGGGCGATCGTGTCGCTCAACCTCGTCAGCAAGGCCTGGTACGACCGCCTGCCGCCCGATCTGAAACAGGCGGTGATGAAGGCCGGCGCCGCGGTCGAGCCGCAGGCCAGCAAGTGGGGCGCCGCCAACATCGTGCAGGACACGAATATCTGGAAGGAGCGCGGCGGCAAGATCGTCACCCTGTCGCCGGCCGAGCAGCAAGACGCCGAGCGGCGCGTCTCCGCGGCGATCCAACCGGTGCTCGACAAGAGTGCGCCGCTGAAAGAATTCTACAACAAGATCAAGGCGGCGGCCGCGTCGGTGCAGTGACGGCGGCTAGCCAATGGCGAGCGGCGTAGGTCGGGTCGGTCGCGGCCCCGTAAGTCAACGATTCCTGCCGAAGTCTCAAACCGCGCGCAACCCGAACCTACGGGCCTAGAGCATTTTCCGCCTGGCTTGACCCGGGTCGTCATTGCCGGGCTTGACCCGGCAATCCATCCTTTTCGCAAGATCAATTTTGCGAAGAGGATGGACCCGCGGGTCGAGCCCGCGGGTGACGCATGTCGGTGTGCAATGCTGAATCATGCCAACCGGAAAACGCGCTACAGCCCTTTCGGCAACCGCAGGGTCTCGAGCGCCGGCAGGCCGTAATCCGACCAGTTGGCGTGGACGCGCTGCAGGTATTGCATCGGCGGGAGCGAGATCGCCGGATACTCGAACTTCTTGGTGGCGTCGATCAGCACCTTGGCGCCCAGCCGTTCCGGCAGGATCACGTTCGGCGGATGCACCGACGGATCGAGCTCGACCGCGCCCGAGTTCGGGATGATGCGCAGGTCGCGATCGGGCTGCACGCGCCACGACAGGATCCAGTCGCGCATGAACGGATCGCGGATATCGACGTCGTCGTCGGTGACGATGAGCCACTTGAAATAGCTCGTGCCAAAATGGCCGAGCGCGCCGAACATCACCTGGTCGACCTGGCCGGTATAGGTCTTGTGCAGGCTGACCCAGAGCACCGCGGTGCCGCCGCCGGCCTCGAGCACGTGAGCGTCAGCGATGCCGGGAATGTTGAGCGTCTCCGTGAGGTGGCGGATGAGCCCGGCCTCGAGCAGCACCTTCTTGATCATGGATGATTCGCTGGGCGGGAACTGGCTGACCACGCCCATCACGATCGGATCCTTGCGGTGGGTGATGCACTTGACGTTGAAAACCGGCCCGGCCCGCCCGCCCGCCATGTAACCGGTGAACTCGCCGAACGGCCCCTCGGGCTCGCTCTGGTCCATCGACACCTCGCCCTCGACCACGAATTCGGCGGTGGCCGGGACTTCGAGGTCGACGGTCTCGCATTTCACCATTTCCACCGGCGCGCCGCGGATGCCGCCGGCGACCGCCAGCTCGTCCTCGCCGTAGCGCGAGGGCGCGACCAGATAGTGCACGGGATCGGCGCCGACATAGAACGCCGCCGGCATCGCGCGGCCGCGCAGCTTCCATTTGGTGTGATGAATGGCGCCGCCGCGGTCCGGCGCGCCGAACAGAATCCCGGTCTTGTCCGGCCCCTTCACCTGGCAGCGGCGGATGCCGAGATTGCGGCGTCCGGTATCGGGATCGCGCGTCACCCACAGCGGCGTGAAATACGGGCCCGCGTCCTTGCCCGGCGTCCACACCGGCGTGGGGATCTTCGTGAGGTCGAGCTCGCCGGGACCGAGCCTGACCTCCTTGCACGGCCCGTTCTTGACCATGACCGTCGGGATCGGCGTCTTGATGCCGCGATGGACGCGCTCATTGATCGCCTTCGCGTTCGGCTCGCATTCGAGCGCGGTCGCGATCATGTCGGTCGAGGCAGCGACCACGCCGGCGACCACGCGGCCGCCGGGAAAGCCGCGGATGTTGCGAAAGCCGATGCCGACGCGGCGCGCCTCCGGCATGGCGCGGAACATCATGCGCGTGACCGTGGCAATCTCCCAATCGCGGTCGACCTCGCGGTCAACCCATTTCAGCAGGTTCTTGCGCTCGAGCGTTTCCAGATAGGGGCGCAGACCGTCAAACGGCATGGATGTGCTCCGGCATTGTCTCAGCCGCGGGACGCATCCAGGCTTGCCAGCAGATAGGTCTGCAGGGCAACCGAGCGGTCCGCGGATTCGATCAGTCGATCCACGATGTCGATGAGCAGGCGAAACTCGTCGCGGCCGAGGTCGGCGAACTCCACGTCGTTGACCTGCCGCTGGATGGGCGCGAGCCGCTTGAGGGCGGCGCGGCCTTGAGCCGACACGGTGAGCGTCACCCGCCGGCGGTCACCGGCGTCGGTTTTTTTCTGGATCATGCCGAGATTCAGCAACCGCCGCGCCACCGAGGTGATGAACGCGCCGGATAGATGCAGGTGGTCGGCGACGGTCTTGATGTTCACGTCGGCATCGAGCGAAAGATGCGCGATGGAGATCAGTACGGTGTATTCGATGCCGGCAAGGCCGATGACCTTGGCGTGCCCGGCGCGAATGCGTTCGTGCCGCGCCAGGAAGCCGAACAGGCCGTGGACCAGATGCCGAAAGTCCCGATCGCTGCCGCCCGCCAGCAGCTCGGGGCGCGAAATCGTGAGCGGGAACGGCTGCGGCGCGCGCGAGCCCTTGCGCGGCCGCTCCTCGAGCGCCGAGATGGGAGCCGATTTGCGTTTCGCGGCGGCGCGCATGAGGCGGGTATCGCGTGGCTGACGGCGGTCTTGATAACACGCCATCGCGATCTTGAAAAGCTTCGTACGATAGGTAATCATTGAAGCTATATTTCGCTTTGGCCCATGGGCCAACCGCGACGTCACGCGCAGCCCTGCTCTGTCGGCGGGGTTGCCGCGCCGGCGGGCCGTGCGCGGCCACGCCGCCGACCCGAGCGATCCGCGCCAATTGGAGGAATCACCATGACCGCATGCAAGACCGGCGCGGAGCACATCAAGTCGCTCAAGGACGGCCGCGCGGTCTACATCGACGGCAAACGGGTGGACGACGTCACCGAGCATCCGGCGTTCCGCAATTCGACGCGGTCGGCGGCCTCGCTCTATGATTTCCAGGCGCAGCCGGAAAACCTCGAATTGATGACCTTCATTCCGGAAGGCTCGAACCGGCGGGTCAACCGCGCCTGGCAGATGCCGCGCAATTACGACGAGATGGTGCTGCGGCGCACGGCGATGCAGACCTGGGCCGCCGTGCACTGCGGCTTCATGGGCCGCTCCCCGGACCACCTCGCGTCCGCGCTCGTCGGCCAGCGCATGGGCATCGAGATCTTTCGAAGGCACGGCGAGGAGCGCGCCAAGGCGCTGGCGGGATATTTCGAACACGCCAGCCGCAACGATCTGTTCCTCACCTACGTCATCATCAATCCGCAGGCCGCGCGCGGCAAGGACTGGGGCCAGCAGGACGAGGACCTGGTCGCCCGCATCGTCGACGAAGACGTCGGCGGCTTGACGATCCGCGGCGCCAAGATGCTCGGCACCAGCGCCGTCATGGCGAACGAGGTGTTCGTCGCCAACCTGCAGCCGCTCAAGCCCGGCGAGGAAGCCCTCGCCTTTTCCTGCGCGCTGCCGATGAACGCCAAGGGGCTGCGCGTCCTGTCGCGCAAGTCCTACGAGGCCGCCGCGACCTCGGTCTTCGACAACCCGATCTCCTCGCGCTACGACGAGAACGACGCGCTGATCTATTTCGATGACGTCAAGGTGCCGTGGGAGCGCGTCTTCGTGCATCGCGACGTCGACATGTGCCGTGCCCAGTTCCACGACACGCCGGGCCACGCCTACCAGAACTACCAGGCGCAGATTCGCCTGTCGGTGAAGATCAAGTTCCTGGTCGGGCTCGCGCGGCGGCTGACGGAGTCGATCGGAACCGTCGACATGCCGCCCGTGCGCGAGCAGCTCGGCTACCTCGCCGCGCAGGTGAGCATGGTCGAGGCCATGCTCAACGGCATGGAGGCCGCAGGCTCGAAGCTCGGCGAATGGTGGGTGCCGAACAAGCATTTCATGTATTCGGCGCAAGTGCTGACGCAGGAACTCTATCCGCGGGTGGTCAATCTCATCCGCGAGCTCGCCGGCGGAGCGCTCATCATGCTGCCCTCCTCCGTGCACGATTTTGCCGATCCGCAGCTCAAGGCGATCATCGACAAGACCCAGCGCTCGGCTCACATGTCGCCGGAGCAGAAGGTGAAGTTCCTCAAGGCCGCCTGGGACGCCATCGGCTCCGAGTTCGGCTCGCGCCACGTCCAGTACGAGATGTTCTACGCCGGCGCCCAGTTCGTCACGCGCGGCCACAGCTTCCGCACGTTCGATTGGAGCGGAGCGACCGGCATGGTCGACAAGCTGATGTCGACCTACGATCTCCGCGGCGAGCGCGCCGCCGCAGGTCGCTGAAGGTTGCGGCATCGGGACGGGTGGACCGCGACAGGACGCCGAGCGTTCGGGGCACGCGGCCGCGGCAGAGGCGCACGCGCAGGCTCGGCTGCGCCGCAAGTCCGGATCGCTCACCCCTGCCCCGCCATCATGGCATCCGCGCCACGGGTGGCCCAGCCGGTCATGCGCCGCTCGATCGCGGCGGAGACGAGGTACATGCCGATGCCCATGACGCTGGTCACCAGGAGACCGGCGAACGCAAGCGGCACCTCGAAGCGGGACGATGCAACCAGCATCAGGTTGCCGATGCCCTTGTTGGCCGCAACCGTTTCCGCAACGATGGTGCCGACGAAAGCGAAAGTGATCGCCACTTTCAGCGAGGCGAAGAAGTACGGCATCGATCGCGGCAGCCCGACCTTGCGGATCACCTGCCACCGGCTCGCGCCTAGCGCCCGCAGCACGTCCTGCAGCTCGGGCTCCACCGTTGCGATCCCCACGGCGACGTTCACCAGGATCGGAAAAAACGCGATCAGGAAGGCGGTGATGATGGCCGGAACCGTGCCGATGCCGAACCAGATCACCAAGATCGGAACCACCGCCACTTTTGGAATGGAATTGAATCCGATCAGCGCGGGGTAGCAGCTGTCGTAGACCAATGTCGACGAGCCGACCGCGATGCCCCCCAGCAACCCCACCACGACGGCCACCAGGAAACCGATCGCGGTAGTCATGAAGGTCTGCCAGGCATTGATCAGGATCGGCTCGCGCCACTGCCAGCCGGACGCGAAGATCGCGGACGGCGCCGGCAGGACGAACTGCTCGATCTCGAAGACGCGAACGACGATCTCCCAGACCACGAAAATGCCGACGATCACCACCCACGGAAGGACGTAGCGCAAGGTCTTGCGCCGCAGCAGGTACGGCTTGCGTGGCCGCACCGGGAGGGCGTCATCGAGGGTATCGGTCGTGGCCACGCGGCAACTCCCCGCAAATCAAACGGCGCTCGAACGGGCCGCGCTGATGTGCTCGCGCAGCTCGTGAACGAGTGCAACCGAGTAGGGCTCATAGGTGGCGTCGAGCTTGCGCGGTCTCGGCAAATCGACGGCGCGCTCGGCGATGATGCGGCCGGGCCTCGCGCTCATCACCAGAACGCGGTCCGCCAGGAAGACCGCCTCGCGCAGATCGTGGGTGACGAGGATCACGGTAGGATTGCGGGCAAGCCAGAGATCCTGCAGCGCCAGCCACAGTTCTTCGCGCGTAAACATGTCGAGCGAGGCGAACGGCTCATCGAGCATGAGGAGGGTGGGATCGTGGATCAGCGCGCGACACAACGAGGCGCGCTGCTGCATGCCGCCGGAAAGCTGCCACGGAAAGTGGTCCTCGAATCCCTTGAGGCCGACGAGCGCAAGGAGGTCGCGCACCTTCGCCACGTAGGCCGCGCGTTCGCGCTTGAGCCGCGAGCAATGCGGCTGCACGATTTCGAGCGGCAGCATGACATTGTCGAGCGTCGTTCGCCACGGCAGCAGCGTGGGATTCTGAAACGCCATGCCGGCGATGCTCAATGGCGCGGTGACCTCGCGGCCGCTGACCATGACCGCGCCGGCGGTCGGCGGCCACAGGCCGGTGACCACCTTCATCAGGGTCGATTTGCCGCATCCCGAAGGGCCCACCACGGCGACGAATTCGCCCTTGCCGACATGGAGCGTGGCCCGGTGCAGGGCGAGTGTGCCGTCGGCATCCTCGCCGTAGCGCAGTGAGACGCGGTCGAGATCGACGAAGTTCATGGCGGCTCTGTCACTCGCTCCTGCGCCGGCGCCCATTGGGTCCCGCGATCGGGGGCTTGATGACCCGCGCGCCCGCTGGCGGATACAAGAACTCATGCCATGCGAAGGATGCTGCGGTCGATCATGGCATGCACTCCTTTGACATTGTTCACCGTCTGCGTCACATGCAGATCGACGGCACAGCTGCTCAAGGAATATGCATCGTCCCTGGCAATGCCGGTCAGCGCCACGATCCAATCGATCATTTCATGCAGCGCCTGCCGCGCGGCGGCGTCGAGATCGGGATCGAGGCCGAAGGTGATGAAATGCGTCGCGGTCTGCGCGCGCGGCAGCCGCCAGTCCAAATCCTTGCGCACGCGGAACTCGAACGTCCCCTTGAGCGACGTTTCGATCGCGGTGCCATTCACCTCGCCGTCGCCCTGGGCGGCATGGCCATCGCCGGTCGAGAACAGCGCGCCGGCGTTGAGAACCGGCAGATAGATGGTGCTGCCGGCCGTCAGCTCCTTGCAATCGATGTTGCCGCCGAAGTCGCGCGGCTCCTTGCTGTTCTGCCGACCAAACGCCTTCGGCGGCGCAACGGCGAGTTGCCCGAAAAACGGGCGTATCGGCACCGTCAGGCCCGACGGCAGCAGCGCCAGATTGCGCTTGCGGTCGAGTTCGATGTGGATGATGCGGTAGTAGGGAAATTCGTCCGGCAGCGTGCCGCCATAGGCGCGGAAGAGGTTGTATCCCCAGTCCTGGCGCAGCTCGATTTCGCGGATGCGAACCTCGAGCACGTCGCCGACCGCGGCCCCGCGCACGAAGATCGGGCCGGTCAGGATGTGATTTCCGGAACCGCGCTTGACCTGTTGATGGATATTGCGCAGTTCCGGCAACGGATCGAAGCCGGTTGAGCTCGGGGGCATCCATTCGGGATTTCCCGACACACACTCGATGACGACGTGGTCGCCGGAATCGATCGTCAGGACAGGATCGAGCGCGCCGTCGAGATAGCCCCAATGAATGGTCTGCGGACTTGACCGCAGCACGTGGGTCTTTGCCTCGGCATCCCGGGCGAGCGGAACATCCATCGCCGCCTCCTGGTGTAAGGAAGGTCCGCCGGGCTCAACCTCCCGGGATGATGCCCTTCGGCAGGGAGAAGCAGTATTTCGCGATATCGCCGGCGCGGGTGTACCAGACCCGATCCCTGTGCTTGTGCTCGACGCAATGCTTGATGGCCTGCCGCACCGGCCGCAGCCGGTACGGCTGGCCGACGATGAAGCCATGCAAGGCGAGCGCGAAAACCAGCGGCTGCCGGTCGGACTGCTCCAGCAGCTCTTCGAACTGGTCGACGATCATCTCGGCAAACTGGCGTCCGGTATGATCGCGGTGCGCCTGCGAGCCGGCGTCGTTCAATTCCATCGGATAGGGAACCGAGAGGAGCGGTCCCGACCGGGTCTGCATCCAGATCGGCTGGTCGTCGACGGGCCAGTCGAGCAGATGGGTGTAGCCGGTTTCCTTGAGCAGGTCGGGGGTGACGTTCGATTCCAACGCGCCGGGACCCATCCAGCCCGTGGGTCTCACGCCGACGTGCTTTTCGATCACTTCCGTGCATTCCTGGATCGCGCGCGCCTCGTCATGCTCCCACATCCCGCGCAGCAGCTCGGCATTGGTGCGGCCGTGACCGAGCACTTCGTCGCCGCGCGCTTTGATTTTTTCGACGATCTCCGGATAGTGGTAGCAGACGCTGCTGTTGAGCAGGATCGTCGCGGGCAGTTGCAACTCGTCGAGGATTTCGAACAGGCGCCAATTGCCGATGCGGTTGCCGTAGTCGCGCCAAGCGAAGTTCCGCGTGGTCTGCTGGTTGCTGCGCACCGGATCCATCCCCAGCCCGGCGCCGAACGCGAAATGCTCGATGTTGAGCGCGATGTAGAAAGCGAGCCGCTTCCCCTCCGGCCACGTGTAGTCTTGCCGCTTGGTGATCGGCGAATAGTCATAGCGGCCGTGGCCGGGAAGCTTCAGCATCGGCGTACTCCTTTTTCGCTGGCACCCACCCCGCTTCGCCCCGACGCTTCGCGCCGCAAAACGTGCACCCGCCCAAAGCCGCCGCGAGCGACGCAGGCGCCCGCGGGCAGTCTGGCATGAAACGTGCTACGGTTCAGGCTGGGGGTGCGGTGGAGTGGGAAGCGGAGCCGACGGCATGGATCGATGCTAGCAATCGCAGCCGGCGATGCCAAGCCAATACGCTGACGTTTACTGATCGAGCATGTCTAGCACCGCGTGCGGATGGAGGTAAACAATGATCAGCGTTCGTTCCGACAACAACGCGCAGACATTCGTCAATATTCGCATGATCGCCCGGCTGTTTTCATGGTCGCTCGTCTTTGCCGCTCTCGCGGCGACCGCCGCCAACGCGGAAACGAAGACCGTCAAGATCATGATGGATTGGATCATTCAGGGAACGCACGCGCCGTTCTTCGTCGCGCAGGACAAGGGGTACTTCAAGGCGCAAGGCGTGACCGTGGACACGATCGACGCCGGAAAGGGCGCCACCAATGTCGCGGTCAGCGTTGCCGGCGGCGTCTACCAGTTCGGCTGGGTCGACCTGCCCTCCATGATCCGGTTCAACGCGGCCAATCCGGCTTCGCCCCTGGTCGCCGTCTACATGAGTTTCGACGAGTCGCCGCTGGCGGTGATCACGCGCAAGACCGCCGGCATCCGCAAACCGATCGACCTCGACGGCAAGAAGATCGCGGGCGGGCCCGGCACCGCCGTGCACGACACGATCTCCATCCTGCTCAAGGCCGCCAATGCGGAGAACGTCAAGATCAACTGGGTAGCGGTGCAGCCGCAATTGTTCGGTCCCATGCTCAAGCGCGGCGAGGTCGACGGCACCGGCGGCTTCACCAACTCGAACATTCCGGCCGCGCTCGAGCTCGGCATGACGTTGGACGATCTGTTCGTGATCAAGTATTCGGATTTCGGCGCCGACATGTACGGCCTCGCCTTGGTCACCACGAAAAATTTCGCCGACGAAAACCCGCAAACCGTGCGCGGGGTGGTCGACGCGCTCAACCGGGGAACCAAGGACACGATCGCATCCCCGCAAAAGGCCCTGGAGGTTCTCAAGGCGCTCGATCCGATGATGAAGCTCGACATCGAGAAAGTGCGCCTCGACATTGCGCTCGGGCTGACCAATACCGGGCACGTGAAGAGGAACGGGCTCAGCTCGGTCACGCCGGAGAAATTGCAGAAGACGATCGACGCGATGGTGACGGCCTATCAGCTTCCGGTCCGCCCCGATCCGGCGACCGTGTACACCGACCGGTTCCTGCCCCCGCTCGCCGAGCGCATGCCGCCGAAGGGCATGAACTAGACCGGAGTCCCACGTTGCGGCCCGCGAAGTCGCGGCCTTTCGGACGGATCGTGCGGGGGCCGGCATCGGCAGCGGAGGACGTGGCGGGCGACGCGCGCTGCCGCGGATTGAGGGCCGCGGATGCCGCCTATGCCCTCAATTCCTGCGCCTGCCACGCCTCGATCAGGTGCAAGAGGTCGGGTGGCTGCCCCTCATAGTTCACCGCGCTTTGCGGAATCTGCACCCAAGGCTGCGCGCTGCGGGTCCAAATGTGCCCGACCGGCTTCAGCCATCCGGTGTCATCGAGCGTGCCCGGTTTGACGATCGAGGCCTGCGGATTGCGCTCCGGGTTGTGGAACAGCCGTACGCCGCACTCGCCGCAGAACAGGCACCAGATGACGCGGCCGCCCGCAAGGACGCGGCGCCACATGACAGGCGTGCCGTCGACGACGACAAGCGCCGCGCGCGGAACCGCCAGGGAGAGGCCGAAGGCACTTCCAGACTGACGTTGGCATTCCGTGCAGTGGCACGCATACAAGGTCAGCGGCTGCGCCCTGATCTGGTAGCGGACGCGTCCGCACTGGCATCCGCCGCTCAAGGGCAATTTCATCCCGATCCCCGTCCGAGCATCGCTGCAGGCCTGCGGGACCGATTGTTATCCTCGAACCGTATCCGGCGCAAAGGCGCCGCATCATCGATCCGCCACGGCAATGGTCAGAGACGCGGCGCTTCAAATTCCGCCTGATCGGTCTCGTCCCGCTCGATATCATCGTCCTCCAGGATGCGGACAGCAGCTCCCTCCATGTCGTCATATTGGCCGCTTCGCAACGACCAGAGGAAGGCGGCAAGGCCTGCAAGGCCCAGCGTCAGAGCCATGGGCACGAGATAGATGAGCACGTTCATGACGGCCGGGTCCTCGGCATGGGGATGTCAGCGAACGGCGCGTCCGGCGACGCACGATCCTTGTCATAGCGGCACGCACGCAATGCGTTGACCGTGACCAGAAGCGAGGAGCCGGACATCGCGAGCGCCGCGATCAGCGGGGTGACCTGGCCCGCGATCGCCATCGGCACGGCGAGGGCGTTGTAGACCACGGCGAACCACAGATTCTGCTGCATCAGCCGCCGGGCGCGACGTCCGACGATGAGCGCGTGCAGCACCGGCTCGAGCCGCTCGCCGACAAATACCGCGTCCGCCTGCGCCTGGGCGATGTGGGCGGCGGCGATCGGCGACAGCGAAACATGAGCGGCGGCAAGCGCCGGCGCGTCATTGAGACCATCGCCCACCATGAGGACGCGGTGCCCCGCGGCTTTGAGCGCGTCGATCGCGGCGATCTTCTCCGCCGGATTGAGCCCGCCCTGCCACTGCGAAATGCCGAGCCTCGCGGCGATCGGCGCGACCGCGGTCGGGCGATCGCCCGACAGGATGCGCAGGTCGAAACCGTGCTCGGCCAGCGCCTTCGCGACCGCCACGGCATCGGGCCGCAGCCTCTGGCGCACGGCGAAGACGGTGCTGCGATCGGCATGCGTGAACGCGATCAGCGAGGTGCCGGGCTCGAGCTCGGACCGGTGTGCCGCCGCGTCGGCGAGCCCGCAGAATGCCGGACTGCCGAGGCGCGCCTCCGCTCCATCGATCAAAGCGCGCACGCCCCGCCCGGGCTCCTCGATCGCGCCCTGGTATGGCCTACGGTCGCGGGCTTCGCGCGCCACTGCCGCGGCCAACGGGTGCCGGCTCGACAGCGCAAGCCGCGCGGCCCTTTCGAGCACATCCGGATCGAGACCGGCTTCACCGTCCACCCGCGGCTCCGGCAGCGTCAATGTGCCGGTCTTGTCGAATATCACGGTGTCGATGTCGGCCAGCCGCTCGACGGCATCGCCTGCGTTGAGGATGAGTCCGGCACGGAACAGGGCGCCGGAGGCCACGACCTGTACGGCCGGGATCGCCAGCGCCAGAGCGCATGGGCATGTGATGATCAGCACCGCGATCGCGGTGATGATCGAATCGTGCAGGGAGGCGCCGGCGGCCAACCATCCGATCGCCGTGAGCGCCGCGGTGGCATGCACCATGGGGGCGTAGAGCCGCGCCGCGCGGTCGGCGAGCCGCAGGTAGCGTGAGCGGGCCACCACCGCGCTGGCCAGCAGCCGCTCGACCTCGTCGATCAGCGTTGCCCCGCCGGCGGCGCTGACACGCATGGTCAACGCGCCGGAATAGTTGATGCTGCCGGCATAGATCGCGGCCCCGGCCGCGACCTTCCTGCGGACCGTTTCGCCGGTGATCAATCCCTCGTCGAGCTCCGACGTGCCGGAAATCACCGTCCCGTCGGCCGGCACCTGTTCGCCCGGCCGCACCAGCAGACGATCGCCGGGCCGCAGCGCCGCAACGGGCACTATCACCAGCTCGCCGGCATCGGCGAAGCGGTGCGCGGTTTCGGCCTTCATCGCGGCGAGATTGCCGGCGACCGCGCGCGTCCTGCGCCGCATGGCGTGATCCAGATAGCGGCCGCACAGCAGGAAGAACAGCAGCATGACCGCCGAGTCGAAATAGGCATGTTCGGCATGGCTCGCCGTCTCCACCACCGACATGCCGACTGCCAGCAGTACGCCGAGCGAAATCGGCACGTCCATGTTGAGCTGCCGCGCGCGGATCGCACGCCAAGCGCCCTGAAAAAACGGCTGGCCGGCATAGGCGACGGCAGGCAATGCCACGAGCGCGGACAACCAGTGGAAGAAGTCGCGCGTCTCCTGCGTCATGTCGGTTCCGCCGCCCGACCAGACCGAGACCGACAGCAGCATGATGTTCATGGCAGCGAAGCCGGCAACCGCGAGGCATTTCATCAGCCAGCGTGCGCGGCGGGCCTCGTCGGACTCCGCGCGCTCGGGCTCGAACGGATAAGCGCGGTAGCCGATGCGTTCGAGCGCGCCGATCACGTCGCTGGCCTCGAGCGCGCCATCGCGCCAGTCGACCGCCAGACGCCGATTGGTGAAGTTGAGACGCGCCTCGACGATGCCGGGAATGCGCTTCAAGCCGCCTTCGATCTTGCGGATGCAGCCGGCGCAGCCGACGCCCTCGACCGCGAGATCCAGGTGCGCCACGCCGCCGTCGCGTCGCACGAAAATCGAGAGATCGAGCGGCTCCGGCATGACGGCTGCTCAGCGCAAAAAGAGGCGGTTTCGGGAGCGGAACATGCGGGTCCCCGCGCGCGACAGCTCGATCTCGAACTCCCACTGGCCGCTTGCCGCTTCGACCATTCCGCGAAACCGGCCGGGTACAATTTCGTCAAGCTGTACGGTGCGGTCGGCGCGCCTGTTGGTTGGATGGGCGAGGCGCGCAGATGCCTGCAAGCCGGTCAACGGACGGCCGCCGGAATCGGTCGCCACGACCCCGACCAGCCTCGCATCCGCATCGCCCGAGACTTTCGCCTCGACCCGCCAGTGCAGCGCGTCCTGGGCGGCGACCGCCGCAGCCTCCCGGCCAAAGGCCAGGCCGGCCTGGTAGGCGCTCTCGGTTTCGACACCGCCGAAAGTCGACACCGCGGCGCCGATCATGACGGCGTTCACGCCGGCGACCGCCGCGAAGAAGGCGACGAGACAGACGAGCACCAGCCGTCCCGTCACTTCCCTCGGGCGGCGTCCGTCACCGCCGATCGGATTGCTTGCAGGTGTGCGCATGGTCAAGGCCCGCGGAAATGGTCGACCGCGCTCGCCTGCCGCCCGGTGGCCGCGTCGGTGATGCGGAAGATCAGCGGGATCGAAGCCTCAGGTGGCAGCGGCGAATATGTGCCCACCAGGGCACGCAACTCGAAAGTCTGATCGGGACCGACGGAGACGACCGCCATCCGCCCGGTCGTCACGGTGTCGCCGACGACCTTGAGATCGAGATCGGGGAGACCGTCGACGGTCAGCACGAAGCTGCGCCGCTCGAGCGACTTGTTGAGAATGCGTACGGTGAACCCGTTGCGCAGCTCCCCGTCGGAGAGCCGTACGAATAGCGGGTTGCGGTCGTGGATGAGGCTGATCCCCTCGTTCTGGCGCGTCGCCAGCGTGTACAGCATGACAGCGCCGACCACTGCCATGACGCCCACATAGAGGATCGTGCGCATGCGCACGATCCTCACCTGCGAGGGCTCCCCGCTCTGGCGGCGCTTGATGTTGAGGTCGGTGTCGTAGGCAATGAGCCGCGACGGCCGGCCGATCTTGGCCATGACCGCGTCGCAGGCGTCGATGCAGAGCCCGCATTGGATGCAGCCGAGGTTGGGTCCGTTTCGGATGTCGACCCCGGTGGGACAGACATAGACGCATTGATAGCAATCGACGCAGTCGCCGGCGGGCTGGCCTTGCGCGCGCAGGGCGGCATTTTTCTTCACCGAGCCGCGCGGCTCGCCGCGATCGTACCGGTAGGTGACATTGAGCGCGTATTCGTCGGTCAGCGCGGCCTGAATGCGCGGCCACGGGCACATGTAGAGACAAACCTGCTCACGCATGTGGCCGGCGAGCGCATAGGTTGTGAAGGTGAGCGCACCGATCCACATATAGGCGACGGCGGCGCCTGGAACGTCGCAAGCTCCTTCACCAGCGTCGGCGCGTCGGCGAAGTAGAGTACCCAAGCGCCGCCTGTCCACCAGGCCACCATCAGCCAGAGAAAGTGCTTGAGGCCGCTGCGCGCGAGGCGATCGGCCGTCCACGGCTCCTTGTCACGCTGCAGGTGCTCGCGGCGATCGCCCTCCACCCAACGCTCGATGGCCTGGAAGAGATCGGTCCATACCGTCTGCGGACAAAGATAGCCGCACCATACGCGCCCGGCGACCGCGTTCATCAGGAACAGCGCCATCGCCGCCAGGATGAGCAGCCCGGTGAGGTAGTAGATCTCCTGCGGCCAGATCTCGATGAAGAAGAAATAGAAACGGCGATTGGGAAAGTCGATCAACACCGCCTGGTCGGGCGCGTTCGGTCCGCGGTCCCAGCGCACGAACGGCAGCCCATAATAGATGCCGAGCGTGACGAGCAGCACGATCCACTTGATGGTGCGATAGGTGCCTTTGACGCTGCTGCGGATAGATTTTCCGACGCGCGACATAGAGCGGGCCTTCCTCGTCGGGCTCGGGCAGACCCGATCGCCGTTGGCGCGCTTTCCGCCGCTTGCCCGGCCGCGTCCTTCACGAGCTCGAGCAGCGGCGGCTGCGCCGTGCGCGCCTCGTGCAGACCGACCGCGATGTCCCATCCCGGGCACATGCCTCACTTCTCGCCGCCGCCGAACGAATGCACGTAGACCGCCAGCGCCTTGATGGTGACGTCGTCGAGCCGGCCGGCCCAGGCCGGCATCACGCCGCCGCGGCCGTTCCAGACGGCATCGACGATGGCCGGCCGATCCGCGCCGTAGAGCCAGATGGCGTCGGTCAGGTTGGGGGCGCCGAGCTCGCGTTTGCCCTTGCCCTCCTCGCCATGGCAGACCGCGCAATTGTCGGCGAACACCTTCTTGCCGGCGGCGAGATCGGCCTTGCGGCCGACGGGCAGACCGGCGAGCGAACGCACGTAATCGGCGACGCTCTCGATATCGGCGCGCTTGAGGATGCCGTCGCGGCCGAAAGCCGGCATAGCCGCACCCCCGCGCGCAGTCGCGTCTCCGGAGCGGACACCGTGGCGGATGGTCTGCGCGATCTCGTCGAGCGTGCCGCCCCAGATCCAATCGTCGTCGTTGAGATTGGGATAGCCGCGACCGCCACCGCCGCCGGCGCCGTGGCACGGTGCGCAATTCTCGGCGAAGGCGGAGCGCCCCTGGGCGCGCGCGAATTCGAGCAGCACCGGATCGGAGGCGATCTCCTGCAGCGACGCAGCCGCGAGCTTGCCGACCATGGGCCCGCGCTGCGTCTTGAGCGCTTCGACGTCCGAATCCACCGCGTTGCGGGAATGCCAGCGGAACGCACCAGACGTATAGGAGGACACGAGCGGCCAGGACGGATACACGATCCAGTATCCGACCGACCAGAGGATCGTGCCGTAGAACAGCCACAGCCACCATCGCGGCAGCGGGGTGTTCAACTCGCGGATGCCGTCCCACTCGTGCCCAGTGGTGGCGGTGCCGGTGAAGGCGTCGACGTCGGGCTTCTGATCAGCCGGGCGGCTCTCGATCATGTCAGTCCTCGCGCAGGGGAATGCGCGCGGCCTCGTCGAATTGTCGCTGGCGCGACGGCCACAGCGCGTAGATCAGAACAACTACGAAGATCGCGACGAAATAGGCGAGGCCCCAGGTCTGTGCGAACTCCGCCACCGCGCGATAAGTCGGGTTCATCGTCGCTTCCTCACCTCACATTGGCCTTGTCGTCGTAGAGCTTGAAATCGACGAAAGTGCCGAGCACCTGCAGGTAGGCAATAAGCGCGTCGGCTTCGGTGATGCGATCGGGCTTGCCGTCGTAGTCGCGCGCCTGCGCCTTCGGATAGCGCTTGAGCAGGTCATCGGTTGCATCGGAGCCCGCCTGCGTCCGGGCATCAGCCTGCGCGTTGACGATCATATCGGCCGTGTACGGCACGCCGAGCGTGGCCTGCACCCGCAAATCGTCGTCGATATGGGAAAGGTCGAGCTCGGTCCGGGCGAGCCAGGGATAGGCCGGCATCACCGTTCCCGGCACCACCGACTTCGGCGCGTTGAGGTGATCGCGATGCCAGTCGTCGGAATATTTGCCGCCAACTCGCGCAAGGTCGGGACCGGTACGCTTCGAGCCCCACTGGAACGGGCGGTCGTACATGCTTTCGGCCGCGAGCGAGTAGTGCCCATAGCGTTCCACCTCGTCGCGCAGGGCCCGGATCATCTGCGAATGGCAGTTGTAGCAGCCCTCGCGCACATAGACGTTGCGGCCGGCGAGCTCGAGCGGCGTGTAGGGGCGCACCCCATCCACTTTTTCGATCGTGCTCTTGAGATAGAACAGCGGCGTGATCTCCACGAGGCCGCCGATCGCGATCACGATCAGCACGCCGATCACGAGCAAGATGGAGTTCGTCTCGAGAATTGCGTGCTTCTTCCAGAGCGACATGCGAGCCCCCCTCACTCGGCCGGCACGAGCGCCGGCTTGGCGGAGGCGAGGGCCGGGCCGGGATAGACGGTGCGCCACAGGTTCCACACCATGATCAGCGCACCAATGAGGAAGAGCGCTCCGCCGAGCGCGCGGATGATGTAGAACGGATGCATCGCCTCGACCGTTTCAATGAAGGAATATTCGAGGAAGCCGAGCTTGGTATAGGCGCGCCACATCAGCCCCTGCAGGATCCCCGAGACCCACATCGCCGAGATGTAGAGCACGATGCCGATGGTGGAGATCCAGAAATGCCAATTGACGAGCTTGAGCGAATAGAGCCCGTCGCGATTCCACAACCATGGCACCAGGCAATAGATCGCGCCGAAGGAAACGTAGCCCACCCATCCGAGCGCGCCCGAATGCACGTGCCCGATCGTCCAATCGGTGTAATGGCTGAGCGAGTTCACGGCCTTCACCGACATCAAGGGGCCCTCGAACGTGGCCATGCCGTAGAAGGCGACCGACACCACCAGCATGCGCAGTACCGGGTCGGTGCGCAGCTTGTCCCACGCGCCCGAGAGCGTCATGATTCCGTTGATCATGCCTCCCCATGAGGGCATCCACAGCATGATGGAGAACGTCATACCCAGCGTCTGCGCCCAGTCCGGCAGCGCCGTGTAGTGCAGATGATGGGGGCCGGCCCAGATGTAGAGGAAGATCAGGGCCCAGAAATGGATGATCGAGAGCCGGTAGGAATAGATCGGCCGCTCCGCCCGCTTCGGGATGAAGTAGTACATGATGCCGAGAAAGCCGGCGGTGAGGAAGAAACCCACCGCGTTGTGGCCGTACCACCACTGCACCATGGCATCCTGCACGCCGGCCCACACGATGTATGACTTCGGCGAGAACACCGACACCGGGATGGCGGCGTTGTTGCCGAGATGCAGCACCGCGATCGTCAAGATGAAGGCGAGATAGAACCAGTTGGCGACATAGATATGCGGCTCGCTGCGCCGCATGATGGTGACGATATAGACCAGGAAATAGGTGACCCAGACAACGGTCAGCCAGAGATCCGCGTACCACTCGGGCTCGGCATATTCCTTCGACTGGGTAATGCCGAGCAGATAACCGGTGCCGGCGATCACGATGAAAAAATTGTAGCCGAGCACCACGAACCACGGCGCGATGTCGCCGGCGAGCCGGGCCCGGCAGGTTCGCTGCACCACATAGAAGGACGTTGCCACCAGCACGTTGCCGCCGAAGGCGAAGATCACGGCGGAGGTGTGCAGCGGCCGGATACGCCCGAACGAGAACCAGGGGAGATCGAAATTGAGCGCCGGGAACGCGAGCTCGAGCGCGGCCCAAAGCCCGATGCTGAAGCCCGCGACGCCCCAGACCACGGCCGCTACCGTCGCAAACTTGACCGGACCCATGTTGTAATTGGGTTTGCCGTCGACGGAGAGCGGCGGCAGTTCGGCCGGGCGCTCGTAATATCGATTGACGATGGCAAATACCGTGGCGACGCTGGCCGCGGCGGCGAGCCAAGCGTGAAAGGCGTATTCCGGCGTATATGCATTCGCGGCAACGAAAATCGAAGACACGGCCAGCGCAACGAAGGCGAGCGCGATTCCTCCCTCGCCGATGGTCATGCTCTTGCGTGCGACTGTCGAAGACACCATGAGTCGGCCCCGCTCTACGGCGCGCGCAAATGCAAAAACCGCCGCCTCAATAAACGATGCTGCGACGCAGCGACTTCGGCTTTGATACAAATCAAATCGCGATGGATTGCGGCGGGGGACGCACGCCAGCGATAGCCGCCTGCGCCGATGCGAGCGATCACGACGCGCATTGCGCGCTCCTGCAACCGCGGCAAATGCAATCATCGCCCTGCCGCGACCGATGTCTGGATCGTTCAAAACGGGAATTGCCGACGCGCCCGGGGTGCTCGCTCGCTAGGGGGACAACGTCATTCGGCGGCGAAAGGCCCAAGCAAATTCCGGTCCCTGCAAGCGGCAGGCGTCAACCGCGTGGCAAATGGTCCGGAAGCTGTCAGTCGCAACGCTGGCGCGTTCAACGCTCCAACGTCTTGAGGTAAGCGATTACATCGCTCACCTGATCGGCATCCAGCCGGAACTGCGGCATCGTGGGATGGCCGGCAATGATCCCTTCGCTCAAGGGGCGCTCCAGGCTCTCGATCGGATATTTGAGATGCAGGTTGCGGAACGGCGGAGCGATCTTAAGCGGGCTCTCGCTGGCTTTGTCGACGGCATGGCATTGCGCGCAGTTCGCCCGAACAAACGTCAGGCCGCGCTGTGCCGCCGGCGATTGTTGTGCGATCGCGGATTCGCTCGAGCACAACAAAACGGCGCCGAGCGCGATGATCGGCCATTGAGCGGGAACGCGATGTTTCCGTGACATTCAAGTTGCCTTCATGTTTTGCAGGTGACGCGCCGGGCGATCAAAGCCATCAGCTTCCTGGCGTTCGGACGACATTCATCCGCGCGAGAGCAAATCGGGCAAATGCGGCCATCTTCCGGCGAGAGCGCAAATATCCCCACCGCCAACACGGATGTCGTAAGCGACGTGCTCAAGTCCGGAAGGTCCCCGACGGCGCGGTCTGCCCATCGTCTTTCGCCTGCCCACCCAATTCCGCCACCATAGAACGAGTCCGGGAGCATAGCGAGAGCGGTGGCGGACATAACAGCGGGCGCCATCAATGAGCTCTCAGCCAGGCGGAGGGGCGGCAACGTCCTCTGGCAGCACGACGGTTCCCGACACGGGCTCGACCCAAACAAGCCGATCACGCACCGCCTTCACGCCGGCCACGTTTTCGGCTGCGACAATAAGGGCCTGCCGCGCACGATCTTCGGTAATCGTACCCCGCAACTCGACGGTGCGATCACGGACAACGACGTTAATCAGATCGAGCGGCGCCCAAACCTGCTTGCGCAATTCGGTGATCACACGCTGGCGGATTTCCGCATCATTGGTCGCAACTGTGTCGCTCTCGCGGGCAAGACTTGCCAACGCTCGCACGAGATTGGCGCGGCTCACGATCCCGACCAGCAGGCGCCCGCACACGACCGGCACGCGCTTGATCCGCCGACGCTCCATCAATTGCACGATATCCGCCAGCGGCGTCTCCTCCGTAACCGTATAGGGATCGGGAGTCATGATCTCTTCGATTTTACGGCCGCAAGCGTGCACGTATTCGCTTGCAAGGCGCCCCGGCCCGACCAGAAACTCGAGCCACCGCGGTCGATGACGTTGCGTTCCGAGCTCGGTCCGCCGCAGGAAGTCGCCTTCACTGACGATACCGACCACCATTCCGCTTGGGTCGACTACCGGCAGACCGCTGATTTCATGCTTAAGCATCAGCGTGATGGCCTGCATCACGCTCGCCTCCGGTCCAATCGAGATCACCTCCCGGGTCATCACATCGCGTGCCAGCATTGTCGTCCTCCAAATCTGCCGAGGTGCACCGACCGCCGAAATTCCTCAGATCTACGCATTCAAGCGATTCAGCGCGGAGCGGTTACGCAGCAAGATCCGGCGGGAGGTCGGGAGTTCAATCGCGGCCGATTTTTCCAATTGCGTGAGCGTGCGCGAGACGGTCTCGATGGTCAGGCCGAGATAATCGGCGATATCCTGGCGCGACATCGGAAGCTCGACTGCTCCGCCCCCCGGCACGCGAGCGGCCATTTCCAATAGGAAGCCCGCAACCCGCTCCTGCGCGCTCTTGATCAGCACGAGGATATGGTCTTGAACGCGTTGCAGCTCGCGGGCGGTCAGCGCCCACATTTGCCGGGCAACGTCATTGTCCCTTGCCGCGAGTGAGATCACGGCGCTGCGTTTGATCACCAGGATCCTGCAATCGGTGATGGCTTCAGCCGAAAATGTATGCTCGTCCCCGGTCTCGAAACCGAAGATATCGCCGGGCAGATGGAAGCCGCCGATTTGACGCCGGCCGTCCTCCAGGACCTTGTAGGTCCGCACCGTCCCGCTGACGATTTTATAGAGATAGTCAGCCGGCTCGTTTTCCCCGTAGATCTCGCTATTGCGGGGGAACGGCATGAGCGCACCCATCAATTCGATGCCACTGAGCTGCGGGTCCTTGGATCTAAAGGCCGCTTGACCAGTTCGCGCTGCTGGCTGTTTGAAGGAACCGGTCCGGATGGCTGTCTGCGTCAGCATGGCTCATGACCTCCACAATGTGATGAGGCATTGCTAGTCCCTGAGCGGAAGGCCGAAAATTCAGATAATGTCCCTAAGGGCTGGCCCGGAGTGCCGGCAGGAAAAGTCCGATGGGTCCGAAATGAAGACATTTCTTGCGGATTTGGCCGCCAAACCGAGCGAGGCCGGCGACCTAACCGGCTTCAAACACTGGCTTTTTCTCCGGCAGGATGCGCTGCGCTACGCCATTGCGCCACTCGCCGTGGCAGCCGCCCTGGTGATACGGATCGCACTTGCGCCGATCCTGGATGATAGTTCGCCGTATCTGTTCTTCGTGCCCGGAGTCCTGGTGGCCGCTGCCCTGGGCGGATGGGGACCCGGACTCGTGGCAACCGCCCTCGGCACCCTGCTGGGCCTGTTCGCAATCACCGGCCCTTCGGGCATCTCGGTACCTGAAATCGTCCATGCCGCTGCATTCGCGCTGATCGGAGCGGGGATCGCCTGGAGTGGAGAGCAGCTGCAACGCAACCGAATCCAGGCCGCCACCAGTGCACGCGATGCTCTTGCGCGCGAGGCTCATCTCACATCGATTCTCGACACCGTGCCCGATGCGATGATCGTGATCGACGAGCGCGGGATCATCCACTCCTTCAGCTCGGCGGCCGAGCGGCTGTTCGGCTTTTCACCGGCAGAAGTCCTCGGCACGAACATCAAGCAGCTGATGCCCTCACCCTACCGGGAGAATCACGATGGCTACCTCGAGCGCTATCTCCGGACCGGGGAACGCCGAATCATCGGGATCGGGCGCGTCGTCGTCGGCGAGCGCAGGGACGGCTCGACTTTTCCGATGGAGCTTGCCGTCGGAGAAATGCGCTCGAGCAATCAGCGCTTCTTCACCGGATTCATCCGCGACCTGACGGAGCGTCAGCAGACCGAGGCAAGGCTGCAGGAATTGCAATCCGAGCTCGTCCATATCTCCCGATTGACCGCCATGGGCGAGATGGCGTCCGCGCTGGCCCATGAGCTCAACCAGCCATTATCGGCAATCGCGAACTACATGAAGGGCTCCCGACGACTGCTCGAGAACAGCACCGACGATCGCTCCGGCTTGCTCCGCGACGCCATGGACAAGGCAGCCGAGCAGGCCCTGCGCGCGGGGCAGATCATCCGCCGCTTGCGCGATTTCGTCGCGCGCGGCGAGAGCGAGCGCCGGGTCGAAAGCGTCAAGAAGCTCGTCGAGGAAGCGAGCGCCTTGGCCCTGGTCGGCGCGAAGGACCAAGGCGTGCGGGTAAGATTTCAGTTCGATCCGACGATCGATCTCGTTCTGGCCGACAAGGTGCAGGTTCAGCAGGTTCTGCTCAATCTGCTGCGGAATGCCGTCGAGGCGATGGAATCCTCGCAAACGCGCGAACTCGTGATTGCAACCAGAACCGACAAAGACGGCATGGTCGCCATCAGCGTGGCCGATAGCGGTGCAGGGATTTCACCGGAAATAATGCCTCAGCTGTTCCAACCTTTCGTCACCAACAAGCGCCACGGCATGGGCGTCGGCTTGTCGATCTCCCGCACCATCGTCGAGGCCCACGGCGGACAGATCGGCGTGGAGCCCAACCCTGCGGGCGGGACGATCTTCCGCTTTACGCTGCGAGCCGTGACCCAGGAGGAGTTCCGCGATGCCGTCTGAAAAGGCCATCGTGCATGTGATCGACGATGATGAAGCCATGCGTAAATCACTGACCTTCCTGCTGGGAACGGTCGGGATGGAGGTGCAGACCTACGAGTCCGCCATGGCATTCCTGGACGTTGCTTCCAAGGTCAAGAGCGGCTGCGTCATCACCGACGTGAGAATGCCCGAGCTCAGTGGTGTCGAGCTCCTGCGGCGCCTGCGGGAGCTCAAGCTCGGCATCCCGGTGATCGTCATCACGGGTCATGGCGACGTTCCGCTGGCGGTGGAAGCGATGAAGATCGGGGCCCTCGATTTTCTCGAGAAGCCGTTTGACGACGAGGTTTTGTTGGCGTCCGTGCGGTCTGCGCTCAATCAGCTCGATCATGACCAGAAGCGCCTGGCGGAACGCAACCACATCGAGGATCGACTGGCGAGCCTGTCGAACCGCGAGCGCGACGTCTTGGAGGGCCTCGTTGCCGGGCACGCCAACAAACAGATCGCCTACGACCTCGGGATCAGCCCGCGGACGATCGAGATCTACCGGGCGAACCTCATGACCAAGATGCAGGCCGCGAGCCTGTCCGATCTCGTGCGAATGGCTCTCATCGCCGGAATTCTTGGTCCCGCCCCCGACGGGCCGAAAGCGTCGTAACCACGAAGGTAGCGGCCGAGGGCCCCCTCCCAGCCCCGCTGACGCGGAATTGAGCCAAATCAAAGCGGCCGTACCCGTTCTCGTGTTTTCTGCCTGTTCGACCGTGCGAGCAGGCAACAGCAATGATAAGACCAGCAGGATCGGTGCCCGGATTTGTCGTCATTGTCATCGACGACGATCCCGCCGTCCGCCACTCACTCAAATTCTCGCTCGAGATCGAGGGCTTCACGGTGCGCAGCTACGCAACGGGACCGGAGTTGCTGAGCGACGGCGACCTGGCGTTCTGCAGCTGTCTGATCGTCGACCAGAATATGCCGGGAATGAGCGGGCTCGACTTGATCGCGCTGTTGCGCGCCCGGCATGTCTCGGCGCCGGCGATCCTGATTACCACCCACCCCAGCCTCTGGCTGCGCGAACGGGCCCAAAAGGCCGGTATCCCGATCGTGGAGAAGCCCCTGCTCGGCAATGCGTTGGTCGACAAGATTGGCGACGTACTCAGCGACAGACAGGGCTAGCTCGGGCATGCGCAGCAACCTCTCCCACTGGTTCCTCCTGGCATCGGTCGCAGCGGGCGCCGCGACCATATCCTCGGTCTTGGCGCAGGAAGGCGCCTCACCGCTGAAGCGCGGCGAAACTTTGCTGGCCACGAATTGCGCCCGCTGCCACGCCACCGGCGCCACCGGCCTGAGCCCGCACCCTGCCGCACCGCCGTTTCGAACGCTTTCGCGCAAGTATCCGATCGATGGCCTCGCAGAATCCTTGGCAGAAGGCCTGTCGGTTGGCCATCCAGACATGCCTGAATTCATCTTCGAGCCTGAGGATGTGGGCGCGATCCTCGCCTATCTCAAATCGATCCAAGTGCCTTGAGAAAACGGTCTCGGCAACCGCAGAAAAGGCTCTTGACGTGGATCATGGCTATATAGCTGAAGTGCAAGCACTATCGCCGATTGGAGGCGACGGGAGCAGGCGATGTCGTTCGCAGCGATGATGGTTCACCTCGACGTCGAGCGCGACTGCGAGCAAAGAGTCCAACTCGCGCTCGGTCTGGCCGAGCGCTTTCAGGCAGCCCTCATCGGGATTGCCGGTTTGACGCTGCAGCCCGCTTTTGCGGCTGGAGGCGTCGTCGTCTATCGCGAACCGACGGGTCACGACTGTCGCGCGATGGCGGCACGTTTCGACGAGATGGGCGACAAGTTCCGCGTCCAGGGGCGGCATCTCAAGCAGATCGAATGGCGCACCGCGCTTGAATTGCCGTCCGAGCTGGTGTCGCGCGAGGCGAGAGCGGCGGATCTCGTCATCGTCGGACCCCGGCGCATGGGGGGCAACGTGCATGACCTCCTGGAGCCGGGCGTCATCCTGTTGCGAGCGGGGCGGCCGGTCCTGGTGGTGCCGGATGTCATTACCCCCCTGCAGCTTCGGCGCGTCGTGGTGGCATGGAAGGACACGCGCGAGTGCCGGCGGGCGGCACGCGACGCCCTTCCGTTTCTGCGGCAAGCCAAGGAAATTCTGGTGGTCGGGATCGGTGAGGGCGAGTCGAAGGCCCCCGACAAGAAAAATCTCGCCGACGTCGCAGACTATCTCGTGCGCCACGGGGTCGTCGTAGCTGATCAAATCTGGAAGCGCGCTCGGGGCCCGGTCGCAACCGAACTCCGCGAGCTTGTCAGCGCCGAAAAGGCGGACTTGATCGTCGCCGGTGGATACGGACGCAGCCGCTTGGGCGAGTGGATCTTTGGCGGAGTCACCCACGAGCTTCTGGCATCCAGTCCGGTGTGCTGCATGCTGTCCCATTGAGCCATGGCTGGCTTGAGGCATGTCAAAACAGCTCGCCGCAAAATCGTCCCAGATGCTTCATAATTGGATTTACACGCGCCGTGGAGCATAACGATGCCGATACGAGACATTCTCTTTCCGATGCTCAGCTATCCCGCTGCAACAGCAGCCGACAGTATCGAAAGAGCGGTGACTTTGGCTGCCGGGCTCGGCGCGCATATCGTGGGTGTGACGTTCGAACTGGACATCCGGTCGCCGGTGGGCCTTTACGCACATCCCGCCAATATCGGCGGGATATTTGCGGCCGAGCGCAAGAAAAGCGCCTCCAATGCACGCGACCTCATTGCGACTTTCGATGACGTCTGCGCCCGTCAAGGTACGATGCACCGAGGCGCCGGGTATGAGCACGTGATCGAACGCTGTTCGCCGAGCGAGGTAGCTCCTATCCTCGTTGATCATGCGAGGTTACGAGATCTTTGCATCTTTCCCGTCGCACAGAATCCAGGCGAGCGCCCCATCATCGAGGAACTGGTCTTCGAATCCGGACGGCCGCTCCTGCTATTGCCGGAAGGCGCGACACGACAGCTGTCTTCGTCCCTCGACATCGCGGCTATTGCCTGGGACCACAGCCGCCCTGCGACCAGAGCCGTCGCTGATGCACTGCCCCTCTTGCAGGCGGCAAAGCATGTTTATGTCGTCACCGTCGTCGACGAGAAACGTCTGCACAGACCCGACTCGGGCGTGGAACTGTGCAAGCACCTAGCTCACCACGGCGTGGAAGTGACATTCGACCAGGTTCAAGCCAAGGGCCGGGCCATTGGCGATGTTCTCGAAGCGCATGCAGTCGAGCGCAACATCGACTTACTGGTGATGGGCGCCTATGGCCATTCAAAGCTGCGGGAGTTCATACTCGGCGGAGCGACCAAGAGCGTGCTGACCCGCCCCTCCACCTGGACGCTGATGTCGCATTAGTGTTCGATGCG
Organism: uncultured Alphaproteobacteria bacterium; assembly: GCA_963821505.1. GTDB lineage: Bacteria > Pseudomonadota > Alphaproteobacteria > Rhizobiales > Xanthobacteraceae > VAZQ01. Next base: position 156,713 of record CAWGEH010000019.1, read on the forward strand.
GAATACCCGCGTTCCTCCACGCCGAGAGCGCATCCCGATTAGGTCGAATCGTGATGTGCTCTAGATCTTCGATTCTGCGCATGTTCTCTTCGGAAAACCGGTTCCCACTTTTCCGGAACATGCGCCATCGATCGCGAACCTTTTCGGGTCGCCGACGGCATCGCATGCGGGCAGCTGAGCAGCGTGAATGCTGGTCGGGCGGAACGGGCTTCGTGCTGGCCACCGTCGGCTCGGCTATCGGGGTAGGAAGCATTTGGAAATTCCCATGTGAAGTCGGCTCCGATGGAGGCAGCGCCTTTGTCCTGTTCCATCTGGGCGGCGGGGCCTTCGTCGTTCTTCCCTTGAGGAATCGTGGAATTTGCTGTCGCGTGCCGCGGCGGATGCGATCCGAGTTGAAGCCTCGCGGTGATTGCAGATATGGCAGCGGGCATCTCAGCGCTGGTCCTATATCGGCGTCCTGGGCGTCATCACGGCGTTTCTCATCCTGAGCATCTACTCAGTCATCCCTTTTGCATGGATCAATCCCTGACCCCGCCAAAAGCGTCGCAACCCGTGCTGCCCCCGGTCGAGGGGGCCAGCTTGCCTTGGCTGTCGGCCCTGTTGCGGCCCATCCGGGGCTTCCGCCTGGCCTACCTGCCGCTGGTGATGATCTATTTCGCCTACGGCGCGCTGGGGATCATTGACGTCAGCCGTGACATGTGGATCAAGGAGCGATTGACGTTGAACCCGGCCGACCTGGCGGGAATTGGCGTGTGGCTGAGTTTGCCGTGGACCGTCAAGATGGTGTTCGGCGAACTGGTCGACAGCGTCCCCATCTTCGGGTCGCAGCGAAAGGCTTACGTCCTCATCGGCGCGGCCGCGACGGCCGCCGGCATGGTGACGCTCGCAGGCGCGGCCGGCGGGTGGATCGCATTCGCCCGACCGGATCATCTCTACGTTCTCGGCGCCATGCTGATCGTCATCGGCACCGTCATCCAGGACGTCGTCGCCGATGCGATGTCGACCGAGGTCGTCTCCCGCCGCGATGATGCCGGCAAAGCCCGCCCGGAGGAGGAGGTGCGCGCCGAGCTCGGCATGGTCCAAGTGATCGGCCGCCTGGCGCTGTCGGTCGGCATTCTGGCAGTGGCCGGACTTTCCGGCTGGCTGGCGAGCTTCCTCGATCGCGAGTCCGTGTTTCTCTTGGGGCTGCTCGTTCCTGCAGTTTCGGTCATCGGCGTGCTGCTGAACGCATCTGAAGCGAGCGAGCGGCGACCGCTCGACTGGCGCATTCTCGGCGGCGGCGTGGCGTTCGGCGCGGCCATCCTCGCCCTGGCGCTCGGATCGGTTCCCTTTGGCCAGGAACTGATCTTCACACTCTCGATGGTCGTGATTTGCACGATGCTGGTCTTCGTAACCAAAAAACTCGATGGGAAGACCCGGCGCGCCATTCTGTTCACCAGCATCATTATCTTTGCGTTCCGCGCAGCGCCCTCGGTCGGCGACGGCTATTTCTGGTGGACGCTGGACGTGCTCAAATTCGACGAGGCGTTCTACGGCACGCTGCGCCAGACCGCCGCGATCATCGCCATCGCGGCCATGTGGGCCTTCAGCAAGCAGTTGACCGAATATTCCGTGACCGCGATCCTGTTCTGGCTCGCAGTGGCCGGCGCGGCGCTGTCCCTCCCCAATATCGGGCTGTTCTATGGTCTTCAGCATTGGACGGAGGCGACATTCGGATTCGGCGCACGCACCATCGCCGTGATCGACGCCGCAACGGCTTCGCCGTTCGCGCAGCTCAGCATGATTCCGCTCCTGACCTTGATCGCCTTCTACGCGCCGGTAGGCCATCGCGCGACCTGGTTCGCTCTGATGGCATCCTTGATGAACATGGCGCTGGTCGCCGGCCAGCTGCAGACCAAGTACCTCAATCAGATCTTTGTGGTCGGGCGCGGCAACTATGCGGAGCTTGGTCCGTTGTTGATCATCGCCGCGCTGCTGGGTCTCCTCATCCCGCTGGCGGCCATCGCGCTGTTCGGACGGCGCGTTTGATGCACGCCCCAGGGCGGCAACAGCGTCCGTCGCAACGGCCCCGAGCCGGTCGTCTGCGTCGCGCCAGTCACGGCACCGGGACCGAAGCCGACGGACGGTGCCGCGCTCGGTGCGCGGCGACCGCCCATTCCTTCCAAGATAGAGGGCCGCGTTCGGCCAACCGCCAATTCGAATTCGATTTGGCTCAACCGCTCAGACCCATATTCTGCGGTCAGCTCGAGACCCACTGTGCAATCTCGGACCAGGCATCCCGCAAAGTATCTTTTCCCATGAACAAAGCGAGGTGGCTGCCTGGCGCAATCATTTTCTGAATCGCGCAGCGCCTGGAATTGACCAGACCCTCAGTCGCAAATATCTGTTCCGGCGCAACGACCTCGTCGTCGCGTGCAGCAAGCAGAAACAGGGGGCAGCGCAGATTGGAGAGGTCGACCTCGCGGCCAAGCGCCACGAAGCGACCGGTAGCGAGGCGGTTGTCCTTGAACAAGTATTCGACGGCTTGCAAGTAATAGGTGCCGGGCAGGTCGAGGGTCCACGCATACCAATCGCGGAAGCGGGACTCCAGCCGCCGAAATGTGCTCGAACTGGTGGCGGCCGATGATTGCAACAATTCGCGAATCGTCTCTCGATCGGGCATGTTCGGAGCCCAGAATTGCAGGGCGTGCCGCCCGAGAATACGTCCGCCGCCGAGTTCGACCAATTCCCTGAAAATAGCAATGGGCGTGTCGCGCGCGAGATCCGTAAGCCTCGAGCTGCCGGCTGCAATGTCGATCGGAGCTCCTGCGAGCACCAGCTTGCCGACTTTGGCGGGGAAGCGCGCGGCATAGGCCAACGCCATCCACCCCCCTTGGCACAGCCCGACGAGGTGCACCATGCCGCCGAGCTCGTCCACCAACACGTTGAGCTCGGTGAGATAGTTGTCGATCGACAAGAAGCGCATCTCCGGACTCGCTGAGCGCCAATCGGTCACGAACAGCCGCTTGATCGCGGCCCCTTGCAGCGCCGCGACGAGGCTGTGACGGGGAGCGAAGTCGGTAATCGTGGAACCGTGCAGCGCGAACGGTGCGCAGATCAGGGTCGGAACGCCGTCGCCGCCCGTCGAAAAGTCCCGCAGCCGCACCGACGGCAGCTCCAATGCCACGCGATTGCGCGTGCTCCATTGCGGCTCGGGAACGTCCGCCTCCCTCCCAGGGCCGATCGCAAAATTCACATACTCCCTCGCCGCGGCCGAGGCCAACTCGCTCGCGGACTCGGCCCAGAGGGCCGGCCAGAGCAAAGCCATGGAAGCAAACTGTGAGCTGCCTTGTCTCATTGCATGAGCACGTACCGACCGGGTGCATCCTCCAGCGGCGCAAACTTGCCGTTCGCTCGGCCAAGCGGAGGCGGCTCGACCGGGCGCCCGGACCTCTCGGTGAGCCATGCGCTCCAGGCCGGCCACCAGGAGCCCTCGCGCGGCGGATTCGCCGCCAGCCAAGTCTCGGGATCGATGTAGTGCTCGTCATGCCGGTGCAGGGCAATGCGGAAATGCCGGTGCACATGGCCCGGCTCCGAGAGCACACCCGCATTGTGCCCGCCGTTGGTCAGCACGAAGGTCACATCGGCATCCGCCAGAAAGTGGAACTTGAACACCGAACGCCAAGGAGCGACGTGGTCCCTTTCGGTGCCGACCGCGAAGACGGGGAGCCGGATATCGTGCACCGTGATCGGCCGACCGTCGACGATGAAACGGCCTTCCGCAAGATCGTTGTTGAGGAACAAGGAGCGCAAATACTCCGAATGCATCCGATATGGCATCCGAGTGGCGTCGGCATTCCATGCCATGATATCGATCGGCGTCGTTCGCTGGCCCATCAAATAGTCATGCACCATACGCGACCAGATCAGATCGTTGGGCCGCAAGAGCTGGAACGCGCCCGACATCTGCTTCGCGTCCAGATAGCCGCGCTCCCACATCATGTCCTCGAGAAAGGCGACTTGGCTCTCGTTGATGAACAACATCAACTCGCCGGCCTCCGTGAAGTCGACTTGCGCGGCGAGAAAACTCAGGCTTGCCAGCCTGTCGTCGTGATCGCGCGCCATCGCAGCGGCCGCGATGGCCAATAGAGTTCCACCGAGGCAATAGCCGACGGCATGCACGTGCTCCGCACCGGTAATCGCGGTCGCTGCCTCGATCGCAGGCAGGACGCCCTGGGTGCGATATTCGTCAAAGCCGACGCCGCGATCCTCCGCCCCGGGATTTTTCCAGGAGATCATGAACACCGTGAAGCCCCGCTCGGTCAGGAACCTCACCAGCGAATTCACCGGAGACAGATCGAGGATGTAGTACTTCATGATCCAGGCCGGAACGATCACAATGGGCTCCGGTCGCACGCGATCCGTCGCCGGACCGTACTGAATGATTTCTGCGAGCGGCGTGCGATGGACGACCTTTCCGGGTGTCACTGCAACCGTTTTGCCGACCTGAAAGGCCTCGAACCCCCCGGGCCCTTCGCCGGCGGCTGCGCGCTTGAAATCCTCCGCGAAATTCGACATGCCGCGCAGAAGATTCATTCCGTGCTCCGACCACGTTCGCTGCAGCGCCGCCGGATTGGCCCACAGGAAGTTCGACGGCGCAGCAATGTCTACGATCTGCCGGGCGGCAAAGGTCACTGCGTTCTCATGCTGCTTGCTCACGCCTCGGACGCCGGTCGTCGCCATTTCCCACCAGCGTTCAACCGAAAGCAACGAATGGGCATAGGCGTTGAACGGAAATTTTTGCCATTCGGCGGTGCGAAAGCGATTGTCCTGCGGCAATGCGGAGCGACAGGGATCCGCCGATAGTCCGCAGGCGCATTGCGAGGCGAATGCCACGTTTTCGACCGCAGCGGCGACCGCTTGGCCCGCCAGCTCCAATTGCTTCCCAGGCGAGGCCGCGAGATGCACAGCCCAGTCGAAAAAGGCGCCCGCGAGCGCACTCGGAGCAAGCCCCCCGGTCAGCCGCGCGATGCCGGCGCGCACGGCACGATCGACGTCCTGCGTTGCGGGCACATTCCGGCTGGCCCCAGTTCTCTGCAGCGCTTGGGGCGGCGTCTTCCGCCGTGGCGGGAACGGGGCTATGACGACATCCGACATTGCAAGGCCCAAAGACGTTTCCGTCCGCACGTTTGACCGCTCGACAAGGCGCATCCCGCGTCTGGCTGCGCCGACTTGTTCATATCGTCAGGGCCTCGCGCAAAGCGCCGACGTACTGACATGAAAAGTTTCACGACGCCTTTGCCGGAGCCGGCTCATCGTTCGTTTGATAAAGCAGCACACCGGACATTGTATCGACCCATGCCAGATGATCGTTCACCGCCTTGGCGCCGGGCGCATTCTCCGCGGCCACAACGATCGCTTGGCGCTCCCGCTCATCGGTGATCGTGCCCCAGAGATCCACTACCCCATCCCTGACGATGACGTTGATGAGCGCGGTCGGCGCCCATGATTGACCTGCCAATTCGGCGACGATCCGGTCGCGGATCGCTTGATCGCTTGCAGCAGTCGGCTTGGCTTCGCGGGCGAGCCCCGCGAGCGCATGGACGAGATTTGCGCGACTGACGATGCCGACGACCTCCTTTCCACGCACCACGGGCAGACGCTTGATTCGACGCTTCTCCATCAGCCGTACGACCTCGTCGAGCGAGGTCTCTTCACCGACGGTCAGCGGATCGGCGGTCATGATCTCGTAGACCTTGCGTCCGTGGGAATGGGTGTATTCGTCCGCAAGCCGGCCCGGTCCGAGCAGAAATTCGAGCCATCGCGGCCGCCGCCGCTCGGTGCCGGTTTCGGTCCGCCGGAGAAAATCGCCTTCCGTCACGATGCCGACGAGGCGGCCCTCCTTGTCCACCACGGGCAATCCACTGATGTGCCGTTGCAGCATGACGCGAACGGCCTGCAACACCGAGCTGTCCGGCGTGATCGATACAGCCGGAGATGTCATTACGTCCTTGACTTTCATGACGACGCTCCATTCCACCGGTTGCAGGATATCGCCCGTTTCCGCCCATCCCTTGATTCATATCAAGTGCGGCAAAACCTCCTGCTTGGCGAAAGCCCGACACGCGGTCGGGTTGCCGCGGCGTCATCGGCGACATACGCGTCGTTTGAATCACGGCACTCCACCGCCAGTGAACGTGGCCCGTACGCTAGGCGCTCGGAATTCTTCATCATCCATCGCGGGGCTCATGGCGCGCGAGAGCGGCCAAAAAGAAGCCTCATAGCGCCTTATCCCGCGTCCTGAGTTGCCTCGCGCAGCGCCCGCATGATGTCCTCCCTCGAGATCATGCCTACCAATTGGCCTTCGGGGCTGAGCACCGGCAGGCTGCGGGTCCTGAGGCTCACCATCAGCTGTAGAACTCGGGTCAACGATGTTGTCGGGTCCACGTGCACGACGGCTTCTGTCATCATTTCCGCAACCGGCCGTCGCATCAGCTCATCGTAGTGAGGCACCATCTGACCGGTCGTGAAGGCAAAGGCTTTCAGGAAATCGAACTTGGTCACGACCCCCAGCATCCTTCCTCCTTCCACGACCGGGAACGTGTTGAAGTCGTGCTTTTCGAACAGCGCTCCCAGTTCACGCATGGTGACTTTGCGCGTCACGGTCGTGACGGAGGGGGTCATGTACTTACCTGCCGTGCATTCAAGGAAGCGGTAAACCGCTTCTGTCCCGTTGCTCCCGGACCTCTTGACCGGCCCACGAGGATGGCTGCCCTGCGATCCTGCGCTCATTGTCCGTCTCCCTCCGGCATCTTGCGCTCAGTGCGAGAACAGGCAGCAGATCGGACTTTCCAGCAATAGATCGTGCGTCACGCCACCAAACGCCCATTCGCCCAGCCGGGAATGTCCGTAGGCGCCGGTGACGATCAGGCTGATGTTTTCGTCTTCGATCAGGCGGAGGAGTGAATTCGCCGCCGTAACCTCGGCGGGCCGCACCCGCTCCGTGACTACCTTGATCCCATGCCGAGCAAGATAGGTGGCAACGTCCTTGCCGCCGTGCGGGGCCTGATCGCCGCCGCTCTCGACCACTTCGACGATCATGACAGTCTCGGCTTCGCGCAGGAACGGGAGCGCGTCGAGGACGGCGCGGCGGGCTTCCCGCACGTCTTTCCACGCGATCGCGACGTGCCTGGGCGAAAGCGAGGCCACGCCCTTGGGCACGACCAGGACCGGCCGGCCAGCTTTCAGGAGCAAGGTGCCGGGATCCAACGCCCGAAACGGATCCCGGTTCTCCCGCTCATTTCCGATGATGACGAGATCGGCGGCGCGGGCCTCGCGCGCAACGACCTCGGTCGGAAAGTCCAGCTCGAAGCGCCATTCCGTACGGCCATCGAGCTTGCTGACGGCGGCACGAAATTCCTTCCCTTTCTGCTCGAGCAAAGTCTTCATATCTTGCAAATGAAAATCCGACTGCGTCGTGTCGTTCCCCGGCTCCTCGGGAGCAGAGACAGACATGGGAGCCCATCCGGCGATACCGATCAAACGCGCGCGAAACCGCTCGGCGAGATCCGCGGCGATATTGACGCGGCGACCGAGTTTGGCGTCCACGTCGACATGCACCATAAGGGTCGCGTAGGACATGGCTCACTCTATCCTTAAGCAGGCTCGCCCGGCATCGTGGATTGGCCGGGCCTGGTGTATCTTTTGTACGAATGTCTCCCGCTCGCTGCAATGACCGCAACCTCAGGCCAGGGCGGAAGACAACGACCACAGTGCACGGATGTCCGCCGGCAACGCATGCCGGATGTCGGCAATCTCGCCCGCCGATATCTTCGTCGACAGAAACTGCAAGGCGATGGACACGGCTTCTTCGGTGTGGAGGATCGGATCGCCGACGAAGGCGTGATCGATACGTGCGAGCAAATCGGCTTTGGAGCGGTGCTTGACCGGCGTCGTTGCCGGCCGCCAGTGTTCATAATAGACGCCGCGCAGCAAACTCGGAAGTTGGGCTGCGAAATCAGCTGATTCGTTGACCGGCAACCAATCGCGCAATGCCTGCAGCACGCCGCGGAGTAGCCGATAGGAACGCGCCTTGTCGTTCCACCCGAGCAGCGTGTCGAGCTCGTTGATCCAGGCGTGCGTCAGGTGGACAGTATGTTCAATGCTTTCGAGACCGACTGCGCTCATGACTTTTCCTTTCACGGTTGCGCCAGCAACAATACGCAAAGGGACGGCAGCGACACTGAGATAGGTCAAGCGCGGGCAGTGCGGGCAACCCAGCTGCCGCCGATCTTCACATATGAGCGCTTGACCGCCGCCCAAGCAATGCGGTGCGCCGCCTCCTCCTGGCGCGGATCACCGGCATGAGCCGCGAAGGCGTGATTGAAAGCCTCGCGGTATATGTCCTGAGCATGCGGCGGAAGGTGTCCCTGCACCGAAATCGGCAGATCAGTGTTGGTCCCATACGGCATGACCGCTTGCTTCCATGTCCGATCGCGCTTGCGGCTGATCCTTGCCTCAAGCGCAGCATGAGGGCCGCCCGCACCGGGCGACACCCATGCAACCGCTCGGAGCCCGGCGGCCAAATTGCCTCAGGCCTTTTTGATGGCGATTTTTTTCTCGCTCCTCTGTGCCTCCGGCGTCTTGGGCAGCGTCACCGTGAGCACTCCGTTCTTGAAGCTGGCCTCGATCTTGTCGGCGTCGACGCCACCAGGCACGCCAAATGATCGCTGGAAGGAGCCATAGCGGCGCTCCGAGAGGTAATAGTCCTTCTTCCTCTCCTCCTTTTCGTCCCGCTTCTCGCCTTTGATCGTCAGGGTGCCATCGGCGAATTTGATGTCGATGTTGCTTTCATCCATCCCGGGCAACTCCGCCGTGATCTCATAGGCCTTCTCCTTGTCGACCACATCTACGGCCGGGGCTTTCCCCCAGCTCATCTCGCCCCGCCAGAACGGCTCGACGTCGAAGCCGGCGCGCCGGAATGGCAAGCGCCACGAACCCAACTGGAAATCGTCGAACAGCCGGTCGACTTCCCGCCGCAGGCTCTCGAACGGCCGCCACTCGGCCGGACGATCGGACTTCTTCTCTTCGGTTCTCACCGGCAATTTGGTTGCAGCTTCAGCCATATTAATTCTCCTCAATTCACTTGCTAGAATCATAAATCATGAAACCACCCGGACAGTTCAAGGTCTTTGATCCAGATCAACCTCGACGAGCAAGGCTTAGCCTTCCGATCGCAGGCCCGATCCGGTTGCACGTGAGGGGCAGACGCGACCATTGCGCCGAATGAAATGGCCTTTGAGAGTCATCCTGCTCGCTCTTGACCGTCAGCCCGGCATTGGCACGAAATGCGCCTTGTCCCGATAACGTAGCTCCTGCGGACATCCGGGCCGCTGAAGTTCAGTTGGGCTGCCTTTGGCGGGCTAAAGGCCGAACGGATACGTATCGGGCAGACCTTCCAGCATCTTTGTCTCCAACGGCGCGATCGGGGTCGTCTCGTCAAACCAGACGTATTCGTCGAATTGTCGGGGCAGGACGGCGTGGAAATAGTGACTGGCGAGTTCGGTTTCCGGCCGATAGATCACGCCAATCGCGCGTTCAAGCCGTGGCTTGTGCAGGCCTTGTCCTTGGTCGAGCGACGTTTGCTGGAGGTTCAGAAGGAAAGACTGCTTTCCGACCTGATGGCAGACGTCCTCATAGCTTTCCGCAATCGCGGGCACGACGGTCTTGATCTCCATCGGGCCGTCCCATTCCGACGCGGCCGCGACCGTGCCGCCGTGGGTGCCGAATCCAATCGCATAGGCAAGAGGGCCGAACTCCTTCCGGCAAAGATGGCCGAGATTGTACTCGCCTCGGGAGAACATCTCCGTCGCCGCAGCATCCCCGACGTGCGAATTGTGAGCCCAAATGATTGCCTTGCCGTTTTCGCCATGGAAGGCAAGCAGCATCTTCAAGGTTTCGAACATGTGACTGTCGCGCAGGTTCCATGACGCGCGCGAGCCGTAATACATGATACGGTAGTAGCGCTCAGCATTGGCGATGAGGCGAGCGTTTTGGACCGCATCCAGGAAGCGCTGACCATCGTGCTCCGCATATTCGCGGTGCTTCTGCAGGAGATCAGTCAGCACGACGGCGACATCCGACTCGCAGGTTGGATAGGTTCCCGTCAGCGCCGCGTGGCCATACGTGGCGGGGTCGGACTGCCAGGGCGTCAAACAGCCGTACCTTTCACGGGCGACGCGTGCGGTGGCAGGGTCAACCTGATCGAGGTATTTCAGGACCGCGCGTATCGAATCGTAGAGGCTGTAGAGGTCGAGCCCGTGAAATGCGACTCGGGAGGCCGCTTCGAGGGCGGCGTTGTGAAGGCGCAGCCAGTCGACGAACGCTCGCACCTCATTGTTACGCCACATCCAGCTCGGGAAGCGGGCGAAGGCAGTCCACTCGGACGGCGGATACTCCAAATGCCGCACATAATGGTCCACGCGCGCGGCATCCGGCCAGTCGCCCTCGATCGCGACAAATCGAAAGTCCTTTTTGATGATCAGCTCGCGTGTGATGCGGTCGCGCATTCGGTAGAATTCTGACGTCCCGTGGGATGCCTCGCCAAGCAGCACGACCTTGGCGTTGCCGATGCGTGCGACCAGTCGATCCAGCTGCGCGGTTTCTATGGATTCAAACGGCTCGCAGTCCTCAGCGATCGCCCGTACCAGTGTTTTGTCGGCCGCCCTTTTGAGCGGCGGCGGCGCTGCCTTTCGATCGGCCGAAGTCCATCCTTCGTGGCCGATGAGCGGCACGAATCGAACATCGGCCAGATCTTCGCTGCGATATTCCTGTTTCGAAATTCGCGTGACGCGAACGAGTTCCTGAATCTGGGGATCACGCCCCACCGGGATCACGAGCCGACCGCCGATCTTGAGCTGCTCCTTCAGGGACTCGGGAACCTTTGGACCACCAGCCGCGACGACAATGCCATCATAGGGTGCATGCTCGGGCCAGCCCCTGGTTCCATCACCGTGAAGGACATGCACATTGTCATAACGGAGGTCGGCGAGCGCGGATGCGGCCTTTTCGGCCAACTGGCCGATACGTTCAACCGTGTACACGTCGGCGGCGATCTCGGCGAGGACGGCAGCCGCATAACCCGAACCGGTCCCGATCTCGAGGACCTTTTCGCCTCCCTCGAGCGCCAAGGCTTCGGTCATAAAGGCGACGATATAGGGCTGAGAGATCGTCTGCCCCTCTTCGATCGGCAGGGGGGAATCCTCGTATGCAAACTCTCGAAGCTCTCGAGGCAGGAAGGCTTCCCTCGGTACCTTGCGCATGGCACTGAGAACCAGCTCCGAGCGCACACCGCGTGCCATGATGGCTCTTTCGACCATTTCCCGGCGAAGCTTGGAAAACTCGCGTTTGGACAGGCTATTCATCAACGATCCGCCACCGCGCCGGGAAGCCGGGCGCATGCTCCGACTTTCACCGCTTCAGCCTCATCGCCATTTTTCCGCTGCCGGGAGGATGGGATCCGTGCGACCGCGCGGGAGCCAAAACAACAAGCCAAAGGCGACCGCGAATACAACGAGAAGCTCCGCCGCTCCGATCCACAAGGCCGCGACGAAGATTCGACCCAGCCCGGTCGTTCCCGCGTAACCGATCGCCGCGGCCATGACCATCGCGAACGCGGCAACCTGGAGCAATCCTACGCCGGCGGCGACGGCGCAAGGCAAACATCTAGGCCGTGCGGACGACATCAGCTTTCCTTTAGGTCCGCAACGGCCCATTGCGCCTACCGCTAATATCCCGCTTCCGCCGGACGGATGATGAGATTGTCGTTGATCGCGCGCACGCCGGGGGTGACCTCGGCGGCAACCCGCACCGCCCTCTTCTCGGAGGCAGAATCGACGATCCCCCACAGCTCGACCGCGCCGTCCTGCACGATCACGTTGATCAGCGACGGCCTGGTCCAAGGCTCGGCTCTGAGCTGGTTGAGCACCGTCTCGCGGATCTTTGAATCATCGGCAGGGGCGGCTTTTGCCTGCTTGCTCACGCTGGCCAGCGCCTGCAGCAGGTTCGCGCGGCTGACGAGGCCGACAACCTTGCCATTTTCCACGATCGGGACCCGCTTGATGGCATTCTTCTCCAGCAAGCTCGCGATCGTCGAAAGCGGCGTGTCGGGCGCCGCGGTCACCACGTGGCGTGTCATGACATCCGTGACCTTGCGCGAGTGCTCCTTTACGTATTCGGTAGCGAGCACCTCTCGCCCCGTGAGTATGGCGAGCCACCACGGCCGCCTGCGGCCGGTACCGGCCTCGACGCGGCGCATGAGATCGCCTTCGCTGACGATGCCCAGTAAGTTACCGTTCCGGTCAACAACCGGAACGGCGCTGATGCGGGAACCCAGTAGAATATTGGCAACATCCTGAACGCAGGCGTCAGGGCCAACCGTAACGACGGTCGTGGTCATCACATCGACAGCTTTCATCGCACCGCTCCTTCCTCCTATTTTTAGGCAGCTTCCGCCGGACCATTGGCGCTATCCTTGATCTGCATCAAGAGTGAGAGCAGCCTGTCGTGGTCGGTTGAATCGACATCGGGAAAGCAAGGCTGGAGATTTGTACATGCGCAAAATGCACGGTGGGCTGGTGGCGATGATCGCATTGCTGCTGGCGACGGCATCCGGCGAAGCACAGGAGATTGGGCGGCCGGGCCGAGGCGTCGCTCTGGCGCAACGGCTCTGCGGGCAATGTCATGCCGTCCTAAAGGAACAGGTACGATCTCCCGACGGGAACGCACCTCCGTTTCGAGTCATTGCCTCCGTCCCCGGCATGACCGCGACCGCCCTGTCGGCTGCGCTCCATACCTCTCATCGCTCGATGCCCAACATCATGCTCGAAGCCGACGAACAGGCCGATATCAGCGCTTACATCCTCAGCCTCAAATGACCTGCCGCCACGCGGACTTAAGCGCCGCGCGGCGAGCGCGGCGGCGAACTATTCCATGACATGCAGCAGCAGGACTTCCTCGTCCGGCGTCATCTTGGCGATGTCGGCCTCGTCGTTGCGGCCCGGCTGGAGCGCACGATAGAGCGCCTTCGCCCCATCCCGCAGCGCATCGCGATGCGCGGCATCGGCCGGTGGCACGGAAGCCACCGTTTTGGCCAAGTCGTGTAGAATTTCCGCAAACAAAGCATAGTGGAAGTGCATGCGAACCGACTTGCGCACCTCCGCCTCGCCAAGACGGTGCAGGCTGAGCGAAATTCCGGTTTCGTCGAGGTGAGCATCGAAGCGCGCCGTTCTCTCGAAAGTTCCAATATAGAGCTTGTCCGGATATTCGAGCGCTACCTCCGCCTTGTCCGGGATCGGCTTGGTCATGGCAGTTGCCTCATCAGTTGAACCACGAGGCTTTGATTAGAGATAGCGCGCCAGCGAGGAAATGATCTAGATCAATCGCCCATTATGACAATTGGATGAATGATCTGGCGCAATGACGGTGTCGTATTGCCGTGCCATTTTTGATAAAGAGACGGCGGTACCGCATGAAATCCCGTATCATTGAAGAGCTTGGTCATACAGACGTGCTGCTGCCCTCGCTGATCGCGGAGGGCTTGGCAGCTAACGACCGCGTCAAGGTGCGCATGAGCGCCCTGCAGGCCGCGGCGTTGCATGTGCGCGATCGCAACGACGCGCCGATTGATCTGGAACGTGAATGTCGGACGGCCGGCATCGACCCAACGGCCATTCGCTCGCTCGTGAGCGGAGCGCACGCCGGCCCGAACGGCCTGATTTCGGCGCCCGATCTCGCCAAGCTGAAACAGGGCATCGTCGACGATGTGACCGCCATGATCCGGGCAGTCGAGGCCGGCAGCCCCGCCGACGGTAAGGACGCGATCGAGCGGATGCGCGTGCTGAAGCTGGACGGGGTCCTGGACCCGTCCGATCACATCGAAACGACGCAGATCGCCGCGCTCACTGGCGTTTCCGAACGCAAGGGAACGAGCCTCCATCGCCTGGTCATGGACCTCCACAAAGCACTCAACCGGCTTGCCGCCGGCTGCGCGCAGGAGGTGGTGGCCGGAGCCCATGCCTATGGATTGCAACCCGGCGACCGGCGGGCCGTCACGGCCTTCATGCGAGGCCTCGATCGCACGCGGGCATTGAAGTTCGATCACCCCGGGCTCGACACGTCCGCGACGCGATCGGGATCGCGACTTACGATCCAGAACGATATCGGTGCGACCGATGCCCATGTGGTCGTAATAGCGATCGAAGACGATGTGGTGACCATCACCTATACCGACGTCCATCTGGCCCGCGCCGAATTCTTCAGGGGTCTTTTCGAAGCGTTTCCGGTTCACTGGAGCGGCCTCGACCGCAAGCACGCCGACGGCCTTGGCGACGAGGGCGTGTTCTATCTCATCAGCGGGCGCCTCGAGACCGCGAGCGGCGAGCAGCGTGACGCCTTTTTGGCGGCGACCGGTGCGGCCCTGGTCTTTCTCATCGACTGGAACAAGGCCCGGAAAGTTCTGCGTTTATGGGTGAGCAACGGCGACAGCATCCGAATTCTCGATTGGGCGGCACGCAAAGAAGTAGGCCACCGGGCCTTTCTCGAGTTCGGCGGCGGCGAGCTCGTGGCCTCGGCGGTGCGGCACGCGACGCCGACCCGGATCGGTTTCGGAGAGCGGTTGGACAATGCCCTGGGTCGGGAGGCGGCGATCGACTTTCTGAAGACGGTACTGCGTATTTCGACCGAGGCGCTGCTAGAAGGCCGCTCCGTCCGCCTGGTCCGAGACCGGATCGAAGCGGATCTCGTCCGCCGGCTGGAGCGGGTCGACAGCGCGCTGCTCGCGATCGTGGTTCGACAAGCGGGTCTGGCGCGCGAGATTGCGGCCGCAGTCGCGCGTCATGTCGCCGGCCTGCAGTCGGGACGCCACGTGGACTGCGCGGCCTTGGCAGCACGAGCGCGGCGCATCGAAGAAAAGGCCGACAGGATCGCCATCGAAGCCCGCAGTGAAATTGCAAGATTCGAGGCGGAGCCGGTCGTCGAACAATTGGTAAATCGGGTCGAAGAGGCAATCGACGAGTTGGAGCAGGCCGCATTCATCGCCTCGCTGATGCCCGCCGGCGTGGAAGCGCACGTGCTCGCACCAATCGCAGACCTTTGCGCCTCGGCCGTTTCCGCGGCCGAGGCAGCCGCCTCCGGCATCGATGCCGCCGCCGAGGTGCCGGAGGGAAAGCGGGCCGATTTCGAGGACGCGCTCGCCTCAGTACGCCGTCTCATCGACCTCGAGCACATGGCCGACGGCGCGGAGCGCAAGGCGACCACGCTGGTGCTGGGGGGCGGCCTCAATTTGCCGACTTCGCTGTCGGTTCTCGAGCTTGCGCGGGCCATCGAACGCGCAATAGACCGGCTGGCGAGTTTCGGCCATCTCCTTCGCCAGCATGTCATCGCGGATTTGTCGGCATAGCGGAGAACGTGGACGATGCAGATCGTACGCATCGGCGAGGGAGCGGCCGATCATGTTTCAGCCGAGACCGTCGGAGCAAAGGCAGCCAACCTCGCTCGCATGGCTGCGCTCGGGTTGCCCGTGCCGCCGGCGTTCGTGCTGCCGATCGAACTCTGCGCCACGATCCTCGCCGGCGCAGCCGATGCCGAGCGAGAACTCGCCGATAGCCTGAAGCAAGGCGTCGATTTCCTGGAGCAGGCGTGCGGCGGCAGGCGGTTCGGCGATCGCCGCCGCCCACTCCTGGTATCGGTCAGATCGGGAGCCGCACGGTCCATGCCCGGTATGCTCGACACCGTGCTCGACGTCGGCTGCACTTCGGCGGCAGTCCGCGGCCTCCTCCGGATGACGGGGAACCCACGCTTCGCCTGGGATTGCCGACAACGCTTGCTCGAAGGCTATGCCGCGATCGTGCTGGGGACCGACCCCGCGCTGTTCGCCGCCAGGCGCCGCGACATGGTCGTCGATGAAGGCGTCGACAGCGACCGCGAGCTCGATGGCGAGGCGCTGGAACGGCTTGCCCTGGCCTATCGCACGTTGCTCGGCGACGGTTTGCCCGATGACCCGATGGAGCAACTCGCAAGCGCTGCGCGTGCCGTCTATCGCTCCTGGACCAGCGAGCGGGCCGAGACCTATCGTCCCCTCGAGCATCTCGAGTATTTGCAGGGTACCGCCGTGACGGTTCAAGCCATGGTGTTCGGCAATTGCAGTCGCGCCTCCGGCGCGGGCGTCGCGTTCTCGCGCGATCCCTCGACCGGGGCGGCGCGGCCCGTGATCGACGTGCTGTTCGACGCCCAAGGCGAGGACGTGGTTTCCGGGCTCCATAACCCGGAGACGGATGAAGCACTGGCCCGTGCGTTGCCGACGGCCGCGGCCGAGCTGCGCGACATCCTGGTGCGGCTCGAACGGGAGTTCGGCGACGTGCAGGATGTCGAATTCACGATCGAAAATGGGCGATTGTATATTCTGCAAACCAGAGCGGCCAAGCGCACGCCGCGCGCGGCACTTCGCATCGCGATTGACCTCGTGCATGAGGGCTTGATCACCCACGCGGAAGCGCTTCGCCGGCTGAACGGCAGGCAACTGGATAGGCTCGCCCGTGTCCGGCTGAGCGACACTGCCGACCCGATGACGCAGGGCGTCGGCGCGTCTTCAGGTATCGCGGTCGGGCGTGCCGCCTTCGACATCGCCAGCGCCCAGCGGCTGGCCGCCTGCGGTGACCCCGTCATCCTGGTCCGGCCCGATACCAGCACTGCCGACGTTGCGGGCTTCGCCATTTCGGCTGGGATCGTGACCGCGGTGGGCGGACGCACCGCGCATGCAGCCCTCGTGGCGCGACAGCTGGGAAAGCCATGCGTCGTAGGCTGTGATCGAATCAAGATTGACGCCCAGGGGCGGCGGGCGCTGGTGGCGAACGACGCATTGGACGAAGGCGGATGGATTTCGATCGACGGCGACAGCGGAACGATCTATCGCGGCCAGCGCAATGTCGTCACCGAGAGGCCCGAGGCAGAACTGGCCGAAGTCGAGCGCTGGCGCGCGGCCGACACGCAACTTCAACTCGGTGCAGCGGCAGCATCCGCCTGAGACGATTTAGGGTCATTGCTCGGCGTGAGGCGCTACGAGTTTCAAATCGCATTGTTGTGAGCGGTGACAAGCGTGCGTGAAACCTCGCATGCGTGATCGCTTATCCTGCCGATCGGTCGCAGCACTTCATTCGCGGCGGCCGATCACTTGCGGTGGGTCGCGCAGAGCTCTCAGCGCATTGAGGATAACCGCGACGTCGATGAGTTCCTGCAGGAGCGCGCCTTGCACCGGCGAGATCATGCCGAGCGCCGCCGCGATCATTCCCGCAACCGAGAGGCCAATTCCCGCGTACACGCTTTGCAGCGCGATGAAGCGTGACCTTCGCGCGATCTCGATCGCCGGCAGAATCCGGCCGAGCTGATCGACCAGCAGCACCACATCGGCGGCTTCGGCCGAAGCCGCTGCCCCCTTGGCACCCATCGCAACGCCCACATCGGCCGCGGCCAGGGCGGGCGCATCATTGACGCCGTCGCCGATCATCATGACCGGACCGTGCTTTCGTTCGGACAGGACGACCAGGGTCTTCTGGTCGGGGCTGAGTTCTGATCTCACGGCGTCGATCGACAGGCCCCTGGCGACCAGTTCGGCCACGTCGCGACGGTCCCCGGTCGCAAGCACGATGCGTTCGACATCCAAAGCCCTGAGACTGTGCAGCAAGGCTTGCGTGCCGGCGCGCAACTCGTCTGCGAGGATCAGGGTGCCGGCGAGCTTTCCGTCGATCCCGACCGCGATCGCCGCGGCCCCGGCCGGGCGGTCTGCTCGCAATGAGGAGAGGCCGGCCGGCGCGACTTTCCCGCTCACGAACCGGAATCCGCCGACGATCACACGGTGGCCATCCACGCTACCTTCAATGCCTTCTCCGGCCGTTTCAACGACATCGCTGGGAACGACGAGCTTGAGGCATTTCTTCTGCGCTTCTTGCACAATGGTCTGAGCGACAACATGTTTGGACGCCTGGTCGAGGGACGCCGCGACCCGCAGAAGCTCGTCCGCGGGCAGGCCGGCGGAGGCCTTGATCGAGACGACGCGCGCACCGCCGTGGGTCAAGGTCCCGGTCTTGTCGATCACCAGCGTGCGCACGCGCGCCAAGGTCTCAAGCGCCTGGCCGCCCTTGATCAGAATGCCGCGTTTGGCTGCTCGCGAGAGGCCGGACACGATCGCGACCGGCACCGCCAGGATCAGCGGGCACGGTGTCGCCACCACCAGCACGGCCACGGCACGAATGGGATCGGCGCTCCAGGCCCATGACGCGCCCGCGAGCGCGATGGTCGCCGCCAGAAATGCCATCGCGTATCGATCGGCCAGACGCGACATCGGCGCTCGGGAACGCTGGGCGGCGGCGACCAGGCGCACAATGCCGGCATATGTGCTCTCGGCCGCGGTGTGGGAGGCCGCCAGATGAAAAACCTCGCCGGCGTTGGTCGATCCGCTCATGACGGCGTCGCCGACTTTCCGTTGCACCGGCATGGATTCGCCGGTCAATGCCGACTGATCGAGGACGGCAACGCCTTCCACGACCGCGCCGTCGACCGGCACCACATCGCCTTTTCGAATAACGAGACGATCGCCGGGCTCTATCGCCTCCAGGGCAACCTCTTCGAGCACGCCGTCACGGCATCTCACGGCGCTGCGCGGGACACGAGCCAGGAGCGCCGTCATCTCACGGCTGGCGCGACGCTCGGCAAAACTTTCGAGATATTGCCCGCCCGAATACATCACCGCGACCACCGCGGCGGCCAGGTATTCGGCAAAGACGAGAGCCGCCAGCATCGAAAGAGCGGCGACGATGTCCAGACCAAAGTCGCCGCGGCGCAAGCTCGTGACGATCTCGATCAGGAGGAGCCCAAGGACCGGAACCGTGGCCGCGGCCCATATCGGACCAGCCCAAAGTTCCGATCCGGACAGCTGCGCTGCGAGACCGACAATCAGGCCGGCCGCCGGCCATACCACGATAATGGGCCGGAGAGACTTCCGAACATCGGATACCGACCGACGTCTTTCGAGCGGAAGCGACGACGCAAGATGGTTGAGCATGCGCTTACGGCGCCTGAATGGATCTCAGATAGAGAACGAAGGCGCGGGCATCTTCGCGCGTAAAGCGAAACGTCGGCATATCAGGATGGCCGGCCATGAGACCTTCGCGCAATCGGTCCATGAAAGAGTCAAGATCCAGTCGGCGATCGAGCGCGCGGAAGGCAGGGGCGCCGACATGCGGACTCTGGCCGCGCTTGCCGACCGCGTGACATTCCGAGCACATTCTTTCCGCGAGAGCCTGGCCGCGGTGCTCCAGCGCACTCGGCTCGTTCTCCTCAGCGAAACAGACCGATCCTCCGAGCAGCAGGAGCAGGACTGCGAGCCTTACGATCATGTCGTGTGTCCCCCCATGATGGCAAGAAAGCTTCAAAAGTCTGCTGCCATCGCAGCGACTTGACCTTGCGAAACATCAATCCGGAGCGGCCCGAAGGCGGATGCAACCGCAGGCTCGGGCAAGCAAAGGCCGTCCTAACGCTCGTCCTCCGCGATCAGCGTGACCACGTGACCGCACTGCTGACACCGGAACGACAGTAACTCCGGATGCGGCCCGAGGTGGGGTTCTCTGCGCTGCAGCTTCATGGCCCCCCCGCACAGTTCGCAACGGGGCGGCACGAGCGTCGGAGACGTTTGCACTTTTATCGTCCGCTATCTGGCTTCAGGCTTCGCAGCTGGTATGGGCAGGCCGGCAATTCAACCAAGAGTCCTTCCGGATGTGCCCGGCGACGGTCGCGACTTCGAACGTGGACCGAGAGGCGGGCTCAGTGCAGATTGACACCGGTCGCCTCGAGCAGGTTCTGCATCTGTTTGCGTGCATAGAACATACGCGTCTTCACGGTGCTTTCCGGCACTCCGACGATCCGGGCGACCTCCTGCACTGACTTCTCGTGATAGTAGACGAGATCGAGTACTTCCCGATGAAGCGCCGAAAGCTGTGACAGACACCGACGGACGATCATGCTCTGGTCGCGCTCGCCAAGCATGGTTTCCGCATCATCGGCAGGATCCGCAATTGCGGTCACGGCGCTTTCATCAAGCTGCCCGTCCGAGCGGCCCCTCAGCGCCGAAAACGCCTTGTAGCGGGCGATCGCCAATATCCATGTGGAAACCCGCGACTTCGCCCTGAAGCCGTCGGCTCGACGCCACACCTCGAGGAAAACGTCGCTGACGATGTCTTCGGCCAGCAAGTCGTTGCCGGTGAGCCGCAGCACGAAGCGGTAGACCCGCACATTGTGTCGTACGTAAAGCACATGCATCGCGCGCTTGTCGCCGGCGGCAGTGGCGCTGATCAAGGCCTCGTCCGAAGCTTCCCGATTTGACCCCGATGCGACCGCGGATGGTGTGGCGACCTGCTTGGAACAAGCGGTAAGTGTCAGCATGACCGTTCCCCTACGTCATGGTTCATGCTTCCTCAATAGTCCCGGCGCGGCCCCGCGAAAATTCCGATGATGTACCTAAGGGAATGCCCGTAAGGGGCCGAATCGGGGCCCCCCGCGCAGCGGCCGGGACGCCCCAATTCAATGCGACAGCAAGGTCGGGACCGTCATCGAGGCGAGAATACCTCGCGTCACCCCGCCGAGGATGAACTCCCGCAGCCGCGAATGTCCGTAGCCGCCCATGACCAAGAGATCAGCCGAGCTGTCGGCGGCGTGCGACAGGATGGTGGCGGCGACATCAGTCTCGGCCGTAACAATGCGATCCAGCTCGACCTTGACGCCATGGCGCGCGAGATGGTGGGCGATGTCGGCGCCGGGCATTTCATCGCTCTTGGCAGGCTCGCTTGCCACGGTCACGACTTCAACCCGCTTGCCCCGCCGCAGGAACGGCATGGCGTCGGCCGCCGCACGGGCCGCGCTGCGGCTGCCATCCCAGCACAGCAGGATACGCTCAAGGCCGAGACCGGCTCGTTGAATGTAGGGAACGACGAGCACCGGCCGGCCGGTGTCGAAGAGCGCGGCCTCGACGATGAGCCCATCATGCGCCGGCTTCTCCGGTTCCGGCTGGCCGAGCACCGACAGATCGAACCGGCGCGCAATGCGCGCGAACAGACCGGGAGCTGTCGCGACCGGTGCATCGAGAACGCGCGCTTCGGCCGAAAGCGACGCGCGCCGTGCGGCTTCTTCGAACCTGCCGACCGCGGCGCTTGCCGCCTTCTCGTTTTCGCGGCGCTGCGACTCGATCACGTCGGGGGGCATGCCGTACATGTCCATCATCACAGGTATGAGCGGCTCGTAGATGAAGGCGATCCCCGCAAGGTGGGCGTTGAACGCGGCCGTCACCGACATGGCAAAATCCGCTGCGACATCGCGCGAATCACCGAGCGAAAGATTTACGACAATGTCCTTGATCATATTGCTCCTCGCCGCCGGGACAAGCATCCAGGCCTACGTCAGTCCGCATCCTCGACCGGCACGATATCGATATTGAATTCAAACGGACCTCCGATGCTCTTGATGCACAGGACAGGCTCCGCGAATGGCACCACGCCGGACGATTGCTGCCGCGTGAACCGTGCTTGCTGCTCCTCGTACCCGGGTGAGTAAACCACCAAAGCGCCGCTTGCGGGTTTCAAAGTGACTCGCAGTTCGAGCAGACTCGCCGTCGGAGAAACGTAGCGCGATACATCGACCTGCTGGCCACCTTGCAAACACATCCCGGCAGCAGTCAGGATCATGGAAATCATCATAAAATCTATATATCGTCCGAGCAGATCGTCGCCTTGGACCTGTGTCAATCGAAACAGGGTCGTGCGCGGGTGTAATGGATCGAGTCAACCGGCGGAGGCTGGATTGCCGTTTCGTTTGTGCTTGCTGCTGGTCGCGGTTTTTGCTGCGCCAGCGACGTTTGCCGCCGATGCCGATAAAGGCCAGCGGCTGGCCGAGATGCGCTGCGTCCCGTGCCACGCCGTGGTACCGGGCGCGCGCCGGGAGGTCGCCGATGCTCCGCCTTTTGAGATCATCGCGAGCAAATTCGCACACCATCCGGAAATGCTCGCCTTTTCGATGCTTGATCCGCACCCCAGGATGAACGTGGCGCTCACCCGCCGTGAGGTGGAGGATATCGCGGCCTATATCAACACGCTCGCAAAATAACCGGCGATTCCGAAAAACGACATTCGCAAACCGCGAGCACCGGGAGTTCAGCGAAAACCGCACCGACCCGGCCGCGCCGAGCCAGGATGGGGGCCATGAGGTCAGCGGTCCTGCCGATCGAGACTGGAGCCCTTCGGCGGAGAAACGAAGGTGATGGGTTGCCCCGCATTTCAGGCAGGAAAACGTGTCGAATTGCGGACTATCGTGATTCCACCCCGCAGAGCGGGCAATGTGGAATCGGTGGCGGCGGCCGGGAAGACACGGTTCCGAGCTCTACGGCTACCTGCCCGGCCCGCGGGTGTGCAAATCAGCCCAATACAGGGTAGCGGCAAATAGACCGAAGGCCGCCACGATACACGCGATGATAATGAAATCTGTTGGCATCGGACGAACTCCATCTCGGTAGTTTTTTGCCATGATGAGGAGCATCGTCCTGGGCGGTTTTGATCTTGATCAAATTCTTAGAAGAAACGAGGGCTGGCTGCCGCCGAGGAGGCTTGACACAGGCAGCGCGTCCGCTGGCGAGCAGGCGGCTGCGCTCGCGCCCCCAATCATTCCAAGACACCGGCCGCCGCCGCAGGAGGGTGAAGGCACGACGCATTGATGCTTGAATTTTCGCTCACCGAGGTGCCGGCATCGGCGCCGAGCCCCTGATTCCCCAAACCCCCTCCCGTGCGATCGGTCGCTCCCATGCAATCCGCGCCCGCCCTCTGGCGTGTTCTGGGCAATTGCGAGCAAGGCACCGCACAAATCGTCAAGCAATTCGAGCGCCCGACGCTACCTGCGTAACGCGGGACACCACCGCTCACGGCGATGTCCGCCGCGTGACGAAAGATATCAGAGAAGGAGAGCAACCATGATCACCAGGCTTACGCTGGCGCTCGCTTTGGCGATGACCGCCCTGGCCGGCGCTCCTGCCTCTGCCGATCCGCATCATGACCGGCAGATGGCGAGCAATTGCCAAGAGGATTTGGGATACGGCCGGACCTCAAGCTGGGGGTGCGGCTGAGTTGGCCGTGCGCCCGCGCGCTTCAAAGGAGAATGACCATGAAAACACTTGTCGTAAGATATCTCGGCGCGCTTGGATTGGGAACCGCGCTTGCGCTGGGCGCCGCGACCTACTCGTCCGCGCAGCCACGTGACCCGAACTGCATTCCGCAATACGACAGTTCGGGCGCGCAAATGGCTCCCTATTGCTGACGGGCATCGGACTTCCAAGCACCCGATCGCCCCACAGAGCCCGGCGAAGGCCGGGCTCTCGCTCTTTGGCGGCGAAGCCCCCGGTATTCGATCAGACATCGCAGCATTGTGCGTTTTGCATGACCCGGGAGTGCTGGGCGCCGTTCCTGCTCGCACGCTAATTTGAACGCCTGCGGCGCTCGGCTGGCGAAAAAGCGATGTGCATTTGAACGCCGGGACTGTCACCTATGAGTCCATGAAGTGAGGACACGCCGCTCAAGGAGGGGACCAGATCGCAAGATCAGGAGTCCCTATCATGAGCGAACTTGATACCAGCCCGGCGGGCATTCCGTCGCCCGTCGTTGGGTTTTCTCCGCCAGACATCACCCGTCGGCACCTCGCGACGTGGAACGGACTCCAGGCCGACGCGGTCGAAGTCGTCAGGCGTGAGCCATTCGAATATGGATACAGGGCGGCGCGCCATTTGCTTATCATGTGCGAACGCGCGGAGCGCGATGACGGCGAGACGCTGGTCGAAGGCTTGCCGAAGTCGACCTTGCATGAGCTCAGTCGCAAGCTGAGCTTCGTTCCGGCCGACCATCAGTTTCTTGGCTGGCAGAAGCCGCGCATGCTGACGCGCGTCACCTATTTCTACATCGATCCGCGCGGACCGTTGCTCGATCCTGAGCTGCGTTTCGCCGAAACCGAGTTCAAGCCGCGACTGTTCTTCTTCGACAGGGACCTGTGGGAAACGGCGATCAAGCTCAAGGCGCAAGCAGAGAGCTTCGATCTCGGCCAACGACAGTACGCGGAAGCGCTCAGCATCGCGATGGCGCACGAACTCCTGCGCCTCAACAGCGGCGCTGTTCCTGCAAGGCAGCACCTACGAGGTGGTCTCGCCGGATGGCAGGAGAAGAGAGTGGCACAATATATCGAAGACCATCTCCTGGATGACGTCTCGCTCGCGACATTGGCCGACGTTGTGAAGTTGAGCCCGTATCATTTTGTGCGGGCGTTCAAGCAATCGTTCGGTCTACCGCCGCACCGCTATTTGAACAGCCTGCGGATGGAACGCGGCAAGTCCCTTCTCGCAAATCCTGCCATGTCGGTGACGCAGGTCGGGTTCAATCTGGGATTTAGCGAGACCAGTTCGTTTACCACCACGTTTCGCAAGCATACCGGGCTCACGCCGACCGCGTACCGGCGCGCGCTCGTTTGATGCGCAGATACCTGGCCGTGATGACCGTCGAGAACGGGAAACCCGGCCGCGTCGTGCAGCTCCAGCAACCCGAAGTGACGCGATCATCGAATTGATCCGCAGCCGCGCCGCCAAGGCCGGTACGGAGTCGGAATAAAAGCTCACCCGCTCTCCCTTCCATCCAATATGCCGGGCTTCAACCGGCGGGAACCTGCTCGGATGCCGGCCGCGACCCGGCGTTTTCATCCGGCGACGGCCGGCGCGAACGCCGCGTCAGTCGGTCGAGATAGAGGAAGACCACCGGCGTCGTGTAGAGCGTCAGGAATTGGCTTAGGGCCAGACCGCCGACGATGGCATAGCCGAGAGGCTGGCGGATTTCCGAACCGGCGCCAGTGCCGAGCATGAGCGGCACCGCACCCAGCATTGCCGCCATCGTGGTCATCAGGATCGGGCGGAAGCGCTTCACGCAGGCCTGGTAGATCGCCTCCTCCGGCGTCAGGCCCAGGTGGCGCTCGGCCTGGAGCGCGAAATCGATCAGCATGATCCCGTTCTTCTTGACGATCCCGATGAGCAGAATGATGCCGACGATCGCGATCACGCTCAGATTCGAAGTGAACCGCCATGAGCAGCAACAGCGCGCCGATGCCAGCGGACGGCAAGGTCGAGAGGATGGTGATCGGATGGATCGTGCTTTCGTAAAGGATGCCTAGGATGAGGTAGATGACGACGAGAGCGGCGGCGATCAGGATCGGGGTGCTCGACGAGGGACGATTGGTAGGCTTGGGCGTTGCCTTGGAAGCTGGTGGCTAGCGACAGCCGGCTTGCCGAGTTGCTTTTCGACTTCCTTGGATGGCGGCTACCGCCTGGCCGAGCGCAACGCCCGGCAGGAGGTTGAACGAGATCGTCACCGACGGAAATTGGCCTTGATGGTTGACCACGAGCGGCGCCACTTTGACGACGCTCTTGACCAACGTCGCTAACGGCACCTGCTGCCCGGCCGATGAATTGACATAGATGCCGTTTAGCGCTTCGGGGCCGAATTGGAATTGGGGCTCGACCTCCAGCACGACGTGATACTGGTTGAGCGTCGTGTACATCGTCGACACGATCCGCTGACCGAACGCGTCATCGAGCGTGTTGTCGATGGTCGAAGGCAGGATGCCGTAGCTCGAAGCGACTTCGCGGTTGACGGTGATATCGAGCAACGGCCCGGCATTCTGCTGATCGGTCGTGACATCAGTGATCCCCGGGAAGGGTCTTGATCTTGTCGAGAAAGAGCGCGGCCCAGTGATTGAGCTCGCCGGGGTCGGCGTCGTCCAATGTGTATTGATATTGGGTCTTGGACACCCGTCCGCCGATCGTGATGTCCTGTGCTGCCTGCATATAGAGCGTGATCCCCTGGATGCTTGGCGAGTCGGTTCGCAGCCGTTGCGATGACTTGGTCGACGCTGGGGCGCTGATTATTCGGTTTGAGCGCAATGAATACGCGGCCGGTGTTGACCGTGGTATTGCCGCCGCCGGCGCCGATCGCCGATCCAACTGAAGCGACCGCTGGGTCCTCGCAGCACGGCTTCGATCAAGGCTTGCTGGCGTTCGGCGCATGGCGGAATAGGAGATGTCCTGCGCCGCCTCGGACTGGCCGATGATCAATCCGGTGTCCTGCTGCGGAAAAAAGCCCTTGGGAATGAGCACATAAAGGTAGCCGGTCAGCACGATCGTGCCGAGCATCGCCATCAGCGTCATGAAGCGGTGCCGCAGCACGATCTTGAGTCCGGCCTCATAGACGTTGAGCAGGCCGTCGAAGCCGCGTTCAAGAAAGCGGTAAAGCCAGCCGTGCTCCTGTGCTCTCCGGCTTGAGCAGGCGTGCGCACATCATCGGCGTGAGTGTCAGCGAGATCAGCAGCGAGAGTACGAGCGAACGCTCACCGTGACGGCGAACTCGCGAAACAGCAATCCGACATAGCCGCTCATCAGGAACAGCGGAATGAACACGGCGATGAGCGACAGCGTGATCGAAACGATGGTGAAGCCGATCTCGCCGGCGCCCTTCAGCGCGGCGTCGTAGCGGCGAGACCCCCTCCTCCAGATGCCGCACGATGTTCTCGATGACGACAACGGCATCATCGACCACGAAGCCGACCGCGATCGACAGAGCCATCAGCGAGAGGTTGTCGAGGCTGTAGCCAAACTCGTAGAGCACCGCGAAGGTGCCGATCAGCGACAGCGGCACGGTGACGGCCGGAATGATCGTCGCCCAAAAATTGCGCAGGAACAGGAAGATCACCATCACTACCAACGCGACAGTGAGCATCAACGTGAACTGCACGTCGCTGACCGAGGCGCGGATGGTCTCGGTGCGGTCGGAGATGATGATTGACCTTGACCGCGGACGGGATCGAGGCCTGGAGCACCGGCAGCATCGATTTGACCCGGTCGACCGTCTGGATGACGTTGGCGCCGGGCTGGCGCTGGATCGGGAGGATGATCGCGCGCTGCTGGTTGTACCAGCCGGCAATCAGATTGTTCTCCGGCCCGTCGATGGCCTTGCCGACATCGCTCACCCGAACCGGCGAGCCGTTGCGATAGGCGAGGATCAACGAATTGTAGTCGTCTCGGCTTGAGTAGCTGATCATTGGTATTGAGGGTGTAGGTCTGGCGCGGACTGTTGAGCGTGCCTTTCGGCAGGTCGACATTGGCCTGGCTGATCACGTTGCGGACATCTTCCAGGCTGATGCCGCGCGCGGCCAGCGCTTGCGGATCGACCTGAACGCGGATGGCCGGCTTTTGCTGGCCGGCGATTCCGACCAGGCCGACGCCGGATATCTGCGAGATCTTCTGCAGCAAGATGTTTTCGGCATAGGCGTCGACGATGGTGAGCGGTAGTGTATCAGAGCTCACGGCGAGCACGAGGATCGGCGTGTCCGCCGGGTTCACCTTCCGGATCGTCGGAGGATAAGGCATGTTCAGCGGCAGCTGCGCGGACGCCGCATTGATCGCCGACAGCGTATCGCTGACCGCCCCGTCGATCGCGCGGCTTAAATCGAACTGCAAGGTGATCTGCATGAAGCCGAGCGCGCTCGCCGACGTCATCTGGGTGAGGCCGGGAATTTGACCGAACTGCAATTCGAGCGGAGTTGCCACCGAAGATGCCATGGTCTGCGGATCGGCGCCCGGCAGCTGCGCGGTAACCTGGAGCGTCGGATAGTTGACATTCGGCAATGCCGCGATCGGCAGCAGCGGGTAGGCAGCGAGGCCGCCCAGCAGCAGCCCGACCATCAACAGCGTGGTCGCGATTGGGCGCGCGATGAAGGGGGCGGAGATGTTCATGGGATCTGGACCTGCTGGGCGCTCTGCGCCGCGGCCTGCTCGGCCGCCTTGCCGTGCAGGATGGTCACGTGGCTGCCGGCCTGCAGCTTGTATTGCCCGTCAACCGCGACTTGCTCGTTCGCCGTAAGACCAGAATCGATAAGTGCATCTCCCTGGCTGACCTGCGCGACCGCAACCGGGCGCAACGCCACCGTGTCGTCGGAATTGATCACGTAGACGTAGGCACCCTGCGGACCTTGCTGCACCGCAGCCGCAGGCACGGTGAGCCCGTGATGCCGCGTCTCGAGCAGCAGCCAGGCATTGATGAGCTCACCCGGCCAGAGCCGATGCGCCGCATTGGGAAACTCCGCTTTGAGCCGGACGCTCCCGGTTGTCTGCAGAATCTCGTTGTCGATGAAGTCGAGCTTGCCTTCGTCGAGCTTGATCGTGTTGTCCTGGCTGTAGGCCAGCACGGTCAGCGGCCCTTTGGCCAACTGCTGTTGAATCTTCGGCAGGTCAGTCTCAGGTAACGTGAAAATAAGCGAGATCGGCTGGAGCTGAGTCACGACGACGAGACCATTGGCGTCCGTGGGGTGGATGACGTTGCCCACATCCACCTGTCGTATGCCGGTTACCCCATTGATGGGCGACGTCAGTCTGGTATAGCCGAGCTGCACCTGCGCCGCTTCGATGAGGGCGTCGTCCGCTTTGATCGCGCTTTTGAGCTGCGCAACCTGTGCTGTCTGGGTCTCGACCAGTTGCGGGGTGGCCCAGCCCTTCTCTCCCAACTGGCTGTAGCGAGTGAAGTTGGCCTCAGCATTTGTAAGCTGGGCCTGATCGCGACTGCGGTTGGCTGTCACCTGATCGAGCTGTGCTTGGTAGGGCCGTGGATCGATCTGTGCGAGCAGATCGCCCTCATGCACCGTCTGTCCTTCCGTGAAGGCGATCTTGGTGATCTGTCCCTGGATCTGGCTGCGTACGATCACCGTGTTGTAGGCGATGACCGTGCCGACGCCGCGCAGATAGATCGGCACCTCGTGGCTGCTGACCACGCCGGCGACGACCGGCGCCGCCGGGATCGCGGGTCGTGGTGGCGACGCCGACGGCTCGAACGGGAATTTATGCATGACGGCGAGAACACCGCCAATCGCGACGACAGCACTCAGCAAAGCGGCGGAAATGGCAATTTTTCGTTGCATTGGCGTTCTCCC
Source organism: uncultured Alphaproteobacteria bacterium (assembly GCA_963821505.1). Lineage (GTDB taxonomy): Bacteria > Pseudomonadota > Alphaproteobacteria > Rhizobiales > Xanthobacteraceae > VAZQ01. The sequence goes on from CAWGEH010000019.1 coordinate 185,789, forward strand.
CGTCTCGAAACGCGATTCAGCAGGAATCCGGCGACGTCGTCGCTCCGCTCGACCCGCAGGGAATTACCGTCGTCGAGGATGGAAAACCGGTCGTCGGCGACGGAGAGCTGGGAATCACAATGCTCGCCGGAGGGCTCAGTCCTCCAACTCCCAGCTCGGTCGAGCCGAGCGGAATTCCAATGCGGCCAACCGCCGACGGGGAAGCCATCCCGGTCGGCGACGACGCCGATCCCGACGGGTGCGACAAATCACTGGCACCGGCCGTGGCGCAAGTACCCGACGCGGTGCCGGTGGTGCCACCGCCGTCGAACAGCGCGGTCGAGCCCGACGTCCCCCCTGTCGACATCCCGGAGCCGAAAGACGTTCCCGTCGTCGCAGTTCCCATGCCACTAGACGCCCCCGCCGACGAAGCGCTCAGGCCGAAGGAAGCCTGCGGCAGCGAACCTCCGATGCCGGCGCATGCCGTGAGGGAGCTCGTTGGAGGAATCATGGGCGATGTGCCCGACGTCGTCGGGCTGACGCCTGGCGTTGCGAGCTCCGTGGCGCCCAAGGGGATCCCGGTGGGTGCAACCGCCGAACCGGGACCGATGCCGAGCGGCGACGTCATGCCGAGCGGCGACGGCCCGGGCGAGATGCTCGTTCCGCCAACTTGCGCGCAAGCAGCGCCGCAGCCCATGAGAACCGCCGCCATGGCGGCCGTCAACAAGCGTGTCATCGCGAGTTTCTCCTGATTTTGCATTGGTGTTATCGGCTGCTGCGCGGCGAACCACCTCGACGGGAACATCTCACCACCTATCCGGACATGACTTTGCGTGAATTGCCGGGATTTGCCCGGGGCTGCGTCGATCGTGACCGCGACAGGTTGTGCAGAGAGTGGGACGCCTCTGCGCGCGCATTGGTGAATCTTAGGCGAGGCTTCGGTGGTAGGCAGTTGGGGTCAGCCCAGTTATCTTCCGAAAGGCTGCCGTGAACGAGCTGGTCTCGCTGAAGCCGAGCGCCAATCCGATTTCGGTCACCGAGGGCGTGGGCTTGGCCAATAACGTCTTGGCCAGCTCGATGCGTCGGTTGTTGTGATATCGATGCGGCGGCAGGCCGAAGGATTGCTTGAACGCCCGGCAAAAGTGATACGGGCTCAAGCGAACGAGCTGCGCGAGCGTGGCGAGCGGGATCTGCTCGGCAAGGTGCTCCTCGATATAGGCGGTGACCGCGCGCTGCTGCCAGCCCGCAAGGCCACCCCGCAAGGGAGCTTCGATGCGTCGGACGCCCGCATTGAGACGTACGAGCTCGTGTGCCAGGACGGTGCCAAGTGCCTCGAAATAGAGCTTGTTGTCAGAGCCGGCGCTCTCGATCAGCCTCGCGAGCTTGAGCGCCGTGTCCCATAGCGTGGCGTCCTCGAACAACAGCCGTGGGGCCAGCGCGGTATCTGCGACGCCCGTTTCGGGTGGCGTGGGCATCCTGTCGGGATCGAAATAGAAATACACCACGCGCGTGAGCGTGCGCGGCTCCTGCCACTCGTAATATTCGTGGCCGGCCGGCACGAAGGTGAGCTTGCGCTTGAGCTCTCGGAGTGTCGATCGGGGCACACCCTCGACCAAAGTATCGCCCGCGCGGCGCACGCCCTGCTCGTGAACGGCGAGCAAATGGCGAGCCGCACGGAAGCGATGATCGGTCCTTTCGCGGGTCGTGGCTTGTACGATCTCAGCCGCCATCCCATCCCAAGTGACCGCGCGGCGCGTGACGGCGTCGTCCGGCGAAATTTCCACCATCGGATCGAGCGCACGGCGCCCGTACAGTGGTCGAGCCCGATGATCGGCGCGTTCATGCTCGCCGAGGCGAGAGCGCCAATCCAACGTGAGCAGCGCGGCGGTTTGGGGTACTGTGGGTGGATTGCGATCGAAACGACGATACGATGGCAAATTCGTGGATGGCGAGTTCGTCAACATCGGTCCCACCTAACGTGTTCGAGCCAGCTGGATCACCGCCATCTGTTTCACTGTCGGCTGGTTTCCAACGCACGCTCAGACTAGGTCGACCGAGACCGACGGCTCCATTCTACGGAGGTTCATTCGAGGGTCGTATTGGTTTGAGGGACCCATACTTTGGTTTGGGGTCGGCTCGCGCGATCACCCTATATGCAATCGCCGGCGCTTAGAGGGCAGCCGAAAAATCACCTGCTGGTCCCGCCGCGATGCCGCTCCAGCGCCTTGTCCAGGTACTCGATAAGTGTCGCTCCGTGGAACGGCTTGGTCAGAAAGCAGACTGCTCCCGCATTCAGCGCCCGCTTGCGGACGCTTTCTTCGGGGAAAGCCGTGATGAATATGATTGGCACCTCGCGTCCCTGAGCTCGCAAAAGACCTTGCAGCTCGAGGCCGCTCATGCCGGGCATCTGGACATCCGCGATCAGGCAGGAGGTGTCTTTTGCTTGCGCCGATTGCAAAAACTCGTCGGCCGACGCAAATGTATGAGCGATGTATCCAAGCGACCTCACGAGCCGGTTGGCCGCGGCGCGGAGTGATGCATCATCGTCGACGATCGAAATTACCGGAACTCGGGGCAAACGGTCTATCCTTCGTGCGGTGCGAGCAAAGAGCTACCGTGGCGGTGCCACCATAGAATGCTCCGCGAAGCAGCGTCGGAAAATCATACTTAGGTTTGGATGCGCTACGTTTTCGCGCGACGAATGCCGAGCATCTCGGCCATTCTGACCAAATCGGCCAACGACCTCGCCCCCATTTTTCTCATAATGTGCCCGCGGTGGATCTTCACGGTGATCTCGGCTAGGCCGATCTCGGCTGCAATCTGCTTGTTCATGAGTCCGGCCGCGACCAGCGCCAGCACGTCCCGCTCACGCGGTGTCAGGGTCTCGAAACGGGCCCGCAAATCAGCGACGATCTTCTCGCCCTCGCGCCTTTTTCGATCATGCTCGATCGCGATCACAACGGCATCCAGCATGTCCTGGTCGCGAAAGGGCTTGGTCAGGAAATCGACCGCTCCGGCCTTCATGGCCTTCACGGTCATCGGGATATCGCCATGGCCAGTCATGAAAATGATTGGAATGCGAATATTCGCCTTTGCGAGCTCGGCTTGGAAGTCCAAGCCGCTCGGCCCCGGCAATCGGACGTCGAGGACCAGGCAGCTGGCGACATCGGGGAGCTCCCTCTGCAGCAGCTCCTGCGCCGAACCGAACACCTCGGCCCGCAATCCCACCGATCGGAAGAGATTGCTGAGCGCCTTGCGCAAAGAAGGGTCGTCATCGATGACGAACACCACCGACTGTGTCTCGGGCGCCTCTGTCATGATTCCCCACCGGACCTTGCCGCCAGCAAAATGTCACGAACAGCCACTGTGTCGCGCCAGTCAGGCATTCGTCCAAAGCAAGGTTTCAGCACTTGCTCGGCTTCGTCCCGGCGCGATCGGATTGGCGGCTCGCGCGGGCGGCCGAATGCGCCGGCCATGACGGGAATGGACGACGTGGCAAATGCCGGAGACGGCGGTTTTCCCTGCATCTCGCTAGCGCCCGTTCCGCCCGTCGTCGCACCCCTCCGTCGCCGTCAAACCCCGAGACTCTTGTGTGAGTTCATCGGGGCTGACAAGCCGACTTCTTTTAGCCACCGCTGCACCGGGGGCGCAAGTTCATCATATCTGCTCGGCACAAGCCGCATACGGAGCGCGGGAAGCGCCGCAATCGGATCGCAAGATCATTTTGCTCCCACCAGCGCAAGGCCGATCCCGCCTTTTGCCGAGGGCGCGGTAGCCGCCGCGGCTATACGCGGCCGATACCGCAACCGCCGACCAATACAGCAATGCCCGGCAAGCGGGCCCGCGCCGCCCCTTGTACAGCAAGGCCTGAAAGACGCGGCGCGATTGCGGGGCACGCAATGCCACCAAGCACACCCCGGGTTCCGAACAGGATTGCACTGCTTGGAATCGCGCTCATTTGGGGCATCGCGCAGGCGTCGCTGGCCCTGACCCACCATCACGGATCAATCGCGGCCACCCCAGGCATTCGAGCAACGGGGGGCGCTGCGGCGACAACAACCGAGTGTCGTTCGACCGGGACGCGGTGAGCGGCAAACGGCTGGCCGAAGCCGAGATCAAAGTCGGCATCACCTTCGGCATCATAGCGGCAGAATGCGCCGAGCGGATGTCATGACTGCGGATCCGTCTCGCGAATGTATAGACGGCGGCCGCTCAATCCGAGGAGCGCGCCGAAAATTCTGCGAAAGGACAATTCAACGCGCTGCCGATGTCGTGAATGCGCTCACGATGACGGCAATTCCCGGCAACACGCCGCAAGGGCACTCAAGCATCCTTCCATCCAACTGTTATCTCAGCGCTGCAATTATGCACCAACAGCTACATGGAGATGTGAGATGAAGATGCTCATTACCAGGATGGCGCTCGCGACCTCGGTTGCGTTCGGCACGCTGCTCGCCGCCGAAGCTGCCTATGCGCAACCCCCGCGGTACCAGGCGGTTCCCGAAGCCTACGACGCCCAGGCCAACCCCATTTATGGATTCGGCCCGCGCACGACCGTGCAGCCGGGCGACGTGGTCTCGGGCAACCGTGTGATCGGCCGCGATCCGGATCCAGCGGTTCGAGATCAGCTTCTGCGGGACTACGACTCCGGACGTCCGGACTGATGAGACTGTGTGCTCCGCACGAAGCCCGGCCTTGCGCCGGGCTTCGTGTGCGAGTGGGCCAAGCCTTACCCGAGCGAAAGACTCGCGATGACAGCAATTCCTGACAAGACGCTGCAACGGCGCTCAGGTCGATCGGCATCAGGCCATTAACTGAGTGGGGCATCATCGCCAATCTTGAAGTCAGGATGTGACGTGAAGATGCCCAAAGTATTGTTTAAGATTTCGGCTGCGCTCGCCCTGCTGCTCGCCGCCGAGGTCGCGCAGCCCCCCGCCGTCGCTCAGGCCCATGAGTATCCATCGTACGCGGCTGCTTACGCCCGGAGCCATCAGGCAGTTTCCCAAGCATATGACGCCCAGGCGAATCCAACCTATGGTTTCGGTCCGCGCGTCACCGTGCACCCGGACGATGTCGTCTCAGGCAACCGCGTGATCGGCCGCGATCCCGACCCGTTCATTCGCGGAGAGATCTTGCGCCACTACGACTCCGGATGGCCCGACTGATATTGTGCGCGCAGACACGAACACGAGCTGCAACCGAACGACTGCCCGCAAGGATCATCGATCGTCGCGCTCAATCCGCGTAGTACGCATCACTCGGACTTCCGGCGCCCGGCCAGAAACCGGCCGTTGCTAGGTACGCTCGCCGCACCAGCCGTCCACCCATGCCGGCTATTTGAGAGGAACAAGCACCAGTTTTGCAAGCTGATCTTTCGAGAGTGGTGCGGCGAGGTACTTGAAAGATACCGCGTCTGCCATTGCCAGCTCGAGGCCTTCGATACGATCGGGCCAGACATTGTTTTTTGGATAATAATCGTCTGGCGCCAATTTGGCGATTGCCTCTGGAACGTGAGCCCAATCGGCAAAAGCCTTGATTGCGGCCTTGTCCGAATACATCCAATCGACAACCTCGCGGTACGCCTGCAGATAGCGGACGAAAACCGGTCTGCGCGCCTCCAAGGCGACGGCATTCGCGGTCATGAAGCGCGCAGTCTGATTTCTCAATTCGGGAACATCGCTTGCGCGCGCAATTGCCCTGATCTTTCCCTCCTGCAGAAGATTGAGCGCGAATGGGGGTGACGTCCAACCGACATCGATCTGACCGCTCATGACTTGGGTGAGCGTAGAAGCGGGGCTGCCGGTGGCCACAGGGGTGAAGGTAACACCAAACACCCGCTGAAATCCCAGGACGGCGGCATAGGTGGATGATCCGGCCGTGGAGTACGCAACGCTTTTCCCCGCCAAGTCCTTCTTGTCTTTGACGGGCGAGTCCGCTCGAACGTACCAGGTGAGGTCGTTCGCGCCAGTATGCGTTGCCGCGATCACCCGGATCGGCGCTCCCTTGGCGAAGGCTCCGAACGTATTAAATGTGCCAACCCCGGTCCCGATATCCGCACTCCCGGAGATCACCGCCTGCTGGGTTTCGCCGGCTCCCTGGGTATAGAAAATATCCAGCACGAGCCCGTGCTTCTTGAAAAACCCGGCATTTTGCCCCAGCTCCGAAAAGGAATTCTCCCATGTGCCTGCCAGTCCCCCAGCAATGCGCAATTTGTCCTCAGCCACGGCGGCCGAATTCAAGCCGGCAAGGAGTGCGAACGCCGGCATCCCGAGCCTGAGATACAGCTTAAGCATTTACGTCCTCCATGCCCCGTTGCTCTGCGAACCGCGCTACCACCTCGTCGGGCCCCAAGTCCTCGGCCACTTTTTTCAGCCTGGCCGGGTGGGCATCGAAAGTATACCAGCTCGAACTCGGGTCTCAAATCCTGTCGACCAAAGGTATTTGATGCGCTTCTCTTTGAACGATGTGTCGTAAAGCCAATGTCCCGTTTGCTCGGAGAACTCGACACGACATTGCCGCCTCCTTCGCTTACCGACAGTCGCTTTCCCTTGCTGCGCAATGCGGTTGGCGAGTGCCATTCGGGACCATCGCTCATTGTACGCCGATACTCCGGGTGCGGATGGGCGGCCTTGACCGCGGCGTCGAACTGCGGTGCTCCTTGCGGATCCATGCCGCGAATCGTTCGGCGCGGTGCCGTTCGGCTCGATCCCCAGCGCCTCAATTGCGACGACGACGGGATTGCGTGGCGCGGCCGCGATGTCGCACGCGACACGCCCGCGAGTTGACGAGCGAGGCGCGCCTCGCGTGCCGGGCAATGAGGACTTTGCGGCGCGTCTGCGCGGAGTGCGCGCAGGGCGATCGAAACGCAACTCTCTCGTCGTCCGCGTAGCGGACGCGGGCATCTCGATTCCACAGGGCGGCAGCGCATCGCATCACAGAATCGTCCTTCGCGGGGATGACAAACGGCGCCAGAATTTTCAACCTGTCCGGACGCGGGGGGTCGAGTCATTCTGGCGGCCGTCGGTATTTGGTTGTTATTTCCAGCGCGGCAAAGGTACTATCATCTAGCCCACAGTCCCATTGGGGGAGAGCGGTGACGGCAAACGTCGACAGCGATCGCCAAAGTCTGCGCGGCTTCCTGCGCCTGGTGGAGACCGAATATCCCGACGAGTTGCTGCGCATCCGCCAGCCCATCGACCTACGCTTCGACCCGACTGCGGTCGTATTCGAGCTCGATCACGCCGGCAAGAGTCCGGTCGTGGTGTTCGAGAACGTGCGCGGGAACGGCATGCCGCTCGTCACCAACGTCGCCGGCAATCGCAGGCTGCTGGCGGCCTGCCTCGGAGTGGATACCGGCGACCTGCCCACGGCGTTTCGTGAACGCTGCCAAAAATACATTCCCTGCGAAACGGTGGGCCGGGGCGCATGGGATGACGTGGTGTTTGATGGCGATGATGTCGATCTGACGAAATTGCCGATCCCGCTGCAGTTCACGGTCGATGCGGCGCCCTACATCACCGCCGGGCAGATCGTCGCGCGCGACCCCGTCACCGGCGTCGATACGACCGGTTTCCACCGCCTGATGCTGAAGGGGAAGAACCGGCTCGGGGTCTCGCTGCATTCGCGCCGGCGCCTGTACGAATATCACCGCCGCGCCGAGGAACGCGGACAGTCGCTGCCCGCCGCCATCACGCTCGGCATCCACCCGCTGCACTACATGGGCTCGATGGTCTACGCCTATCCGCCGCAGGTGCGGAAATACGAGATCATCGGCGGCCTGTTCGGCGAGCCCTATCGGCTCGCGTGCTGCGGGGTGGGCGATCTCGAAGTGCCCGCCGGCGCCGAGATCATCATCGAAGGCGAAATTCTCGCCGACGTGCGCGAGCCGGAAGGTCCGTTCGGCGAGTTCACCGGTTATGCCTCGTATCGCAGCACGCAGAACGTGTTCGTCGCGCATCGCATCCGCATGCGCCGCGACGCCATGCTGCACAGCGTCACCTCCGGCATGTCGCGCGACCACATCCTGGTGTCCTGCATCACCCGCGAGGGCGAGATCCTCAACGCACTGCGGCGCAACCTGCCCAACGTGCGCGCAGTGCATGTTCCGCATACGACCTGCGGCGCCTTCATGGCCTTCGTCTCGATGAAAAAGATCGCGGACGGCGAGCCGCAGATGGCGATCATGGCCGCGCTCGGAACGGAGCTGTATACGAAGTATGTCATCGTGGTGGATGACGACGTCGATATTTTCAACATCAACGACGTCATGTGGGCGATCGCCACCCGGGTACGCGCGGACAAGGACTTCATCTTCATCCCCGGCGCCAAGGGTGCGATTCTCGACCCCACGTCGGACCCGCAGAACTTCACCGTGACGAAGGTGGGCATCGACGCGACCCGCCCGAGCGGACGCGATTTCGCCGAACGGCTGACAATCTCCGAGGATCAGCGAGCACGCGCGCGGTCGGTCCTGGAAGCGGCCGGGGTGAAACTTTAGGCGCGCGTAGCGCCGCCTCGTGGTCGACCCGCGGCGGCGGTGGCGGTGGAATCGAATTCGCCAGCGGCGGGTGAACGGGTGGCACCACGCCCCGAAGCGGCTATTCGGCCGCGGACGCGAACTCTTCCATCAGAGGACAGGAACAGATCAGGTTGCGGTCGCCGTAGGCGTTGTCGACCCGGTTCACCGGCGGCCAATACTTCGACGCCGACCGCGGTTCGGCGGGAAAGCACGCTTGCCGCCTTGAATACGGCCGGCTCCAGTCGTCGTCTGCCAGATCGAGCGCCGTGTGCGGGGCGTTCTTGAGCGGATTGTCGTCACGCGGCAGACGCCCCGCCTCGATCGTTCGAATTTCCTCGCGGATGGCGATCATGGCATCGCAGAACCGGTCGATCTCGTGTCGGGATTCCGATTCCGTCGGCTCGATCATCAGCGTTCCCGCGACCGGAAAACTCATCGTCGGGGCATGGAAACCGTAGTCGATCAGGCGCTTTGCAATATCGTCGACGCTCACCCCCGCAGAATTCTTCAAGGGACGGGTATCGACGATGCATTCATGCGCGACACGTCCGAAGCGCCCCTTGTAGAGCAGCGGATAATGCGTCCGAAGCCGCTCGGCGACGTAGTTCGCATTCAGGATGGCGATGTTGGTCGCCGCGGTCAGTCCTTTGCCCCCCATCAGCAGGCAATAGATCCAGGAAATGAGCAGGATCGACGCGGAGCCGTAGGGCGCCGCCGCCACCGCTCCTACCGCGGTCGGCGCGCCCGGCAACTCCGGATGGCCCGGAAGAAATGGCGCGAGATGCGCCTTAACGCCGATCGGGCCCATGCCTGGGCCACCGCCGCCGTGGGGGATGCAGAACGTCTTGTGCAAATTGACGTGGCTGACATCGGCGCCGTAGTCTCCCGGCCGCGCCAATCCGACCTGCGCGTTCAGGTTCGCGCCGTCGAGGTAGACCTGCCCGCCATGCGCGTGAACGATATCGCAGATCGTGCGAACTTCTTGCTCGAACACGCCGTGCGTCGAGGGATAGGTGATCATGATTGCCGCCAGCCGGTCGGCATGCGCCTGCGTCTTGGCGCGCAGATCGGAGAGATCGATGTTTCCACTGCCGTCGCAGCTCACCACGACCACCTCCATGCCGGCCATATGGGCGGAGGCCGGATTGGTGCCGTGGGCGGACGCGGGAATGAGGCAGACCGTGCGATGTCCCTGGCCGCGGCTGCGGTGGTATGCGCGGATGGCAAGAAGTCCCGCATATTCTCCTTGCGCGCCGGAATTCGGCTGGAATGAAATCGCGTCGTACCCCGTGATCTTGCGCAGGATCGTGCCGAGCTCGGCGATGACCGCGGCGTAGCCTTTGGCCTGTGACGCCGGCGCAAATGGGTGAAGGTTGGCGAATTCCGGCCAGGTCAGGGGCATCATCTCGGCCGTTCCATTTAGCTTCATGGTGCAGGACCCGAGCGGAATCATGCCGCGGTCGAGGGCGAGATCGCGCTCGGCAAGCCGCCGCATGTAACGCAGCAGCTCGGTCTCGGAATGAAACTGGTGAAAGACCGCATGGGTGAGGAAGTCGCTCTTGCGGCGGAGATCGGCGGGAATTTCGGCCTCTTCGCCGGCAAGCTCGTCGGCCCGTTTCGCCGCCGTGAATGATGAATCGCCGAACGCGCACCACACCTTCTGGATGATCTCCATATTTGTCGTTTCGTCGCAGCTGATGCCGATGCACGACCCGCCATGGCACGACGGGATGTCGCGGAGATTGATTCCGCTTTCCATGGCGTGTTGAAGGATGGCCTTGCGCTGCTCGCCGACTTCGACGGTGATAGTATCGAAAAAGGTCGATGGCCGGACGCTCCAGCCCATGGCCACCAGCCCGGCCTTGAGACGCGAGGCCGTGGCATGCACGCGGCGCGCAATCGCCTTCAGCCCGTCCGGACCATGATAGACGGCGTACATGGACGCAATCACGGCAAGGAGAACCTGCGCCGTGCAAATGTTCGACGTCGCCTTCTCGCGCCTGATGTGTTGTTCGCGCGTCTGCAACGCCAGCCGGTAGGCCTTGTTCCCGCGGCTATCCACGGAAACGCCGACGAGCCGGCCGGGGAGAGCGCGCTTGTAGACGTCTCTGGTCGCGAGATAGGCCGCGTGTGGCCCCCCATAACCCATTGGTACGCCGAAACGCTGCGTGGACCCGATGGCGATGTCGGCGCCGAGCTCGCCCGGCGGCCTGAGCAGTGTCAGTGCGAGCGGATCGGCCGCCAATACCGAGATTGCCCCGGCATCTTTCAACCGCGCGATCAGCTCGCGAAAATCACGAACCTCCCCGAACGTACCCGGATACTGCAGCAGTGCGCCGAAAAGCTCCGCCGGATCGATGTCGCGCGCGGGATCGCCGATGGCGACACGCCAGCCCAGCGCTTCGGCGCGCGTCTGCAAGACGGCGAGCGTTTGCGGATGGCAATCGCGGTCGGCGAAAAAGACGGTTCGCTCCGACTGAGAAATTCGTTGCGCCATGGCCATCGCTTCCGCCGCCGCGGTGGCTTCGTCGAGCAGCGAGGCATTGGCGATATCCAGCGCGGTGAGATCCGCGATCATGGTCTGGAAATTGAGCAGCGCCTCGAGCCGCCCCTGGCTGATTTCCGGCTGATACGGCGTGTAGGCGGTGTACCAAGCCGGATTTTCAAGAATGTTGCGCTGAATGACAGGAGGCAAGATCGTGCCGTAGTATCCCTGCCCGATCAGCGACGTCAGCACGACGTTGCGGGCGGCGAGCTCGCGCGCCTTTTCCAGCGCCTCCATTTCCGACAGGGCGGGCCCGAGATCGAGCGGGCTGCGCTGGCGGATGTCGTCGGGAACGGCTTGCGCGATCAATTCGTCGAGACTCGAGACGCCTATTGTCTCCAGCATCGCGCTCACGTCCTGCGGCGAGGGCCCGATGTGGCGATTTTGGAAACCGCTTGCAATCGATGGCTCGGTGATCATCGCGGGCTTTTCCTTAGTCCGTCTGCGGGCCTTGTGTGGACGAGCCGTCTGCGATGAGCGAGCGATAAGCTTGCTCGTCCATCAGCGCATCGATCTCGGAGCGCTCGGCGATCTTCATCTTGAAGAGCCAGCCTTTTCCCATCGGGTCTGAGTTCACCAAGGTCGGATCGTCGACCACATTCTGATTGACGTCGACGATCTCACCCGTAATTGGAGCATAGACATCTGATGCCGCCTTGACCGACTCGACAATGGCCACGGATGCACCAGCCTCGACCGATTGGCTGGGCTTCGGCAGTTCGACGAAAACCAGATCGCCGAGCTGCTCCTGGGCGTGTTCCGTGATCCCTATGGTCGCGGACGCGCCATCGACCAGGACCCACTCGTGATCGCGCGTGTACTTCAGCATGCTTGTTCTCCGGCCAATGCTTCAACGCTTGTGTTTCGCGGCGACGAAGGGAAGCTCGGACAGACGCACCACCACGGGACTGCCGCGCAAATCCGCATAGATCGGCGCGCCGCCGTGCACGACCGCGCGCGTCACATAACCCATAGCGATCGGCGCACCGACGCTGGCGCCAAATCCACCGGACGTGACGACGCCGACCCCATCGGTCGCGTCTCGCTTTTCGAACAGCTTGGCGCCATGGCGGATTGGCGCCCGTCCTTCGGGGCGCAATCCAACGCGGCGGCGCGGCGCGCCATGCGCAAGCTGGTGCAGGATTTTTTCCGCCCCCGGAAATCCGCCCGCGCGGCTGCCGCCGGTCCTGCGGACGAGCTGGATGCTCCACTCCAGCGCGGCCTCGACCGGAGTAGTCGTCACATCGAGATCCGAGCCGTACAGGCACAGCCCGGCTTCGAGACGCAGGCTGTCACGCGCGCCGAGCCCGATCATCGCGACATTGCCGCCCTCGAGCAGCGCGCGCGTGACAGCCTCGGCCCGCGAAGCCGGCAGGCTGATCTCGAAGCCGTCCTCGCCCGTGTAACCCGAGCGCGAGATCACGCAGCTCGCATTCATGACGTCGATCGCGCGCACGCCCATGAAGCGCATGGTCGCCACGTCGGGAGCAAGCCGCGCGAGGGCAGCCTCGGCCCCCGGTCCCTGAAGAGCGAGCAAGGCCCGATCGTCGAGACGATCGATCGTACACCTCTCGGAGATCGCTTGCCGCAAATAGGCCTCGTCGGCGTCCTTGCAGGCCGCATTGACAACCAGCAGGAAGCGGTCGCCGAGCCGGGCGATCATCAGATCGTCGCGAACTCCGCCGTTCTCGTTCGTGAGCAATGCATATCGCTGCCGCCCTGGAGCAAGGCTCACGACATCGATGGGCACCGTCAACTCCAGCGCGCCCGCGGCATCCTCGCCCCGGCCGCTGCGAGAGCGGATTTCGAACTGTCCCATGTGCGAAACGTCGAAGAGTTCCGGCCGCTGCGCGGACGTGAAGATGCTCTTTGAGAATGCCGTTTCGGTATTGGACCGGCATCTCGTATCCAGCGAACGGGACCATGCGGGCGCCGAGATCGAGGTGGAGCTGGTGCAACGGCGTGCGCTTGAGCCCAAGCCCGGCAACAACGGTGCTCATGAGGACACCCGCGCAACGCAAGCGAGCACCCCGTCGCCCGCCGCAACAGATGCAAGCGCATCGAGAACAAGACTTGGCTCGATAAGAACCGAGGACATGCGAGGCACCTTTTTGATTCGACCCGAGGTCGATCCTTGTGGTGCCCCCTCTGTGATTGTGCCTGAGAGCGTTATCCCGTCGGCGGACGCGTAAGCGTCTCTCTCCAGAGTGTCCGTACCCTTGCGATTCTTCTGCCTGAGAGTTTCCGGGGCGGTTGCTCCTTCGGCGTCGGTCTGACCGATCTCTCCCGCAAGGGGTTAGCGTGCGTAGGCGTTCCATCCTTTCGAGACGGTGGTGCCAAATAAGCATACCAAATTTGACGGCGCGATGCCATTCCAAGCTCGAACTTACAGAAATTATTCCGGATGAAACGATGCGGCGGAGCGCGATTTTGCCGCATCCACGGTCATTTCGCCTCCTCCGCCAGGCCGAGCCGTGAGCCTCCGAATGAGGGCCTTCTTTGAGTCGTCCGGCCGGGTCGGACGGCAGGCGGCCCCCGACGGCCGATTCGCCGACTCGTGTCTGTCGGTCACGCCAGCGCTCCTTGCGGGCCATGCCACGGGCGCGATCGGCTCATCCTCCACCAGGGCGGCGCGCAATCCCTGGGGGATGGATCGATCACCCCGCGAGATAAGCGCTGCGCACGTGCGGGTTGTCGATCAATTCGCGGCCGGCGCCGGAGAGCGCGAGCAAGCCCGATTCGAGAAGGTAGGCGTGATCGCACATGTCCAAGGCCGCCGCGGCATTCTGCTCGACCATCAGCACCGTCGTGCCGGCATCGCGAATGCCGGTGATGATGTCGAACGTGCGCTCGACGATATTCGGTGCGAGCCCGAGCGAAGGCTCGTCGAACATGATGAGTTTCGGCCGCGACATCAGCGCGCGGCCGATCGCAAGCATCTGTTGCTCGCCGCCAGAAAGGGTTCCCGCCGATTGTTGTCGCCGTTCGGCCAGTCGCGGGAACTGATCGAAAATGCGCGCCATATCCGCCGCGATCTCGTGCCGGTCGGTTCGAAGATAGCATCCCATCTCCAGATTTTCGGCCACGGTCATGTGCGGGAATACATGACGACCCTCCGGACAATGTGCGAGGCCAAGCGAGAGAATCCTGCGCGCCGACGCGCGGGTGATGTCGTCGCCGTCGAAGACGATCGTGCCGCCAGCCGGGGAAAGCAACCCGGAGATCGCTTTCAGGATCGTCGTTTTTCCGGCGCCGTTGGCGCCGATCAAGGCGACGAGCTGTCCGCGGCCGACGGTGAGGGACACTCCTTTCACCGCCATCACCTTGCCGTAGCAGCAGATGAGATCGCGAAGCTCAAGCACGCTTTTTTCCCTGTCCGAGGTAGGCGCGGATGACCTCGGGGTCGTTCTGAATGGCTGCGGGCGGCCCCTCGGCGATGATGCGCCCGTAATTGAGAACGACGATGCGGTCCGACACCTCCATGACCATGGGCATGTCATGCTCGACCAGAAGGATGGTCACTCCGGAGCCGCGGATCTTCTGGATCAGCTTCATGCACCGCGCCGTCTCGGACGCATTCATCCCGGACACCGGCTCGTCCAGCAGCAGCATCGACGGCTTCGCCGCCAACGCCAGCGCTATGCCGAGGAGACGCTGCTCGCCGTAAGGCAGGGTGCCGGCGAGTTCCGACGCACGCTGCTCCAGGCCGACGAGCTGGAGTATCTCATGGGCGTCATGCACGAGCTCTTGCTCGGATCGGCTCTCGCGAGGCAGCGCGAGCAGCGTATCCCACAGGGTCGAGCGGCCGCGATCATGCAAGCCGATCAGCACATTCTGGAACACGCTGTTGTTCTGGAATACGCTGGTGCGCTGGAATGTCCGCACCAGCCCGAGCCTGGCGATTTCGTGCGGTTTCAATCCACCCAGTGAGGTCGAGCGATAGCGGACATTACCGCTGGTCGGTCGCAAGAAGCCGGTGACGACGTTGAACGCCGTGGTCTTGCCGGCCCCGTTCGGCCCGATGAGGCCGACGATCTCGCCCTCGCGCACATCGAAATTGAGATCGAAGATGGCAATAAGTCCGCCGAAATGCACGGCCACGTGCTCGATCGAGAGAACGATGTCCGCCTGCGCCGTCACTCTTCGCGCACTTTCGAGCCGGCCAACGCGACAGCGTCACTGCCGAGACGGGATCGTCTCCAGTTTGCCGCCCATCGCACGATCGCGGGCACGATGCCTTGCGGCAGGACAAATACTATGGCGATCATCAGCGCACCGTAGAGGATCCATTGTACCGCCGGCGCGGCGAACGATCGCACGATGACCGGCATGAAGCCGAAAATCACACCGCCGACGATCGGACCAGCCAGCGTGCCTTTGCCGCCCGTAATCACCATGATGACCATCGTGACCGTGTAGATGAACAGGAAGATGTCGGGATCGATGATCTTTACATAATGCGCGTACAGGCTTCCCGCGGCGCCCGCCATGGCCGCCGACACGACCGCCGCCAGGACGAGGTAACGCGTGACATCGATGCCGACCGAACTGGCAAGCGACTCGTTCTCTTTCAACGCGACCATGGCGCGGCCGATGCGGGAATTAACCAAGCGCTTGATGATCACGTAGGCCAGGAGACCGACGATGGCGACGAGGTAGTAGTAGGCCGTCTTGTTCCAAAACTCGTACTCGCCGATCCCGGGAATCCACAGCGTGTAGGGCGGAATATTGGTGAGCGCGAGCGGGCCCTGCGTGAGCTCCACCCAGTTCAGGGCGACCAGCCGCGTCACCTCCGCAAAGCTGATCGTGACAATGACGAAGTACGCGCCGCGCACCTTGAAAGACAATTTGCCGATCGCGTAGCCGCTCAGGCCGGCAACGACCACGCCGATCACAAAGCCGGCAACCGCCGGCCAGGGCGCATGCACGACGGCCAAGCCGCCCGGCAACTCGACATTGAATCCGAGGGTGGTCAGCGCGCTGGCGTAGGCGCCGATGCCGAAGAAGGCGACATGGCCGAGGCTGAGCTGCCCGGTATAGCCCAGCAGCAGATTTAGACTCATCGCGGCGATGATGAAAATCGCGGTCGTGATCGTGACATGCAGAAAATACTGATCACGCAACCACAGCGGGACCGTGGCAATCGCCAGCAGCCAAAGCAGTGGGAGCGCGCGCTTCATCCGATGCGCTCCGCGCGAGCGAACAAGCCCGTGGGCTTGAACAACAACACAATGATGATGATCAGGAATCCCATGGCGTCGCGGTAACCCGAGGAGATGTAGCCGGCGCCGATCTCCTCCACGAATGCCAGGATAAAGCCACCCAGCGTGGCGCCGGTAATGTTGCCGAGGCCCCCGAGGATGACGATGGCAAATGCCTTCAGCGAGGCCAGATCGCCCATCGAGGGCGTGACGAGGAAAACGGGGCCCAGCAAGGCGCCGGCCGCGGCGGCCAGACCCGAGCCGATGGCGAAGGTCGCGGTATAGACGCCCTTGATGTTCACGCCCATGAGGGCCGCGGTGTCGCGATCCTGGAACGTCGCGCGCATGGCCTTGCCGAGCTTGGTCCGGTTGATCAACACGTAGGTGGCGCCGATCAGGGTCAGCGCCATGACGAGCACGAACAGGCGCAGCCAGGACACGAAGACCGGGCCGATCTGCAGCGGCTCTTCGGGGAACGGGGTCATGACCGCCTTGGACGCCCCGCCCCAGTAGAGGAGCTCGGTGTTCTGCATCACGATCCAGGCGCCGATCATCACCAGCATCGTGGTGTCGATGTCGGCATCCAGAAGCGGCCGCAACAGGAGGAACTCGATCGCGGCACCAACGGCGCATCCGACGACCACCGCAAGGACGAGGGCGAGGAAGAAATTTACGCCCAGGGACACTTCGAGAAAAAATACCGCGTAGGCGCCGAGCGCATAAAGCTCACCATGGGTGAAATTGACCACCCGCATGATGCCGAAGATCAGCGTCAGGCCGATTCCCAGGAGCGCGTAGGTGCTCCCGAGGATCAGCGCGTTGACGACGTGCTGAAGTAGTTCGTCCACCCGCGTTCACTTCCCCCGGTGACGGGGCCGCGAGGAGCCGCCGCCTGGATGCGCCGCCCTCCGGGCGTCGATCCCGGAGGGCGGAAGGCAATCACCCCTGCGGGATGACGACTTTGCCGTTATCGATCTTGATGAGATACACGGTCGGAATGCTCTGGCCGCTTTCTTTTCCTTCCGGCCCCGCCTTCGTGAACTTGATCTTGCCGTTGAGTCCGGTGATGTCGAGCTGCCACAACGCCGCGCGGATGGCTTCCGGATCGGCCTTGCCAGCCTTTTCGATCGCCGCGGCGATGGTCTTGATGCCGTCATAGCCGCGGAAGCTTTCCGTCACGCCGGCGAACTGCAAGCCGCGCTTCTTCCATTCCGCAATAAAGTTCTTGGTCGCCTGCGGGTCCGGCGACAACTCCGGCGCCCACGGCGCGAAGAAGGTGAGGTGCATCGTGCCGTTAACCGCGGTACCGGCCTGATCGATGAGCTGATCCGGATTTTGCGATCCGCCGGTGGTGATGATCTGCTTCTTCAGGCCCAGGGCTGCGGCCTGCTTGAACACGAGCGTGAGCTGCTCGACGGCGCTGGTTACGATCAGGGTATCGGCATCGGAAGCCTTGAACTTCGCAAGCTGCGCACTCATGTCCTGCGCCGACTGGTCCATGGTCTCGACCAGGCCGACGGTGATGCCGTGCTCCTTGAACATCTTTCCGAAATCTTGCGCGGTGCCCAAGCCCCAGTCGTTGTTGATGACCAGGAAGTCCGCCTTCTTGATATGAAGTTTGTCGATGATCTTGCCGAAAGCAGCTGCTTCGACCGCGGACGGCGGCGAAATGCGGAAGATGTAGGGATTGCCGGAGGTCGTGATCTTGCCGGACGACGAGGTCTCGACCAGCATCGGCACTTTGTATTCCATCAGTTTGGGCATGACGGCGAGCGTCAGGCTGGAGCCCCAGGCGCCCATCATGACGGGAACCTTGTCGCGCACGATGAGCTTCTCGGCAACCGACGCCGCTTCGGTCGGGTTGCTCTTGTTGTCTTCGATCACCAGTTCGATTTTCTTGCCGAGCACGCCGCCCTTGGCGTTGATCTCGTCGGCGGCGATCTTCGCGCCGTCGGTCACGTAATTGCCCGACGCCGCGAAGGCACCGGTCAATGGCTCGTTCACCCCGATCTTGATCGTCTGCGCGGCCGCGCTCGTCATGAGGCTTCCGGCCAGTACGGCGGCCGATAGGCTTGCCGTCACTGCTGCAAACTTCTTCATGTCGACTCCTCCGATCCGTCATCTTCGATGACGGCGTGGTGATACGGTTTGAAAAGCCACCCGGTCCGGTCGGACCGACTGGATGACTGGACGCTTGCTCTTGGCAGTCTACCTTTTTCGGGCGCGAGAGGCATTGGCGGCGCGAAGCAATCCATTGCGGGCCCGGGCGACGTCCGTCGAGACACGGCTATCGTCCTATTTTTAGGATGATAGTAAGCGTCTAAAAATCAGGCAAGGTGAAAGTTTGGCCAGCGGTCGATCGCCAAATGTCCATCTCGCCTGCCCTGCCGAGACGGCTTCTGCCTGCGACTTGCCCGCAGCCAAATCGGCGCGCGGCGTTTGTCTTTGAATTTGGACGACAGATCCGGACCGGTTTGTCGCATCGTCGTTGCGCGGTCCGACAACCGCGATCGTCGATGAGACTGCGCCGGTTCAGCGTTTCAGCCGCGGGATGATCTCGCGGGCGATGATCTCGATCTGCTCGTTCTCGTACTTGTAGGGAACGAAAATGAGCTTCTGCGTTCCGACCGCGAGGTGCGCTTTGAGCTGCTCGACGCATTCGTCGACCGTGCCCATGATGGCGCTGTCCTTGGTCGACTCGCTCCAGGCCGCAAAGTCCCATTCCTTGGTCAGCCACTCCATCATCTGGCCTTCCACCGCCTGCCGCGACTTGCCGATGATGATCGGAAGCTGCGAGGCGTTGAGGAGCTTGTCCGGGTCCTTGCCGCCCTCTTTCGCGAAGTCGCGAATCTTGGCCCAGGATTTTGCGAAGCTTTCCGGCCGGTAGAAATAGGTCAGCCAGCCGTCACCGGCGATGGCCGCGCGTTTCAGGACGCGATCGACATATCCGCCGATCAGAATCGGCGGGTGCGGCTTCTGCACCGGCTTGGGGAACATGACGCCGGCGGGGATATCATGGTGGGGAAACTTGCCGCTGACGGTGTGTTCGGTCCAGAACCGCTTCAGGATATCCAGGTTCTCATCCATGATCTTGCCGCGTTGCTCGAACGGCACCCCGATGGCGTTGAACTCGCGCCGGTACCAGCCCGATGCCATCCCCATGAGCAGGCGGCCATCCGACAAAAGATCCATGCACGCGAGCTGCTTGGCAAGGATGACCGGGTTGCGCATCGGCAGCACCAGAATGCCGGTCCCGAGCTTGATCTTCTTGGTCCGCGCGGCGATGGCGGTGAGCAGCGTCAAGGATTCGATGATCGGAAAGTTCGGGTCAACGCCGAGCAGGATGTGATCCCATACCCAAAGCGAGTCGAAGCCCAGTTGCTCCATTCTGACGCCGTATTCGACCAGCGCCTTGATGTCCGGCATTTCCGGATAGGCCGTGAAATTTCGCACGGCAATACCGAAGGTTCCGCTCAGTTGCGTCATTCCGATCTCTCCTCGTGATCTTGGTCGCTCGTCTCTATGCGATATAGAGACGAGCGGGATCGAGCTCGCGCAGCACCGCCAACTCATGATCGGTCGGCGGTTCGGTCACCCCGGTGCTGTGGTCGAATTCGAGCGTGAACCCGGTATTGTCCTGCACCTGCTCGCGGGTCACGCCGGGATTGAGCGCAATCGGCTTCATCCGCCGAGTCCTGTCGTCGAACCCAAAAACCGCCAGGTCGGTGATGACCCGATACATTCCGCCGGTGGGAAGTCCACCTTCGCGACGCGAGTCCTTGCCCCGCAGCCAACCGGGGCTGGTGATGAAATCGACGTTCTCCACGAACCGCCTCTTTTCATGCTTTATCGCCACGATCATCTCGGTCAGGCTGGCGATATCGTTGCCGCCGCCGGTTCCGGGCAGGCGGGTCTTCGGATGCTTCGGATCGCCGATGATCGAGCTGTTGAGATTTCCGTATTGATCGATCTGCGCGGCGCCCATGAAGCCCACATCCACGTAGCCGCGCTGCAGCAGCAACAGCACTTCCGCGCTGCCGAGCACCATGTTGGCGCGCCGCGTGCAGCGCTGATCGTTGGTCGAGGGCGGAAGCTTGCCCGGCTCGATGAACGCCCCGATGACTCCGCCTTCGAACAGGATGGTCAGGCCCGGACAGCGCAAGCGCTGCGCCAGGGTCGCCGCCAGCAGCGGGATGCCGACCCCGGCGAAAACCACCTGCCCGTCCTTGAGCTCGCGCGCACTCAGGATCGAGAGCAGCTCACCGGCGGTATAGGGCTTGGACCTAAGCATCGTAAATCGACCTACCCGCGCGCGCAGCATCGAGCAACTCTTGCACGCCAATGAGTTCGAGGAACTCGGTCCACGAATTCGGCCCGTATACGAACCGCTCCAGATACTCCTGCATGCCCTGAACCGGATCCTTGTTCACCAGCCCGACGTAATACTCCATGTGCCGGATCATCGGCTCATAGACGCCGTAGCATTCGTGGGGCGCGCAGCCGAACGGCAGCTCGACTACGGCGTCGACGGCGAAGAACGGGATCCTGGTGCGGTCCGGCGCGCGACGGATCTGATCGTTGGAGACGACCTGCTCCGTGCTCAAGATCACCTTGTTGGCGGCCATGGCGAGGTCGATGTCCACGAACGGCAGTCCGTCGATCTGGGCATTGCCGTAAGCATCGCAGCGCTGCACGTGGATCAGGGCCACGTCCGGATTGAGCGCGGGGATGAGCAGCAGCTTTTCCTTGGTGAAGGGACAATCCATCTCCACCGCGTCCGGGCGCTGCCGCAGGACGTCGGATCCCAGCATCGAGCGGATCGGCATGAAGGGCACGCCCATGGCGCCGGCGCGAAATCGCATGCCGATCGCCATGTGGCTCCACTCGTCATAGCGCGCTTTTCCGGTCTCCACGTAGTGACGCATCACCTTGGAGATGCCCCAGAGGATGCCCTGACTGAACCAGCTCGTGATCATGTGGTCGCAACTGCCCGAGCCGAACAGCAGGTCACCGTCGCTGGACACGATGCTGCGCGAGCAGGAGAGCTTTTTGCGCTTGGCGCGGATGACCGCCCAGATCAAGCCCATCGGGGTGCGCGACATGGTGCTGCCGCCGATCCCGACGGAGTCCTCGTCGCGCACGAAAGACGCCGCTTCCTCGAGCGAGACGACCTTTTCGCGCAAACTCCTGTCGCGCGCCGCCAAATCCTTTCGCAATTTGCCGTAAGGTTGCACCGCGCTCATGGTGAGTTCCTGCCGCCTGCTTCGGCATTGAAGTCCTGGATCAGTCGGTCCCACTCCGGAATGCTGTCCACGAGCGAGCGCCAGAAATCCTGGCTTTTGCGGCGATCGAAATCTTCCACCGAGACGCCCTGCTGCTCGACCCAGGTGTAGTAACCGAGATCGAAGACGCGCCTGCGGTCAACGTAGCCGAGCTCCATGACATGGTCGTCGACGATGCCTTCCAGATGATGCCCGAAAATCTCGCCGGCATTGACCTCGTCGAATCCGTCCGGATAGCGGCGCGCGAGATGGCTCTGACGTTCGCTGTCGTAGAGGTCGGAGCTGTCGGTCGCGACCGTCATGATGACGTCGTTCGGGCCGAATTCGAAATGCTTGGCGAGCTTGATCGCGGCGACGATGTTCGCCAGGCCGGAAAGGCCGATATCGTCGAACTGGCGAACAAGATCCGCATCGATCTTCCGCCGCCCGCCGAGGTAACCGCGGCCACGTTCGTGGCCGAACAACAGGTTGAGCGCATCGCTCGCGGCATCCGACACGCCGATGACGACATCGGTGTTCATCACGTTGTGAATGAGCGGGATGTGCTTGTCGCCGATCCCCTGGATGTTGTGCTCGCCGTGGCCGTTGTAGAGCATGGTCGGGCACTCAAGTGCCTCGACCGCGGCAATCTTGCTACCATGCAACGCCTTGAGCCGATCGCCAGCGGCGAGTGTTCCGGCCGAACCACTGGCACAGACGAACGCTCCGAGCCGATAGTCACGATGTTCGCGCCGGAGATGGCCGAAGACCAAGTCGAACGCGCTCCCGGTGCAATGGTAATGGATGAGATAGTTTGCGAACTCCGAGAACTGATTGAGAATGATGTTCTTGCGATCGCGCGCGAGTTCGGCGCATTTGTCGTAAATCTCCTTGACGTTGCTCTCGGTGCCGGGCGTGCGGATGATGTCGGAGGGGTCTGCAACCCACTGCTTCAGCCATTCGAAGCGCTCACGGCTCATGCCGGCGGGAAGCACGGCGACGCCGCGGCAGCCGAGGATGCGGGAAATCGCAACACCGCCGCGGCAGTAGTTGCCGGTCGATGGCCAGACCGCACGGTCATGCGAGGGGTCGAATTGCCCGGTAACCAGCCGCGGCACGAGGCACGCATAGGCGGCGAGGACCTTGTGGGCGCCGATCATCGGAAAGCGGCGGCCGAACAGCACCACGATCGGCGCCCTCGTGCCGGTCAATTCCGGGGGCAGCACCACGTGCCCGGGAACGTCCACACGGCCTTTGCGGCTCGCATCATTGCACCAATGTACGCGCCAGAGGTTCGCGGCCTCCGGCGCGTCGGGATCGACGTGGGACAGATCCGGCGACGTGTCGCTGGCGATCGCGGCGGGGTGAGCGAGCTCGCTCCAGGTCGGCAGCGTGACCTTCGCCTCGCGCAGTCGTGCAACTGCGGCGCGCCTGCGCCCGGCGTCAACGATCTCGGGCTCAATGAAGAGACTCATCGCGCTGGTCTCGTTTCGCCGGTCCGGCCACGCGCGAGCAAAGTCTCACAGAGCCCGGCAGGGAGGGAAGAAGGCGGCATCATAAAGTCGTACTATCATTGGAACAATAGGATTTTTTGCCGTCAGCGCCGCCGCACGCGGCGGCGAACGATGTCCGGTAGCGCTCATCCGGCACCTCCGAATAAAGCGTATTGCGCTGACGCGGCATGCGACCGATCGAGCGGATGATCCCCTCCATTGCGGCCGGTGTCATCTCCTGGCCGTGGACCGCGCCGGCCGAGCGCGTGATGGTCTCATCCATCAGCGTACCGCCAAGGTCGTTGGCGCCCGCGCGCAGGCACGTCTTGACGCCCTCCGGTCCCATCTTGACCCACGAGGCCTGGATGTTGGTCACGAGCGGATGTAAGGCAAGCCGCGCCACCGCGTGCATCAGTACGGCCTCGCGGAAGGTCGGGCCGCGGCGCGCGCGCCCCTTGAGGTAGATCGGCGCCTCCATGTGCACAAACGGCAGCGGCACGAACTCGGTGAATCCTCCCGTCTCCGCCTGCAGCATGCGCAACCGCAACAGGTGCCGCGCCCAGTGAGCGTAGCCGTCGACATGGCCATACATGATCGTCGCCGTTGTCCTGAAACCGGTGCGATGGGCGGCGCGCATCACCTCGAGCCAGCGCTCGGTACCGATCTTGTCGGGACAGAGCACGGCGCGCACCTCGTCGTCGAGGACCTCCGCGGCGGTACCTGGCAAGGTGCCAAGGCCGGCGTCTTTCAGCCGGCTCAGAAATTCCCCGACCGGCAAGCCCAGCGTGGCCGCGCCCTGATGCACCTCCAACGGCGAAAAGGCATGAACGTGCATGTCGGGACTGGCTTCGCGCACCGCGCGGCAGATTTCGACGTAGGTATCGCCTGTGAAGCTCGGGTGGATGCCGCCCTGCATGCACACTTCGGTCGCGCCGCGCTCCCAAGCCTCGCGCGCGCGTCTGGCGATCTCGTCCAGCGAAAGATTGTACGGACGCCCACGCAGGTTCTCGCTCATCTTGCCTTTCGAGAAGGCGCAGAACTGACATTTGAACGAACAGATGTTGGTGTAATTGATGTTGCGCGTGACGACATAGGAAACGACGTCGCCGCTTGTATCCCGTCGCAGCGCATCGGCCGATGCGCATACCGCCGCGAACTCGTCGCCGCGCGCCCGGAATAGGCGCACGATGTCCGCTTCCGTGAGCGCGTGCCCGGACGCGGCGCGCGCGATGATCGGGCCGAGCTCGCTGCAGATGATGGCCGGGGCCACAATTCGCGCTGCCGCCGGCGGTGGTGGGATTGACGTGCCCGGCGACCAGCCGTCAGTCCGCGGCCAGCCATCCCCATCGATGCGATGCAGCAGGGCGGTGCGCAAACTCGGATCGACCCAGGTATCCAGCGCGCGCGCGTAGGCTGGATAGATCGCCAATCGCTCGATCAACTGCTTGCCGGCCGCCCTCGTCGCGCGCTCCAGCAGCTGCAGGTGCGGCCAGGGCGCCTCCGGATTGACGTGGTCGGGCGTTACCGGCGAAACGCCACCCCAATCGTTGATACCCGCCTCGACGAGCCGGCGAAGTGCGCCGGGGCTCAGGTTGGGCGGCGCCTGAATATTCATTGACGCCGGGAAGATCAGTCGCGCCACCGCAACGGTCCACAGGTGGTCCTCGACCGTGGGTGCAGGTGCGTCCGACATGCGGGTTCCCGGCTTGGGCCGGAAGTTCTGCACGATGATTTCCTGAATGTGCCCGTAGGTGTCGTGCAGATCGCGCAGCGCCAGCAGCGCCTCCACCCGTTCGCGCCGGGTCTCGCCGATGCCGATGAGAATGCCGGTGGTGAAGGGCACGCGGTGCTGTCCCGCCATGCAGATCGTTGCGAGCCGAGCGGCTGGGTCCTTGTCGGGCGAGCCATGATGCGGCCCTCCCCGCTCGGCGAGCCGCGGCGAGATGCTTTCCAGCATCGCTCCCTGTGAGATCGAAACTTTCCGCAGGGCCGCAAGATCGGATGCATCGAGCAGGCCCGGATTGACGTGCGGCAACAGACCGGTTTCCGCGAAGACGAGGCGCGCGGCTTCCGCCAGATACGACAGCGTCGTCCGATGCCCGAGGCGATCGAGCTCGGCGCGCGCCGTCCGGTAGCGCAGCTCCGGCTTGTCGCCGAGCGTGAACAGCGCCTCCTTGCAACCCGCGTCGCTCCCGGCGCGCGCAATCTCGCGCACCGCGTCATGCGACAGGTATGCCGCCTCGCCGGGGCGCGGCGCGTGCGCAAACGTGCAGTAGTGGCAGACGTCACGGCAGAGCTTGGTCAGCGGGATGAAGATCTTGCGGGAATAGGACAACAGCGAACCATGCCCCTCGTCGCGGCGCCGCGCCGCGGCCGGCAACAACAGATCGAGATCGTCCACATCCGCCAGCGCGAACGCCTCCTCGCGCGTGAGCTGGCGCTCGGGCGACAAATCGTTCAGAAGCTTGCTCATCTCGCGATCATTCACGATCCACGCCATGATCGGAAAGCCGACGGTGACATCAAACCCGCCGACCGCGCCGTGTTTCGGCATCACCGTTACGCGCCCTGCCCTTCCACGCCGCACCAATCGCAGATGCTGAGTGCCATCACCTTGATGGACGTCATGTAGTCGTCGATCGACACGTACTCGTCGTTCGCGTGCATGACGGCAGTCGAGCCAGGACCGAAGATGACGGTCGGCGTGTTGGCATACAGGTTGAGAAAGCGCGTGTCGGCAGCCCCCTGGCGCCCGCTGATCTGCGGATCGCGGCCGGTGATCTCCTTGTAATTCTTGCAGACGGTTTCGACGATGGCGTGGCCGCGAGGGATTTCCGACGCCTGCGCGTCATATCCCACGAAGCGCACTTTCGGCGGGTGAAGCTTCATCCAGGGATCCTCGGAGGCCGCGCACGCGATCTGATCGACGAGACTTTGCTTCACGCCTTCGTGGTCCTCGCCGGGGACTGTACCTATGCTGCCCTTCAGAAGGCAGTTGGCCGGGAACGCGCTCGGATAGTTGCCGGCGGCAAAACTTCCGATGATGCACGGAAGCGTATCGAGCGCATTGGGATAAAGCGGGTGCGTGACCGTTGCCACCCGTTTGGCCTCGAGCTCCGCAACTGCCTTCACGATCTTGTTGCCGAGCTCGATTCCGCTGATGCCCTCGTAGCGTTTTTGAATACCGGCAGGCTTGCCGTGAATTTCGATTTCGAACCAGATGCGGCCGATGCATGCGGGCTGCACCGCAAGGTCGCTGGTTTCGCCGGAAATGCCGGCATCGGCCTTGTATCCGCGGATCACCGTGTCCAAGGTCCCGTGACCGCTGACTTCTTCATCGACGACGATGTTGATGTAGACGTCCCCTTTGGGCCTCAGGCCCGCGGCCATCAGGCATTCGACCGCCATGATATGGCTGGCAACGCCGCTCTTCATGTCGGCGGTCCCGCGGCCGTACATGCGACCATTCTTGATCGTGGCAGACCACGGGTTATCGCTCCACCCTTCTCCCCCACCCACCGGGATGACGTCTGTATGTCCGTTCAACAGCAAGGAACGTCCGCCGCCGATACCCTTCCAGGTGGCGACGATGTTCGGCCGTCCCTCGTAGCCCCTGTCCACGGGACGATACCCCGGATGCTTCTTGAGCTTTTCCCAATCGGTTTCCCACATGTCGACATCGAGGCCCATCTTGGTCATGTACTTCGATAGAAACTTTTGGATCTCCGCTTCATCCCCGGTCACGCTGGGAATCACGACCATCTCGCGCAGAAAGGCGACGGCCTTGTCGCGGCTCTGGTCGATTGTTTCGAGAAGCTTCTGGCGAGAGCTGGTCTTCATGTCTGATATCCTTCCACGAGATCAGGCGGTAAGAGCATCGGTCGGGTCACGGTCATCTCATCGTCCCCAGTCGACAAAGGCATTGTCACATGACCCCGCAAACGACACCCACTCAGCGTCGGTTCCTGGTCGGCGCCTCGTCGCTGGGTCGGCAGTGCGATCTCCCTTCAAGGTCCCTTGTTCCCGGTCAGCAAGCGCCGAAACCGTGTTGCGATCCTTCTCGCCAGCACCGAAAAGAGCAACGAAGTCGCGTTCAGGTCGGAAGCCGGCGGCGCGGCTTGGTCCGGCGCCGCCAAGCGCGTCTCCAGATTCTGCGCAAACAGGGCGGTGAGGCGGCCAGCGATATCCCGGATCAAATCGGACCGACTGAATTGAGCGAGCATCCCGGTCAAGCGGTAGCCGACGCTGAGCTCGATCCGCGTCGCGTCCCGCTCGACCGGCCGCAATCGATACTGGATGACGCCCTGCGTTGTCGAACTGCTCCGTCGGTCGCGGCCGCTGCCGCGGATCGTCCCGGAATGGGTTGCCGGATCACGGTCGATCTCGGCCGAACCGTGAAATTCGGCGGCGATCGGACCGACCTTGACGCGCATCTTACCGGCAACGATGCGCGCGCTTGCATCGCCGGTTATCGACGCTCCCGGAAGGCAGCGGGCGACCTCGGGCACGTTCGCGAAGAAGCTCCACACCCGGTCTAGGGGATGATCGACGACAAAGCTCTGTTCGAACGTCGCCTGCGGCGTGAAATCCGCAGGCCACTTCTCGGCGGTGCTTTGAGCAGCGACTTGACCCGGTTCGTCGGCACCGGTGACGACCTGCAAAACCGTGCGAACTGCGACCTCCGGCGACTCGGCACTCTGATTATGATCGGAACCCACGGGCCCGAGCCCGGCCCGGCCGGCTCCCGGGATCGCCGTGATGCCGCGGGCGCGTCGGTCCGCAATGACGCTCTGGACCGCAGCCACGATGCCGACATATCCAGTACAGCGACAGAGGTTTCCGCTCATTGCCACCCGAACGTCGCGCTCGCTCGGAGCGTCCGCGCGCAGCACGAGATCGCGGGCCGAGATCAGCATCCCGGGCGTGCAGTAGCCGCACTGCAAGGCATGTTCGCGCGAAAACGCGGCGCGCAACTCTTTGGCGACCTCATCGTCGTCGAGGCCCTCGATCGTGGTGACACTCGAGCCGCTGCAGGAAACGGCGTAGGTGATGCACGAACGTACCGGAACGCCGTCGATCAGGAGAGTGCACGCACCGCACACGCCATGCTCGCAACCGAGATGGGTGCCGGTGAGGTTATGTGCCTCGCGGACGAAATCGGCCAGATGCGTGCGGGGCTCGACCTCCGCATCCACATTCCGGCCATTGATCGTGAGTGCGAGTTTTTTCATGATCCGTCGGCCTGAGCGACCGCTCGACGCAGGACGGCGAGATGGATCTGCTGGTCTATGGGATCGGTCACGCCGCGCGCTGTCATGATCTTACGAACAAGCTCGAGATTGATAACGGCTGGCGCACCATTCGCATGGGCGAACAGTCCGTCGGTATCGCACAGAACAATCGGTTTTGCGCCGGTGGCGCCGATCACCGCGCGGCAGACCGAACGGGCCGGATCCCGCACAAAAGCGCCGATCGCGTGCGCAAATTCGCCGGTCTTCCGACACGCCTTGTAATAGCCCCAGCGCGCAGCGGGAGACAGGCGGGGAACGTGGATGGCTGTGACGAGCTCGCCAGGTTTCAGACTGCTCTCGAATACGCCGAGCATGAACGTCTCGACCAGAATTCGGCGGTCACCGTCCATCCCGCGAGCGATGGCCGTGGCGCCGAGCGCCGCCAGCGCCGAAAGCCAGTCCGCCGACGGATCGGCATGTACGATACTCCCGCCGATGGTCCCGCGATTGCGCACCGCGCGGTAGGCGATGCCCGCCGCGACCGTGCGCAAGGCGCCGCACGTGACGTCGGGAACCCGGCCATCCTCGATATCCGCATGCGTGATGCAGCTGCCTATCGTAATCGCGTCCGCCGTTTCCTCGATCTGCTTGAGCTCGGCAATTCCCGTGATGTCGACCAGCAGATCGGGCTGTACCAGCCGCAGATTCAACATCGGGCCGAGCGACTGCCCGCCGGCAAGGAATTTGACCACGGCATCCTCACGACAACCGAGCGTGAGGGCGCCGGCAAGGTCGCTGGGGCGTTCGTAGTCGAAGCGTACCGGCTTCACGTCGCGCTCCGGCCCGCTTGCGCGACGGCCTCCAGGATCCGTCGCGGCGTGATCGGTGATTGGAGCAGTTCCGCGCCCAACCGCCGCAAGGCATCGTTTACGGCGTTGACGATGGCCGCCGGCGGGGCGATGGCGCCGCCTTCGCCGATACCCTTGATGCCGAATTCGGTGTACGGAGCGAGCGTTTCCATGTGGTCAAGCCGCGGCGCGGGCACTTCCGCAGGTCCCGGCAGCAGGTAGTCTGCGAATGTCGAGGCGAGCGGCTGGCCCGCGGAGTCGAACGGCATTTCCTCGTAGAGCGCAGTGCCGATTCCTTGCGCGAAGCCGCCGTAGATTTGACCGTCCACGATCATCGGATTGACCAGCTTGCCGCCGTCTTCGACGATCACATAGTCGAGAATCTCGACGTTGCCGATCTCCGGATCGACCGCAATCAGAGCGGCGTGGGTGGCATAGCTGAACGTGCCCGAATCGCGAGCGGGCTTATAGCCGATGGTGACCTCGAGGCCGCCGGGATCGACGTCACTCGGCAGGTTCTGCGGCTGCAGGTACCAGGTGCGGGCGATTTCGCCGAGACTGATGGAGCCCTGAGGACCGACCACTTCGCCGCCCCGGACGGTCACGCTGTCCGCATTGGTTTGCAAGAGCCGCGCACCGACTTTGATCGCGCGCTTGGCGATCTCCTTGCACGCGGTCGATACCGCGCCCCCTGCCATCACCATGCAGCGCGAGCCCCAGGTGCCGGTGGAATACGGCGTCATCGCGGTGTCGCCGTGCACGACCTTGATCCTGCTCACGTCGATGCCGAGGATTTCGTGCGCGACCTGCGCAAGCGTGGTCTCAAGACCCTGGCCATGCGAATGCACGCCGACGCGCAACTCCAGGCCGCCGTCCGGCGTGAGCCGCGCCGTCGCCTGCTCGTATCCCGGCACCATGGGTATGCCCCAGCCGTAATATACCGAGGTCCCATGCGCGGCCTGCTCACAGTAGATCGACAGCCCGACGCCGATCAGACGTCCGTCCGGCTCGCCTCGCCGCTGGCGCGCCCGCACGCCCTCGATGTCGACCGCCGCGAGCGCGCGGCGCAGCGATTGGGGATAATCGCCGCTGTCGAAATGCTTCTTGGTGATATTGTCGAACGGCATCTGCTCGGGCCGCACCAGAATCTTCGCCCGCACCTCATGCGGTTCGATACCGGCTTCGCGCGCGATGGCGTCGAGCACGAGCTCGAGGGCAAAGCAGACGCCGGTCCGTGCGACCCCGCGGTACGGCAGGATGGGACACTTGTTGGTGGCGACGGAGTACGTGCGGCAGCGAAACGCGGGAAAGTCATACGGGCCGGGCAGAATGCTGGCCACCTGCGCCGCCTCGAGGCAGGCGGAAAACGGGTAGGACGAATAGGCGCCGGAATCGACGGTCGCCTCGCAGTCGATCCCGATCAGCCGACCGTCGCGATCGGCGTAGCCCGTGATGCGGTAGTAATGTTCGCGGCAATTGGCTCCGGCAGTCAGATGCTCGCGCCGATCTTCGATCCAGCGTACCGGATGTCCGCAATGCATCGCCAGCCAGCCGAGACATAGCTCTTCCGCCAGCAGGATGCCCTTGTATCCGAAGCCGCCGCCGACGTCGGGAGCGATGATGCGCACCTGCGCCTCTTCGAGGCCGAGGCAACCCGCCAAGCCGGTGCGCACGATGTGCGGCATCTGGCAGGCCGAATAGAGAGTGAGCTGTTCGAGGCGCGTGTCCCACATCGCGACTACGCCGCGCCCTTCGATCGGCGCCATGCATTGCCGGGCGGTTCGGATCTCCCGCGTGACCTTGATCGGTGCGTCGAATGCTCGGCCGATATCGACGTCCACGAAGGTCTCGAGGAAGACATTGTCGGTCCAATGCTCGTGCAAGAGCGCAGAACCCGGCGTGCGGGCTGCAAGCATGTCGTGCACCGCGGGTAGTTCTTCGAGGTCGGGTGTAACCGAAGCGGCGATATCCTCGGCTTGCGCGCGCGTCGGCGCCACGCACATTGCGACAAGCTCGCCAACGAAACGCACCTTATCGGCGGCGAGTGCGGACTGCTCGGAGACCTTGAAGCCGCGCAAGCCCGAAACAGCGCGGATCGGCTTGACCCCTACGAGATCGGCGGCGACGAAAACGACGTTTTTCAGCGCGGAGGGAACCGCGATGCCGCGAATGCGCGCATGGGCGAGCGGGCTGCGCACGAAGGCGACGTCCTTCATGCCAGGGAAACGAAGATCCGCGACAAACTGGCCGCGGCCTCGCATCAGGCGATCGTCTTCCTTGCGGATCAGGCGCGCACCGACGCCCTGCGCGGTCACCATGAATTGCTCCGGTCCGATCGACGGCGACAAGCGCCATCTGCCGGTGGGCTTGCGGGCACCGGGCGCTGCGCGCCGGCGATGCCGGCAGACCCCGCCAAGATACTATGATCCCAATCTTAGGATGATAGCAATTGCAACCGCGAAGCCCGGCGTCCGACGCCGCGGTTCTGGCTGCGCGCGCTCTCGTTCGGCAGGCGAGACCGCTCCGAGCGGTGCGATGGCCCGCGCGAGTTGGCGAGCAGATCGATACGCAGCTGGATGACCTCGCTGCGGTAGGTGATATCGGCGACGTAGATTGCGACCCCCCTGCCGTCGATGGCAACGCAGCGGCATTCGGCGGTCGGTGCGCCGAGAGCGACCCGGAGAAGGTCGGCAGTCGTCGGATTGGCGCTCCCGATCACGACGGTCTGATGCGCGTGCCGGATCTCGATATCCTTCCACCCGGCAAGAACAGATAGTGCCGTCCGCTGGAGGAAGGCATTCGGGTCACGTTCATAAATATCGCTGGCGAGATGCAGATTGACGATGCCGTAAGGCCCGCCATCCTTGTATTGGACGGTGCGCAGAAAAATATATTCGGGTGCATGTTTGCCTTCGCCCTCCCTCAGGGTCGGAAACGGCGGAGGGTTGTCGACCTTGATGCGCTTGGGCACGTTGTCCTTGATGGACGCGACGAGCACGTCCCAGCTGGTGGCGAGCTTCAACCAGTGTCGGCTCAAGGGCTTCTCGGCGACGAAAGTGCCGCGACCTTGCTGGCAATGAAGCAGACCCTCTTCGCGCAATATGTCGATGGCTTGACGCACCGTGACCCGCGCCACCTGAAATTCCTGCTCCAACTCGACCAGCGTCGAGATCTTTTGCCCCGGTCGCCATTGCTTCGCTTCGATCCGCTGCCGCATGACCGAAGCGACCTGGATATAGAGCGGAATACGGCTTCGGTCGTAGGCCTTCAATAGCTTGGACATCGTGGTTTCCACCGCATATATGGCCGAACCGGCTTAGGTCATTCGTTATTGCTTCCGGAAGAACGTGTCGAGACGCCCGCGACTTGCACGATCAGACGATAGCGGGGGCCGACAAGTCTGTCACTCGGAATTGCCCCCGGCACTGCCGGCGTCGATTCTCTCGCTGTCTCGCGCTGCCGCTCATTGCCTCAACAGCGTTACCGGCCCGGGTCACCGCATGAAGCGATCGAGGATCGCCCGCAGCCGCGCCATGAGGATCTGGCGCAGAAGCGATCCGGCCTTGAGCGGGCCTGCCGTCTGAGTTTCGGGCTCCGCAGCGCCGTCCGTAAGGCGGGCCTCGAGATTGCGAGCGAAGGCTTGCGCGACCCGGGCGACAAGGTCATCGACGATGCCGCTACGGCCGAATTGAGCGAGCGGACCGGCGAGAAGCGCCCGGATCGTGACCTCGACGCGCGTCCCTGCGCTCGCGGGCAGCAGCAGATATTCGATTTCCCCCGCTGCGCGCGAGCCGCTGAGCCGGTCTTTCCCGGCGCCTAGAACCACGCCGCGCCGCCTCGCATCATCGCGCACGATGCGGGCCGCTCCGGTGAATGTCGCAGTGATCGGCCCGAGCTTTGCGGCGAACTTTCCGTTGATATTATCTCCGTCAGGCGGCCCCGTGAGGCTTGCGCCGGGAAGGCAGCGCACCACCCGCTCGATGTCGCCGAAGAAGTTCCAGACCTCCTGCGGCGGACATGAGACCGAGAACGATTGCCGCAGCTCAATGTTCGGCCGCCGCCCCGCGAGACCGAGAATGCTTTGCGCCCAGCCGCCCTCCTCCGCTGCCGGAACGGAAGCCGCAGTCGTGCCGGAGGATCGCTCAGCCGCGGCGGGCGCCTTGCGTGTACCGACCGGACCGAGCGGCGCACTCGGCAAGGGCTGTGCGGCGAAGGCGCCCGCCCGGCGTTCGCTCAAGACCCTGGCAATGGCACGGACGATGCCGACATAGCCGGTACAGCGGCAAAGGTTGCCGCTGAGCTCGAGCCGGATGCGCGCATCATCGGCATCGGGCAGCCGCGTGACGATGTCGCGCGCCGTCACCAGCATCCCCGGCGTGCAGAAGCCGCATTGCAGCCCGTGCTCCTCGGCGAAGGCCCGACGCAGCGCCGCCATGACAGGGTCGTTGTCCAGGCCCTCGATAGTAGTGACGGCGGCGCCGTCGCACATCACGGCATAGGTGATGCACGAGCGCGCCGGCTGACCGTCGATGAGAAGCGTGCACGCGCCGCACACGCCCTGCTCGCAGCGCAGGTGCGTGCCGGTGAGGTTGATCTCCTCGCGCAAGAAATCCGCAAGATGCGTCCGCGCTTCGACCCTCGCGTCGATCGATCGCCCATTCACGGTGAATTGGATCGGTCTCATGCTTCGGCCGCCTGATCGAGTGCGCGGCTGAGAGCCGCGACATGCTGGCGGCGGGCGGCGCGGTCGGTGATACCGGCCTGGTCGAGCAGGAGCAGAACGGCGGCCTCGTTCAAACCGGTGCCGTCGGCCCGCCGAAGCTCGCGCGCGTCCGTCAGCACGATCGGCCGGCCCCGCGTCGCACCAATGACGGCACGGAAACAGTCGCGTTCGCGATCTTCGAGCACTGCCCCGATCGCCAGTGCGAATTCGCCGGGCTTGCGGCAGAGCTTGTTGTAGCCCCAGCGAGCGCGAGCGGAGAGCCGCGGGATGCGGATCGCTCGCAGCAGTTCTCCGGGCGCCAGCACGTTCTCGAACGCGCCCGTGACGAACTGCTCGACCGCGAGCCGGCGTGCGCCGGCGGGGCCGGCGATCAGGCATTCGGCGCCAAGCGCGCAGAGCGCACAAACCCAGTCCGCAGCCGGATCGGCATGGCAAAGGCTGCCGCCGATGGTGCCCCGGTTGCGGACCGCACGGTAGGCGATGCGACCGGCCACGACCGCGAGTGCCTGCAAGCCGTGGCACGGCAGCCGGCCATCCTCGATATTCGCCGTCGTGATGCACGCGCCGAGCGTCAGCGCGTCGTGATGGTCCTCGATGTCGATCAGCTCCGCAATGCCGGTGATATCCACCAGGATGCGCGGCTGCACCAGACGCAAATTGAGCATCGGCCCGAGCGACTGCGCGCCTGCAATCACCTGGGCCTCGCCATTCGATTTAAGCAGAATCTTCGTCGCATCGGACAGCGTGCTGGGCCGTACGAATTCGAAGACTGCCGGCTTCATCGGGCGTCAACCGTTTGGCGTTTGCTCGCGGGCGAAATCGATGGCGGCGAGGATGCGCTGCGGCGTCAGTGGCAAATCATGCACCTCGGCACCGAACGGCCGCAGTGCGTCGTTGACCGCCGAGACGATCGCAGCCGGCGGCCCGACGGCGCCGCCCTCGCCCAGACCCTTGATGCCGAACTCGGTGTAAGGCGACGGCGTCTCCATGTGCAGCACGCGAATGTCGGGCACTTCGGTCGCCCCCGGCAGCACGTAGTCGAGCAGCGTGGACGCCAGCGGTTGTCCCTGCGCGTCGAACGGCATGGCCTCGTACAGACAGGTGCCGATCCCCTGCGCGGTGCCGCCGTGAACCTGGCCGTCCACGATCATCGGATTGACCAGAACACCGCCATCCTCGACGACCACGTAATCGAGGATCTCGATCAGTCCGGTCTGCGGATCGACGGCGACGACGGCGGCGTGAGTGGCATAGCTGAATGTGCCGCTGTCGCGCTCGGCGCGATAGCCTGCCGTGACCTCGAGCCCGCCGGTATCGACATCGGACGGAAGATTTTGCGGCTGCAGATACCAGGCGCGAGCGACCTCGCGCAGGGTGACACTGCCATTTCCCACGACCACGCGCCCGTCGGATACTTTGGCATCGGCCGCATCGGCCTGCAGCAGCCACGCGCCGATTCGCGTCGCCCGCGCCGCCAGCATGCGCGAGGCGCGCGCCACCGCGCCGCCGCCCATCACCATCGAACGCGATCCCCACGTGGCCGTCGAGTATGGCGTGTACAGCGTGTCGCCTTGCAAAACCTTGATGCGATCGAAATCCACTCCCAGAATTTCGTGCGCCACCTGGGCGAAGGTGGTCTCGTGCCCCTGACCGTGCGAATGGGTACCGACACGAATCTCGATGTCGCCGTCCGCCGTGAGGCGGACATTGGCCTGCTCGTAGCCGGGGACAATGGGACGACCCCATGACGCGAGAACCGAGGTTCCGTGCGCGCCTTGTTCGACAAAGAACGACATGCCGACGCCGATCAACCGCCCATCGGGCTCAAGTCGTTTCTGGCGGACGCGCACCTCCGACAAGCCAATTGCCTCGACGGCGCGGCGCAGGCATTGCGGGTGATCGCCGCTGTCGAAGTGCTTTCCCACGACATTGTCGAACGGCATCTGCTCCGGACGGACCATGTTGCGCAGCCGAACTTCGTACGGCTCGAGGCCTGCCTCGCGCGCAATTGCATCCATCACCACTTCGAGCGCGAGGCAAACGCCCGAGCGCGCGACGCCGCGGTAGGGAATGATGGGGCATTTGTTGGTCGCAACCGCGGCGGAGCGACAACGATAGGTCTGGAAATCATAGGGGCCGGGCAGCAGATTTGCGATTTGCGCAGCCTCGGGTGCGGACGAAATCGGATAGTCGGAATACGCGCCGGCGTCCACATAGCCGATGCAGTCGATCGCAAGCAGTTTTCCCTCGCGCGAGGCATATCCGGTGATGTTGTAGTGGTGCTCGCGGCAATTCGCGTTCGCGCTCAGGTGTTCGCGGCAATCCTCCAGCCAGCGGACCGGATGGTCCACCTGCAAGGCAAGCCATGCGAGCGCGACCTCCTCTCTGCACAGCAGACCTTTGTATCCGAACCCACCACCGACATCCGGCGAAATGATACGAACCGCGCCGTCGTCGAGGCCGAGACACTCGCAAAGTCCGGTCTGAACCGAATGCGGGAATTGCGTCGAGGTGATCAGCGTGAGATAGCGCAGCCGCCGGTCGCGATAGGCAACGACCCCGCGCCCCTCCATCGGGAACATGCAGTGGCGGGAGGTGCGGATTTCGCGCGTCACCTTGATCGCCGCGGCCTTGGCAACCTCGTCCACCGGGCCGTCTTCGAAGAACTCGATGAAGACGTTGTCGCCCCACTCCTCGTGCACCAATGGTGCTCCCGGCTCGAGCGCTGCAAGCATATCGGTCACGGCAGGCAGCTCTTCGAAATCGCAGCTGATCGCGTAAGCGATATCCTCGGCCTCCGCGCGCGTCGGTGCGAGGCACATCGCAACCAGCTCACCGACATAGCGAACCTTGTCGGTCGCCAGAATTGGTTGGCTCGAGTGCTTAAACCCTTTGAGCGGCGGCGACGAGATGATCGGTCTCACCCCGATCAGGTCTTTCGCGGTGAAAACGGCGTGCCTCAAATGCTCGGGAATATGAATTGCGTGCAGCCGCGCGTGAGCCACCGGGCTGCGCA
Organism: uncultured Alphaproteobacteria bacterium; assembly: GCA_963821505.1. Classification (GTDB taxonomy): domain Bacteria; phylum Pseudomonadota; class Alphaproteobacteria; order Rhizobiales; family Xanthobacteraceae; genus VAZQ01. Next base: position 222,604 of record CAWGEH010000019.1, read on the forward strand.
CGAAAGCCACTTCACGCATTCCGATGAGGCGAAAGTCGGCGACATATTGTCCGCGGCCGTACAGGAACCGGTCGTCCTCCTTGCGAAGGACGGCAGCTCCGATTCCGTATTTTGCCATGGCATTCTTTCCACGGATCCGGCCGACAAGGCGGAGCAAATAGTGTGAGACTATTTTCAGTAAGATAGCAACAGGAGCGGACGGGCCGCGACGTGGTCCGCTGCCCCACTGACGATGCGATGTCGATCAGGACCGCCCCGCAAAATCCCGCGGGACTCGATTTGCCGCAACGTCAAGGTTCTCGGCGTATTGTTTGCAACATACGCGCGGTCCGCTGTCGCGACTGTCGCGTCGGTGGCGACCAAGCCGCAGATTGATCGCGCGCGTACGCAGAATTTCGGCAGCGCGACGGGGTTTCAGCCTTGCCAGCATTCCCGTGCGCGGCCATTATGGTATGGTGTTTAGAACGATAGCATGACGCGTCTGGCGTGGGTCTGAACGGCGGCCCGAATGCGAGCAGCAGCCTTGCCCGAGGCGTCCACGAGCCCTGCCCAGCTCGGCGCCGACGGTCGTCCTTCAGCGGTGCTGCGCATCAAGTCCGTGCGGAAATGCTACCAGGATCTCGAAGCCATACGAAACGTATCATTCGACGTCGCTGACGGCGAATTCCTGAGCCTGCTCGGCCCCAGCGGTTGCGGCAAAAGCACGCTGCTCATGATGGTTGCCGGCGTGATCGAGACGACCGAGGGTGAGATTTCGATCAACGGCAAGGCCGTGTCGGGCCCGCGAGGCGACGTCGGCGTGGTGTTTCAGCAGCCGGTCCTGCTGCCGTGGCGCAAAGTGCTCGACAACGTGCTGTTTCCGATCGAGCTCCTGAGGCTGCCGCGCGCGCAATACGAGAAGCGTGCGATGGACCTGCTGGCGATGGCCAAAATCGAGGATTTCGCCCATCACTTGCCGCGGCAGCTCTCGGGTGGGATGCGCCAGCGCGCGTCGATCTGCCGCGCGCTCATTCACGACCCCAGCATCCTGTTGATGGACGAGCCGTTCAGCGCATTGGACGCCATTACCCGCGACGAGATGGGGGTCGAACTGCTGCGTATCTGGCAGGCGAACCGCAAGACCGTGATCTTCGTCACCCACAGCATCCGCGAGGCGGCGTTCCTGTCGGACCGCGTGCTGGTGATGGGCCGGCGGCCGGCAACCATCGTCGAGGAGGCCGTCATCGACCTCCCTCGTCCGCGGCAGATCGCGATGACCGAGGACGAGGGCTTCAATCGTTACGTGCGCAGGTTGCGAAGGGCGATCGAGGCCAGCCATGGCAGCTAAGCTCGGCCGATACGCGAGCGATCTGGCTTGGCCGCTTGGCATCAGTCTCGCCATGCTGGCGCTGTGGGAAATCGCTGTCCGCGAGCTTGGGATCCGCAGCATCATCCTGCCGCCGCCATCCGAAATCCTCGCGGCGATCATCGCGCGGCGCGACCTCCTGCTGACGCATCTATGGCCCTCGCTCTACCTGACCGTGCTCGGGTTTGCGCTGTCGGTGGTCGGCGGCGTGCTGGTGGCGGTGCTGATCACCTATTCGGCGATCATGCGAAAAGGTTTCTACCCCGTCATCGTCGTCTCGCAGGTAATCCCGAAGATCTCGATTGCCCCTTTGTTCATCGTCTGGTTCGGGACCGGGACGATGTCGGGCCTGCTGCTCGCATTCCTGGTGGCGTTCTTTCCCATGACGATCAACGCCGCCATGGGATTTCAAGCCATCGATGAGGATATCCATCGCATGGCACGCACGTTCATGGGCAGCCGCTGGCAGATCTTCTGGAAGATCCGCATGCCAAACGCGCTGCCCTATATCTTCGGTGGCATGAAGATATCGATCACACTGGCGATCATCGGCGTCATCGTGTCGGAATTCGTCGCTTCTCAGGAGGGCATCGGCTATCTCATCAAGCTCGCGGGAGGTCTCCTGGATACTCCCTTGATGATGGCAGCGATCACAGTGCTCAGCATCAGCGGGCTTGCCCTCTACGGCATGATCGCCGCGGCCGAGGGCCGCGCCGTCTACTGGCAGACGCCAAACGACGTCGGCGGCGCCGCCGGAGGTTAGCGTCGCACACGACGCGCAGGAAACTAGGTCGACAGAGGAGAGCTAGACATGTCGCGGTTACATCGGCGTTCCTTTTTGACGCTGGCCGGGGCGGCCGGCGCAGGCAGCGTGCTCGGCCTTTCCACTCCGGCGATCGTGCGCGCCGCCACGCAGGTCAAGATGACGCTGCCGTGGCTGCCGCTCGGCACCTTCAGCTACGCCTTCGTCGCGAAGAAGATGGGGTTCTGGGAAAAGCGCGGCCTCGACGTCACGATCGATCGCGGCTTCGGTTCCGGCAAGGTCTGCGTGCCGGTGGACCAGGGCCAATACGATTTCGGCATCCTCGACCTCGCCGTGATGATGAACTGCGCGGGACGCGGCCTCGACCTGGTCGCGATTGCCGGCATTTGGCCGCGCTCTCCGGTCGGAATCTTCTCGCTCAAGGAATACGGCATCACCAAGCCGAAAGACCTCGAAGGTCAGACCGTCGCCTTCGACGTCGGCAGCGGCGATTTCCAGCTGTGGCCCGCGTTCGTCAAGGCCACCGGCATCGATGACCACAAGGTGAACCAGGTCACCATGGATGCGGCGGCGCTGATCAAGGTGTTGGTGGAGAAGCAAGTGAAGGCCGAGGGAAACTTCTACGGCAGCATCGCGCCGAGCCTGTGGGCGCAGGGGATGGAGATCAACTCGATTCTCTACGAGGATTACGGGATCAAGATGCTCAGCAACGTCGTCGCGTGCAAGCGCAGCACGATCGAAAAGCGTCCCGAACTGTGCCAGGGCTTCGTCGGAGGTCTCATGGACGGTCTCAAATACGTCTATCTGAACCCGGAAAAGTCGGTTCAGCTGCACCTCGAAAGCGTGAAAGAATTCCAGGGCGGCAGCGTCGCCAATCAGAAAGTGATCGAGTACGGCCAGGCCGTCAGCACGGCGTTGGGGATGGTGCCCGCGTTCAAGAACGACGGCTTGGGTTACATGGAACCCGCGCTGGTCGAGCAGACGGCGCGCACCGTCGAGACTTATATGGGCGTGAAGACCCTGCCCAAGACCGATACGATGTTCACCAACAAGTTCGTGGGTTCGGCCAGGCTCACCGACGCGGAGTGGAAGAGCATCGAAGAAAGATCCGCGAAGTATCTGCCCAAAGGCGCCTAGAGCATGATCCCGAAAAGTTGCAGACTTTTCGGATAAGATCATGCGACCAAACAAATGCTTAGAGCGAAATCGCGATTTAATGTGAAGCGATTTCGCTCTTTAGCCGCCCGCTGGCGGGAACAACTGATTTACGGACTGCGCGGGCGCACGGGCCGCCGCGGCGCGGGCGCCCACGCTTCGATCGTGCCGCACGATCATTCCTTGTCGGCGGTCCACCGCCCTCGAGCCGCACGGCAGAAGCGGCGCCCGGTCGATAGCCCTTCACGGCGCACTGCGGGCGTGTTCCATCGCGCGCTCGAGCTTGCTCACGCCGTCCCTCCGGGCCCGCAGATGACGTTCAAGAGCGCCTGCCGCTTTTCGTTCTTTACCACCGACATTGCGCGTTCCAATGCCGCGGGCAATAACGCCGGATCGTCCACGCGTTCGCCGTGGCCGCCCGCGGCCTCGCAAATCTTCTCGAATGCCGGCAGCTTTCCAAGCCGAACGAAGCTTGGTTCGTTGCTCCGCGACGCCGATCCGTCGGGATACATGGCGAGCGTGCTGCGCTCGACCGCACCCCACATCGCATTGTTCATGACGACAAAGAGGACGGGCAGATCGTGCAAGGCCGAGGCATGATGTACGGCGGCGGGATTGCTGAACATGTAGGCGCCGTCGCCGACGACGGCGATGACCGGACTGCCGGGACGCGCGAGCTTGGCGCCGAGCGCTGCGCCGGGGCCCCAACCGAGACCCGACGCGGAGCTCGATCCGAAATAGAGGTCCGGGAGCTCGAAGGCGCAATGCTCCGGGAACAGGGTGTATTCATTAATGACGATGCAGTGCGGATCCTTGGCGCGGTCGATGCAATGGCTCACCCATGCAGGATCGGGAGGGGTCTTGCGGGCGGCGGCATCGAGCGTACTCCTCCACGCGGCGGTCAGCCGCGCGCGCTCGTCCTCGACCCAGCGCCGACGCAGCGCGACCAATTCGGCATCGATCCCGTCCTCGAGCCGCGGGGCGAGCGCGGAAAGGATCGCGAGGGTACTCCCGGTGATGGCAACATCGCATGGAAAGCCGCGGATCGGATAGCGCGTGAACAACGGGTCGAGCCCGCATTGGATGACCTTGCAGTCTTGGCTGGGGGCGGCCTGGCTTGGAATCCAAGGGACGTCGCTCTCGATCACCGCAATCGCGTCGGCCTCTTGCACCAGCCGGGCCGGGTTGAATCCGAGGTTCATGGGATGCGATGAGGGCAGCGAGAGATAACGCGGCCGATGCTGGACAACCGGTATCGCAAAGCGCTCGGTAAATCCCGAAAGTGCCCCGAATACCGCGGCATCCCTGCCGGCGTTGGACGTCACGATCAGGGGCCGCCTCGCCTGCGAAAGCAGCCGCGCGGCCACGGCAATCGCGCCCGCATCCGGCGCCGCAGGGGCCGCCGCGCCGAGCCGCGAGGGCGCCGGATGGCCCACGTCCGCCAGCGGCGCGGCGATGACCTCGCGCGGCAAGGAGAGATACACGGGGCCGCGCGGTTCGCTCGCCGCGATCGCGAGGGCGCGGTCGACCACCGTCGTGAGCTGCTCACCGTTTCTCAGCTCGTAGTCCCATTTGACGATCTCGCGGATCATGCCCGCCTGGTCGTACATCTCCTGCGCCCAATGGATGTAGCCGTCGCGCGATCCCGGCAGCCCGTTCTCGGTGAGCGGCGACCTGCCTGCGGTGAGCAGAATCGCCACGTTCTCGCGCGCTGCGTTCATGGCCGCGCAGATCATGTTCGCGGTTCCGACGCTGACATGCACCATCACGGCCGGTATCCGCCGAGACACCATGCCGTAGCCGTGCGCCATCGCGACCGCGAGATTTTCGTGAGTCGCGAGAATTGGCCGCGGAACGGCGATCCCTGTTTGCGCGGCTTGCGAATAGGCTTCTATAAGCGGCGCAAAATCGGTCCCGGCATTGCCGAACAGATAGTCGACGCCACGATCGGCCAGCAGCGCGAGGTATGCCCCCGCGACGGTTCCGGCTTCCTTCTTTTCCGGTCGGTTGCTGCGCTCCGGGCGCGGTCCCATCGCGGTGCACTCCTGTTGCGGCGACGCAATCTACCCTCAACCTCCCACGTCAACCAACCCTCGCGCGAAAGTTGCGCGAAAACGCAGGCCGGACATCGAACATGCAAGCCACGGGCGGCAACGCTGGACAAGCTCGGCGGTCTGAACGAATAATGCAAAGCCGGATATCGACGGGATTGCTCGTTTGGTCTGCAAATCCGTCTCGCGTCGAGCGGCTCGTCGACGAAAACGGAGGGGTAGGAGCATGAAGCGGCTTTCAATTTTACTCTGCGCGTTGGGTCTGTTGTTGGCTCCGATCCAGGCCACGGCACAGGACAAGCTCGTCGTCAGCATATGGGGCGGCAGCTGGCGCGATATGGTCGCCAACATCATCGGCAAGAAGTTTACCGCCGAGACCGGCGTGCAGGTCGAGTACATCACGGGCGGCACGATCGATCGGCTGAACAAGGAGAAGCTTGCCAAGGGCAACCCCGAGAGCGACATCACGTTCACGACGTCGCATGTCGGTTGGCTCTACGCCAACGACGGCCTCTACGAGAAGCTCGATCTCAGCAAAGTGCCGAACGCCAAGAATTTGGTCGAGCAGGCCAAGATCAGCCCTTACCACATCGGCACCTGGGCCTATGTCTATACCATCGGCTACCGGCCCGACCTCCTCAAAGGCGTCACGTTCGAGAGTTGGGCTGATCTTTGGAAACCCGAGGTCAAGGGCAAGCTCGCCGCGCCCGACTTCGATCCGAGTCATCTCATCGTGGTCGCAGCCATCCTGTCGGGCGGCGACGCCAGCACCTGGGAAAAAGGGCAAGCCAAGCTCAAGGAGCTCAAGCCGAGCTTCAAGGCGTTCTACACCAACGACGCCAACAGCCAGCAACTCATCGCCAACGGCGAGACGCCCGTCCAGGTGATATTGTCGATGAACGCGCACTACATGGCCGGCGAGGGCGTGCCGATCCAGCTGGTGATTCCGAAGGAAGGCGCCGTCCTCGGCATCGACACGGTCGCGATCATGAAGGGCTCCAAGAAGGCGGACCTCGCCTACAAGTTCATCAACGTGGCCCTCGACCCGCAGGTGCAGGCCGAGGTCGCCAAGTTCAAGAAGGGCAGCCCGGTGGTCCGCGACGCGAAGGTCGATCCCGCGGTCGCCAAGCTCCCAGGGGTGTTCACGACTGCCGACCAGTGGAACAAGCAGGCGATCATCATCGACCACAAACTGCGCGCGGAGAAAACCGCGGAATGGCGCAAGTGGTTTGCCGAGAACATCATGAACTGACGGCCTGAGACGGTGCGCCACTGCGCGTTGCGCACCGTCCCGACCGGGTCCGCCGTCATGACCCCAAGGCCGTTCTTGCGCCTCTTGGTGTCTCCGGCCGCGCTGTGCGCGTTCGGCTTCGCGGCCGCATTGGCGGCGGTGATGCAATACAGCCTGCGCGCCTATGTGCCGGGTTCGCTGGAGCCCGGCGGCTTCACGCTCGCAAACTTCGCGGCGCTCATGAAGCCGCTCTATGCGCGGGTCTTCCTTGACACGGTCTGGATTTGCTTCCTCACTGCACTCTTCACGCTCATCGTCGGATATCCGCTCGCGTATGCGCTCGTGCACGCCAGAAGCGTCGCCCTCAAGTCGGCGATGCTGGTGATCACCATCACCCCCTTGTTCCTCGGCGAGGTGGTGCGCACCTATTCGTGGATCGTCGTGCTCGGCAACAACGGATTCCTGAACTCGATGCTGCTCAAGTCCGGGCTGATCGAGCAGCCGCTGCAATTCATGTTCACCAAGTTCGGCGTCGTGACCGCCCTCGTTCACGTCACCTTGCCGGTGATGGTGATCATGTTGGCGGCGGCGCTCTCCCACATCGATCGCGACTACGAGCGGGCGGCCGCGAGCCTCGGCGCCGGCCCAATTCGCGCCTTCCTCACGGTGACGCTCCCGCTCTCCACGCCCGGAATCATCGCCGGCGTCACCACCGCGTTCGCCTGGACCTTCAGCGCATTCGCGACCCCGCAGCTGATCGGCGGCGGCCGGGTCAACATGGTCTCGAACCTCGTCTATCAGCTCGGATTCGCAAGCTTCAACTTCCCCTTCGCGGCCAGCCTGTCGGTCGCAGGGCTCATTCTCACGTTCGCGGTGCTGGCGCTGATGCGCGCGGCCGCCCGCCCGTTCGAAAGCCTCGGGCCGCACTGAGATGCCAAGCCTGCTGTCGCAGAAGCTCTTGCGGCTCCTGGGTGGCGTCACCGTGCTTGCCATTCTCGGCTTCCTGGTGCTGCCGGCGCTGGTTGTCACGCTCGCCGCCTTCAATGGCAAGGCGATTCTGTCGTTTCCGCCGGAGACTTGGTCGTGGCGGTGGTTCGCCAAGGCGATCGCCTACCCGGACTTTCAACTCGGCGTCCGCAACGGGCTCATCGTGACCGCCTGGGCATCCACCATTGCGCTTGTGGTCGGCGCCGCTTTTGCGCTGGCGCTCGAGCGCTACGAGTTCCGGCTCAAGCGCGCGCTCGAGACCGTCCTGCTCTCCCCGCTCGTGGTCCCGCACTTCACGGTCGGGCTGGGTTTTCTGATCCTCGCCGCGCAGCTCGGCTTGGCGCGCGGCTATGCGGTGATCGTCGCCTGCCACGTCGTTCTTGTGCTGCCGTTCGTGCTGCGCAGCGTGTACATCTCGCTGCGCAACCTCGATCCGCGCCTGGAGCTCGCAGCGGCGAGCCTCGGGGCGCCGCCGCACCGCGTTCTCGTCACCGTCACCTTGCCGTTGCTGCTTCCAGGGCTGGTCAGCGGCTGGCTGTTCGCGGCGATTCTATCGTTCAACGAATTCACTGCCTCGCTGTTCGTCACCGTGCAACGCACTCAGACACTGCCGGTCGCCATGTACAACTACGTGCGCGAGTACGCCGACCCTTCGATGGCTGCGATTTCCGTGATGTATATCGTGGTCGCCGCGGCCCTACTGACGTTTGCCAATGTCTTCCTCGGTCTCGCAAAGGTGCTGAACGTTGAGCATCCCCGCTGATCCTCCGCCTTCCGCTCCGGCCGCGACGATAGCGACCCGGCCGCAGGGCGAGGACATCGCGGTCCAGCTCGACGGCGTCACCAAACGCTTCGGCAACGTCGTCGCCCTCGATAACGTTTCGTTACTAGTCCGTCGCGGCGAGCTGATGACGCTGCTCGGGCCTTCGGGCTGCGGCAAGACCACGCTGCTCAACGTCGTTGCCGGCTTCCTGCTGCCGGATAGCGGCGAGATCGCCATCGATGGCCGGCGGGTCACGGATGTTCCGCCCCATCGGCGCGAGAGCGGGATCATGTTCCAGAACTACGCGCTGTTCCCACACATGAGCGTGGCGGCCAATGTCGGCTACGGCCTCAGGATGCGCCGGGTCGTCAAGCCCGAGATCGCGCGCCGGGTCGCTGACGCGCTTGCGCTCATGAAGCTTGACGGCCTGGAGGATCGCAAGCCTCGCCAGCTCTCCGGCGGTCAGCAGCAACGCGTCGCGCTCGCGCGTGCTCTCGTCATTCGTCCCAGGGTGCTGCTGCTGGACGAGCCCTTCTCGGCGCTCGACAGGAACCTGCGCGCGGCAATGCAGGTCGAGATCAAGGAGATTCAGCGCAAGCTCGGCGTGACGACCATCTTCGTCACCCATGACCAGAGCGAAGCACTCAGCCTGTCGGACCGGATCGCCGTGATCGCCGCGGGTCGCATCCGCCAGCTCGGCACTCCTGACGAGATCTATTGCCGGCCGATCGACCGCTTCGTCGCGTCGTTCGTCGGCGATGTCAACGTGCTGCACGCGCGCCTCGAGCGCATTGATGGCGCCACTGCCGCGGTCGCGCTTGGCCCGGCGCGGGTGCTGGTGCCGAGCCGGACGCTGCAGGGCGCCGCCCCCGGTGCCTTGGTCGACCTGTTCGTGCGACCCGAGCAATTGCGCGTGGCCGAAGAAGGCGCAGCCTTCGCGGCCCAGGGCATGGTGGCGGCGCAAATCTATCAAGGCGGCCATGTCGACCTTTACGTCGACATACCGGAAGCCGTGTCGGGACGCGTGCTGATACGCGTGCCGGGACACCACGGCATATCGCACTGGCCGGTCGGCACACGCATCGGCATCGGGCTCGCCGCCGGCGAGGCCACCGCCTTCGCCTCGGGGACGAGCGGCCCGGACGTGCTTTAGGTCCTGCGGGACGGCCGCCCGACCGCGATGCGGGCGGCTGCTCGCGGCAGACATTCGAACATCGAAGCGGGGTTTCTGCTCACTTCGAGCCCGGCCTCCGGCGGATCAGCGCGGGTAACGAACATCCTAGGCGGGAAACTCGCCCTCGAATTCGGCCGGAGCGGTCGAGAACATTGGATTTAGGGGCGGCATGCAATTGGCGGCGCCGCCGGGGCATTTTCTCCGAGGCAGGCCGCGGGGCCGCCGGGCTGGCTCTGCGCAAGAACAGAAAAATGACGGCAAGAGTACCCAAGCACCTCGACATTCCGGGCACTAGGATGGGGCAGCAAAATCGCGGTGGCGCCACGGCGCCAGGCCTGTCCCCGGGCGCGGCGAACATGCCGGCCAGAGATGCCCGAAGGTCAACGCGCGCATGCAGGAGCAGGGACATCGACCTTGCATATTTTCTCGCTGGAGTTTGGAACCAGTTTTACAACCCCTCCGTTGACTTATGACGGTCGAGGACGGCGCCCGGGGTCTGCCGCCTCGCCGGCATCGTCGGCGCCCCACTTCGCATATCGACTTGCACGGTCCGAAAGGCGGAATCCGAAAGCTCCGTCTCCCACACGGACACACGGATGCCGGTTCAAACGCGGCGACTGGCGCCTGCCTGGAGAATCTTGATGGCAAAACGATCCGCAGCGGCTCGCAAGAGGCTGGAAAAATCTCCGACGCCGGCCAAGATGACGGTCACGCTTCACGTCAACGGCGTGGAGCGCAGGTTGTCCATCGCACCGTGGACCACGCTTCTCGACGCGCTGCGGCTCCGTCTCGACCTCACCGGGACCAAGAAGGGCTGCGACCACGGCCAATGCGGCGCCTGCACCGTTCTGGTCGACGGCCGCCGGATCAACTCATGCCTCACGTTGGCTGTCATGAAGGACGACGCGCAGGTCACGACGATCGAGGGCCTGGCGCAAGGAAGCACGCTTCATCCGTTGCAGCAGGCCTTCATCGACCATGACGCCTTCCAGTGCGGCTATTGCACCCCCGGCCAGATCTGCTCCGCCGCCGGCCTGATCGCCGAGGGCAAGGCGCAAACGGCCGATGAGATCCGCGAACTGATGAGCGGCAATATCTGCCGTTGCGGGGCATATCCCAACATCGTGGCGGCCATCGAAGAGGTGATGTTCGGCAAGGCCACCAAGAAGTCCAGCGAGGCGAAACGATGAACAATTTCGGATATGCGCGCGCGCGCGACGTCGCCGACGCCGTGCGCCAGATCGCGGAAGACCCGGCCGCGAAATTCATCGCCGGCGGCACCAACCTGATCGACCTCATGAAGGAGAATGTCGCACGACCGTCGCGGCTGATCGACATCACGCATTTGCCGCTCAAAACGATCGAGGACACGCAGGACGGCGGCTTGCGGATCGGCGCGCTGGTTCCCAACAGCGACCTCGCCTACTACCCGCAGATCGAGGCGCGCTATCCATTGCTCGGCAGTGCGATCCTCGCCGGGGCCTCGCAGCAGCTGCGCAACATGGCCTCGACCGGCGGCAATCTGCTGCAACGAACGCGCTGCTTCTATTTTTACGATACGACCACGCCGTGCAACAAGCGCGAGCCGGGCAGCGGCTGTTCGGCGGTCGAGGGGATCAACCGCATGCACGCGATCCTGGGCACGAGCGAGCATTGCATCGCCACTCATCCCTCGGACATGTGCGTCGCGCTCGCCGCGCTCGAGGCACGCGTGCTGGCGACCGGCAAGGACGGCGCGCGCAGCATAGCGTTTGCCGACTTCCATCGCCTGCCCGGCGACACGCCGGAAATCGACAGCAATCTGCGGGCGGACGAGATCATCACCGCGATCGAACTGCCGCCCAAAGGCTTTGCCAACAACTACACCTATCTGAAGATCCGTGATCGCCTGTCATATGCGTTCGCCCTGGTATCGATCGCGGTCGGCCTCGATATCGAGGGCGGCATGATCAAGGAGGCGCGCCTCGCTCTCGGCGGCGTCGCACACAAGCCATGGCGCGACCGTGAGGCCGAAGCGCAGCTCACCGGAGCCGCCGCGACACCGGAGAACTTCCGGCGCGCGGCCGAGACCGTGCTGCGAGCCGCGCGCGGCTTCGGCCATAACGACTTCAAGATCGAGCTCGCACGGCGCGGCATCCTGCGCGCACTGGCGCAGGCGGCGCGCGGAACTCCGCAGTCGCAGGCGGACAAGCGGATCAAGTAAGCAGGAGAGCGCCATGGCGGCCACCAGCCATCTCGGCAAGCCGACCTCCCGCGTCGACGGACGCGCAAAGGTGACCGGAGCGGCGAAATACGCCGCCGAATACGACGTGCCCGGGTTGGCGCACGGTTTCGTGGTGTCATCCGCCATCGCCAAAGGTCGGATCAAGCACGTTCATACCGCGGATGCGTTCGCGGTCGACGGCGTGCTCGACGTGTTCACGCACGAGCATCGGCCCAAGCTCGCGTCGTCGGACGAGAAGTATAAAGACGAGATCGCGCCCGACGGCTCGCCTTTCCGTCCGCTCTATGACGACCGAATTCTCTTCAGCGGTCAGCCGGTGGCGCTGGTCGTCGCGGAGGAGTTCGAGATCGCGCGATTTGCGGCTTCCCTGGTCCGGGTCGAATATGAACGGCAGGCGCATGTCACCGACTTCGAAGCGCAATACGAGCGCGCCAGGGCCTCGAAGCAGAAAGACACCGCGACGCGGTCCACGGCGCGGGGCAATGCCGCGAAGGCGTTTGCGCAGGCGGCCGTGCGGATCAAGGCCGAATATCGCATGCCGGTCGAGCACCACAATCCGATGGAGCCATTCGCGGCGACCGCGGTCTGGGAAGGCGAGGACAGGATCACCATCTTCGACAAGACGCAGGGGCCGCAGAACAGCCGGAACTACGTCGCCGACGTGTTGGGAATGCCGCGCGAGAAGGTGCGCGTGCTGTCGCCTTTCGTCGGAGGCGCGTTCGGAGCCGGCTTGCGTCCGCAATATGAGTTACCGCTCGCCGCGCTCGCGGCGCGAGCGCTCAAACGCTCGGTGCGGGTGACCCTCACCCGCCAGCAGATGTTCACGCTCGGCTATCGTGCCGCCAATATCCAGGAGTTGGCGCTGGCGGCCGATAGCGACGGCAGCCTCGCCTCATTCCGGCACGACGCCGTCGCCATGACCTCGCAATTCGAGGATTTCCAGCGGGATTTCGTCAACTGGTCGAGCCTGCTCTACCGCTGCGCAAACAGCGAGCTCCGCCAAAGGCTCGTCAAGCTTGACCAGAACACGCCCTGCGACATGCGTGGGCCGGGCGGGACGGAAGGCGCCTATGCGATCGAATGTGCGATGGACGAGCTCGCCTATGCGGCGAAGATCGACCCGCTCGAGCTGCGGCTGATCAACTATTCGGACGCGGACCAGATCGAGGATCGGCCCTATAGCAGCAAGCAGTTGCGCGAATGCTATCGCCAGGGCGCGGAAAAGTTCGGCTGGTCCAGTCGCAATCCGCAGCCGCGCTCGATGAGGGACGGCGACGAGCTGGTCGGCTGGGGCATGGCCACCGGCATCTGGGAAGCGATGCAGATGAAGGCGAGCGCCAAGGCGGTTCTTACCGCCAATGGCAGCGTCGAAATCGCAAGCGCGACCGCCGATATAGGCCCCGGGACCTATACCATGATGACCCAGGTTGCCGCCGACATGCTCGGAGTGCCGCTTGAGAATGTGACGGCGAAGCTCGGCGATTCCGCGCTGCCGGATGCGCCGGTCGAAGGCGGATCGTTCACGACCTCATCGGTCGGCTCCGCCATTCACGCGGCCTGTCGGGCGGTGCAGGCGGAGCTTCTCCGGCTGGCGCAAAAGATGCCGGGATCGCCGCTCGCCGGCGCGAAGCTCGACGATGTGGTATTCGCCGAAGGCAAGATCTGGCACAAGGGCGACGAGAGCCGGGAGGTCTCGGTCGCCGACGCGATGCGCGCCGGCAAGGTCGACCGGATTGAAAAAGAAGCCAGCGCCGAGCCGGATGAGGACAGCGAATACTCGCATTTCGCGCACTCGGCGGTATTCGCCGAGGTCAAGGTCGACGAGCAGCTCGGCGTCATCCGGGTCACGCGCGTGGTCAGCGCGGTGGCGGCCGGCCGCATCCTCAATCCAAAGATCGCGGGCAGCCAGATTCTCGGTGCGGTGGTCGGCGGCATCGGCATGGCGCTGCATGAGGAGACCGCGACCGACCACCGGTTCGGGCGATTCATGACCCACAATCTCGCCGACTATCATGTGCCGGTGAATGCGGATGCGCATGCGATCGACGTGATCTTCGTCGAAGAGAAGGATGAGGAGATCAATCCACTCGGCGTCAAAGGCGTCGGTGAAATCGGCATTGTCGGCACCGCGGCGGCGGTCGCGAATGCCGTCTATCATGCCACCGGCAAGCGCGTGCGCGATCTGCCGATCACGCTCGACAAGCTGATGCGGGATTGAGGCCGGAAAATGCTTGCTGCAACCAAGACGGCCCTCGCCACGGTGTTCGTTCTTGCCTCCGCGTCGGCGGTGCTGGCCGAAAGCCACAACCGGGCCACTCAGCGTGCTCCAGTCGTCCGCAGCACGGCACCACCGGCTTCTTTCGAACAGCGCAATCCCACCACGAAGCCTGCCGTGAAGCCTTTCACGGCCGAGGAAAAGGGCTGGTTCGACCGCGCCAGCCGGGTCTACTGATCCGGTTATTGCCTGCACATTGCGACAGGCAAATACCCCCGACGGGTCGATCAGGTCCATCTTGGTTTTTAGAACGTCACGCCGTCTTGGTAGATTACAAATGCGTAATTGGTACATTGGATATCAAGTTGGGTCCACTCACGTTCAGAGGTGCCGCCGCACCTGTCGTGTTTTGGTTGATTTGCTTTGTTGCTATTGCCCTGATGATCAAACTCTTGTGGGTCAGCCCGTAGGGCGGACTGGCGAGGTGTAATCCGCTATTCCCCGAAGAGTGGTGGGTTATGCCTGTGGCTAACCTGCCCTAAAGCGCGTGCGCGATCTGCCGATCACGCTCGATAAGCTAATGCGGGATTGATGCCGCAGAGATGCCCCCGCGAGCGACGGCGGAATGCCGGTTGCGGCCGAAAATCCAGGATACTACGCCTCAACGAGTGCGCAGCGTCGGCGCCAATTCTCGGCAATGTCGCGTATTTCTGCAAACCCGACATAGCCGAAGGAGACCGCCCCGGCTTGCGGACGAGGCAACGCGCCGACCGTCTGCATCAGGGAGTGCTCTTCGCCGGCAAGCGAACGTTGAGGGGCCCGCTCGCCGCCGAGCGGTGCAAGATCGGGCCCGTCTCGTGACGACGCTGATCAGGCGCCTGGTCCGAGCAGGGCCGGCATCCGGCTTCAGTCAGAGGGCAGACCGTCATAGCGTGACGGCGCTTTCTTGCCGGCACGGTATGAAGGTCGCCGGCCCCGGTCGCGCCCCGGCCAACAATCCCAGCGGCGCCTTCCATCAGCCAACCCTTGCGGGATGCTGTTCGGCCGTTATATCGGAGGCGGTTCAAACTGATCCCGAGCAGGCCAACCGTGAGCAGACACATGGCTGACGCAGACACCCTCCCGAAAGAAACCGCCGAGACCCACTCGTTTCAGGCCGAGGTTGCCGAACTGCTTCGGCTGATGGTGCACTCGGTCTACTCCGAAACCGACGTTTTCCTGCGCGAGCTGATCTCCAACGCCTCCGACGCTTGTGACCGGCTGCGCTATGAGGCGATCGCCAAGCCGGAGCTCACGGCCGACGGCGCTCCGTTCACGATCCGCATCAAGCCGGACAGCGCCGCTGCGACGCTCACCATTGCGGATAACGGCATCGGCATGGACCGGCAGGAGTTGATTGACAATCTCGGCACCGTCGCCCGCTCCGGCACCCGCGCCTTCATGAGCAAGCTCGCCGAGGCGAAAGACGGCGCAAGCCTGATCGGCCAGTTCGGCGTCGGATTCTATTCGGCTTTCATGGTGGCGGAGCGCATCGAGGTGGTGAGCCGCCGCGCGGGATCGCCCGAGGCCTGGATCTGGGCTTCTTCCGGCGGCGGCGGCTTTGAAATCATGCCCGCAAGCGCGGCGCAGGCCGCCGCTCTGCCGCGCGGTACCGAGGTTGTGCTGCATCTGAAGGATACAGCAAAGAAATACCTCGAACCGCATGAGATCAGGCGCGTCGTTTCAACCTATTCCGATCACATCCTGTTCCCGATCGAGCTTGTGGAGGGTGACGGCAAGTCCGAACGGATCAACTCGGCGAGCGCGCTGTGGCAGCGGCCGAAGTCCGAGCTCAAACCGGAAGACTACACCGAGGCCTACCGTACCATCGCGCACGCGTTCGATGAACCCGCGATGACGCTGCACTACCGGGCGGAGGGACGGCAGTCTTACGCGGTGTTGCTGTTCGCGCCGTCAACCCGGCCTTTCGATCTGTTCGATCCGGCGCGCAAGCGGCACGTGAAGCTTTACGTGCGCCGTGTCTACATCACCGACGATGCGGACTTGCTACCGTCCTACCTGCGCTTCATCCGTGGCGTCGTCGACAGCGAAGACCTGCCGCTCAACATCTCCCGGGAGATGCTGCAGAACAATCCGCAAGTCGCGCAGATACGCAAGGCGCTCACCGGACGCGTGATCTCCGAACTGGAAACCCTGGCCGAGAAAGAAGCCGAGACATTTGGAAAACTCTGGGACGCGTTCGGCGCGGTGATCAAGGAGGGTCTTTATGAGGATCACGAAAGGCGCGACTCATTGCTCGCCCTCGTGCGCTTCACCACGACCGTCGGCAGCGCACGCACGCTCAAGCAGTATGTTGCCGATCTCAAGCCGAACCAAACCGAAATCTATTACCTCGTCGGCGAGAGTACCGAGCGGCTGAAGTCAAATCCCAAGCTCGAAGCGGCGCGGGCTCGAGGCATCGAGGTTTTGTTGCTGAGCGATCCAATCGATGCGTTCTGGACCGCGATGCCGCTCGACTTCGGCGGCAAGCCGCTCAAGTCACTCAGCAAGGGCGAGGTCGATTTTGGACTTGTGCCGCTCCTCGACGCCAGCGCGAAAGACGCGGCAAAGCCCGGCGCGGCGGACGAAGCGGCCGTTCTCGCTGCGGTGAAGGCGGCGCTGGGCGAGCGCGTATCGGACGTGCGTGCATCACAGCGACTTGCGGACAGCCCCGCCTGCCTAGTGGCAGCGCAGCACGGGCCTGATCTCGAAATCGAGCGTCTGTTGGCGCGCCAGAATCGCGGCGTCGGCACCAAGCCGATCCTCGAACTCAACATGCGCCACGCAATCGTGGATGCGCTCGCCGGCGCGCAAAAGGATGCCCGCAAAGCGGACGTGAACGATCTCTCCGCGTTGCTGTTCGAACAGGCGCAGATTCTCGACGGCACAGTGCCGGACGATCCTGCGGCCTTCGCGGCGAGATTGAACCGGCTCGTGGTGAGGGGGCTGGGCGCGCCGGCGGACAACGCAACCAAGATCTGATGCATGCCCCCATGGTTGGCTGAGGATGCAGTCAACTCGCGGTCCGGTCTCCGCAGGCTGGCGAATTCAGGAGCTTACCGCCAAATTCCCAGTGCAACGAAACGGGGAATTTTCGGACGCGTATCAGGGCAAATTTTCCAGGAACCGCGAATCATCCTGATATCGAGCCGAACCTGGATTTGCTCGCCAGCCGACACAGCAGGGTCCCCGGCTCGGAGATAGTCAGCCTGATCACGGCGCGCCGCGGCGGCATAACTCCAGGAGCCGGGCGGGGCAAATCGGAATTTCGGTGATCTGCACGCCGAAAGGCTCAAGCGCATCCTCGATTGCGGAAACGATCGCTGCCGCCGCCGGAATCACGCCGCACTCGCCCACGCCTTTGACACCAAGCGGATTGAGCGGCGAGGGCGATACATGATGAATGACTTCGATCGCGGGCAGACCCATGACGGACGGCAGCAGGTATTCGCCGAAATTGGTGGTCGTCGGCTGCGCGTCGCCGTCGTACACCATGCGCTCGAGAAGGGCGTTGCCGATGCCGTGGACGACGCCCCCCACGATCTGACCTTCCACCACCGCTGGATTGATCAGCCGGCCGCAGTCGCTCACGACAACATAGCGCGAGATGCTCACCGCGCCGGTCTCGGCGTCCACCTCGAGCTCCACGCAGTGGCAGGCATTGCTGTAGGCGAGTCCGGTGGGACGAAAGTTCGTGGTTTGCTCGAGGCCGGGCTCGATGTTTCCGGGAAGCGAATATCCGGGAATGCCCGTCGCCTCGCGCGCGAGATCACCGAGCCTGACCGAAAGGTTCGAGTTGCCCTCCGTCCGCACCAAGCCGTCCTGGATGGATAGCCGTTCGACCTCCACGCCGAACAGATGCGCGGCCACATCGAGCGCCTGCCTGCGCACCGCCTTGGCCGCGATGTGCACGGACGACCCCGCATTCACGGTCTGGCGGCTGGCAAACCCGCCATGTCCCATGGGGACATAGGCGGTATCGCCGGCAACTACGGTGATGGCGGATGGCGCCACGCCGAACTGCTCGGCGGCGATCTGGGCGAGCATGGTCTTCGTGCTCTGCCCCATGGCCGCCGCGCCGGTGTAGACGGAGATGCGTCCCGATCTGCCGACGCGAACGATCCCCGTTTCGAAAGGCCCGCGGCCGGTCCCCTTCAGCCCGTTGGCAACCCCGATGCCGAGATATCGCCCTCGCGACAAGGCCTCGGCCTTGCGTTGTGTGTGCGCGTCATAGCCCACCGCACGCAATGCCATGGTCTGACATTTCGGGAAGTCGCCACTGTCGTATTTGACCTGCGTACCCGCACGCGTCCGCAGCGGCGTCGTGTACGGCATCTCCTCCGCCGGAACGAGGTTGCGGCGGCGAATCTCAGCCCTGTCAATCCCGAGCTTGTTCGCCGCCAGATCGAGAAGCCGTTCGATCGCGAACGCGCCTTGCGGATAGCCTGCGCCGCGAACGGGCATCGTCGGGACCTTGTTGGTCTCGACGGCGAGAACCCGCAATTCATAGTTCGGGATCCGATAAGGACCCGGCAACGCCGTCGCCGAGTTGTAGGAGACGTTTATTCCCTGCGGGGTATAGGCACCCTGATCGTTGATGAGCGTGCCGCGCACCGCGAGAATCTGGGCCTCGGCATTGAGCGCGATCTGCAGATCCCAGTACTGGTCGCGCTCCTGGATGGAAGTCAGAAAATGCTCGCGCCGATCCTCGATCCATTTCACCGGACGGCGCAACAGACGCGCGGTCAGCGGCACCACTACTTCCTCGGGATAGATCAGATATTTCGCTCCGAAGCCGCCTCCGACGTCGGGGGTGACCACGCGCAGCTTGTCGTCATCGAGATCGAGTAGCCGCACGAGCGATAGCCGGACCTCGTGGGGGCTCTGGGTCGAGCTCCAGATGGTTGTCCGGTCCTCGAGCTCGTCGTGGCGTGCGAGCACGCCTCTGCCCTCGAGGGGATGCGCGCAGCCGCGGTGCTGCTTGAGGGACAGCGAGAAAACATGCGCGGCGTGCGCGAACATGCTTGTGCAGTCGCCGTATGCGACGGTGTAATCCGCGAGGACGTTGCTGAAAACCCTGCGGTGCACAGGCGGAGCCCCTGCCTGCGCGGCGTCGCGGCAGTCGGAGACGGCCGCGAGCGGCTCGTAGTCGACCTCGAACTCGCGATGCAGCGTCCTCCGCGGCAGCACGACTTTGCGCGATGACGACCGCAACCGGCTCGCCGACATAACACACCTCGTCGCGCGCGAGGATGAACGGCGTGATGTTCTCGCGCAAAGATTTCGCCGACAGCCCGACCAGCTCTCGCACCGACTGCCCCAGCGGGGTCCGATCCGAGCTCAAATGCGGACGCAGGTCCTCGAGCGTGTAGACGGCATGGACACCCGGCATTGCGCGCGCAATGGATTTGTCGACCGCATGCAACGCGGCGTGCGCAAACGGGCTTCGGACGAAGGCGGCCGCAAGCGCACCGGGCAGCCTGACGTCGTCGACGAACCGCGCGCGTCCCGTGAGCAGGTCGGGATCTTCGAGGCGAAGCACGCTTGTATATGACCGATGTCCAACCACGATCCCGTCCGTCCGGCTATCGTCCCGTCATCTTGCCCACTGCGGAGCGGCGGGCTCCTTGGGACATCGTTCGGGCCGCGATCGTCGATCTAGCCGCGGGCGGCGATGGCCTCGACATCGCCCTCCCAGGACGCAAGCCTCGCAGCATTGCGACCGGCCGTCCATCCGCCGACGAAGCACTCGGCCAAATTGCCGCCGGACATGTAGAGATGACCGAACACCCCTCCCAGCTCGCCGGCGGCGAACAGGCGCGGTATCGGCTCGCCAAAAGCACCCGTGACGCGCTGCGAGGCGTCGTGCACCGGCCCACCATGGGTGTTGGAGCAGATCGGCCAGATTTCGGCAAAATAAAAAGGAGGCGTGCCGATCTCGAGCATGGAGGTCGGCGGGCGCCCGAACGCGGAATCAGCGCCCGCCTTGCATTGCGCGTTCCAGTCGGCGATCGTCGTCGCCAGCACATCTCCGTCGACCTTCATTGCGTCCGCCAATTCGGCAATGGAACCGCAGGCGTGCAGGATGCGACCTTCCAGCTCCCGAAGCGTGGCTTCACTCCAGGCAAACTTGAAGCGTCGGTCGTTGAAGGTGGGCGAAACGATCGGGTAGGCGCCGCGCCCGCGTTCATCCAGGATCATGTACGACGGAATCCGCAGATAGCTCATCGTGTGCGGGTCGAGGATGGCCATGGGGCGCCAGGACGTGTCCTGGGTGTAGGGCTGGTACTCGTTCATGTACCGATGGCCTCGCCGATCGACGATGATCCACGGCACCTGGACGTCGGGGCGCGCCCCTTCCCCCGGGATCCAATCCGGCAGCCGTTTCGGTCGGATGCCGAACGGATAGGCGGGGTCGGGATGCTTAAAGCCGTACACGCCGTGGTAGTGCCACATATGCCAGAGCGCGGCACCGACTTCCTGCGCCATCAGGATGCCGTCTCCGGTATTGCCCATGTAGGCTGCGTTGAGAACGGGCTTTTCCTGCCAGAACTGCCGTTGCATCTCCGCGTTCGCTTCGAACCCGCCGCAGGCGAGAACGACCGCTCGGCGCGCCTTGATGGCGATGATCCTGCCGTCGGATTCGGCCGTGAGACCTCGGATCTCGCCGTTGCCGACGACCAATCGGCGCGCCGGCGTCGACAGCATCACGCGGATGTGGCGCAACCGGATGTTGTCCTCGATTACCTTGAACAGGCGCACGCCTGCCGCGCGATGGATGGGAACGTAGCTCGAAACGAAGGGGTAGCTTCGTTCGGCGTCGAAGTCCGGCACATGCTTGACGCTCACGTATCCGAAGGTCGCAGTGCCGGGAAAAGGGTAATTGCCGTCAGCCTGACGCCGATCGAGGGTGGCGCCCGACGCGCGGCAGAGCTTCTCGAAATAGGCCGGGATTTCGCTCATGCCCGCCGCGAGCGCCCGCAGCACGGAGTCGGGCGTCGTGCCCGCATTGCTGGCTTGCAGGTGCCGGAAGCCCTCGTCTGCGTTCTCGACGAAGCGGACGTTTCCACCGGACGTGATCGAGATGCCGCCGGGATCCGGCATCTTCTCGATCAGAAGCACCTCAGCCCCGGCATCGTGGGCTTCGAGCGCGGCGATCGCCCCGGCGTAGCCGTAGCCGATGACGACCACATCGGCTTCCTCATGCCAGGACGGGTCGCGATCCGATCCGAACGGCCCGTGCTTGGTCATGCCCGTCTCCCGCAATTGGCGCACGGCCTTTTGGGAACACCGCTTCCCGGTTTCCCGGGACATGCTCTGGCCGCCGGATATGGCGGGACCGAACAGAGGCTGGATCGCAACGCGGCACGTTCTGCGGCGCGGGGCCATCCACCGGCGGTGCTTCGGACGGAGAGCGGCGACGACCGGGTGATCATATTACGGGATGTGATGGTTCTGCCTGCACGCATCGGTGGTCGAAGCGTGCATCCACGATGTCGGCCAATCCGAGGTCGCCGGTCACGCTTCCGAGCTTTCGCTGCAACGCAATCGCCGCCTCCATCCCGGTCCGATCAATCTCGCAGTCGAAATGCAGGTCGTCAAACTCGCGATCGATCGATTTCATCATGGCCTCGCGCGAGATGCCGAAATAGCGGGCTCCAAAATCCGCCCAATCGGCGCGATTCTCCGCTGCATAGCGATAGCTGCGCCGACAACCGCTAAGCACGGCGCTGATGAGTTCGGGCTCGCGCATCAGTGCGTCGTCGTTCGCGACGACGATGGTCCATTGCATCCGAGGTGCGCCGACCCATTTGTTGAGGCCCAGCCATACGTTGAAATATCCGGCTTGCTCGCCGATCGTAACGTGCGGTTCCGAGATGATCGCACCATCGAGATCGCCCTTTGCCAGCAAGCCGAGGATCTCAGGGTAACGAGGGCCGAGACCGACAATGGTCACATCGGTCTCGGGATCTATCCCGTAGTGTCGCAGAACCTCGCGCATGTACCAGTCGCTGCAGCTGCCACGGCTCAACACGCCCAGTTTTGCCCCGCCGAGATCAGACCAGGTCGAAAAGCCGGGACGCGCGACGAAATATTGCACCGCGCCGCGCCGCACGCCGCTGCCGATGATCTTGAAGCGCGCACCCTTGGCCAGCGCGGTCAATCCGGGCGGCGTGCCAAGTTCGCCGACCTTGAGCCGTCCCGAATTGAATTCCGCAGCGATCTCGGGACCTCCGAACACAACTCTGAGGCTGAGATCGACCCCAAGCTCGCGAAAAAAGCCTTTCTCGATTCCCAATCGAAGCTGCAGGCCGCATCGATCGGTTGGAACGCCGTAAGTGATCAATTCCGCCATGCGATCATTTCCTCCGCCGAAGCTTCACCGCACCGGAAACAAAGGTCTTCGCCCTCTGCGACCAAAAAAATGGCAGGAATGGTCAGCGAAGGAGCATAACAAGGCCTTGCGAGTCCTCGTGCCACCGCGGAATATAGCGAGAGGAACAAAGTGTTTCCAAGAAGAAGAGCGCAGGTACCAAAAATCGCGGGATGCGTAGCGGGCGAAGAGCAGGCCCGCTGCGGATGCAGCCAAGAAGAATGCGGCGCCCCAAGATGACGCAGTGAGAAAGGGAACAGCATGCCTTCACCATCCGCAATCACGCGCCGCCAACTGTTCGGCGGCGGCGCCGCCGCCGCCGTTTCGGTCGCGGGTTTCACATTTCCACAACCGGCGATCGCGCAGCCGGTGAAAGTTCGCTATACGCTGTCCTGGCTGCCGACCGGGCAATATGCCTACATCTATAGCGCCCGTCAGCTCGGCTATTTCAAGCGGCGCGGCATCGATCTCGATATTTCGCGCGGTTACGGCTCGATGGCCGCCATCCAAGCGGTCGCGAGCGGGCAATTCGACATGGGCGGCGCCCAGACTGGTGCGAATCTGCTGTCGATCATGAAGGGTCTCGACCTGCGGCTCATCGGCACCCAGGGCTACGATGCGACGTTGGGAATCGTGGTTCCGGAAAAAGGGCCGATCAAGGCTCCGAAGGAGCTGGAGGGCAAGAAGATCGGAGTGTCGGCCGCCGGCGGCGACACGCCATTCCTGCCGGCTTACTGCCGACTCGCGGGCGTCGACTTCGGCAAGGTCGCCGTCGTCCAAATCGACAGCAAGATCCTCGAGCAGTCTGCGATGTCCGGCATCGTCGATGCGGTCGTCGTAACCGGGCTGAGCTCGATCCCGAACTTCGTGTCGGAGAATTTCCCGATCCGAATGATGCCGTTCTCCGATGTCGGGCTGCAGTTCTACTGGTTGAACACCATCACCAGCGGCGGCTTCCTGGCGAAAAACAAGGAGCTCGTCGATAACGTGCAGATGGGCATTCTCGAGGGCATGAAGTTCATGCTGCTCAATCCGCAGGAAGCCATGGAGCGGCATCTCAAGGAACACGAGGAGCTCGCGATCGGAAAGAATGGAAAGCTCTATGTCGAGCTCGGCCTCGGCATGACCCGCGCCATCATGACGGCTCCGGAGTCGATCCAGCACGGCCTCGGCTATACCGACCTCGCCAAGATCGACGCACAGGCGAAAATCGTGAAGCAGTATGCTGCGGCGCCAAACGACCGGGAGCCGCCGAAGGCAGACACGTTCTGCAGCAACAACGACATCGGCAAGGTGACGCTGACGGCTGCCGAGTGGGACCGGGTTCGATCTGATTCGCAGAAATACGCCAAGCTCCTGGGCAAAGCCTGAGCATGCAACCGGAAATCAGCTGCCAAAGCGTGCGCAAGGTTTATGGAACGGGGGCCACTGCGTTCGAAGCCGTGGCCGCGGCGACATTCTCGATCGCCAAAGGCGAGTTCGTCTGCCTGCTCGGCCCGAGCGGCTGCGGCAAGAGCACGCTCTTGATGATGATCGCCGGCCTCGAAACGGTCACCGACGGAAGAATTCTCGCCAGCGGCACCGTGATGAGCGAACCGCGGACGGAAATCGGAATCGTGTTCCAGGATCCGACCTTGCTCCCATGGAAGACGACCCTGCAGAATATCCTCTTTCCGATCGAGATGATGCACAGAGAGCGCTCGGCCTATCTCGGCCGGGCGATGGAGCTTCTCCGACTCGTCCGGCTCGACGATGCGGCCAACAAACGGCCGAACCAGTTGTCCGGCGGCATGCGGCAACGGGTATCGCTCTGCCGCGCCCTGATCGGCGACCCCAGCATCCTGCTGATGGACGAGCCGTTCAGCGCGCTCGACGCGATCACGCGTGACGACATGAACGTCGTACTGCTGGAACTGTGGGAGCGCTATCGCAAGACCGTGCTGTTCGTGACGCACAGCATTCGCGAGGCGGTCATGCTGTCGGACCGGGTCCTGGTCATGGGATGCAGCCCATCGAAGATCATCGCCGAGATCAGCGTGCCGTTTGCACGACCGCGCGATTTTGCAATCGGCGAGACCGCGGAGTTCAATGAATTGTGCGGATTTCTGCGCGATCAGATCACGAAGGCGCGCCAGGGCGACGCCGAGGCGCGACACTAATCATGGACGATGCCCGTGCACCTGTCGTCCCGGCCCGCGCATTCGGCTTGAAGACCTTCTGGGCGGCGTTTTGGTCCAACCAATGGTCGGTCGCGCTCCCGGTTCTCACGGCGTTTCTGTTCCTGCTCGCGTGGCAGGCCATATCCGTCTACGGCGACATCTCGCCGGCCATCTTGCCGCCGCCCACGATGGTGCTCGCGCAGCTGACGGAGAATTTTCCGCTGATCATGAAGCATACCATCCCGACCACCTACGAGACGTTGCTGGCGTTCGGGCTGTCGATCCCGCTCGGCATCGCCCTCGCCGCCCTGATGGTCTATTCGACGTTCGCTTACCAGGCGCTTTATCCGAACATCGTGTTCTTCCAGCTGATCCCGAAAATCGCGCTGGCGCCGCTCTTCATCGTCTGGCTGGGCATCGGCTCGCCGTCGCGCGTCACGTTCTCGATTTTCATCTGCTTCTTTCCAATCCTGGTCGCCACCGCGGCGGGACTGCAATCCGTGGAGACCACCATGCTGCGGCTGTGCCGGTCGCTTCGAATGTCCGACTGGCAAATCCTGATCCGCATCCGCTTCCCCACATCGCCGCCCTTCATCTTCAGCGGCATGAAGGTCGCCGTCACGCTGGCGATCATCGGCATCGTCGTCGGCGAATTCATCGCATCGCAGCAAGGTCTGGGATACCTGATCCTTTTCGCCTCGTCGCGGCAGCAGACCGACCTGGCGCTCGCCTGCATCGCCGTACTTTGCGTGGTCGGGCTCGTACTCTACGGCGGCGTCGTCGTGTGCGAGAGAATCGTGATGCGATGGTACGCCATCCGCTAGTCGCCGGGGCGCGGGCAGCATCTTCGGCTCGGCATTGACCGGTCTGGCGTTTGGAACCGTGCAGGCGGCGGCATTGTTTATGCCGCCCTGTCCGATCGACCCTGTCGATCCACAGCGTGTTGTTCCTGCTCCTCCTGGTCAGGCCGGAGGGGCTTTTTGCCAGATAGCGAAGCGCCGGGAGTGCGCGCCGTAGCCTTCGTTGCCGGCCTTGTTGCAAGGTGACGGCCGGATAACCTATAGAGCGGTCGGCGCGGGCACTCCGATGGAGACGCTACGTGGATATGGATGACGATTTCATCGGCGAGATCGAGTTCGATCTGTCTCCGGAGCAGGCGGAGGTGGTCAGCCGCGCGATCGGCCTCGCATCGAGCTTCGGCGATGACGAATTCGGTCGGACCAATCCGTTGATCGCCATCATGACGTGGTGGAAGGCGCGGGCGCGGGAGGACGAGAAGGTCCGGGTATCGCCGGAGCTTACCCTGGTCGAGGCCTGCCGCCAATTTCTGCTCGCCCACGAGGCGACCGAGACGGCCGACAAGTAGCTCTCTCGCCCCCTCCCGTTCTGTTCGATCGATCCGCCTGGAGCTCCGCGCGTGGCGGTTGGGATAGCGGACGACAGCCTTCGGGCGAGATCGCGATTTCCGCTGTGGCGATTTCGCCGCAATCACCGCTCGCGAAGATAGTCCCTGGCGGTCGCCAGAAAGCCGGAGATCAGCTGGCTGGTCCGTCGCTCGGCGAGGCACACCACATCGACCTTCGAGGAGATCGCCATCCCCATGATCGCCAGCTTGACGATGCGATTGCCGGGCAGCACGCCGTCGTCGAAAATCGCGCCGAGACCTATGCCTTCGGCGACCGCGCTGACAACCCCTTCCCGGCTGCCGAACTGAACCAGGCGATGTGCGGGAAGCGCCGCCGCCGCAACGAGACGATCGAGCGCCGCGCGCGTCGCCGATCCCGGTTCGCGGCATACCAGGACGTGGTTCTGCAATTCATCGACCGATATTGACTTTCGGCCGATCCATGGCGCGGCCTTGGGCGCAATGACCACCAGAGCGGGCGTCCTGAACGGAAGAACCTGAAACTCCGGATGCGGCTCGATGCGGTCGAGTACGCCGACATCAAGATCATAGTTCAGCAGCTTGTCGGCAAGCGTGCGGGAGTTTCCGAAATCGACCGAGATCGACAGCGTGGGGAATCGCTTTCTATAGCGTGCAACCAGCGCCGCCACATCGAAGGGACCGTAGGAACCGATCCGCAGCTGGCCCTGGCGCAATCCCCGGAATTCTTCGAGCTGGGCGACCGCCTCGTCGAAGCTCGCAAACATGCGGCGGACGACGGGCAGGAGCGCCGCGCCCGCGGGCGTCAGCCGCGCCCCCCGCCCGCGGCGGTGAAAGAGCTCGACGCGGTATTGCTTCTCGATGAGACCCACCTGGCTGGTCACCGTGGGTTGGCTCAGGTTGAGCCGTCGTGCGGCGGCGGTGAAGCTGCCCTCGGTCGCCACCGCGAGGAACGCGCGCGCCTGTGCCGGAGTCATAGGTCTGGTCTATAGATCACAGTTATTTTTTCGATTTGAATTATAACCGGATTTCTGAAATCCTTGCAAAATTGCGCATTTTTGCAGGAAGTCCGCCGATGAAGCGCCAGGAAATGGTGTTTGATCCGTTTCAGCTCCTCGACAAGAAGGACCGCAAGCAGCTGTCGCGGCGCAATGACCGGATCGGGCTCAGCTATCTGGGCACCCATGTCTGCGCCATCGGCATCAGCGGAACCGGGATTTATCTCACGGCCGGCACCCTCTTCATGGTGCCGATGATGTTCGTCCACGGCATTTTGCTCGCCTGCCTGTTCGCACCCATGCACGAGTGCAGCCACGGCACTGCCTTTCGCACACGCTGGTTGAACGAGGCCGTGTACTGGTTGGTCAGCCTGGTCTACATCATACAGCCCACCTGGTATCGCTACCGTCATGCCGTCCATCACACCTATACCCAGATCCAGGGCATGGACCCGGCGATGGTATTGCCCAGCCCGACGACGTGGCGCCACTATTGCGAGCAGCTCCTGGGATGGCGGCTGTGGACGACCTTTCCGGTCGTCATCACCAAGCACGCGCTGGGGCGAATGCGTCCGCAGGATTCCTGGTATGTGCCGAAGCAAGATCTGCCCCGCATCTACAATGAGGCACGGATCATGCTGGTCGTCTACGGCGGCGTCGCGGCCGTGGCGATCTATTTCGGCAGCATCGCCCCGCTGATCTACTGGATCCTACCGCGCATTCTGGGCGAACCCCTGCAGCGGGCGTGGCGCATT
Source organism: uncultured Alphaproteobacteria bacterium (assembly GCA_963821505.1). Lineage (GTDB taxonomy): Bacteria > Pseudomonadota > Alphaproteobacteria > Rhizobiales > Xanthobacteraceae > VAZQ01. The sequence goes on from CAWGEH010000019.1 coordinate 250,221, forward strand.
GCCGAGCACAAGGGCTGCGACGAGGGGCCCGACGTGCGCACCAACACGCGGTCCACCAAGGCCGGCTTCTTCATGCGCACTTTGTGCTGGAACATGCCGTTCCATTCCGAGCACCACGTCTGTCCGCAAGTTCCCTTCTTCGCCCTACCAAAGCTGAACCGACTGGTGGGACGCAGATTGAAACCGATGGGTGAGAGTCTGTGGGCCGTCGACAAGGAGGTGCGCCGCACCTGCATCGTCTCGGAGGCCGAAGCCATGGATATCCTGGAGGAGCGCAAACGGAGGAAGGAGAGCGTCGACGAGAGCTGGCTCTGTCGGCTCGATTGAACCGGGGGCCGAGGAAGGAAAAGGCGCGATGGCTGACGATGCTTCGGAGGAGTCGTGGCACCTCGCAGGTACTGCCGCCGATTTCGAAGATGAGGACGTCGAACAGCTCTGGGTCGGCACGCTCGCCGTTGCGGTGTATCGCGCCAAAGGGCAATTCTATGCCACGCAGGACGTGTGCACCCACGAGCACGCTTATCTTTCCGACGGAGTGGTCGTCGACTGCGTGGTCGAATGCCCTTTCCATCAGGGTCGGTTCGACATTCGCACCGGAAAGGCGCTGGGAGCCCCGGTGTTCGAACCACTCGAGACCTATCCCATCAAGGTCGTCGACGGCCGGCTCTACGTCCGCGTCACCAAGGCGCAGGCGGAGGGCGGCGACCGCGCGCAAACCGGGGCCGACGCATCACGGACGAAACGTGAGGGCGGTCGCTAGAGGCCTGCGGAGGTTGCCCAGAGGAGGCGAGTCGGTAATGGCCTCTTTCTCAACGGCGTTCCGCAGAAGGCGTCCTTCAGGACTAGACCGAGCGTGGCGACCGAGTTCGAAATTCTCTTGCCAGGCAGCAACGATGAGCCCGGCGTGGGCGCGAGCTGGCTTGGCATTGTGTCGCAAGATGGTCCTGGGGACCGCTCCACTTCGACGTTGGGCACTGCTCTCACGCGAGAGCATCGCGCCGGCTTGTTTGTGGGAATCACTGTTGAAGGGCCGTACGATTGGAAAGTCCGCACGGCAGCCGGGGTAGTCGATGAGCGGGAATTCAATTCGACAGAAATATTCTCCACTCTCGGCGGGGCGATTTGGCGGGTGAGTGACAATCTCTCGTTTGATTTTATCGAGGAATTTGGTTCAGGCCGCGCGTTCAAGTTGTCTGAAAGGTCGAAAAGAACTCGGTGAATTGTATCTCACGCAAGCATACCACATCGTGCCTGATGGCGAGGTCGGCTAGCTGGTGCTCGCCGTTTGTCATGAGGCCGTTCGCGGTCACGACATCACAGGCAACGGAAACCAAAGTCGGCATTTGAGGCCTGGCCTGTTATCCACTAGCTCGATACGTGCTCCATGGATACGGGCAACGGCAGCGACAAGGCTGAGGCCGAGGCCGTTGCCTGGAGTGTGGCGGCTGCGTTCCAGCCGGTAAAAACGCTTGAAGATATATCGGCATTCTTCGTTGGGAATTCCCGGCCCATCATCGGCGACCGAAATGACTGCACCGCCATCGCTCGGAGTGACCTCCACGGTCACCTGACCCCCTTCGCGACCATGTTTGATGGCGTTGTCGACGAGATTGGCCACCGCGTCGAACAGGAGATCTCTATCACCTGTCACGAGCACTCGTTGATCCACGACAGCACTAAGATGCGCGCGCTTGTCTTCCGCCGCGGCATCGAACAGCTCCACGACCTCGCTCGCGATCTCCGCCAGGTTTACGCTGCGGAACGCAGATGCGCGATCGCCCGCCTCGATTTGAGATATTCGCGTGAGAGAGGAGAACATGCGCAGGACCGCATCGAGGTCCGCCAGGGTGTCGCCGATCAACGACTGGTCGTGGTCGCCATTACGTTGGCGATTATAGGCCTTCTCCAGCCGTCCGCGCATGCGGGTCAGAGGCGTCCGCAAATCGTGCGCCACGTTGTCGGAAACCTGCTTCAGCTCCGCCATCAACGCTTCAACCCGGTCGAGCATCGAATTGAGGTTCTCGGCGAGCTGATCCCATTCGTCCCGTGTTCCGCGCAGGGGTATCCGCTTGCTGAGGCCGCTCTGCATGATGGCTCGGCTGGTCGCGTTAATGGCGTCGATCCGCCCTACCGTTCGCCGCGTGACGGAGACGCTAGCCAACCCCGCAAGAACGAATATCAAAGAAATGACCCCGAGAAGGGCCATGTTGATCTTCTTGGTGAACTCATTGAGGTCCTCGAGGTCTTTTCCGACCAACAAATGGTAGCCGTCGGGAAGCGTATCGAACGACGCCCGCAGCACTGGGCGGTCCGCAGCATCCGGCTTCCACTCCCGCGCACTGAAGGTGTCCCATCCTTTCGGGCCTTTCAGGGTCGATGGCCACATCTTGAGATTGCCGGCCACGGCAGCGAGCGAAGGGTCGGCGAGCAGGAAGACCCCGTTTTCGAAACGGTCATCGGCGATTCGATCCCCGATTGCGGCAATCAGACCGCTGCGCCCCGTGCTGTCGTAGACTTTTCGCAGGATCAACTGCTCCGCCGCGATGGCACGATCCGACCTGCCATGCACATAAGTCGCGGTGGTCCAATAGACGTAGCTGAAAAGCGCAACGACCAGGGCGCCGAAAATTGCTATCCAGATCAGCGCCAGCTTGAAGGTAGATGACCGTAGAGTCTTAGCAAGAAGCACGGACACAAAACCCGACGCCGCGAACGGTATGGATAAGAGGATATGCCTGCTGACCGTCGACCTTTCGGCGGACGCGTCCGACATACACGTCGATGATGTTGGTGGTGGGGTCAAAGTGGAGATCCCATATGTGTTGTAGCAGCATCGCCCGGGGGACAACCTGGCCTTCATTGCGTACCAGGTATTCGAGAACTTGAAATTCTCGTGGCAGCAGTTCGATTTTCCGGCCGCGGCGGCTCACTGTTCGTGACACAAGGTCCAGCTCGAGGTCACCGACGCGCAGCACCGTCTCCTTGACAACGGTAGCACTGCGTCGGGCGAGAGCCTCGACACGCGCCAGCAATTCTGCGTAGGCGAACGGCTTGACGAGGTAATCATCGCCACCGGCGCGGAGGCCGCGCACCCGATCGTCGATCTCGCCGAGAGCACTGATGATCAAGGCGGGAGTGACGATCCCACCCTCCCTGAGGCGCCGGATGACCGCGAGACCATCGATGTCCGGAAGCATGCGATCGATTGTCATCACGGCGTAATCGGCGGAACTTGCGCGGCTCAATCCGTCATTGCCGGCGCCGGCCAGATCAACCTGATAACCGTTGGTCGAGAGGAAATCGACCAGCTGCCCGGCCGTTTCCAGGTCGTCCTCAATGACGAGTATCCGGCGTCGGCCCTCTGCCATGATCTCGCATCTCCAAAGCAATGTACGAATGAGCTTATCATACCGGAACCTAGAAACCAGTCTAACTTATAAGTCAGAAACTAACTCATTAGTAATTTGGGTGTTTTTGCTTGACTGCTTATAACGGTCTTACCGGTGATACTTGTCGTCGTGATCTTCGCTCCTTGCCGGCGTAGACGACCCCAACCGAGTTGCGGAAGGCTGACAGAGTTGTCGCAGCGCTCACCGTAATAGCGACCAAGCTGTGTCACAGGTGATGTGACGGTCCTGGCGACGCGATGCAACGACGATGAGCGACATTCGGATCGAGTCCAATCCTTCTGGCGACACATGGAGGAGACATCATGGTGCGTAAGGTCATAATCGTGTTGGCCGCCGTCACCTTCGCGGGCGTGATGGCAGCGTCGACGACATCGGATGCTCGGATGGGCGGAGGCGGGGGCCGCGGCGCGAGCTTTGGTGGGGGCTTTCACGGGGGTGGCGGCTTTCGCGGCGGAATGGGGGGCGGGGGCTTGCGCGGTGGGATGGTGGGCGGAGGCTTCCGCAGCGCCGCCATTCGCGGTGGAACGATGGGTGGAGGCTTCCGCGGTGCCGCTTTCCGCGGTGGGACGATGGGTGGAGGCTTCCGCGGCGCCGCTTTCCGCGGTGGGTTCGTCGGGTCCCGCAGTTTTGCGTTCCGACCAGGATTTGCATCACGCCCCAATCGGTTTGCGTTCGCTCGTTTCAATCGGTTCCATCATCGTCGCTTCGCCTTCGCGGCCCTGCCGTTCGTCGCCGGCGTTGGCCTCTATGGCGGCTCGTGCTGGAGCTGGCAACCGACAGCGTGGGGCTGGCAGCGAGTTCTGGGCCTGTGGCTACGACTATGGCTACTACTAAGCCATCGGACGCCTGGCGTAGCAAAGGCCGGTAGGATACTCGCTGGGCGGCGTTTTACTGCTGCGCTGTCGGAACACCGGGCGGGATTACTCGCCGCCATGGCTGAACCGCTGGGTCGTGGTGCGCGACCAATTGCGGCCAAGGAGCCAGCGACATGAAAAAACACGCGACGCGCCGGAAAGGTGCCGAGCAGGAGGCCCGGATTCCGCTTGCGGAGGCTAAAGCCGTCCGGCTGAAAGTCAGCTCCAGTAGCGGCCACTGCCGCCGATGACGACGACGAGTAGACCGAGCGGCAGGTTGACAGCGATGATCTGGCGGATGCGGTTGAGGGCGGCGCTGGCGCTCGGCCAGTCTCCGACATCGACTGCGCGTTTGAACGCCAGCCACGGTCCGTGGAACAGCCAGACGAACAGCGCAATCATCAGCCAACCGATCATCTGCATCAGGTGGATGTACAGGCCGGCACCGGCAAAGCCGCCGAAGGCCGTGAACAGCATCCAGTAGCCGCTACCGAGCAGCAGCAGGATCGCCAGCCATACCCAAAGAAAGAATTTCTGGAAGGTGACCCGCATCAGTTGCAGGCGTTCCGGCGGCTGGAGCGTGCCAAGCGCCGGACGCAAGCAGACATAGATCGCGAACATGCCGCCGACCCAGACGACGGCGCCGAGTATGTGCAGGGCGAGGGCGACGGCGGTCATGAGCGCCTCCCGAATTCGGTCAGGGTCCGATCAATGCTCAATCCCGCGCGGGAGCACGACCGCGCGGGACACGCGCCTGGGCCTCGTTAAATCCCCCGGTTCCAAAAATCGAAATAGCGCTCGATGTTCATGGGCAGGAACGCATTGTAATTCGGCCAGGCTTCGTATTTTGGCAGCTTGATCTCCTTCTGGGCGTCCGCGTAGGACTTGTTCTCGCTCACCGCCTTCTTCACTGCGGCAGAAAGGTCCTGCAGGTAGGCAAGCTCGTCGCGCGCATTGTCCTTGGTGCCGGTCTGCTTGCCGCCCGCCCCCGGATGGCCGGGAATGAGCGTTTCCCAATCCATCGCGATGACCTTTTTCAGCCCCTCCTCAATGTCTGGCACGTAAGTGTCGGCCATGCCGCGGAACTGCACGCCCTGAATCGGAATCCAATCGACGGTGAAGATGATCTTCTCCTTCGGCAGCCGCATCACCAGGGTGCTGTCCGAGTGGTTCTTGCCGAGATAGATCAGTTCGAGGGTCGTGCCACCGAGCTTGATGTTCCTCTTGCCGTCGACAACCTGGTCGGGGATGACGACGTCATCGGGCTTGAGCGCGGCGATGCGGGCCTTGGCGTTCCGGTGTGCGATAAAGCTCGCACCGAGGTCCTTGAAGGGCTTGCCGCCGGCGATATGGTCGAAATGGCTGTGGCTGTAAATGACGTATTTAATCGGCGCCTTAGTCACGGCCTGGATTGCGTCTATATAAGGCTTCGCCGGCCGCCGCTCGCTGATCGGGTCGGTGGCGATCACGCCCGCCGGCGTGACGATGAACATCGACTGATGGCCGCCATAGCGGAAAATGTAGACGTTGTCCGTGACCTTGGTAGTGGCGAACGGCGGCGGGGCCGGCTGCTGCGCCTGCGCCGCTCCCAGCGAACTGACGATGAGTGCCGTGAGCATGCCCACGAAGTGAATCCGCAACATGGTCGTCTCTCCCTGACGTGATGGTGCAGCGCCCTTGAATGGCGCGCAGAACGACAAATGTCTCGCGCGGTTACTGCAAATGCAACAGCCATTGCCCCGTTTGCGGGCGACGGCGCCCGGCGTTCGGCGGCCGACCGCTGCGGCCACTCGCCGACGGTTAAAACTGAACAGTGCCTCGTCATACCGCTCCGACGCCAGGCCAAGCCGTCGGACCAGATGCCGATGTTGCCGTTGCGATGGGGCGGCGGTCGCGAGGGTCGAAAGGCCACGCTGCCGTGCCGGTTTGAGCGGTCCTTAGATGTAAGGCAGTGGAGACCGGACTCCCTCGCTGACGATGCAGTCCGCTGCGAACCGGTCTCCGCACCCAAATTCCCTGCTAACAGGGAAATTGACGGCGAATCTTGCAGTCTCGGCCCTTCTGCGACAATTTCGCGTCCAATCGGGAAGCTGATTCAATGGCGCGGATGATGCCGCGGACAAAGTTTGAGCGGGCACAACATTTGGATGACTGTCGTGCCGATCACGTCTTGCCGCGGAGATAATAAACCGGCCGTCGCAGGGTTTATGATTGTCTAGGGTGAGGTGCAAAGAATCGATCGAGTAACGGAGGAACCATGGGCACGAAGATCACATTTAAGCGGCCGGATGGCAAAGACGCGTGGGGCTATCTCGCCAAACCGGGGCGCGCCAATGCGCCAGGCGTCGTGGTCATCCAGGAGTGGTGGGGACTGCAAGACCAGATCAAGGGCATTTGCAACCGCTTTTCGGAGGCGGGATATGAGGCGCTCGCGCCGGATCTCTATGCCGGGACGGTCGTTCCCTATCACGACACGGAAGCCGCCAATCGGGAAATGAGCTCGGTCAACTTCGTCGATGCGACCGACCAGGTGGTGCGCGGCGCCGTGCAGTATCTAAGGCAGACGGGAGCCAGAGTCGGACTTACCGGTTTCTGCATGGGTGGTGCGGTGACAATTCTCGGTGCGATCCGCGTTCCGGACCTCAGTGCGGCAGTGTGCTTTTACGGGCTCCCGCCTGCAAACGTCGCCAACCCCGCCGACATCCGCGTGCCGCTGCAAGCCCATTTTGCCAACGAGGATGACTGGTGCACGCCGCAAGCGGTCAACGAGTTTGAAGCGGCGCTTAAGAGCGCGCGAAAACCGGCAGAGATCTTCCGCTACGAGGCAAAGCACGGTTTCATGAACGAGCAGCGGCCCGACGCGCACCAGCGTCAAGCTGCGGAGGTCGCATGGTCGCGCACCCTCTCCTTCTGGGAGACTCATCTCTAGCAGGCTGCTGAAAAACTCTCTCGACGGCAAGAGCTGATCGTGATTCCGTTGTATTGGACCACGGCGGGGTGATTTGCGATGCGCGGCGAGCAACGAGGATCAGAGGGGCTGTTTTCGTATATCCGGCTGGAGGAGCGGGTCGCACCGGACCACCCATTGAGGGCGATCCTGGTTCTGGTGAATGAGGTGCTTGCGGCGCTGTCGGATCGGTTTGACGAACTCTATTCGCATATGGGGCGGCCTTCGATTCCGCCGGAATATCTTCTGCGGGCCACACTGCTGCAGGCATTCTTCACCGTGCGCTCAGAACGGCAGTTGATGGAACAAATCAACTACAATCTTCTGTTTCGCTGGTTTGTCGGTCTGTCGATCGACGACGCCGTTTGGGACGCTACGGTCTTTACGAAGAACCGTGACCGGCTGCTGGAAGCCGATGTGGCGCGTGAATTCTTGTCCAGCTTGCTGTCGCTGCCGAAGGTGAAGCGGCTTCTATCGAGCGATCACTTCTCGGTGGACGGAACGCTGCTGAAGGCTTGGGCCTCGATGAAGAGCTTTCGGCCGAAGGACGGGAGTGACGGTCCGTCCACGGGCGGCCGCAATGGCGAGCGTAACTTCCACCGTGAGAAACGATCGAATAAGACCCACGAGAGCACGACAGATCCTGATGCCAAGCTCTACCGCAAGGGTGACGGCCAGGAGAGTCGGCTGTGCTACATGGGCCATGTCCTGATGGAAAACCGCAACGGTCTGGCAGTTGCTGGCGACGTGACGCAAGCGACCGGCACAGCCGAGCGCGAGGCAGCCCTCACCCTCATCGACAATCATCGACCTGCCGAGCAGCGGATCACGCTCGGCGCCGACAAAGCCTACGACGTGGTCGAGTTTGTCGAAGCGCTGCGTGAACGCGAAGTGACGCCCCACATCGCGATCAACGGTCACGTCACCAAGACGGGCAAGATCCGCAGGACGGCAGTGGACGGTCGCATCACCCGACATCCCGGCTACGCGATCAGCCAGGTCATCCGCAAACGTATCGAAGAAATCTTCGGCTGGACCAAGCCGATTGGAGGATTGGCACAGGTCAAAGTTCGCGGGCTTGCCAAGGTGCAAGCCGTCTTCATCTTCGCAATCCTGGCCTACAATCTCGTGCGGATACCCAAGCTTCTGGAGGCCACATGCGGCGCGGCGCCAAGAGCGCGCTGATCGGCAAGTGGCGGATCATCGAGATGGAGCTCTGGGACAGTGATTACTTGGATATGGTTGAGCCCGACTACATCCAGTTCCAAGCTAACGAGCTCGGTGAGTTCAAGTTCGGATGCGTGATCAGCGGTCTCGATTGCACCCTCTTTGCCGCTGCCGCCGACTTCACTTGGCAAGGCTCCGACGAGATGGACCCGGTCTCCGGAGATGGATGGGCCGAACTCGACGACGATGGTACGATCAACGGCGAAATCAGCTTCCATCTCGGCGACGAATCAACCTTCAAAGCTCGCAAATGGTGACTTCTTCAGCAGCCTGCTAGGTCGGTCACGGCAAGAATCTCGATGGCCGCGTCACGTCACCGAATCCGCTTCGGCCGGCTCGGCGCCCTCTCTCCAGATTGCCAGCACAGCAGCCATGATCGCCGGTCCGAGGAACAATCCGACGAGGCCGAATGTCTCCAGACCTCCGAAGATGCCGAGGAGAACCCACAGGAAAGGCAGGCGAGTCGCCATGCCGATCAGCGCGGGACGGACAAAATGATCGGCAACGAAAACGACAGCCGACGCGAACAAGAAAAGCAGAACGGCGATGCTGAGACGCGACTGAGCGATCAGCGTGAGGCAAACGATCACATATACCAGCGGCGCCCCGAATGGAACCGTCGCGAGCAGCGCGGTCGCAAACCCGAACAGAACGGGATGGCTCACGCCCGCCATCACATAGGCCACTCCGAGCAACGCTCCCTCCGCCAATCCGACCAAGACAAGACCGTTGACGGTTGCGCGCACCGCAACAACAGCTTCCTTGCCGAGATGCTCTCCTGATGAACCGAACAGGCGATCCGCAACGATACGGGTTTGATCGATGATCGTCGGACCGTCGCGGTAGGCGAAAAAGAGCGTCAGCAACGTGAATACCAAAATCACCAACCGGACGATAAACTCGCTGCCAAAGCTTCGAGTCCACTGGATGACGGACATCGACTCGGCTCGACCCAAAAGCTCTTTAGCCGCATCCGGATCGGCGAGGTGACCGGCCCACCACGATGCAACATATCCACCGACCAAAGGAAGTTGCGGCACCCATTTCGGCGTGCCGAGCCCGGTTTCCCTCAGCTCGCGCACTGCCTGGACAACGACGACGGCTTCCCTCGCCATCTGAACGGCCAGGACGACGAGCGGACCGACGATCAGCATCCCGACGAGAAGGGTGAGCGAAATTGCGGCGTACGATGTCCTCATACCTTTGCCGATCAGCCACTCGCGTACAGGCCAAGTTGCTATGGCGAGCACGGCAGCCCATGCAAGGGCAGGCAGGAAGCGCCGCAACAGCCAAACCGCAAGTACGACCAGCACCGTGACCAGAGCGACGCGGCCAAACAACTGCAGAGACGAACCGTTCATGACAAGGCCACCGCCTTCTTTTCCTCAAATCCGCTACAAAACTTGTAGAAGCATAGCCTCCATTTGTCTCGGCTCGATCGCCATGCCGGCCGGACGGTCGGCGGCAAGGTTGTCCTTCCGCCAAGCATCGGCCTGATCGACCGGGGTGCTTGATTCCGCCATGACAAGCGCAAGGCTCACCGGGGGCCACGGGTCAAGCATAGGTGCCGAGCGGCCGCACAGCTTTGGTCAAATGCGTGGCCGCCGACGTTCTGAGGAGGGCGGCCGCGTGCGTGCCTGCTCGTGGTTCATTCCGTCGGCCGATGGGCGAAGCTCTGCAGCGCGCAGTATGCATCGGCAGGTGTCCTTGTCGTTGACGGGTGTCAAAATAAGGCTGGCCACACCGTTGTCGACATTGACCGGCGTTGTCTTGCGCTCAAGCCGGTTGCTGCGCTCACGCACGAGCCGGTAGGTGCGGGATGGGAAAAGGAAGCAAAGACTTTCCGCTCACATTTATGGCAGGCTGAATGTGTGGCAGACTGGCCAGTCCGTCGGGCGCCGGTGCTCGTTCCTGGGCGGGAGGAAGGCCTCATGTTCGACGTGAGGCGCCGCGAGTTCATTGGGCTGCGAGGCGTCACGCCTGCCGCGTGCCCGCTCGCAGCACGCGCGCAGGAGCAGCCTGCACTGACGGTCGCCGAGCGGCCGCGGGTGGTAGGCACTGACAACAGTTTCGCTCGGTCGGCGAAGCCTTGGCCGTGGAGGACGCAATGCTAACGCGGCGATCCATGTTTCTCGTGCCGATGCTCGCCGGCGCGCTCGCGCCATCCAGCTTTGAGGCCATGGCAGACGACTTCCCGTCCGGTCCGATCACTTTCATCGTATCCTTTCCTGCGGGGGGCAGCATCGACGTGGTCATGCGCGCCTTGGCGGTGAAGTTACAGGAGCGGCTCGGCAAGCCGGTTATCGTCGAAAACCGCGCCGGCGCCGGCGGCGTGCTCGCGACGGGCGCCGTCGCCAAGGCATCGCCCGACGGCCTCACCCTGCTCGCCGCGGCGAGTTCGCTCGCCGCCAACCCCAAGCTGTTCAAGTCCTTGCCGTTCGACACGCTCAAAGACCTGCAAACGGTCTCGCTGGTGTTTCGCACGCCGCTCGCGCTGGTGGTCAATCCCGGTCTGCCGGTAAACTCGGTCGCAGAACTGATCGCGCTGCTTAAGCAGAAGCCAGGCCAGATCAATTTCGCGCACGGCGGTCCGGGGTCGGCGATCCATCTCGCCGCCGAGCTGTTCCAAACCATGACCGGCACCAAGATGAACGGCGTCGCCTACCGCGGCGCCCCGCTTGGCCTCAACGACGTGATGGCGGGCCATGTCGCGCTGATGTTCGCCGACGCCGGCAGCGTGATCGGGCAGATCAATGCGGGCAAAGTGCGCGCACTGGGCGTGAGCTCGACGATGCGCATTTCGGCCCTGCCCAATCTTCCGACCATCGCTGAGGCCGGCGTGCCTGGCTTCGACGCGGTCGGCTGGACGCTCATCTGCGCACCAGCGGCGACACCGAAGCCGATCGTCGACAGGCTGAGCGCGGAGCTAGCGGCTGCGGCCGAAACGCCCGAAGTCCATTCGCTGATCGTCAAGCTTGGCACCATTCCGGTGAAAAGCCCTTCGGCCGCCGAGCTCCAGAAGTTCCTGGCCTCTGAAATCGACCGCTGGGGCAATCTTATCGAGCGCGCGGGCGTGGCGCAGACGCTTTAGCGCCGGCTGCATTGCACTTGTCATCTTGACACCTTGACGCGGCCACCTCGACACTTGGCGCGCGGCAACGCGCAAGCTTGCGCGACTGATATCCTGGAGCATGATCCCGAAAAGTGGATACCGGCTTTCGGATAAGATCATGCTCCAACAATAGGCTAGAGCGGGATGACGATTCGAAGAAAAGTCATCCCCGCTCTAGGAAAAAGCCTCGGGAGAACATTTGTGATGATCACGCCATTCCGCGCGGCGGTCGCCGCTATCGCCGCCGCCATCGGCTTCACCGGGCCTGACGCGCTGCACGCCCAAAGCTATCCGGCCCGGTCCGTGGCGCTCATCGTCCCGTCCGCTGCCGGCGGCGGCACCGACACCATCGCACGCCTGATCGGGGATCAGCTTTCAAAGCAGCTCGGCCACGGATTCGTGGTCGAAAACCGTACCGGTGGAGGAATGCTGGTCGGCACCACGGCCGCGGCCAAGGCGGCGCCGGACGGCTACACGCTGCTGGTCGGGCTCACGGGCAACATGTCGGTCAATTCCAGCCTGTTCGCCAGGCTGCCCTACGATCCGCTCGCGGACTTCACGCCGGTGGCGATGCTCGCCAACTATCCGTTCCTTGTCGTCGTGAACAACGACCTGCCGGCGAAGTCGATCAAGGAGCTGATCGCTCTGCTGAAATCGCAGCCCGGCAAGATCGACTACGCCTCGGCCGGCAATGGCACCGGACAGCACCTGGCCCCCGAGCTCTTCAAGATGATGACCGGCACCAAAATGGGACACGTTCCCTACCGCGGTGCGCAACCGGCCTATCAGGACGTGATCTCCGGACGGGTGCCGGTGTTCTTCGACAACATGTCGACAGCGATGAGCCTTGTGAAGGGCGGCAAAGTGCGCGCGCTTGCCATCACCTCCAAGCAGCGATCGGCGTTGATGCCCGAATTGCCGACGGTCGACGAATCCGGCGTGCCCGGCTACGAGTACTACACCTGGTTTGGGTTGTGGGCGCCCAAGGGCACGCCGCAGCCAATCGTCGAAAAGCTGTATGCCGAAGTGCAGAAGGCGCTCGCCGATCCCACCGTCCAGCAGCGCATCGCCGCCACCGCGGGCGAGCCGTCCCACATGGCGCCCAAGGATATCGAGCCGTTCGTGAAGGCCGAGATCGCGAAATGGGCCGAGGTGGTCAAGATCGCCGGGATCAAGGTCGAATAGCGGGATGAATCCATGAGCATCTGTTTTCGACCGGCGATTTTTGCCATCACAGGCGTATGCGAGGCGCGTCCGAACCAGGTCGCCGTCCCTGGTTCTGATCGACGCGGCCAGTCCGCTTGAGCTGCCGGACGTTTTCGTGTCCACAGCACCGCCAAAGCCCGACGCGATCGCGTCAGCCGCGGAGCTGGCCGGCGTGGCCGGAGCATAGCGGCATTACGCACGGGCTCGACCTTCCCGGGCGTGTCTCTGATAGCGATTTCCGCCAGCGGCCATAATGATACCCCCACGCGGGAGGCACTCTGGCAGGAGGTCCGGGCGCGGACTACGATGCTGTCTGCCAAGAGCATTTGGTCAAGGCGACAAGCGGGCATTTCGTGCGAACCGAAAAGCCGGAGATCATAAGGCCGGAGATCATAAAGAGGCGATCCTCATCGCGGCATCGCTGCAGGCCAAGACGTCAGTGCCTGTCGCTGACGAATGGCCCTCCGGCCGCGCAGCGCGAGTAGTGGTCGGCTCGACTGTCCCGTCGGAGACAAATGGGGCCAGTATGGAGCGATAGGAGCAGCAGCATCGGGCAAGGAGGAGCGACAATGTGCAAAGCTTCAGTTGCAGCGGTACTGCTTGCATTGGGAATCGTTTCCCTCGTCCAGGCGGGCACCAACGCGATGGTGGTCCCGACCGCCGGTTTGCGGCCAGCCCAAACGGCTATCGTCGAGACGGTCGCACTACGCAGGGGTGGCAAGGTTGGAAGGCGAGGCGCCGCAGTTGGAATCCGCCACGTCACGGTCGGACATCGAGGCGTCACGGTCCGAACCCGTCACACCGCCGTCGGACATCGAGGCACCGTCAAAACCCGTCACGTTGCAGTCAGACATCGAGGTGTCGCTGTGAGAGCCCGTCACGTCGCAGGCGGACGTCGCGGCGTCGCGGCCCGTAGGACCCATGTCGCAGTGGCCAGGCGCGGTGGTGTCGCCGTGAAATCCGCCGCGGTTGCGAGGCCCGTCAGGCCGTGGGTCCGACAACCCTACTACGGGACCGTCATTGCCGGTGTCACGCTGGGGACCGTCGTCGCCGCCACTGCTGCGCCGACGTCGCCGTCTTTCGACCTGTGCTGGTATTGGTCGAATTCCTCCAAAACTCGCGGCTATTGGGACTTCTGCCAATAGTGCGATCGGACCGCACGAAGGCTCGGCGGCACAGTTTGCCCGAGTCCCCGGGACGATGCTCGATTCGCGTGTCTGTCCTCTAGGCGGGTTGCTCAGTTCTTCTCAGTTTACCCTAACCGGAAGTCGCGCAGGCGGGAGTAGCAAAACGGCATTCACGGAAGGCCGGGACTATTGAGCCTTGACACCGGCCGCGCGGATGACCTTTGCCCATTTCTCGGTGTAGTCGACGATGAACTTTCCGAAATCAGCGGGCGAGCCTGCAAATATCTCCGCGCCCAGATCGTCGAACCGGGCCTTGAATTTGGGATCGGCAAGCCCAGCATTGATCGCACTGTTGAGCTTGTCGATGATCTCCGGCGGCGTGCTCCTCGGCGCGCCGATTCCCTGCCAGCCGACGCCCTCGTAGCCGGGCACGAACTCGCCGATGGGCGGAAGGTCCGGCAACAGTTATGTCCGCGTTGCGCTGGTCACCGCCAATGCCCGCACCGTACCCGCCTTGATTTGCTCGATCCAGGTAACGACGGAGCCGAACATGACCTGGATTCGCCCGGCGATGAGTTCGGGTATCGCGGGGCCATCGCCGCGATAATGCACCGTGACCATATCGACGCCGGTCATCGCCTTGAAAAGCTCACCGTAGAGGTGCGGCGAGCTTCCCGGACCGGCCGACCCCATGTTGATCTTGCCGGGATTGGCCTTCGCATAGGCGATGAACTCGGGAACGGTCTTCGCCGGAAACGAGTTATTGACGAGCATCACATTGTAGGTCTTCACCGCGCTCGCGACCGGTGCGATGTCGCGGACGAAGTCGAACTTGAGATTCTGATAGATGGTCGCGTTCCACGCGTTCGATGTGGAGGCTTCAAGCAGGGTATAGCCATCGGGACTTGCCCGCACGACCGCTTCGGTGGCGAGGTTGCTGCCGGCGCCGGGGCGGTTTTCGATGATGAACTGCTGGCCGAGCCGCTCGGCGACCATTTGCCCGGTGAGCCGTGCCACGATGTCGTTGACGCCGCCGGGGGCGTAGCCGACCAGCAGCAGCACCGGCCGTGACGGATAGGTCTGCGCGCTGGCCACGCGACCGAGTGCCGGGAGTGCGGGAGCACTCGCTGCCAGTCGCAGAAATCGACGGCGGGGAATTTTCATGGACCCTCCCGGCGCCCTCGCGCGATGTGCACGAGGGACGCTCAACTTGTGGACGATAAAGCCAACGATCGAGAATCCGGCGTGTCCCGCGCAGCCGGTGGCAAGACTACACCGATGGCCGATGCACTAAAAGCGCGCTTCGGTTGATGAGACTCGCATTGGCTCGCGATGTCTCCTCCGTCATTGCCGGGCTTGACCCGGCAATCCATCAGCTTCGTAAAAAGCGTCTTGCGAAGCAGATGGACCGCCGGGTCAAAACCGCCTTTACGCGCGTCTTCGACGCGCTTTCCGCGGGTGAGACCGGTGGATGGGGAACGCTGCGTCAATACAATCGGCGCGCGCTTTAGAAAGAGAGTCTGTATCCACCGTTCGCCGGCTGTCGGCCGGTGTTGCAAGCAGAACGGACATTGCGTGGAGATCGTCGGTCTGTTGAGATCGAGGCCGGTCGTTGCCCGAAAAAATAACCAGGAGCTTCGTCGCCTATGCCGCGCCTCATCATTGCCAACATCGACTATCTCGTCACCGTCGATCCGAGCCGCCGGATCATTCGCGACGGCGCGCTGGTCATCCAGGATGACCGCATCGTCGCGGTCGGCAAGACCAGTGAGGTTACGTCCAACCCGGGCGACGACGTGATCGATGGACGGGGCAAGCTCGCATTGCCCGGGGTGTTCGATACCCATGTTCACAATGCCCAGCAGCTCGGGCGCAGCTGCGGCGATGAGGCCTATTCAGGACCGGAGCGGCTGTTCCGCCGCCTGTGGCCGGTCGAGGCGCACATGGACAAGGGCGACGCGCTGTGCGCGGCGCGGCTTGCCCAGCTCGAGATGATCCGTGCCGGCACCACGTGCTTTGCCGATCCGGGCAGCTACTTCAGCGTCGAGACGGCACAGGCCGTCAAGGAAAGCGGCATGCGCGGGATGATCGCCCGCACCGTGTTCGACATGGGTCAAACGACGATGGGCGATCTTCCGAAGGGCTTCTTCGAGCCGACCGACGAGGCGCTCGTTCGCGCCGACGAAATGGTCGCCGAATTCGAAGGCGCGCTGGACGGCCGCCTGAAGGCCTGGTTCTCGATCCGCGTACCGGTCGCGATGTCGGACGACCTGCTGCGCCGGCTGGGCAAGCTTGCCGAGAAGCGCGGCGTCGGCATCATCGGTCACGCCTGTGAGAATCGCGACGAGACCGTCGCCTCGCATTTGAAGTACGGCATGGGCGATATCGCTCGGCTCGAAAAACTGGGGCTGCTCGGGCCGAATATGCTGCTCCTCCATATGGGCTGGGTGGATGCAAAGGAGCTGCACATGCTGCAGAAGCGGGACGTGAAGATTTCTCTCGCGCCCAGCGCGTCCATGCATCAGGCCATGGGCAATATCAGCCACGGCAAGACGCCCGAAATGCTGGAACTCGGTCTTTCCCTGTCGTTGGGGTCGGATTCGGCCATGTCGAGCAACTATCTGGACGCGATCCGGCAAGCGTTTCTCATCGTGGGCGGCCTGCATGAAGCTCGTCTCGATCCCAAGGTGCTTCGCCCCGAGACGGCGGTCGAGATGCTGACGATCAACGGCGCTCGGTGCATGCAGTGGGGGAAGGATCTCGGCTCGCTCGAAGTCGGCAAGAAAGCCGACGTCACGCTGCTCGACATCATGCGGCCCGAGTGGCAACCCGTTCACAACCCGATTGCGAACCTGGTCTACTGCGCCCACGGCGGATGCGCCGACACCGTCATCGTCGACGGCAAGGCTCTCATGCGCGGTGGCAAGGTGCTCACGCTCAACGAGCACGATCTCTACGAGGAGGCGCAGGATCGCGCGACCTCGCTGATCCGGCGCACCGGTCTCGAACAGGCCGTGGCCTCGATATGGCCGATGTATTAGCGCTTCAGACGACGCGCTGTCTTGACCATAACGACCCATGGACCCAGCTCCCGAAGCCGCACCCAGTTTTCGGTGCTCGGTGAGCGGATGGCTTTCTTCATCAGGACAAATCGCAAACGGTTGCCTAATGGCTTGATGTCGGCTGATGGCACAACTCGGACCTCCCGAGACGCCCGCGTTGGGATCGCCATGAAGTGCAGAGCAGACCCTGGATAAACCACACTGAACGGACTCACGCACGAACTTTGCAACAGACGCCAAGCGACACACTCGTCAGTTATCGTGCAAACAGAGGGCACCACACCTGTGACCTTCCATCGCCGGCCAAAATGCTCCGAGCGGGATGCAAGATCATCCGATGATCCGCCGGGCCGGAAGCCAGCAATAATATTTTCCAGAAATGACTGGCTTTCCGGCGCCAACAGATCGACGGCCCTATGGTTGAATTCGCAGAGAGACGCAGAGGGCACTGGAGCGTAACGTGAACCACGCGCGACTAACTTCCGACGCCCGAAATCGTCGAAACGGATGCCACCAACGCACGCCGTCCATGAACCTGCACCGTCGGTAATGAACGCGGTCGAGCATTGCTTGCTGCACGGTTTGAAGCTCGCCGGGCCGGAGCATCCCGCGATCCTGTGCGCACAGGAATCGCTGAGCTACGGCGCGTTGGTGGCGCGCGTCAGCCAGTTCGCCGCAGGCTTGCGCGAGGCGGGCGTTCGTCCCAATGATCGCGTGGGCATGCTCATGCTTGACACGCCCGACCTCATCGCCCTCCATCTCGGCGCGATAGCGGCCGGCGCAATCGCGGTGGCTATGTCGAGCCGCGCAAGCGCCGCAGAGCTTGCGCAAATTCTTGCGATCGTGCGGCCGGCAGCCGTCGTGGTCGATGCCGAGTTCGTCGGTGTCGCGGCCAGCGCGATCGCAGCCTCTTCGCCAGACACCAGGCTGATCAGGCGCGACCGCGAACTGGGCGCCTGGAAGGCGAGTCCAGCCACCACGCTTGCACCGGTTCGGCGCCAGCCCGGCGATCCGGCATTCTGGGTGATGACCTCCGGCACCACCGGCCGGCCCAACGCGGTGGAGCACCGCCACAGCAATGTGGGAATCTGCGCGCAATATTACGAGCAGGTGCTTAGCTGTACCCGCATGGACCGACTGTTCGCCACCTCGCGCTTCCACTTCGCCTACGCGATCGGCAACATGTTCGCCGCGCTTCGGATTGGCGCAAGCAACATCTTGCTTGAGCACTGGGCCACCGCGCCGAGCGTGGCGGAGACGGTCGAGCGCTTCAAACCGACGGTGATGCTTAGCGTTCCCGCCGTCTATCACCGGCTGCTGGACGCCGGCCTTGCGCCGACGCCGGCCTTTCGTGCGCTGCGCCACTATGTGTCCGCCGGTGAACGGCTGCCGCCGCAAATCTGGAGCGCCTGGGAGGCGGCTGGCGGGCATCCGATCCTCGACGGGCTTGGCTGCTCTGAGCTGGTCTACATGGTGATTGGCAACACACCGCAGCGCCGCCGGCGAGGCTCATCGGGACTAGCGATGCCCAGCGTGGAATTGCGCATTGTTGACGAGGCCGGGACCATCCTCGCGGAACCGGGCAAAACCGGTCGGCTGGAGGTACGCATGCCGTCGGTCTGCGCCGGCTATCGTGCGGCCGACGACAAGCCGGGCGACCCGCCGCATCGGCCGGCAGAACGCTTCCGGCCCGACGGCTGGTTTGCCACCGGGGACGAGTATCTACAGGATCCGGACGGTTTCTATCATCACCGCGGCCGCACCGGCGATATGCTGCGGGTGTCCGGCATCTGGATTTCGCCGGCCGAGATCGAAGATGCGCTGGCCGGCATCCCCTCGATCAGCGAAACTGCGGCCGTGTTGGCGGAAAGCGAAATCGGGCTCGCGGAGATCGTGCTCTATGTCGTTCCGGCGCCCAGCGCCGACGGCCCGGCTGCGGTGGCGGCCGCGCGCGAACGGCTGTCGCGGGCGCTGCCGCCCTACAAGCGGCCGCGGCGGTTCGAAATTGCCCACGATCTGCCGCGCACGGCGACCGGCAAGGTCCAGCGCAACAAGCTGCGCGAGCAATTGCGGCGCGATCCGCATTGACGGTTTGCCCATATCCTGCTGTGGCCGCCAAACCTAGACTGCATCACCGGAATGACGGATCCTTACGCGATAGAATTCCATCCCGGCTTGGTGGCGCGACCCGGGCTGACTAGTTTTGTAAGCCGCTCTAGCGAAGCCGCAACGGCGCTGCTCGCCCATTGCGCGGCTCGCAAGGTCCGTTTGCGATCTATTGGTTCATGCTCTTCGCCTGCGCCACGACGGCGGCGCGCTCGAAGTCGTTGCAAGCCGCCAAGAACTGCTCCGTGTAAGAGTCGGTCGCGGCTTCGGTGCCCTTCAGCGTGCCCAGCTTGACATAGGCAGCGTGCGTGTTCTGCCAATTCGTCGTGATGAATTCGCCAAGACGCGAGCCCTCGGGCTGGCCCTGAAGCGCCATTTCAAGGAAGCGATCCATGATATGCACGGCGTTCTTGAGCGCAGTGGCATCGTCCAAGTTCGCAGCTTTCGTGGTCGGGAACTCATCCCAGAAGATGCGGACAGCGGCTGCCCTATTGGTCATCGTAAAAACGAGGCCCTTGGTCATGGCACGGCAGTAGCCTGCGAGTTCCTTTGCATTCGCGTTGGCGAATGACTTCTTTGTCGCGAGCGTCGTCCCGACCATGCGATCCTCGAGCGGAATCTTGACCACTCGCAGCGCCAGTCCCGTGTTCTCGGCCGCGCCGAGCATTGCATCCCACATCACTAGGGCATCGATCTTGCCGGTACGCAGCGCGGCGATCGCCGAAGGCCCGGCGCCGGTCGCAATCGCGGTGTACTGATCGGGCGTAATGCCGATTTCGCTCAGGTTCTGCTTCAAGGCCAATCCACCGCCGGCGCCAAACGAGGGCGCGCCGACGGTCTTGTCCTTGAGGTCTTCGAGCTTCTGGATCGGCAAGTCCTTGAGAACGACGAGGAAGGTCCCGGCATTGCGCTTGAGGTTGAAGAAGGAGACCAGATCGCCACTCTGCTCGCGTACCAGCATGACCGCCTCGGCCGCGGTGGTGCCGACCTGGGCGTTGTTGGACTGCAACACTTGCGCTGAGATCATGCCCGTCTGAGAGTTTTGGATGTCTACATCGAGTCCTTCCGCCGCGAAGTAGCCGAGGCGCTTGGGCACGGCATAGAGAAACACCTCCTCGCCGACGCCCATGATCGGGTGCATCTGCACCAGCGTCATCTTCTTGAGCGATTGCGCGGCGACGCCGGTAACCTGTACCCAAGATGCGCCGGCTACCAGCGTCAGCGCGAGTGTGGCACGGCAAAGTCGGGTGAGCATGGCATGGCCTCCGCGGTTAAGGTCGGTCCCGTTCAGGTTCGCATCGTCGCGTTCGCCCGCTGCGCCCAGAAGCAATAGCGGCGCTCGACCAGGCCGACGACGTAGTTCATCAGAAAACCAATCACGCCGAGCAGCAAAATGACCGCAAACATCGGCGAGATCTCCATCGCCTGGTTGTACTGCATCAAGAGCATTCCCAGACCGGCGCTGGCTCCGACGAATTCGCCGACCACCGCGCCAAGGATCGACAGCACCGAGGCGACGCCGAGACCGGCGAACAGGAACGGCAGGCAGCTTGGAACGATGATTTTCGTAAGCAGGTGCAGCTCGCTCGCGTTGCATGAGCGCGCCAGCTCGATCCGCTCGGGCTCGACCGCCTGATAGCCCGCCATCATGTTCACCAGTACCGGGAAGAACGTGATGATGGCAGTGATGAACACCTTGCCCTCAAGGCCGAAGCCAAACCACACCACCATCAGCGGCGCGAGCGCGACCTTCGGCAGCGACTGGAAGCCGACGATGTAGGGATACCAGCTCTTTCCGAGCATCGGCCAATGTGACAGGACGAGCCCGAGGAACGCGCCGAGCGCCGAGCCGATCGCGAAGCCGAGTACCGCTTCCCAGACTGTAATGCCGGCGTGATACCAGTAGCCTGCCTTGTCCCACGGCGAGCGGCTCAGGCCGCCGATGGCGGCGCGCAGCACATCTTCCGGCGGCGGCACGATATAAGCCGGCGTGCCGAGCACATCGGTCGCGAGCCACCATGCCGCCAGCAGAGCCACGAGGATCGCGGGCGAAATCGTGAATTGCGGATAACGCCGCAGTGCGCCCTGTCGCGCCTCACGAGCCAGCGCGGAAGATTCAACGGGTGTCCCGTCCACGGCTTGTACCGTCATCAGAACATGCCTCCCTGGGCGTCCAGCAGCGAGCGCAGCTTCGCGGCGTAGCGGCCGAAGCGATCGGTGTTGATGCCTGAAAGCTCGCGCGGTCGCGGCAGATCGATGGTGATGATGTCGGCGATGGTGCCGGGCCGTGCGGTCATCGCGATCACCCGGTCGGAGAGAAAGATCGCTTCCGCGATGGAGTGGGTAATGAAAATCACCGTCTTGCGGCTCTGACTCCAGATCCGCAGTAGTTCGAGATTCAGCTGCTCGCGCGTCATCGCATCGAGCGCGCCGAACGGTTCGTCCATCAGAAGAAGGCGCGGGTCCTGCACCAGTGCGCGAACGATCGCCGCGCGCTGCTGCATGCCGCCCGACAGCTCGAACGGATAACGCTGCGCGAACTCGGTCAAGCCCACCATCGCCAGCAGGTCGGCCGCGGTCTGCCGATAGCTTGCTGTCGGCAGCTTGCGGAATTCGATCGGGAGCAGCACGTTGTCGATCAGCGTGCGCCACGGCAGCAGCACCGGAGACTGGAACACCACGGCGGCCTCCGGCGTCGGCCCGCGCAGCGGCTTGCCGTTGAGCTCAACAGAATCCCGCGGTGTAGGGCAGCAACCCGGCCAGCACCTTGAGCAGCGTCGACTTTCCGCATCCACTCTGGCCGATGACCGAAACGAACTCGCCGTCGTAAATCTCGAAGTCGACGCTCTTGAGCGCCGTCACTTCGCCGGAGCCCGTGATGTAAGTCTTCGACAGGCCGCGCGCCAGGATCAGCGCCGGCGTGCGGTCGGCGCTGGTATCGAGCAAATCGGCGGCGGCGCGCATAGGCTTCATTGGATTCCGTGTCATGGCCTTGCGACAGGACAAATCCGCTTCGCTCATAATGCAAGGGGCATGCCAGCGATGCAATGCGCTGGATTGCCTCGCGCCAGCCGCGCTTGCATGAGCGGGCTGTTCGGTCCCGATCCGTGGGCCTATGGCCCAGGCGAGACGACCCGAAAGACCTCGACACTGCGATCCGCTGCACCCGTGAACAAGGCATGACGTTCGTGCCGTGCCGATCGAACAGATGTTCGTTCAGGGCTGTATGGCGCGCTAGTTCAGCGCGCGCGACACCAGTGTGAATGACGCGATCTGCGGTGCGGTCTTGAAATACACCGTTTGCAACTCGGCCGAGTCCTTGAACTTGGTCTGCGGCAGCCGGCGGAAGATGACGTTGGTCGTCAGCGAAGGCTGATCGAACGGATAGGGATCGAGCACGATCGTGTTTGATTGCAGCGGGGTGAGCGTCATGCCGACTCCCGCGGCGCCGGAATACGCGACCGGCACCGGCTCGATCCGGTCCGGCTTGAGTACCTCTGTGCTGCAAATGTATAGCGACATCATGTCCCAGACCTGCAGCAGGTTATAGTTGATCGCGATTTCCTTGGGGTCGAGTTTATCCGCCGCGACCTTCTGCTTGGCCTCGCTCTTGGCGATGAACGCCTGGATCTCGGGCGGCAGTGTGCCGCGCTGGATCGCGGGCGGATGGGTGATGACGCCGTAGCGCCCTTGCCAAAGGCCGGACCTGTGCTTGGTGATCATCAGTCCTGCATAGGGATCGATGGCGCTCAGCCAGTCGCCCGCCCATTCGAATGCTTCGAGCTGCATCCGATCGTTGGGCACTTCGCGGTAATTCGGCGTCTTGCCGGTTTCCGGGTTGAGCTGCGGGCTCGTTTCGTATCGGATCCAGCCACGGTCATGAAACATGGCAGCGCGCACCAATGACGCATAAGGCCGCGGCTTCTCGAACGTGTCATTGCCCCAATGCGCAGCAAACAGCCCCGAGAGTTGGGCGTGATCGTTCTGGGTGATCATGATGATCGAGCCATCCGATTCGTATCTCACAATCATGGTTGTCCCTCTCGTCTGAACTCCTCGTGCAGCCGCTCGATCGCGTTGCTGGTGCGAACGCTGCGCCACTGGCTCGCCGGCAATCCGCCAGCGCGCTATTGTCGCGCGCGGTCAGCCGCGTGACAATTCCATGGGAGGCGATAGTGGGCACCAGTGACGACAGTTTCAGGGCTACCGGGCGTGGACTATTCGGCTTCCTGGCCGAGTCCGACGACGACGACATTCCGACCAAGGGCTTCGGTGTCGTCGGGTATGGCTTCATGACCGGCGTGCTGGGATTCTCCGGCGATGAGGCCGGCCCCGAGGGGCCGATCCAGCAGAACAGCTATTCGCTCCACGCCGGCGTCGAGGGCGGCTCCGTCGAGTTCACCGGCGTGGCCGGCGTCTCGCTCGCCGGGCCGGGCGTCTACGGCCAGGTAGAGGACTCGCCTCCGGTCCCGGCCGGTCTCCGCGCCGGCGTTCTCGGCGTGGCGAGCACGCAGCCGGGCGTCATCGGATTCTCGCGCGACGGCGACGGCATCGAGGGTGCGTCGTTCACCGGCACCGCCGCTCGTGCCGTTTCGTTCTTCGGTCCCGGTGTGCACAGCGTCTCGGGCGCGCTCAGCGGCGTCACCGGAGTATCCGGGACGGAGGGCCCGACGGTGCCCAACCCGGTGACCGTTGCCGGCGTCGTCGGCACATCGAACGAGCGACATGGCGTGATCGGCACATCGAACGTGGGCTCAGGCGTCTTCGGCTTCTCCAACAACGTCGGCGTCGTCGGCCAGACCTTGAACCCGGCGGGCTTCGCCGGCTTCTTCGGGGGCAACGTCCGGGTCGACGGCACGTTCACGGCCAACGTGAAGAATTCCGTGGTGCCGTTCCCTGACCGCACGCATCGCGTACTCCATTGCATGGAGAGCCCGGAGCACTGGTTCGAGGATTTCGGCACGGCAAAGCTCAAGGACGGACGCGCGGCGGTGAAGCTCGATGGCGATTTCGCGAAGGTGATCAAGGCCACCGGCTATCACGTGTTCATCACGCCCGAGGGCGACTGCCGCGGCCTCTATTTGCACGGCAAGACGGCTGCCAGCTTCGAGGTGCGCGAACTCGGCGGCGGAAAATCGAGCGTCGCGTTCTCGTATCGCGTCGTCGGCAGGCGCCGAGACATCACGCGTCATCGGCGCTTCGCCGAGATCGACACGCGCCTGCCCGTGCCCGCGGCGACAACGCGCGCGCCGCGGCAGACTGCGGCGGCGCTGCGCGCATTCGTCGCTGGCCTCGAGCAGGAGGCACGCGAGCGCGCGCCGAAACGCGCGCGGAAAGTCGGAAGGCCGCGCGCCCCAAAGCGCTGGACTCCGCGCGCGGCGAAGTAATAGAGCGAGGCCTGCGCAAACCTCGGACACGTTGCCTCCGGCTCGGCCGGTGGCATGACCAGGAGAAAATTGTCCCCTGCCCTCCTCAAACCACCCAGCGGGACAACGATTGCCGCGATCATGAGGGCGACCGGCTGGCATCAGCATTCGGTTCGTTGCCGGCGTTGTGCGCAAGAAGCTCGGCTTGATGCTGACGTCGGATAAGACCGACGGTGAGCAGGTTACCGTGTGAGGTCTGGCAAGCCACCAAACCCCAAGTCAAATCAATTATTCCTACGCCACCGGCCGCCTAGGCATGGCCATGGTAGATACACCGGCGATCGATCGCGAGCTCGCTCGCTTTCGGCCGCTCGCCGTCGAGGAGTTGCGTCGCGATCGGCAGCGGCCGCACCACGGTGATGCTCCACGAATCAGCCGCAACCTTCTTGTGCCTGCGTCCACGACGTATGAGGTCTCATCCTACTTGGCACCGTTACTGAGACTGCTGCATCCCATTCACGGTTGTGGCATGACTTTCTTCAGCCAATCGAGTTGCGTTCTGCCAGGATTCGGCTCGTACCAGCCCTTCCCGCCAAATATATTTTTCACCGAATAGAAATATTCGTCATACATCTCTCCGATTCTCTCGAGCGAGAAGTTCTTCGCGGCCCAGTTGCGACATGTGCTGGGCTTGATCAGATGTATGTTGCGCGCCGCCCATTCAAAATGTTCAAACGTTCTGCATCGGAAGCCTGTAACTCCGTGAATGTTATATTCAGCGAATGCGCCCCAGTCGTTTGAAATGACAGGGGTCCCGGACAGCATCGACTCTTTTTGGACACCACAAAACGGCTCTACAAACATCGACGGCAAAAGCATTGCCTTGGCTCTCGACATCAACACCCTGCGCGCACCCGGGTCGACGACACCTACGCATTCTACGTACTCCGAAACCGGTCGCTGAGTTCTGGTCGACAGGCCTTCAAGATCGCCCGCTCCAGCAATGATGAGACGCCCGCCGACAAACTCGACGATCTGCATGGCGATGTGCACGCCCTTGGCTGATGTCACTCTTCCGACAATCAAGTAATAGTCATCCTTTTCTTCCGAGTAATCAAAATCGTCCAAATCAAAATAATTTGGAATAACTACATCATACCACATAGCGTTGTTTGAAGTCATGACCGACCCAAGTCCAAGATACGCATGCAAGATTGCGTACGAACTTAAACACCTTAAACGGTGCAAAGAACCCGTTGGGATAGCCGATCCCTGATTCGCAAACGATTAAATCACCGTGCGCATCCGCGACTGGCTTGTGGTTTCCTCCAAAAGCACAAAGCAGAAAATCGCCCTTCTCTTTGCGTCGATGTATCGCCGCGATCGATTCCCTGTAAAACGTTCGATATGCATGGTCATCTAGTAGATACCTTGGAAATCCCTTCTTTCTCCAATCCCAATCGCCATACGCCGTTTCGAGGTCGGATCGTTTGGTGACAGTGACATGCTCATCGCACTCGACGCGTGAGTCCTCGTGCCCGTAATGGATGACGGTGTGACCCCTCCGTTTCAAAAGAGTGCATAGCCGGACAACTTTTTGCGTAAAGGCGCACGCCGAATATTCGCGAACCGAAATAGTATGCGGTACCCCAAGAACATGGAAACGGTAACTCACGGCTGACTCCCTTGCATGGCTGCGACAAGCGTACATCCAGGTTCCGGCTGTCGTGGACCGATGCATCGGTTATGTCGCAGCGCCGGATCGACTTATGTCCTTGCTTTCGCCGCCGAGATGCGTTGCATCAAGCCATTGCTTACGGCCGCACTCCTTGGAATACCCCGGAGAATGAATGGCCGGCGCAGCCAGACTCGGACAGGTTCGCAACCGTTCCGGACGCACCCAACCATTCCGTCATCTTGTCTTCCGTGAGCATTTGAGGGTGACCCGGATGAGGTGGAAAATCAATCCATTCAAATAGCCTCACAATCGGTGCCGCTTGCCTTGCTTTGCGGACAATCTTCTCGGGGTCGATACAGTGCTGCAAAACATTGTAAATCCATACCTCGTCCCAGCCGAACGTTTCAAGATCCTCGCCGGCTGCTATTACGCTGATAATGTTCTTGGCTCGGTACCGTGCATAAACCCAATCTGGGTATTTGATTGGGTCCCAAACCATGCCCAGCGCAAGATTCCTCGTTTTCAAAAGCATTGATACGGGTCCGCCCCCAACGTCCAGGATCTTTTTATTGTCAGCCAGCCCAGGATTGATCGAATGGCGGTACAGCCGCTGCATCGGCACGGGCGCAGGGCGGCTGGTGAGGGCCACAAAATGTCGACTGTTCCCGTCAAATCCTACGGACGGTTCCTGGCCCGGTGCCGATCGTCGAGAAACAGATCCGCGCCTACGGCCATGATTTCTCGGTTACGATACGCTGGTATATGCCTTATCGTGCGCGCTATCGAGCGTATGTATGCCAGCGCCATCGCCTCTCACCGCAACAATCGTCGCGCCGTCGGCATCAAGCACAACGACCGTCTCGCGGTAGCCCTGTTTCGCGCATGCCGAAACTGCCTCGCTGGCCGCTTCCACCGCCAGCGAGGCAGGAATGCGATGTGTTTGCAGCGTATCCGCTTGGGAGATCGATCCACCGAAGGCGACACCACCCAGCACGATTGCCCATTTGTAGCTCGAGTTCATGACGCTCCTCCTCGATTCAGCCTCGCAAAGCACCCGCTCCACGACTGCGAAGACTCTTGGGAGACACTATCCCAATTGCCGATGCCCATGGGGCTGTCATAAGCCAACAGTCGGAACAACGAACAGGCTGTCCCTTCCGAGAATCAGAAAAATCGGGGCTGACCGCTGCGATGAGTTTTTCCATCTTGCCGCGCTGCCTTCCGTGGATCGCCACGTACTTGATCGATTCCGGCAGGCCGAATATGAAACGGTCCCTCGCAGAAGGTTTCGGTCCGGCTCGAACTCGTGCCGTAATGCGATGCAGGCTAGTCGCTTTGGGTCAGAACGGTTCATACGCGCGCAAGGCCGGAATTACCTTCTCGCCGAAAAGGCGGATCGACCGCATAAGATCATTCTCCGGCAAATCGTAAAAATTGAACTCACCCATGAAAGTATTGAACAAGCCCGCTTCCGCCGCCGCATGAATCTTTCTGGCGACCGTTTCGGGCGATCCGATGAATACGAGCTCGTGCTTCATGAGGTAGTCCGAATCAAACAGATTGGCCATGATTTCGGACGCACCGGGTTCGCCGCGTCCGATGAATTTCTTGGCGTGGGCGCGGACGCGCTCCTCGAATGTCTCCCCCGGCTGTGGTGGTGGCAGGAAGCCTTCATAGGCGCGGCTCGCCCGCAAAAGCGCCGCCTCAAGCGCCTTCTCGTCGGTCTCGTCCACATGGACGATCGTGCAGTAGGCGATATTCGGTTTCCGCGGCCAGCCGGCCTTGCCCCAGTCCTCCAGGAACTTGCGGTAACGAGGCGCGGCGTCGGCACGGGGATAGACCAGGAAATAGCCGGGATTGATGCCGTTGCGCGCACAGAACTCGAGGGTCTGCGGATCGCGGCTCATCATCCAGAGCGGGGGATGCGGGCGCTGGAACGGCTGCACGGCAAGCTTGGCGCTCTCGGTGCGGAAGTCATGACCGTGAAAGGAGAACGGCTGCTTCTCGCCAAACGCCGCTCTCATGTAATCGACGAATTCGAGCGTCGGGGACTTGCGGAGATCGTAGTCGAGACCGAAAGGTCGGAAATAATCCGCATTGATTCCGGGTACGAGGCCCAATTCCATTCGCCCGCCGAGCATCTGATCTACGATCCCGATTTCCTCGGCCAGGCGGAGCGGATGATAGAGCGGAACGATATAGCCCATGGGCCCGATACGCATGCGACGGGTGCGCGCCCCCGCGCCGACCGCATAGAGACTCGGCGACGACATCCAGCTCTCGTCGGGGCGGAAGTGATGCTCCACGCAGAACGAGTAGTCGAAACCGAGCTG
Source organism: uncultured Alphaproteobacteria bacterium (assembly GCA_963821505.1). Classification (GTDB taxonomy): domain Bacteria; phylum Pseudomonadota; class Alphaproteobacteria; order Rhizobiales; family Xanthobacteraceae; genus VAZQ01. The sequence goes on from CAWGEH010000019.1 coordinate 278,649, forward strand.
GTCGCACAATTCAAGCTCGCGCCAGAGTTCTTCATAGCGCTGATGGGGCGTCATTCCTGGCTTGCCCCATATGTGCGAAAAATGCGCAAACTTCATTCCGAAAGTTCCTGCTCGGCGGGTCCTTCAGAGTGTATCAGGGCGTGAACTCGTCTGGCCGAAGGAGGTCGTAGCACGGCGCGACTGGAGTTCATACGCTCATTGTTACTGCAATGGAGCAGCGTAGACTTCTAGATATGCTCGATAACCCAGACCGGAGGACCGCGTAATGGCCTTTGTTGCCGATGATGAGGGATCGGTGGTGACTTGCTGGCGCTGGCCCCCTGGGCGAGCGCCAGTCGCTCGGCACACGCCTACAGATAGAGTTGCGCTGCATCGGGCTCGGTCACGGTAACGCATTTGAGGGCATCCCTCGCGCTCCTGCCACTGGCGCCTATATCTTTCCGATGTTGCAGCCCGCATAATCCGAATCTCGTCAGCACCTTGACTCGATTTGCATCGGAGGGTGAACAACATGCGCTTCATGAAATTTGGAACTCTTGCGCAAGTCGATCGATATCGTCAACAAGGCGCGGAAAGGCTGGGCCGATAGTGGCGGCGAATTGATCAGCCTGCCGCCCGATGAGCAATCGACGCTGCTCAAAGCTCTGGCGAGCGTCGGCGAAGACGTCTCGAAGGCGAAGCCGAAACTCAGCGCCGCTTATCACGTGCTGACCGAGGCGGCGCAGCGAACACGATAGGCATCGGAGACAGTTGCCTTCGAGTACGATTTACTTCAGGCGAAAGCCTACGCCATTCGGCCATCGATCTTGACAGAAGCGGGCCGCGGACGCGACTGTGCCGATCGCAGCCAAACTGTGGAATAGAGGATGAGCCACGTTCACGATTTCCTTCAGGAGACAGAAACGAAAGTCCCGATCATCCGGGGACCCGGAGAGGGTCAAGTGGTCGGTGTGCTTCGTGATCAAAGCATCTTCAAGGTGCTGAGCGAGCAAACGGGTGGGGCGTATGCCATTTTGGAGCAAAAGATACCCGCAGGACACGGCCCGCCTCTTCATGTTCACCGCCATGAAACGGAAATCTTCTACGTTCTGGAAGGACAGTTCGAGATCATCGTAGGCGAGCAACAGGTGGCGGCCCCAACTGGGGCCATGGTGGTGGGCCCGCGAAACATTCCGCACACCTTTCGCAATGTCGGATCACAAGAGGGGCGCCTGCTTCTGATGGTCATCCCCGGACGGTTTGCCAATTATTTCATCGAAGTGGATGGCGTAAACGATGGCGATCACGCGAAGATCAAGGCGCTTGGCGCCAAGTACGACGTTGAGATTTTGGAATGAAACGCAAATCGGTGCGCCCACCAGCGTGAACGCCCATCAGGGCTCGGCCAACGCGGGAAAACGCGGAAGCCGCAGTCGCGTGCTTTAGGTGGGGTTCATCACTTTTTCCACGGCTGCGGCGAGCTGGGCATATACCTCCTCTCGTTCCGGCGCGGACCGTGTTTGAAGGGAGCGATTTGGACGATTGACTGGCTCGCTGCCGGGGGTCGGAAAGTCGTCCGCTTCGACATAGCGCTCCTCGCCGTCGAACGAGTAGCGCACCTTGGGCTGCTCCGCGTAGCCATGTCAGTGCCGCGCAGGATATCGTCGATCCTATAGCTCGGCCCCCGGGTCTTGAATTGGGCACCGTCGAGGATTCTGTAGGCTTGTGCATTGAAGACCCATGCGCCCGGGACGGGTGCATGATGGCAGCGCCGTAGACCCGATCCGATCACGGATCAGGTAGCGCGGAGTCTCATTGCAACGAAATGCCTCCGTGATCTGACACACAGCATCGTTAAATCTGATCGCTCGTCGGGATGATCTGAAAATCGTCTATTTGCCGATTGTGCGCCGCCACATAAGCCTGGCCCGTATTAATTAGATCCGCAAGCGCCTGAGGGTCGAAATTCGGATGCTGAGGGTTCGTGTGCAGGTCGGTCTCGATTACTAAAACCATTCGCCACGGATGGGCGAAGAACCGACCCTCATGCCTGACATATGCCCTCTTGGCGTTCGGATGATGAATCGGCATCGGGCAGACCCTTCCTGGCACGCCTAATATGCCCCATCACGGTCCATTCGACCACGAGAGAAAAAATTAATTCATGGCTGCGTGTAGCCGACGCCGGGCAGCCAACCTCACGTCGTCGTCGTGCTGATAGTAGCGACTAGCGCTGGAAAACAAGTAGTCCGCGCACTGAAGCGCGGCGGGCAGTGAAAAATTCTTGCTATGACCATCTTTCGAGAGATCATGCTTCCCTGTTCATTGCAGTCTACGCTGTCGTAATATTCAAACTGGGGATGTTCGCGCTGTATTTAGTGGGCCGCTGTAGTTAGGGGCGGCGCTACCGCGCGCGCCCTGAAGCCATCTTAAGGCGGAAAGGGGAACCGACCATGGAAGCCGCTTTCAACTCACTCAGCACCGCAATTTGTATGCTTGCGCTACTGGTGACTTTGCAATTCACACCGGCGATTGCACAGACGATAAGAAAGCTCGCGCAACAAGATCGTGTCATAACAGCAAGTTCTTCAGGACCTATCAAGGCGGATGCTTGCAATTCATCTGTCGACAAGGCCTATAATCTTTGCATGATAGAAGGCTACTTTAATATTAGTAGCGTGAAGTGCGACTGCACTCAACGCGACATTCCCGGAGCTCCGATATGGGAATGCGTAGGGACCGCATCATGCAAAAAATAGTTGAAGCGAACGGACCGGGCCACCGTCATTGTGCCTTCGGATCAGCAACCGTTGAAGCGCCCCGGAGGATGCGCAGTCGCTTCGAACCGGGTGGCCTCGATCACTAAGTTTGCGAGCGTGCTCTCGATCGACACCCGGAACGGCGCGAGCAGGCGTGTGCCGGCGACCGGCGCGAGCGCGATCTCCATTTTACGGCCCTCGGAAAGATATCTGACAAGCCGGGCCGACGGGTGATGGCCGGCGATTGGTTCGTATCCTACGGAACACACCACCACCGGCCCTGCGTATCCTTTTTCGGCTGTCACCTTGTCCATGCGCTTGAATGCGAGCTTGAGATCGTAGCGCCGCTGGCCATCGAAGATCGGTAGTGTGTGCCGGCACGCCTCTTGGGATAAACCTTCGCCTGCGGCAGCGGCCGAAAACAGCAATGCGGTCAACGGATCGACGATACCTTGGCGATTAGCCTCGGTCACGGGCACGCGGTCCGAGCTCGGCGGCGGTGTGGCCGTCAGTTCCTTCACACTGCCCTCATCGAGGAGCATCGTCACATCCGAGGTTTCGGTGTTCGAGATGATCTTGGAGGTGAAAGTTGTCGGCACCGGATGACCGCCCTTGATGGTGCCGTGCGTGGAGAAGGAGCCTTCGCCGTCCACCAACAATTTCATGACGCCACCGGCGTGGCCACACGCAGAAATCGCGTATTCGCTATCGCTGACGACCATAGTCGCGTTGATATCGCCCACTCGAATGCGCGCGAACGAAATCGTATAGCTCGCGTCGAGGTTGCTTTGGGCGTGTGCATGATCGCCGAGCGCCGCCGTCATGAGCGCAAGTGCAGAGCCTGTGGCAAGGATGGTCTTTCGAGCGGGGCGCGAATGAAACATCAAGTCCGCCCTTTGAGCGCTACGTCAGGCAAGAAAACTTAACAGAGTTTATAGGCATTGTCGCGCAGGCGTCAGTGGACTGCACCCTCATGACGCCAGACGATGGGACGTGAGGTGGGTGAACGTGAGTTTCAATGGAGTCTATGTGCGGGCGAAGTTTCTGGAGCGACTAGGCAAGCTACCGATTTTCAGGCGAGATGTCTTTGATGCGAGGACTGTCGCGCAGGCGTCCGCGTTCGCACACGTCGTTGCTCACTCAACTCCAGCAAAAAAGTAAACCACGAAATGGCGCCGCAGAGATTTTCGTGAGCGCGGTGGCCAAGATAATCCGCGCAATTCGTCTCCGCCGCAAATTGGGTTCGCGTGAGCATTAAAAATACGCGCCAAATGGCGACGAAATAAACTCGGAAGAAGAACAAAACAACCACACTATCAATTATTTAGACGCTGGCTGACGATGCAGTCCACTGCCAACTGATCTCTACACCCAAATTCCCTGCTCACAGGGAATTTAACAGGGAATTTTGCAAATTCAGGCCTTTCACGACATGTTTGATTCACCGAAGTGCCATAGCGGCAACGTGCACCGCGTCCCGGATTGCTGCAGGGAACGCAGATGGCTACTCTACTTGGGGACCGAGGTTCGTCCAGAGATGTCGGGTAAAGCCAATGTTGTTCGTGATCCACGCCACCGACAAGAGCGCCGGGATGGCGACGCGAGCCAAATTCTACCGCGCGCATCGCATCCATCTTGATCATGCAGAGAAATATGATGTCGATGTCGTGACGGCCGGAACCCTACTCGCAGACGACGGCGAGACACCGGTCGGCAGCATCTTCGTCATCGACGCCAGGGACCGCACCGCCACGGAGGCATTCACTCGCAGCGATCCCTACCACGTCAACGCGGTCTGGGAGACGGTTCAAATCCACGGTTACAGTCAGAAACGCGGCGCGCCAATCCCATCGCAGCGACGTCCTTAGCCTATCGGATCGGGACGACTTGCGTCGCGCGATCATCGCCATCGACCTTAGGCAATTCGGTCGCGCAATCAATGCGGATGAGGTTTTCGGTACACACAGCCCACTTTAAGCGGCTCAGTCCGGATGATATTGTTGCACTTCAAACAGCGATAAAAAAAATGCCTCAAAGGGAGAGCGCGCTGCCATGCTGAAGAAGACCATCGATCAGATTTTGCCGGAAACCGCCGCCCGCCTTCCGGACAAGACAGCGCTGATCTTTGGCGACAAGACATTCACGTATCGCCAGCTTGAACTTCTGACCAACCAGGTGACCAACGGGCTCAAGGCGCTCGGTGTCGAGAAGGGCGACCGCGTCACGTTGTTCGCGCAAAACAGCGCAGAGTGGGTGCAGAGCTACATCGGCATCGCTAAGGCCGGCGCCGTCATCAATCCGGTCAACGCCATGCTGACCGCGGATGAGCTGGCCTATGTCGTGAAGGATTGCGGCGCGCGGGTGCTGATCACCACGTCGGAGCGCGCCAAAGCCGTATTGCATCTGAAGAAGGACGGCAGCCTGAAGGAGATCGTCGTGCTGAGCGGTGAGCCCCCCGAAGGCACGAGTTCGTTCGCCGATCTGCTCGCGGGCCGAGCCGACACGATCCAGGCGCCAGGCAACACGCCCGAGGAGCTGTCGACGATCTGCTACACGTCCGGCACCACCGGGTTTCCCAAGGGCGCGATGCTCAGCCATCATAGCCTGGTGTTGAACGCCGCGATGACGGCGGCGATGAACGTGCGGACCGAGGGTGACGTCCAATTCACCGGCCTGCCTCTCGCGCATGTCTACGGCACGGTGGTGATGAACCTGAGCTTTATGCTCGGCCTGACCTTCGTGATGCTGGAAAAGTTCGACACGCAGCAGGCGCTTGAATCGATCCAGCGGCACAAGGTCACGATCATCGACGGCGTGCCGACGATGTATCTCTACATGCTGTCGTATCCGGAGTTCGGAAAGTACGACCTTTCATCGCTGCGGACGGCGGTTGTCGGCGGCCAGGCCATGCCGCCGGCAAAAGCCACCGAGTGGCTGGAGCGCGTCGGCACGCCGATCCTCGAGCTGTGGGGCATGACCGAGCTCGCCGGGCCCGGCATCATGCAGCATTCTTACGTCGACAACAGGCTGGGCTCGGTCGGCATCCTGATGCCGTTCATGCAGGGGCGGATCGCCGATCCGGCGGACCCGTCGAAAACGCTGTCCTTGGGCGAGGTGGGCGAGCTGATGGTCAAGGGGCCATACACGATGCTCGGCTATTACGGAAACGAAAAGGCCACCAAGGAGTCGATCGAGCCCGACGGATGGCTGCATTCCGGCGATCTCTGCAAGACGGACGCGGACGGCTACTTCTATATCGTCGACCGCAAGAAGGACATGATCCTCACCGCGGGCTACAACATCTATCCCGCCGAGATCGAGCGCGTCATTGTCGGGCATCCGGCGGTCGCTATGGTCGGAGTCGGACCGAGGCCCGATGCGCACAAAGGCGAAATCGCCAAGGCCTATATCGTGCTCAAGAGCGGCGCCAGCGCGGATGCGGACGGCATCATCGAATATTGCCGGAAGCATCTGGCGGCTTACAAGGTGCCGCGCGAAGTGCAATTCGTCCCTGCTTTGCCGACAACATCGTCGGGCAAGATCATGCGGCGCGGGCTGAAGATGCTTGATCCGGACGTCCCGGCCGCGAGGCAGAAGGCCGAGGCGGCGGTCTAAAGAATCCACTGAAAATACTCGGCTGGCATTCCGGCCGAGCGAAGCGAGCGACGGAATCCATATCCCCTGTCTCAATTATTACGGCGGTACGGATTCCGGGATCGCGCCTTCGGCGCAGCCCCGGAATGACTACAGCGAGTTTGCAACGCCGTGTTGAAAGCGACCGTCTCCAGCGATCAGAAGAACGCCTGAATCCCGGTCTGCGCGCGGCCGAGGATGAGAGCATGAACGTCGTGCGTGCCCTCGTAGGTGTTGACCGTCTCCAGGTTCACCACATGGCGCATGACGTGGAACTCGTCGCTGATGCCGTTGCCGCCGTGCATGTCGCGGGCCATGCGTGCAATCTCCAGGGCCTTGCCGCAGTTGTTGCGCTTGATCAATGAGATCGCCTCAGGCGCGATCTTGCCGGCATCGAATAGCCGGCCCGCCTGCAGGCAGGCGAGCAGGCCGAGAGTGATCTCCGTCTGCATGTCGGCGAGCTTCTTCTGCACCAGCTGATTGGCGGCGAGCGGCCGGCCGAACTGCTTGCGATCCAGCACGTATTGCCGGGCCGCGTGCCAGCAGAATTCGGCGGCGCCCATCGCGCCCCAGGCGATGCCGTAGCGGGCGCGGTTCAGGCAGCCGAACGGGCCGGCGAGCCCCGTCACGTTCGGCAGCAGGTTCGCCTCCGGCACGAAGACGTCTTCCAAAACGACCTCTCCGGTGATCGAGGCGCGCAGGCTGAGCTTGCCTTCGATCTTCGGAGCGGAGAGACCCTTCATGCCGCGTTCCAGCACGAAGCCGCGAATGACGCCGTCATCGGTCTTGGCCCATATCACGAAGACGTCGGCGATGGGCGAATTGGTGATCCACATCTTGTTGCCGGTCATGCGGAAGCCGCCCGGGACCGGCTTGGCCCGGGTGACCATCGATCCGGGATCGGAGCCGTGATCCGGCTCGGTCAGACCGAAGCAGCCTACCCACTCGCCGGACGCGAGCTTGGGCAGATATTTCATCCGCTGCTCTTCGGTGCCGTAGGCATAGATCGGATGCATCACAAGCGAGCTTTGCACGCTCATCGCCGAGCGGTAGCAGGAGTCGACGCGCTCGGCCTCGCGCGCCACGAGGCCGTAGACCACGTAGCTAGTGGCCGCGCAGCCGTACTTTTCCGGCAAAGTCGGCCCGAGCAGGCCGAGTTCGCCAAGCTCCCTGATGATGTTGCGATCGAATTCCTCCTTGCGATTCGCCATCAGAATTCGCGGCATCAACTTTTCCTGACAATACGTGCGCGCCGTATTGCGGATCATGCGTTCGTCGTCCGTGAGCTGGCTTTCCAGCAGCAGCGGATCGTCCCACTGAAAGACGCCGTATTTGTTGGACGGAACGGTCTCGACGTTCTTGGGCAGAGCCATCGTATTCATGCCGGTCTCCTGAAATCCTGGCGTCGCATTCAAGCGCCGGCCTCGTGGGCCATCTCGCCTTGCTTCCGCGCGGCTGCCGCGCGTTCATCTTCGCCGAGTTCGGCCAGCACCTCGGAGTACACCTGCCAGTTCCGTTTCCTGGTTTTGCGGCTCAGAACCCGTTCGGAGAGGAGGCTGCGGGCGACATGCCGTCTGCTGCTATGCGCCGCCGCATCGCACATGATCTGAGCGAACAGATCGCGCTGCGCGTGGCTGCCGCCGATGTTCACAATGTCATGACGCTTGGGCCAGAGCAGGTCGGTGGCTTTGTCGCAGTCGCCCGCCTCATAAGCGATCATACCTTCGCATAGCGGAATGAGGACATCCCGCGTGGCCTCGGCCCGCCATCCGTGGCCTTGCGCCGCGAACGCAATCATCGATTCGATGTGGCGCCGCGCCACCTCGAAGTTGCCGTTCGCGGCGAGCGCGAGGCAGAAGTGCGCGTCGCGGAACGGCAACATGTGGTCGTGGATGCGCTTTTCCGAATGTTCGGCGAGCGCCTGCCAGCGATCGCCCACGTCGACACCGCCCATCTCGATGCGCTTGAGCAGCGCAGCCTGATTGGAAACATCGACGTAGCTCTCGGAATTCACTGAGCAGAGTGCCTTGTCGTAGAGATTGAGGGCCCGGTCGTTCTCGCCCTGCGCCAGGAAAAACAATCCCGCGTGCCACCAGATATGGGCCTTGAACGGGTTCTTATGGCTCCACTGCTCCGGTGTGTAGTCCAGCCATTTGACGCCTTCGGCGGAGCGTCCCTGCATTTCGAGCACATGCGCGACGGAATGGATGGCCCAGAGGTCGCCCGGATTTCGCTCGACGGCCTGCCGTCCCCACCGTTCGGCTTCGTCATAGGCGCCGCATTCTTCAAGCGCGTAGGCGTACATGCCCTGCACGCAGCCGTATTCCGGCACGGTGTCGTTCCACTCGCCCAGGACGCTCGACACGACCGACCGCATGACCTGACTGCGGCCGGTGTAAAACGTCATGGTGTGGTGGAGCTTCAGCGCCAGCAGGTCGAGCGGCGAGTCCATGAGAATCTGCTCCCAATGAAAACACGCCCGCATGATGTCGCCGACCGCCCACGCCTCCAATGCCTGGACATGAAGGCGCTCGCGCAGCGTTGCGGCCTCGAGATGGGGTCGAATTTCATCGAGCGTCTGCTTGACCTTCGGCTGGACCGCCTTGTTCTCCAGCATCAGGAGAAAGTAGCCACGGAAGCACAGGGCCAGAACAAAGGCGGGGTCCTGCTCCAGTGCAGACTTGACGTGAGCGGACGCCGTCGTTCGGTAGTCGAGGAACGCGGTGACGGCCTCATCGATGTGCTTGGCCGCGCCCGCGCTTGATGTGGTGAGTGCAAGTCCCCGGCAATCCACTTGCATGCGGTGTTCACTCCATTCCGAGACCGGGTCACGCCTCGCTCGACAGCACGCCCAATCCCTTGAGGACTCGCTCCGGGGTCGCCGGGAATTCGTAGATGTCGCCGCCCTGGCGACTGAGCGCATCGGAGATGGCGCAGGCCACCGAGCCGAGCGCCCCGATGATCGAGCCTTCGCCGCAGCCCTTGAAGCCGCCGAGCGCGGCGGACGGCATGTTGGCATGATGAAGCTCGATCCGCGGAATTTCCAGGGCGGAGGGGACCAGATAGTCGGCGAGCGTCACCGTGCGCGGCTGCCCGGCATCGTCGTACACCAATTCCTCCAGCAGCGCCTCCCCGATGCCCTGGGCAATGCCGCCAATGATCTGCCCTTCGACGACCGCGGGGTTGATGATGGTGCCGATGTCCTCCGCGGCGACGTAGCGCAGGATGTCCACCTGACCCGTTTGTGGATCGACGTCCACCACGGCGATATGGGCGCCGCCAGCGAAGCTGCCGAATTTCGGATCGTAGAAGGCCGTGACCTCGAAGCCCGGGTTGAGCTCCTGCGGGATGTCCTTGGCGGAAAAGTAGCTCTTCTCCGTCAAATCCTTGAGCGTGATGCTCTTGGAGCGGTCGACGGTCTGCACCACGCTGTTGGCGATGGTCAGCTCCTCGACCGGCGCCTGGAGCAGGAAGGCGCCTATGGCGAGAATGCGCTGCCTCAGCTCGCGCGCGGCTTTGATGGTCGCGCCGCTGCCGAACACGGCGGTCCGCGACGCGAATGTGCCGAAGCCGTAGGGCGCCGTGGCGGTGTCGTTGGAGATGCTCGTGATGTCCTCGAGCTTGATGCCGAGCTCGTCGCACGCGACCTGCCGCATCGCCGTCATGATCCGCTGGCCTTGCGACGGCAGCGCCGCGGCGACGGTGAGCACGCCAGTCGTTTCCAGGCGCAGAGTCACGGCATCGCGGCCGGGTTGCAGCAAAGTGCCGGGGCCGACCGCAGTGCTGGTGCCGAGCCCCGTGAGCTCCGCGTAGCAGGCGACGCCGATGCCGCGGAGCTTGCCGTTGGCCGCGCCCTTGCGCTGTTCGGCGCGCAGCCGCTCGTAGTCCGCCTTGGCGACGGCGAGATTCAGGCACGGCACGTAGTTCACGTTGTCATGCACGAGGTTGTTCGCATTGCGGTAAGGCATCGCCTCCATCGGGATCAGATTCTTCTGCCGGATCTCCACCGGGTCGAGCTTCAGCCGGCGCCCCATCTCGTCGATCAGCAACTCCAGCGACGCCGATGCCGAGGGGCGGCCCACGGCGCGATAGGGACCGACTGGCGTCTTGTTGGTCGCGACGCCTCGGGTGCGGTAACGCATCGCTTCTATCCTGTAAGGCCCGGGCATCAGGCCAGCGGTCTGAAGCGGCTCCATGCCGGCCGACCAGAGATATGCCGAGTAGGCGCCGACATCGACCCAGACATCCGAGCTGATCGCGAGGATGCGGCCGTCCTTGTCGGCGGCCATCTGCACTTCAAGGTACTGGTCGCGGGCATGGGTCGACGCCACCATGTTTTCCAGCCGGTCCTCGACCCACTTCACCGGACGGCGCAGCTGGAGCGCGAGATAGGCGCAGACGAACTCTTCGGGATAGATCGACGCCTTCTGGCCGAAGCCGCCGCCGGTGTGCGGCACGATCACGCGAACGTCGGTCTCGGCCATGCGGAGATGCTTGGCAACGTAGTGCCGCACCACGTAGGGAAGCTGGTGACTGATCCAAAGCGTCAGCGTGAACGTGTTTTCGCGATAACCGGCGACACAGCCGCGGCCTTCCAGGCAGAGCGCCTGCTTGCGGCCAATGCGGAACTTCCGCTTGACCACCAGGTGGGCGTCGCGGAACGCCGCGTCGACGTCGCCGCGTTCGTACTCGCGCTTGATGAGATAGTTGTTCTTGCAGGCGTCATGAACGAGCGGCGCATCGTCCTGCTCGCCCAGGCGCGGGTCGGTCACCGCCGGCAATGGGTCGTAGTCGACCTTGATGAGGTCGCAGGCATCTTCCGCGGTGGCGCGATCCTCGGCGACAACCGCGCAGATCGCCTCGCCGCAGAAGCGCACCTTGTCGACGGCAAGCCAGTGCTGGATCGACTCGCCGCCGGAGAAACGGTTGGGCATGCTGCGAAACGGGTCCACCTTGCCGAGAAGCTCCTTGCCGGTGAGCACCTTGATGACGCCGGGCAGCTCCCGCGCTTTGCTGACGTCGATGGAATCGAGGCGGGCGTGCGCATGCGGGCTGCGCAGAAACGCCACCTGATACATGCCCGGCAGCTTGATGTCGTTGAGGAAGCGGCCATCACCCTCGACCAGCGGGACTGCCTCGTCGGGGATCACCGGCGATCCAACCGCCCTCTGATTGACGAAGCGCGTATCCGACATCAAACGAACTCCTGGTGGTCTCGCTTCAGCGCGCTTCCGGCTTTACGCGCCAAGCGTTTGCCTCCCGAGCCGCGGTCAGCACGGCGTCGACGATGGCCTGATAGCCGCTGCATCGGCAAATGTTACCGGACAGCGCTTCACGCACTTCGTGTTCAGTGGGATGGGGGTTGTCCTGCAACAGCTCGATCGCGGTGATGAGCATGCCCGGCGTGCAATAGCCGCACTGCAAGGCAAAGTTCTCGAGGAAAACCTGTTGCATCGGATGACGCGTGCCGTCCTCGGCGCGCAAGCCTTCGATGGTGACGATATCGGCGCCATCGGCCTGGACGGCGAGCGTGAGGCACGAGCGCGCGCTGCGGCCGTTCATGGAGATCGTGCAGGCGCCGCACACGCCGTGCTCACAGCCGAGATGCGTGCCGGTCAGATGCAGATGCTCGCGCAGGAAGTCCGCCAGAGACAGGCGGACAGGCACGGTCTTCTCGTAGACCCTGCCATTCACGGTAAGCCGGATGCGTTGCTCCCTAGCCAGCTTGTCCTCCTGTCCGCGCCAGCGCCGTTTCCAAAGCCCGCACGGCCATCACTCCCGCCAGATGCCTGCGGTACGAGGAAGATGCGTGGACATCGTCAGCCGGATCGACCGCCGCGATGACCTTCGCGGCCGCTTCGGCGAAGGCGTCTTTGGATTCCTTTTGACCCAGGCGCCGCCCGCTGAGCGCTTTCTCTGCGGCATGGGCTCGAAACGGACCCTCGCCCATTCCGACGATGGTCAGCCGCGCGTGCTCGCACGCTCCCTCCCGCATCGTCAGCGTTGCCGCCGCGCCGGCGATGGCAAAGTCGCCAAGGCGGCGAGCAAACTCCACAAATGCCGATCCCGTCCGGGCCGGCGGACGTGGGTAGTGCAGCTCCACCACCATCTCGCCCGGCTCCAGCGCGTTCGACAGCGTGCCGGTGAAGAATTCCTCTGCCGGCAGCTCGCGCCGGCCTCCCTTGCCTGCAATCACCACTTTGCCGCCCATCGTGACCAGCACACTGGGATGTTCCGCCGACGGATCGTTGTGAGAGACGCTGCCGCAAACGGTCCCGCGATTTCTGATCGCCATGTGCGCGACCTGCGTGGTCGCTTCGGTAAGCAACGGCCAGCCCTCGCGCACGTCAGGGCTGCGCAACAGATCGGCGTGCCGGACCAGGGCCCCGACCGTCAGGCAATGCTCGTCGGCGCGCAGGCAATTGAGTGTTTCGATTCGATTGATATCGACAACGACGGCGGGACTGAGGATGCGGAAGTTGAGCATGGGCAGCAGGCTCTGACCGCCGGCGAGCACTCTGCCGTCCTGCCCGGCATCGCCCAGCAGATGCAGCGCCTCCGTCAGTTCATGCGGCGCGTAGTAGTCGAACCATGCCGGCTTCACGAGTGTCTCAACCTCTGTTCGGCAGGAGCCGGGGTCGAGCGCCGGTCGCGACTATCGCGGCTCATCGGGCTCCCTCATATGTCAGTGCTTTATTATGTAAGTGTTTTACTATAATGAAGTTGTCAGCGCGGCGGTGTCAACAGATAAGGCCCGCAGTGGGCGGAAACGCCAATTCGCCAGGTCGGAAGGCGTAACCATGGAAATGCAGCTCAAGGACCGTGTTGCTCTCGTCACCGGCGGAACCCGGGACGTCGGGCGGCAAATCGCGCTGTCGCTGGCCGCGGAGGGCACGACCGTCGCAGTCCACTATCGCAATTCCGCCGATGAGGCCGAGGCTGTCGTCTCGGAGATCCGCAAGCAAGGCGGCAAGGCGCGGGCCTACCGGGCGGACGTCGCGGACCGCGGCGCAGTGCAAGGTATGATTCAGAACATCGTTTCGGACCACGGCGGTCTCAACATCCTGGTGAACAATGCAGGCCTTGCGATCCGAAAGCCGTTCAAGGAAACGACGCCGGAGGAGTGGCGCAGCCAGATCGACGTGAACCTGATGGGCGCCATCCATCTTTGCCACGCGGCCGCCCCCCATCTGGAGAAGGGCGGGCATGGACGGATTATCGCAATCGTCGGCGATTCATCGCGTGTCGGCGAATCCGGGTTGTCGATTGTCGCCGCCGCCCGCGCCGGTGTGATCGGACTGATGAAATCGATCGCGCGGGAATTAGGGCGCAACGGCGTGACCGCGAACACGGTCTCGCTCGGTATGGTCGAGACCGCGCACGACCCGACGTGGCTCGCCGCGAATCGGGAGAAGCTCATACGGTTCTATCCGGTACGGCGGCTCGGCCAACCCGACGACATCGCGCCGACCGTCACGCTGCTGGCGTCACCTCGCAGCGGCTGGATCACAGGTCAGGTGATCAGCGTCAGCGGCGGCTACTCCATGGTATAGGCGTGCGGCTCGGCTGGGAGCCGCCGGGCCGCAGGATCGCAAATCACGACTGACAGAGGCATTCGGAATCCAATGTCGAACTGTTACGCCATTGAGGATCTCATCCCGGTTATCGACCCGACGGCTTACGTGCACCCCATGGCGGTGCTCATCGGCGACGTGATCGTCGGACCGCGCTGTTATGTCGGGCCGTCGGCCTGCCTGCGCGGCGATTTCGGACGCATCATGCTTCGAGACGGCGCCAATGTTCAGGACACTTGCGTGATCCACGGTTTCCCGGACACCGATACCATCATCGAAACCGATGGACACATCGGGCACGGGGCCGTGATCCACGGCGCACACATCGGACCGAACGTGCTGGTGGGAATGACTGCGGTGGTGATGGATCGCTCGGAGATCGGAGAGTCCTCCATTATCGGAGCGATGTCTTTCGTGCGCGAAGGCACGATCATCCCGCCGCGATCGCTGGCTCTCGGCATTCCGGCCCGCGTCGTTCGGCAGGTGACCGATGAAGAAATCGCCTGGAAGAGGAGCGGCACTCTCGAATATCAAAAACTTGCCGTTCGCAGCCTGGCGAGCCAGCGCGCCGTCCAGCCTTTGACTGCGGTGCAGCCCGATCGACCGCGCTTTCGCGGCGGCTCGAGCCTGACTCTCGGTACGATCAAGGCATCAATGCAGTAGCGATCGATCCACTTATCCGGCGCGGCTCACTCACCCGGCAGTTGCAGATAAAATGTCGCTTCGATTTGCCCTTCTTGGCCTGCTCGCCGTCGAACCGGCATCGGGGTACGACCTCAAGCGGGCCATCAATCGCTCGACCTATTTCATCTGGAACGCGACCGGGCCGCAAATCTACAACACGCTGCACGATCTGCGGGAGGAAGGCTACATCACCAGCAATTCGCTGCCGCAAAAGGGCAAGCCGGACAAGCATATCCATACGATCACGGCGAGCGGACGGGCGGCGCTCAAGGAATTCATGGGCAAACCCATTCGTGCTTCGGTGACCCGCGATGAGGTTCTGTTGCGCATTTTCTTCGGCAACTTCGCGAACAAGAAAACCATGAAGCACGAGCTCGCGGCCTACCTCGAGCGCATCGGCAAAGAGCGCGCCTACATGGAAGTGACGGAAGCGCGGGTCAACGCGCATCCGGGCGGGAGACACGAAGCGAGACGGTATCAATTGCTTTCACTTCGAATCAAAGTCGCCCAGATCCGTGCCATGGAGCAAGAGTTGGTGCGCTTTCTGGCGGACGGTGCAATCAAAACATCTACGAAAAGGGCCGACGCAGGAAACAGTCAGGGATCAGGCCGATCGAAGAGGCGCAACGCTGAGCAAGCCTCGCGCTGACACCCCCGCCTATTTGGTCCGATCGCTCACGCCAGCCAGTTTGCGTGCCCGCGCCTTTTTTTCATCCAGCTTCATCCCGCGTCCGATCTGTACCCGCTGGGCCTGCGGCGAGCCTGCGCCATGCAGACTTTCCGTCAGATAACCGACGGCGTTTCGCCCGATCGTCATGTTTTCGATCAGGCGCAGGATGCGCATGCGGTCGGTGACCTCGACGCCATCGCGGCCTTGCAGGAATTTCCGGATCAAGGGGCCGACTTCGTTGTTTTGCAAATCCTTCTCGGACGGCATCGTCACGATCAACCCGCCGGCGATGTCCTGGGCGAGGCGCGCGATCTCGAATGGGAATCGCGTTACGTTGTGCTTGGCCACGTTGGAGAGCATGTCATCGTTGATATAGGCGCCGGAGGCCGCGGGCTTCGATTGATGGGCAGCGGCCATGCAGCTTGAGTAGATGGTTTCGTTGAGGTGTGTCATTTCGACGAGCTTGTCCCGGATATGCGAAGCTGTCTCGACGCCATTGTGCTCGGCGGCCGACGCGGCCGCGCCGATGAGAACGTCGCCGAGCCCGGTTTTGCAGACATAAGAGGAGCGGTGATAGGTCGTGAATTGCTCGACCAGCGATGACGCATAAGACCACTCGCCGTCCATGAAGACGTGCTCGTGCGGTACGAAGACCTCCTCGAACACGATCAGGGATTCCTGGCCGGCGAATTGGGCATTGCCCGCATCCATCGTGCCGCCATCGACGATCCGCGTGTCATTCGTCTGGCGACCGACAATGTAAGTCAGACCCGGCGCATCGACGCGCACGGCACCCACCACCGACCAGTCGCGATCGTTCTCGGTCATGCGCATGGTCGGCATGAAGATCAACCAGTGCGAATTGACCGCGCCGGTCTGGTGCATCTTGGCGCCGGACACGTAGATGCCTTTACCGTCGCGCCGGACCACGTGCAGGAACAAGTCGGGATCGGACTGCTGATGCGGCGCCTTGGAACGATCGCCCTTCGGATCGGTCATGGCGCCGCCGATGACGACGTTCGCTACCTGCGCGCGGCGCAGGAAGGCCAGGAACCGGTTGTGATAATCGCTGCCGTTCTTGCCATCGATGTCGAACGTTACCGCGTGGCAGGCGCCGATCGCGTCGAGGCCCACGCAGCGCTGGAAGCAGGTCCCGGTGCGCCGCCCGAGCTCGCGCTGCATCTCGTGCTTGATGACGAGATCGGCTGGGCTCGTCGGCACATGCAGGAACCGGTTGACCGGAAGCCCGGCGATGTCGGAGCCCGCCGTTGCAAGCTCCGGCCGTTCGGACGCAAGCCGGTAGGTTTCGGCCATCGCATTGATGGATGGCCGGATCACGGGGTGTTCGACCGGTTCGGGCACGCGTTCGCCCATGAAAAACACGCTCATCCGCCGGCCGCGTAGCGAATTGACATAATCGTCGGCTGTCACGATCGGGCTTGCGAAGTCGGCCCAGAGCGCTTCCACGCTATCCATGACGCCATCTCCATTTCACTTCGCAGGCAAGTTCACGGTGGCCTTATCAGGTCTACGCCGTGGGCTTCGGCGTGGTCAATCATAGGCGTTGGCGCCTTTCCGCAATCCAGCCCATTGTGCGTCGTCATGGCTGCACACGATTGTGGCGCCGTTGGCCTCGATCCGCCTCACCTCGGCGAGCGATTTGACAAGCGCCTCGGCATTCCAGGTGTTGCGTGGGATGACATCGCGATCCAGCGTGGCACGGATGGCCACGGTGTCGGATGCAAGAAAGAACTTGCCGCTGCGCTCAAGCGTGACGAGCGCGCCCATGGTGCCGGGGGTGTGGCCGGGCATTGGAATCAGAACGATGCGGCCATCGCCGAACAGATCGCGTTCGCCGGCAATCTGGTCGATCGGCATCGGCTGTTCCCACTCGGCGGCGAGATAGCCCGACTTTTCTGCTTCGGGTGCGCGCGCGGCTTCCACCTCCTTGGCATGGATCGCAAACGTGGCCCGCTTGAAGAAGGCGTTGCAACCACAATGGTCCGGGTGCAGATGCGAGCAGACGACGATGTCGATGTCGTCCGGCTCCAGGCCGATAGAGGATAAACCGTTAACGACGTGGTCGCCGGGCTGCATGATCGGCACCATCAGCTTGGCAAGGCCTCCCCAACGCGCCTCGGGATTTTCCGGCACAGACGGATGGCAACCGGTATCGAACAACACGTTGCCCTGAGCGTGGCGCAACAGAACGCACGAGACTGGCATTTCGATCGTCTCGCTGCGATCGGCATCGGGAAGGTAGACGGCCTTCCTCATGCGCACACGTCCGCCGGACAGCAAATGCATTTTCATCAGGCTGACTCCCAATCCTTGCGGCCACCGCTCGATTCGCCACCACCCTATCGGCTACTCGGCTTCAAGCTCCGACAGCAGACGGTTCTGCAGCGCCGCGGCGCGGGCGCCGCTGTCGACCAAACGGTCGACAAGACCGGTCAGCAGCTCGAATTCTTGGCGGCCGAGGCAGCCAATTCGACGTCGTGGACGCGCGCTGGGTGGGAGCCAGCCGCTCGAGGGCAACGCGCCCCCGTCTTTTTCGCGAGCTTTTTGCGATCCAAGGCTGCGATCCAAGGCCATGCGTCCGCGTGTCGCAGGAGCGACAGTGGCTCTCTTGGCGTTCCGCGGCATCGGTCCGTTTTCTGCCCCGTTCTCCGTGCCGAAAAAACCGGCAAGGCTCGCAACCTAACACGAGATAGCGAGCTTGAATAACTTTCACAGCTAGGTAATCCTCGACGTCGCAGGTTTCGGCGCGGTCAAGACCGCTGACGACCATGTGCCGCGGGTGGGCGACGCGAAGGCGGCCGGACTGCTGACCACCCGCCACACCGGCGGCTCATCCATCCTAGGATTGGGCGCGATCGCCTAGGCGTTCCCCCGCTCTGTTGGGCGCAGCCGGAATACACCCGTGACCGGACGCCATGTCACAGCGTCACGCTTGTGTGCCGCTGTTGCCTTGAGCTTTTTTGGGGGACACCGATGTTGCCACACGATAGCATCGCCACAGCCGCAGGGGCCTGTCGTGCCGTGCAAAATGCTTCGTTCTCTTGTGCTGCATGGGGGCGGCCCGCTCGCTGCGCGACGTCCCGCCGGCAGCGCCCCATCATGAGTTCGGGTATGGCGGACGAATGATCTACCAGCAATTGATCAACGGCCTGATGCTCGGGGCGTCCTATTCCCTGATCGCCATTGGCTATACGATGATTTTCGGCGTGCTGAAGCTGCTCTACTTCGCGCACGGCGAAGTGTTCATGGTTGGCGCGTTTGCGGGGCTTTATCTGGTGATCTGGGGCGGCGCGAACATCTATGTCGCCCTGCTGGGCGCCATGATCATATGCGCCTTTCTCGGGGCGCTTGCGGTCTATGTGTCAATCCGCCCGGTCAGCAAGGATCGCCCGCTGGCGCCCTTGATCAGCACGATCGGCCTCACAATCATCTTGCAGAATCTCGCGGTCTATATCTTCGGCGGTCAGCAGGTGGCGTTCCCGGAAACCGTCAAACAGAGTCTCTATACAATCGGACCCATAACCATCAGCTCCGTACAGATTTTCATTCTGGCGGTCGCAATCACGCTGATGGTGGCGCTCTGGCTGTTCATCGAGCGGACCAAGATGGGGCGCGCCATTCGCGCGACCGCGGAAAATCACGAGACCGCCGCGCTGCTTGGGGTCAATGTCAATCGCGTGGTGCTAATGACGTTCATGATCGGATCGGGCATCGCCGGAATCGCGGGCGTCCTCGACGGCATCAAGAACAGCGCTATCTCCCCCTTCATGGGCCTCGGCGCCGCGGTGAAGGGGCTGATCGTCATGTTGCTCGGCGGTCTCGGCAACGTGCCGGGAGCGATGGTCGCCGGCCTGCTGCTTGGAACGATTGAAATTCTGTCGGCGGCCTACATCGGAACCACCGAGCGCGATTTCTTCTCCTTTGCGATTCTCATCCTCATCCTGCTCTACCGGCCGACCGGCCTGTTTGGCACTCGCACGACGGAATAGGAAAGCAGCGCCGCCGATGCTCGACTGGTTGCTGGACGGTTACACGAAGTCGCTGCTGATTTTTGCAGGCATAAACGTCATCGCCGCCTATAGTTTTTACGTACCTTACAAGACGGGTCAGGTGTCGCTCGGCCAGGCCGGCTTCATGGCGGTCGGCGCCTACACATCCGCTATCCTGACGCAGAAATTCGGCGTGCCGTTCGCCATCGCGCTTGTATTCGGCGGCCTAGTCGCCGGAGTGATCGGTGTGGCCGTCGGCTTTCCTGCGCTTCGCATCAAGGGAATCTACCTGCTGTTGCTGACGCTGGGCTTTTCCGAAATCATCTCGGTGATCGCGCTGAGTTGGGAATACGTCGGCGGCGCGCAGGGTTTCCGTAACATCTCCTTCAATCCGTACACGCTCGAATACGTCATCGGAATCATCGTCGTATTGCTGGTGCTGTTCGCCCGGCTCGAACGATCGAGTTCTCGGCCGCGCCATGGATTCGATCCATCAGGACGAGACCGCCGCCGAAGTCATGGGCATCGATGTAGTGCGCATCAAGCTCTTGTCCTTCGGACTGGGCGCCGCGATTGCCGGACTTGCCGGGGCGCTCTATGCCCATCACGCCACTTACATGGACTCCACGACGTTCAACGTCATGCTCTCGATCGAGATCCTGGTGTTCGTGGTGGTTGGCGGCGGCAGCACCTTTTGGGGACCGTTGTTGGGCGCAGCGGTTCTCAACGCCATCCCTGAGATCCTCAGAGCGATGCGCGATTGGCTGGACCTCGTACCGGTTGAGTGGACCAATTTCTATCCGATGAACCGCGTTTACGATTTTTTACATGACTTCCTCGACTTCGAGAACGCCAAGCGCCTGATCGCTTACGGCGTCATCCTCATCATCATGATGATCGTGCGGCCGGATGGTCTGCTCACCCGCGATTCCCTGCGCCGCTGGCGGCTGTTCCGCTGGAAG
This sequence comes from uncultured Alphaproteobacteria bacterium, assembly GCA_963821505.1. Taxonomy (GTDB): domain Bacteria; phylum Pseudomonadota; class Alphaproteobacteria; order Rhizobiales; family Xanthobacteraceae; genus VAZQ01. Next base: position 298,920 of record CAWGEH010000019.1, read on the forward strand.
GCCAGCCATGCGTGATGCGACCGGCCGCGACGTTTGTCTTGCGATCGAGGGGCTGACCAAACGCTTTGGTGGCTTCTACGCGTTGAACGAACTTCACATGGAGGTCTCGCAGGGCCACATCCACGCGTTGATTGGCCCTAACGGCGCAGGCAAGACCACTTTCTTCAATCTCCTGACTGGCGTTCTGCCCGCCGACACCGGCAAGATCACTTTCAATGGTCAGGCGGTGGACGATTGCCGCCCCTCCAGGCGCACGATCAAGGGAATCGCCCGCACCTTCCAGAACATCCGTCTCTTTCCGCATCTGACGGTCCTGGAGACCGTCATGATCGGCGAGCACTGCCGCACCTTTCCGTCGGTGTGGGCGGCCCTCACCAAGGCCGTCTTGCAGCGCCCGTTTCGCGAAGCCGACGAAGAACGGCAGATGCGGACACACGCCATCGAACTGCTGGAATTCATGGGGCTTGCCGACATACGCGACGCCAAGGCATCCGACTTGCCGTATGGCGAACAGCGCAAGCTCGAAATGGCGCGTGCGTTGGCCACGCAGCCGAAGCTCCTGCTGCTCGATGAGCCCGCGGCGGGAATGAACCCACGCGAAACCGTGGAACTCGACGGCATCATCACCCGAATACGCGATCGCGGCATCACTATCATCCTCGTCGAACATGACATGAGATTGGTCATGGGCATTTCCGACTGCGTGACTGTGCTTAACTTTGGAACGAAAATCGCCAACGGCCCGCCAGAGAAGATCCAGGGCGACCCGGCCGTCATCGAAGCCTATCTGGGCGAGGACGTGCAGCTATGACGATGCTCGCGGTTCATGGCCTGCGTTCCGGATACGGAAAGGTCGAGGTGCTGCACGATGTCAGCCTGACGATCGAACGAGGACAGATCGTCACCTTGATCGGTGCCAATGGCGCCGGAAAGACAACGCTGCTGAAGACAATCTCCGGGCTGATCCGGCCGACCGCCGGCACGATCGAATTCGACGGCAACAGCATCATTCGACGCCCCCCGCACAAGATCGTCGCCCTCGGGCTGAGCCAGGTGCCGGAAGGGCGCGCCATCCTCAAGCGAATGACCGTCATGGACAACCTGCGCATGGGGGCGTTCACACGCAGCGATTCAGAGATCGGCAACGACATCGACGCAGTTTTCCAGCGCTTTCCGGCGCTGGCGGAACGGCGCGAGCAGCCGGCGGCGACGCTCAGCGGCGGCGAGCAGCAGATGCTGGCGATCGGCCGCGCCCTTGTGGCGCGGCCCAGCCTGCTGCTGCTGGACGAGCCTTCGCTGGGGCTTGCACCGAAATTCGTCACGCGGATTTTCCTGACGCTCCGCGAGCTGAAAAGCGAAGGCAAAACGATCCTGCTCGTTGAACAGAATGCCCGCCAGGCGCTTCAGGTTGCCGATCGCGGTTATGTCATGGAGCGCGGGAAGATCGTCCTGAGCGGATCCGGTCACGAGCTTCTGAACATGCCCGAGGTCCAGCGCACGTATCTCGGACAGCATGCCGCATGAGGGCGCTGCGACACAGCAAACGCCGGCGATGGAGGTGCAATGGTCCAATGTTCGAGCTAACATGCCTGTCATTCGGGGAGTTCGCGTTGCGTAGGAGCTCAACGCGTTTGAGTCGTTCATTCATCACTCTTGTGGAAGGGCAGCGACAATGAGACTTCGTGTAAATCTATCGAGCCTGCTGAGCGTCGCGGCCATCGGGCTCTTTGTGTCGTCGATACACAGCGCCGAGGCAGCGAAACTGGCGGGGCGGAACGTCAAGATCGGATGCCTGGCGTCGTTGACCGGCAAGGGCGCCGAGTGGGGCCAGGCCGCGAAATTGTCCATGGAAATAGCGGTCGAGGAGATCAACGCCAAGGGCGGGGTCGGCGGCGTGCCGATCGACCTCATCTGCTACGACACGCAGACCCTTGAAGCCGAAGCTCTCAAGCTGGTCAGCCGCCTGGTCGAGCGCGACAAGGTGCTGGCGATTTCCGGGCCGTGCTTCAGCTCTGAATTCGAGGCCGTCGCCCCGCAGCTCGATTCGCGGTTGAAGACCGTCATCAACTCCTACTGCTCGGCCAAGCCCGGTCTGTCCGACATGAGCAAGTGGGCGTTCCGCAATACTCTGACCAGCGACAAGCAGCTCAAGCCGGTGGTCGATGCCTGGCTCAAGGAGTACAAGCCGAAGAAGGTCGTCATCATCTATGACGCCGAGGATGCTGTGTCCAAGGGTGAAGGAGTCGGCGTCCTGCCGGCGCTGTTCAAGGCGCATGGCGTCGAGGTGCTGGACATGCTGACCTATCGCACCAGGGACACCGACTACTCGGCGCAGGTCACCAAGGCGAAATCGCTGGGCGCTGAAGGCATCGGGCTTGGCGCCTGCTACCAGAACGCCGGCGCCATCGCCAAGGAAATGCAGAAGCAGGGTCTCAACGTCCCGATCGTCGGTGGCGCCTGCGCTGGCGCGCCGGGCTTCATCGAGATCGCCGGCAAGGCCGCGGAAGGCGCTTACATGTCGACCGCCGCCTGGCTTGACGATCCACGGCCGGAAGTCCAGGCCTATGTGAAGAAGATTCTTGCGAAGAATAACAACCAGCCGCCGCCCTACAGCGGTCCGCGGGCCTATGACATCATCTATTCGTACAAGCACTGCATCGAGACGTCGGGTGTCACCAACAAGCCAAGCGATCTCGATGCCGACCGCGACCGGATCCGCGGCTGTCTCGCCGGACTGAAGAACTTCCCCGGCGTCGCAGGCGAGATCACAATGGACGAGCACCGCGACGGCGCAGGCTCCAGCGCCATCCTCAAGGTGGTCAACGGAAAATACGTGAACGTCACCAAGTGACCATGGCGCTGCGATCGCATCGCCTGCTCCGGCGTCGATCCAATCACTTCGAGACGGCGCCCTGCTCCAGGGGCGCCGTTTTGTTTGCACAGAATCGCGTGGGTGAACGGTCCCGGCAACACGGCCGTGGCGAGGCGCGCGCAACGTCAGGGTTTCGACGCACATGAAGAGCCATCTTCTTCGGCGACCTCGAGCAACGACTAGGCGTCTCCGGCGATCGCCTCCTGCTGCGCAAATTGGACTCGCGTGCGTGTTAAAAACATGCCCCAAACGGCGGCAAAAATAGACTGACCAAGCGAACAAAAAACCTCATTATCAATTACTTAGATGTTGGCTGACGATGCAGTCCACTGCGAACCGGTCTCTCCTCACATTTCCCTGCTAACAGGGAATTTATCAGGGAAATTTTGCAGGTTCGGGCACTTCGCGACGTCTTTGATGCCCGGTAGACGGGTGAATTCAAAGGCTTCAGCGGAAATTCCCTGCCAAACGAACAGGAAATTTCTAGGCACGTATCAGGGAAGATTTCTCGAGGAACCGGGAATCTGCAATTGGCTCCTCTTTGAACGGAGAGATAGAGAGAGTGGCTTCGATCCGCACTACTGACGGCTGTTCCCGTCGATGAGTTGATCGAATTGCAGGCCGCTCGATCCTTCGCCGCGGCCGACCTGCTTGCGGAACGCGGTCCACACGAAGGTCGATCCGTCGGTCCAGCGCGACGTCCGGCGCGCCCGCGTCACGTGCACGCCTTCGCGCGGCACTTCCGAGTCATAGAGGAGCAGGTCGGCCCCGGTATTGAGCGCCTGGCTCTGGGACGGGTGGGGCGTCGGCGGACCGCCGTCGATCTGCAGCATCCTGCCGCGCTTCAGGCGCAGAATGATGTTGTTCGTGTTGGACCGCATCTGCACCGGCAGCAGGGGAATCCAGTTGCCCGGCACGCTCGATGACAGGACGTAGCGCGCCGTGTTGGGCGGCGTCGCGGCGGGTGCGCTCGGCGCCGGCGCCGGTTCGCGGTAGATCGCGGGCCTGTTCGGTCGCGTTCTCGATGCTGCGTTCGATCGCCCACGCCAGATTGGCCATCTCGTCGCGCATGAACAGCACGTCCTCGAGCGCGGCGCTTTCCATGACCTGGCCGATGGCGGGCGGCAGGAAGAGCATGTTGTTCTGCCGCCCGGGATCGTCCTCGGCCCCCGGGCGGCGGATGTTGGCGTGCTGCCACATGAAGAAGCTGCGCGCCACGGTGCCCCACGTGCCGATCGGCTTGAGCAGCGTGCGCACGCCGAAGCTGTCGGTGACGACGAGGGAATCGACCCGGTTGATCGATCCCACCGGCAGCGTCAGCGGCACCATGAACCAGTCGTTGCCGTAGCTGCCGGCGTATTCGATCACCATCATGTGGGCGAGGTCGGTGGGACCGACCGGCAGCAGGCCGTAGGCAAGACGCGAATCCTCCAGCTCCCAGAACCGCACCGCGGGCGCGCCGCGGAACGTCACCGGCGCCGGGATCGTGGTCTCAGTGACGGAGGAGTAGGTGTGGTCGACGTTGCTGGACATGTTCACTTCGAAGTCGCAGTCGAAGCTGCTCCAGTCGAGCCGCCCGCCATCGAACCCGGTGGCCGCGAGATTGATCTGGTCCAGCGGCTGATCCGAGAAGCTCGCCGACACGGTCGCGGCATATTCCATGCGCGACGGCGCCCAGGCATCGTCGGTCGGCCCCGCCGGTTCGGCGAACAGCGCGTCGTACCAGGCGAGCCAGGCGGTGGCGGCGGTCTGCACCTTGGGACGGTCGACCGTTGCGATCGCGAGCGTGGGATCCTGCACCATCCGGGCGATGCCGCCGGCCGGCCGCAGGGCGGCGGCCAGGAGCCGCGCATCCGAGGCGCGGCCCGTCATGGTCTGCATGAAGCGCCGCGTGGCCTCGTCCGCCGCCGTGGCGTCCGTGCCCTGCAGCGGCTGCAGCGCAAATCTGGCGATCAGCGCGTTGCGGTAGCTCTTGCTCGGCGTCTGGTACTCCACCATGCGCAGGAACTGCAGCCCGGCCTCCACCGCGAATGTGAGCATGCTGGTGTCATTGGCGCTGGCGGGACGCATGCGGCGGCGCTCGATCATGGTCTCCAGCGGCATGCGCCGCGGGTCGTAGGGCGACGACGGCGCGTTCGGAGTGTTGGCCGGCAGCTCGCCCAGGTGACAGCGCGACAGCATGGCGGTGGTGGCGCGCACGCGCGCCTGGACCGGCGTGCCGGCATCGGCCGCCTGGAACTCGCCCATCTGCCATTGCCGCGCCATCAGCCACAGCGGATCGAACAGGCGCGCGCTGATGCTGCGGCCCATGTCGGCGTCGCGGCAGTGCGGCTCGAGCCGCGTCCAGCTCGTGATCGAGGCCGTGCCGGGATCGGGCACGTCGCCGCCCGGCGGATGGACCATCATGAATGCCTGTTGCTGGACCTGGTTGCCGCCCGCGTCGATGGCCCGCACGATGAAACGGTGGAGGCCGGCGCCGAGACTGTAGTCCTTGCGCCAGAACGACCAATTGCCGGCGACGTTGACGACGTCCTCGAACGCGCCGGTGTCGAGCGCGCATTGCACCGACGTCACGTTCACATCGGCATCGGAAATGGTGCCGGTGAGCGTGAACGGGAAGGGAAGCTGCGTTGCGGTCGTCTCGGCCGGCACGGCGTTGATGCTCAGGAACGGGGCCGGATTGTAGATTTGCACGGTCAGGACGGTCGACGCCTCGACGTCTTCGATGTCCGGCTCGCCCGGCAGGATCGCGACGCGGATCGTGGCGCCTGCGGTCACGTGGACGTTGACGAAGGCGGCCGGCGGCACGTTGAAGGCGACCTGGCCGGTGCACGTCCATGTCGTGGCGCTGGTGAACGTTGCCGGGACGACGGGCCCGCCGTCGCCGAACTGCACGCTCACGAACTGGCTGGTGATCGGGCCGTGTTTGGGCGAGAGCCGAACCGAGACGCTGCCGCTGACCTGGAACTGACGCGGAACCACGGTGTTGGCGGAAGGCGAGGTGACGCTCACGGAGATTGTCGACATGGCGGTCTGCTCCCGGTCAGTGCGTTAATGCCGCGAAGTCGGTCGACACCGCGTCGTCCTTGGCATTGAAGGCGAGGTAGAGGGCCGGCAGGTGTTGCGCGACCTCGCCGAGGGTTTCGGCGCCCACGGCGCGCAGCCGGGCGAGATCGAGCGTCTCCTCCAGCACCTGGCGCAGCGCGTCGGACGTCCAGTCGACTCCCGGCACGGGCGGCACCGCCAGCAGCACGCATTGCGGCGCGCAGGCATCGGGCGGATCGAACTGGAACGTGACGGCGGTGGTCTCGCGCGTGTTCGGCACGGTCTCGGTCCACTCGTCCACCAGCAGCCCGGTGAGCGGCTGCGCGGTGTTGATGACGGCGAGCGTCTGCAGCACCAGCGACAGCTTGCCGGCCGGCAGCGACTTGCCGGGCTCGGGCGGCAGCCCGACCCAGCGCTCACCGCTGACCAGCGGCAGTTGCGCGACGCTCAGGTTCAGCCGCTCGCCCGTCGCCAGCACCTCGGCGCCGCGCAGGCACGCGTTCATGCGGCCCATCGGGTCGCGCACGCGGGCATACTGGGCAAACCAGCCGTGCGCCGCCAATGGATCGCCGCCCTGGGTCTGCTTGCTCGCCGCCAGGGCGGCGGTAAGCTCGGCGGCGCCGGCGGCATCGCAGGTGAAGCGCGGCAGCACGACGAAATTCTGGCCGAACACGTTGCGCATGCGCTCGATGAGCTGGGTCGCGGCGCGCCGCGTTGTTGGTCGCGGCCGGCACCAGGCGCAGCGCGGCTACCTGCTCCAGCCGTGCGCCGCTGGTCTTGAGCAGGGCCTTGGCCTGCATGCTCAGCGTCGCGATTGCCGCCGGGCTTTCGCCGGCCGCCACGATCGGCACGTAAGGCCCGATGCCGTACGCGCCCATCTTCATGAGGCCCGTGCGCAGCGCTTCGGCGGTGGTGGTGGTCGCCGTCGGCGCCACCAGCGCCTTGAGCGCATTGTTAGCGGCGTTCAATGCGTTCTCGGCGCGCACCACGCGCGTCTCGAGCTCGGCCACGTCGATGGTGCCGCCGCCGGTGCGTTCGGGCGGATTGAGGTCTTCCGGATCGGCGCCGCGCACGCTCGACAGCAGCCGCCGCACCGAGCGCGCCTGTTCCAGCGCGTCGAACAGCGTGGTCTCGCCGGCCGCCAGATTGGCCGGCCGTGCGAGCTGGAGCCGGATCGTCGCCTGCGGATCGAACCCGCCGGTCTTGTGCTTGGCGTAGTAGAGCACCTGCTGCTCGACGTCGCTCAACGCGCCGTCGGGCTGGGTCGCGCTGGTGCTGGCCTCGACGCTGTAGACCATGTCGAGCGCGCCCACGGCGACCTCGCTCAAGGGCAGCGTGCGGGTCTCGACCACCGCGCCGGTCGTGTCGTCGAGGCGCTCGATGGTGCAGCGGATCTTGGTGCCGTTGCCGAGAAGCTTGGAGGCCCAGGCATTGAGCATCGGCTCGGCGAGCGCGCGCGGCGACGAGTTGGTGGCGAGCCAGCCCGGATTGACCACCGGATTGCCGCTGAAGAGCACCATGAGCCGGTGCGTGAGCGGCGTTCCGGTGCGCGGCGTGCGGATGACTTCGAGCTCGGGCGGCGGTGCGTCGCCCTGGGCGATGGCCGCCAGCGTCGCGGCCACGCGCGACGGGTTGCCGCGCGCCACCTGGTAGGCGGCCTCGGCGGTGAGGGCGTCGCTCAGTCCGTCGATGGCGTCGGCCAGCGCGTCGAGCTCGCGGGTCAGCTTGTTGACCTGGTCGGTCGTGAATGGCGGCGGGTTCGGCAGCGGCGGCGGGTGCTTGGGCTGCGCCGCCGCGATGACTGCCGGCTTGATTGCTCTGCCACAGGCGGGCGAGCGCGAGCCCGTCCACCACGTTGTTGGCGGCGATCGCCTCGGTGGCGCCGCCGCCGTCGTCGAGCGGGCGCGCCGCCAAGCGGCGCGAGCCCGCGCAGGCCGGCGATCGCGACGTCGAGCTCGGTGTCGTGCAGGCCGCGCTCGAGGCGGAAGCCGAGCAGCGCGCCCAGCGGCTGGCCCTGGCGCAGGCCGTCGAGCAGCCGCTCCGCTTCGCGCGCGCGGCGCGACGACAGATCGATGGCAAACGGGCTGTCGGACGCCGGCATGCCGTTGGGGCCGAGATGCGCGTTGCGCAGCAACGCGGCGGCCGCCGCATGGGTCATGGAGGGCGCGTGGATGAAGCCGGGGTCGTTGTTGCGCGTGACCAGCGGGGCCGCCTCGCCGGCCGGCAGCGTCGTCACCGCCGTCACGGACGAGGCCGGCGTGGGCTTGAGCTTCTCGACCCATCCATAGGCACCCACATAGGCGCCTTGCGGGCCGCCGGCCGTCATGGTGGCGAGCCGCTTGGTGGCGAATGACGTGATCCACGCATCGAGCCGATGCGACGAGAGGTCGAGCGTGCCCTGCATGAGATACTGCAGGGTCTCGCTGTCGCGGTCCTTGAGCCAGGTGAGGCTGCGGCGGAAATTTCCGAGCGCCGCCGTGGCCGGCGTGTCGAACGTGGCGAGCCCCTCAAGGTATTGGCGCATGGTCAGGCCGCCGGCGATGCCGGGCGCCGGCTGATCGAGGCGCCGCGTCCACGGCGGCGGCGGCGCCGGCGGCGGTTGATCGGTGACGAGGTCGATGAGCTCGGCGTCGCGCAGGAACGGCACGGGATCGGCCCCCTGCGGGCTGCCGGCCACGAATGCCGCGGCGTCGGCCAGCTCGCGCAACTGCGCATGGCGCAAGAGGAGCTGCAGCAGGCTCGCGGTGGCGGTGGGCGAGGCCGGATCGGGCCGCGTCTGGGTCAGCGTCGCGATGCTGCGCTGTTCGAGCAGCGTCTTGATATAGTTCGGTTCGAGGCCGCGCCACGGCGACACCTCGCCGTCCTGCACCAGCGGCGCCGTAATCGCCCAGGCTGCTTCGCTGCCGACAGTGCGGGAAAGACGCGGACGCCACGCGATGCCGAGGCGCTGCAGCACGCCGGCCGCCAGCGCATCGTGCGTCGCAATGAATCCGGTGGCCTGCAGGTCCTCGCCCAGGAAGGCGCGCAGGTGCTGCAAATAGTGGCGGCCCAGCATGGTGCGGGCGCTGTACCCGCTGGCGAGCGCATCCATGCGCATGATGTCGGCGAGATCGGCATCAGGCGCGGAAGGCGTTCGGCGGCCCATGCGGAACGCGTCGGCGACGCGCGGGCGCCAGATGTTATTGCGCAGCTTGAGCAGAAGATCGCGCAGCCAGGAGTCGGCCGCGAAAGCCTGCTCCTGGCCGGCCGGCGGCTTCCACGCATCGAGCGAGGTCACCGGCAGCACGCCGTAGGGCTGGCGGCCGCAACGCAGGGCGGGAAACGGCCCTCCGCTGCGCACGTGATTGACGAAATGATCGCGCGCCCATGCCAGGACCGGGGTGGTCAGGCCGGTGCCGTCGAAGCCCACCATGTTGCTGAGGTAGTAGCCCCAGCCCACCTGCCACAGCGCGGCGTTCATGCTGTGCATGTCGAGCTCGTGCTGCTCGGCGGCCTGTCCGATGCGCCCGAGCACCGGCACGATGGATGGAGACGGCAGTCCGAGCGCCGTACCGACACGGATCGCGTTCGACTGCGCGTCGAGCGTCGCCGGGTCGGAGGCGACCTCGATGGCGTAGCTGCGCTCGTGCGCCGGATCGTCGTGGGTGGTGGCGGCGCGACGCTCGTCGGTATTGTTGGTGGGTGTGCCGAGGCGGAGGAATTCGAGGCCGTCGGTGTAGTGTTGGGCGTCGAGCAGGTCGGCGAACTGCTTCGCGGCGTCGCCGGCGGCGAGCGAGCCGGCCACACCGAAGACGAACAGGCTGTCGAGGCCGGCGCTCAGCGCGGCGGGCGGCACCGTGATGCGCAGCGCCATGCCCTTGGCCTCGGCCTCGTCGAAGTCGACCATCCACTTCATGCCGGCATCGACCTGCAACTGGTCGTCGGCGGCGACGGGTGGCGGCGTCTGCGGATTGGGGTCGGGACCGACATAGAGCGGCCGCGCGATGTCGCGGCCGACAACCTGAATGGCGGTGGTGCCGAATTTGAGCACGGCGATCCAGCGGTCGGGCATCAGCCGCGCCCGCGGCGCGTGACGCCAGGCCGAGTCCTTGCCGTCGTTCACCACGGTCACGGTCGGAAATATCGGCGCCGGATTAAGCGGCTGGTCGGCCGCGGTTGGCGTCGCCGGCCGCGCATTGGTCGGCTGCAGCACGCGCGCGATCCAGGCCGCGCGCGCGGGACCGAAACGGTCCGCGAGCTGTCGCCAGGCGGTGGCGCGCGCCGTCGGGTCGCTGCCGGCGCGCCAATCCTGCTCCCAGTAATGCGTGCCCCAGTCGTTCTCGGTGGGCAGCAGGTCGGGCTCGTGCGAGTCGAGATGGATCTTGTCGGGATAGACGCGCACCCGGAGCTCGGTGACGTTGTTGGCAAGCGTGAAGAACCGCGTCTCCAGGCGCACCGGCAGCATCACCAGCGGCAGGTTGCCGGCGCACAGCGCGTTGACGATGCGCACCGGCAGCGTGGCCGTCGCCTGGATGTCCTCGGAACCTCCCATGCCTGGCCCGGTCGGGAACTGAACCAGGCCGTCCGCCGTGATGTTGATGTTGACCGGGGTTCCTGGCGGCAGGCTCGGGTCGAACTGGCCGACGCATCGCCATGTCGTCGCGGTCGGGAACGTCGCGGCCACCACGGGGCCGTTGTCGCCGAACTGCACGTTCACCGACTTGCGGGTCAGTTGCGCTTGCGTGTGGGTAAACTGCACCGAGATGCTGCCGGTGATCTCGCATGAGCGCGGCACTTCCGCGCCGGAGAACGGCGTGGCGATCTGGACGAACAGTTGGGACATCGTGGGCTCCGTCCTGGCGCGTTGGCGCGTCTCGAGGGCTACATGAATTGCGAGGCGTGGATCGCCAAGCGCACCGGGCGGCGGCGCGTGATGCCGGCCATGTGCGCGCCGTTGAAGCCCCATGTCAGCGTGGCGGGCACCTGCAGCTGTGCCGGCTTGCTGGCGATCGAGAGATGGCTGGCGGTGCCCACCGACACGGTGGTGTCGAGCCCGAAGCGCGGCTCGGTCGGATGCTGCTGGATGACGACGTAGTAGCCTTGATCCGTGCCGGTGCCGGAACCGACGGCCTGATCGGGCGTGACGTTGAATCCGAAGAACGCGATGTCCGGCTGCACGCCGCCGTTGAAGACCGGCAGTTTCTCGTTGGCCACGTCCTCGCTCGGCACGCGCTTGCCGCCGGCGCCGGTCATTACGCCACGCGCGAGATAGATGAGCGCATTGGGGTAGCGCTGCAGCAGCGCGCTGCGCAGCAGCATGACGAAATTCTCGCGCGGCGCCGAGCTGGCCGCATCGGCGAGCGCCCGGTCGCCCCACGTATGGAGCGGCTTGATGTCGGCGCCGCCGCCCCAGAAATGATCGAAATAGGTGCCGAGCTGGTTCGACGGAAAGCCGCGCCACAACAGTTCGCGCCCCATCTCGACATTGAGGCCGACCATGTAGCTTTCGACGAAGCGGCGGTTGGTCTCCAGGCCGAGCACCGTGTCGGCCGGCACGCCCTCCAGTCCTGGCAGCAGCAGGTCCTGCGAGAGATCGCGCAGCGGCTCGTACATGGGCTGCGGAAAGGTCGGCGTCACCGTGATGGTGTCGAGACTCGTGTCGGCCGTTGCGGCCAGGCGCGTGGCGAACGCCCGGATCGCACTCGACGGCGCTTTCGCGCTGGCGGACACCACGCGTTTCGCCAGCGCGGCGACGGCCTGGACCGGCTGCGCCTGCTGCGTCAGGTTGCCCCGGATTTGGTCGAGCGTCGGCTGCGACGCGATCACGTGCGACGCATAGGTGCGGCCCGGATTGGTGCGCTTGAGGTGGTCGATGGCGGCCTTGCGGAACGCGCGCGCCGACGGCGAGTTCGACCGACGGCGTGCCGAAACTGAACGAATACGCCATGGGAACCGGCTGTCCTTCCGGCCGCACCACGAACCACGGCATGCCGCCGCGATTGGCCACGATCTGGTCGGTGACGGCCACGTAGCTCATGATCGGCGCCGGCGGCGTCGTGTGGCTGGACACCGCAGCGACGGTCGCAAGGTCGAACGAGCTCGGCACCGGCAGGCTGGCACTTTGGTCTGCGAGCGCCGCCACCCAGGTTGTTGCGGTGCGTGGCGCGTTCTGCGCCGCCATGCGGCGCGTGAGTGGACCACGCTGGCGGCCGATGCGGCGCATGGACGGACTGAGCGCCCGCACCGGGACCGAGCTCGTCTTCACCATGGCCAACATCGACGTGCCCGGCGTCGTGCTCAGGCCGATCCGGCCGAACACGGGCGCGTTGACGCGCACCGCCGCATCATTATTCAACCGCGTGAAGTGGCGCACCTGGAGGCGGTTCGCGACCGTCATGCTCATCTGCAGCTGGCGCATGCGCTGGTTGGCGCGCTGCAGCTCGCCGGCCTGCTCCCAGGCCGACGCCATGAGCGCCTCCTGATGTTCCTGGATCACGCGCGTGCCGAAGGCTGCGACGCTGCGCAGGCGCGGGTCGAGGTTGAGCTGGTCGAGCCAGGTGGCGCTGGTGGGACCGGTGGCCGCGACGGTGCGACGCCCGCGGTAGCAGTCGCCGTAGAGCTGCGGCGCCAGCAGCGGATCGGCGCCGGGCTGAAGCTCGGCCGCCACGCCGGGGGCGTTGACGATCGCGGCGAGCTTGTCCTGGAACGCTGGGAGCGTGTTGGCGGGCCAGGGCGGCATGGTGTCCGGCGTATTTTTCGGCAGCATCGCCCGCAGCGCGCCCTGCACCTCGAGCGTGGCACTGGCCGGAAAGCCCTGCGGCAGCTCGAAACCGGGAGCGCCGATCGCGAACGGGCGGTGCCCGAGTTGGGGCGGTGCCGCCCGCGGCCGCAGGCGCGCCGCCAGCGATGCGAAATCGCCGCCCGCCCCGGTGCGGAACTCCCAGTGAAAATAGACCGGCAGGACCACCGGCTGCGGCTGCTGCCCGGCCGGCGGCGGGGCGAAAGTCCATGCCGGCGTCAACGCGCTCGCGGCGATGAGCTCCTTGTCCTGAATGGCGATGCCAAGGCCGGCGCGGCGGCCGAGATCGAAGGTCGGCACCACGCACGCGATGTAGTCGGTATTGGGCGCGAGGATGCGCGGACAGATCAGGCGCGAGAGCGAGCGCTCCGGCGGGCCGTTGAGCGCGTTGCGCACCTGTGTCTCGCTGCTGTCGTCGCCGGCCGCCTGGGCGTGCGCCCAGGCCCAGCACTCGGACAGGTCGGGTAGCTCGCTCGCCGGCAGGATGGGCGGAGCGATCTGCAGAACCGGCAGCGGCGAATCGGACGTGGCGGCCAGCGTGACGCCGTCCTGCTTGCGCACCACCACGAGGCAGAGCCATGGCCGCAGCTTTGAGTTCGCGCCCTGGGAGGCCGGCGTGAACAGCCACGGGAAGTCGGGGCGATCGAACTCGACGCAGGGAAAATAGTTCGGCTCGAAGTCGCTCGTGCCCGGATGCGGATCCATCCGGATCACCTGATTGCTATCGATGCCCACCACGTCGGCCGGACCGCGCAGCCGCACGCTCGTCGTGACCGACGGCGTGGTCGAGGCGTTGACCTTGATGCCCGCACTGAGGTCGACGACGGCGCGCTGCCGGGCGCCGAGCGTGTCGGGCGTGTTGATGGCCGCCGCGACGCCCTGGCGGACCCACGGGAGGAAGGTCAGGGATGCAGCCGTGACGTCGGTCATGGGACGGACCTCGCTGAGCGACGTCGCGCGCGCCTCGGCGAGGAGGAAACCATGCGCAGCGTGACGTCGGGCCGGACACTACCTTTCGGAGGAGACCCGCGCGTCCGCCATATGGAGGACGTTCTGGATAATGTTTTGAGGCCGTCTGTTTTCGGGCCGCGTGTTTTCAGGCGGCGAGTGCGGCGGCGGGCACGAGCTGGAAGCGCGCACCGGCGCGGTTGAGCGTGGTGAGCGCGCCCTGGTAGTCGGTCCAGGTCTTGACGGCCGGGGCAGTTGCCACCGGCGGGCCGGAATCGAGCGGCGCGATCGCCCATGTGGGCTCGGCGATGTCGACTGCCGGCAGGCCCGGCGTGCGGAAGCGTGCACGACCGACGCTGCGCACCGACGCGCGCGCGGCCGCGCCGGTCGCGGCATGAACGGCGAGCCGGCCGACCGGAAGCACGTAGGGCGCCGGCTGCTTGGGCGGGACGTCTGTGGTGAGCGTGTCGATGACGATGGAGTCGTATTCCAATGGCGCCGCCACCAGTTGGCCGGCGTCGATGGTCACGGCAGCGTTGGTGCCGACCACGAACCCGGCATCCATCTGCTCGAACGACGGGCTCGCGATCTTGTCGTCGTCGCTCATGTTGAAGAACTGCGCCGGCGCGAACGGCGCCTGCAGCATCGTCACCTGTGTCAGGTCGATATTGTTGAGCGCCGCCGCAATGGCGAAACGCTTCGCGCCGGTCACCGGCGCGCCGCCGAAGACGTCGATGTCGCGCCCGGTGTCAAGCGGCACCACGTCCTGCTTGACGGCGAGCCGCCCGAGCGGATCGAGCACCAGCGCGGTCCCGGGCGCAAGCTTGCGCAGCGCCACGCCGTGGCTCTGGTTGGCGGGCGCCTGCGTGCTCCAGCTCTGCGCGGTGGAGAGCGCGCGGTTGAGTTCGGCCAGGACGTCGACCGCCGGCGGCGGCGGCGGCGGATCGCCGTCGATCAGCTTCTTGTCGAAGCGCACCGAGAAGTCGCACCAGAAGATCTCGAACGTCGCCTTGCCGCTCACCCGCAGCGGCCGCGGACCCTCGAGCGAGCCCTCGACCGCCACCTTGAACAGGTTGTGCGAGCCGTACTTGAGCTGCACCGAGGCGTGATAGTCGGCGATGAAGTGCAGGGGCGCGCGCGTGATCAGCACGTCGAAGCCGATGTCGCCCGAGATCGAGAATGAACAGGCCTCGGCATAGAGGGCGGCGTTCGCGCCGAACTGGATGGTGTTGGCCGTGATGGCGAAATAGGCCTCGCAGGTCAGCCGCGGATTGTTGCCGGAGCACAGCGCAATGGCGACGCGCGACAGCGGCGGCACGCCGGCGGGCGGCGCGAACTGCGGGTTGAAGCCGCCCACCGCCAGCACGAAGGCCTGATGCGGACCCGAGCCCCAGCCGGCGCGCAGCGCGGCCATGCCGGTGAGGGCGAACTTCTTGGCCAGCCGCGAGTCGACCAGCGTGGCGTCGATCGAGGCGGTGTTCTGGTCGAAGTCGATCACCCCCATGGAGTCGAGGTTGATGCGCACCAGGTCGTTGTCGGGCGAGGGTAGGAGCGCGCTGACGCGCCCGAGCACGAGCAGCCGCCGGCGCGCCCCGAACTCCATGATCAGCGCCAGGTCGAGCGTGATCAGCGTCGGCGTGAACCAGCCGATGCGCGCCAGGATGCCGAGCAGGTAGCTACCGCTCTTGGCCGGGAAGGCGGCCGCCAACGAACGGATGATGGTGGCCGCATTGGTGACTGGATCGCGCGGGAACAGCAGCGCCTTGAGGGTGTCGTTCTGCATGCCGGCGCGCAGCACGTCCTGGTCGAAAGTGCGGTTGTAGGCCACCATGCCGCCGATGCCCTGGAGCGTGAAGCCCATGCCGAGCGGGATCGGCCGGAAGTCCTCGGCGGTGACGAAGATGATGACGGAATAGCCCGGGCTGCCGTCCGGCATGCGGGTGGCGATCAGGCCGAATGCCGTCACGGTGAGCTCGTCACCGATCGACAGCTTCATGGCGCCGCCATAAATGTTCTGCGTCGCGTCGTGGAGCAGGAGCCCGCCCCCGCTGATCACACCCTCGGCGTCGACCGACAGGCCGATGCCCGACGGCGGTCGCAGCGTGAGATCGCCGGCTACCGCTCCTCCGCCCGACGGCGCGACCGCGAGGCGCGCGTGCGCGCCGACCCGCTGCAGCGTGGCGGTGAACGGGCCGATGCTCCCGGTGGTGGACAATTCGGCGTCGACCACAAGGCCGGAATCGAGGGGCGAGCCGGAAACTTCGAGCTTGTCGACCTGGATCCCTGGGACAAGGCCGCCGGCCGGCGAAGGACCGAGATTGAGCGGCTTGCCGTTCTTGAGGACGAGGCCGGCGCCGTGGACCGATATGTTGCCGTCGGTGTCGATCGCGATGTCGGAGGCACGGAAGGTCGGCCACTCGGTGCCGCCCACCAGCAGCGTCACCGTGCCGCCAGTGTGGACGGTGAGCTTGCCGTTCGCGACCTCGAAGCCGATGTGCTCGACCGCGAGCCGCAGCAGGCCGGACCGCTCGATGGTGGTGAGCGGGGAATTGCCGGCGAGATCGACCAGGATCGACCCGTCCGCATGCAACGCGATGGTCACGCCCACCGGGTGGTCGAAGAACGGCAGCAGGAGCTGGCCGGCGAGGCTTCCCGACACCAGCGAATTGTCGCGCAGCTCGATGGCGATCGAAGAAAACGCGAACGGCACGCCGGCGAGCTTGCCGCTGCCGTTGCCGGTGAACTGCTTGTTCGGTGCGTCGAACTGCGGCGTATACACCGCCGTGAGCTTGCCGCTCACGCCGGCCGGACCGATCACCGCATTGTCGAGCACCAGTTCCTCGGGAGCGAGCTGTGGCAGGTCCTTCGGCAATTCGATGATTGCCTCGCGCAGGATCAAGCCGCGTGCCGTATCGATCGACACGTCGGTCGCCGACACCACGATGGAGGTGCTGCCCACGAATGAGCGCGGCAGCGACACGCTGTCGAAGCCTTCGACCCGGAGGTTGCGGCTCTCGTCGAAGATGACCTCGCCGGCCAGCACCAGCTCAACGTTGGCCGGCGGCGTGCCGCCGTCCGCGGGCGGTGCCGGTCGCAGGAGGGATGGCGGAATGGCGAGGACGACCGCGAGCTCTTCCACCGCGATCCGCACTCCGGCCGGACTGGCACGCAAGCCGAAGGTGAGCGGGGTGACGCCGTCACCCCGGCCCATTTTGATGGCGAAGCCGCCCGGCAGATCGAATCCGACCTGGCCGTCGAAGATCAGCGACAGCCAGACCGAAACGCTGTCGCCCTCGATATTGGTGGTGATGTCGTCGTAGAACACGCGGTCGATGAGGCTCTGGGCCGGAGCCAGGGCGTTCACCGCGCCCGCGAGCGCCGGCGAGCGCTGCAGCAGACCGCTGATGGGAAGACCTGTATCCGTCACGCGTCATCTCCCGTCGGGATCGATGATGTTCTGCCAGGCCAAATCGAGCTCCGGCCTTAATGCCGGGGGAAGGTCTACGTCGAAACGCCAGCTGTAATCGCCGACACGGCCCGAGGCCGTGGCGCGGTCGAGCCACCAGGCGAGCATGTCGTCGACGTCGTCCGGAACGTCGTCGGGCGTCTTGCGCGCGTGTTCGGCGAACAGCGCCTGGCGGAAGTTGAGCGCGGTGCGGCGCATCCCACGCGTGACCGCGCCGTCGACGGCATGGAAATCCGCTTCGCTGTCATACGTGAACCCGCGCCGGTTCACGTTCATCGATCCGCATTTGAGGTAGACGTCGTCGACAATCCAGATCTTCGTGTGGACGTAGATCTCGTTCGAATAGCCCCGTCCTCCCGATGCGCCAGACCCCCCGAGCGCGTCGAGTTCCTCCGGGGGCGCATTTGGAGGGACGACCATGCCCTGGCTGTTCATGGCCCTCTCGGCGAACTCGTCGTCGTCGGCGAGCTCGGACGGCTCCTTGGCGGGTTTCTTTCGTTTCAGATAGTAGACGTGGATCTTGGACGCGTTCGTGCCGGCAGCGCGCGTGAGCGCTTCAAGGAACTCCCGACGCCGGTAACGCATCTGCGGCGTCAGCGCGTGATTGGGGATGACGATTATGAGGAACTTGATGCGCTTGAGTGCATCGATGAGGTCCTGCACGATGCCGATGTCGAGGCTTGCATCGAATGGGACGTGGCCCCAGTAGGGGAACAGGTACTGATCCTCGATGTAGATGTAGCGCTGCGCTTTCCGCACCGCGTTGCGGACGGCGTTGTAGCTGCCCTGAACGCCGTTGATGACCGACCGATGGGTCCCTCGCGGCATCGTCCTCGTCAGCTGGACGAAGCAATCGCCGGTCGTTTGATTTACCGAGGGGTCGCCGACGCTGCCCAGTTGCTTGCTCGGATCGGCAATCACGTCGTTATGATCGTTCCAGCGCTCGCGGAACAGTCGCGTGAAATCCTGGACGACCGGGCCCGTGAGCTTGGCATGGACGTCGTGATACGCCCATTTGAGACCGTGCTCCGGGGTGTCGAGACGATTGGGGTTGATGTCGACCCCGCCGCAGAAGGCTACTGCATTCGCTGGATCGAGATAGACCACCATGAACTTCTGGTGATGCGACCCGACCGCCTTGGTCTGGGCGTCGAGGATGGCGAGGCCGTTGCCGCCGGGCATCTGGTTGATGTCGTTGACGGTCTGCGTGTTGGTCTGGCGCCCGCTCCTCCGTCCACTTCCAGGAATAACGAAAATCGTCTGCTCCCACAGAATGACCCGGATTTGGGCGTGTGCCTGGTCGATGCTCTTGGCGAGCTCGCGCAGCTTCGTGGTGTCGTCGCCCGGAACCATGGCGGACGTGTTGTCGCACCACCAGCCGGCCAGCCAGACGAAATGCTCGGGACGGCGCACGAGCTTGAGCCACGACACCATCTCGGCATAGGTCGCGATCCCGTCGACGAGTGGCTCGACGGTGTTCTTCTCGGTGAACAGCGAAAGCGGCGCGGTGTTGGGCACGAACCACGACGCGGCGTTGGCGGCCGTGTCCATGTAGATGCCCTGCACGGCCCAGTGGAATGGGACCTCCTGCTGATTGGTCGGCGCGGCGGACGAGTTGCCGAAGGTCGGAAGCAGCGTCAGCCGCCACGACGGCTTGCTGAGCTGCAGGTCGATGAGCCCTGAGGCGCCGGCGGGAGCCGCCTCATAGTGGGCCCAGTTCGCGGCCGTGAGCGTGATGGTCTGGGCCGGACCGCCGGCGGTCGCGAGCTGGACCGCGGTGGCGAACGGGCGGTCGCGCTCGTCACGCACCTCGATCAGGCCGCGCCGCGTGAATGGTGCGGTCCAGAACGGATGCGCCGCATGCGCGGCCGCGATCTTCGACTCGAAGGCGCCGCCACGCTTGACCCGATAATAGAACGTCATCGGATCCATGCGCCGGTACTGGTTCGCCGGATCGACCAGCCGCTTCGCGTAGGTGATGGCGCGCGCCTGGCCCACATAGGATCCGCGCCGCGGCGCGAACAGCACCTCGAACTGCGCTAGGCCGTGCTGATCGCTGGCGGACACCGGCGCGAGCAGCGCGATGTCCTCGCCGGCGAGAACCTCCAGCGGCAGCCTGCCCTGGGTGAGGTTCTGCACTTGCTGGTCGGCCGTGACTCCGGAGGGCAGCTTGGCGGTGACGCTTGCCTTGTAGCGGGTCACGAGGTCGATAAGGTCAAGCGTGCGGATGAAGAACGCGATCTCGCCGATGCCGTCATGCGCGAGCGCCCTGGTGACATCGGGCGACGGGATCAGGAAGACGCTGCAGGTCTTGAACGACGCGTCCGGAAGGATGACGAGCGTCCCCGACACCGGGGCCATGACCGGGCTCGCGGTGCGCACGGCCGGATCGACTTCGATCGCGAGATCGGGATGAAACGTCGTGCCGGGACCATAGGGCCATTTCTCCCGAAAGGTGCCGGGGCCGAGCAGCGGCAGGAACCAATAGACATCGATCGCCACGCGTCACCTCGCTCGCTCGACACGCGCCTCGCGTGGCCTCGTGCGGATGGAGCCGCGCAAGGACCTGTCGCCGGTGCGACGTCGTGCGGGACAGTACGCTTGGGAGAAGATTGACGCGTCCGCCATATGGAGGACCTTGGCGGATAATGTTCAGCCGGCCTGCGACAGCGCTTGCACGCGTCTCACACGAGACTGGCGCGCACTACCCTCCGGAGAAGAGCCGCGCGTCCGCCATATGGAGGACGTCGGCGCGATCGTTGGGACGCTGGCGCGTCCGGCGGTGGCGCATCGCGCCGATCAGGTTGCGGCAGCGAACGCCGACAAGGCGAGCCTGACGACCTGCGGCTGGCGGTTCGTTCCGGTCTTCTCGAAGACGCGCTGCAGGTGCGTCTTTGCCGTGGTCCTGGCGATCCCCAGAGCGGCAGCCGCGTCTTCGAGGCTCAAATTCTGGGCGAGCAGGGCCACCAGCCGAGCCTCGGCCCGGGTGAAGCCGTACAGCTTGACGAGGATGTCGCTCGGGAGCGGCTGGAGCTTTCCGATCTCCTGCAGCATCAGGGCGGCAATGCCGTCGCTCGGGGCTGCGCGAGAGAGCGCGATCACCTCGGCCGCGTAGCGACGGCTCTCTTCAAGCGTCAGCGCCACGACGGTCACGCGCCTGCTCAGCGGGTTGGCGCCGGTGGCAGCGGCCCTGACGGCGTGCGCGACTTGCCGGCTGGCGTCCTGATCGGCAATGATCAAGACTCCGCCGCTGATTCGGATGAGCCTCGTCGTCGCGAGCAGACGATCGGCCGCCGCGTTGGTGTCGATGCACTGTCCCTCGGCATCGAGGACCAGGATCGGCATCGCCATCACATCAAGAGCCGCCGCCGAGATCATCGCGTGCGAATCCACGCGTGACAACGCCGCGCGTGGAAACGCCGAGCGTGGATATGCGATGTCGTTCTGCCGCCGAAGCGGCGCGGAGCCGCTGTTGTCCACCGACTGCGCGGCGATTTCGCCCGCTGTGCCGGTGAGCGCGGCCGAAACCAAATCCGCCAAGTGATCGAGCGCAAGCTGCGCAAGGCCCGCGTCGTCAAAACCTCCGACCGACAGCAAGCCTTCCACGTAATTGCGCGCCAGCGCGAGCGCCGGCGAGCCCGCCGGGATCGTCACCGCGGCACGATCCTCCACATGCGGTCGCACCAGCTCGCGAGGAACCTGAATGCAGAGCACGCGACTGACATGCTTCGGCTCGCCGACAAGTTTCCAGGGCTTGGCGTTGTCGCGTAGTGCCGCGTCGCCGACTGCGAGTTCGGCGATGCGCCCGCGCTGGGCCAGGCACAACTTACCGGCGCCCGTGTTAACCAGGAGGGCAACCGTGTCTCGCCCGTCGGCGGCGATGCTTTGCGCGCTACGCGACATCGCCTGCATGGTCACAACGTTTTCCTCGACAGATCCTTCGTCGAGCGACATTTCGCTGAGCTTGCCGCGAAGGGGCGTTTCGGGCGCTGCCCCGACCTGACACAGCAAGACGCCGGAGGCGAGCATGTCGATCCATGCCTGTCGCCTTTGCCGCTGTGCGCCCGACGGTCCGGCCGCATCGCCCGCGCTATTCTTTAAACGGCTTGGTTGCATACAGACTTCCCTGAGCTGTTCAGGTATTTCCAGAACGGCGGCCATGCGAAAGACCATCGCCAGCGGTCGAACAGGTAAGCCATCGGGCAATCGGAGATTGTGAAATAGATCACGATCACGACATCGAGTTCGCGTGAGGTATTGGAATCCGAACGCTCGGCCGACGTTTCCCCCATAGGGATGCCTCTCGCCGCGTTCGCGATCTGTCAGTTGCCAATACAAACAACTTGAGCGGGGCACGCAGGTTATGGTTCATAACCGGTGACGATTGCGACTTGCGCTGGCCTAGTGTGAACGCGTTGAAGGAGGGTTGCCGCAGCAGATGCCGGGAACCTAGCGGCAACCGCGACAAAAGCCTTGAAGACGAGCTCTAGCTTTCGTGAAGATTTCGTGGAGACGGTTTCAACCACTGCTGCGATAGCCGCCCTCTATTTTCGCTAGCCCTCGCCTGGCGAATTCGCTCGATTGCGCGGACTCAGCGTGAGGGTGCTGGATTGCGTTTTCTCTTGGTGGCCAACCTGCTTGCAGAGCCCGGCAAAACCGTGATGCGTGGTCTCGCCTAATTTAAGCAAGTGCGCTCAACTTGCTCGACGCGTGAACCCGCGCCGGATCACACGACGCTGAGATGTACACCGTTGAGGCCGAAGTGCTTAGGGCGTGGACTCATTAACGCGCAGCCATAGACGTATCGACGCAAGCTGGATGAACGCGAGGTAGTTGGCCGCGAGTTTGTCGTAACGCGTCGCGACCCGACGACACTGCTTGATCTCGTTGAAGAACCGCTCAACCAAGTTGCGGGCACGGTAGAGGTAGGGACTGAAGCAAATCAGTTCGTTGCGATTACATCTGGGCGGAATGTTGGCCCATCATCGCCAAGCCGGCGCAGGCCTGCGCCGACGCAGGCGGCGCGCTCGACGTCGAGCACCTACTGGTTGGAGCAACGAGCTCTCCTTGGATTTCACTGAAAAATTGCTGGTGCGGGCGACGAATCTCGCACACACGTCCGCATTGATCGCTCTTCGCACCTGTCGTTGCCCACTCGACTGCGGCAAAAAAGTAAACCACGAAATGGCGCCGCAGAGATTTTCATCACCGTTGTGACCGAGATAACGCGCGCAATTCGTCTCTGCCGCAAATTGGATTCGCGTGAGCGTCAAAAACACGCGCCAAAAGGCGACAAAATAAACTCGCCTAGAGGATAAAACAACTGCGTTATCAATTACTTAGGCGCTGGCTGAGGATGCAGTCCACTGCGAACCCGTCTCTGCCGGGGATTTCCCTGCTAACAGGGAATTTATCAGGGAAATCTCGCATCATGGCACCGCGCGGCATGTACAAGATTACCAGGAAGTCTCGAATCACCGTCCGAGTCTACAACGACGGACGAACCTTCGACATGGCGGCAGAGGAATACGAAGAACTGGGGCTTCGGCCTCGGCGTTCTCCCGCGCCCGCAATGAGCGCTTCCGTGAGAGCGAGGTCTTCCGTCGCGTGTTTGAACGCGTGGTGGGGGCGTGCATCGAGGCTGGTCTGGTCGGCGGCGAGGGATTCGCCGTCGATGCCAGCCTGATCGAGGCCGATGCCAACCGTCTGCGCTCGATCCCTGGCGTCGAGTGGAAGAAGCAAATCGATCCGGCCGCCGCCCGCCGGGCGGTGAAGGAGTATCTCGCCACGCTCAACGACGCGGCGTTCGGGGCAGCGACGGAGGTGCAGCCCAAGTTCGTATCGCCCTCCGACCCAGCGGCGCAATGGACCGGCGCCCTCAAAGGGCCTGCGTTCTTCGCTTATGCCGACAACTATCTGATCGACGTCCAGTGTGGCGTGATCGTGGATGTTGAAGCCTCGCGCGCGATCCGCCAGGCCGAAGTGGGCGCCGCACGAACCATGCTGGAGCGCACCGAAGAGCGCTTCGGCCTCAAGCCGCAGCGGCTCGCCGCCGATTCTGCTTACGGGGCGGCGCCCATGCTGAACTGGCTGGTCGAAGAGAAGCAGATCGTGCCTCACGTCCCAGTCCATGATCGCTCCAAGCGCGACGACGGCACCTTCTCTCGCGAGGACTTTCGTTACGACGAGGTCACTGACACGTATATCTGCCCGGCGGGGAAGAGGTTGACGACGACGGGCCGGGTCAATGCCGGAGACGCGATCTTCTATCGCAGCCGTCTCATCGACTGCTCCAGGTGCCATCTCAAGCCCAGATGCTGTCCGAAGGCGCCGTTCCGAAGGGTCCCTCGCAGCATCTACGAACGCGCGCGCGACGTTGCTCGCTCGCATGCCGGTACAGAAGGCTTCGAGCGCTCTCGGCACGATCGCAAGCGCGTCGAGATGAGGTTCGCACACCTCAAGCGTATCCTGCGGCTCGGTCGCCTTCGGCCGCGAGGTTCGCGCGGCGCCCAGGATGAGTTCACGTTAGCGGCTATCGCCCAGAACCTCAGATGGATGGCGAAGCTGATCCCCCTCCCGCCACCGACTGCGCTACAAGCAGCGCCCGCCTAGGCAGCACGAGCAACCAATCACGCCTCGCAAATCAATAACAGGCTTAGAAAGCACCGCCGGAAGATCAACGCCGCCACACCGCCGACTTTTGCAACACTATCTGCTACAATCAGACTCATGCACCGCAGCAAAGGCAGCTCATTCGATTACCTCGTCTGCCAGCGCGAGCAGCGTCGGGGGCGCCGTCAGCCCGAGCGCCTTGGCGGTCTTCAGGTTGATGACCAGATCGAACTTGGTCGGCTGCTGGACAGGTAGTTCAGCAGGCTTCTCGCCCTTCAGGATGCGGGCGGCGTATGCCCCAATCAGACGGTAAGCATCGGGAATGCTGGCACCATAGCTCATCAGACCGCCCGCTAAGACGTATTCGCGCCATGGATAGGCCGCTGGAAGTCTATTGCGCGTCGCGAGTTCAATAATTTGGCCACGCTTGCTCGTGAAGAACGCGTCTGCGCTGACAAGGAGCCCGTCGGCTCGCTGTTGGACGGCCGAGGCAAAGGCCGCCTCGAAGCCGCTCTCGGCAGTGACCTCGAGGACAAGCAGTTGGAGTCCAGCAGCTTCCGCCGCTTGCTTTAAGTCTTTCGTCTCGAGCTTGTAAGCGGCACTGGCTGGATTCTCGAGCAGAGCGATCATTGCGCCCCTTGGCAGGAACTCATGCAGGAGCTGCAGACGCTTTCCTACCAATTCGCTGGAATACACGCTCACGCCCGTGGCGTTACCATCCGGTCGGCTAAAGCTGCTTACGAGCCCTTCATCGACTGGATTGGCGCCGCTGATGAAAAGAATTGGAATCGTCCTGGTCGCATTCTTCGCCAAGAGCGCAGTCGTTGTACCTCCGGTCGCAACGATGACGTTTACGTGACGGCCAACCAGGTCTGCTGCCAGACCCCGCAGCCGCTCGTAATCACCCTCTCCCCAACGGTATTCAATTGCGACGTTTCGACCTTCGACATAACCGCCAGTATTGAGGCCTCTTTGGAACGCAGCTACGAAGGTTGTGAATGGGCGTGCCGACGCGATATTGAGAAATCCGATCACCGGCATCGCCGGCTGCTGCGCGCGTGACGTGAGCGGCCACGCCGCGGCAGCCCCGACCAGTACGATGAACTCGCGCCGGGTCATTCGATTACCTCGTCGGCGCGGGCGAGAAGCGTCGGCGGGACTTCGAGGCCGAGCACCTTGGCGCTCTTCAAATTAATGATCAGCTCTACCTTGGTGGTCTGCTGCACGGGCAGGTCGGCCGGCTTTTCGCCGTCGAGTATCCTACCGATGTATATGCCAGCCAGCCTGTAGGCTTCCGTCACATTGCCCCCATAGCTCATCAGGCCGCCGGCGGTGACGAAGTCGTGAAACTGGAACACCGTTGGAATCCGATGTTCGATCGTCATGGCCGCGAGCAGCGCGCTATGGCCGTTGAAGAATGCGTCGGCATTGATCACCAGCCCGCGGATGCGGGGGCGGAGAGGTCTTCGAACGCGGCTCTCAGATCACCTTCGTTGCTGGCGGGCGCGACGTGGACCTCGACGCCAAGTGCCTCGGCCGCGGCGCTTAGGTCGCGCAACACGGTGCCAGTATTGGGCGAGGCTGGATTGACGAGCGCGCCGATCGTGGCCGCACTGGGCAATAGCTCGTGCAGCGCCTCCAGACGCTTGGCGCTCAGCTCGACGTCGAGGTTGGTAACGCCGGTCAGGTTTCCGCCAGGCCGATTAAGATTGGCAACGATCCCGGCCTCGACCGGATCGGCGCCCAGGACAAAGACTATCGGAACGACGGCGGTGGCTCGCTTTGCCGCCCATGTCGCTGCCGTTCCAGCGGCTGCAATAACGACCGCCTTGCGGCGAACGAGATCATCGACCAGGTCTGGTAGCTGATCGTACCGATCAGCGGCCCAGCGCTGCTCGATGGTCACGTTGCTGCCGTCGAGATGGTTGGTCTCGCCGAGACCCTGCCGGAACGCGCGAAGACGCTCGACGTAGAGGTCGGGGCGATGCGCTGCTAAGGAACCCGACACTGGCGCCCTGATCTGCTGGCCGAGTCCGCTGCGCGGCCATGCGATGACGGCGCCGCCGAGCAACGTGATGAACTCGCGTCGCCTCATGGGTCGTCATCCTACCACACGTTGAATGAGCACTGTGTTGTGCATCACAGTAAAATTGATCGTCGAATGACAGAGATGGGTCACTAGCGTCGGATTGACATGGTCGCGAGGCCCGAGGCCGCGTGGGCGGCGAGGATGTCGCGTGTTCCGTCGCGCCCTTCTTTGTGCTCGGCAGGTCGGTTGCGATAGAAGTCGAGCACGAACAGGCGAATGGCCGACGAAAGATTCCCATGCTGCCGCTCAGAATCGATCGCGGCGACGAGGTCCGACAAAGTTATGTCGCGTCCGGCGGCGATTTCCTTCAGCCCCTTCCAGAATGCGTCCTCAAGGCTGACGCTCGTCTTGTGGCCAGCAATGACGATAGAGCGTTTAACAATCAGTGATTTCATGTCGGCCCCCCGGAACGGACACGGCTTGATGTGCCCGCGCGGGTATAATCGCCCGACTCACAGCGACCAGCCTGTGACGAATCTCACAGGCGCCAAACTTTTTTGACGCGAAACGGGAGGATTGGGGCAAAGGAAATGGCGGTGAACGGCAAAAACCGCATGCCCATTCGGATCGCTCTCTGCACACGCCATCAGCACGCCGATGCACCGCACCCGGCGCATGGCGCGGCGGGTATGGCTCGGCAGTTACTTGAAAGAAGTGATGCTCGCTGATGAAACTGCCGGTGCGCCTACTTCTCCTTCTTGAACCGGTCATTGCGCGATCCACCGTGGACCTTTCTCAGCCTCTCCAAGAGTAAGGTCACGCTCGTCCGTGGCGGGCCCGCTGTCCTGGTCGAGCTTTCCGTCAACTCCCACCCGCGAGGTTAGCGGCAACTTCCCCAACTCTTTCAGCCGCCTCCAATGGAGCCGAAGCTCTTTGGTCGACCGCAAGCCGAGCTCCTTCACGATCTCAGGTTCGGTCAGTCCGCCGAACCAGCAGTCGATCAAGTCTTTGTCACTGATTGCCATGGGGGAAGAAAAAGAACCCCGCCGCAAGGCGGGGTGTAAGGTTAGGGAGAAACGCGGGGCACGCCGATGAGGTGTCGCCCCGCGCGGGTAAAATCACGCAACTCGAGGCATGCAGCCTGTGACGCATCTCACAGGTGCGGAAGATTTTTAACGAGGCGGAGGATTGGAACGATCACCAAAGGCAAGAAGCGCATCTGATCTACGGCTCAGCAGAAGCTATGGAGAGTGGGATCAGGCCGGCGACAACATCATGGAGCACGTCGCCGGCATCGAGGCTCTCGTGTTGGTGGACTGCACCCTTCGAGTGAGACAGCGGCACGAACACTATGCGCCAGCGCCAAGCGCCCGGATTATCTTCGTGAAAGCTTGCTGCGCGTTCCGTAATGCACCTTACGCGAACGCCCTGGCCTCGCGCGCGCCCCGGCTGGCCTCGAACCCTGCGAAGCCCCTTTGGCAAAATCTCCGCGCACCTGTGACCTACGTCATAGGGGGCGGCCTCGTTTGTGAGCTACCCCACCCCGGACAGTTGGTCAGAACGGACGGGAGGGATTCAGATGGGCCAGACTCGATTGTTCGCAGCCAGCGTCGCCGCTTTGATCGTGGCTTGCATCGCAGGGGCAGTCTCAGACACGCAAGCCCGTGTTGCCGCCCTGGTTGATCCTTTCGAACTGATGACGAGCGCAAAGCAACTGCCCACCCTGCAGTTCGTGGATTACACCTTCGTTTTCCATTGAGCCGAAACGGAACCTCACCCATTCGTGGCGTTCCTTACCTGAGCCCGCTCAAACGAGCGGCGAGCGACCTTGATCTCACAATGCCGACACCTCGCACCCGCCATAGCTGCAAGCCGGACCGCCGCAGCCGCAAGCTCCGGGCGTTAGAATTCTTGGCAATCGCGCAGGATGGCGCGAGCGAAGCGCTGCTGCTCGCACACAGCGTTACGGTCGAGCAGATGGTCGAGCTTGTCCGCGCCGGGTTGGCGAGCTTGAGCACCGAGCGCGTGGTCGATGGGGGGTGCACGTTCGAAGCGGCGGTGTTGCGCGTCACCGAGGCCGGTCGGCGGGCGCTCGCCGGTCGCCGATGACACCGCCGCTAGTATTTGGCCGCGGTCCTTACCCATGCGCGCTCGCGCGGACGGCGACGCGATCCGGCTGACAACGAAGTTTTCGCGGCCCGCGGAGGTGTCTCGACATTTTTAACGGCGGCCCAAACAATAATCAGCCGCACCTGGCGGCGTGTGGCCACTTCTCTGGTCAGCTCTAGACATTCACGAGGACCCGATAAGGGCGTGGAGGACGACTGAACCTGCCACGGCCCCGAGGTTCCGGGAGGGCTCTTTCTAAGAGTACCTAAAATACGAGCCCTGGCTGGGGAGGAAAGCCAGCCAGGGCTCGGGGGCTAACGACGGTCAAAGGGGGGTCGGGGGTTTCGTCCTTAGCCCTCAGCTAAAGTAGGAGCGCCTTTGCGCGGACCGGCGTCAGTCACTTCAACCGATCACCACTAAAGAAAATGTTCCTGAGCTGTTGATGATCCCCGATTCGGAAGTCGGTCTCCGAGACCGGGGACTCTTCACGGTTGGTGGTGCTCTTGGCCTGCTCGAACGGGGACTGTGCAACGGCACTGCCAATCGCGCTGACGCCAACAACCGCAAATCCGATAGCAACCGTGATCCCAATGAACAACTGCATGATGCTGCGTGGCATGACAATCTCCACCTCTCTCAATGCATGGCGGGCAGACTATCAGCAATGAGATCCTTACCCCTGTGACCGCCGTCACGGGGGCCGGGCGAAATTTCTGGCGCATATTTTGTGTCTTAGCAGCTAATGGCCGATTTATTCCGCTGCGGTCGTGCGGAAATCCGGCTGGCTGTTGCGCGGATTGTCTCGATTCGGCCGGACTGCAGCGCTGGCAGGGCGGTCATTGTGGCGCATGGCGCGGCGGGCATGGCTCGGCAATCACTTGAAAGAAGTGACGCTCGCTGATGAAAATGCCGGGACGCCTACTTCATCCTTCTTGAACCGGTCATCGCGGTTCACCGTGGACCTTTCTCAGCCTCTCCAAGAGGAGGTCTCGCTCGTCCCTGGCGGGCCCGCTGTGCCGGTCGAACTTTCCGTCGAGTCCTACCCGCGAGGTTAGCGGCAACTTCCCCGCCTCTTTCAGCCGTCTCCAATGGAGCCGAAGCTCTTTGGTCGACCGCAAGCCGAGCTCCGTCACGATCTCAGGTTCGGTCAGTCCGCTGAACCAGCAGTCGATCAAGTCTTTGTCACTGATTGCCATCGGACCTACGGTTGGATCGCCGCTGGTTTGAGCGAATGCGGTAACTGGCGCTTTCGCGCAGCAGGCCGCGCCATCTGTTTTTGGGAACGGTGAAACCGGGGACGCAGTCATTTCCGCTCGGACTAGCCCCACGGACACACCGTATTCACCATCTCCCCGAAGCACGGGGCCGCAGTAGCATTCCGCTTCTTGGTCGCTTCGCCCCCCTGGCGGGACTTGTCACTCTTCGCCAAACATTTGTTCGTCCGTGCCAAATTGCGTCATTATGCTTGCTAGCCCGCCTGCGAGATGAAAACGCTACCCATCATCGGCGCGCTTGCCGGCGCGGAGGTGCCAGCGGGTCTGTTACCGCTTGACTGGCCCTCGCCACAGGAGAGATGCTTAAGCATTCGATAGCGCAATCTCGCTCGACAGTATGAGGTCGCTGTGGCCGAACCGGAAAGCGCAGCATTGAAGGACGCCCACCGGCTGCTCGGAAATTGCGTTCTATTCAGCGGCTTGAGCGCTGAGGAGCGTGCGGCGATCGCAGCCCGGGCTCGCATCCGAACCTTTGAGGCGGGGGAGACCGTTTTCACTCTGGGCTCTCCCGGCGACCACATGATGGCGGTGCTAAGCGGCACCATACGAATTAGCGTGCCGTCCCCCGATGGCAAGGAGTTGATGCTTACGATTATTCAGCCTGGTGAGATATTCGGCGAGCTTGCGGTGTTGGATGGCAAAGAACGATCGGCGGATGCCATTGCGGAGAACGCATGTACCTTGGCGATCTTGTACCGCAATGACGTTCTATCGTTCTTCCAACGAAACCCGTCGGCTTGGCCCAAGCTCGTCGAAGTCTTGTGTCAGCGATTACGACGTACCGACCAGGCCTTTGCCGAAGTCGCGTTGCTGCAGCTTCCGGTTAGATTAGCCAAGATGATGCTGAGACTTGTGGAATTGATGACGAAGTCTGTGCCAGCAAAATCGGCAAAGATTCGCTTCAGTCAACGCGAGCTGGCAAATATGGTGGGGGGCACGCGCGAAAGCGTGAATAGATGCCTTCGCAATTGGCAGCGTAGGGGAGTTGTTCGAATTTCAGAAGGATCGATTGTCGTCATGAATCAACAAGCTCTCGAAGACATAGCGGGACCGACCTAGGCGACCGGCAATTCCTAGGGTAAAAACTCATTAATTCTTCTACTCTGACAATACGATCCTGATTCGTTTTTGGAAGGGGATCGGGATCGTGCGCAGGAATCTGTTTTGGCTAAGCGATGAGCAATGGGCTCGAATTGAGCCTCATTTGCCAACCGATGTTCGCGGTGTGGAGCGGGTTGACGATCGCCGGGTTATCAGCGGGATCGTGCATGTTCTCAAGAGCGGTTGCCGCTGGTGCGATTGCCCGCCGGAATATGGGCCTCCGACAACGATTTATAACCGGTTTGTGCGCTGGGCGCGACGCGGCATCTGGGAAAACCTGTTTCGAGAGTTTGCTGGAAACGGACGATCCGCGGGCACGCAGATGATCGAACTCCACGCACGTCAAAGCGCACCGCTCGGCGGCGGGCGGAAAAGGGGGGAGAAAAAGCAGGCTGTGGGCCGTTCGCGCGGAGGGCGCAACACGAAGATACACGCACTCGCAGATGCTAAAGGGCGCCTGATCGCCATCCTGTTGACTGGAGGCGAAGCTCACGATTGCCCGGTCGCAGAGCGCTTGATCCGCAGAGTGAAGTCACCAGAACGCCTGCTCGGCGACAAGGCGTATGACAGCGCCGAGTTGCGCGAAGAGTTGAACGAGCGCGGGACCAAGCCGGTCATTCCCAACCGCTGCAACAGAAAGCAACCATTCAGCTTCAGCAAGCGCCTCTACAAACTGCGTTGGCATATCGAGAGTGCGTTCAACAGGTTGAAGGACTTCAGACGCATCGCCACGCGATACGACAGGCTGGCCCGAAACTACCTGGCCTCTGTCTGCCTCGCCGCCGCTCTTGTATGGTGGATTTAATGAGTCCGGACCCTAGTCAGTTCCGGGTAACTCTTATGGGAGCGCGGCGTCGAACGTCCTATCCCTGTCTGGTCTCAAGCGCGACCTAAAATCAATTCGTATCTTTGGCGCCGTCATCCTTCAGGCTGGCCTTACTTTGTTCGATAATTTTTTCGAGACGCGCGTTGTTCTGCAGAAGACGCTGACTGCTGAGGCGGAGGAAATAATAGCCGAACTCGGGGTTCTGGAAGTAGATTTCCAGCAACCGGTCATAGGTCATGGTCAGGATTTCGACATCCTGAACGCATTCGACCGTCTGCGTCCGTCGATTGTCGGGAGACAAGAACCCGAGCTCACCCACCAGACGTCCGGGAGGAATCTCGATGCCGAGTTCAGTCACCAAAAGCTTTCCGGTAACCGTGAAGAACATCTCATTGGCGGTCTCCCCCTTGCGAAACAGCACGTCGCCTTTGCGGTATGTGCGCCGGATCATAAATGGTTTGAGCCAATCCATCGACAGATCGCCTTGCGCGGAGACCCGAGCCTTTCTTATGAGCCTGATCATCTGGTAGAGGCGGACACTGTTGATGGCCAGCAGCAGACAATACAGGATAAACGTGTTGATCGCATTGGAGAGCACGCCATAGCCGATAAAGAACACATCGCTGATAAGGGCGGCGATGCGCAGCGGCACTATGGTCCGCATCAACAGCGTGGCGACAAAGAAGATGGCGCCCATCAGAGCGAACATATTTGTTAGATTGATGGCTGCGGCTGCGGCATCCATCAAGCGATTGAATATCAGCTCGAACGTTGCTGCCACATCTAATTTATCGAGGTTCATAGTGTCCCCGCCAGCAGCTGTTCCTATTCAGCAACGAGACACCCCCAATTGTCCGTTGTGAATGGCACGCGACAATCTTGGCGTCACGGCCGCCGAGTGCTTACTATTGCGCACCCCGATCTGGCACCGAGGATGGAAGAAGCGGTTTCAGCGGACTGCAAGAAACTCCTGGTAGGAGCGCAGATGCATATCGGCAATAAGACCAGCCCTGACTGCACGGGATGTAATTTCCTTGAATAGCCTCAGCCACTTTGCCCCGATACAGTCCGGCTTCTATGCGTGCGCGCCACGTAACCGACAGGTCGTGGCACTCCGAGAAGGGTCATCATGTCGCGCCGTCTGATGCGTTGAGTTGGTGCCCTGAGCCTGAAAAGGATCACGCCCCGGTTCATCAGAAAAATGATAGCACGCTGCGATCATCTGTTCCTGTGATCTACGTCACACTCAGAAGGATCCCGAACGGGTAGACTTGTATCCGGCGATCATCACGTGGCATTGCGGGCTGACCGTGATGTGGATGCCCCATTCTGAGCGCTGGCGGCGGGCCACAGCATCTCAGCGGTCGCCGTGCAGAGTAGGGGTGGCGACCCTCCGCAATTTTTTTCTAGGGGATCAATCCTGCGATATAAAGTCGATGAACTTCTTGGAGTTCTGGACAATTCTGGGCCGGTTCCCAAGAGATCCGTCGCGTTCGATGCGCAGTGGCACGAACCGCATCAGCATCGATCGGAGCCCTCGCGAAGGGGGGTAAACTCTTTTGTAAAGAGCACGGAACAGGCAATGCGGCGCATAACGATTTTTAGCTGTATGATCGCGGCCGCCGTAGCGGTATTGGCTCCAACCCCGAAGGCGTCGGCTGAAGACATGCTGAAAGTCGCCATTGCTCAGCGCGGCACCTGGGATTTGGCGGCACCGGAGCTTGGTCAGGGGCGGGGATATTCAAGAAGCACGGCATTGTGCTCGAATTGGTCTACGCCGAAAGCGATGACGACATCGAACTCCCGGTGATTTCCGGTAACGCAGATGTGGCGATCGGAATTGGCATCATGGAAGTGCTGCGCGCCTACGCCACCAAAGGGGCCCCAATACAAATCATCGGTGCGAATATGACCGGATCGGCAAACTACTGGTATGTGCCGACGACTTCGCCGGTCAAGGCGGTCAAGGACATTGACCGCAGGTCCATCGCTTATTCGAAGAACGGGACCGCGGGCCAATACGACGTGTTTGATTTCATGGATCGATACCGCGTCAAGGCGAGGCCCGTGCTGACTGCGGGGGAAGCCGCAACGTTCGATCAGGTGATGTTGGGCAAGATAGACGTTGGTTGGGCGACGCCGCCATTTGCCGTTGATGCAATCGAGCACGACCGCAGTCGCATCGTCGCGAAAGCGAACCATATCCCGAAGAGTCGAGACAAGACCGCCAGCGTGATGATTGTGAATACGGAGACGTTGCAGAAGCGCAAGGATGTGCTCACCCGCTTTTTGCAGGGCTATCGAGAGACGCTCGATTGGATGTACTCGGATCCGGCTGCGCCCGTAGTCTACGCCGTCTTCGCCGGCATATCGGAAGGGGTTGCCCGGCGCCTGCGCGCCGACTTTTTCACGAAGGAGATGCTGTCACCGGACACTATCGTGGGGTTGAGCGCGATCGGCAAAGCCGCGGCAAAGGCGAAGTACATCTGGGCGCCTTTGTCGAACAAGCAGCTGGCCGAACTGATTCAGATCCCGGAACGCGTCAAAACTACGAAAGGCGGTGGGTGGTTTCGGATGTTCTCTCCAGGGCCGCCATGACCGACTTAGTTGATCTGCTCATAATCAAGTGCGTTTGTACCAAACAATCTTCGACGGCGTTGCGTCGCTTAGTCTCTTGATTTGAGCTTTGGGTGACGAGAATGAGGCTGCGGCTGGCCGATACGCAAACGAGCGTAACTCATTGGCCTCGCCCGCGGTACGATGCTGGAGCTCGGTCGAGCGGGATAATCTGTCTGATGCGGCACCTTCAATAGACGTCGAGAACACGGATGACACACAACGCACGCACTGCTCTACTGTTTTTGTTTGCATTGCTCGTTCCTGCGTGCTCACCAAAATCATCGGAGCTTAAATCGATCGCCAATCAATTGAGTGACGCCGTCAATCGATGCGTGACGGATGTTCGGGACAGAGGCGTAAAATACGAGAATTCGGAAAATTGCCGATCCCTTGGTAGAATAGCACAGCAGTACATAACGGCTGGAGGGCTCAAGGATAGTGCCCCTTCCCGTGCCGACCGTATCGCTGAACGTGCGAGGGCAAGAGCTTGGATGGCGCTTGCAATTTCGAAAACGGGCGATCCACGCCTGAACATTTGGTAAACGATGGGCGCCGATGGAGTTCAGGCTACGCGCCCGGGAAGATTCGATCCTCTATCTCGTCTCATTCTCTCGCTCCTCCCGAAGATCGCCCGGCGCATTTCAGTCACGTCGCGCCGCGTCGTTCCCAATTGGTCGCCGCAACGCGAACACCTTGTGACCTGAGCCCTAACTTTCATGCAGCGATGAGTAGAGTCCCGGGTTGATTTGAGCGCTGATGGCTCGGCGAAGCAACGGGACGGGGCGCGGAGCCCCCGATGTAGCGCAGCGCCCCGTCCCGTTGCGTTCCGGAAGCGCTGCCTTTGGCGTAGGCCGCTGGCGTGAGATTACCGAGGCCGCTATGCGGTCTGACGGTGTTGTAGTCGTCTTTCCAGAGCGACAGAACCTCGCGGGCATGGGCAAGCGAAGCGAACAGGGTCTCGTTCAGCAGTTCGTCGCGCAGGCGGCCGTTGAAGCTCTCGACGAAGGCATTCTGCTGCGGCTTACCTGGCGCGATGTAGTGCCATTCGACCTGCCGCTCCTGCGACCAGCGCAGGATCGCCATGCTGGTCAGTTCGGTGCCGTTGTCGGAGACGATCATGGCCGGCCGGCCGCGGGCGGCAATGAGAGCATCGAGTTCACGCACGACCCGCAAGCCCGGCAGCGAGGTGTCTGCGACCAACGCCAGGCATTCCCGCGTGAAGTCGTCGACGATCGCCAAGATGCGGAACCGTCGGCCATCGGTGAATGCGTCTGCCAGGAAATCCAGGCTCCAGCGCTGATTGAGGCCTTGCGGAAGCGCGATTGGGGCCCTCGTGCCCAGTGCACGCTTGCGGGAACCGCGCCGACGCACGGCAAGCCGTTCCTCGCGATAGAGGCGACGCAGCTTCTTGTGATTCATGACCAGGCCCTCGCGGGTCAGAAGGATATGGAGACGACGGTAGCCGAACCGGCGGCGCTGCACGGCCAGCTCGTGCAGGCGCGTTCGCAAGGCCGCATTCTCAGGTCGTGTGCTGCGGTAGCGCACCGAGGCGCGGTCCGTCCCCAACGTTGAACACGCCCGCCGCTCGCTCACCTCGAACGCGCAACGCAGGTGGGCGACAGCCTCGCGCTTGGCAGCGGGCGTCACCATTTTTTTGAGGCGATCTCCTTGAGCATCGCCTTGTCCAATTCCGCCTCCGCCAAAAGCTTCTTCAGCTTGGCGTTCTCGTCCTCCAGCGCCTTCAGTCGCTTGGCGTCCGACACCTCGAGGCCACCGTATTTGGCCTTCCACTTGTAAAACGTCGCGCCGCTGATTCCGTGCTTGCGGCAAATGTCGACCGTCTTTGCTCCGCCCTCCTGCTCCCGCAATATCCCGATGATCTGCTCTTCCGTGAACCGGCTCGGCTTCATGTCCATCCCCTTCAAGGCGATGGACTCTACCCATTTCTGGCGGAAATCTCGGGGCTCAGGTCACGTCCATCAGCTTGTCTCTGCGCATGATCACGCCCCCGACCGAAAACACGTTGAGGTCGACCACCTCTCCGGAATAGGGGGACCGGATGTCCATCCGGCCGAGCACAGCCTTGGCGTTGGAAAGTTTCGGTATGACTTCAAGCAGCTTGGCCTGCGTGTCCCGCAGATCTTTCGTCACTTCCGTCATGCGGTCATTGTCCAATTGCGCCATCTGCTGCATCTGCTCGGCAATCGCCTGCCGCGACTTCGCAATATTGGCCGAGGTTTCGGCGGCCTGGCCCTCGAGCCCGGCGCCGCTGCGTTCCAGCTGCAGGTAACGCGGCCGGGCGATCAAGCCTTTCTCGACCAGCGGCGCTCCTTCTCCTTGCGAACGGATTCGAATTGCTCGCGATAGGCCTTCTCCTGCGCCTCGCTGCCTATGATCTGCGCTTCAAGCTGGGCGACCTTTTCTTTTATCACGATGCGCTGCCCCGCAAGGGCGGCGAGGCGGCTTCCGTCGACGTTGTTGCGGGTTTCGCCGCGCGCCGGTTGTGTTGAGCGAGTTCCGCCATCGCGGCCATGGTCTCGGCGACGGTAGCCTCGAGCTAGCCGCCGGTAGCCCGGTAAGTGCCTCAAATTTGAACCGCCCGAACCTGCCGCAGCCCCGAGACCGTTATCGGCGCACTTGCCGTGGTGCCGGAGTGACACCATCAGGACAGCGGGAAGTTCGATTGCGTGTGAGAGCTTCCGAACTCGAATTGTTTTGCCCGCGAGACAAAAATAACATAGGCATGGCGCAACCCTCCGGCCAGGATCTGGGACAGGCTGGCGAGCGCTTTGCCGGCAGGCTTTCGCGACCGCGGTTTCGCCGGCGTCATGATTGCTAGGCGTTGCGAATGAGCTTGGTGGAGGCCTCACCCGCGATGAAATGGACTGATCGTATCGGCTGTAGGCTCAAGTTGCACGACCTGCACATTTTCATGACGGTGGCGGAGACAGGTAGCATGGGGAAAGCCGCCGAGCGGCTCGCGCTTTCGCAACCGTCTGTGTCAAAGGCCGTTGCCACCATAGAGCAGGCGGTCGGCGTGCGTCTGCTTGATCGCACCCCGCAGGGTGTGGAGACCACGGCCTATGGTCGCGCGCTGATCAGACGCGGAAGTGAGGCATTCGATGAGCTAAATCGCGGGATACAGGATATTGAGTTTCTGACCGACCCTAAGGAGGGGGAGGTACGAGTTGGATGTCCCGAGGCGTTCGCCTCTGGATTGCTTACGGAAGTCCTGACGAACTTCTCTCGCCAATATCCACGCGTTATCGTACGCGTCTATCCAGCCAATAACATGTCGCGGGAATTTCGTCTGTTGCGCGATCGCAACGTCGATTTCTTGCTCGGCGCAATAGCAAATCCGCTCACGGAAGAGGATTTGGATGTGGAGGTTCTGTACGATGATCGTCCGTTCATCGTATCCGGAAGAAAGAACCGATGGGCCGGTCGTCGCAAGATCGACCTTGCAGAACTTGTCGAGGAGCCGTGGCTATTGCCGCTTGAGAGTATTTTTAGCTCGGTTCTGGCAGAGGCTTTTCAATCGAGGGGGTTGGACGTTCCGAAGATGGGTGTCAGATCGTATTGCGTTTACCAGCGCCTCAGTTTGATTGCCACAGACCGCTTTGTTGCGTCAATGCCTGGTTCCGTCTTGCGGTTCAATGCCGACCAATTTTCACTCAAAGTATTGCCGGTTGATTTTGTCACTCGGTTCTTCCAAGTCGCGGTCGTCACATTGAAGAACCGAACGCTCAGCCCTGTGGTGCACTCCTTCATAGACTGCGTCCGCAAGGCAACGAGGCCGTTGGTGCGAGACAATCTACAACCTTGCTCTTAGAGTGCGGTCGTCTTTGTGGAAGTATTTGTGGAAGCAATCGATCAGGGAGTGGTCGCCTTGCCGGTTGCCATGACCGTTCTTCCTACAACTTTGCTCGGCAAAGATTGCTCAATTGGTATTGAGATCCGGCCGTAGGGGCCGGTCCAGACGGCACGCCACGAATTGCCAGCCGGCTTTCGTGCTGTGCTTTAGTTTCGATAACTAACACTGGACTAAGACTTTCGATCACTCAACGCACTGGCCCCGCGCTTTCCCGCAGGTGCGCGGGCCATTTTTGGAGCACTGCGCCCCTGGTTAAATTTGGGGCCGGCACGCATGCTTCCAAACATCGCGGCGACGGTTTCGCGGGTATGCCTCATGGATTGCTCCCACGCCGCATCTGAGCAACGCGCACCCCCAGCCTGGTCTGCACTGCGCCTGGCTGCGGCCTCGCGAGCGGGCACCCATGGTCGAAGGCGTCCGCCGCGGGGCCCTATCTACGAGCACCGGGGGGGGTCACAAGATAGAATGACCATCTACACAAGATAGAATGCCCCATCGACGGCCAACTCCTATAATCATTCTCCACACGCCATCGATGAAGAGTGGCGGCGCCAAGAATGGCGGATGTTGACAGGACGGTGCGCGTTCTTCCGATAGGAAGCTTCGGCCAATGAGCCGCGTCGGCTGGAACATTGCTGGGAGAAATCAAAGAAACGCGGATTTGTGGACCGAACCGAACTCAGTGAGCGGGAAGGCAGCAGCCGCGGTGTCGCGCAGACGGGTGGGGGCAAAATGTACAGAGGGTACAACAATGGCTCAGACGGCGGAGCCTGCCACTCAGGCCCTAACTCGTGGGAGGCAGAGAAAGTTTACGCCGGAAAAATCCGGCAGATCAAGAATCTGGTGGAGCAAGGAACGAGCCGAGAGAAGATTGCCGAGTTGATTGGCGTGACGGTTGGTTCGCTGCAGGTCACCTGCTCGAGGTTGGGTGTCAGTCTTCGACGACCAAAGTTTGCCCCCGGGGCCGGATTGCGGCGGCGGGAGGAACCGCATTCCAGTGGGATCGCCGGGGACAATCCCAGTAGCGGTGACATGCCTCTGCAAAGTTCGCAGCTGTTGGAGCAAGCCCAAGGTTCTCCAGCGTGCCAGGGGCACGCGCAAACAGCCAATGAAGGAAGGCCGGGCGTGGCAAATTTCGCCATTCGGTTGCAGTGCAGGGGCCGAGAGCGAACGACTGAATTGCCGCTCACTCAGCACGTAGTCCGGCAACTCGCGTTTGAGGCAGAGCTCCGGAACCTGAGGATTGGGGAGCTCGTCGGCGAAGTGATTGTAGCAATGCTAAAGAAGGATCTATTGCAGGCTGTACTCGAGCAGAAAGAACCCGATAAGGGCATATCCACCCCGTAGGCGAATAGGACGCGAAGATGCGACCGGGAAGGTGACCTGAGCCCCGAGATTTCCGCCAGAAATGGGTAGAGTCCATCGCCTTGAAGGGGATGGACATGAAGCCGAGCCGGTTCACGGAAGAGCAGATCATCGGGATATTGCGGGAGCAGGAGGGCGGAGCAAAGACGGTCGACATTTGCCGCAAGCACGAAATCACCATCGGGCAGTTTTCGGCGGGGTCAGCATGCAAGGCTGAGCGGTAGCAACGACGCGACTGCTAAACAGAATCCAATCCAAAAAATGTTAAGGTTGGCCTCAGCTCGCAAGTATGAAAAGTCATAGGCGGAAGATATAGGGTGGTGGGTCGTGGTGAATCAAACCGCGCAGCGCCAAGTCGCGCTTGAAAAGATTGCTTAATTTGGCTTCGTTCTGCCAAAAATTACGCGTTTCAATCTACAGCTGTAAAGATCAATTGTTGCAATCATACCGGAGGCGGGCTTCATCGAAGGCTCGAATGGCAAACTTGCGCCGTGATAGCGCTCGCCGTTCATAGCGGTCCATCGCCAGCAATTGTTTAACCTCTTGCGAGAGAATCAATGCTGCGGTGTTGAGGTCACAAATTTCGCCAGGGCCTGCATTGACATCTCTAGCGCCCTGGCCTGCAGAAGTGCCTATACTCTCAGTTTCATCCGCGCGCTCGCGTGCGAGTCATAATATTGGTCGCTCAAAGAATCGGACAGCAATTGATGGCGGGCATATCGCACGCGACGCAGATCGATCGATCTGCGCTTCGGCGACTTGGCGCGCAAGCTGTTGCGTTTTTGCGTTGGCGCCGGGTTTGCTTGCGCCGCACGCTCGCGCCCTCTCCTCCTGCATCACTATCTCCATCGATAATGTTGGGATGAAAGGATGAAATGGCCATTGCTGCAGGCGCTGCACGACTTTTCCCTTTGTCGAGCTCAAGGCCGGTGCGCAATTCGTCACTGCTGTGGGAAAAATCGCCGGCAACAGTCGACCGGCCGGCCATCGTCGAGCTTTTAGACGCCAGCGCGCACGGTCGCCGAGGCGTGGAGAGCCGCGCCGATCTTTCGCGCGGTGCGCGCGCTGGGGTTTCATCAGGCGCAGGGTCGCTGTTGGGCGAGCCAGTTGCGACAGAACAGTTGCTAAATCGCGCCCCCGCGTCAGGTGTCGAATTGACGCCGATTGCTACGCCATCGCCTAATTCACGTATCTGGTTACGATCGGTGGTCCGAACAAGTAACTGGCGCGCACGGTTATGGCCCAGATAGGGGCGCTGGTGTTGAAATTCCGCGAAAATCCGCCCGCGGTATCCTGTCCGGTGTGGTCGAAGCTGCTGATGTCGTAAAAATTAGCCTCGACCCCGAGGACAATACTCTGCCACGGCACGTGTTCCAATCCCACACCGACGGTCCAGCCATTGCTCCAATCAATGAAATCGGCGGAGATCCCGGTCGGAATATTCTTTGCGCCAGTATCGATCTTCGCAGCAGCCCAGCCGGCCTTGGCATACAGCATCGTGCGATCCCAAGCGTAGCCGACGCGCACCGTGGCGGTGCCGATCTGCTCTACCCCGAACGATCTCTCTCGGTTGGGAAGAAGGGTGCTTGGCTGGGATTGGCGGAGATTGCTCCACGACCAAGTACCTTCAACACCGAAAACCAGGCTACTCCACTGATATTGGCAGCCAAGCTGACCGCCACCAATGACTGCGACCGGTGTGAAGGTGAAGTCTTCAACAACAATGGCGTTGTCGTGTGTGTAGCTGCCTCGGGACCAAGCACCTCCGAGGTTGCCGCCAAGATAGCAGCCCGTCCACCAACTATAGATCGCGGGAGGCGGCGGTTCAGCGTAGGCGGGTGGCGGAGTGGGCCAGTCGGCCGCGAGTGCGGGACTTACGATCTGTATTGCTACTGCGACGCTGGCCAGCAGGAGCTTCTTCATGGCGGCACCCCCCAAGACTCCCCAAACTCGGACATAATAGGCTACAAAGCCCGGTCTTGGCTGTTGCGGGCCGGCCACAGGTGATCGGAATCTGTCGAGCTTGCCGACGAGGCGCTCAAGTGCCGCGATGCGCGCCTCATAGTCGGCCAGCACATCCGCGGCAGCCGCGTCGCCGTCGAGCCCGCCGGCCTCGTACTTGGCGACCCAAATCTTAATCAGGCTACGGCTG
>CAWGEH010000020.1:0-79971 GCA_963821505.1 uncultured Alphaproteobacteria bacterium
TTCCAGAACCGGCGACAGCTCGATGCGGCCGGAGTGACATGCCGATCCCGTCGAGGCGGCGACACCATCCAGCCGCTCCAATATCTCGGCGCCGGTTCGGGCGATGAAGGAAACATTGAGCGTGTTCGGCAGGCGATGCGTAGGATGGCCGTTGAGGACCACACGATCCCTGAATTGATCCCGCAGCCCCTGCCAGAAGTGGTCGCGCAAAGCGCGCACCCGATCCATCGGAGTAAGATCGCGCGCAAGCTCGCAGGCTTTGCCGAGACCCACCGCAAGGAGCGCGCTCTCTGTGCCCGCTCGCCGGCCATTCTCGTGCCCGGCACCGTGAATCAGCGGCTCGAGCGATACGCCACGGCGCACGAACAGGGCGCCGACTCCCTTGGGTGCATAAACCTTGTGGCCGGCGATCGATAGAAGATCGACGCCGAGCTCGATGACGCCGGTTGGAACCTTGCCGACGGACTGGGCGGCGTCGGTATGAAACAGGACGCCGTGCTCGTGGGCAATTCGGGTGCAATCCTCGATCGGCTGGATGGTCCCGACCTCATTGTTGGCATGCATGATGGTGATGACGATTGTGCGGACCGTGATTGCGTCGTGAAGTTCGTCGGGGTCAATCCGGCCCATGCCGTCGACGGGCAAGTAGGTGACCCGCGCGCCCAGGCGTTCGAGAGCCCGGCACGGTTCGATAGTCGCCGGATGCTCGATCCGGGTTGTGATGACGTGATCACCCTTGTCGCGAAGGGCGAAGAACACGCCCTTGAGGGCAAGGTTATTTGCCTCGCTACCACCGCTCGTGAAAACGATCTCGTCGTCGTGGCAACCAAGCAGCCCCGCCACCTGGCCGCGCGCCGTCTCGAGAGCTGTCTTCGCCGTATTCGCCGCCCAATGCCCGCTTGACGGGTTGCCGTAATGATCGTGAAGAAAAAGGCATCATCGCGGCGGCGACCGCGGGCTCGACCGGCGTGCTCGCGTTGTGGTCGAGATAGATGCGTCGCATGGTCAGAACACCATGACCTTGTCGGCTTCCGCAGTCATCGTCGCGAGTTCGTCCATCGTACTGCGGCGCGCGCCCACCATGAGAGCGGCATCGTCGAGGCCGCGCGCATCCATGCAGGTGCCGCACAAGAGCACCTTGCCGTTGCCGGTCAGCACGCGCTTCAGCATTCGCTCGACATTGTAGTAGCCGTCCGGCGTCTTTTGGCCGGCTTTGGCGGAGACGACCGAGTCCGCCATGAGGAAGACGATAACCGCCATCTGCGGCCCTTTCTTCAGCAGCGCATGAGCGAGCCTCAACGCGTTGTAGACACGCTCCGTGCCGTAGGGCGGGTCGTTGAGGATGAACAGAGTTGTCATGATCGGCCGCCCTTACGCTGTTGCCTCAACGCTGCGGCCTTGCACCGGCAGGCCGGCTTCGTTCCATTGCTCCATCCCGCGGCACAAGACGCTGACCTGCGTGAAGCCGGCGGCGCGCAAAGTCCGCGCAGCCGTTGCCGAGCGTTTGTCGGTCCGGCAGACCAGCACGAGGGGGGCCCGTTCAAGCCCGGCGAGCTCGGCCAATCGGCTATCAAGCTCGGCAACCGGAATATTGCGCGCGGTCGCAATATGGCCGAGCGGTCCGGCAAACTCGTCGGGTCCCCGCACGTCGATCACGGTTACGGCTTCGCCACTATCGAGTCGGCCCTTGAGGACGTTGGACTCGATCCATGCGAATGACTTGCGCATCCGCCCGATCAGTCGCGGCAGCAAGGCGATCGCCGCGAGCAAAGCGAGCGCGAGCAGGCCGTAGCGCACCGTATCCACGTCGCCCGTCAGCGCGCCGCGTCCGGCGTGCCCGAGCCACGTGTAGGCGGCCGTACCGGGCGCCATGCAGACAAGAGTGGCGATTACGTAGTGGTGGAGCGGGATGCGCGTGAGCCCAAGCACGTAGTTCGAAAGATTGAAGGGAAATAGCGGCACGAGCCGCACGAAGGCGACGAAACGCCAACCTTCCGCGTCGACGCCTTCGATCAGCCGCTTGAGGAGCCCGCCGGCCTTGCGTTCGATCCAATCTTCGACGATGTAGCGCGCGACCAGGAACGCAAGGGTGGCGCCGAGCGTGGCACCCAGCAGATTCCAGAGGCTGCCCCAGAACGGACCGAACAAGGCCCCGCCGGCAAGGCCGAAGATCGCGCCCGGAACGAAAGCGACGGTGGCAAGAGCATACAGAATCACGTAGCCGACCGGCGCCCACAGGCCGAGCGAGCCGAGCCAGGCATCGAGCGTCGCCAGATTGATCTGGTCGCGGTAGACGGCGGCCCCCGCCGCCGCTGCCATGAGCAGCAGCGCGAGCGCAAGGCGCGGCAAGAAGCGGCGCATGCTCATTGTTCGCCTTCCCGCCGTCCGAGCGGATAGCGGCCGGCATCACCGCGGAAGGGCTGGAGCAGCATCCTATCGAGCCTGAGTTCGCGCGGATCACGGAACTGCTCGATCCCGATTGTCATGCCCTCGTGCCCGGCCGCGGGCTGCGCGCGATAGGTACCGAACAGGCGGTCCCACCAAGGCAAATTGAAGCCAAAGTTGCTGTTGGTTTCGCGCGACAGGATCGAGTGATGCACTCGGTGCATGTCCGGCGTCACGACGAACCAGCGTAGCGCACGGTCGAGTCCCAGAGGGAGGCGGACATTACTATGGTTGAACATCGAGGTGGCGTTCAGGAGCACCTCGAAGAGCAACACGGCTACCGCGGGCGCCCCCAGCGCTGCGACCACGGCGAGCTTGATCACCATCGACAGCAAAATCTCGATCGGATGGAAGCGCAGTCCGGTGGTCACGTCGAATTCGAGGTCGGCATGATGCATGCGATGCAGCCGCCACAGCGCCGGCACCGCATGGAAGAGGACATGTTGGAAATAGATCGCAAGGTCGAGAAGAACGACCGAGGCAACGACAGCAATCCAGACCGGGAGCGCAATCTCGTTGAACAGACCCCATCCATGCGCCTCGGCAACGAGGGCAAGGACGACGGCCGTGATCGGGAATAGGAGGCGGACGAGAAGCGTGTCGACCACCACCACGCCGAGATTGCTGGGCCAGCGCATGCCGCGGCCAATCGCCGGTTTGCGTCGTGGACCGACGAGTTCCCAGATCCCCATCAAGGTGAAGACGCCGCCGAAAGCGCCCAGACGGATAAAGGGCTCGTAAGCGAACATAGCGTCCCGCATGGGTTCGTAACCGCTTCTGGCGACTTGACCAAAGGATTGA
This sequence comes from uncultured Alphaproteobacteria bacterium, assembly GCA_963821505.1. GTDB lineage: Bacteria > Pseudomonadota > Alphaproteobacteria > Rhizobiales > Xanthobacteraceae > VAZQ01. The sequence goes on from CAWGEH010000020.1 coordinate 3,247, forward strand.
ATTCTATATAATTCAATCATTCTATTGAATAATATAAGGACGTTTTTTCACCCATGTCAATCCGCAGCCCAAAATTGGCGCTGTTCGCGCAATTCGCCGCCGTCGCCAAATCGCTGGCGCACGCGCATCGGCTCGAACTCTTGGAGCAGCTGGCCCAGGGCGAGCGGAGCGTCGAGGTCCTGGCGGCGCGAACCGGCCTCTCGGTCGCCAACGCGTCGCAGCACCTGCAGCAGATGCGGCGCGCTGGGATTGTCGCCACCCGCCGCGAGGGCAAGTTCGTCTTCTACACGCTCGCCGACGAGGCCGTGCTCGACCTCCTGTCGGCGTTGCGCCGGATTGCCGAGCAGAACATTGCCGAGGTGGAACGGGTGATCCGCAGCTATTTCAATGATCGTGACAGCCTTGAACCAGTCTCTCGCGAAACGCTTCTGGAAATGTCGCGCGCGGGCGCGGTGACCGTCCTCGACGTCCGGCCGCCGGATGAATTCGCATTGGGGCATCTTCCCAGCGCGGTGAACATCCCATTGCGCGAGCTCGAAGTGCGGCTCGCCGAGCTCGATCCCACGCGGGAGATCGTCGCCTACTGCCGCGGCCCTTACTGCGTCCTCTCCTACGAAGCGGTCGCAGCGCTTCGCGCTCGGGGCTTCAAGGTTCGGCGATTGGAAGACGGCCTTCCGGAGTGGCGTGCCGCCGGGCTGCCGATCATCACGGGCAACGCGTGACCCACGCCTGAATCGATGGATTTTCTTGCGTCTCCCATCGACTAGCCGTGTCGTAACATGCCCCGGGCGGAAAATGGCCTGCGAGCAACTATGAACACGCGTGATGCAATATTTTCGCTCATGGCGGCGGCCTCGCAGTTTGCCGACCTTGATCCAATGGTGGTGAGAACCATCGCCTCCCGCTGCCGGCCGAAAGTGTTTCTAACCGGCCAACTCGTTTTTATGGAAGGGGATCCGTGTCGGAACCTGTGCATTCTCGAATCCGGGCGAGTGAAATTCTTCCGCATGAATACCGAGGGGCGGGAACAGGTGCTGAAAGTGTTCGAACGTCCGGGCGATATGTTCTGCATTGCGTCCGCGTTCAGCACGGGAAGACACATCGTCAGCGCCAGGGCGGTGACCGGGACGCGGCTGCATCTGCTCGACATGGACGCGGTGAACCGTCTGGTGCGAGAACATCCTTCCGTGGGCCTCAAGATGGTCGGTACGGCCGGCGAACATATGACGCACCTTGTCGCGCTCGCCGACGATCTGTCGTTGAAGACCGCGACTGGACGCCTGGCAAAATATCTCTACGAACTGGCCGTGGCGGAAGGCGCTGGGAAGGGTGTCAAGGTACGGGTCTCTCGCGATCGCCTCCGGGAGGAAGAGCTGGCGTCATTGCTGGGAATGGTGCGCGTACATATCTCCCGCAGTCTGGCGAGCCTCGCCGGTGCCGGCGCTATCGACTTGGACCGGCGCTTCATTCGCATCCGGGACCTTGCGATCCTCAGGCGACTCTCCGAAGGCAAGTAGCAACATCTTTCTATCGTGATCGCTGTCCTGGCGTGTCGCTCCGCGCCCGGTGTCGAAGGCGCGCGTAACATTTGTGACAGACCCGCGTCTCCGGTGGGCTTAGGTCTCCTGCCGACGATAGCCCCAGGAGCGGCGGAGGTAGCCATGTCATTCGAAACATTTCTTCTCGATCACGAGTCGATGATCCGATTTGGGTTCTTTCTCGGTATGTTCGCGCTCATGGCGCTCTGGGAAGTTGTTGCCCCATTGCGGGTGGCGGGGACCTCGAAGACGATTCGCTGGCCCAATCATGTGATGCTCGCCGCGATGAATGTTGTCCTTGTCCGAGTGCTGTTCCCGTTGGCCGCGGTGGCGCTCGCAGTGTACGCCGGCGAGCGCGGTATCGGACTCTTCAATATGATTCCGGTCCCGTACCTCTTGGCATTTGTCGGGTCGCTGCTGGCGCTCGATCTGGCGATCTACTTGTTCCATCTACTGTTTCACGCCGTGCCAGCGCTTTGGCGTGTGCACCGTGTACATCACGCCGACCTCGACATCGACGTGAGCACCGGGGTGCGATTTCATCCGATCCAGATGATGTTGTCCGTAATCATCAAATCCATAACCATCTTGCTGCTAGGTGCCCCGGCACTGTCGGTGTTGACCTTCGAGGTCCTGTCTCATGCGATTACGCTGTTCAACCACGGCAATGTGAGGATACTGCCTTCGCTGGACCGCATGCTGCGCTGGTTCGTCGTGACTCCCGACATGCACCGCATCCACCACTCGATTCATATTGCCGAAACCGATAGCAACTTCGGCTTTGTCCTGCCGTGGTGGGACCGAATGTTCGGCACCTACCGTGCCGAGCCCGCCGCCGGCCAGGCGCGGATGGTGGTTGGCATCGAGTTGTTTCGGGCGGATCGCGACCTCTGGCTTGACCGCCTGGTGCTCAATCCGGTCCTCGATGAGCGCAGTTCCCAGCTCATGAGCCCGAGTCAAAAAGCGGGGTGATCGTTGGCAGCTCGTGCGCGTCTGTGACGTGGCGGCACGAACTGCTGGGATACCGGGCGTGATCACTTCGTGAGATCGAGCATCCTGGCGGTCTGGGCGTTGATGACCAGCTCGACTTTGCGCGACTGCACCAGCGGCAAGTCCGCGCGCTTGGCGCCCTTGAGGACGACCGGTATGGACGTCAATCCTGCGAAAGGGATCCGTCAGGCTGGCTCCATGGCTTATCAGCCCACCGATCTCGGGAAATTCCCGCCCGGACATGGTCGCGGGAATTCCATTTGAATGCGCCGGCTGTTGAAAAACTTTGTCGGGGCCGGCGAACAGGGCGTCGGCCCGCTCACGTCGCGCGGCGCTGCGCCGGCATGATGTCGAGGTTGCCTGCGGCTTCGGATTCCAACTACGATGCATGCGGAGATCGCGGGAGGCAGGATCTCGGAATTCCTCCAAAAGGCCTCCGCAAGGGAGAGTTGTATGTCGGGAGACGTCACCGAGGTGCTGGCCGGCTTTGCGGCGTCGCTGCAATACGACGATCTTCCGGTACATGTCCGAGACCACTGCAAGAACCTCCTGCTGGATACACTGGCGTGTGCGGTCGCAGGGCACCGGGGCGAGGAGACGCAACAGCTCGCCGCCCTGGCGTCGGGACTGGCGCAATCCAACGAGAGCAGCGTCATCGGCGGCGACCGGCTGTCGCTCGCCGGCGCGACAATTCTGAATGGCTATCTCGTCACCGCGGTCACCATGTGCGACGTGCACCGCTCGACGCTGACCCATGTGACGCCGGAAGTGATCCCGCCCGCTTTGGCGATCGCCGAACGCGACGGTTTGTCGGGCCGCGACCTGATGGTCGCCATCGCCGCCGGATGCGAAGTGACGACGCGGATCGGGATCGGCCTCGACTACCCCGCGTTCCGGGCCAAGGGCTGGCACGGCCCGGGCGTGCTCGGTCCGTTCGGCGCCGCCGCCGCGGTCGGCCGGCTTCGCCGGTTCGACACCGAGACCATGGCCAAGGCGTTCGGCCTCGCCGGCAGCCAGGCGGCCGGCACCTTCGCAGCATGGGGGACGCCGACGGTGAAGTTCCACCAGTGCCGCGGCGCCCTCTCGGGGTTGCTGGCGGCGCTGCTGGCCGAGCAGAAGTTTCTGGCGACGCGCGAATTTCTGACCGCCAAGGACGGCGGCCTCTACAATGTCTATGCGAATGGCGGCCGCCCCGAGGCTGTCACCGCCGATCTCGGGAAACGCTGGGAGCTCGAACAGATCGCATTGCGCCTGTGGCCGTCCGCGTCGTCGATCCAGGGCATGAACACCGCGATGTTCGATCTCATCGAACAGCACAAGATCGATCCCGCCCGGGTGAAAAAAGTCCGCGTGGCATTGAGCCAGCCGGCGTTCGATCTGCACGGCAAGCTGGCGCAGTACAAGGCGAAGTTCGACGCGCTGATTTCCGGCCATTACACCGCGGCGGTGATCCTGCACGACCAGGAGCTCACCCTCGCCCAGTTCGAGCCCGCCCGCTACGACGATCCGAAAATGCGGCGCGCCGCGGCCGAGCAGATCGAGATCCGTCCGGACGCGGCGCTGACCGGCGTGCAGGCGGTGGTCGAGATCGAGACCGACGGCGCGACGCTCACGGCCCGCTGCGACCATCCGCGCGGCTCGGCCGAGAACCCGCTGTCGCGCGCCCAGATCGAGAGCAAATTCCGCACCTATGCGGACGGGGTGCTGACGGCGTCCGCCATCGCGGGGACGATCGACGCCGTCGGCGATCTGCAAAACCTGGGCTCGGTGCGAAAACTCATGGACATGCTCCGCGCGGCGCCACGGCGCGGTCAAGCCGAGCGCGCGACGCTGGCCGCGGCCCGCGGCTGACGAGGTCTGCGGGCCGGCGTCACTCGACGCCGTCCCGTTGAAATGGAATCAGTGCAAGCCGCAAGCTCGGTCTGCTCCCTCCCCCCTTGTGGCAGGGCAATCGCATATGGCGACCGGGAGGAGGCGCCAAGCTTCTCCAATCGTCGCGTGGCCCCTGGGGTCCCGGATCTTCGCTCGCCAGCGCTCGCTCGTCCGGGACACGAAATCCTCGTGTCCCGGGCGAGTGCAGCGAGTACTCTTGCGCGAGCGCAACGAGAACCGGGACCCGGCGCAAAAAGCGCGAAGCACTTTGTTGAATCGCGTAGCAGTGTCGGCTCAGATGCGATTGCCCTGCCCACAAGGGCGAGGGAGCACACGGAGTGTGCGGCACTATTGTGCATCGAGCCCAAGGGGACGCGCACTAGGCTGCCGTCATGGGCGCTGGTACGCTGACGCAACCATCCGCAGCCCACTGCGGTGGCAAAAAATAAATCGGGAGGAGCGCTGATGAACGGACGCAGTTTATTTGCATGTGCCGCGCTGACGAGCGTGGCGATGCTCTCGATCGCCGCCGGCGCCGCGGCGCAGACGCCCGACGATTTTCCCAACCGTCCGATCCGCATCATCGTGCCGCAGGCGGCCGGTTCCGGGGTGGACCTCCAGGCGCGCGTTCTGGCGCAGAAGATGGGCGAGCTCTGGGGCCAGCAGGGTGTCGTGGAGAATCGCCCGGGCGCCAACGCCATCGTCGGGATGGAAGCCGCCGCCAAGGCGAAGCCCGACGGTTACACGCTGGTCTATGCTCCGGTGAGTGCGGTGACGACGAACGCGTTCATCTACAAGAAACTGCCCTACGACGCGCTGCGCGACTTCGCGCCGATCACGCAGACGGCCGCCAACCCGCTGGGCGCGGTGGTCAATCCCGCGTCCGGGATCAAGTCGATCAAGGATCTCGTCGAGCGCGCGAAGGCGAACCCCGGCCAGCTCAACTACGGCTCGTTCGGGATCGGCAACATGACCCATCTGATGGGCGTGCTGCTCTCGACCGCCGCCGATATCAAGATGACCCACGTGCCCTACCGGGGACAGACACCGGAAATCACCGACGTGCTGGCCGGGCAGATTCCGCTCGCATTCACGACCACGGCCGGCGTGACGGATCACGTGGAGACGGGAAAGCTCAATCTGCTCGCCACGTTCGGCGAACATCGCGACGAGCAGTTTCCCAATACGCCGACCGTGGTCGAAGCGGGCTATCCGAGCGTGGTCGTGGTCGGCTGGAGCGGGTTGCTGGCGCCGGCCGGCACACCGCCGCAAATCATCAGCCGATTGCACAGCGGTCTGGTGCGCGCGCTTGCCATGCCCGACGTCAAGGACGCGATATCGCGCCAGGGCTCGAAGGCGGTGAGCAGCAGCAGCCCGGAAGAATTCGCGCGCTACATCAAATCGGAGGCGCAAAAATTCCACGCCATCATCAAGGCCGCCGGCCTCGAAGGGTCGCAGTGAGCGGGTCGCCGGCCGTGGCACATGTCGAAAAAACGCATCGCTTCGGTTTGTTGACGCCCTCGTCCAACACGACCCAGGAGCCGGAGTTCGCGGCGGCGTTGCCGCCGAGCGTCTCGCTGCACACCGGACGCGTCGCCTACCGCGACATCACCCCGCAAGAGCAGATGCGCTGCGTCCTGGAACTCGAAGCGGAGAGCCGCAAGCTCGCCGACGCCGAGGTGGGTGCCATCGTGTTTGCAGCCACCGCTCCCACGCTCGCCAAGGGCAAGGGTTACGACCGCGAGCTGATCAAGCGCATGGAGGATGCCTCGGGCAAACCCGCGACCACGGCGGCGACCGCATTTGTCGATGCCCTCACACGGCTCGGCGCCAAGACCATCGCCATCGGCGCGCCGTGGAGCAAGACCATGGACAAGCCCATGGTCGACTTCATGCAGATGAGCGGTTTCAAGGTCGTCCATAGCGAGGTGGTGGGGTTCGTGGCTTCGATCGAGCTCGGCCGGGTCGGACCGGAACAAGCCTATGAGCTCGGCCGCCGGACGGACCGGCCGGACGCGGACGCCATTATCATGCCCGGCGGCAACTGGCCTTCGATGAGCGTCGTCGAGCGGCTGGAGCGTGAGCTCGGCAAGCCGGTGCTGGCGAACAACGCCGTCAGCCTTTGGGCGGGTCTGCGCCTGCTCAAAAGAGGCGACAGCATTTCCGGCTACGGGGCGCTGCTGCGCGACCATCTCGCGTGACTTGGCGCAAGCCTGAGGCGGCAAATCTGGTCCGGCTCCGGATCATTGTGCCTGGAAGGCTTGGCAGTTTCGCTTTGCGGCCGACGCCAGAGTAGCTTGCCCGAACAGTCGGCAGAGTTGACGCGTCGGAATTCACCCGGATGGACGACTCCGATCCGCACGCCGACATCCGGCATGCCCGCGATGCGCGTCAGCCGATCTTGCTGTTGCGTTCACACCGATCGCTCGCCGTCGCGACATCGGTCGGCGCCAGCGAGGGAAGCGCGGCGACGGGCGGCAGCCGGGTGCCGCGCAGCGCCAGAACCAGCTCGCGGCCGCCCAGGATCACGAGCGAAAGCACGAACGGAACGATGTAATAGAGCAGCCGGAACAAGAGCAGGCCGGCGAGCACGTCTTCCTTGTCGAACTGCCACAGCGCGACCAGCATCGCCGCGTCAAAGACCCCGATACCGCCCGGCGCGTGGCTTGCGAAGCCGAGCAGCGTGGCGGCGACGAAGATCACGGCGAGCGTGACAAAGCCGATATTGGGCTCGTCGGGCAAGAGCATGTACATGGCGAGCGCACAAAAGCCGAGGTCGACGATGCCGATGCCGATCTGCAGCAGCGTCGACGGCCCGTCGGGCAAGGCGACGCTCCAGCCTTCGCGGCCGACCACGCGCGGCCGCCGCCAGACCCAGGCGACATAGAGCGCCAGCAGCATCAGGATCACGAAAGCGCCGATGCGGTTGGCCCAGGCCGGCAGCTGATCGATGGCGCTGGCGGCGAGCGGGGTATAGGCAATGCCCAGTCCGAGCACGGTGGCATTGCCGAGCCAGAAGGTCAGCCCGGCCACGAAGCAGATCTTGGCGACCTCGACGGCGCTCAGCCCCCAGGCCGAATAGACGCGATAGCGGACCGCGCCGCCGGTGAATACGCTGGCACCGACATTGTGGCCGACCGAATAGCTGGTGAAGCCGGCGAGCGCCGCCCCCCAATACGGCACGTCGGTTCGTCCAATCGTGCGCAGTGCGAAAAGATCATAGAACGTCAGCGTGGCGTATCCGCCGGCCACGTACAGGGCGGCGAGCGCGATGTCGCGCCAATCCGTGGTCACCATGGCTTCGATGACCTCGCCGGCATCGATCGTGCGCAGGATGCGATAGAGCACGGTCACCGCAATCGCGATGATGACGACGCTGAGGACGGCGCCGAGCCGGTTCCAGCCGATCCTTGCGTCGCAGAACAGCGCAACCCGATGCAACGCATCGAGTACACCGCGCCCACGATCCTCTGATCTCGGCTGCATCGGTCGATTGATCACGCCGTTCCCGGAACCTCCGGCACCCCATACATATCGTCGTTGCAGTGCCCGATTTCCAATCGCGGTGTCGCGACCGCCCGCGAGCGGCGCGTCCGGAGCCGATAGTCAGAACGACTAGCAAAACTTTCAGGCGCATGCGAGCACCCTGCCTGCGACAGGTCCGCTCGCTTGCAGGCGGATTTGCCGCCGGCCCACTGCCGGCCGCCAAGGCGACCGGATAGGATCGTCACCGGCATGTCCAGCCGCGCGCCGGCCCAAAAACGGCCGAGCGCACGACCGGGCCGCTCCCGCGGCCGTAAAAGGTCACTGCGCTCGCGCCGACAGCGGAGAACGCCATGACCCCAAGCTTGCCGCCTCTCGATCATGCGCTTGCACGCCGCGCCGTTCTCAAGGGAGCGGGTCTCGGCGTCGGGGCGGGACTCGCGTCCGGTCTGGCAGCCCGGGCGCAGGCGCAGACCACCGGCGTGGGAGCAGGCGCAAGGCAGCGATGGCCCGATCTGGAGCGCCGAATACTGGGCCAAGAAGACCGACGACGCTCCGCGGCAGCGGGCGCCGCGATGCGATCAGCGCGCCGGCCGCGCTGGCTCATCGAGCCATTCTGCTGCTGTGCCGATCAACCACCTTCGTGACGCGGTCATTGCCGGAGCGGGAAACCACGGCCTGGCGGCGATCTCCGCTCAGTGTTGCGACACGGTCGCAGACGGCGGCACCCAACCGGCGGCCGGCATCGTTTGGGGCGGTGTCGCCGCACCAGGCCCGGGAGGCTTGTCCGACGGCGCCGGCTGACCGGCTGGCGGTCCCTTGGTCTCGCCGCCCTCGTTCGGTCCTTCCGCCTTCTGCGGCGGCTGCGCAGCCGCATTGCCGAAAATGACCGGCAAGCCATCCTTGCCGCTGCCGATGATCACGACCTTGGAATTGGTGGATTGCGCGAGCTGAAGCGTGGCCTCGATGCCGCGCCAGGCGAGGTAGGAGTCCGAGATGCCTTGGCTGACGATCTGCTGGAATGCGTGGATGCCTTCCGCCTCGATCTTCTTGCGCTCGGACTCGCGCTTTTCCCGCTCGACGCGAAACTTGTACTCTTCCGCAACATAATACTGCTCGGTCTTGCGATTGATGGCATTGACCACGAGCGCCGGCAGCTCGATGCCGTAGACGAGCGTATCGTAGAGAACGAACGCGTCGCTCATCGAGACGCGATATTGTTCCTCGCCCTCGCGTTCCATCATCTTCTCGCTCAGCCTGGCCTCCACGAGGCTGCGGATTTTGTCCTGGATTTCCTGGCGCGCGGTCGAATAGACCTGCTCGGCCGTGTATTGCGCGATGACCTCGCGCGTCAGGCTGCCGATCCCGGGCCGCGCCAGCAAATCCACGTAGTTTGGCCCGACCGCCTGGTGCAGCACCGGGATGGCGTCGCGTTGCAGCCGAAACCGGACGTTCATGGTGGCGCTCAGGCTCACGCCGTCGCTGGAAATGGCGTTGTAGGTCTGGGTAATGGATTGCAGCCTCAGGTCATAGATGAACAGCTCGTCCCAAGGCAAAATGAGGTGAAGACCTTCGTCCCTGAGCTGGCGCGGATCGAGCACGGTGCCGCCGCCGAAACGCTTCCACAGCACCCCGACATGGCCGCTCGGAACCGTCACTGCCATGTGCGGATAGAGGACGATCCCCACCAGGGTGAGCACCATCAAATAGATCACCGCGCTCGGGAGATGGCGATCGGCGAACCGCCGCCACCTGGACCGCATCGTCGGCGGCGGCAGCGTCCGATCCGGTGACAAGGCGAATGCTTTCATCAGCCGTTCTCCACCGATGCTGCCCGGCGAAACCACCTCGGTCGCGGCCAAGCCGGCGAGCGGGGCAGGATCGGACGCTTCTCCAGAAGGCCACCACGACGTGCAAGGGCGTCGGCGCTGTCCGCCCGAGCGATCGAGGGTGTCGAACTCATCATCCGCAGGTGCGTCTTATCGAGCGGTCGGAATTGCGGGCGCCGGCAGCCGATCAGGTTCGCGCTGGGTCGGGATCGGCAATCCCAGGGTGTCGCTCCAAGGAGACGATAGTCGACCGCGGCGCGGCAATCAATCGGCCGCCGGCCGAGCCGCGGGGAGGAGACCTTCGTTCGCTCGGCCGGGAGGCGCAATCACGCGAGCGATCCAGGCGGCGAGCGCATCCAGCATGTCGCCGCGGACCTGCAAGTCGGTCCGTCCGCTGCGGGCCGGCACGTGAAAGGAATGATCGGCGCCCTGGGACAGCTGCAATACCGCGCGCGGGCCGAGCGCCGCGCAAAGCGGCTCGAGCTCGTCGAGCACCGCAAGCGCGTCCCGTGTCCCCTGCAGGAACAGCATGGGGATCTGAATATCGAAAAGGTGCTTGCCACGGTCCCGGGAGGGGCGTCCGGCCGGATGCAGCGGAAATCCGAGGAACGCCAGTCCGCGGACGCCTGCGAGCGGCGCCGCGGCCTGGGCCTGGGCCTGGGAGGTCATCCGGCCGCCGAAGGACTTGCCGCCGGCCACGAGCGGAACCCGCGGCAGCAGGCGCGCGGCTTCCGCCGCCGCGGCGCGGACGGTGGCCTGCGCAAGCTTGGGTGGGTCGGGCCGCCTGCCGCCGCGCTCCATGTAGGGGAACTGATAGCGCAAGGTGGCGATGCCGCGCTGGGCGAGCCCGGTCGCCACAGCCGCCATGAACGGATGCGCCATTCCGGCCCCGGCACCATGCGCCAGCACGAAGCAAGCCCGCGACGGCCGCGGCGCCTGCAACAGGGCGGAGACGCGAACCGCGTCATCGACGGCCACGGTGACCGGCTTCGTCTGCGAAAGCGACATCGTTTTCTCCCCCGCGACCGACAGCAGGCTGCGGTCTGCGTCAAACCGCGGCGCCAGCGCGGGCCGCGAAACTCCGACCGGCGCCTGCGGGCCACGTGGCATCGAACGCCGTTTCGCCTATATTTCCAAGCATGAAAGCCGCCAAAGGCCGGCGCGGCAAGCGCGGAGGGCAACCCGGAGACGCAATCCCCGCATTGCCTTTTGTATCAGGAGGGATCGATGTGCCGGAATATCCGCACGCTGTTCAATTTCGAGCCGCCCGCGACCGAGGATGAAATCCGCGCATCGGCACTGCAGTTCGTTCGCAAGCTCAGCGGCTTCACGCAGCCGTCAAAGGCAAACGAGGCGGCGTTCGGCCGCGCGGTCGACGAGGTTTCCGATGCCGCCCGACGGCTTCTGAAATCGCTCGAGACGGCGAGGCCGCCGCGCGACCGCGAAACAGAAGCGATGAAAGCACGCGCGCGGGCGCGCGAGCGGTTCGCTTGAAATGCCGCTTCGTCGGCCCGGGCGCGCGAGCGGCAATGATCATTGAGCGATGAGCGCGCATCCGCCGCACGATCATTCCGACGATGACGATGCCCGCGGCGGCCACGCGCGCAGCCATGTGCATGCCGCGGCGGACTTCGGCAGGGCCTTTGCCATCGGCATCGGGCTGAACGTGGCCTTCGTCGTTGTGGAGGTCATCTACGGCGTGCTTGCCAATTCCATGGCGCTGCTCGCCGACGCCGGGCACAACCTCTCCGACGTTCTCGGGCTGGTCATTGCGTGGATCGCAAGCGTGTTGACCAAACGCCCTCCTTCGTCGCGCTATACCTATGGCCTCGGCGGCTCTTCCATTATTGCGGCGCTGTTCAATGCCGCGTTCCTGCTGGTGGCGGTGGGAGCAATTGCGTGGGAAGCGATCCTCCGGCTCTTTCATCCCGAACCGGTTGCCAGCGCCACGGTGATGACCGTGGCTGCGCTCGGCATCGTCGTCAACGGCGCGACCGCCTGGCTGTTCGCCTCCGGCCGCAAGGGCGACCTCAATATTCGCGGTGCCTTCCTGCACATGGTCGCCGACGCCGCCGTGTCGGCGGGTGTGGTCCTTGCCGGCGCGGCCATCCTTTATACCGGGTGGCTCCGGCTCGATCCGCTCACCAGTCTCGTGGTCGTCGGCGTGATCGTATGGAGCACATGGGGCCTGCTGCGCGACTCGCTCGCGATGTCGGTGAGCGCCGTCCCTGCCGCCATCGATCCGCAGGCGGTGCGGCGCTACCTCCAGTCCTGTACCGGCGTTTCCACCGTCCACGATCTGCACATCTGGCCGATGAGCACGACCGAGAACGCCCTGACGGCGCATCTCGTCTTTCCCGGCGGCCATCCCGGCGATGAATTCCTGGCGAAAGCCGCAAACGAGCTCAGGCAGCGGTTTGGCATCGGGCATACCACCTTGCAGATCGAGATCAGCGAGGAAACGGCTTGCTGTCTCGCGCCCGATCACGTCGTGTGAAGGCACGCCCCCTGCCGCCGCCAGGGACAATCAGAAGCATCTGCCGACCGCGTCGCGGAGCTGCCGCAGCGACCCGACATCGTCGCGCGGCCGGCGGCATCATGCCGGCAGCTGTTCGAGCTCCTCGCCGAGTGCGACCGGATGCGCCATGGCGGCGTTCAGCTTCGCGACGTCGAGCTCGCCCTCCCACCGGCTGATGATGATGGTCGCGACGCCGTTGCCGATGAGGTTGGTCAGCGCGCGGCATTCGCTCATGAACTTGTCGATGCCGAGCAGGATGGCGAGCGACTGGATCGGGATGTCGGGCACGATCGCAAGCGTCGCCGCGAGCGTCACGAAGCCGGCGCCGGTCACGCCCGAGGCGCCCTTCGATGTGATCATGGCGACGGCGAGGATGCCGAGCAGCTGGGTGAAGGTGAGCGGCGTGTTGGTCGCCTGCGCAAGGAACAGCGTCGCCAGCGTCATGTAGATGTTGGTGCCGTCGAGGTTGAAGCTGTAGCCGGTCGGGATCACCAGGCCGACGACCGATTTCGAGGCGCCGAGGCGCTCCATCTTCTGGATCATGTGCGGCAGCACCGTCTCCGACGAGCTGGTGCCGAGCACGATCAGCAATTCGTCCTTGATGTAGGCGATGAAGCGCAGGATGGAGAAGCCGGCAAGGTGCGCGATGGCGCCGAGCACGACCAGCACGAACAGGAGACTCGTGAGATAGAATGTCGCGATCAGCTCGACCAGGTTGACGAGAGAGCCCACCCCGTAGGCGCCGACGGTGAAGGCCATGGCGCCGAAGGCGCCGATCGGCGCCGCCCGCACGATGATCCGGATGATGCCAAAGAAGATCTTCGCCATGGCGTCGATGGCGCCGTTGATCCGCTCGCCCAGATCCCCGAGCCGCGCGATGGCGAAGCCGGTGAGGATGGAGACGAGCAGCACCTGCAGGAGGTCGCCCCGCGCGAAGGCGCCGACGAAGGTATCCGGAATGATCGCCAGGAGGTGGGCGACGATCCCCACCTCCTTGGCTTGATGGACGTAGCTCGCGACCGCATTGGGGTCGAGCGTCGCCGGATCGACGTCGAATCCCTTGCCGGGCTGAAGAAGCTCGCCCACCAAAAGCCCGAGCGCGAGCGCCACGGTCGACACCGCCTCGAAATAGAACAGCGTCTTTACGCCGACACGGCCGACCTTCTTGAGATCGCGCATCGAACCGATGCCGTGCACCACGGTGCAGAAAATGACCGGGGCGATCATCATCTTGATGAGCGAGATGAAGCCGTCGCCGAGCGGCTTGAGGGCGACGCCGATATGCGGAAAGTAATGGCCGATGGCGATGCCGACGGCGATGGCGATCAGCACCTGAATATAGAGAACGGAGTACCAGGGGCGCCGGGGCGCGGTCATCGCCGGGCCCGCCGGAGTTGGTCCTGCTCCTCCCGCGCGCCGGCTGCAAAGAACGCGCGCAGCTCACGATACGTCTCCTCCGGCGCTTCCTCCGAGAGATAGTGCCCGCACGGGAGCGCCTTGCCATCGCGGATATCGGCTGCATAGCGCGGCCAGATCTCCATGGATTTGTGGTTGCGGCCGACGCCGCCGCCCGCGCCCCACAGCAGCAGCACCGGGCAGGCGATCTTGCGCCCGGCCGCGAAATCTTCGGCGTCCATGTCGAGGTCGACGCCGTGGGTGGCGCGATAGTCCTCGCACATGGCGTGAATGGTCGCGGGATTGCGGAAACAGCGCTTGTATTCGGCGAGCGCCGGCGGATCAAAGAAGCTCAGGCCTTGCCTGGTCTTGGAGAGCTTCTTCTCGATGAAATAGTCGGGGTCCGCGCCCATCAGCCGCTCGGGAAAATCGTAGGGCTGGATCATGAAGAACCAGTGCCAGGAGAAGGTTCCCCACTGCCGCGTCACATTGTTCAGCAGATGATGCTGCGGAATGATATCAAGGATGGCGGCACGCGCCACCTTGTCCGGATGGTCGAGACACATGCGGTGGAGCACGCGGGCGCCGCGATCGTGGCCGGCGGCGTAGAAGCGATCGAAACCGAGCGCCGCCATGACCTCAATCTGGTCCTGCGCCATGGCGCGGAACGAGTAGCCGCTGTGGTCATCGCCGCCCGGCGGCTTTTCCGAATCGCCGTAGCCGCGCAGGTCGGTGGCGACCACGGTGAACTCGGATGCCAGCCGAGGCGCCACCTTGTGCCAGGACACGTGCGAGAACGGATTGCCGTGCAGAAGCAGCAGCGGCGGCCCGCTGCCGCCGCGCACCGTGACGATGCGCGCGCCGCTGGTCTTGATCTCGGTGCGGGTGAAGCCTTCGAACATCCTATGATCGTCCCCCCGGCCGGCGTCATTCGGCGGCGAGCGTTCGCGCGCGCCTCGGCGCAGACGCGGCGACGATCACTTCACCGCGATCCCGGCGGCTTTGGCGAGCGTCATGGCCATGGGCGCCTCGCGGGCAATTCGCGCGTCGAAATCGTCCGGCTGCATGATCATCGGCTCGACGCCGAGCTTGGACAGCTTCGCCTTGACGGCGGGGTCCTGCAGCCCTGCCACCGTCTCCTGGTGAATGCGAGCGACGATGTCGCGCGAGGTCTTCTTCGGCACGAGCATTCCGATCCAGAAATCGAAATCGGAATCCGGGAAACCCGCCTCCACGGTGGTCGGCACGTCCGGCAGCGCGGACGCACGCTTCGAGCTCGACACCGCGAGCGCCAGGAGCTTGCCTTCGCGGATGAACGGCATCGCCGGCGTGATCGGGCAAAAGTAGAAGTCCACTCTTCCGGTGATCACCTCCGTCAGCGCCTCGGGGGCGCCTTTGAAGGGAACGAGTTGGCCCTCGAACTTGGCCGCGAGGCGGAAGCGCTCGGTGGTCAGATGAGGCGGGGTGCCGATGCCGGCAGCCGCGTAGTTGATCGACCCCGATTTGGCCTTGGCCGCCGCGACCAGTTCCTTCAGCGTCTTGATGTTCTTGTCCGGCGAGATCACCAGCACCAAAGGCACGTTGCCCAGCGGGGTGATCCCGGCAAAGTCCCGCACCGGATCGTAGGGCATGTTCTGGATCGCCGGCGCGGTGACCAGCGCGTTGGAGTGGACCAGGATCGTGTGGCCGTCCGGATCCGCCTTGGCGACGGAGCTGACACCGATGGCTCCGCCCCCGCCCGGTCGATTTTCGATGATGATGGGCTGGCCGACCTTCGCCGACACATGCTCGAACACCGTTCGCGGCAGAAGGTCGGTGGCGCTGCCGGGAGAGAATGGCACGACGACCTGGACCCGTTTGGTCGGCCAAATCTGGGCCGGCGAGGTCGGCATCTGCGAGGTCTGAGCGAGCAGCGGTTCCGCCGCCACCATCATCAAGACGGATCCGGCCGCGACGATCGCGGCAACGCCGGCCGATATGCGCGCGCCTCTGTGCATGCTGCGTCCCTCCCCGCCCACCTCGGCATGTGCCGTCCACTGCCGTCCAGCAGGCCGGCAAGCCTAGCCGATCGTGTTTCGCACCACCACCGTCAAAGCGGGAGACCGCGCATGTTCCGGAAAGATCGGAACGATTTTCCGATCAGACCACGCGCAAAAATCGGAGACTCCGGGGGGCATCCCGATCGACCGATCGGGATTGCGTCTAGCGAGTGAGGACGATGAATTCCGTGTACCGGCCGGTTTCGCGGCCGAGGCCCTCGTCGGAGACCACGAGCGATGAGCCCGGGATCAACAGCTCGCCGATGCGGTCGACCGCCTCCTTCGGCATCTGGATGCGCTCGAGCGCCTGCGCGGCGGTCGAAGCATGCATGAGTTCAACGGTCGGCCTGGGCAGTTCCTTGGATCTCCTCCTGGTATCCCTCGGTTCGATCGCCGCCGCCGGATCGGTGGCAATGGTCATGACATTCCAGCACATGCGCGCGCCGTCGTCGGTCAAGCCCATGGCGGTGAAGACGTGCGTACCAAGCGGCTGGTCGGGCTCGTCGATCACGACCGGCATGTCGAACAGCGGCACGAAGCCCTGCCGCACGAAAATCCTTTTTTCCTTGCGGCTGACGAACACTGCGACCTGGCCCGCCCGCTTGAGCGGCTGCTCGGCGGCCCGAAGCCGCGGCGCCTTCGGCTTGGCGGGGTCGACAGACGGCGCCGGCTTGACAACATCGCCGTCGCTGGGCGCAGCCTCGGCCGGCATCGGCTCCGCAACGGCGGGCGTGACGTCGACCTCGCCTGGCTTGCTGACGTCGCTTGCCGGCAGCGGAACGGCGACGTCGACGGGCTGCGGCTGCTCGTCCGCGCCGGTCGCCTTGAGCACGGGGTCTCCCGTCTCCGCCGGCTTCGCCGCCGCGCTCGCCCTGCCCTCTTCTGCCGGCTGCATCGCCTCGGCCGCCGGCGGCGCGCTCTCGGCGGGCTTGCGATCCGCGCTCGAAGGCTGAACAGACGCGGTTGGCGGAACATCGGACAGTGGTTTGGTCACGTCGCTCTCGCCCTCGCCTGTCGTCAGCTGAGACACCAACGTCGGCCGTGCGAGGCTTCGCCCATCGGTCGCTGGATTGGTTGCGATTTGCGGCTCGCTCGGCTTAAGCTTCGGGGCGAACAGTTTGGGATGCTCGAACTCGACCGGCGCTATCTCGTTGCGGGCGACGATGACGCGTACGCCGAGTTTGGTAACGGCCCAAAGCTTCTGGGCGAAGTCCTGCGACATGCGAATGCAGCCGTGCGAGGCCGGATGGCCCGGCAGCACGCCTTCGTGCAGCGCCACCCCCGACCACGTGATGCGCTCCATGAACGGCATCGGCGCGTTGCTGTAAATGTTGGAATGGTGATAGCGGTCCTTCTCGATGATGCTGAACACGCCCATTGGCGTCGGATGGCCGGGCACGCCGGTAGACACCGGCCCCTGCGCGACGCGCTGGCCGTTGCTGAACAGCGTCACCTTCTGGCTGTCGATCGATACCACGATCTGCAGCGGCCCCTTCGGCATTTGGCCAAACCCGAGATCTTTTTTCGGCTCGTACCGCTCCCGTCTTTCAGGAGCCACCCTGGCCTTGCGAGCCGGAGACCTGGCGGGAGGGGCGTACCATCCGTCGTACCACCCGTAAGGGCTGCTGAAACCGCGCCAGGCGGCGTCCGCCGCGCTCCCGAAGCCGACGAGCAAGGTCAAGGCGACGCCCGAGACCAAGGCAATGCGCAGCACCCCAAGGCCGCAAACTTCAGATCGGAAGGGGGCTCTCCCCGCGAGTTGCGCCAAGGCGTTCTCCTGTTGTGTTACGGATGTTGTGTTGCCGGATTTTTTGCCGCCGGGCGGCTCCTGGTGTGCTGCTTCGCTTGCCAGAATGAACCTCGACATGCGCGCAAAGTCGATCGGCCGGTCGCCAGCGGGAAACAGCCGAGGGTCGGCGCAGGCTGCACCGATTCGGTAAACAAATTTGCCGCTCCCATCGCCCGCATCGGAAAAATCATTCCCTCGCGGCCGACGGTAAATTGATGCAGAATCGGTCGCTATCGATTCAACGCTCGAGCGCGCGCGTGGTGCCGTCAAATAGCTCGGCGACTTCGATTTTTCGCGGAATGAGGTTTTGCTGCCACGCGTAATTGATGATGGTCTCCAGCGCCGGCCGGCACGCCGCAACGCCGAAGGGAAGAAAGTCGATCTCGCCCGGTGTGCCTCCTCCTTTGGACAGCCCGGCGACGGTCTTGGCCTGCAGCAGCACCCGGTAGATTTCCTTCACCGCTTCCGGATTCGTTTTTGCGAGTTTCTCCGTCACTACCACCATGTGGTTGATCGGCACGACCTTGTGTTGCGCGTACCACTTCTGCGCCGCGGTCGCAGGATCCGGGATCAGGCATTTGAGCGCCGGGTCATTGGGCAGGTCGGCGCCGTAGATCGCCGCATCGAGTCCGCCCTCGCGCAGCATCTTGAGCAGGTTCTTGTCGCCGCCGGCGCGTTCAACGCCTGCCGGCTCGTGGTATTCGGCGACATGGCCGTCCTCGAACGTGACCCAGTGCACCCGACTGAAGTCGACGCCATAGTCGTTTTGCAGGATGCCGCGCACCCACACCGCCGTGGTCTGGCTGTAGGAGCGGACCCCGATGCGTTTGCCGGCGAGATCGCCCGGCGTGAGCGGGCGCGCGGCGTTGCAGAGGATGGTGGCGTGCTGGAATCGGCCCATCATGGTCGCGGGAAGGAGGACCAGCGGCTTGCCGTAAGCCTTGGCCTGCACATAGGTCGCGATCGCCATCTCGCTGACGTCGAATTTGAGCTCCCGCACCATTGGCTTGAAGAACCGGTTCGCCGGCCTGATGTCGGAAAAGGTGAACGCAAGCCGCGGTGATTTCACCTCGCCGCGCTTGAGCGGCAGCGTGTGCGGATAGTCGTCGAAAGCCGCGCTCAGCGTGGTGATCTCGGTGTCTACGCTCATCAATGATCTCATCCGGGCAGGGGTGGCGGGGACACGCGGGTCGCGTGTGGGGCAGGTCCATTCTGGAACATTTTTCGGGCGCAAGGCGAGCGCCTTGTCGCGTCTGCCGCGCCAAGCGCCCAGGCGGTCGGGCCGCGGCAAACGCGGCGAGGACGCCCCCGCGCGCTGATGGCGAGTCGCCCATCCCAGGAGTTCTGCTATGTTGCCGCACCCCCGCCGAGGCCCCGCGTCCATGACCCTGATCCTGTCGAACGACGACGTCGAGAAGCTCCTGACGATGCGCGAATGCATCGACGTCATGGAAGAGGCCTATGTCGAGCTGGCGGAAGGGCGCGGGGTATCGCGCACCCGCTCCGACTGCTTCACGCCCACCGTACGGGCAGACGCGCTCTACAGCCTCAAATCGATGGATGGCGTGGTCCCCAAACTCGGCGTC
The DNA here is from genome assembly GCA_963821505.1 of uncultured Alphaproteobacteria bacterium. Lineage (GTDB taxonomy): Bacteria > Pseudomonadota > Alphaproteobacteria > Rhizobiales > Xanthobacteraceae > VAZQ01. The sequence continues at coordinate 22,286 of CAWGEH010000020.1, forward strand.
GGGGCGGTTCGCATCAATTCCGACATCATCACCTGGCCCAAGCGCGGCAACAATTTGCGACGTGAAAAAGTCCCCTCCGCGCCCAACCAGCGTTACGTCGGACTGGTGCTGCTGTTCTCGGTGGAGAACGGCGAGCCGCTCGCCATCCTGCCCGACGGCGTGATGCAGCGCATGCGCGTCGGCGCCGCCAACGGGCTCGGCATCAAATATCTCGCCCGCCAGAGCGCGAAGACCGTCGGCATCCTCGGTTCCGGCTGGCAGGCGGGCGCGCAGCTCATGGCGGCCTGCGCCGTGCGCAGCATCGAAACCATTCGCTGCTTCAGTCCCAATCCGCAAAATCGTCACGCCTTCGCCGCCGCCATGAGCGCGCTGCTCGGCGTGGAAGTCGATCCCGTCGATACGCCCGAAGAGGCGGTCAACGGCGCCGACATCGTGATGTGCGCCACCAATTCCATCGATCACATCTTCTTCGAGCGCTGGATCGAGCCGGGGATGCACCTGAGCTCGATCAAGCGGCCGGAGATCGAGGTTGCCGCGATCAAGCGTGCCGATCGCGTGATCATTCATTGGAACGATCCGGCTCCGATCCACGTCGCGGCGAGGGGCGTGGTCATCGAGGAAAAGGTGGAGGGTCGCGGCTGGCAATTGGCGGAAGAGATCGACTTCAAGACGCTTCCGACCTTGCCCGAGCTCATCGCCGGCCGGATCGAGGGCCGCAAGGCGGACGCCGACGTCACCTGCTTCATCAACAATATCGGGCTCGGCTATCAATTCGCTGCGGCCGGCGCCGTGGTATACCGCAAAGCCAAGGAGAGCGGCCTCGGCCACGATTTGCCAACCGACTGGTTCACCGAGGACGTGCATCCCTAGCGCCCTGCAAGGGGCCGCCGGCGTTCAGCGCATGATCGCGCATGCTGAAGATCCCAACTCGACGTTCGCTTGGGCGTCTTGACTTGAGCGTCTTAAGCTTGGGCGTCTTAGCTTGCGCTTCTTAGCTTGGTCTCTCCGTTTGCATGTCGGAGTTGCCCTTGACGCCGCTCGAGGTGGTGGAGCGCCTGTTCGGCCCGATGGCGATACTTCTGGTGCAGCTGTTCCAGCTCTTCCTCTGAAAGGTCCTCCGCCGTCGCCAGACGATCCTCGGCGTCCTTGACCGCCATGATCAACTCCGAAAGCTTCAACTGCACTGCGAGCGTGTCGCGATTCTGGGTGTGCTGAATCAGAAAGACCATCAGGAACGTCACGATCGTGGTCGAGGTGTTGATCACGAGTTGCCAGGTGTCGCTGTAGTTGAACAGCGGGCCCGTGAGCGCCCAGACCACCACCAGCAGGGCAGCGGTCAGGAATGCGACCGGATGACCGGCGTAGTGCGCCGCCCCGCAGGCCATTTCCGAAAACAAGCGACGCCAGCTGCTCGGCTGACGCGTCGGCTCCGACGGGTTCTCAGCTCCGTTCGCTTTCCGCGCGGACGAAGTCGACGCAGCTGATTTTTGCAACCGTTTCCGGGCCATTGCGATTCCTTGCCCAAACCGTCGGGGCCGAGTGGCGAAACTGTGCCTGGCACTCGTCAATTCGGGGATGGGCGCAACTGTTCCCGCGCCGGAACCGGGAACATTGTCCAGGGCTGGCGCGTTGATTAGGCGCTCGGCCGTCCGGCCGCCAAAAGGAGGATGCCCATGCTTGGTTGGGCTTTGACTTTCCTGGTCATCGCGTTGATTGCGGCGGTGCTCGGATTTGGCGGCATCGCGGGATTCGCGGTCGAGATCGCGAAAATCATCTTCTTTGTCGCCATCGTGCTGTTCGTGATTTCGGCGATCTTCGGTCTGGTTCGCCGCCGCTCGCCGACAGTCCCTTAGCAAACGCAGTTTCAGGCGCGCGCGTATCTCTCGCTCGGCCCGTGCCGGGCGAGAGCTTTTTTAGCGACTGTTTTTGAGACTGAAGGCGCGGATCGCAGAGCGACCGATCAGCCGCGCCCGCCTGCCGAGAGAATCGCCCGCGTGGTGTGATCCGGTCCGAAGTCGTCGGCACCGTCGATCGAGAGGAGTTCTGAAAGCCGCGTGCGCGCGCGATTGACCCTGCTCTTGATCGTTCCCACCGCGCAATCGCAGATGGCGGCTGCTTCCTCGTAGGAAAATCCCGACGCGCCGACCAGGATAAGGGCCTCGCGCTGGTCGGGGGGCAGCTTGCCGAGGGCGACCCGAAACTCTTCGAATTCGACGCGGCTGTGCTGCTCGGGATGCGACTTCAAACTTTCGGCATAGCTCCCGTCGGTATCTTCGACCTCGCGCCGTCGCTTGCGATATTCGGAACGGAAGAGGTTGCGAAGAATCGTAAAGAGCCACGCGGACATGTTGGTTCCCGGTTGGAACGAATTGATGTTCGCCATGGCGCGGAGCAAGGTTTCCTGCACAAGGTCGTCGGCTCGATCCACGTTGCCGCAGAGCGAGATGGCAAATGCGCGCAAGCTCGGAACGGCGGCGAGCATCGCGTCGCGTACGGATGGCCGCATCGTCATGAGCTTGATCCCTTGTTGTGCGGGAGACCCTCGACGAGGCGCTCGGACCCAGCGCCCCGCGCCCCTTCGGCCGCTCCCTGCGCCGCAGTCTTGCTCGAACTCGCCACCCCCTTTCTCCCCGGGCGCGTCGAGCTCGTCCAAGAGCTCCTTGAAGCGATCGGGCACACCTTGGCGTATGACGTCGTCATAAACCCGTTGCAGGATGTCACCGAGCCTTCGCTGGTCTTCCCGGCTCAGGCGTCCTCCAGCTTTCCGTACTTGGGCGTCCGTCTGCATTGTCGCCTCTGGCCTCGGCGGCCTGTGTGCCAGGGACCCGGACGGAACTCGCTCCTGCCCCGCCGCTCCCGGCCGAACTGATTTGCGTTCGTTCATCGTTACTTTCCCCCAGCCGGGAATGGTCCCGCCCCGGGCCCTGCGCTGATCAGATCATAACGCCTTGCAAAACCCTTCGTTCCGTACCATGGAACTTTTTTCCCGCGAGCCCGTTTTCGACCCGAGAGCTCCATGGGGACATCCAACGGGAGGGTTCCGTGCCCAACTCTGCTGCGGTAACTCAATACCTGCCATTCCTGCGGCGGTATGCGCGAGCCCTGACGGGAAACCAAGCATCGGGCGATGCCTATGTCGCCGCGACGCTCGAGGCCTTGATCGCGGACCGCACCGTGATCGATGACCCGAGGGGCCCACGCGTCGCGCTCTATCGCCTGTTCACCAGGATCTGGAACTCGCTTTCCGTCAACGGCACGGCGGGCTCGTCGGAAGGCGCCCTGCCGGGCGAGCAAAAGCTCGCCAACATCACTCCGTTGCCTCGCCAGGCCTTCCTGCTGGTCGCGCTCGAAGGCTTCCCGGAGCCCGATGCCGCGCGCGTGCTCGACATCGACGTGATGAAGCTGCGCGGATTGGTGGAGGAGTCCGGCCGTGAGCTGGCGGCGGAAATCGCGACCGACGTGCTGATCATCGAGGATGATACGTTCATCGCGATGGAGCTCGAGACCCTTGTGGAGGGGCTGGGTCATCGTGTGCTCGGCGTTGCGCGCACTCACGCGGAGGCTCTGGCGCTGACCAAGAAAAAGCGGCCGGGGCTGATTCTCGCCGACATCCAGCTTGCCGACGGCAGTTCAGGGCTCGAGGCCGTCAACGAATTGCTCGCGTCTTTTGAAGCGCCGGTGATCTTCATCACCGCCTATCCCGAACGCTTCCTCACCGGCGAGCGGCCGGAGCCAGCGTTCCTGATCGCAAAGCCGTTCCAGCCGGCGACCGTGTCGGCGGTCGCGAGCCAAGCGCTGTTCTTCGAAAGGACTGCCAAGCGGCGCGAGCGGCGCGTTACGGTATAGCTGGCACCCACTCGTCGAGAGCGTCCACGCCCCTCATCGTCATCGACAGGGTCGGCTGCGGCGAACCTTTTGGCGCGTGCCTCAATGGCGACGGCTGGCTAGGCCGATAAGAATTCCCACTCCGACCGCAATCCCGAGCGTGACCAGCGGGCGATGCTCGACCTCGTCGGAGAGGCGGCGCAATGCATCGCTGCCCAGCCTCGCTGCCTGACCGCCGAGCCTCGCCGCTTCGTCGCCAACGGAGTGGGCGCCGCCGCGAAACCGGTCGGCCGCATTGTTCAGAACCGACGCGATCATTTCCCCTGCCCGGTCTGCGGCTTGCGCGGCATTCGCCGAGGTCCGGCTGCCGACGCGCTCAAGGCGCGCCTCCAGCGACCGCAAGCGCCGCTCGATCTCCCCGATGTCGGCGGAGATCGCACGCGAATATCTAGAGCGACGAAACATGCTTGGTCTCATCCCGAAGCGAGAGCGGTTTATGCCAGCGCGCCGGCGGCGCCCCGGGTTGCTCGCTAATTTACGCTTTTAAGCCAAGTATCGATTTCGCGCTCGGCCTCGTCCTTCGCCACGCCATAGCGTTGCTGCAGCCGGCCCGTAAGCTCGGTGCGCTTGCCCTCGATGACGTCGAGGTCATCGTTGGTGAGCTTGCCCCATTTCTGCTGAACCTTGCCCTTGAACTCCTTCCAATTGCCTTCAATGCGATCCCAATTCATCGCTGTGCTCCTGCTGTCGGGGAAATCCGGACAGCGAGAGAACCCGGGGCTGGGACAAAGGTTCCCCCTGCGGGTCGCCGCAACAGCGCGCGTGCCTAGCAAAAAAGACAGGGGCGTAGCCGACATTTGCCGGCTACGCCCGAGATGCCGGCCGAGCACGGGGAGGGGGAAATGGGCGACCGGCTGCCATGACAATTCATGGCGCGCCGGTTGGTTCCTGAAATACCGCAGGGCGAAAACCCCTCTGCTGCAGGCCCAAATCCCCCACTGCGCTCGGCGCACGGCGCGGCGAGAACGCCACACGCCGCCCACCCACCAGCAACGAATTCGCCGGCAGCTCTGGGCCCCAAAAAGCTCGAAACTCATTTCTTCTCAATAATTTATGGGGAAGACCGAGTCCCGGATCGGCCCCTCCGCAAAATCCTGCCGCAACCGATGAACCTAACGCCGGGTTAACGCGACTAATGGGGACAGGGATCGTGGGAGCCACCCATGCAGCGTCATTCTCAATATCTCGCCGGCTGCGGCGGCGCAGTTTTCGCCGTGGCGGCATTCTTCATCGGCCTCGAAATTTCCGCTACCACTGCCGCACCTTCGATCGTGCAAACCGCGCCCTCGGTGAACCGCACCCTGAAGGGCAACCGCATGCCGCTCATTCCGACGACGAGCCGCAACGCGGTAAACAGCCCGCTCGAGATCAAGGCTCCCCCGGCGCCGGCCCCCAAACTGCTCGATGGCTGCGAGCCGATGATCAGCTCGATTGGACAGTCGCCGCTGGCGCAAATCCCGGGCCGTTGCGTATCCTGAGCGTTCCGGCTTTTTCCAGACCCTGCGATTGATCGCCCGCGCCGCCCGGCGGCGCGGCGATGACGCCTGCGAATCCCAGCCCCACACCGCCAAGTCCAGACCACGCGACCGACCGGTCCTCCGCCGGCCGATTGAATCCGTCTAAAGTCGTCCCAGCAAAACGAGAATAAGGACGATGATCAGGATGAGCCCGATCCCCCGGCGGGATAATAGCCCCAGCCGGAGCTGTACGGCCAAGTCGGACGGCGCCGATAAGGATCAGGATCAAAATGATCAGCAGGATGGTGCCGAGCGACATAATGGGATCTCCGTCAATAAATGCTTGAACGGAACAGCAAGCACTCCTTGTTTAAAATCGTTCCAACACGCCGTGCCCGCGGGAGCGGTTGGGACGACGATGTTGCACCCGGCGGCACCGGTCTTCTCCACGGCCGCCGCCGCGGCGGAACCTTCGAAATACCAAGCGCTTATAAAAGTGAAGAGGCACACCCGTCGACAGGGGGCAGCCGTTTGCATTGGTTGCATGCCGGGATGATCGGAGGACGCTGGTTCGCCTTCGCGACGTCGGCATGATAAGTCGTCGGCGCTCGATGGGTGAACGCATCCGGCAGCAGGCGACACCAAGTGAGTAAATCTGCTGTGGTGGTCCGCCAACATCTCTCACCTTGCCGCTCGCGCCAGCCGATGCGGACACACAGCGAGTGCCGTCCAGTCGAAAGCGTCAGGCGACAGCTTGACGCGAGCGACCAGAACAAAGAATTCCCGCGCGGTCGCAGCGAAACTGCCCCGTCCATGTCGCCCGTCCCGCGGAACCTGCGCTGCAAGATCAAATGAGCCGCCGCACGGGGTAAACGTGCCTGAACCACACGACAAGGGCGAAGCTGCCGACACTCGCTTCTCAGAGCGAGCGGCTCCGCTTTCCGGCCTTGACACGTTTCGCTCGGCGCTCGAGGCAGGACAGGTTGGCGTGTGGTCATGGGACCTTCGGTCCAACGAGATGGCCTGGTCCACCAAGCTGGAAGACATCCACGGTCCGGCCGGCTGTTGGGCCGACGGTAAGATCTCGATCGCTCCGCAAGCCTTTCCGTCGCAGGACGCGGCAGGCGTCCTGGCCGCGATGCACAAGGCGTTGCAGACGCACGAGCCCTGTCGCCTGGAATACCGTCTGTCGCGACCGACGGACCACGAGGATCGCTGGTTCGAAGCGCAGGTCACGGTCGTCGTCCACGACGGGGTGGCCGTGCAAATGCTCGGCGTGTGCCGAGATGTGACCGAACGCCTACGAGTCAATCGCGAGGTGCGTGTGCGCGCGCGCCAGCAGGAAACCCTGGCACGGCTCGGCGAGCGGGCGCTGACCGAGAGCGATTTGCAGAAGTTCTTCAATGAGGTAGTCACCACCGTCGGCGAGATTCTCGATGTCGAACTGGTGAAGATTCTCGAATTGCTTCCGGGCGATGCCGAGCTCCTGCTCAGGGCCGGTATTGGCTGGCGATCAGGCTTGGTCGGGACCGCCAACGTGTCCACCGGCCGCGATACCCAGGCCGGCTACACGCTTGCCGCCGGCCGCCCGGTGATCCTGGAGGATCTCGCGTCGGAGACGAGATTCTCGGGAGCACCCCTGCTGCATGACCATGGTGTCGTCAGCGGGCTCACCACGCCGATCGCGGGGCGCGACGGCCGCGCCTATGGAGTGCTCTCCGCGCATACCGGGAAGCGCCACAAATTCCACGACTACGACGTCTCTTTTCTTGCGGCGGTCGCGAATGTGGTGGCGGGAGCCATCCAGCGCCGCCAATTGGATCAACGTCATGAACTGATGATCCGCGAGCTGCGCCACCGCTCCGGCAATCTTTTCTCGCAGCTTCTTGCCCTGTTCTCGCAGACCGCCAAGAATTCACGCAGTGTTGCCGACCTCGTGGCGAAATATGAAGCCCGCGTCCTGGCACTTGCCAACGCGCATCGCCTCATCACCGAAGGCGGTTGGAAATCAACCTCGCTGAGCGAGCTTTTCAACACTCTCCTGGCGCCATTCCTCGATCGCATCTCGTTCAATGGACCCAACGTTTTCCTCGAGCCGGACCCGACCTTCGGCCTGAGCATGGCGGTGCACGAGCTCGCGACCAACGCCAGCAAGCACGGCAGCCTTTCCGATCCATCCGGCCACGTCGGTCTGACGTGGTCGGTCATGCGCACCCAGCAGGGCCTCACCTTGGTGCTCGATTGGACGGAAAGCCGCGGGCCGGCGCCCAAGCGAAACAGGCGGCCAGGTTTCGGGTCCCGGCTGATCAACATGGTGATCGAACGCCAGCTCAACGGTCAGGTGCGCCAATCCTTCGGCCCGGGGGGATTGCATGCCAAGCTCACCGTGCCCCTCACGCACGAGCGCTGGCCGGGCGGGGCGCGTTCCACCGGGTCCATCGATCTGCCGTAGGCGGCCGGTCGATTCCCTTGGCAACGGCGCCTGCGTTGCACGCTCGCGCCCTCCCTTCGACCGCGGCGCGGAACTCCTATTTCTTCTTCGCGTCCTGATAGGGATAGACGATGTTGCCGGTCTTGTATTCGGCCGGCCACAAGATCACCTGGTGCGCGGTATCGCGGAACTGGGCGAGATCGTTACCCACCACGCCTTGGAACTGGGTGAAGAACTGCCGCGACTTCGTCCACTCGCCGTCTTTCCCGAAGGCGATTTCGCCGGCGACGGTCGAGAATTTGTTGGCGTGGATGTAGTCCGCAAGTTTGGCCTGGTCGAGGCTTTTCGTGGCCTCGACTGCTTGCGCCAGCACCTCGCCGGCCGCATAGGCGAAGGGCGTGAATCCGTAACCCAGGGGATCGATCCCAAGCGCGGGCGCCTTGGCCTGGTATTTGTCCAGCATCGCCTTGAGGCCGGGGAAATTGAGCGTCGGCGCGGGGATAAAGCTTTCCATGATCACCAGGCCGTTCATCAGCGGACCGAGCTGCATCTTGATCGGGGTGGCGAGGAGCCCAATCATGGCCCCGCCGAACATCTTCGCGTTCAAACCGATTTCGTTCGCAGCGCGGACGAGACCCACGGTATCGGGCGGATAGGCACAGGCGAAGACGAGATCCGCGTTGGTCGCCTGGATGGCGCGCACGATCGGCACCATGTCGGTAGTGCCTGGCGGATAGCTCTTGTCGTAGATGATGTCGAAGCCACCGGCCTTGGCGTTCTCACGCGCACCATCGCAGGCGGTTTTGCCGAACTCGGCGTCGGCCCCGATCAGCGCGACTGTCTTGGGCCGCGGGGTCTGCGCGGCCGCGATCTCGAACCATCCTCGGGAAAACGCCAGCGTGCCTTCGTCGCCGCCGGGCACCATCGAGAAATATCGCGAATAGTTGAATTGGCGATTGACGTTCACGCCAAGCATGCTGATCGTCATCTTGTTCGCCTGCATGATCACAGGCATTGCCGGCGCGATCATGTTGGTGGCATAGGGTCCGATCAGCAGATCGACCTTATCCACGCTGATGAGCTTGGTGTAGATTCCCGGCACGTTGTTGGGATTGCTCTGGTCGTCGTAATAGACCAGCTCGACCGGGCGTCCCAGCAATCCACCCTTGGCATTAACGTCGTCGCGCCAGATTTCCAACGCCAGCAGGTTTTGCTTGCCGTTGGGCGCGACCGCCCCCGTCAGCGCCATGCTGAACCCGACCCTGATCGGATCGGCCGCGCGCACGGGAGCGGCGGCGCACAGCGTGCCGGCGAATAGAACCGCAAGGAAGGCGCACGCAGCGGTGCGTCTCGTAATGGCAAACATCGGCTGGTCTCCTCCCGCTCCCCAATTCCGTCATCGACCGCTCGGGGGCTTTCGCGCTTGTGGTCGCAGCGCGAAGTCTAGCGTGCTCGGCCGTGGCGCAACACCCTCTCCGCCTTGGTCTCCCGTGCCCGTTTGAGCGACTTCGCCGTGGCTGCCGAAGACACTTTAGACCGACCCGATCTCATCGCGGGCACGACCGGCCTCGCCGATCCAGAATCCGCCGCGTCCTTGCGGCAGGCGCGGGAAGCGGCCACGCGAGCCGAGTCGAACGATCGAGTCGGAAAATCCGAATTCCAGACGCCTCGGGATTGCCGTGATCGAGCGCTGCGTCAGGGGATGATCCGCAAAAATCGACGGTTGAAGGCGCAAAATTCGGCAAGTTTCCCATTCGAGACGGCCTTCCGAGCCGCGCAGGTGATATTTGTGCAACAGTGACCCGGAAATGATTAACGGATCAGGTAATCCAAGCGCTTTTCGATTGTGTAGTGGAAGCCAGTAGAGCATTTTTAGGTCGTGCAGCGGTGGAAACCGCTCTGGCTAAGTGATGGTGCGAAGACAGGGGGGCGTCGCTCTCGGTTACCCCATCCGGGGTTGTCCGCAAGGTGATGCTGTCCGAAACACGAAGGGGATAAGTCATGCTGAAGATTTTAACCGTAACGGCTGCATCCTTGGCCATGCTGAGCGCAGCCGCCGCAGCCGACCTGCCGCGCAGGGAGCCGCCTCCGCCGGTGGCCCCGGTCGGCAAGGCTCCGATCGGCAAGTATCCGGTCGGCAAGGCCCCGATCGGCAAGTATCCGCAGCCGGTCGTGACCAAAGGCTAAGGCAATGTGACCGAAGGGGTGCTCGCGTCCACTGCTCTCTGTCACGAGCAAAGAGCATATCCGTGAGCACCCCTCGGGCATTCTTTTGAGTGGCGCAATGCGCTGACCGCTTCAATCCTTGCCGAAGCGGATCGAGTTGAGGGGGAGCCAGCAATGCAAGATCCTCGGAACAAAACGCGCAACCTTGCCCTTGTGGTGAGCTTTTGCGCGGCCGCGATCTCGGCGGGGCTGCAAGTTCAGCCGGCCAGCGCGCAGGATACAAGCGCCGCGACGGCGACCAGCGCCAAGCCGCAGACTACGGGCAGGGCGGTCTATTACGTCGATTTCCGGGCGCGGACCGCCGCGAGCTACGGACATGCCTTCGTGTGGTATGGACGGTCAGATCGCCGCGAGATCGAAGTCGCGGGTCTTCATCCGGCGACCGAGAGCGTCATTCCCTATATCGTCGGACACGTTCTGCCGGTTCTCGCCGAGACCGGAAAGAGCTATGGCGACCTCGACGAGCAGTATCTGACCGCGAGCTACCGCGTCTACATGACTGAGGCGCAGGCCAAGGAAGTGTTTGCATATATCAAGCACCTCCAGGCGATTTCACCGGTGTGGAATGCGGCCACGTGGAACTGCGTGGCTTTCATCCAAACCATCGCGATGCACATGGGCCTGCGGGTCCCAGGAAACCACTTGCTGTACCCGGAGGATTGGGTCAACCAGCTGCGGAAGCTCAATGGCGGACGGCGATACATGCCGGGCTCGGAGCCGATGGCGCAGGCCCCCTCAGCTCCGGCGCAGAGGTCCGCGGTTGCGGCGCACCGGCAGTCGGCGCCGGCGCGCTCGCGGACGGCAGACGCCGCTCCGCGGACCTGATAGAGAACCGGGCCCGACGGTATTTGCCGGGCTCGACGGGGTGTAAAGACTAAATTGGGTCGCGGAGGCGTCGAGCCTCCGCGACTTTCTTATTGGGCGACGATGGGTCGCCCTCCAGGAAAACACCATCGAGTTGGCGCAGCGGAACTTTTCGGTTCGCCGGCGGCCGTGCTGCAAGCGGATCGCAGCCCGGAGAGTGCACGCCGGCGCGAGCCCGGCCCGAATTCGCGAACTCCACCGACGAGCGCCCTCCGGTTGGGCGGGAGCGCCGGGCATTTGCGGGCCGACACCGGCATTCGCTGTCTGCCGGCCTTTTTTCGTGCCGCGCTATTATGCTACAGTTGCGGCCATGACGGATATCTCCCGCTGGTTGGCGGGCGTGGGGGTGATGGGCATGGCCCGTGGATCGACGCGGCCCAAACGGCGTTTTCAGCTCGTTCTGATCAAGCCGTCGCATTACGACGACGACGGCTACGTCATTCAGTGGGTGCGCGCGTTCGTGCCGTCGAATACGCTCGCCGTCCTCTACAGCTTGGCGCGCGATTCGGGGCAGCGCTCCGTGCTCGGTGCCGACACGGCCATCGACATCACGGTGATCGACGAGATCCACACGCGCGTCAAAATCGAGAAGTTGCTGGCGAAATTTCGGCGTCACGACGGGTTCGGCCTGGTCGGCCTCGTGGGCGTGCAATCGAAATCAGTATCCGCGCGCGCTCGATATCGCCCGCCCGTTTCGGGCGGCGGGCGTGCCGGTGATGATCGGCGGCTTTCATGTCTCCGGCTGCCTCGCCATGCTGCCCGAACTGCAGGCCGACCTGAAGAAGACCCTCGACATGGGGGTCAGCATGTTTGCCGGCGAACTCGAGGGCCGGACGGATCTCATCTTGCGGGACGCAGCCAACGGAACGTTGCAGCCGATCTACAACTATCTCAAGGATCTGCCCTCGCTCGAGTCCGAGCCGACCCCGATCCTTCCGGTCGAGCATCTGCGGAAGACCTTCCAGGCGCTGGCGAGCTTCGATGCCGGCCGCGGCTGTCCCTATCAATGCTCGTTCTGCACCATCATCAATGTCCAGGGCAGGAAATCACGGCGCCGGTCGGCGGACGACGTCGAGCGCACTATTCGCGAGCATTATGCACAGGGCATCCGTCATTTTTTCATCACCGACGACAATCTCGCCCGCAACAAGGACTGGGAGGCGATTTTCGACCGCATCATCGCGCTGCGCGAACGCGAGCACATGTACATCCGGCTGATGGTCCAGGTCGACACGCTGTGCCACAAGATTCCAAACTTCATCGAGAAGGCGGCACGCGCCGGCACCAACCGGGTGCTGGTCGGCCTCGAAAGCATCAATGCCGCGAACCTGCTCGCGGCCAAAAAGCGCCAGAACAAGATTACCGAGTACCGCAAGATGCTGCTCGCCTGGAAGCAGGCCGGAGCCATCACCACCGCGGGCTACATCCTCGGTTTCCCCTTCGACACGCCCAAATCGATCCGCGAAGACATCGCGATCATGCAGAAGGAGCTGCCGCTCGACATCCTTGAATTCTTCTGCCTGACCCCGCTGCCGGGCTCGGAGGACCATAAGGTGCTCTGGCAGAAGGGAGCATGGATGCATGCGGACATGAACCTGTACGACGGTGAGCACGCCGTCGCGCATCATCCGAGGATGAGCAAGGAGGAATGGGAGCAGGTCTATCGGTCCGCCTGGGAAACCTACTACACGCCCGAGCACATGGAGACCATCCTGCGCCGCGGGGCCGCCACCAGTTGCAGCATGTCTCGCCTGGTGAGCTTCGTATTCCTGTTCTGCTCTTCGGTTCCGCTGGAGAACGCGCACCCCCTGCAGGGCGGACTCCTGCGCCGGAAGTACCGGCGCGACCGCCGTCCCGGAATGCCAATCGAGCCGATCTGGTCGTTCTATCCGAAATATGCCTGGAATTTCCTGACCAAGTATTCCCGCGCGGTCCGAACTCCTGCTCTGGCTGCACGCCACCAATCGGCGCATTCAGAAGGACCCGAATCGATACGCCTACACCGACCTGGCGATGACCCCGGTCGCCGAGGACGAGACCGAGCGGCTCGAGCTGTTCACCCACAGCGACGCCGCCCGCCAAGCGGTCGCGCATGCGCATAAAATCGAGCAGATCACCGGCGCCGGCGCGGTCGCGAGGGCCGACGTCCCCGCTTGAGCCAGCATTCGAGCTAGCCCCCACCGTGTTGCCGCCCGATGATGATACCGCATGCTCCCTCGGGACGCCGCGCACGGGTGGTCGTACAATACCGGCGCGCGTCATCGGCCGTGCGCGATCGCTGCGAGCGATCGTGACCGGCACACATCAAAGCGCCGGAGCGTTTTCCGGCGAAGTGGGAACCGGTTCGCCGCAGACAACGCGTCAGACGCAAGCACCCCCGAGCGGTTTCCGATTCCAACGGAACGGCCTCCGCGCCGGCGCGGCGTGCCTCGCGGCCGCGCTGCTCATGGCAATCTCCGCGGGCGCCCTCGCGCAAGCGCCGGCGTCCGATGCCGAGACCTGCTTGGCGGCGAACCGCAGCCTTTCCCTGGGCGCGACGCTCCCGCGCAGCCTGGCGCGCCTCAATGCGGGTGATCCGCTGAGAATCGTCGCGGTCGGCTCGTCCTCCACCACCGGCCTATGGGTTTTGAGCCCGTCGGCGACTTATCCCGAAGTCATGCGACGCGAACTTTCCCGGTTGCGCCCGGCCGCGCGCATCGAGATCATCAACAGCGGCCGCATCGGCGATACGGTCACGGGCACCATGGCCCGCTTTGAGCGCGACGTGCTCGCCTACAGACCCGACCTCATCATATGGCAGCTCGGCACCAACGATGTGGCCTGGGGCGGACGCGCGGATGGTCTCAAGGACACCGTGACGCAGGGGGTCCGCACGCTCAAGGCGAGCGGCGCCGACGTCATCCTTATGGACCTGCAATACGCGCCGCTCGTACTCGCATCCTCGCAGCATTCGATCATGCAGGCGATCATCGCGGAGGTGGCGCGGCAGGAACGCGTCGGCCTGTTTCCCCGCTTTGGCCTGATGCGCCGCTCGATCGACGCGGGCTTGCCGGCGGGCGCGCTTGTATCATGGGACGGACTTCACAATTCCGCGGCGGGCTATGACTGTGTCGGTCGGGCGCTCGCCCGCGCCGTGCACGCCGGCGGTCGTTGAGGCTGCAACCGTGGGCCGGCGCGGGGCGCGGTTGCTGCCTTCGGCAAAATCGTCCAGCACCCTCTCCGGCCGGCGACGGCGGGCGTTACCGTCGCCATGGGCTTTGTCGTATTTGATTGACCGGACAAGCACCTCGACTGCCGGAACGGTACGACCTCGATGATGGCGAAAACGAACAGTGCTTTGCATCCCGCGATCGTGGTGACCGGCGCCTCGTCGGGAATCGGGCGGGCCATCGCGCGGGTCGCGGCGCGGGAGAAATCTTTCCTGCTGCTCGTGGGCCGGTCCCAGCCGGCGCTCGACGATCTCGTGGCCGAACTGGCGGTCGGCGGCGCGCCGGCGGCCGCCCTGTCCGTCGACCTGCTCGCGCCGGGCGCCCTCGACGCCATCGAAGCCGCGCTCTCCGATCGGGGCTTGTTTTGCGATGTCCTGGTGAATAGCGCCGGCTTCGGCGTGTTCGGACCGGCCGCCCAAGCTGCCCGCCGCGAGCAATTGGACCTTCTCGACGTCAACATCCGAGCCTTGACCGAGCTCACGCTGCGCTTCCTCCCGGGAATGGTGGCGCGAGGGCGCGGCGGCGTGCTCAACGTGGGCTCGATCACGGGCTATGCGACCGGACCGAACATGGCGGCGTATTACGCGTCGAAGGCCTATGTGAACGCGTTTTCCGCGGCGCTCGCGTCCGAGGTCGCCGGCAGCGGCGTGACCGTGACCTGCCTCGCTCCCGGCGTGGTGAGAACCGCATTCTTCGAGCGCTGCGCGGTCGGGCAAAGCCGCCTCATGAAGCTCATGCCGCGATCAAACGCAGCGGATACCGCCGAGGCGGGCTGGCGCGGGTTCAAGGCGGGCAAGCGCATCGTCATTCCGCGAGCAATCGATCGCTTCAGCGTGGCGATCTGTAAGCTGCTGCCGGCAAGCGTCATTGCCCGCTTCGTCGCCGCGTTGCAGCGCCCGCGCTAGTCTAATAGAGGCCGGGTACGATGCGCGACGTCCGGGCCATGTAGCGGCGGTAGTCGTCGCCAAAGGTCTCGATCATCAGCGCCTCCTCGCGTCCGACGCGCAGAAAGAACAATGTCCCGAAGCCCACGAGGCCGGCCGGCCCCGCAATCCAGTTCGGCAGCAGCAGCGCCTGCGCCAATGCCCACAGCCAGAATGCCGCATACATCGGATGCCGCACCCGGCTGTAGACCCCACCCGTCACCAGCGCGTGCTGCTGGCGCACCTCGAGCGTGACGGACCAATTGCGCCCGAGATCCTTGTGCGTCCGGTGGAACAGCCACAGCGCGGCCGCAAATACCGCTGCGCCGAGCCACGCCTGCCATGGGCGAAAGGCATAATTGGCGAAAGCGGGCGCGTTGCCGAACACGTAGAACGCCGGGAGAATTCCCAGTCCCGTCGCCGAGACCGTCATCAGCACAATCTCGCGGTTGCGATCGCTGCGCCGCAGCTTCGGCGTGCGACGGGCGCGGCGCTCATACGGGTAGCGGATGACGAACCAGCCGACGACGCCGAGGCACCACATCACCTTGGCGACGAGCGGCGTCATGCCGACGCGGGCGTGGCCGCAGTAGCGCAGTGCAACGGGTCGCGATAGCTGCCGTCCGCGGCGATGAAATCGAGAAGGCCCGCGGGAGACGTCGTCCAAGCCGAAAACGGGACCGGGCCGGCGACCATCATGAAATAGTCGTAGGGCGCGCGGCGGTCGTTGGCCATCACCGACCGATAGTGCAGCCGCAAGACGTTGCGGCGGCAGCGCGCAAATGTTTCCGGCAGCAGCATGTCGTGGATCTGCACGCGCCGGATCACCGGCTTGCCATCGAGCCGGTCGCCGGCGATGCGTCGCAGCGCGACCGGATCGAATTTGTAGAAGCTGATGGTGTCGTCCCGCGACTGGTACTCGGCCCAGGCGATCGAAGGCTCGGCGGCGACGCGGGCGATCTTGTCGCGGATAGCCTCGGCCCTCGGATGCAGGGCGAATTTCGGGATGGTCGCGCCGACGGTGAGAACGCAAAGCGCGCCGCAGCAGCGGCCGAGGTCGGGATCGCGCGCAAGCGCGCGAACGAGGATATCAAGGACCAGCATCGCGCCCAGGCTGTGGCCCACGAGCACGATCTCGTCCACCGCGGCCGTGCGCGATTGCGCGATCAGCGTCCGGGCAAAACAATCGAGGCGCGCATCGATATCCGGGCGGCGTCCGTGAAGGTAGTCGTGCGCGCAAATCCAGTCGTCCAAGAGCTGCTCCACGCGCCAGCGCCGCCCGGGCCATTGCAGCAGGCCCACGAAGACGGCAACGCCGGCAAGCAAGCCCACCACCGCCGCGGCGATTCCCTCGAGGCCGACAGATGCGGTCAATAGGCGAGCGCCGAACCATCCGGCGGCGGCGAACAAGACGAGCGAGGAGAGCGGAAAGAGGAAAAAGATGGCGTAGCGCTGGTTCGCGACAATGTACCGGAACATGGTGCCGGTCGCGATGAAATCGAGATACACGCGTGCCGCGTCGAGGAGCCGCATGGGCAGCGGACGCTTGAAGTCGCCGCGCACGATGTCATCCCACAGCAGCAGTTCGTGATCGGCCTCGACTTCCCAGTTGGCGGCGCGCGCCTTCACCGTCCACCAGGCGCGCGACTGCTCGTCCGACCGTTCGAGATCGGACAAGGTCGCGCCCACGTTCCAGGTCCGTTGGAAGACATCGAGCTGACGGGTGAAACGCCGGTATTGCGCGGCCGCATCGATCGGGTCGTAGCCCGCGACGTGATAGACTTGTCGGCGCCTCACCATCGGCCTCTCATTTATGCATCTCGTCCGGCGGCATGATGCCCCACAGGTTGGAAGCCGAAGGATCCTTCGCCCACACCTTCGGCCGCTGCGGATTGTCGCGGTGCCACGGCCGCGGCTCGAAATAGCCGAGCTCCTCGTTCACCTGGTCGAGCTCGGCGAACAGTTCGGTGATCAACCCGTTCGGTGCCCGGTGATAGGCGAAAAGGTTGTGGCCGATGCCGTGCCGGCCGGGTCCCCAGATGAGCTTGTAGCCGTTGAGACTGAGATAGTCGCAGGCCGTCTGCAGGTGGGCCCAATCGCGCAGCTCGAACGCGCTGTGAAAATGCCGGTCCGCGTCGGCTTGCATCAGGTTGATGGTGTGGTGGTCGCGGCCGCAGCGCAGGAACGAGAAGAAATCCCCCATCCAATCGGATTCGCGAAAGCCGAGCACGTCGCAGTAGAACTTGGTCACGTGCTTGACGTCGGTCACGAAAAAGGCCACGTGGCCGAGCTTGTGCGGAACGATTCCTTTGCTCGGGAAGCGCTGGCCCGAGAAGGCGTCACGCTTGAACACCTCCATGACCGTTCCCTTCGGATCAGGGAACGTCAGCATGTCCGAGATCGTAGGCTCGGCATCCTTCTGGCGCTGGGTCTTGATGCCGTGGCCCTGGACCTGTTTCTCGAACGCGCCGAGATCGTCCTCGGGCGCGATCTGAAAGCCGAGACGCACGCATTTTGCGTGCGGCCCCTTGCGCAGCACCACCGAGTGATGATCGACGGTCGAGGCCAGATAGACGGCATCCTTGTCCTTCCCGGTCATCGTGAGGCCGAGAACCTCGGTGTAATATTCGGCCTGCTTGTCGATGTCCGGCATCTCGTAGATGGCGTGGGCGATCTTCTTGACGCGGATCATGCGGAACCTCCGTTGCCGTTGTTCGGTTCAATCTCGGGCCTTGCCGGGCGGCAGCGCGCTGATGACGTCGACCATCGCCGCGGCATCCTGCTCGCCTAGCCCCATCTGCATGAATTTCTCGTAGAGTTCCGCCGCCCGATCGAGCATGGGCGTCGCAACCCCGACGCTGCCGGCGAACTCGCCGATCATGTCGAAATAGTGCTGCAGGGCGGGCACCGTGCCTTGCGCCGGCAGGAAGCGCCGCTGCGCCATCCACGGCGCGCGGATGCCGAACTGGGTCGATCCGCCGCTGCCGGTGGCGATGGCCTTGATCATCAGGTCGACGTCGACCCCGGCCTTGAGGCCGAGCGCCATGGCTTCCGCGGTCGCGGCGATGTTGATGGCGACGAGCAGATTGTTGACGAGCTTCACCCGACTGGCAGCGCCGAAATCCCCGAAATACAGGCATGAATCGGCAAATCCGCGCACGAAACGCTCGGCCTTCGCGCAAGCCTCCTTGTCGCCGGCGAGATAGATCACCGCCTTGCGCGCCGCCACCATTCCCGGCGTTCCGCTCACCTCGCCATCGAGAAAGGCCGCGCCCTTAGCGGCCAGCGGTGCGACATGGCGTTGCTTGTCCGGCACCGGATGGGAGCCGAGCTCGACGATGATTTGGCCGCGCCGCGCCGACTTGAGAAGCCCATGGGGGCCTTGCACCACGTCGTCGAGCGCTTCCGACGACGGCAAGCATGAGAACACGATGTCCGCCTGCGCGCCGATCTCGGCCGGCGAGCGGGCGGCAATGCCGCCGAGCTTCTCGAACTCGGCGAGCGAGCTGCGGCGAAAGCCCAGCACCCGGTAGCCGCTCTTGATCAGGTTTTCGGAGATCGGCAGCCCGATCTTGCCGACGCCGACGAAGCCGACAGTTTCCATGCTCTTACCCTTGCTCACGCCTGACGCTCTTATTCGGCTCACGCCAGCTCAAGCGACTGATCGGAAAAGTTCACTTTGATCCCGAGCGATCCTTCCATCACCGTCCATTCCCTCAGGTCGAAACTGCGCAATCCGTTGACCACGAACGGGTCGGCTTGCGCGATCTTGCACGCCGCCTCCGCGCTAGAGGCACGCAGAATGGTGAGGCCGTCGCCGCGGGTCGCCCCGTCGGCTTCGGCCAGCGGGCCGGACGCGAACAGCACGCCCTTTTTCTCCAGGTCGATCATGTATTCGAGATGGCGCGGCAGATGCTCGGCGATCTTCTCGGGGGCTGCACCGCCCCTGGAGAGGACGACGTAGAGCTTTTTGCGCAGCATGGTCTTAGTCAGTTCGCGGATGCGCTCTTCCGTCATGGTGGACTCCCCTTGCCGGCTCGTTCAGGTCTCGTCGGATCTGCGCGAGGGTGGCGAGACGGCCAGCCGCGACAAGTACGCAGAACCGAGAAAAGTTCAACCCAGCGGTCGTGGACGGGTCCCGCCCAATTCAATTCACGCCGACAGCTTCATGCGTTCGTTCCAGTCCTCCTTGAGCTTGTCGCGCAGGACCTTGCCCCGATCGCTCTTCGGCAACTCCGCGACGATGACGACCTGCTTGGGCACTTTCGGCGCGGGCAGGCTCGCGCGGCAGTGCTCGATCACGGAGGCTTCGGTCAGGCTCGATCCCGCCCGCGGCACCACGTAACATACCACCTCCTCGCCTTGGATCGGGTCCGGCACGCCGACGGCCGCGGCATCGAGCACTCCGGAATGCTTGAGCAGGATCTCGTCGATCTCGAGCGGCGCGATGTTCATGCCGCCGCGGATGATGAGGTCCTTGGTGCGTCCGCTGACGCGAATGAATCCATCCCGGTCCATGATCGCGAGGTCGCCGGACTTGATGCGCTTGCCCCTGATCGGCTCAATCGTACCATCATCGAGAAGATAGCCGACTGCGCAATGCGGGCCGCCGGCGGTAACCTCGCCCTCGACGTCCGGCGGGCAAGGCTTGCCTTGCGGATCGACGATTTCCAGCTCCTGATGGAGCGCCGGAAGCCCGACGGTTCCCATCCTGCTGGCGTAATGCCGATTGCCGCACATCCATCCGGCCTCCGACATCCCATACATCTGGAGAAGCTTGACGCCGTACATCTCCTCGAACCGCAGCCACTGCTCGAGCGTGAGCGGAGCGGTGCTGCAGGTCATCAAGCGTAAGGTCGGCACGTCCTTGGCGGTGATGCCGAGCGGCTTGTTCAGCAGCATGTTGAGCACCGTCGGCACGCCGGCGGCGAAGGTGATGCCGTAGTTGCGGATCCAATCGAAGAATCGGCTGTGCGAAAACCGCTTGGCCATGTGCAATGTGAGACCGGTTTCGAGGAACGGCATCAGGCTCAGCACCTGCGCCGAATTCCAGCCGAACGAGCGGTATTCCAGCGTGCGGTCGTCTGCGGTCAGTCCGAGGCATTCCAGGGTCGACAGCCCGTTGAGCCAATAGGCGCAGTGGTCGTAAACGACGACCTTGGGCCGGCTGGTCGTTCCCGACGTGCAGAAGATGCAGGCGATATCGGCGGCTTCGTTGCGCTCGGGCAGGCTGTCGGCCGCCATCGCCCGCGGCATCGGGCGAAAGAAATCGTCGTGCGGATCGGCGTCGTCCGCGTTCGCGCTGTAGTTGCCGAAGCGGACGAACGGCTTGCCCGCGAGCAGCGCGTTGCCGTCCAGCTCGCTGTGAACCAGCGTGAGCACGGGGGAGACCGCGGCCGCGAGGTCGGCGATCAGCCGCGCATTGAGCTCGATATTGAGCGGCGCCACGACCGCGCCTAGGCGCCAGATTGCGAGCCAGATCAACAGCTTCTCGAGATTCTCGTCGGAAAGAAGCAGGACGCGGCTGCCCTTCCCGACGCCGCGCTCCCTGAGCGCCGAGGCGATATCGGTGACCGCCCGGTCGAGGCCGGCGAAGCTGATCGACGTTCCCTGGTCGAGGTCGACGATCGCGACCTTGTCTGGGTCACGCCGCCGGTATTGGGCAAGGAGGTCGGCGATCGGCCGATACGGTATCTTCGGCTGATGTTTGCCGAACACGTCAGTCATGGCGTCTCCTCGTTCTTCTTGTTCTTTTTTTCGCGCGTCTGGCCGCGCCGCAAGTGCGCTGCAGTCGCTCCGCTCTCGGCTCGACCCGAGACCGGCGCGGGCATGTCACGAGACCGGCCAGCGCAATTGCACCATCTGGTCGAATTTCAACTGCTTGCCGAAGCGCGCAACGGCAAGCGGAATCTCGTCGTAAAGTTTTCCTTCGTCAATCTTCGTCAAGCGTCCGTTCGCTACCACCTGCTCGCCCGCGACGAACACGTCGCGCACCAAGTCCCCGGTTGCGCTGTAGACCAAGTTCGAGACCGGATTGATCAGCGGCTGCCATTCCGGGCGATTGGTGTCGAACAGGACGATATCGGCCTCCTTGCCGGCCTCGATCGAGCCGATGCGATCGTCCCATCGCGCCGCCTTCGCGCCATTGCGCGTCGCCATCTCGAGCCCGGTCTCGGGCGGCATCACGCGCGGGTTGATCCGGGTCTCCTTGTAGCAGCAGCAGGCAAGCCGGACCTCCTGCGGCATGTCGACGATACCGGAGCTGGCGTGATCCGAGCCGATCGCCACATTGACTCCGAGCGCGAGGAGCTCCGGCAGCTTGCCGAACAGAAAATTGCCGTAGCCGTTATGCAGGCTGGAGCTCGGCGCGCACACCAGCGAAGGCCTGCGCTTCGCCAGAATGGCCACTTCCTCCGGTTCGAGCCAGCCCGAATGGACGATCAGCATGCGTTCATCGATGACGCCCAGCGCCTCGAGCCGTTCGATCTCGGCCTTGCCGGTCCGCGCCACGCTCGAATCGTGTGTCGAGTAGCTGAAGCAGGCATGCGTCTGTAAGAGCGTGCCGTATCTGCGTGCGAGTTTGTCGAGCCCGAGAATCAATTCGTCCGATGCGTTGTTGAGCCCGCGGAACGAGGCGCTGGCGCCAAGGCGCGGATTGCCCGATTTGGCATAGCGCGCGAGCACCGCCTCGGCCCGCTCCAATGCGAGGCCCGTCGTTTCGATCATTCGCTCGGGCAGGATTCCGAGCACCGACTTCGTCAGGTCGAACGAGGAGCGCGATACGATGGCGCGGATGCCGGTCGCCATGATCCCCTCGACCGAAGCCTCGGGATGATAGTTGCCGGGGTCGATGAAGCAGGTGACGCCGTGCTTGAGCAGCTCGACAGCGGCGAGCGTCGCTGCCGTCCGCACGTCGTCGCCCTCGAGCGCCGCTTCATAGGGGTACATGCGGTCGAACAGGAACGATTGCGCATTGGCCTCGTCCGCCAGCCCGCGCGACAGCGCGAACGACGAATGCAGATGGCAGTCGACGAAGCCCGGCGTCGCCACCGTGCGGCGGCCGTCGAGCACTTGCCGCCCGGCAAATCGCTTTGCGAGCTCGGCGGACTTGCCGATGGCGACGATCTTGCCTTGGTCCACCGCGACGGCGGCGTCGCGGATGATGCGGCGCTCCGCATCCACCGTGATCAGCCAATCGATATCGGCGATGAGCAAGTCGACGGATTGCACGCTGTACTCCGGTTACACGCCCTGGCCGTCATGCCCGCGAAAGCGGAGGACTCCGGGTGACCCGCTCGACATTCAATTCCGTGTGTCGTCCCCGCGAACGCGGGGACGACAGCAACAAACGGGTGCTGAGCCGACCATCGCCGAGTGCCTGCTACTTGTTCTCCCCGACATAGCTGAGCTCGTCGGCGATCTTGAGCTCGATGAGCACGTTCTCGTCGGTCGAATCCTCGCACAGCATGGAGCGGTGGCCGATCCCCTTGGGGATGAACAGCATGTCGCCGGGATGCATGGTCTTCACGCCCATCTCGGTTTCCCACTTCAGCGCGCCTTTGACGCAGAAGATGATCTCGTGGGCGTCGATATTGCGGTGCCAGAAACCCATGTCGTGCTTGCGGCGCTTGGAGACGTCCACCTTCACGCGGTCGGAGGTATAGAGCCGCAGCGGCGTACCGTCGGCCTTGTCGAGATTCGTCGGCGTGAACTTATCGGCGAAGATGTTGATCATCCGGAAGATGTCGGCGTTTTCCAGCACGCCGGCGTTGATCACCGGCGGCTCGTTGTGCGCCAGAACGACATTCTTGCCGTTGATGGTCACGAGCTCGCGATAGACCTGCTTGGCCGGCGCGTCCGGCTTGCCCTGCGGCTTGTTCATGGATCTCTCCTCATTGGGACTTGTTGCGACGGTTTGCGGCTTCGAGAACGGCCGAAACGATGCCGGCATAGCCGGTACAGCGACAGAGATGACCGCTGAGCACGTCCACGACCTCAGCTTCGGACGGATCGGGATTGCGCTCAAGGAAATCGGTAAACGACATGAGAATGCCGGGGGTGCAGAAACCGCATTGCAGGGCGTGGTTGTTCTGGAATGCCTGCTGCAGCACGCTGAGCGCGCCGTCGGCTCCGGCCAGGGACTCCACGGTCGTGACCGCCCTGCCCTCGGCCTGGACGGCGAGGGTCAGGCACGAGCGCACCGCCGTCCCGTCGATGAGGACCGTGCAGCACCCGCACACGCCGTGCTCGCAGCCGACGTGGGTGCCGGTGGCGCCGAGCACGTGCCGCAGAAAGTCGCTGAGCAGCATGCGGGGCTCGGCCTCGCCCGACAGCTTGCGACCGTTGAGGGTGAGGCGCACCCTCGCGCGCTCGTTCTTGTTCACGCGGCGCATTGCCTCGCCTCTTCGATGACCACCGGACCGATGCCGCGCAGGAGGTCGCGCCGCATGCGCGCCGATGCGTGAACGTCCTCGTAACCGTCGAGCTCCCACGCGAGCCGCTCGATCGCGTCGCCGATGCCGGACGCACCGTCCATTGCGATCCGGCGAACGGCAGGCCGCTCCGCCATGCCGGCGACCCCAACGCGAATGCGGCTCGCGCTCTCGACCACGGCAGCGACGGCGACGATGGCAAAATCGCCGTGCCGGCGCGCAACCTCGCGAAACGCCACGCCGCCGGCCATGATCGGGAAACGAACCGCGGTGATCAATTCATCGCCTTCGCGCGCGGTCGTGAGCATGCCCTGCTGGAACTCGTCGGCGGCGAGAACGCGCGTCCCCCGGCGCGAGCGCAGCACGACCTCGCCTTCGAGCAGCGCCAGCGACAACGGAATTTCCGAGGTGGGATCGGCATGCGCCACCGAGCCGCAGACGGTTCCCTTGTTGCGGGTCTGGAAGTGGCCGACGAAGGGCAATGCCGCCGCCAGCAACGGAAGTTTCTGCGCCAGCGAGGGCCACGCCATCAGCCGGTTCTGCGTGACCGCCGCGCCGACCTCGATCTTGCCACCCCCCTCGTGGGTATCGACCTCACGGATGACGTCGAGTTCGGGAATGCGGGTGATGTCGACCAGTACGGCGGGTTCGACCACGCGCAGATTGAGCATGGCCAGCAGCGTCTGACCGCCGGCAAGAACGCGCGCCTCGTCGCCATGCTCGGCGAGGATCGCGACCGCCTCGTCGACCGTATCCGGCCGGACATAGTCGAACGGCCGCGGCTTCATCGCGCGCCTCCGCGCCCGGACGTGGCAAGGTCCGCCGGCGGCCCTGCCTCCACGCCGGCCATGAGCGCGTGGATGCGCCGCGGCGTCACCGGCAGTTCGATGTCCCTCACGTCGAGCGCGTCCGCGACGGCGTTGGCGATGCAAGCCGGAACGCTCATGCAATTGCCTTCGGCAAGACCTTTGGCGCCGAGCGGCGTGAGCGGCGACGGCGTCTCCTGGTGCAGCATCTCCACGCGCGGAATCTCCGCCACCGTGGGAACGAGATAGTCCGCGAAGGTCCCGGTCAGGAACTGGCCGGCATCGTCGTAGACGAATTCCTCGTACAGCGCAGTGGCGATGCCCTGCACGAAAGCGCCGCGCATCTGGCCGTCGGCAATCATCGGGTTGAGGAGGCGGCCGGCGTCGTGCATCGAGATGTAACGGTCGACGCGGACCTGGTAGGTCAGCGGATCGATTTCGATGCCGCACATGTCGAACACGAACCCATAAGTCAGCGACGTATTGATCCGGTCATCGCTCGAGGGCGGCTCGAGTTCCGGCGGCGACCATACCGCGGTTTCGCGCAAGGCCGGGGCCATCCCTTCCGGCAGCATGACCGGCGACCAGTGTGACGTGCCGGCGACGCGCGCGAACGGCATGGCATTGTCCGGATTGCTGCGGCTGCGAAGCTTGCCGCCGACGAGTTCGACGTCCTCCGGCAACACGTTGAGCTGCTTTGCCGCGATGGCCTTGAGCTTCTCCGCCATCCGCTCGCCGGCAAGATGCGCCGCCACCGCGGTTCCGGGCGTGAAGCGGCAGGAATAGGTGCCGGCGGCGATCGACCATTGATCCTTCGCCGTGTCCATTTCCAGCACGACGTTGATGTCGGCGGGCGAGAGGCCGAGCCGATCCGCGACGATCTGCGACAGCACGGTCTGATGTCCCTGGCCTTGCACCGTGACGTCGGCGGTCACCGACACCGCCCCGAGCGGGTCGACGTTGACGGTGACCATCGAGACCGCGCCGTTCTTGGGCCCCGCCTTGTCGCGCGCCTCCGGCGTGAGCAGGGTGGAAAGATACCCCATATTGGACATGCCGGGTTCGACCACGGCGGCGAACCCGATTCCGTAATGCCGCCCGGCGGCGCGCGCGGCATCCCGCCGGCGCTCGAGGTCGGCGAGGCGTCCGTCGCCGGTCGCGGTCTCGACCGCGCGCAGATAGTCGCCGGAATCATAGAGCGAGCCGGCCGCCGCCTTGTAAGGGAATTTCTCCGCGGGGATGAGATTGCGCTTGATGACTTGGAGATGATCGAGCTTGAGCTCGATCGCGATCCGCTGCACCAGGCGCTCGAGCGCCAAGTAGAGCTGCGGTCCGCCGAAGCCGCGGATCAGGCTCGCCGGCATCTTGTTCGTCAGCACCACGCGGTTGGTCACGTCAACGTTGCTGATGTCGTAGGCGCCGGTTATGGCACCGTGCATGCGGTAGAGCGGTCCGGGCATGGGCGCGCGCAGGAACGCGCCGTAATCCTCGAGCTGATCGAGCCGCAGCGCCAGGATGCGGCCGTCCCTGGTGACGGCGGCTTCGATATCGGTGATGCGGTTGGGACCGGAGCTGGCGGCGAGCAGGTGCTCGAGCCGGTCCTCGACCCATTTGACCGGTCGGCCGGTGATGCGCGCGGCGAGCGCGGCCAGCACGATATAGGGAAAGACCGAGAGCTTGATGCCGAAGCTTCCGCCGCTGTCCGGCGGAATGCGCAACCGCAGCTTCGGGCCCGGGACGCGCAAGGCGCGCGCCATCACGGGATGCGTGCTGAACGGACCCTGAAAATTCGCCAGCACGTCATAGCTCTCGTCCGCGGGCCGGTATTCGGCCACGACGACGTAGCACTCCATCGGCGTGAACGAGTTGCGGGGATATTCGCATCTGAGGGCGACGCGGGCATCGGCTCGCGCGAAGGCGCCCTCGGGGTCGCCGTAGGAAAATTTCCGAACCGAAATCTCGTTGGTCTTGGCTTGCGCGTGCAGCAGCGGCGCCGATTTGTCGCACGCGGCTCGCGGATCGATGACCGCTTCGAGCGGCTCATAGTCCACGCGTACCAGGTCGGCCGCGTCCTCCGCGAGGTAGCGCGTGTCGGCGACCACGAGCGCGACCGGCTCGCCGACATAGCGCACGCGCTCGACCGCGAGCGACCATTGATTGACCGGCGCCTTGAGCGCGATCAGGAACGGGTCGGACAGCTTGCGAACATCCTCGCCGGTGACGACCGCCCAGACGCCGTCCTGCGCCAGCGCATCGCTCGCATCGATGCCGACAATCCTGGCGTGCGCACGCGGCGAGCGAATGACGTGAGCGTGCAGGGTTCCGGTCGTTACCGGCAGGTCATCGGCATAGCGTCCGCGTCCCGACAGCAGGGCGGGATCTTCCTTGCGAAGGATCGGCTCGCCCAGAGACCGGGACACAGATCACCTCATGCCGAGAAATCGGCGACCGACGACGCTGGGCAACCGGCCGCCGGGTTGCACGTGTGACGTCGTCGCCACGCAGGCAGGCTATCAACAGTCGAGATCAATAGTATAGGTGATCGGACATGGCAGGCAAACGGCGCATGCCGACGGACGCGGGCCGTCCCTGTGGGGTGGTGGAGAAGAGCCAATGGATCTGATCGTGCCGGTTCCGAGCGAGACCTTCGATGTCGCCTTGGAGGACGGCGCGAAAATCCGCGTCCGGCGACACGGCAATCGCGATGGCATGCGCCTGACGGTCACGCACGGCAACGGATTTGCTGCCGATGCCTATCTGCCGTTCTGGCAGCATCTGACGCCCAACCACGACGTGCTGGTGTTCGATTTCCGCAATCACGGCCAGAACGTTCCGGTCGAGCCCTCCAACCACAATTACACCCAGTTGAGTCGCGATCTCGAGCGCGTCCGGGACGCGATCAATTCCCGGCTCGGCAAGAAGACCACGATCGGCATTTTCCATTCCATGTCCGCCCGCACCGCCATGAAGCACGCCATCGAGATCGGCTGGCGCTGGGACGGGCTCGTTCTGTTCGATCCGCCCAACGTTCCGCCGGTCGAGCATCCGCGCTATCGGGCGATGGAGATTTTCGAGAACAAGCTCACGGAGTGGGCGCTCGGCCGCCGCCGCCGGTTTGCTGCGGTGGAAGAGCTCGCATCGGACTATCGCCAATCGCGCGCCACCCAGGGCTGGGTCCCGGGCGCGCACGAACTGATGGCGCGGTCGGTCTTGCGCAAGAGCCCGGACGGCGACGGCTACGCGCTCGTTTGCGCACCGGAGAACGAAGCTGCGATCTATGCCGAGGCACTGACGCTCAATCTATGGCCGCGGGCGAGCGAGTTCGGCGGGCCGGTCAAGCTGATCGGGGCCGATCCCAATCTCAAGGGCGCGCCGGCCACGGCAGCGACCAATCAAGCGCTCGGGACCGAGAACGGCTACGACTACGACTTCGTGCCCGGGACCGGCCACCTCCTGCAGATCGAAAAGCCGGCGCAATGCGCGCGTCTGGTCACCGAATTCATCGCGAAATGCGGTATCCGCTAGAGCGCATCCCGATTGGGTCGAATCGTGATGCGCTCTAGATTCTTCGATTTTGCGCATGTTCTGTTCGGAAAACCGGTTCCCACTTTTCCGGAACATGCGCTAGCGTGATCGCCGAGGCGACGCAGCGCGTATTGCGGGCGAGGCCGCAGGCGTCGTTGGCGCCGACCCCATTCGCCGGGCGGTCGTGATCGAGCCTGTTCAGGCGGGCGGAAGAATATCGATCGCGTTGCCGTATTCGCCGGCGCTCGAATAGGTCACGCCCATGTTGTGGTAATGCTTTGCGGCGCTTGCGACGCTGCCGGCCCATCCGCGCCCGCGACCAAAGGCGACGAACCAAACCGGCAGTGTCGGCTTGCCGGCCTTGCGGCGCAGCGCTTCCATCTCGTCGGGGCTGCCGGCGCCGCGCTCCACGATCACGCCATAGACGTTGGGATGGGCGAGGTACGCGACCGCGCCGCCGCGCAGCAGCAGCGGGTTCTTGGCGATCACCTTGAGGCCGTAGCTCGCCGCCAACTCGATGGCACCGATCACGTCCTTGGCCGAATAGGCGTCGGGGTTGTCGAGCTCGATATACGCGAAGCCCTGCTTGCGGCGCCGCTCGAACTGCTCGCGCAGGTTCTTCTCCCAGCCCGACCCGCGCGGATCGATCTGGCCTTCGTTGTACTGCGCCGCCGTGTCGGAGCTGTGCAGATAGGGACCGTAGCGCCTGGTATTGCGCTCGTCGAACAGGTTGCCGTAGGCAATGCTGATGCCGCGTTTGGCCGGTCCGGCGTCGTAGGACACGGCGGTCACCTCGGCGTCGCGTCCCGGCCCCGCCCCCTCCGCCCCGATCAGATATCGCAGCGGCTTGCCGGCGAGCGGATTGGCAGCGAGCGGATCGACGGCGGCTGCCGATACCGGCTGATGCGCCGGCGGCGTGAATCTCACGGTCTGGACCCGGCGCGGAAAGTTCGACGGGAGCGCCCGCTCGAGCGCAGCTGCCAACGCCTCCGCCTCCGAGGCGGTGACCGGACGTTGCGATTGGTGCGGCGCCCTGCCGTAAGCGGTGCTCTGCTGACGGAACGGAGCGAAGGCGGCATCGAAGCGGTTGGGCTCGAGCGAGGAAGGCGCAACGGATGTCCCATCGTGCTGCCAAAGCATCGAGATGATGGTCGCTGCCGCCAAGGCGCCGGCAACAACCTTGAGTGCAAATATGACGGCCGGCAGGGACGATTGCTGCCGCTGCGCGGCCGGCCACGGCCGCATGATCGGAGTCAACCATGTCGCCCGCTGCCATCGCATCGCAGCCGGATGGCGGATGTTCAGCGCAGTCGCGCGACTTGCGACCATGATGGAATTGCCCCCGTACGCCTACCCGGAACCGGCGGTACAGATCCCGCGATCCCGGCCCCTCCGCAGCCCATCCCCCGGGCCACGACTGGTTCACTTTCCAGCTCGGACGACCAAAACATGATCCCCGACGGATTAAGAGTCAGTGTATTGATAAATAAGGAAAAATCTTGGTCGCCCGATGCCGAAACGAAGGCGGCCGCAGGGGCGCGCGCGACGTTCGGCGCCCAAGCGGTCATTGGTGAGGCCCAAGGCGGCTACGGGCACGCAACCGGCGCGAAGCCCCCCGGCCTCGCATCTCACGATGCCAAACAGCCAACCATCGGATGTCGGAGTAGCCATCTTTGAACGATGGCCAAGACGCTATTGCCCCCGCGCTTGCCTGATCCGCCGCCACACCTGCTCTGACGTCAGCGGCATCGCGAGGTCGGTGACCCCCAATGAGGCGAGCGCGTCGAGCGCCGCGCTTACCGCCGCCGCGGGTGCGCCGATCGAGCCGGCCTCGCCGCAGCCCTTGGCGCCGAGGGGATTGTGGGTGCAGGGCTGGCTCTCGTCGCATTCCATGACGAAAGAGGGCAGATCGTCCGCGCGCGCGACCGCGTAATCCATGAACGATCCCGAGAGGAGCTGGCCGCCGCTGTCGTAGGCGCAGCGCTCGAGCAGCGCCTGGCCCAGGCCCTGGGCGAGGCCGCCGTGGATCTGGCCCTCGACGATCATCGGGTTGATGACGGTGCCGACGTCGTCGACGCCCCAGAACCCGACGATCTCGATGCGGCCGGTATCGGGATCGATCTCGAGCTCGCACACATGCGCGCCATTGCTGAAGGCAAAGCTCGGCGGATCGTAGACCGCGGTCTCCTGCAGGCCCGGCTCGAGCGTCTCGAGCGGAAAGTTGTGCGGCACATAGGCGGCGCGGGCGACCGCCTCGAACGAGACGCGCCGGTCGGTGCCGGCAATGACGAACGAGCCTTCGGCGAAGTCGACGTCGCCCGCCGCCGCCTCGAGCAGATGGGCGGCGATCAGCTTGCCCTTGGCCACGATCTTGTCGCCGGCGCGGTCGAGCGCGCACCCGCCCACCGCGATGGAGCGCGAGCCGAAGGTGCCGGTGCCGTGCGGGACCGCATCGGTGTCGCCCTCGATCACCTCGACCCGTTCGATCGGGACCGCCAGTTTCGACGCCAGGATCTGCGCGAACGTGGTGGCGTGCCCCTGGCCGTGATTGTGGGTGCCCAGCATGGCGCGCACCGCGCCATCCGGCTCGACCCGAATCGACGCCGCCTCGTAGAAGCCGACGCGCGCGCCGTTCGCTCCCGCAAAGCGCGAGGGTGCGACCCCTGACGATTCGACGTAGCAGGCGAGGCCGATGCCGCGCAGCCGTCCGCGCTTGCCGGCCTGGGCGCGGCGAGCGGCGAAGCCGTCGTAGTCGGCGATCGCAAGCGCGCGGGCGAAGACCTTGGGAAAGTCGCCGCAGTCATAGGTCGGACCGATCGGCGTCTTGTACGGCATCGCCTCGGGCGGGATCAGGTTGCGCCGCCGGATCTCCGCGCGATCGATACCGATCGTCCTGGCGGCGCCGTCGGCGAGCCGCTCCAGCACGTAACAGGCCTCCGGCCTGCCGGCGCCGCGAAACGCGTCAGTCGGTGTGGTGTTGGTGAAGACACCGGTCACCTCGACGAAGATCGCGGGCGTGCGATAGCCGCCCGCGAACAAGGCGCTGTAGATCGCGCTGGGAATGGCTGCGCCAAAGGTCGAGACATAGGCGCCGAGATTGGCGAAGGTCTGCACGTGCAGCGCGAGGAAATGACCGTCGGCGTCGAGCGCAAGCTCGGCATGGGTGAGGTGATCGCGCGCCTGGTTGTCGGCGAGGAAGCTCTCGGCGCGGGTCGCAACCCAGCGCACCGGACGGGCGAGCCGCCGCGCCGCCCACGTGATGATGCCCTCCTCCGGATAGAGCTTGCCCTTGTAGCCGAAACCGCCGCCCACATCGGGCGAGATCACGCGCAGCGCGCTCTCGGGGATGCCGAGCTGATCGGTGACCTGACGGCGGATGTGATGGGGCGCCTGGGTCGAGGTGTAGAGCGTGAGCTTCCCGCTCTCGGGCTCGATTGCAGCGATGAGCGCGCGCGGCTCGATCGCCGCTCCCACCAGGCGGTTGTTGACGACGTCGATCGCGACCACATGCGCAGCGGAGCGGAACGCGGCACGCACCGCGGCTTCGTCGCCCCGCGCCCAGCGAAAGCAAACGTTGCCGGGGGCGGATTTGTGCAGCTGCGGCGCGCCTGCCGCCTGCGCGGCGCGCGCGTCGGTGGCGGCGGGCAGCGGCTGGTAGTCGACCGTGACGCGCTCGGCCGCGTCGGTGGCCTGCGCCAAGGTCTCGGCAATGACCGCCACCACCGGCTCGCCGACGTGGCGCACCGTGTCGCGCGCGAGCGCGAAGCGCGCCGGCTCGGCCATGGGCGAACCATCGCGGGAGCGAACCGCCCAGAGCGGCCGCATCGGCGCCACGCCGTCCGCCGCCATGTCGGCGCCGGTGAACACGGCCACGACCCCGGGCGCGCCCTTCGCCGCCGACGTATCGATGGCGCGGATGCGCGCATGCGCGTGCGGCGAACGCACGAAAATACAGTGCAAGGCGCCCGGCAGATCGATATCCGCCACGAAACGGCCGCGGCCGAGCAGAAACCGGCGGTCCTCCACCCGCCGCAGCGGCGCGCCGATGCCTTGGTAGTTGGGCCTATGTGGTGACGAACTCATGCCTGCATGTCCCGGCCGAGCGCACTTCTTGTGCGCGAGAGCCGGGACCCAGGGGCACCACGGCAAGCGCTACAATATCGCGCTTCGCGACTCTCGCGCTGGGTCCACGCAAGTCTGGCTTGCCCGACTTGCGCGCATCGAGCGCCGATCTCGGGTAAACCCGAGATCGGTGTCTCCTTCCGCTCGGCGAAGACGCCTCGCCGCGGTCGCCCGGGACACATGTGCTCACAACTCCATCTCCTCGCGCACCAGGTCGAGCCGCTCGAACGCGGACTTGTCCGTCACCATGAAGAGGTCGGCGTCCTCTCCGCGGGCCTCGTGGCGCGCGAAGGTCCAGTGCGGGATGGTGAAGACGTCGTGCTGCGACCATTCGAACGTTTGCTCGCCGATGATCGAGCGGCCTTCGCCCGCGACCACGAGGCAGATCACGTTGTAGGTCGCGCGCTTTACCCGCGTGGGCACGCCCTTGCGCAAGCGCGCGGCATAGCAGTCGAGCGTCGGCATGACGGCGCCGCCGGTCGCCGGGTTGACGTAGCGGATCGTGCACGACCCGTCGGGACCCGCTGGCGCCGCCGCCAGCAGCCGGCGCGTCGCCTCGCCGGGATAGCGGTATTTCGGCGAACTGGCGGCGCCCGCACCCGCGCCCTCCGCGCGCAGGCCGGCCTCGGTCCACAGCGTCTCCTCGCCTGCGTCGACCTGCCAGAAGGCGTTGTTGCGCGGATCGCCCGGCTCGAAGAAATGGGCGTCCACCGCGCGAATGAGCGGCATGTTGGCAGCGTCGAACCAGATGATGCGGTGGTCGCTCTCGTTGATGTGGCCGTGCCAGCACATCGGAGGAGTGAGGATGAGGTCGCCGGCCTTCATCTCGCAGCGCCGGCCATCGACGATCGTTGCCGCGCCGTCCGCACGGGTGGCGAAGCGGATGGCCGCGCCGGTGTGGCGGTGCGGGCGGGCGCGGTCGCCCGGCTCCAGCACGGTGAAGGCGGCGAGCAAGGTGCTGGTGGTCGTGGTTTCCGCGCCGAAGGCCGGATGCGCCATGATCAGCGCGCGCCGCTCGATGTCGTTGATCGAGACTTCGCCGACGGAGCGGTGCAGGAACGGCTCGACGTCGCGCCAGCGCCAGATGAACGGCGCGTCGAGCGGCTGCGGCCTGACCGGCGTGATGCGCTGGTAGCGGTCCCAGAGCGGATGCAGGTGCTTGGCTTCCAGCTCGGCGACGAAGGGGTTGGGTTGCTTTGCAATTGCAGCGGTATCAACCATCGGCCGCCTCCTGCATCCGCTCCGTCATGCGCGGGCTTGACCCGCGCATCCATCTTCCTGCGAAAAAGATGGATTGCCGGGTCAAACCCGGCAATGACGGCAATTCCTCACGTCTTCGGCAGCTTGGCGTCGATATTCGCGCTGTCGATGATGACATGCTTGATGAAGACGCGCGGCTCGACCTTGTCGCCCTTGAGGTAGCTCGCGAGCACGTCGACGCCGAGCCGGCCCCATTGCACCGGATTCAACTCGACCGTCATCGCCAGATTCTCTTCCTTCACCGCCCGCAGCGCCGGCGGTACGCCGTTCATGCCGGTGACCAGCGTCTTGCCCTTGCGGTTGGCGGCATTCACCGCCTGCATCGCGCCCAAAGCAACGTCGTCGTTGGCGGTGTAGATGGCGGCAAGGTCGGGATTGGCGACCAGCCCGTCCTCCGCCTGCTTGAGGCCGCGCTCGCGCGTGAGCGGACCGTCGCTTCGGAACACGATCTGGATGCCGGGGTATTTCGCCATCACCTCGCTGTAGCCGTCGCCTAGATTCTTGAACGTCGGCGCGCCGCTCGGTCCCATGAGCAGGGCAACCTTGCCCTTGCCGCCGAGCTTGTGCGCCGTCCACTCGGCGATGTCGCGGCCGATCTGCTTCTCGTCCATGGCGACGTGGATGGTCTGGTTGGGAGAGGCCGAGCCGCGCGCGACCGAGACGATCGGAATCTTGGCGGCGGCCGCCGCGTCATAGGCGGCGTTGACGCCCACGGCGTCGATCGGCGAGATCAGGATGCCCTTCACGCCGCGCGCGATCAGATCCTGCACGCCGTTGATCTGCTTGAGCTTGTCCTCGTTGGCGGAGACCGTGGCCACGTCCCAGCCGAGCTCCTGCGCCCGCGCCCGGATGCCCCGCAGCATGGCGATGTAGAACGGATTGTCGTCCTGCGCGAGCGACACGCCGATGGTGGTCTTCTGCTGGGCGCTTGCGGGCGCGATCAGCGCCAGCGACGCCGGAACGAGCAGCGCCGCGGCGAGCGCGGCCACTGGGAGCTTGAACACGCGAAGCCTGGACATGCGCATACTCCTATCAGGGGTCAGAGGTCGGTCATCAGTAACCAGCGCACGCCCGGCCACGTCTCTGATTACTGATGACTGATCACTGACTGCTCGTCGAGCGTAACCTTTCGGCGGCGGCGGCGGCAATGATCACGGCGCCCACCGCCACGCGCTGCCAATAGGAATCGACGTTGAGCAGATTGAGCGCATTGCCGAGCACGATCATGATGAAGACCCCGATCACGCTCTTGTAAAGGGTACCCTCGCCCCCTTGCAGCGATGCCCCGCCCAGAACCACCGCGGCGATGGCGGTCAGCTCGTAGAACTCGCCGGCCGTCGGCTGGCCGGATTGCAGCCGGGCCGCGAGCATCACCCCGGCAACGCCCGCAAGGGCCCCGCACCAGACATAGGTCGAGGCGACCACACGGCGCACCGGAACGCCGGAAAGATAGGCCGCTTCACGCCCGCCCCCGGTGGCATAGACGCGCCGGCCATAGGGGGTCGCGTGCATCACGAACGACAGCGCGACGAGCAGGAGCGCCGGCACCCAGACGAGATAGTGGATGCCGAGGAAGCGGCCGGAGCCGAAGGCGACGAACTCGCCCGGCAGACCGGTCTCGCCACTGACCGGCGCTCCGCCCGTGATAAGAAAAACGACGCCGCGCACCAGCACCATGGTGCCGAGCGTGGTGATGAAGGGATTGACGTTGAGAAACGCGATCACGAGCCCGTTCGCCAGCCCGACCGCCGCGCCCGCCATGATCCCGGCCGCCACGCCGGCGGCGATGCCGGCCTCGAGCATCACCATGCCGGCGACGCAGCCCGACAGCGCGGCGGTCGATCCGACCGAGAGATCGAAACCGCCGCCGACGATGACGAAGGTCATGCCCATGGCGATCACCGCCATGATCGAGGATTGCACCAGGATGTTGGCGAGGTTGAGCGGAGAGAGAAAGCGGTCGGTCAACAGCGCAGTCACGATGCAGAGCACGACGAGCGAGATCAGCGGCATCTGACCGGCGAGGTTGAAACGCTTGCTCATGCGATCTCGATCGGCCTCATACTGAGGAGCGTCGCAGCGCGAGTTGGCATGTGCCCCTTCGCAGGCCCCGCCGCGCTGCGATGCGCACGTGAGTCCATCCTTGTTGAACGTCCTCGATATCCGCGCTCCTCAGGATGAGGGCGGAACATATGCATCGCGTGGATCATCGTGCAAATGCTGGCCGCAGCGGAAATATGGCTCATCGCTACCCGCCGATCGCCGCGTAGAGCTTGCGTTCGTCGAGGCCTTGGGCGCGATCGAGCACGGTCGCGATCCGCCGCTGCCGCACGGCGAGGACGCCGTCGCATAGGCGCGCCAGCTCGGCGAGATCGCTCGAATGGATGAGCGCGCCGCCGCCGCGGGCGGCGAAATCTCGGATCAGCGCATGAATCTGCGCCTTGGCGGCGATATCGATGCCCTGGGTGGGCTCTTCAAGCAGAAGCACGACGACGCGGCGCGCCAGCCATTTCGCCAGGATCACCTTCTGCTGATTGCCGCCGGAGAGCGCGCTTGCCTTCAGGCGCGGCCGCCGCGGACGAATGTCGACCAACTCCATGAGCTCGGCGACGAGGCGATCGCCAGCGCCACGGTCGAGCCAGCCCATGCGCGAGAGCGCGTCGAGGTTGGGCAGCAAGATGTTGTCGCGGACCGATTGATTCATGACGAGGCCGAGGGCGCGCTCGCCCGGCACCATGCCGATGCCGGCGGCAATGGCATCGGCGGGACCTCCGAGCCGGCGCTGTCCGGCGCGGACCTCGATGATGGTCCGCTCGCGCGCGGCGCCGAACAGGCGACGGATCATCCGATCGGTACCGCTGCCGAGCAGGCCGGCCAAGCCGACGACTTCACCGCGGTGCAGACGGAGCTTGCTGACGCCGTCCGGCCGCGCTTCCAATAGCGGCTCGCCGGACGACGAAGCGTCGAGCGGCGCGTCCGCTTGGGCGTTCTCTTGGGCGTTCTCTTGCGCGTCCCTGTGGTTGGCACGCCCGGTCATGGCGCCCACCAGATCGCTCACGGCGAAAGCCCCGCGGGCGCTCACCGCCGCCACGCGGCCGTCGCGCAGCACGGTGCAGCGGTCGGCGATCGCGACCACCTCGTCGAGGCGATGAGAGATATAGACGATGGCGGTGCCCTGCACCTTCATGCGCGCGAGCACCGAAAACAGCCGCTCGGTCTCGCGCTTTTCGAGCGCTGCCGTCGGCTCGTCGAGAATGAAGATGCGGCACCGCCGGCGCAGCGCCTTGGCGATCGCCACCAGCTGCCGCTCGGCAAAGCCGAGCGCAGCGACCGGACGATCGGGGTCGGGGTCGAAGTCGAGCTCACCGAGCACGGCACGTGCGTCGGAACGCATGCGCGCGCGATTGACCAGCGCGAGCGGGCCGAAGCACCACACCGGAGGATCGCCGAGTGCGATGTTCTCCGCGATCGAGAGCGCCGGCACGAGGCGAAGCTCCTGCGGGATGGTCACGATGCCCGCGGCGATGGCGTCGTGGGGGCTCGCAAAGTGCCGCTCCTGCCCGTCGACCCGGATAACGCCGCGGTCGGGACGATGCACCCCGCCCAGCATGCGAATGAGCGTGGACTTGCCGGCGCCGTTCTCGCCGACCAGGGCATGGATTTCCCCCACGGCCACGTCGAAGTCGACGCCGGCGAGGGCAACGGTGGCGCCAAAATGTTTGCTCACGCCTTCAACGCCGGCGGCCGGATGGGTCATGCGCGGACCCCTCCTCTGTCATTCCGGGCGAGCGGCCGGA
The DNA here is from genome assembly GCA_963821505.1 of uncultured Alphaproteobacteria bacterium. Taxonomy (GTDB): domain Bacteria; phylum Pseudomonadota; class Alphaproteobacteria; order Rhizobiales; family Xanthobacteraceae; genus VAZQ01. The sequence goes on from CAWGEH010000020.1 coordinate 59,223, forward strand.
GGCCGCGAGACCCGGAATCCATAACCCCCAAAGGCGCCGTACGAGAGCGACAATGCATCATTTGCAAGGCTGTGGTTATGGATTCCGGCCCTCGCCTCGCAACGCAGTCAAGCCCGCGCAGACTGCGTAAACTTGTCTGCGCCGGAATGACGGAGAGACTTGTGCGCTTCACCTTGGCACGAACGCGACCCGCATCTTCTCGTCGGTGAACTTTCCGCGCTCGATGATCACGTCGTTGTCGAGCGCGACGGTGCAGTCGCGCATCGGCACGTCGTAATGTCCCTTGGTGGTGCGCTTGCCGCCGCCCTGCGAGTTCGGGCCGGTCGAGAACAGGAAATTTCCGGCGAAGCAGCGCACGCCGGCGTGGTGGCGCGTCGGATCGGCGCCGTTGAGCGCAATCGCGTCCCAGCGTCCCTGCGGATTGAGCCCCCAGCCGAGGTGCGAGACCGCGTGACCGTCCATGTCGTCGGGGTGCGCCTTGTTGCCGTCGAGCCAGTCGCTCATGAGCTTGGCGTCGAGGCCGCCCTCGATCTTGCGGATGAATCCATCGCGGATGTCGAGCCGGACCTCGTCCTGCACGTAGCGGCAATAGGGCAGCACGACGATGTCGCCGGGCGCGAACACCACCGCTCCGTTGGCCGATCCTTCGTTCGGAAACGTATGCACGTGCCCGGCGCCCCAATGGTCGAAGCGGCCCGGCAACTCGGAATAGCCGTATTGGATCATGCTCGGATATTCGCCGAGCTTGACCGTGAGATCGGTGCCGCCGGGGCGGGTGATGCGCATGGTTCTGGCGCGCTCGAGCCGCCTGCCAGCATGGACCACCGCCTCCTTGAGTCCGGGAGGAGCCATGAGCGTTTCGAGCTCGTCGGGACCGTCGATCACCATCAGCACCCGGGTGCCGGCGTCGCGCGCCTCCTTGAGCCAGCGCGTGAACAAAGGAATGTGGAGGCAGACCAGCATGTCGGCCGCCTTGATCGCTTCGAGCGTGCCCTTGCAGCGCCCGACCGTCTCCACCCCGACCTTGGTCCATGACGGCATCGCGTTGACGCACATCTCGTAGGCGTCGGCGCCGAAATCCTCGGCCGCGGCGAACGCGGCGGAGACATAGTCGCGGCGCGCGCCAAGATCGCTCAGCAGCACCAGGGTCTCGCCCTTGCGCACGTTGCACAGCTCGAATTCCTTGCGGAACAGCATCGCGAGCTTGGCGTGGTTCAGCGCTTCGCGCATCGGTCACTCCTGTCGAACGGACTCGTAGTGTGGATAAAATCGTCTGTCGCATCCTCGCCGCACGGGCACGGCGCTTGCACGATTTTGCCCACGCGTTACCACCTCGCTGAGCGCCTTTGCCCACCCTACGGGCTGCGTCACGTTCTCACGCAGGTGCGGAAATCTCAATAGCGGCAACGCGAGAACGCGTAGGTCGGGTCAGTAAGATTAGCGCGGCCCGTGCGCTTGCGTTCGTGACTCGACCCTTCTTCCGCGCGTAACCCGACATTCCGGCCTGCGATGTCGGCAGCGAATGTTGGGTTACGCGCGGAACGGACATCTGTGCAAGGAGGCAAAAGCGCGGCCGCGCCAACCCAACCTACGAACCACAGGCTACTCCGCCGCCTCCTTCCAGGTGTCGCGGTGGCCCTTCGGCTTCGCCTTGATCCGCAATTCCCGCAACTCCTCGCTGTCGCGGGCGCTGTTACGGAAGATCTGCTCCTTGCCGGCGAGATATTGCGGCGGACAATGCACGGCGGGCGCGCCATACCAGGCCGCGGCCCTCATGGTGAAATAGGGGTCGACCAGGTGCGGTCGCGCGAGCGCGACCAGGTCGGCGCGGCCCGCGGCGATGATGGTATTGACCTGGTCGGCGGTGGTGATCGCGCCGACGCACATGGTGGCGAGGCCGGCCTCGTTGCGGATCTGATCGGAGAACGGCGTCTGGAACATGCGGCCGAACACGGGCTGCGCATCGGCGACGGTCTGGCCCGTGGACACGTCGATGAGGTCGCAACCCGCGTCCGCGAACGCGCGCGCCACCTCGACCGCCTCGTCGCCGGTGAGCCCGCCGTCGGCCCAGTCGGTCGCGGAGATGCGCACCGACATCGGCTTCTCGTCCGGCCAGGCGGCGCGCATGGCGCGGAACACCTCGAGCGGAAAGCGCATGCGGTTCGCGAGCGGTCCGCCATAGGCGTCCGTGCGCCGGTTGGTCAGCGGCGAGATGAAGCTCGCGATGAGATAGCCGTGCGCGGCGTGCAGCTCCAGCATATCGAACCCGGCGCGGTGGCCGCGCCCCGTCGCCGCGACGTAATCGGCGATCACCCGCTCCATGTCGGCGCGGGTCATCGCGCGCGGCACCGCGCTGTGCGGGAAATAGGGCAGCGGCGACGCCGAGACGATGGGCCAGGCGCCCTCGGGAAGCGGCTCGTCGATTCCTTCCCACATCAGCTTGGTCGCGCCCTTGCGGCCGGCGTGACCGAGCTGGAGGCAGAATTTCGTCCTGGACTGCGCATGCACGAAGTCGACGATGCGCTTCCAGGCGGCTTCGTGCGCGTCGTTGTACATGCCGGCGCAGCCGGGCGAGATGCGCGCGTCTCTCGACACGTCGGTCATTTCGGTGAACATCAGGCCGGCGCCGCCGATGGCGCGCGAGCCATAATGCACGAGGTGCCAATCGTTCGGCATGCCGTCTTGCGACGAGTACTGGCACATCGGCGACACCACCACGCGGTTCTCCAGCGTGAGACCGCGCAGCCGGAACGGCTGGAACATCGGCGCGAGCGGCTTGCCCCGCTCCCTACTCTCCCCCGACGCAAGTCGGGCCTGCGCGACTTGCGCATCAAGCCCGGGGCGGGTTGGCGGAGGGACAGGGAGGGCCCCGAGCGCGCGGACCTCGCGCGCCACCACCCGGTCGACCTCGTTCACGAAGGCAGGCGCGCGCAGCGCGAGGTTGTCGTAGGTGATCGCCTTGGAACGCGTCATCAACCCGAAGGCGAACCGCGTCGGGTCCATGTTCCAGAAGCGGTCAACGTGCTCGAACCAGACCAGCGACACGTCGGCGGAATGCTGCGTCTTCTCCACCTCCTCGCGCCGGCGGGCTTCGAACTGGGCGAGCGCCGGGGTGACATCGCTCCCGCGCAAGGAGGCTTGCGCCGGGGCGGCCCGGAACGCCTCGTAGAGCGCAATGCCGTCCTCCATCGCGAGCTTGGTGCCGGAGCCGATGGAGAAATGCGCGGTCGCCTTGGCGTCGCCGATCAACACCATGTTGTCGGCGACCCAGCGCTCGCAGCGGATGGTGGGAAAATTGCGCCAGATCGAGCGGTTCGTGATCAGTCGATGGCCCTGCAGCTCTTCGGCGAACAGGCCCTCGACGAACCGCGCCGATGCCGCCTCGTCCAGCCGGTCGAGGCCGGCGCGCTTGAAGGTCACCGGATCGGTCTCGATGATCCAGGTCGAACGCTGCGGTTCGTACTGGTAGCAATGGGCGATGAAGATGCCGTGCTCGGTCTCGCGGAAGAAGAAGGTGAAAGCGTCGAACGGCCGCGTCGAGCCCATCCATGAGAAGAAGTTCGGCCGCAAATCGACGCTCGGCTTGAATTGATCCGCGAACGCCTCGCGCATGCGCGAATTGATGCCGTCCGCCACCACCACGAGGTCGGCACGGCGGATCGCGGGATCGAGCGGCGATATTTCGGCCTGATATTTGATCTCGACTCCGAGCGCGCGCGCACGACGGCCCAGAATCTTCAAGAGCGTCGTGCGCGAGCACCCGCAGAATCCGTTGCCGCCGATCCGGTGCGTGGTACCGCGAAAATGGATCTCGATATCGTCCCAATAGGCGAAGTGACCGATGATGGCGCGGTAGCTTTCGCGGTCATAGCTCTCGAACGTGTCGAGCGTCTGGTCGGAGAACACCACGCCGAAGCCGAACGTATCGTCGGGCCGATTGCGCTCGAAAATGGTGATGCGCGTCTGCGGCCACGCCTTCTTCATCAGGATCGCGAAGTAAAGCCCGGCCGGGCCGGCGCCGATCACGTGAACGTCCATGCGCGCCTCCGCAGATTGCCGTCGTCCCGGCGCGGCGCAGCACCCAGTCAATGCGCCGCAGACGCGGAACGGGCCGGCCCGTGGCGGTCCCGGCTCGGGCGCCGCTTTGCGCCGCGCCCATCCCGACCGCGGGCGACGATTTATTTTAGGCTTAAAGCATCCCGCCGACAAGCTTGAAGCTTAGAAATTTCAAGCTTAAAATGTTTCCCTGGCGATTCCAGCCGGGGGGCAGGTGCGAGACGACCATGGCGCTCGAAGGCAGGCACGCTTTCGTCACCGGCGGCGGACGCGGCATCGGCCGCGCCGTCGCCGCCGCGCTCGCGGGCGCCGGGGCCACGGTGACCGTGATCGGCCGCACCGAAGCGCCGCTGCGGGAGGCGGTTGCGGCCGGCGAGGCCGCGGGATGCGGCATCGCCGACGTCACCGACGTGATCGAGGTCAAGCGGCAGGTCACGGCCGCCGAAGCGGCGCGCGGTCCGATCGCCATCCTGATCAACAATGCCGGCTCGGTCGAAACCGGCCCATTCACCAAGGCCGATCCGTCGGTCTTTCGCACGATGTGGAACGTGCACCTCATGGGCGCGGTCTATGCCACCCAGGCGGTCTTGCCGGGCATGATCGAGCGCGGCTTCGGCCGCGTCGTCAACGTCGCCTCGACCGCCGGGCTCAAGGGCTACCCCTATGTCACGGCCTATTGCGCCGCGAAGCACGCGCTCGTCGGCTTCACGCGCGCGCTCGCCGCCGAAACGGCGACCCGCGGCGTCACGGTCAACGCGGTATGTCCCGGCTATACCGATACCGAGCTCATTCGCGACAGCATCAGCCGCGTTGCCGAGAAGACCGGCCGCGCACGAGCGCAGGTGCTCGCCGAATACGAAAAGGACGCGCCGATCGGCCGTCTGATCCGGCCGCAGGAAGTCGCCGCCGCCGTGCTTTACCTCTGCTCGCCCGACGCCGCGGCGGTCACCGGCACGACGCTCGCGGTGGCGGGCGGGGAGATGTGATGACTGCTGCGCACGGCACTAATCTCGTGTCCCGGACGAGCGAGGGCGTAGCCCGAGCGAAGATCCGGGACCCAGATGCAATACGCCGAGGGCTTGGCGACAGTCGGTATCGCGCTTCGCGACTGCACTCCCCCGGGACACGAGACCATTCCGAGCCGAACCGGTGTGCGTGCAATGGATGACGTGGCACGGATACCGCTCGATGCCGAGACCAAGGTCGCGGAACGGCCGCACGACCACAAGGACGAATTGCGCCTGTGGTTGCGGCTGTTCACCTGCAAGGAGGTGATCGAGAGCGAGGTCCGCCGGCGACTGCGGGAGACCTTCGACGTCACGCTGCCTCGCTTCGACCTGATGGCGCAGCTCGACCGCGCGCCGAAGGCGATGACGCTGGGCGAGCTCTCGCAGCGCATGATGGTGTCGAACGGCAACGTCACCGGCCTGGTCGACCGGCTGGTCGAGCAGGGCTTGGTCAGCCGGCGGCCATCGCCCAAGGACCGCCGCGCGCAGCTCGTGAGCCTGACCACGCAGGGACGCCGCTTCTTCCGTGCCATGGCGCGGGAGAACGGCGATTGGATCGGAGAAATGTTCGCGGACCTGTCCGCCGGCGACATCGAGACCCTCCTACGCCTCCTGGCCAAGACCAAGGCGTCGGCGCGCAAGGCCATCGGCAACGGAGGTCCGCGATGAGCGCCGCCAATCCGGTCACCCTGCCGCTCAAGGACTACCACGCCCGGCATGTTCGCATCTCGGTCGACGGCAAGGTCGCGACCATCACGCTCGATCGGCCGGACAAGAAGAATCCGCTCACTTTCGACAGCTACGGGGAGATCGCCGATCTCTTCCGCGCGGCGGCGAAGGAAAAAGTCGTCAAGGCCTTCGTCATCACCGGTGCCGGCGGCAATTTCTGCTCTGGCGGCGACGTGTTCGAGATCATCAAGCCGTTGGTCGAGATGGACGCCGCAGCGCTCCTCGAATTCACCCGCACGACCGGCGAGGCGGTCAAGGCGATGCGCGCCGCTCCGCAGCCGATCATCGCCGCCGTCGATGGCGTGTGCGCGGGCGCGGGCGCCATCCTCGCCATGGCGTCCGACCTGCGCATCGGAACCCCGGCGGCCAAGGTGGCGTTTCTCTTCAACCGAGTCGGGCTTGCCGGCTGCGACATGGGCGCCTGCGCGATCCTGCCGCGCATCGTCGGCCAGGGCCGCGCCGCCGAGCTGCTCTATACCGGACGCGTGCTTGGCGGCGAGGAGGCCGAACGCTGTGGCTTCTTCAATCGGCTCGCCACTCCCGACACGGTGCTGGCGCAGGCGCAGCAACTGGCGGCCGAGCTTGCCGCCGGGCCTACTTTCGCCAATGCGATGACCAAGCGCATGCTCGAAATGGAGTGGGCGATGTCGGTCGAGACCGCAATCGAAGCCGAGGCGGTGGCGCAGGCGCTGTGCATGGAAACGGAGGACTTTGCGCGCGCATACCGCGCCTTCGCCGCCAAGCAGAAGCCGGTGTTCGAGGGCAATTGAGATGAGCCTCGACGAGACCTTGAGCTGGCCTTTTTTCGACGACGGCCATCGCCGCTTCGCGCAAGCCCTCACGCGCTGGGCCGACGCCACGTTGCCCGCGCTGGCGCACGAGGATGTCGACGCGGCCTGCCGGGCGCGCGTCGAAGCGCTGGCCGCGGCGGGCTTCCTCAAGGCGGTGGTGCCGGCCGAGCATGGCGGGCTTCATCCGCGCCTCGACGTGCGCACGCTCTGCCTCGCCCGGGAAATTCTCGCGTTCCGCGACGGGCTCGCCGACTTCGCCTTCGCCATGCAGGGCCTGGGCACGGGTTCGATCTCGCTGTTCGGCTCGCCCGAGCTCAAGACGCGCTACCTGCCGCCGGTGCGCGACGGCCGCGCCATCGCCGCCTTCGCGCTGTCGGAGCCGGAAGCCGGCTCCGACGTTGCAGCGCTGGCGACGACGGCGAAGCCCGACGGGCCGGCGCACCTGCGCATCGACGGCAGCAAGACCTGGGTCTCGAACGGCGGCATCGCCAGCCATTACGTGGTATTCGCGCGCACGGGCGAAGGCCCGGGCGCCAAGGGGCTTTCGGCGTTCGTGGTCGATGCCGACACAGCCGGATTGACCGTGGCCGGGCGCATCGAGGTGATCGCGCCGCATCCGCTCGCGACGCTGCGGTTCGAGGGCGTGCGGGTGCCGCTTGGGAACCGCCTGGGCCAGCCCGGCGACGGCTTCAAGGTGGCGATGGCGACGCTCGATGTGTTTCGCTCGACCGTGGGCGCGGCCGCGCTCGGCTTCGCCCGCCGCGCATTGCACGAGACCCTGCAGCGGGTCACCGGCCGCAAGCTGTTCGGCGCCCCGCTCGCCGACTTGCAGATGACGCAAGGCGCCATCGCCGACAGCGCGAGCGAAGTCGACGCATCCGCGCTCCTTGTCTACCGCGCCGCCTGGACCAAGGATCAGGGCGCGCCGCGCGTCGCCCGCGAGGCCGCGATGGCGAAGATGTTCGCCACCGAGGCGGCGCAGCGCGTGATCGACCGCGCGGTCCAGCTCCACGGCGGCTTCGGCATCACCAAGGGCGTCAAGGTGGAGGAGCTCTACCGCGAAATCCGGGCGCTGCGGATCTACGAAGGCGCAACCGAGGTGCAGAAGATCGTGATCGCGCGCGAGCTGTTGAAGAACCGGCCGGGAAAATCGGCGCTCGCGGCGGAATAACGCAAGAGTCGGGAGGACGTACGGGGAGTGTTTGCGGATTGACGATGGACGAGGAGCGACAGCCATGACCGCGTCGGCGCATCTCGATAGCTTCGCGCGCGACAACCTGCCTGCGCGCGCGCAATGGCCGGACTTCCTGTTCGACCTGCCGGAGTTGCAATATCCCAAGCGCGTGAATTGCGCGGTCGAATTGCTCGACCGCTGGGTCGCCGCAGGTCACGGCAGCCGGCCCTGCCTGATCGCGCCGGCGGAGACGCTGACCTACGCGCAACTGGCCGAGCGGGTAAACCGGATTGCCAATGCGCTTACCCGCGATCTCGGCATGGTGCCGGGTCACCGCGTGCTGCTGCGCGGGCCGAACAACCCGATGATGGTGGCGGCCTATCTCGCAGTCATCAAGGCCGGCGGGGTGGTGGTCGCCACCATGCCGCTCCTGCGCGCGAAGGAAATCGCCTATCCGATCGCCAAGGCGAAAATCCAACTCGCGCTGTGCGATCACCGGCTCGACGAGGAGATGGAAAAGGCGCGCGCGCTGACGGGCGACCTCGAGCGCATCGTCTATTGGGGCGGTGGCACATCCGATGCACTCGAAGCGCTGATGGCGAAACCGGGCTACGAGTGCTTCGCTCCCTGCGACACGGCGGACGACGACGTGTGTCTCATCGGCTTCACCTCGGGCACCACCGGCGAGCCCAAGGGGACCATGCATTTCCATCGCGACATGCTCGCGACCTGCGACAGCTACGGGCGCCATGTGCTGCGGGCGAATGCGCAGGACCGTTTCATCGGCTCGCCGCCGCTCGCCTTCACGTTCGGGCTCGGCGGCCTCGTCCTGTTTCCGCTGCGAGTGGGCGCCGCGACCATCCTCGTCGAGAAGGCAACCCCGGATGATCTGCTCGCCGCCGTCGCCGCCTTCCGTGCAACGATCTGCTTCACCGCACCGACCGCCTATCGCGCGATGCTGGCAAAGCTCGCCGGGCATGACGTTTCGTCGCTGCGCAAGTGCGTGTCGGCGGGCGAAGCCTTGCCGAAAGCCACTTTCGACGCCTGGCTCGCCGCCACCGGCATCAGGATCCTCGACGGCATCGGAGCAACCGAGATGCTGCACATCTTCATCGGCTCGCCCGAAAGCGAGGTTCGCCCGGGCGCGACCGGCAAGCCGGTGCCGGGCTACGAGGCGCGCGTGGTCGACGCCGACGGCAACGAGGTTCGCCCCAACACCATCGGCCGTCTCGCCGTGCGCGGGCCGACCGGGTGCCGCTATCTCGCCGACGGGCGCCAGCGCGAATACGTGCAGAACGGCTGGAACATTACGGGCGACACCTACCTGATGGATGCCGACGGCTATTTCTGGTACCAGGCGCGCTCCGACGACATGATCGTCTCGGCCGGCTACAACATCGCGGGTCCAGAGGTGGAAGCCGCGCTCCTTGCCCATCCGGCGGTGGCCGAATGCGGCGTGGTGGGCGCACCCGACGAGGAGCGCGGTCAGATCGTCAAGGCCTATGTCGTGCTGCGGGGGGGCTACAGCGGCGACGCGGCTTGCACCAAGATCCTGCAGGAGCACGTGAAGGCGACGATCGCGCCCTACAAATATCCCCGCGCCATCGAATATGTCATCCAACTGCCGCGCACGCAGACCGGCAAGCTGCAACGTTTCGAGCTTCGCCGCATGGCCGGCGAGCCCGCTTCGCGCAAGCTCGCGTCGTAGAGCATGTTCCGCTCATATCAACCGCATGACGGCAAGGAGCGCGACCCGTCCGACCGACACCCGCTGCAAAGGAAATCAGATGGCTGAAAGCTCGATCCGCCGATCGCGCGATGACAGGGCGCCCAACACGGTGCTGCAGCCGGCCGGCTGGCCGCGGCCGAAGGGCTTTGCCAACGGCATCCTCGCCCGCGGCGACATGGTGTTCGTCGGCGGCATGATCGGCCAGGACAAGGACGGCCGCTTCGCCGAAGGCTTCGTGGCGCAGATGAAGCTCGCGCTCGCGAACATTGCCGCCGTTCTGGCGGAAGCCGGCGCCGCCCCTCAGCACATCGTCCGGCTGACCTGGTACGTCCGCGACATGGACGAATATCTCGCCGACCTGCCCGCGCTCGGCGCCGCCTATCGCGACGTCATGGGACGGCATTTTCCCGCCATGGCGGTGGTCGAGGTCAATCGGCTGGTCGAGCCCGAGGCGCGCCTCGAGATCGAGGCGACGGCGGTGCTGCCGCCGTGATGCGGAAACCGGCGGAATGGCTCGCGCGATCTCCTAAATTCAGATAAGCCCATCGAGACCCAGATCATGGACGCGCTGAACAAGACGCTCGGCACACATCTCAGGTTCCGCGCCAATCACGCGCCAGAACGCTGACCAAGTTCCTTGCGTCAACGTCGGCTAGAAGTCCGACAGGTCCGCAGGCAAAATGGGGGAGCCGATGGCTGACCAACCAGTAGTGCAGGTTTCGCGTCTGCTCGATGAACGCGGACTGAGCTCGTTCCAGATCAAACTGATCGTCTGGTCGTTTTTCATCGTCCTCATCGACGGCTATGACATCGCCGCGATCGCTTTCGCCGCTCCCCACCTTGTGCGCTCCTGGGGTGTTGCGCCGAGTGCGCTCGGGCCGGTCTTCAGCGCCAGCCTCGTCGGCATTCTCTTCGGTTCGGCGATATTCGGCTGGGTTGGCGATCGCTTTGGCCGCAAGGCAGCGCTCGTCGGCTCGAATTTGCTGTTCGGCGTCTTTACCTTGGCAGCGGCTTATTCCACCAGCCTCGATCAGATGTTCTGGCTTCGGCTGCTTGCCGGGCTGGGCATCGGCGGCGTCATTCCGAACGTCGTCGCGATCAATGCCGAGTCCGCGCCGCGCCAGCTGCGCGCCACGCTGGCGATCATTGCCGTGGGCTGCGTGCCGATCGGCGGCGCCATCCCGGGCATTGTGACGGCCGTTTTCGTGCCACAATACGGCTGGCCGATCTTGTTCATGATCGGCGGTATAGCGCCCATCATCATCGCCGTGGCCGCAATGTTAGGCTTGCCGGAATCAATCAAGTTCATGGCGATCCACGAAAGCCAGCGCGGTAAGATGGAAAGGCTCATCGCGGCGATCCGCCCCGATTTCAAAGTCCCGGCGAACGCCCGGTTCGTCGTCGAGGACGAGAAGCAATTTCCGGGCTTCAATCCGGCCTATCTCTTCCGCGACGGGCTGGCCCTGATCACGCCGCTGCTGTGGCTGCTGTTCGCTCTCAACCTGATGGGCTACTTCTTTCTTCTCAGCTGGACGCCGACGTTGCTCACCGCCGCGCAACTCCCGCCGACCACGGCGGCTCTCGCCGGCACCATGTTGCAGGTCGGCGGCACCGTGGGCGCCCTGGTGCTCTGCTGGTGGCTGCAGAGGGACCGCTTTCTCGCCATTGCGAGCATGTTCGTGATCGCCGTGCCGGTCGTCGGCTCGATCGGTTTTGCAGGATTGACCTCCAAGACCGCATTGCTGACCGCGACATTCTTTGCCGGCTTCTGCGTGCTCGGCATTCAATCCGGCCTCAATGTGGTCGGGGCGCTGATCTACCCGACGTCGCTGCGGGCCAATGGATCGGGATGGCAGCTGGGGCTGGGACGGATCGGATCGATCGTAGGCCCGCTGGTGGGCGCGTTGTTCGTCGGCCTTCCGGTCCAGAATCTCTATATGTGGTCGGCGCTTCCTTTCGTCGTCGGCGCGATCGTCTGCTACGCGATTCATCGCCTCAACATGGCGCGCTTGGCGCAGCGCCCGGAGTTGCGCGAGGCGCAATAGGCCGCAAGCACAATCAACGGCTCAATACGGCCGGAAGCCACGTCGCGACCACCGGAAAGAAGAAGATCAGGACGAGGATCAAGAAACTCATCGCGATGTAGGGCATCGCCGCCATGTAGACCTGGTGCATGGTGATCGCGGGCGGCGCTACTCCTTTCATCGTGAACAGGAGCAGGCCGAACGGCGGCGTGAGCAGGCCGAGCTGCATGCAGATCAGGAACAGCACGCCGAACCAGATCAGGTCGACGTCGTAGCGCTGGATCAGCGGCATGAAGAACGGCAGCGTGATCAGCATCATGCTGACCTGGTCGACGAAGCAGCCAAGGAAGAGCAGGATCAGCAGCATCGCGATGATGAGGGCGTTGACCGAAAGCCCCAGTCCGGTCACCAGCCCGACCAGACCATTGACCGCGCCGGAGAAGCTCAGCACCTGCGAGAAGGTGGTGGCGCCCACGATGATGAACAGGATGGTGCCCGACACCGCCACCGTGCCGGTGAGCGCCTTCATCAGATTGGCCAAGGTCAGGCCGCGGTAGACGGCGGCGGCCGCGATCGTGCCGGCGGCTCCGATGGCAGCCGCTTCGGTCGGCGTCGCGAAACCGCCGGTCATCGCGCCGATGACGAGACCGAAGATGAGGATGAGCGGCATGACATGGCTGGCGAACGGCAGCCAGCGCGCGGCGCCGCGGGCTCCATCCTCCACCTGCTCCTCCGGCGCCAGCGTCGGATCCATCGTGACGCGCGCGATGATGTAGCCGACATACATCACGCTCAGGATCAGGCCCGGCACGATCCCGGCGATAAGCAGCCCGGCGATCGAGATGCCGGCGAGGCTGCCGAGCAATACCGTGAGCGCCGATGGCGGAATCAGCATGTCGACACCGCCGATCCCCATGATCGGGCCCATGGCCATGCGCGGGTCGTAGCCGCGCGCCAGCATGGTCGGCAGCATCAGGCTGCCCAGCAGCGCGGTGGTGGCGATGGTCGAGCCCGAGATCGCCGAGAACACGGTGCCGGCGACGATGGCGATGACGGCGAGCCGGCCCGGGACGCGGCGGATGAGCAGCGCGAAGGCGTCGATCGCCTTGAGCGCCACGCCGGTATGAAACAGTACTTCGCCCATCAGCACGAAGAACGGGATCGGCGTGAGCGAAAAGCTGGTGATCGACTGCACCGCGTTGCGCGCGAGCTGGGCGAGACCGGGCTCGCCTCCCAGGAAGAGCATGGCGCCGATAACGTTGAGCAGGAGGAAGGCGAACGCGACCGGCAGGCCGAGCGCCATCACCGCGACCAGACCGCCGAACAGCAGGACGCTCCCTTCAATCCAGCTCATTCAGCTCACCGAGGTCGCCTCGACCCGGCGCGCACGATCGCCGTTGAGCAGGCGGTCGAACCGGAACACGAACTCGACGGCGAGCAAGGCGAATGTCGCGGGCAGCAAAGCCAGCAGCCACCATTCCGGGAAGACGAGGTTCTTGATCGTGATCGCGCCGAGCCGCCAGCTGTCGACGGCCATGACCAAGCCGTAGCGGACGAGCACGACGCTGACGGCGAAACCGAGCACGTCGCCGGCCGCTTCCATCAGCCAGGCGATGCGGGGCGGCACGAGGGTCAACACGATATCGAGCCGCACGTGCTGGCCACGTCGCAGCAGCCAGGGTGCCGTCAGCAGCGTCATCACATAGAGCGCGTATTCGGAAACTTCGTTCGCCCACACGATGCCGGCGCCGACGGTATTGCGCAGGCCCACGTCGGCGGTAACGACCGTCACCATGGCAAAGAGGATCAGCGCCGCCGCGACGGCGAGCGCATCGAACAGGCGGCCGAAGGCGAGGGAAAGCCAATTCATCGCTCCGGCGGCTCCGCAAATTCCGCCGTCGGTCAATTCCCCGCCAGCTGCCGCAGCTTCGGGCCGCTCTCGGGCGCGCGCTTGATGACGGATTGCCAGGCAACGTCGTAGGCCTTGTCGAGAAAAGCCTTTGACGCCGCCGGCCCGAAGTCGAGCGCCTGGATGCCGGCGGCCGCTTGCCGCTCGCGTTCGGCCTTGATGACCGCGTCCTTCTCGCCGTCGAGCCCCTCTAGCCACAGCGCCGCATCATTGAGCACCTTGCGTTGCGCGTCGTTGAGACTTTTCCAGGCGTCGAGATTGACGAGCACGTTGACCTCCACGCTGTAGAACGGCGGTTCCATGCGAAACTTGGTCACCTTCTCCCAGCCGAGATCGAAAATGCCGGTGATCGGCCAGCCATAGCCGTCGGCGACCCCACGCTCGAGCGCGGTGTAGACCTCGCCGGGCGCTGTCGTGATCGGCGTGCCGCCGAGCGCCTCGACCACGTCCTTGTAGACCGGCGTGACCCGGATCTTGAGGCCGGAAAAGTCGATCTTGTCGATCTTCTTGTTGAGATAGATGTGGAACGGGACGTTGTGGAACTGGCGGGCGAGATATTGCGAATTGAGCTTCTGATTGTGCAGCTGGTTGATGTACTCCCAGGTGCCGTTCTTGCGCTGCTCGCTCATCGGCTTGCCGTTGAGCTTGAAGCCGTCCGCCTCGGGCATCAGATTGGTGTAGAACGCGCCGGTCACGTTGGCGATGTCGACCACGCGCGTGCGCACGGCATTGCCGACCTCGAACGGCGGCACCGCGCGCGGACCGCCGATATAGTTGATCCTGATCACGCCCTTGCCGTCGTTGTTCACCTTCTCGACGAAGCGCTCGAAATTCTTCGAAAATTCGGTGCCTTCGGCAAAGGAGGAGACGGCGCGCAGGGTGACTTCCTGCGCCGACGCGGCCGATGCCGCCAGAAGCACGCCCAAGCCGGCGATGAGGGTCGAGCGCATGGTGTCCTCTCCGGAATGAATGGGAAAGCCTGTTGGTGACGTATTCTTTCAAATATAATCGCGGCGGCGCGGAACTGAGTCAATTGCGCATCGCCGCACAACAGGAGGCATAAGCGCACGCATATGGCAGAACGCTCCTTCAAGAGCGAGGTCGCGAAGCTCCGGCTCGGCGCCGGCGAGGAATTCCGCGGCGAAGGCATTCTCGCCGTCACCAAGGCGCTGCTGCAGTCCGGCGTATCGTACGTGTCCGGGTATCAGGGCGCCCCGATCTCGCACCTCGTCGACGTGCTCGCCGACGCCGACGACGTGCTGCATGACCTCGGCATCCGCTTCGAGGCGAGCGCGAACGAGGCGGCGGCCGCCGCCGCGCTCGCGGCCTCGATCAATTATCCGCTGCGCGGCGCCGCGACCTTCAAGTCGACGGTGGGCACCAATGTCGCCTCCGACGCCCTCGCCAATCTCGCCTCGAGCGGCGTGAGCGGCGGCGCGCTGATCATCGTGGGCGAGGACTACGGCGAGGGCTCCTCCATCATGCAGGAGCGCAGCCACGCCTTCGCGATGAAGTCGCAGATCTGGCTTCTCGACCCGCGCCCGAACCTGCCGTCGATCGTGCGGACGGTCGAGAAAGGCTTCGAGCTGTCGGAGGCCTCCAATACGCCGGTGATGCTGGAGCTGCGCATCCGCGCCTGCCACGTCTACGGCAGCTTCACCGCCCGCGACAATGCGCGGCCCGCCTTCACGCTCAAGGACGCGCTCAACCACCCCGTGCGCGACGCCAACCGCATCGTGCTGCCGCCCGCGAGCTACCTGCAGGAGAAGGAAAAGATAGAGAAGCGCTGGCCGGCCGCCGTGCGTTTCATCGAGCAGCACGGGCTCAATGAGTTCTTCGACGGCGACGCCAGCGACATCGGCATCGTCATGCAGGGCGGCATGTACAATACCGCGCTGCGCGCGCTCGAAGTTCTCGGGCTCGCCGACGTGTTCGGCGCAAGCCGCATCCCGCTCTACGTGCTCAACGTCACCTATCCGCTGATCGATGCCGAATTCGTCCGCTTCTGCGCGGGCAAGAAAGCCATCCTGATCATCGAGGAGGGCCAGCCGGAATTCATCGAGCAGGCGGTCAACACAATTCTGCGCCGCGCCGATATCCAGACCCGCATCGAAGGCAAGAGCATGCTGCCCATGGCGGGCGAATATACCGGCGGCGTCATGAAGGAGGGCGTGCGGAAATTCATCGCGGCCTATCGGCCCGAGCTGCTCGCCGCGGGGCGCCCGCCGGTCGCGCCATCGTTGCCGTCCGATCGCCTGGCCAAGGCGCAGCAGGCGCTGGCGGGGCAGGTGCACGGCCGTCCGCCCTCGTTCTGCACCGGCTGTCCGGAACGGCCGATCTTCGCCGCCATGAATCTCGTCGAGCGCGAGCTCGGGCCGCACCACGTCAGTTGCGACATCGGCTGCCACCTGTTCTCGATCCTGCCGCCGTTCAACCTCGGCAACTCCACCATGGGATACGGCCTCGGCGGCGCCGGCGCCGCCGCGCTCAGCGCGGCGGGCGGCAAGCGCGCCATCGCACTCGTCGGCGACGGCGGCTTCTGGCACAACGGGCTCGCCTCGAGCGTGGGCAATGCCGTCTTCAACAAGAGCGACAATGTCCTCATCATCGTCGATAACGGCTACGCCGCCGCGACCGGCGGCCAGGACGTGATGTCGTCCGCGGCCGAGAACAGCATGCGCGCCACCAGGAACCCGATCGAGCGGGCCGTGCGCGGCGTCGGCGTCAAATGGGTGCGCACGCTCACGCGCACCTACGACGTCGCCAGGATGCGCGACACGCTCAAGGAGGCGCTGACCACGGCCGTCAAAGGCCCGAAGGTCATCATCGCCCAGTCCGAATGCATGCTCAACAAGCAGCGGCGCGTGCGCCCGCTCATGCGCAAGCGAATGGAAGCGGGCAAGCGCGTGGTGCGCGAACGCTTCGGGGTCGACCCCGATACCTGCACCGGCGATCACTCCTGCATCCGGCTCTCGGGTTGCCCCTCGCTGACGCTTGCGCCCAATCCGGATCCGCTGCGGCGCGAACCGGTGACCAAGGTGATCAGTTCCTGCGTCGGCTGCGGATTGTGCGGCGAGGTCGCACACGCGGCGGTGCTGTGCCCCTCGTTCTACCGCGCCAGCATCATCGCCAATCCGACGCGCTGGGATCGACTCAAGGACAGGACGCGCGCCGCCGTGATCGCCTGGCTGCAGCAGCGCGGCGATCGGCGCCAAGAGCGTGTTGCGTCGGACGCGTTTTTCACGGCGAACCGGAAGTCCGCCCCGGATCAAGTCCGGGGCAGGCTTTCGCCGGAAAACGCCGGAGCCGCGGCCTGACGACGGAGATGGACGCGGAAGGAAAAGTTCACGTCGCCCAGGTGCGGCCGATCACCATCGCCGTGGTGGCGCTCGGCGGCGAAGGCGGCGGCGTCCTTGCGGACTGGATCGTCGATCTCGCGCAGCACGGCGGCTATCTCGCGCAGGCGACCTCGGTGCCGGGCGTCGCGCAACGCACCGGCGCGACGGTCTACTACGTCGAGCTGTTTCCGAAAGCCGCCGCGCAGGCGGCCGGGCGCGAGCCGGTGCTCGCCTTGATGCCGATGGCGGGGGACGTCGACGTGGTGCTCGCCTCCGAGCTGATGGAGGCGGCGCGTGCGATCGAGCGCGGCTTCGTGACGCCGGAAAAGACATTACTCATCGCCTCCACCCATCGCGTTTTCGCCATGACGGAGAAGATCGCGCTCGCCGACGGCCGGGTGGACGCGGCGGCGCTCCTTGCCGCCTGCCGCGAGGCCGCGCGGCAGCTCGTGGCATTCGATATGGAAGCGCTCGCGGACGCGACCGGGAGCGCCTTGAGCGCGGTGCTGTTCGGCGCGCTCGCGGGCTCGGGCGCGCTCCCCTTCCCGCGCGCGGCGTTCGAGGCGGCGATCCGCCGTGGCCGGGTCGGCGTCGATGCCAGTCTGACCGCGTTTGCAGCGGGCTTCGAGGCTGCGCGTACCGGTGAAACGGCAAGTCCCTCCTCCCCACCGGCCGACCGTGGCGGGCACCCCATCGCTTCGTCGCTGCGCGAATTGCTCGACCACGCCGCGCGCGATTTTTCGGGAGAGGCGCGTGAGGTCGTCACGGCGGCGGTCGAGCGGCTCGCCGACTATCAGGACGCCGCTTACGCCCGCGACTTCCTGGCGCGGCTAGTGGCGTTGGAAGAGATCGAACGACGATACGGCGACGGGTCCGGCCGCCTGCTCGCGGAAACGGCGCGGCAGCTTGCCCTCGGCATGGCCTATGAGGACACCATCCGCGTGGCGGATCTCAAGATTCGCTCGAGCCGCTTTGCGCGGGTGCGCGCGGAAGCCCAGGTCGAGGATGGCCAGATTCTCGAAATCGCCGAATTCTTCCACCCCCGCACGCAGGAGATCGCGGACACCCTGCCGGCGGGGCTCGGACGCTGGCTGATGCGTACGCCATGGGCCCGGAGCATGGCGGACCGCGCGACGCGCAAGGGAAAGATCGTCAAGACCACGTCGCTCGGCGGCTTCCTGCTGCTCTATGCGCTCGCCAGGCTCAAGCCGCTCCGCCGCCGCTCGCTGCGCTTCGCCACCGAGCAAGCCGAGCTAGCGAGCTGGCTCGGCTTGCTCGCGGAAACCGCGCGCAGCGATTACCCGCTCGCGCTGCAGGTCGCGCGCATGCGAAGCCTGGTCAAGGGTTACAGCGACACCCACGAACGCGGACGGATGAAGTTCGGGAAACTCGTCGTGCTGCTTCCTCGGTTGCGCGAGCAGCGCAATGCCGACGTGCTGCTGGCGGGCCTGATCAAGGCGGCGCTCGCCGACGAGGGCGGCCAGGCCCTGGACGACGCCGTTGCCGGTCTCCCGCCGGCGACGGACGGCCGCTCCCCGGCGGCGCGCCCGGTCTAGTCTAGTAGTTCTGGCGCTTGCGGATACGATCAGCGAAGCTAGGATCATGCAAACGCCGCGTCTTCGACAAGGAGGCAGCAATGTCCTACGACCTCGATCAATTCGTCTCGGATTGCCGTGCCATTCTCAAGCGTGACGCCGGACCCAAGGGCCGCGAGGAGGTCCGCGTAAATCTCGAGCGGCTGCTGTCAAATCGGGATTTCGTCGAAAAATACTGCGGCGAGCAGGTCCCGCGCGGCTTGAAGGTGCTGTACGAGGACCCCGATCTCGGATTCCAGGTCCTCGCCCACATCAACGACAAGGCCAGGGTCTCGCCGCCGCACGACCATGGCGCGTCCTGGGCGATCTACGGCCAAGCCACCCATTACACCGACATGATCGAGTGGGAGCGCGAGGACAAAGGCGCCGATCCCGGGCGGGCCAAAATCAGGCCGGTCAAGAAATATCGCCTGCTGCCGGGCCACGCCGGCATCTATCAGGACGGCACCATTCACTCGATCGACTATCCCGACGACGCCCGCTTCATCCGGGTGACCGGCACCAACCTCGACAACATCCATCGCGTGCGCTTCGACCTCGCTTCGGGCAAGGTGCACCAGATGACGCCGCAGCAGGCGACATAGAGCCGAGGGATCGTCACGCCGCGCGCAGCGCGGCCGGGCGGAGCAGCGATGCCGTCAAAGACCTTGCCGCCGAAGGTGGAGGCGCTCGCCCTCAAGGCGATGCTTGCCGACGGTCAGGAACTGGCGCTCATCGATGCGCGCGAGGAGCTCATCTTCTCGCAAAACCATCTCTTGTTCGCGCGCTCGGTGCCGCTTAGCCGGCTGGAGCTGAAATTCGCCGCCATGGTACCGCGGCGTACCACCCGCATCGTGCTGTGCGACGACAATGACGGCCTGGTCGAACGCGCGGCCGATATCCTCCTGCGCGCCGGCTACACCGACGTCGCCGCGCTCGACGGCGGCGTTGGCGCCTGGGCCGCGGCCGGGTTCGAGCTGTTCTCCGGCGTCAATGTCCCGAGCAAGGCATTCGGCGAATTCGTCGAGCACGTCAGCGCCACGCCGAGCATCGCCGCCGACGAGCTCGATCGGCTCATCCGTGACGGCGCCGACATGGTGGTGCTCGACAGCCGGCCGTTCGATGAATACCAGCGCGTTTCGATCCCGAGCGCGATCAATGTGCCGGGTGCGGAGCTCGTGCTGCGCATCCACGACATCGCGCCCTCGCCGCAGACGATGGTCGTGGTCAACTGCGCCGGGCGCACGCGAAGCATCATCGGCGCGCAATCCTTGATCAACGCGGGCGTGCCGAACAGGGTGGTTGCGTTGCGCAATGGCACCATGGGCTGGAGCCTGGCCGGCCTCGCCTGCGAGAGCGGCAAGACCCGGCGTGCGCCTGGGGTTTCCCCCGATGGCCTCGCCTGGGCCAAGTCCGCCGCCGAGCGCGTGGCCCGCCGCTTCGGCATCGCGCACGTGGATCGCGCCACCGTGGAGCGTTGGCGCGCGGACGATGACCGCACGCTCTATCTCTTCGACGTCCGCGACCCGGGCGAATACGACGCCGGCCACCTTGCGGGGGCCGTGTCCGCTCCCGGCGGGCAGCTCGTGCAGGCAACCGACCAGTATGTCGGCACCCTGGGCGCTCGCATCGTGGTGATCGACGACGCCGAGGTGCGCGCGGTCATGACCGCATCCTGGCTGCGTCAGATAGGCTGGACCGACGTGTTCGTGCTGGCTGCGGCGGGCCATGAGACCGAGCGGCCGGCGACGCCGGTCCTGGGCTCGGCGCCCCCGCCCGAGCTGCGCATCGATTGCGCCGGGCTTGCCGAGCTCGTCGCGCGCGACCAAGCGACCATCGTCGATGTCTCGCTCAGTCGCGGCTACCTCAAGAGCCATATTCCCGGCGCCTGGTTTGCGATCCGCTCGCGGCTTGCGCGCGCGCTCGCCAAAATACCCCTGCGCGGCACGCTCGTGCTCACCTCGGAGGATGGCGTGCTCGCCGGCCTCGCGGCGAGCGAGGCGGCCGCGCTGGTCGACCGTCCCGTCCGTGCGCTCGCAGGCGGCAACGCCGCATGGCTCGCCGACGGCCGCACCCTCACGGCCGCCGACCCCAGGATGGCGGACGATGCGGTCGACACCTGGCTCAAGCCCTACGAGCGGCCGAGCGACACGACCAAGGCGATGCGCGAGTATTTGTCCTGGGAAGTGGACCTGCTCACCCGCATCGAGCGCGACGGCTCCGCCAGTTTCGCTCGGTCTCGGTCGTGAAGCTCGCGTCGCGGAGCACTGCCACCCCACTGAACACGGCAGCTCGCGGACTGCGGAGGCTGGTCGCTTGATTTGACTGCGATCTCAAAGCCTATCGCCCTCTCGATGGCTTCGATGTGGCGCAACCGCAACACATGTTGGCTTCGCCGCATGATGCGGGTCATCCTTA
>CAWGEH010000021.1:0-143911 GCA_963821505.1 uncultured Alphaproteobacteria bacterium
ATACGCGTCGCGTGACCATCACGTCGTCCTCGGTTCAGGCCAACAATCTATGCCCTGGCGCGCTGCTCCACGTTGGCGATCCTCGCCGGCACGCCGAACTCTCGCCGGCAGACGTCGGCGAGGGTGGCGACGCCTTGCCGGATCGCGTCCCCGGAAGGATTGGCGAAGCAAAGCCGCAGCCGGCTCCTGCCGTAGGCTCTGTCGGTCGACCATTCCGGACCCGGATTGATGGCGACCCCGGACGCGAGCGCCGCCTGCGCCAGCTTTTGCGTATCCACGACGTCGGGCAGCTTGACCCACAGGAAGATACCGCCCTTGGGATCCTCGAACTCCGCCGATGTCCCGAACTGCTCGGCGAGCGCCTCCATCAACGTTTCGAGCTTGGCCCGCAAGCCGCGTGTCAGCCTGGGGACATGCTCAGTGAAGTGGCCCGCACAAAATTCGGCCAGCACCATCTGTTCCAGGGCGCCGGAGCCGGCATCGGTCTTGAGCGCGAGCATGCGGGAGAGAACGTCCCAGCGGGCGACGATGTAGCCGACCCGCAGCGCCGGCGCGATCGACTTGGAAAAGGAGCCGATATGGATGACTCCCCCGCTCCCGCTCATGGCGTGGAGCGCAGGCGGTCGGCGGCCGTCCCAGACGAGATCGGCGTAGCAGTCATCCTCGAAGATCGGCACGCCGTGGTCCTCCGACAGCTGCAACAGCTCGCGACGGCGCTTTTCTCCCATGATGGTGCCAGTCGGATTCTGCACCGTCGGAATGGTGTAGATGTATTTGGGACGAATGCCGCGGTGCTGAAGGCCGTCGAGCGCGGCGGCCAGCGCGTCCATGCGCAAGCCCTCCCCGTCGAGCGGAATGCCCACCGCGTTGACCCCGAGCCGCGCAAGCCGCGTCAGCGCGCCTTGGTAGCTTTCCTGCTCGATGATCACGGTGTCCCCGCGCGCCAGCAGCACGCCATTGACGAGGTCGAGCGCCTGCAACGAGCCGGAGGTGATCAGGATTTCGTCGGCCGTGCAGGAGATGCCGGCGGTGCGCTTGAGCTTTTCGACCAGGAACTCGCGCAGCGGCCGGTAGCCGAGCGGACCGCTTTCGAGCCCATAGGTGGCGAGGGTCGAACCCTCGCGTGCGAGCACGGCGGCGGCCGCCGCCATGAGGCCATCGACGGGAACCTGCTCGGCGTCGTTGTTGCCGCCGATGAAGTTGTATCTGGGAAACCCGGTCCACTTGACCGCCGGCGCCGGCAGTCCGGCCGCCAACAGGGGCGCAAAGTCGAACGATCCGGAGGTCATCGATGCTGTCTCTCTTTATCCACCGCGAGGGGGCCGATCTGCCCGACAGGCCCCCTGCATGCGGGTCATGACGCGGCCGCCAGCGCCCGCGCGCCCGCAGCCTGTTCATTATTCATTGCGGCGAGCGTCGGCATGATCTCGCTCTTGAGCAGGCTGAGCGAGTGCATTTCCTGCGCATGGGTGAGCGAGCCGAACGCCAGCAGCAGCACGAGATAGTTTTGCCTGATGCGTTCGGCCTGCGCGGTCAGGACGCGCCTGACCGTATCGGGGCCTCCCACCACCAGCGTGCCCGCGGCCTTCGACTGATCGTAGTCGGCCGAGATCGAGATCGGCGGGAACGTGCCGCGCTCGACCCACAACCAGGCGAGATTGTCGAACCAGCGCTTGTAGGCCGGGCGCGCAATGCGCTCGGCCTCGGCGTCGGTATCGGCAACGAAAACCGCGCGCATGACGCCGCAATGCGGCGTCTGCACCGGCGATCGATAGCTGCTGCGCTCACCGGCGTAGGTGGTCCAGTGCGCGCGGAAGGTCGCCAGCATGTTCGCGACCTTCTCGTCCGGGCCGAGCGTCACGCCGTTCATCCCGCGCTTGGCCGCAAAGATCGGGCCGAGCTCGCCGCGCAGCCCGTACCAGAACGGCGGGTGGGGACGTTGCAGCGGCCGGATCACGACCGGCACGTCCTTGAAGACATAGCGATCGCAGCTGTAGTCGATGCGATCCTGCGTGAAGCCCTGATACAGCACGTTGAACGCGTGCTCGTAGTGCGCGGCCGATTGGTTGAAATCGACGCCGTAGACGTCGAACTCCATGGGCGAGATGCCGCGGCCCACGCCGATGTCGAGCCGTCCGCCGCTCAGATGGTCGAGCATGCAGAGCTCTTCCAGCAGCCGCAGCGGATGGTAGAGCGGCAGGAGATAAAGCAGCGTGCCGAGCCGGATGTGTCGCGTCTCGCGCGCGGCGGCGGCGAGGAACACGCTCGGTGACGGGGTCATCGACAGCGGCGTCGCATGGTGCTCGGACAGATGGTAGCCGTAGAAGCCGGCGGCCTCGGCCGCGCGCAGCAAGACGAGCCGCTCCTCATAGGTCTTGTGCAACAACTCGCCGCGGTCGTCGATATAATCGAAGATGCCGAACTTCATGGAGAGTGTGTCTCCTGCGCCCCCGCGAATTCGAGCGCCCGCGCAGCAGCGCTCGGGACGCAGGGCATTGCGGCGAGAGCCGGTCGTCGCATCGCGATTCCTCCCGTGCCGGCTCTTTCACGAGCCTGACGATTGAATGCGCCGAAGCCTAGCATCGCCACGACACGGCGTCTAAGCCCTCCGGGCCACGCATGGCGGGGTGGCGCGCGCGCCCCCTCGGCCGCCATTTTATTTTCTTGAAAATTGCCGCAAAGCCTCCTTGTCTGTCGATGTCGCCGATGGCGCGGCGACGCCGAGCCGCGCCGGATCCGGGGGATGCCATGCCGTCCGCAACGCTTGAGCCCGCAAGGATCGATCCATCCGGTCTGGCGGTGATCGTGACCGGTGGCGCCCGCGGTCTCGGGCGAGCGATGACGCTGGGCCTGGCCATGTCCGGCGTCCGTGTGATCGTGGCCGATCTGCCGTCGAGCGCGGCGGAAATACGGGAGCTGCTCGATCGGGCCGGCGAGAAAAACGTGCAGAACAGGATCTATCCCGTCGAATGCGACGTGACCCGATGGACGGATTGCACCGCGACGGTGCAGAAGGCCATCGCGAGGTTCGGCGCCATCCATGGTCTCGTCAACAATGCCGGCCTCGGCATGCAACACATCGGCCACGTTCTCGTCGGGACACGAAAGAAATTCTACGAAGTCGACGCCGAAACGTGGCGCAACGCCATCGACGTCAATTGCAATGGACCGTTCATGATGGCCAAGGCCATTGCGCCGATACTGGTGGCGCAGGGCTGGGGCCGTATCGTCAACATCCAGACGAGCAGCTACACCATGATGATGGAGGGCTTCTCGCCGTACGGACCGTCCAAGGCGGCGCTCGAATCGGCGACCGTCATCTGGGCCAAGGACCTCGCGGGAACCGGCGTGACCGTCAATGCCTTGGCGCCCGGCGGGCCGGCCAACACGCGCATGATCCCGTCGGAAGAAGTCAGCGACCGCTCCACGCTCATCCAGCCGGAGGCCATGATCGCGCCGATCACCTGGCTGATGTCGCCGCGATCGGACGGCGTCACCGGGCGCCGGATCGTCGCCAAGGAATGGGATGCCGCACGGCTTGCGAGCGAGCCGCCGGACAAGGTCGGAACTCCGGCAGGATGGTGAGGGCAACGAACCATGGACACGCAAGACCTTTACGACAGAGGGCTCAAGCTCCGCAGGGACATGTTCGGGCAAGCGTCCGTGGACCAGCGCATGACTGCGTTCGGCGCGTTCGGCGAGCCGCTGCAGAACATCATCAACGCCTACGCCTACGGCGATGTCTGGAGCCGTTCCGCGCTGCCGCTGGCGACGAAGTCGCTCGCCATGATCGCGATGATGGCGGCGGCCGGCCGCGCGAACGAGCTGCGCGTCCATCTCAAGGGCG
Organism: uncultured Alphaproteobacteria bacterium; assembly: GCA_963821505.1. Classification (GTDB taxonomy): domain Bacteria; phylum Pseudomonadota; class Alphaproteobacteria; order Rhizobiales; family Xanthobacteraceae; genus VAZQ01. Next base: position 3,848 of record CAWGEH010000021.1, read on the forward strand.
CGCTCGGCAACGGCTGCACCGCCGAGCAGATCCAGGACATTCTCCTTCTGGTCGCGATGTATTGCGGGATTCCGGCGGCCAACGAGGCGCATCGCGTTGCGGTCGAGGTGCTGGGCGAAACCGAAGCGACGTAGGGCTCGCGCCGCCGTGTGATCGGCTGGGCTTTGGAGAAGCATCTGCGGGCAAGCCTCGCCGTCACGGCTCTCGACATGGCGATCAAGATGCGCCGGCCGATACCCGGCACCTTGATCCATCATTCCGATTGCGGCGTGCAGTACGCCTGCAGCGAGTATACAGCCGTGTTGGAGCTACACGGCATTGAGCCAAGCATGAGCCGCATCGGCAATCCATACGATAACGCCCGGACGGAAAGCTTCATGAAGACACTCAAACAAGAGGAGGTCGACGGCCGCAATTATCGTGATCTCGAGCTGGCGCGCCAAGCGATCGGCGCGTTCATTGAAGAGGTCTACAATCGTCAACGACTACATTCGGCTCTGGCCTATCAGGCTCCAGCCGAGTTCGAAGCCAACCTGTCGCGGCTTGGGTGTTATCCACAGGCCGCGCAGCCAGCAGTAAACGCAACAAGTCTCTAGTTTCGTGTCTCAAACGAAGGGTGCAGTCCAAAGCCGCAGCCATTGTAAACAACAATGAAAAAACAATAGACCGGCGCGCCATCTCGATCGGCCTCGTGCTGAGGAGCATCGCGGCGTGATCCAGCACAGGAAGGGCATCCGCGGTCTCGGCCGCGCTGCGATGCGTCTCGAAGCAGGAGGCCGCCCGAAGCAGAGAGGCCGCCTCGTCCTTCGAGACGCGCGCACGCAGCGCCCGTGTTGCCGAACCCGCGCCCCATGCGCGCTCCTCAGGACGAGGGCGGTTCAGCATACGGCGCCCGCGGCCCTGTGCCGGAGCCGCTCGCCGCGGTACGTGATCTCGCGGCCGCGGGTCTTGACATGGATGCGCCGCACCTTCGCCGGCGCGTTCATCGCGCTCGGCGCCAGGCTGGCGTTTGCCGATCGTTGAAACAGCGCGCACGATCACTCGATCCCGGGCGGAGAAGGAACAGGACGCATGGACAGCGGCGAGACCCTGGCGTTCGCCAAACGACTGATGCGCGAGGTCTGGGAGCCGTTCGACGCCGAAGCGGTTGCGCGCTTCTATCATCCCGACGTCATCGGCCATCACCGCAAGCAGCGACTGACATACGACGATGTCGTGCATCGCCTCGTGACGGACCATCCGCGCTACCCCAATCCCCGGTTCGACATCAGGGACATCATCGCCGCCGAGGACAAATTTGCCATCCGGTTCATCTTCACCGCGACCGAAGCGGCGGGGCATGCGATCTCAGTGGAGTGCAACTATTTCTACCATCTGAAGGCGGGCAGGATTTCCGAGTTCTGGCACCTGGCGGACATCGACTTCGACTATTGCGCGGAGGATTAGAGCGCGTCCCGATTGGATCGAATCGTGATGCGCTCTAGATTCTTCGATTTTGCGCATGTTCTATTCGGAAAACCGGTTCCCACTTTTCCGGAACATGCGCTAGCGCGGCAGGGCAAATCGTCCGGGTGATCGCCGCGAGCGCCGCGCTGGCGCATCAAAACTTTTTCATGACGGCCCCGCCGTCCGCCTCGTCAAAGGCTTGATCATAAGATCCGTGTGGCGTCGTCCGCCGCCTATCGACGACATGCAAACCATTCCGGTGTCTCGGTCGGCAAGGTTGTCGTCCAAGACCATGACGCCCCGCTCGGTGCGAGCTCGGTCGACGCCGTGACTCCTACAGCAGATTTCAGTTGGATTGCATCGCCCTATCCGTCATGCCCGCGCTCGTCGCGGGCATCCACGTCTTTAGGGCCTACGTTGCATTGAAGACGTGGATGGCAGCGGAACGCGGGCTTGCCCGCGTTCCGCACGATGAAAGCGCTGCAAGTCGGGTAGATAGACCCGACTTGCACAGCCGAGCCCGGCCATGACGTTGAACGTACGGTTCGATACAAGTGGAAAATGCCCCTAGCTAGAAAGGGGACTTCGGCTTGTCGGCCTTGCAGTGCTCGGCAAAAATAAGGTGAAGCGCCCTTTCCGTCTGATCAATATTCCCCGGCAGTGAAATGTGAGCAGACTTGAACCCGAAATCCACCGTCGTTTTATCGTTTTTCAGATATTCAAGAATGACATCATCGCCTTCGACTTCCAATTCGTAAAGAACTTGCCGGCCGGCGTATTTTTTGCTCATGCGGGACACGTCCATCTTGAACCGGCCCAAATAATATCTGGCATATCTGTCGAGATCCGGCTCGGGGACCACGACGATACAGGATTTCCGATCTACGATTTCCGGACCATCCTTCGGATCTATGCGCCCGGTGAAGACGTAATTGACCGCTTGTTGAAACACGTCATCTCCGGCCAGCGCCCGGGTTTGCAGTGGAACGAGCCAAAGAATTGATGCGACGGCCACGGCCAAGGACAGCCCGATCTTGTGACCGCTTTTTTTCCGCGGCGCCAGAGCGGTTTCCGTCGCGTTGGAATCGGAAACCGCCCTGGAGTCCTTGCGTTTGACGCGTTTTCTGCGGCGAACCGGTTCCCACCCCGGATCACGTCCGGGGCAGGCTTTCGCCGGAAAACGCTCCAAGCCCGTCATCGCCTCACTCCTCATGGTCGCGCCGGCTCCGACCACCTCGTGGCGAAGGAAGATTGAATGAAACCCCCAAATTATTGCGGAAAAAAGCTGCCTGGTAGTGAAACATGCGTGGCACGCGTCGGATGGCCCAGGTGGCGCCCGTGACGCCCGCGGCTCAATCTCGCCCGGTTCGGGCACTGGCGGCCAGGAAACCGGAGGCGACGAGCTCGACCAGCCGGGGATCGAGGAGGGTCGCCACGACGGGTGCGCAAGACCAGACCAGGACGATCCAGGGAATCATCCGATAGGCACCGGGCTGGGGCGGGTACACATTCACCCAGAGGGTATAAGCGATGGCCAAGGCCGCGAGCGCAGGAATGAACAGGAGCCACGGCGTCCCCCGCGTTGGCAAACGGATGAGCGTGCCGGCGGCGCTGACGGCCACGAGCAGATAGGCAACCAGCAAGGCCAGGGCGCCGAGCGTGGAGGCCCAGAAGAAGGCATCCGATCCCGAGGCGTCAAAGAGGAGGCGCATCGCCGCATATCCGATGATGGCGGCGACCAGGATACAGACGGCGGCGTTGCGCGGGGTGCCGCTCGCCTTGGAGATTCGTCCCAGCGGGCTCGACGGAGCAAGATCCCGGCAAAGCGCAAACAGGATGCGCGAGGACGCGACGATCGAAGCCAAGGCGCCTCCGAGCGCGGAACAGATGGCCAGCGCGTCGAACACGTCTCCCGACCAGCCGCCGAAATAGCGGGCCGAAAGATCCGCGAGCAGGGACGTGGATTTGGTAAAGCTCGCGACGCCGGCCGGATCGGTCCCGAAGCCGAGCGTTTCGGCCGCGGTGACGACGGTGAAGACGACCCCGGCGCCGAGCACGGTCCCGATCAGAACCCGGGGGATGGTGAACCTCGATTTCTCGACTTCCTCGCCCAGCGTGGCGACCTGCTCGAAGCCGGCGAAGGAGAGCAGACCGAACGACAGCCCCATGGCGATCGACGCGGCTCCCACCCCCGGCGTCGGAATCAAGAGATCCCGCAGCGGCGGGTCGCCCTGCGGTCCGTGCCCCTGCACGACCAGCAGCAGCACCGCGCACGCCATCACCAGCATGGCGACGACGGCAACGCCTTCGAGCACGATCAGCACCAGGCCGGCGCGCCGTGCCGGGATGATGCTCAGCGGGCCGATCACCACGGCGGCCACCACCGTCAGGACGAAGCTGGATGCGTCGTGCCAGAGACCGACGCGCTGCAGGAGATTGGCGCCGAACAGCCCGAAGGCCCCGAGACCGACGACCGCAAAGCAGAGATAGGTCCCGAGCAGCGTCCAGCCCGCAATCAGCCCCGCGCGGGGACCGAGAATCGCCGTCACGAATCCATAGGCCGACCCCGCGTTGGGATGCTCATGCGCCAATCGGGCAAAGCACCACGCCACCAGCAGCACGACGAAGGTGGACAGCGAGAAGACGAGGGGCACCACCCGGCCGACGTGTTCGGCGGGCTCCTGCGGATTCAAATTCATCGCCATGGTGGGAGCCATCCCGGCAACGGCGATCGCAATGGCATTCCAGGTCCCGACGCCCTTGAACAGGATGGCGGAAGGATCGACAGGAGCATGATCATTCATGCCGGGGAAACTGGCATGACGCCGGTTTGCGGTCGAGCATCGCAAGCGCGTTCACCGGCGGTCGCCGAGGTCTTGGGCGGAGCGGACATTCACCGGCAGCGCGTCCGAGAGTTCGGCCGGCAGCGTCACTTGGGCGTCGCTTTGAAGGTGCTGATCTGCTCGATCACCGGCTTCCAGAGCGCCTGCTCGGTCCGGATATAGGCCAAGAGCTGCGCGGGCGACATCGGATGGATGTAGCTTGCGATGTCCTCGAAGCGCTGCTTCGTGGCCGGCTCGCTCAGCACCGCGCGCAGATCGTCGCTGATCTTTCTGGCGATCGGTTCGGGGGTGCCGGGCGGTCCCATCAGCGCGAAGAAGCCGAGCGCGCGCGGGATCGCGAGCAAGGTTTCGGCGATGGTCGGCGTGTCCGGCCGGTTCGGCAGGCGCTTTGACGAGCCGACGGCGAGGAGCCTGAGCTTGCCGCCATTGATCGAGCCGGCGAGACTCGGCAGGCCGTCCATGATCACCTGCACGCGGCCGCCCATCACGTCGCTCAAACCGGCCGGCGTGCCGGGATAATTGATCGATGTCCAATCGAGGCCGGCGGCAAGCTTGATCCATTCGGCGGTCAGATGCGGAATGCCGCCGCGGCTGAGCACCGCGACATTGACCTCGCCGGGCCGTTTCTTCACGTAGTCGATCAGCTCGCCGAGCGTGCCGACGCCGAGCGCGGGCGGCACCGCGATCGCCATCGGCTGCTCGCAGACGAAGCCGATCGACACGAAGTCCCGCACCAGATCGTAGGGATAATCCTTCGCGATTTCGGGCAGCGCGACGAAGCTCGACGACAGCGCGAACAGCAGCGTATAGCCGTCCGGAGGCGCCGCTCCGGCCACCTTCATGCCGATCGAGCCGGCCGCTCCCGGATGGTTGGCGATGAAAACCTGCTGGCCCCAGCGCCGCGACAGGCCTTCCGCCACGATGCGCGCGATCACGTCCGGAGCGCCGCCGGCGCCGGTGGTGACGATCAGCTTGACCGGCGCTGCCGGGTAGACTTGCGCCATCGCAGGGGAGCGCCCAGCGGATGCCAATGCAACGACGCCCGCGACGATGATCCCGATCGTCCTCATCCTGAAGAGCCCGCCCACAGCCGGCGCCGCGGCAAACGAGGCGGCCGCCGAGCCGCCGGCGTGCTGACGCGATTCCGATCGCCGCGATCGCCGCGACCCGGATTGCCATGGATCAAGGCCTGGCCCGTTATGCATCCCCATCACCTCCCAGCAATCGTGACGCCTACGTGCGTTACCGCGTGAACACCTCGCCGCAATCATCGCTGCACCGCCGGCTGCTGGCCACGCTGCGAGCGGCTGAGCGTTCGTTCGACCGGGTGATCTATCCGAACAGCCTGCAACGTTTCGAAATCATGCTCTCATCCTATCTCGGGCCGAAGAAACTCGATCCCCAGAGCACCACAATCCAGATCGATGCCAAAACTCCGACCGCGAGAACCAGCACCCCGATCCCATTGATCATTGTCATCCTCCCTCGAGCGCTTCGGCTCGGCCATGGCGGTCGATCGCGACAGGCTCGCATATAGCGCACGTTCCGGAAAGGTGGGAACCGGTTTTCTGGAACATGCGCTGGTGCGATTTTAGATTTGAAGTTGCCGAGCGAGCTGGCGGCTACTTCAAACCCACTGCGCTGGCGTGGAGACTTCCCTGAAGCTCAATCTACGAAGGATTCGATACGGTATTGCTCAATTGCAAAAGCAGCGCGGGAAAGTCCGAATTCGGAGCGAAGAAGGTAGGTGCGGGGGTCTTGCCCGACGGTGCGGCCTCACGTGCCTTCCGCAGACGGGGGCATGCGGCGCCGTACGGCTGGTAATAAAGTCAATCTCCGAAGCCGGCAGACGGATCTTGTTGGATGTGTTGCGCCTGTTTCGCATCTTTCGGCTGACTGAGCCTGGCCGCCCGCGCATAGTCCAACGCGAGCGCCATCAGTGCTTCCGTGAGGCTGGGTGCAGAGCAGGCAATCGCGAGCTGTGCCGACCGGCTGGCCATCTGCTTATAGTCTTCTGACGTCAGCATTGACTGCCTCCCTCGAAGAAAAATGGAGCCGTCGCTGTTTGTTCGATCCGGAATCTTCCCTTGCTTCAGATCGGGGGACTATGCCTGCGGCCGTGCGACAAGTCCTTAACAGGACCTGAATCGCCCTGATTTGTTCTGAGGGGACCGGGCTTTGAAGACAGGAGCGCGGCCAGATCGCGGCACGATCGCTGTTATCGCCACATGCTACTGCCGCGGAATCCCCGCCGCCACCCGCACCGCCTCCCAGCGCGCAAACTCGCTCGCCATGTGCTTGCCGAAGGCCTCGGGCGTGGAGCCGTGCACGACCACGCCGGCCTTGGTCAGCCGCTCCTGCACCACCTTCTCCGCGAGGCTGTCGTTGATGGTCTTGTTGAGCTTGGCGATGACCGCGGGCGGCACGCCGCGCGGCGTGAACACGCCGTACCAGGTGGTGACGTCGTAGCCCGGCAGCATGCCGGACTCGATCGCGGCCGGGACGTCCGGCACCGCCGGGAAGCGGTCCTTGCCGGTGACCGCCAGCGCCTTGAGCTGGCCCGATTGCACCTGTCCGAGCACCGCCGAGATGGTATCGAACAGCACGTCCACCTGCTTGCCGAGAACGGCGGAGATCGCCTCCGGCGAGGTGCGGAACGGCACGTGCAGGATGTTGACGCCGGCGGTCTGCCGGAACAGCTCGCCGGTGAAATGCTGCGTGGCGCCGAAGCCCGGGCTCGCGAACGAGACCTTGCCGGGATTGGCCTTGGCGGCCGCGATCAGGCCCTTCACGTCGTCGGCGGGAAAGTCCGGGCGGGTGACGATGATCAGCCCGGCGGTCGCGACCTGCGCCACCGGGTCGAACGAGGTCAGCGTGTCATAGCGCAGCGATTTGTTCATCACCGCCGCGATGATCTGGCCGGCGGTCATGATGCCGAGCGTGTAGCCGTCCTTGTCGGCGCGGGCGACCGCCTCGTTGCCGAGCGTGCCGGCGGCGCCCGGCCGGTTCTCGATCACCACCGGCTGGCCGAGCTTTTCCTGCAGCGACTGCGCGATGATACGGCCGATGATGTCGGCGCCGCCGCCGGGCCCGAATGGGACGATCACGCGGATCGGCCGCTGCGGCCATTCCTGCGCGCGTGCATCGAGCGTGCCGGCCAGCAATGCGGCGGCGGAGACGACAAGGATACCGCGTCGGGTGAACATGCTTTCCTCCCTCGGCCAAAGCAAGCAAACACGGCCATGCGGCCATCGTTCGCGACGTGGCCGATTTCTTGTTCGCTCGTGATCGAATTCTTCGCGTGCCGGCGGCGTATGGTATCGCCGTCATAGCGCCCGGCGCCGGCTCGGTCCAGTGGCCGCGCGCGGCGCCATGGGATTTCGCACCTCGCTCAGCCGGCGAGCACGCCCGTGGCATAGACGGCGTCCAGCAGCTTTCGCGCACCGGTCTCGGGCTCGCCGACATTGTTGATGATCACATCAGGCCGAAATTTTGCGTCTGCCACCTCGGCGCGAACTCATTCGGTCCGTGATGCGTCCGTCGCTTGCCCGTTCGCGCGCGGCCAGGCGACGCCCGAGTATCTCCCGCGGGGCGGTGATCAGCACGGTGACGACATTGGCGTAGCGCTGGCGCACGGCGGCAACGACGGTGCGCGAAACGTTGCACACGACGGTGCGGCCGGCTTCGATGTCGAAATCGACGGCGAGCGGAATCGCGTACAAGTGGCCGTGCGCGCTCCACCAGAACGCGAACGCACCCTTGGCCGCCGCCTGCTCGAAGGCGGCCTCCGACATGAATTCGTTGTCCTCGAACGGCGACGGCGGCCGCGTCACGATGCGCCGCGGGAAAACCACCGTTCCGTCGTCGCGGCAGGCCGCCCGCGCGCGCGCGATCAAGGTATCCTTGCCGGCGCCGCTGGGTCCCACCACCAGCACCAGGCGTCCGGCGCCGATCAATGTCGATCGCGCCCGCAGCGATCGCCAGGCTGTTGCGATCCAGCTCATGCCACCCGTCGACCGCCGCGCCACACGCTTCGAACCGCCGGCACGCCGGCTGCGATGCGCACGCGGATGAGATCGGCGCGCTTGCCGACCGCGATCTCGCCGCGGTCGCGCAGCCCGATGGCCTCGGCGGGAGTCTTGCTCACGGTACGGACCGCCGCCGCCAGCCCGATCTCGGGGACGGCCCGCGGCAGGCACAGCGCCGCCATCAGCAGGCTTGCCGGCACGTAGTCCGACGAGAGCACGTCGAGGGCGCCGGCGCGCGCCAGTTCCGCCGTCGCCACGTTGCCGGCATGCGAGCCGCCGCGCACCAGGTTGGGCGCTCCCATCAACACCCGGATGCCGGCCGCATGCAGCGCCTGCGCCGCCTCGACCGTGGTCGGAAACTCGGCGATCGACACGCCGTCGCGGATCGCCTCGGCCACATGGTCGGGCGTGGTGTCGTCGTGGCTGGCCAAGGGCGTGTTGCAGGCGCGGGCGAGATCGACGATCTGGCGGTGGTTGGTCTCGGCATGATCCGCCTGGTAGGCGATGCGCCGGGCAAACAGCACGTCGAGCTGGGCATCGGTGAGGCCGCCGCTCTTGCCGCGGTAATAGTCGCGCAGCTTGACCTCGTCGCGGAACTGGCGCTGCCCCGGCGTATGGTCCATGAGCGACAGCAGGCGGACATCCGGTCGCCGGATCAAGTCGCGCGCCTCCGCGACGACGCTCGGCATCGGCAGCTCGCAGCGCAAATGCAAGAAGTGCTCGATGCGCAGGAGCTGCGCCGCACGCGCGGTCGCGATGGCGTCGGCGAGAATTTCGGCCTCGCCGTCGACGTCCTCCACCCCGTCCTCGCGCCACACGCGCAGCGAATCAAGCACTGTGGTGATGCCGCAGGTCGCAAGCTGGCCGTCGTAGGAAACGACCGCCGCGACCGGGTCCCAGCGAACCTTCGGCCGGGGCACGTAGTGCGCCTCGAGGTGGTCGGTGTGCAGTTCGACCAGGCCGGGGAGGAGAAGATCGCCGGCACAATCCTCCACCTGATCGGCGGCTCCTCGAGGCGCGCCATGTCCTTCGCCGATCTCGACGATGAGCCCGTCCGCCGCCGCGACCCAGCCGGTCGCGATCACGTCCTCGGCGAGAACGACGCGGGCGTTCGACAGGATGAGACCGGACGCGCCCATGATATCCTCTAGGCCGTGAAGCGGCCGACGTCGACGACGGTGTCGGCGATCGCCGCGCGAACGTCGTCGTCATGCACGACAGCGACCACGGCGGTTCCGCGCCGCTTCTTCTCGGTCACGAGATCGACGACGACGGCGCGGTTGCCGGCATCGAGCGAGGCGGTCGGCTCGTCCAGCAGAAGGAGTGGACGATCGCACGCGAAGCCGCGCGCGATATTGACGCGCTGCTGCTCTCCGCCCGAGAACGTCGCCGGCGCCAGCGGCCAGAGCCGCTCCGGAATGTTGAGCCGGGAAAGCAGACCGGCCGCCTGGTCGCGGGCGTCGGCGCGCGCCATGCCCGCGAGCACCAGCGGTTCGGCGACCACGTCGATCGCGGCCACGCGCGGGAGGGCGCGCAGAAACTGGCTGACATAGCCGAGCGACGTCCTGCGCAGCTCCAGAATCTTCCGGGGCTCGGCCGTTGCGACGTCGATCGCGCGGTCCCCTTGGCGGACCAGGATGCTGCCTTCCTCGCAGCGATAGGTGCCGAAGATCATCTTCAGGATCGAACTCTTGCCGGCGCCCGAGGGACCGGCGAGAACCGTGCATTCGCCGGCGCGAACGGCGAATGCTACGCCGGTCACGACCGGCAGCCGCACGCCGCCGCGCAGGTGCATGGTGAACGCCTTCGAAACCGCGGCCAGCTCGAGCACGGTCGACATCGGACCTCACGGCGGCAGGATCGACGACACCAACAGCTGCGTGTACGCTTCGCGCGGATCCTCCAACACCTGGTCGGTCAATCCGATCTCGACCACCTCGCCGTTCTTCATCACCATAGTGCGGTGAGATAACAAGCGTGCGACGGCGAGGTCATGGGTGACGACGAGGGCCGCAAGCGAAAGCTCGGCCACGAGCCCGCGCAGCAGGTCGAGCAGGCGCGCCTGCACCGAGACGTCGAGCCCGCCGGTCGGCTCGTCCATGAATATGAGGCGTGGCCGGGTGACGAGATTGCGGGCGATCTGAAGCCGCTGACGCATTCCGCCGGAATAGGCGCAGGGCGCGTCGTCGATCCGGGCCGGATCGATTTCGACCCGCTCGAGCCAATCGCCCGCGGTCCGGCGGATGCGGCCGTAGTGACGCCAGCCGAGCGCCATCAGGCGCTCGCCGACATTGGCGCCGGCGGACACGGTCATGCGCAGGCCGGACGCGGGCTCCTGATAGACGTAGCCCCAGTCGGTGCGAAACAGGAAACGCCGCTCCGCCTCGCCGAGCGACGCGAGATCGCGCATCGCTCCGTCGCGCATGCAATAGAGCACCTGGCCGCGGGAGGGCGCGAGCTGCGCGGAGAGGAGTTGAAGCAGCGTCGATTTGCCGGACCCGGATTCCCCGACCACCGCGATCACTTCCCCCGGATAGAGCGCGAACGAGACGTCGCGGCAGCCGAGCTGCCGGCCATACCATTTGCTCAGGCCCTGCGAGACGAGAAGCGGTCGATCGGCCTGCGGCGCAGTCATGGCACGAGCGCCACATGCCGCAGGCGCAGCTTCGCCCGCCTCAACCACGGCCCGGCTCCGTGCCCGGCGGCCGAGCGACCGCCGCGCCCGTTCGGCCGCCCGCTTGCGCCGCGTCGCGCCGGCCTTCGCAATAGTCGGTGTCGGAACATACGAACATCCGTCCGCCGCGATCATCGGTGACCACTTCGTCGAGAAAACTCTCGCGTGAACCGCACAGGGCGCACGTTCCATCGTGGCGATAGCGTTCGAACGGATGGTCCTCGAAATCGAGCGACACCACCGCCGTGTAGGGCGGGATCGCGTAAATGCGCTTTTCGCGGCCCGCCCCGAACAGCTGCAGGGCCGCACAATTGTTCATTTTCGGATTGTCGAATTTCGGCGTCGGCGAAGGGTCGGTCACGTACCGGCCGTCGACCTTGACCGGATAGGCGTAGCTGGTCGCGATGCGGCCATGCCGGGCAATGTCCTCATAGAGCTTGACGTGCATCACCCCGTAATCGGCGAGCGCATGCATCCGCCGGGTTTCCGTCTCGCGCGGCTCGAGAAACCGCAGCGGCTCGGGAATCGGAACCTGATAGACCAGAACCTGATGCTCGCCGAGCGCAGCTTCCGGGATGCGGTGGCGCGTCTGGATGACCGTTGCCTGCGCCGTGCGAGTGGTCGTGCGAATGCCGGCGGTCCTGGCAAAGAACTTGCGGATCGAGACCGCATTGGTCGTATCGTCGGAGCCTTGGTCGATCACCTTGAGCACGTCATCGGGGCCCAGGATCGCTGCCGTCACCTGCACGCCGCCGGTGCCCCAGCCATAGGGCATCGGCATCTCCCGACTGGCGAACGGCACCTGGTAGCCCGGGATCGCGATCGCCTTGAGGATCGCGCGGCGGATCATGCGCTTGGTCTGCTCGTCGAGATAAGCGAAGTTGTAGACCGGCGCGCTCATTCCGCCGCATCCTGCGCGACGCCATGGCCCTCGCGCGGCGCGGCGGCGAACTCCTCGCGCATTCGCCGCACCAGCCCGAGCTCGGCCTGGAAATCCACGTAGTGGGGCAGCTTCAGATGCTCGACGAAGCCGGTCGCCTGGACGTTGTCGGAATGCGAGAGCACGAACTCCTCGTCCTGCGCCGGCGCGTTCGTCTCCTCGCCGAGCTCGCGCGTGCGCAAGGCGCGATCGACCAGCGCCATGGACATCGCCTTGCGCTCGCTCTGCCCGAATGCCAGCCCGTAGCCGCGCGTGAAGCGCGGCGGCTCGGTGGCGGAGCCCTTGAACTGGTTGATCATCTGACATTCGGTCACGGCGATGCGGCCGAGCGGGACGGCGAAGCCGACCTCCTCGGCGAAGAATTCGACCTCGATCTCGCCGAAGCGGATCTCGCCGGCGAAGGGATGGGTCCGGCCATAGCCGCGCTGGGTCGAGTAACCGAGCGCCAGCAAGAAACCCTCGTCGGCGCGGGCAAGGTTCTGCAACCGCAGATCCCGCGCGGCCGGAAACGAGAGCGGGTCGCGGGTCAAATCGCCGGCCTGCGCGTCGTGGGCGCCGGGGGGCGAGCGCTCGATGAGGCCATCGCCCGCGAGCAGGTCGGTCACCGGACGCAGCGGCGCGCCGTCATGGGCCGCGGTGCGGGGAGGAGCAACCTCCGCCTGGCCGGCAAGATCCTGATCGAGCAGGCGATGGCTGTAATCGAAGGTCGGTCCCAGCACCTGGCCTCCGGGCAAATCCTTGAAGATGGCGGAGATGCGCCGGCGCAAGTCCATGCTCGCGGTATCGAGCGGCTCGGAGGCCCCGAGGCGCGGACAGGTGGTGCGGAAGGCACGCACCAGAAAGATCGCCTCGATCAGGTCACCGCGCGCCTGCTTGATGGCGAGCGCGGCCAAGGCGCGGTCGTAGAGCGATCCCTCGGCCATCACGCGGTCGACCGCGAGCGCAAGCTGTTGCGAAATCTGATCGAGCGAAATCTCGGCGACGGAGCGGTCGCCGCGCCTCACGTCCGCGAGCAGCGCGTGGGCGTTCTCGATCGCACGCTCGCCGCCTTTGACCGCGACATACATCGTCAGCCTCGTTCCGAGACAACGCGCGCCGAGCGCGGCAGCGCCGCCACGCCGCGCGGCGAGACCAGGATGACATCGACGCCGCGGGGAAACAGCGCGTGGTTGGCGGCAAGCCGGTCGCAGAAGTCGAGCGGCAGCGGCTCGGCCGCGAAGCTCACGCTCGCCGCAATGCCCGGTCCGGACAGCGAAAAGCGCGTTCCTTGGCCGAAATCGTGCACCTGCAGCACCAGGGTCGTCGAGCGGTCCGGATACTCGGCGGTGCCGAGAGCAAAGCGGTCGAATGGCGGCGCCTGCGCGGGCTCCGCCACGATGGCGAACGCAGCTTGTTGCGGATCGGCGGTCACGCGCGCACCGGTGTGAAAACGAATCCATTCGGCCACCCGCGGCACCGACAGGGCGGCATCGAGCCATACCGGTGTCTCGTAATCCAGCAATGCGCAGGCCAACGCCGCGGCCGTCGCGCTCAGCGGCGCCGGCGCGGCGGCCGCGCCCGGCAGCGGCTTGACCCCGCCCGGCCGCGCAAAGGCGTCCATGACGGCGCGAAACGCGGCCTGGCTCGCGAGCACCGGCGCTGGGAAAGCGGGGACCGGCACGCCGCTCAATCCTCGCCGCGGACCAAGGTCAGGAAATCCACCCGTGTCGCGGCGGTCCGCGCGCGCTGGCCCGCGCGCTCGGCTTCGAGGCGCGCCCGTATCGGAGCGAGCACGCGCCGCTCGACCGCGTCGCGATACCGCTTGCTTTGCCACAGCGCGTCGCAGACCGCGCACAAGCGCGCTTTGCTCTGGTCGCGGCCGAGGATGTAGGCGAAGCCGACCTCGCCCGACGCGATCTGGACGGCGGCGCGGGTCATCGTCGCCTCACCGAGATTGAAGGGAGCGCTGTCCCCTCCGATCCGGCCGCGCAACATGACCAATCCGGTCTCCGGTGGCCGCAGCTCGACGTAGTCGACGGGATCGAGCATGGCCCGAAGTCCCCGCTCGATCTCGTCGGGACGTGCCTCCGCCAGCATCGCCATGGCCGCACGGCGATCCGCGTCATGTCGGCCTTCGCGCGACGTCGAGGCGTGCGGCACTTGCTCGGTGATCGACAAGATCGGCTCCGACGAGCTGTCGAGAACTGTGGAACGACTGATAAAGCCGCCCACGGTGACAGCCAAATGACATCGCGATGACCGCGCGGCCGGGCGCGGTGCGACCGGGGGATAAATCGAGATTGCCGATGGCGCCGGCAGGCTTGCGGCAAATGCGGTCCGCCGCGCCTGCCGGCGGCATCGTCGATCCGCGGGCCATCTCGAACCAGGCGCGATTCATGGATTTGTCATCGCCATGTCATCTCCGTCGTGGAGGCATGACGATCCGGCCACGAGAGCATGCCGCCATGACCGCACTCTCGACCAAGCCCTTGGTCCACCCGAGCGCCGACGTCCGCAACAGCAGGCTCGGCGCCTATACGGCAGTCGGCGCGCGGACCCGCCTGCTCGAAGTCGCGCTGGGCGACTACTCATATGTCGTCAACGACAGCGAGATCGCCTATACGACGGTCGGCAAGTTCTGCTCGATTGCGGCAATGACGCGAATCAATCCCGGCAACCATCCGATGGACCGCGCGACCCAGTCGCACGTCACCTACCGCGCAAGCGCGTATTTCCCGGGCGAGGAGGACGAAGAGGACTTCTTCACATGGCGGCGCGCGTGTCCGGTCGTGGTCGGCCACGACGTCTGGATCGGGCACGGCGCGATCATCCTTCCCGGCCGCACGGTGAGCACCGGTGCGGTGGTCGCGGCCGGTGCGGTGGTGACCAAGGATGTCGTCCCCTACGCGATCGTCGCCGGCAACCCCGCCCGTCTCATTCGGCCGCGGTTTTCGGCCGTCATCGCCCAGCGGCTGCAGCGGCTCGCCTGGTGGAACTGGGATCACGAACGGCTGCGGGCCGCCTTACCGGACTTCCGGCAGCTTTCGATCGAGAGCTTTCTCGAAAAACACGAGCGGGCGCTTGCCCAAGTCTAGAGCCAGTTCTGCATGGGCTGAATTGTAATGCGCTCCAGGTTCCTTGATTTTGCGCATGTTGCTTGCGGAAAACCGGTTCGCGCTCTTCCGGAACATGCGGCTCAATCAAACGGCGGCTCGCAGCGAGACCATGATCGAACATGCGTGCGCCGGACGGGCGTCTTTCGCGGGCGCGCAACCCGCCGCGCTCGACCGCAACGCCGGCCTCGCACCTAACACGGGACCAATCATGCAAATCCGCATCGAAGGCGGCCGCGCCCTCGTCGACGGTCGTCTCGAGGACACCAGCATCGATCTTGATTCCGCGGCCGGCGTCGTCACCGGCATCGGCGCCGATGGGCCGGCCGAGCGCACGGTCGATGCCTCCGACTTGTTGGTCCTTCCCGGTATCGTCGATGTTCACGGCGATGCATTCGAGCGGCAGATGATGCCGCGGCCGGGCGTCGGATTTCCGATCGACGTTGCACTGCTCGAGAGCGACCGCCAGGCAGTCGCCAACGGCATCACCACCGTCTTCCACGGCGTGACCTGGTCCTGGGAAGGGGGGCTGCGCGGGCCGCAGAACGCGCGTGCGATCCTCGACGGCATCGAGCGCCTGCGGCCCCGGCTTGGCGCCGATACCCGCTACCACCTTCGGCACGAGACCTACAACCTCGACGCCGAGCCCGAGATCGTCGAGTGGCTGGCGGGCCGGCGCATCGACGCGATCGCGTTCAACGATCACATGTCGGGCACGGTCGAGGCCGCGAGCCGCGCGCCCCAGCTGGCGCAGATGGTCGAGCGCTCCGGCCTGACACGAGAGGACTTCCTCGCGCTGGTCGGGAGGACGAAAGATCGGGCGCGCGAAATTCCCGCCTCGATCGGGCGGCTCGCGGCCGCCGCCAATGCAAGCGGGATAGCGCTGCTCTCGCATGACGATAGCAGCCCAGAGCAGCGCCGATGGTTCCGCTCGCTCGGATGCCGCCTGGCGGAATTCCCGACCACGATCGAGACCGCCGAGGACGCGGCATCGCAGGGCGACGACATCGTGCTCGGGGCCCCCAACGTCGTTCGCGGCGGAAGCCACACCGGCTGGATCAATGCGACCGATATGATCGAGCGGGGATTTTGCTCGGTGCTGGCCTCCGACTACTATTATCCGGCGCCGCTGCTGGCCGCTTTTGCGCTCGCGACCGGCGGCGTCCTTCCTCTTGCGCAGGCGTGGGCGCTGGTATCTCGAACGCCCGCCGCGGCGGTCGGATTCGCCGACCGGGGACATATCGCCTGTGGCCGGCGCGCGGACCTGATCGTGGTCGATGCATCAGGCGAGCGGCCGCGCGTCGCCGCCACCATTGTGGCCGGCCGAATCGTGCATCTCGCACAAGCGGATATCATCGTCACGGCGCGGTGAGCGCGCGTGCGGTTGCAAGCAAATGACGTAGAGAAGCGATGGACGAGCCGCGATACGCGATCTATTTCGTGCCGCCGGCCGAGTCCGATCTCTATCGTTTCGGCGCCGGCGTGCTCGGCTATGATTGCTACACCGGCGCCGACTATCCGCGCGCCAGCGCGTTCAGCGCGCCCGCCTGGGCGGAACTCGCGCGCGAGCCGCGCCAATACGGGTTTCATGCGACGCTGAAGGCGCCCTTTCGCCTGCTGCCCGCATTCGGCGAAACCGACCTGGCAGCGGAGCTCAATCGATTTGCCGCCATCCCCCGGACGCTGCCGGCCATCGAACCGACGGTCCAATCGCTGGGAGGATTCATCGCCATCGTCGCCGATGCATCGAGCATGGCTGTCGATCGACTGGCGGCGGATTGCGTCATGGCTTTCGATCAATTCCGTCGTCCGCCGACCCCGCGCGAGCGCGACAAGCGCCTTGGCGCCGGTTTGAGCCGACGTCAGATCGAGAACCTCGATCGTTGGGGATATCCTTACGTATTCGAAGACTTCCGATTTCACATGACCTTGACGGGTCCGATCGCCGCCGATCGCCGCGGCGCGATCCTCGCGCTGCTGCAGGCTCGCTTCAACGAGATCAACGGCGGCAATCCACTCGCGGTCACGCAACTCGTGCTGGTGCGCCAGGATGCTGGATCGGCGCCGTTTCGCGTCGTCGCGCGGGCCGAACTGACGGCGGTGCGTCCCAGTCGTTAACACCGCGCCTGGTGCCTGCATCGCTCACCATCGAGACGGGGAAAACCCCGGCATCGTCATTTGCCCGCATGCGCGTTTCATCCCGCTGTCATGTCCGGCTGATAGGCCAAAATGGCATGAGATTTGGCTTGCCAAACGAGGTCGTCATCGATGCGCGCCGGGTCTCGAAGTCGTTCGAGCGCGGACTGCGAGTGCTCGACGACGTCACCTTCTCGGTTCGGCGCCACGAAATGGTGGCTCTTATCGGCGCGTCCGGATCCGGCAAGTCGACGCTCATTCGGGCGCTGGCGGGACTGATCGCGATCGAGAAGGCGCCCGGTGCCGACCCGCACAACCGTGCGGGCACGATCGCGATGTTCGGCCGGCCGATTCAGCGCGATGGCCGGATCGTCCGCGGCGCCAAGGAATTGCGCGTCCGGGTCGGCGTCATCTTCCAGCAATTCAATCTGGTGCCGAGATTGTCGGTTCTCACCAATGTCTCCCTCGGTTTGCTCGGCCGGATGCCGCTCGTGCGCGGAACGCTCAGCAATTTCACCATGAACGAGAAGCGCCGGGCGATGCACGCGCTGGCTCGCGTCGGCATGACCGAACACGCCCTCAAGCGCGGCTCGGAACTTTCCGGCGGCCAACAGCAGCGCGCCGCCATTGCCCGCACGCTGGTGCAGGGTGCCGAGCTCCTGATCGCGGACGAGCCGATCGCCTCGCTCGACCCCGCGTCCGCACGCCGCGTCATGGACACTCTAGCCGACATGAACCGGCACGACGGGATCACGATCCTCGTCTCTCTGCATCAGGTCGAGTACGCCTTGACGTACTGTCCACGCACGATCGCGTTGAAGGCCGGCAAGATCGTCTACGACGGACCGTCCGACGAACTCACGCCGGCGCTGCTCACCAGCATCTACGGCGCCGAAAGCGGCGAGTTTTTTTCGCCTGGATTCGAACAGCCGTGGCGTCCGCGCGAGCGCGAGCTCGTCGCGTTGCGCGTTCCGAAAGGCGAAACGGCGGTTTCGGGCCATCCTGCTGCGGCCGGGCATGGACCGGCGGACCACGATCGCCTGAGCGCCTGAGCGAACGCTTTGGGTTCCCCGTCCCGGCGAAACATCCCATCACCAGGAGAACTCCCATGATGCGAGCTTTTCTCACCTGTGCGGCCGCTGCCCTGACAATCGGGGTATCGGCCGCGGCGGCCGGCGCGCAGACGCCCACGGAGGTCAATTTCGGCGTGATCTCGACCGAGGCCTCGATCAACCAGAAGAAGAATTGGGAACCGTTCCTGCAGGCAATGTCCAAAGCGACCGGTTTCAAGGTCAACGGGTTCTACGCAACCGACTATGCCGGCGTCATCGAAGCGATGCGCTTCAACAAGATCCAGATCGCCTGGTACGGAAACAAATCGGGGATGGAGGCGGTCGATCGCGCCAGCGGCGAGGTCATCGCCCGTGTCGTCAACCGCGACGGCAATGTCGGCTACTACTCGCATGTGATCGTGCACAGGGACAGTCCGTTCTCGACCCTCGACGACATTCTCAAATGCGACAAGTCGCTCGACTTCGGCATCGGTGATCCGAATTCGACGTCCGGCTTCCTGGTGCCGACCGCCTACATCTTCGCGGCGCGAAATCTCGACCCCAAGACCTGCTTCAAGACCCTGCGCAACGCCAGTCACCAGGCGAACGCCATGGCGGTGGCGAACAAGCAGGTGGCGGCCGCGACCAACAACAGCGAGGACCTGCAGCGGGTGGCGACCACGGCGCCGCAGGCGCGCAGCCAGATCAAGATCATCTGGACGTCGCCGCTCATTCCGCTCGATCCGATCGTGTGGCGCAAGGACCTCGACCCCGCCGTCAAGACCAAGCTCTACACGTTCCTGCTGGGCTATGGCCGCATCGGCTCGGACGACGAGATCAAGGCAGCCAAGGCCGTTCTCGCAGCGCTCGTCTGGTCCCCGTTCCATCCCTCGTCCGACAATCAGCTGATCCCGATCCGCGTGCTCGAAGCCAACAAGAACCTGATGAAGGTTCAGGCCGACGAAAAGCTGTCCGCGGACGAGAAGAGCAAGCAGGTCAGGGCGATCCGCGCCGACATCAGCAAACTCGGCGAGCTGCAGAAGAAGGCCGAGACCGACCCGTTCCAGGAGCGAGCGGCAGCATTCATCGCAGCCGACAAGGCCGGACAGCAGGATAAATTGAAGACGATGATCGCCGAGTTCGCCGCCGGCACCTCGACCACGCACTGACCATCACCGCGGCCGGGCAAGCGCCGGCATCTCGCCCGGCGCTTGCGCGCGCCGGGTGTCAGCGCTGCATTCGGGCAAGGTCGATGTTGCAAGTCTCCGATCAGGCGCGGTTGGATCGCACGGGATCGGCCGCCGCGGATACCGCGACAGCCCCTCAGCCCGCAACCGCCCACGACCTTGCCGGGATCGTTGTTCCCGCCTACCCGCTGTCGCGCCGCATCCGCGGCTGGCTGGCATGGGCGGCGATATTCGCCGTGCTGGCCTGGGCCTGGGCGCCGGCGGAAATGTTCCGCGTCGTCGCCCTGTTCACGGACTGGCGCAACATGGCGCAGTTCGGGGCCGCGTTCCTCAGGCCCAATTTTCACGACTGGGACCTCTATCTCGCCGATATGATCGTGACGGTGCAGATCGCGATCTGGGGCACCGCGCTCGCCGTCGTGTTCGGCATTCCGTTCTCGATCCTGGGCGCGGCCAACATTTGCCCGCAATGGGTCGTGCAGCCCGTCCGCCGCCTGATGGACGCCTGCCGCGCCATCAACGAGATCGTTTTTGCGCTGATGTTCGTCGTCGCCGTCGGCCTCGGCCCCTTCGCCGGCGTGATGGCCATTTTCGTCCACAATCTCGGGGTGTTCGCGAAGCTGTTTTCCGAAGCCGTCGAGGCGGTCGATCCGCGACCGGTCGAGGGGATCCGGGCGACCGGCGCGCGCCGGCTGCAGGAAGTGGTGTTCGGGGTGATCCCCCAGGTCCTGCCGCTTTGGAGCTCGCTCACGCTCTACCGGCTCGAAACCAACGTGCGCTCGGCGACGACGCTCGGCATCGTCGGCGCCGGCGGGATCGGCCAGACACTGTACGAAAGCATCCGCAGTTTTCAGTACGCCGAGACCGCGGCCCAGGTCATGATCGTGGTCGCAACCGTGGTGGCCATCGACCTTCTCAGCGCTCGCATCAGGAGCAGGCTGGTGTGATCTCGCCTCGGGCGATCGGAGGTCCGCAGGGCCCATCGCCGACCCATCGCGTTGCCATCCCCGGCAGAGGCACGTCGGTGCAGAGGTGGGCTGCCGAGGTACCGCGGCGTTCGCGCAGCCGGAACCGGAGCAACCCGCGGAGCCGCTTGCCCGATTTCAATCGTCCGACGGTATCGGCTTGTAGAATATCCCTTCGCGGATGCTGCGGTGATATCCGAATTTGCATCCGCAGCTTTGCGCGTAGCTTTGAGCGCGCGTGAGCGCGGGTCCATCCAGGACGCCGTCGACGGGACCCGGCGGAAACCAGATCGAGAGAACGTGATCGGGCACGTGGAGCGTGACTTGCGAAGGAAGCTGATCGAGAATGTCCTCGATCTCGTGGGGCACGGAAAATTTTTTGGCTT
Organism: uncultured Alphaproteobacteria bacterium; assembly: GCA_963821505.1. Taxonomy (GTDB): domain Bacteria; phylum Pseudomonadota; class Alphaproteobacteria; order Rhizobiales; family Xanthobacteraceae; genus VAZQ01. The sequence continues at coordinate 24,597 of CAWGEH010000021.1, forward strand.
CGGTCATCGCATTCGACTCGGTTCCGACAAAAACGTTTGCGTAATCATTGTTGGATAGCCTGGACGACATGACGGTTCGATGACACGCGGCGCAAGCCCCAGTTCCCTCTAAAACGTCGTAATCGTGCCGCAGTCGTCGGCTCCTTCATCGCCCACGCGTTCGGGCATCGGTTTCGCCCGGTCGCACGGCGCTGTCAAATTCCTGCAAAGGAGCGCGTGTACCGCACGAGTTCCCATTCGAAGCGAGGATCGCCGCATGTTTCAGATCATTCGCCTGGCGCTCGACGACAATGGAGAGGTCGAGGCACGGCGGCCGCTGCAGCCGTTTTTCGAGCTCTGGGAAGACGCGATGGCGATGGCGGAGTTCGATGCCTCGCGGCTTTGGGGCGACTACGGCTGGGACGAGGCGCGCAGTTGCTGGTGGGCGACGGACTCGCACGGACGCAACTACCGGCTCGTGGTCGAAGCGGTGGCTTCCGCCGAAGTCGCGGCGTAAGGCGATCCCCGGTCGGGCAGGCCGGGTTGAGCCGCCGGATCGCTGCGGCCGCGAATTGCGCGCGGCCGCCGCCCCTTGCTCGAGCGAAATCGCTTCACATTTGAATCGCGGCATCACGCCGGGACGATGGCGCGAAGGGGTGCTCGACAGCCCGCCGCCGACGCCCTCGCAATGCGAGGGACCGCTGGTGCCCGATACCGCCGGCATTTCGCGCGTCGGCGAATGACTAAAACACGCCGAAAGGAGATGGTGGTGGACAAGGCTTTTCTCGAGGATCTCGTCCCCGGACAGGTGTTCACGTCGCCGGCACGCAGCGTCGTCGATGCGCCGGCGATCAAGCGATTTGCCGGCGAGTTCGATCCGCAGCCTTTCCACCTGGATGAAGCGGCCGCGCCGGCGACGTTCTTCGCCGAGCTCGTCGCCAGCGGATGGCACACGACGGCGGTGACGATGCAGCTCCTCGTGCAGACCCTGCCGCTCTCGCAAGGCATCATCGGAACCGGCGTCGATGAGCTGCGCTGGCCGCGCCCGGTCCGGCCGGGCGACACCCTTCGCGTGCATTGCGAGGTCATCGACGTGAAGCAGTCTCGATTGCATCCGACGCGCGGCACGGTGCGAATCCGCATGACGACACTCAACCAGGACGACAAGCCGGTGCAAACCATGGTCGCCAATCTGCTCGCGTTCCGCCGACCCGACGCGGCCGACTGAGCCCGCACGACGACTGTCGCGCGCGTCGACATCTCGCATGGCGCGGGAAAGCGCGATATGCTCGCTTGCAAAGCGCCGCCGGCTCTTGCGGCGCGCACGAGAATGCCGGAATGCGGGAGGGATCGATGGGTCTGCGGGTGCACGGGCTGGTCGCGGTGGCGGCCGTCGCCGGACTTCTTGGCGCGGGTCACGCGGCCGGCGCCGATGGCCTGCAGGAGCTTGCCGCCGCGGCGGCGACGAAGGGGCCGGTGCTCTGGTACGAGAGCTCGCCGCCCGAGCAGGTCCTCAAGATCGCCGCCGCCTTCAACAAGCGCTATCCCGACATCAAGATTCAATATGTGCGCAATACCGGCGGCGGGGGCATCGCCGCGCGTATCATCCAGGAATCCGAGGCGGGCGCCACCACGGCAAGCTTCTTCATCGGAGACGTTGCGCAACTCATCCCGCTCAACCAGCGCAAGCTGTTGCTGGCGCGCGACTGGAAAAGCCTCGGCGTCGATCCGACCCTCATCACCACGCCTTATGCGGTTGCCTCGACCGCGGCCATCGGCGTGCTGATCTGGAACAAGCAGCGGGTGGCAGACGGCGACCTGCCGAACACCTGGGATGAAATGCTGGCCGAGCGTTGGCGCGGCAAGATCGGCCAGTGGGTGCGCGCCGCCACGCTCGGGACGCTGGCCAAGGCCTATGGCGAGCAGCACATGCGCGACTACACGCGCAAGCTGATCGAGCTCAAGCCGATGATCTACCCCTCGACCTTCCAGCTCGCGCAGCAGGCCGCGGCCGGCGAGGTCGATATCGGCATGGGACTGTATCATTCGGCACAGCCGGTGATCGCCTCGGGGGCGCCGCTGGGTCTGCGCTTCCTCGACCCGACGCCGGTGAACACGCTCTACGGGGCCGTCGTTGCGAAGGGCGCCAATCCGGAGGGCGCGCAGGTCCTGCTCGCCTGGCTGTCCACGCTCGAAGGCGCCAAGGCCTACGAGGCGGCGATCGGGCGCGGCAATCCCCTGATCAAGGGCACCGAGACCGCCGAGCGCGTCGGCACGCGCAAGCTGGTGGAGTATTCGTTCGCAGAAGCGGCCACGATCGAGAAGCTCGACGCCGAGCTCACCCAGATGCTGATGGCGGCGGAGAAGAAACGCTGACGCTCAACACAACCTTCAGGGCGCCGATTCAAAAGTTCATCGCAGCAAATTCGGTGTCATGCCCCGCGAATGCGGGGCATCCAGTAATCACAGAGTCGCGGTCGAATGAACGAGCGGGCCACTCCCGCCTCTGGAATACTGGATCACCCGCATTCGCGGGTGATGACAACCGAGCAAGACGATTCTTGCGCCCCGGTCGCCGCGCCGCGATTTACGCTCGCGCAGCCCGCGCGCCTGCTGCCCGTCCTCCTCCTCGGCGCGCTGCTCGCCTGGCTCGTGCTCGTTCCGCTTGCCGTGCTGGCCGTGAGCGCATTCAAGCCGAGCGGCCTGCTGCGCGATCCCGGATTCACCCTCACGCATGTGGTCGAGACCTACACGAGCCCGCAGTTCTGGAGCCTGGTCGCAGCCACGCTGCAATTCGCCGCCGGCTCGGCCGCCGTCGCGCTCGTGCTGGGCGGCGCGCTGGCCTGGCTGGTCGAGCGCACCGATCTTCCCGCGCCCCGACTCGTGCGCGCGATGGTGATCCTGCCGATGGCGACGCCGCCGTTTCTCCTGGCGATCAGCTGGATCATCCTGCTGAGCCCGCGCACCGGCGTGATCAATTCCCTGCTCGTCGATGCGCTCGGGCTCGGCGCGCCGCCGTTCAACATCTATTCGCTCGGCGGCATGATCTTCGTCGAGGGTCTCTCGCTCGTGCCGTCGGCGTTCCTGATCCTGGCGCCGGCGGCACGCAATCTCGACCCCAGCCTGGAGGAGAGCGCGCTCGTGTCGGGCGCCGGCACGGGCCAGCTCGTGTTTCGGATCATCCTGCCGCTGCTGCTTCCCGCCCTCGCCGGCGCCGCGATCTTCCTCATGATCGTGAGCTTCGTCGTCTTCGACGTGCCGGGCACGATCGGCATGCCGGCGCGCATCTTCGTGCTGTCGAGCCAGATCTACAGCCTGGTCGCCGACAGCCCGCGCGGCATTCCCGAATACGGCAAGGTGAGCGCAATGGCGCTGATGTTCACCTTGGGCCTGCTCGCTCTCGCCTTCGGCTATCACCGGCTCATGCGGCATGCCGGCCGTTTCGCCACCGTCACCGGCCGGGGTTACCGGCCGCGTCCGTTCCGGCTCGGCCGGCTGCGCTTCGTCGCGGTCGTGGCGGTCGTCCTCTATTTTCTCTGCGCGGTGCTCGCGCCGCTCCTGGTCCTGCTCTGGACGAGCCTGATGCCGTTCCAGGCGCCGCTCTCGTTCGCGGCCGCCAAGATGGCGACGCTCGCCAATCACCGCGAATTCTTCGCCAATCCCTTCATCGAGGCGGCGACGCTCAACTCCATCATCGTGGCGCTCGCCGCCGCGACGGCGGTCGCGGCGCTCTCGCTGGTCACCGCCTGGGTGAGCATCAAGAGCCGCGCGCCCGGGCGACGCCTGATCGACACCCTCGCCTTTCTGCCGCTGGCCATGCCGGGAGTACTGATCGCGACCGCGCTCATTTACGTCTACCTCGCCGTCAAGATCATTCCGATCTACGGCACGATCTGGATCATCGCGGTCGCCTATCTCACCATCTATCTCAGCTTCGGCTCGCGCGCCATGAACGCCGTCGTGCTGCAGCTCCATCCCGAGCTCGACGAGGCGGCGCGTATGAGCGGCGCCGGCCTGTTGGCGACCGTGCGCCGGGTGATCGTGCCGCTCACGGCGCCGGGGCTGGCCGCGGTGTGGATCTGGGTGTTCGCCCATTGCCTGCGCGAGCTCACCGCCGCGCTGATGCTGCAGGGCGCCGACAATGCGACGCTGCCGACGCTGCTCTACAGCTATTGGTCGGGCGGCGAAACCAACAAGGCCGCCGCCGTCGGCGTATGGCTGGTGCTCGGCCTGCTCGCCGTTGTCCTCATCTGGCAGGCGCTGGCGCGCCTCGCCGCGGCGGGGACTCTTCCGTCAACCGAACGGACCACGCATGAAGATCGACAGCGGTAGGGTGGGCAAAGGCGCGCATGGCGAGATGCCGATGCGACGTCGCCACCTTCGTGCGCGCCGTGCCCGCGCGGAGGAAACATGACGGAAGACGCGTGGGCACGGCGCGCGCATGATCCCGCCGTGCGTCGAGACCGGTAGCGCGCCTTTGCCCACCCTACGGAACCTGTTCAACACGAATCGGGAATCAAGATGAAAATCGAGAAGAACGTGCGCATCCCCATGCGCGACGGCGTGCATCTCGCCGCCGACGTCTACCGGCCGCAGATCGAGCGCAAGCTGCCGGCGCTGCTGGCGCTGAGCCCCTACGGCAAGGAGCTGCAGGCGCTGGCATTGACCATGCCGCCGCAGGCGCGGCCGAGCCCGTTATGGGACGGCGGGATCGAGGCCGGCGACATCCGCGCCGTGGTCGAGCACGGTTACGCCCATGTGATCGCCGACGTGCGCGGCACCGGCGGCTCGGACGGCGAGCTCGTCGGCAATTACGACCTCGGCGGTCATGGCGAGGGCCAGGACGTCTACGACCTGGTGGAATGGCTCGCCCGGCGGCCCTGGTGCGACGGCAATGTCGGCATGATCGGCATTTCCTACTTCGCCACCGTGCAGGTGATGGGCGCCGCCGAGGCCCCGCCCCACCTCAAGGCGATCTTCGTCAACGGCGGCCATTTCGACCTCTACGAGCTCTGCTATCACGGCGGGATCATGTGGCTGATGCCGCGCGCCTCGCGCGAGGGCCGCGGCGGCGACAGCGGCGTCGCGGTGCGCAAGGTCACCGGCAAGAGCAAGCGGGTCTATTCGCCGGAGGAGTACCAGGCGCGCATCCGCGCGCGGCTCGACGACCCCGACATCAAGCACTGGCCGAACATGATCCACGTGCTGAACTATCCGGAGACGCACGAGCTGTGGATGGACTTCATCCTCAACCCGCACGACGGACCGTTCTGGCGGGACGGCCAGGCCATCGACAACGCCCACAAGGTGACCATCCCCGCCTATTTCCAGGTGAAATGGGGGCGCGGCTGGACCGTCGACGGCACCATCGACTGCTTCAACAAGGTGCAGGGCGTCAAGCGCCTCGACCTGCAGCCGCTGCCGCCGATGCAGGAGCGGCCGTTCCACGAATCCCACGAGGAAATGTTCCGCTGGTACGACCATTGGCTCAAGGGCATCGACACCGGGATCATGGACGACGACGCGCCGATCCGTCTGTTCGTCGAGGGCGCGAGATGCTGGCGCGCGGAGAAGGAATGGCCGCTCGCGCGCACGGCGTGGACGAAATACTACCTGCGGCCGCGCCACCGGCTCGCCACCACGCCCGAGCCGCTCGACGCCGACGACGCGCCGCCGGACGGATTCTATCAGGCGCCCTTCACCGTCACGGGCGACGTGCAATCGGTGAAGTGGACGACGGCGCCGCTTCTTAGGGACACCGAGATCACCGGCCCGGCCGCGCTCTACCTTCACGTCGCGATCGATACCGACGACACCAACCTGATCGCCAAAGTCTATGATCTCGATCCGCAGGGCAACCGCCAGCTCGTCAGCTCAGGCTACCTCAAGGCGTCCCATCGCGAGCTCGACCCCGCGCAGTCGAAACCGTGGCGGCCGCACCACCCGCACACCCGCTCGCTGCCGGTGCCACCGGGCGAGGTGATCGAATACGCCGTCCGCATCTATTCCTTCTCCAACCTGTTCAAGGCCGGACATCGCATCCAGCTGGAATTGATGTGCAACGAGCCGTTCGCGGATGCGTTCTCGCAGCTGCTGCCGCCCGACAGCTATCACCTGCCGAGCGGACGGGCGACCACGCACAGGGTCTTCCGTGACGCGCGGCATCACTCGCATCTGCTGCTGCCGGTCATCCCGCCGGATGGGAAGAACCCTTGAGCCGCGGCTTCGAAACACAGCATCCTCTTGCTCCCGACCCCTGTGCTGGGCAACCATGCCCGCCAATCGGCATATCCCGGCGCAACGAGCCAGGCGCTCCCGCCATCGCTCGGGCCGGCTGCCACCTTGGGGGACGTCAGATGTTCAGAAAAAATGCTCTGTCTGCCGTTGGATTAGCGGCTGCGTTGGCGGTTCTGCCGCTGCCCGCCGCGGCCAAGGACAAGGTCAAGGTGGCCTTCATCGGTCCACTCACCGGCGGCGTCGCTGCCAACGGTATCGGCGCCCGCAACTCGGCCGAGCTCGCGGTCAAGCTGCGCAACGCCGACTCCAAGGCGAAATACGAATACGAGCTGCTCGTGCTCGACGACGAGTGCAAGCCCAATGTCGCCGTGCAGGTGGCGACCAAGGCGGCCGCCGACCGCGCGGTGATCGCCGCCGCCGCCCATTATTGCTCGGCGGCCGCCATCGCCGCGGTCGAGACCTACAATCGTCTCGGCTTGCCGATGGTCGTGTGGGGCGCGGTTCTGCCCGACATCACCTACCGCAACAAATATCCGGAAGTGCACCGGGTCAACGGCACGATGATCAACCAGAACGAGGTTGCCGCCAAGTTCATGACCGGCCTCGGATTCAAGAAGTGGGTGATCATCCACGACACCACGGACTACGGGAAGGGCCACAACGAATACTTCTCGAAATACGTCAAGGCGAACGGCGGCCAGATCCTCGGCACCTTCGGCGTCACCGCCGACCAGCAGGATTTCACCGCGGAGCTCACGCAGGCGAAGGCGCTCAATCCGGAAGTCATCTATTTCGGCGGCCTCACCCCGATCGGCATCCGCATCCGCTCGCAGATGGACAAGCTCGGTCTCAACGCTGTGTTCGAAGGCACCTCCGGCATCAAATCCGATGCCTTCATCCAGGGGCTGGGGCCGCTGGCGGAAGGCTCGCTCAGCTTCATCGAGGGCGCGCCGATCGAGAAGCTGCCGGGCGGGAAACATTTCCAGGAGCAGTACGACAAGGCCGGCTACAAGGAGCCGCCGGAGGCCTACGGCGCCTTCGCCTTCGTCGCGATGCAGTTGATCCTCGACACGATCGAGCGGGTCGGGCCCGACCGCAAGAAGGTGACCGATGCCTTGGGCAACGTCGCCAACTACAACTCCATCGTCGGGCCGGTCACGTTCGACGACCACGGCCAGAACACGGTGCCGTTGATCACCAAATTCGTCGCCCAGGACGGCAAATGGCTGGTCTGGGAGGACAGCGAATACGCCTCCGGCAAGCGCAAGCTCAAGAAGTGACGGCTCGGAATTCCGAAATCGTCATGGCCGTGCTTGTCACGGCCATCCGCGTCTTCCTTTGTCGAGAACCAAGTCGTGGATGGCCGGAACAAGTCCGGCCATGACGGCCACGAGGATTTGCGGCGTGGACATCGCGCTTCAATACCTGATCAACGGGCTGATGCTGGGCATCATGTACGCCCTGGTCGCGGTCGGCTTCACGCTGTTCTTCGGCGTGCTCGACGTCATCAAGTTCTCGCATGGCGACGTGCTCACGGTCGGGGCGTTCACCGGTTTCGCGACCTATATCGCCTTGAAGGCGGGGCACGTGAACTCGCCGGTGCTGCAACTTATCGCGGTGTCGACCGTGGCGATGGCCGCGATGGCGGCGCTCGGGGCGGTGATCGCCCGCACCCTGGTGCTGCCGCTGCGCTCGGCGCCGGCGCTCAATACGCTCCTGATCACGCTCATGCTGGGCACCGTGCTGCGCGAAGGCGTGCGGCTGCTGTTTCCCGACGGCTCGAACCCGAAGCCGTTCCCGGCCCTGCTGCCCACCACGGCCTTCACGTGGGGGCATTCCACCTTGCGGCTGGACAGCTTGATCCTGCTGGCCGCGGGGGTGGCGATGATCGTCGCCGTCCACCTCCTGATCAACAGGACCAAGCTCGGCCTGGCGATCCGCGCGGTCGCGCAGGATGGCGAAACCGCGCGCACCATGGGGATCAATTTCACCTTCGTCGTGCTGACCACGTTCGCGATCGGCTCGGCCGTCGCGGCGTTTGCCGGCGTGATGAACGGCCTCTACTACAACGAGATCAATTTCAGCATGGGCCTCCTGCTCGGCGTGTTCGGCTTCAGCGCCGCCGTGGTGGGCGGGCTCGGCAACATCTACGGCGCGATCCTCGGCGGTTTCCTGTTCGCGGGGCTGGAGACCATCGGCGCGGTCGCACTGCCGTTCGCCAGCGCCTACAAGGACGTGTTTGCGCTCGCCGTCATCATCGCCATCATGACCTGGCGGCCGACCGGCCTGATTGCGGAGAAATCGAGCGAGCGGGTGTGACGGCATGGCGGCATTGCCAAACGCCCGCTCGCCGATACCCGCGCTCGCCTGGGCGGCCGTCGCCTCGCTCTACGGGATTGTGTTTCTCGGCGCCGAAAGCGAGCGCGCGGTGGGCGCGCTGCTGGTGAGCGCCGCCGCCGCCGTCGTGCTGGGCGCGCGCTTCGGCCTGGTGGATGCGGTCAGGGCCAGCATCGGCGGCAACGAGCGGATCTTCGACGGCGCCGCGGTCGCGGGCGTGCTCGCCGCCGCGTTCTGGTTCCACGAGGAGCATTTCGTCATCCTGATGATGACGACGGCATTCCTGCTGATGGTCGCGGCGCTCGGCCTGACCATCCAGTTCGGCTACGCCGGGGTCGTCAACTTCGCGGGCGCGGCCTTTCTCGGCATCGGCTGCTACACTGCCGGGGTCGTCACCAAATACACGGCGCTGCCGTCGTTGATCGCGCTCCCGCTCGGTGGGCTGATGGCGGCGCTGATCGGATCGATCCTGATCCTGCCGGTGCTGCGCACCCGCGGGCATTACGCGGCGCTGGTCACCATCGCGTTCGGCATCCTGTTCAAGGTCTTTCTCGAGGTCAACGATACGCTCGGCGGGCCGCAGGGCATCCAGGTCAAGCCCATCGTGCTGTTCGGGTGGAATTTCAACAGCCCGATCCGGATCGGCGATTTCACCGCCTCGTTCTACTTCTCCTATCTGCTGCTGGCGCTGTTTCTGCTGATATCGGCCTTCGCGCTGGTGCGGCGGCTCGAGCGCTCGTGGATCGGGCTCAGCATGGATGCGATCCGGCTCGACGAAATCGCCTCGGCCTGCTACGGGCTCGATCTCGCGCGCTGGAAGGTGCTGGCCTTCACGCTCGGCAATGCCTTGATCGGGATCGCCGGCGCGGCCTACGGCCACGTGCTGGGCTTCATCGCGCCCAACAATTTCACCTTCGGCGATTCGCTCATCCTGGTCTCGATCGTGCTGCTTGGCGGCATCGGCAATCTGTGGGGCGTCGCGGTCGCCGCCGCCTTTGTCGTGATCCTGCCGGAGAAATTCCAGGTCATCCAGGAGTATCGTTTCGCGCTCTACGCGGCCCTGGTGATCCTCATTCTCCTGTTTCGTCCGCAGGGGCTGCTGCCGCGTCCATTGCGCGACTATGTCGCCGGCGGCAGAGCGCGGAGCGCGCGTCATGCTGAGGAGCGCTCGAAGGGCGTGTCTCGGAGCACGCGGACGCCCGCATCCTTCGAGACGCCGCCTTCGGCGGCTCCTCAGGACGAGGGTGGGGCGCCATGAGCGCGGGCCTGCTCGCCTGCAAGGGATTGACCTGCCGCTTCGGCGGCGTGCTCGCGCTCGACGGCGTCGATTTCGAGGTCAACGAAGGCGAGGTCGTCGGGCTCATCGGGCCGAACGGCTCGGGCAAGACCACGCTGTTCAACGTCATCACCGGCATCTACGGCGCGGACGATGGCACGGTCATGTTCGCCGGCCGGAACATCACCGGCGCGACCCCGCAAGCGGTCTATCGCGCCGGCGTCACCCGCACCTTCCAGCGTTCGCGCATGTGCCTGCCGCTCTCGGTGTTCGACAACATCATGGTCGGAAATCACAAGCGGCTGAACCACGGCCTCGTGTTCAATCTGCTGCGGCGCGACGCATTGGCGGCCGAGTTCGCGCGCCATTGGGAGGAAGCGCGCGAGCTGGTCGCGGTCTTCAACGCGGAGCTTGCCGGCCGCATCGACGAGCCGGCGGCCGGTCTGCCGATGATCGACCGGCGCCGGGTCGAGATTTGTCGTGCGCTCATCAGCCGCCCGCGGCTCGTCCTGCTCGACGAGCCGTCCGCCGGCATGACGCACGAGGAAACGCGCGAGCTGATGGACGATATCCTGTCCGTGCGCGCCCGCAGGCCCGGCCTGACCATCGTCATCATCGAGCACGAGATGGGCGTGATCGAGCGCATCACCGATCGCTGCGCCGTGCTCAACTACGGCCGCAAGATCAAGGAGGGCACGTTCGCGCAGGTGGCCGGAGACCGTCAGGTGCAAGAAGCCTATCTCGGGGTGGCATGACATGGCCGGCAAACTCGAGATCGCGGAGGTCACGACCGCCTACGACAAGGCCGATGTGCTGCAAGGCGTTTCGCTCACCATCGCCGCCGGCAGCATCACCTGCCTGCTTGGCTCGAACGGCTCCGGCAAGACCACGCTCATCCGTTCCATCCTCGGCCTCACGCTGCCCCGCGCCGGTCGCATCATGTTCGACGGCAGCGACATCACGCGGCTGCCGACCCACAAGGTGATCGCCGCCGGCATCGCCTGCATTCCGGAAGGCCGCAAAGTCTTTCCCAAGCTCACGGTGGAGGAAAATCTGCGCGTCGGCGCCTACCAGGAGCGCTCGGACGCGGTGACGCGCGCGCGCATCGGGGAGATCTTCGGTCTCTTTCCCCGTCTGCGCGAGCGCCGGGCACAGCTTGCCGGCACGATGTCGGGCGGCGAGCAGGCGATGATCTCCATCGGGCGCGGACTGATGCGCGCCCCGAAGCTCCTGCTCGTGGACGAACCCTCGCTCGGGCTGTCGCCGCTACTGGTCAAGGAGAACTTCGACATCATCCGCGACATCAACGCGCGCGGCATCACCGTATTTCTGGTCGAGCAGAACGTGCATCAGACGCTTGCCATCTCGCATTACGGCTACGTGCTCTCGAAGGGACGCGTGGTCGCCGCCGGCCGGCCGGACGAGCTCGCCACCCGGCAGGAGGTGCGCGAAGCCTATTTCGGCTAGTGGTCCGATTCCGAAGTTCGTCAGCACTCGCGGCACATTCAGATACGAACTTCGGAATCTAAGGACCACTAGCAATCTATGATTCTAGTGCCCCTTTTGAACCCGAAGTTCGCGGTTGAATTTGCCGCGCGATGTGCGCGAACTTCGAGTTCGGGGCACTAGCAATACCGCCGTCCCGGGGCGCTCGCGGCTCCTCCCGCGTCAAGACAATTGCGTCCCGTCCGGAACAAGAGTTGAGTGGGCAGGATCGCATCCAGCCCGACGAATGGCGAACCAACTTGTTCGAGATCGGACCCGGCTTCTTGCAAACGGAACCATCGCAAGCCCCCGCGGCAGTCATCATGACCAACATCGCGCGCGCGTGTCCGGCGTGTGGCCGCACCACGGATCACGTGCTTCGCTTCCGGACCAATGGGTGCGATATCCTGCAATGCCGGAATTGCGGCCTCGGCCGCACGGAAACCGCGGGCTTTGAGCCTGCCGCCTACTACACGGACGATTATTTTGCCGGCCGCCGCTCGGACGGTTATTCCGACTATCTCGGAGCCGAGCCGGTACTGCGCCGCGAGTTCGCCCGCAGCGTCGACTTCATCCGCCGATACCGCGGCAACGGGAGACTGCTCGAGCTTGGATGCGCCTACGGCTTTTTCCTGATGGAGGCCGCGCGCCATTTCGAGGTGGCGGGAATCGAGTTGGCCGCCGCGGCGGCGGAGCACGGCCGCCGCGCGGGATTGAATGTTCTGCAGGGAATGGCGGACCAGGCTCACCTGCGGCAGATCGGTCATGTGGATGTCATCGTTCTGTTCGATGTTCTCGAGCACCTGCCGAACCCGCGCGAGACGCTTGCCTTATGCTGCCAGCAGCTCAATCCCGGCGGGGTCATCGTGATCACGACCGGCGACTTCGGCTCGCGCGCGGCGCAGCTCATGGGCGCAAGATGGCGGCTCATGACGCCGCCGCAGCACCTCTGGTTTTTCACCCGGGAGAGCATGCGGCGCCTGTCTTCGGCTCTCGGGCTCGCGATGGAGCACGTCGACCGGCCCTGGAAAATCGTCCCCGCGTCGCTGATCCTGTTCCAGTTGCGACGGATGCTCGGCTTGGGCGGCACGGGCGTGGCGACCGCGAGCCGGATCGGCGTACCCGTCAACCTATTCGACGCCATGCGCATCGTGTTGCGAAAAGTGCCGCGATGAGCACCGCCCGTCTCGCGCTTTCGCAGGTCGCGCTGCTCATGGCCTATGCCGCCGGGATGGCGGGTGGACAGTTGTTGTTCAAGGCGGCAGCGCTGCGATACGCGCCCGATGCCCCGCTCTGGGAACGACTGCTGAGCCTCGTGGGAAACGGCTATTTTGTCGGGGCCGTCGCCCTTTACGGCGGATTGACCGTTCTCTGGGTTTGGCTTCTGACCTTCACCCCGCTGTCTCGCGCCTATCCGTTTGCCGCGCTGGCGTTTGCCGTTACGCCGCTGCTGGGCGGCCTTGTTTTCGGGGAGACGATCACCCTGCGTCTCGCCCTCGGGATCGTGCTCATCCTCAGCGGGCTACTCCTTGTCGCAGGATGAGCGGGGAACTTTCTTGAGCGAGCGGAATTCTCGTTGGCCCACAACGCCAAAAATCGAGTGGAAACGTCGGATGGAGCCTCCTTCTCGGGCGCAAGTATGCGTCGTGATCGCCGCCTATAACGAAGCGGCGGTTATCTCCCGCGTCGTGACCGAGGTCGCGCGCGCGGGCTATGCGGTCGTGGTGGTCGACGATGGCTCCACGGACGCCACGGCCGAGCACGCGCGGGCGGCCGGCGCCACGGTGCTGAGGCACCCCTTCAACCTCGGCCAAGGGGCCGCGCTGCAGACCGGGATCGAATATGCGCTGGCGCAAGCGGCCGAGTGCATCGTTACATTTGATGCCGACGGCCAGCACAGGGTTTCGGACATAGCCCGCCTCACCGAGGCGCTGATCCGCGAACGCGCCGAGTTCGCGCTCGGCAGCCGGTTTCTCGGACAAGCTCCCCATCTGCCGCCGCTGCGGCGTCTGATGCTGCAGGCCGCGACCCTGTTCACGCGGCTCACGACGGGCCTGCAGCTCACCGACACCCACAACGGATTGCGCGCCATGACCCGCCGGGGCGCCGCTACCCTCAAGCTCCGGCAAAACCGGATGGCGCATGCATCGGAATGCCTCAGCCAGATCGGCAGCAGCGGCCTGCGCTACGTCGAACAGCCCGTCACCATCGAATACACGGCCTATTCCCTGGCCAAAGGGCAGAACGTCCGGGACGCCGTCCTCATTCTGCTCGATCTGTTTGCGCGGAGGCTTTATCGATGATTGCGCAATTGATCCTCTCGAGCCTGTTGGCCGCGATTCTGCTTTACGCTTGGACCGAGTACCGGCGATCGCCTGCGGTCGCGATCCTGGCCGTCCTCGTGGCCACGGCGGGTCTCTACTTCGTATGGGTGCCGGAGCACAGCACGCAGCTCGCGGAACTGGTCGGGATCGGCCGCGGTGTCGATCTCATTCTCTATGTCTGGGTCTGCATCAGCTTGATCGTCCTTCTCAATCTGCACCTGAAGCTGCGGACTCAGACGGAGTTGATCACCACATTGGCACGCAAGATCGCCATCGCCGACGCGAGTCCTGGGCGCTCCGCGGACGACGGTGCCGCGAACGCGGTGCGGCCCCGCCCGAGCCTGGACTTATCCGAGTTGGACGCCGCGAGAGCGGGAGTGGAGCGAGCCGGCCTGCGATTTCATTTGTCCTCGGAGCGGCGCGCGTAGACCCAGGCAAACGTGCGACCGAAGCGTTTGACCTCGTCGATCAGGACCACGGGCTTGTTCTCGGCGCAGCGTGATCGTTGCGTCGCGATGATGAACTCGGCCTTGTCCGGATCGGTCTCGATCATCCACGGCCGTTGCAACATCGGACCAACCATCCACTCCCGCCAGGGGATGCAAATCAAGATGCTCGGTGGACCCTCGGCCTGCCGCACGGACGGATCATAGTCGAGACGGTGTTCGAGACGACGCAGCGCCTCGGTTGCGGCCACCGACAAATAGTCGAGCTCAAAATTGTCGTAGGCCCCCCGCGTTCCGCCCGCGAGCGCGTTCATGTCGACGTATTCGAGCGGATGCAACACGGCAAGGGTGCTGACGATGCTGCCGACATAGGCGCCCGCGGCGACGGCCGCGACAATGGGCGCACGGGCGAGGAGCGGCAGCAGCGCCCGCAATCCGATCCCGGCCAGGATCGCCAGCATGGGGATCACGAACAATACGTGCCGGATTCCATCGTAGATGGTCGCACGCTGGATGATGAGAAATGCCAGCGGCAAGACGACGGCGGCACAGACGATGAGAATGGCCCGCTCGCGCGCCAGCGCCAGCACCGCGACGCGCAGGCCCGCTTCGCGGTCGAGCCGCCAATGCGCGGCAGTTTCGCGCGCGAGCCTGACCGCGGCGACAATGGCTGCAATGACGGCGACCGCCAGCAGGAGGAGGAAAGCTTCCGGCAGCCGGGCCAGAAGCTGGCCCGGAATGTAGGTCCGCGGCAACGCATCGGTCCATATGCGCTCGCCCCAATGGGAAAATTCAAACGTTACCGGAATGGTCGCAAAATGCACGAGCGCGATCCTGAACTGCTCGAGCGGATTGCCGATCTGCAGCCAAGGCCAGAGCGCAATCGCCGTAATCCAGGCGATGAGAACGACGGCGGCATAGCGCGCGCCGATCTGCGCGAGGTAGCGCAGTGTCACCCGACCATCGCCGGCGAAGACTTCCGCGGCGCACAAGACCATCGCGCCGAACAGGTAAGCATGGGTAATGATGCCGCCGGTTCGCGTCGCGATGGCGAGCCCGGTCAGCAGGCCCGCGGCGACGGCGGTCCACCAGGACGGCAGCACCTTGCGGGTCATGACCACAATGGCAAGCGTGGCCCATGTCATCGCCGCGACAAACGGAACGTCGATCGGCGTGAAAAACATGCTGCCGTAGAAATAGCCCGTCAGCAGGCAGAGCGCGATCGCGGTGAGACCCGCCCACCGGCCGACCGCCAGACGCCCGATCGGCAGCAGCGCCGCGACGCCGGCGAGGCCGGCGAGGAAGGTCATGGCGTGCCGGACCGTGATCCTGTCGGCGAGTTCGAACGACTGCACATAAGCGGTGAGCATGTGAAACCACGGACCGTAATACCAGAGCGAAAACTCGACGGTCTCGAACTGGGAGCGATCGGTAAAGCCGCTCGCATACCACGCGAGCGCCTTGGGGCCGTAGTCGTCGGCATTGAACTCATCGATGGAAAACCCGTAGTCGGCCGCCGTCGAAAGCCCCACCACCAACGCGGCGCTGAGCAGGGCCGCGGCTGCGACGATTTCCATGTCGATTGCAGAGCCGCCCGCGCGGCTTGCCACTCGACGCAGGCGATGGCGGAATGTCTGCAATTCATGCCCCCGATGGTCCGAGAAACCAACGTGCAACCGGCCGATTGGTGCCAATCACCGCAACGTGAAAGGGACGCCGCGCCGTGGCGACGCCGCCCGGCCGCGATCGCCCCGGCCGGGGGCGGCCCCGATGGTCGCGGCTTTGGCCGCGGACGAGATGCCGGAACCCGCCTGCCGAGCGAGCGATTTGCGACCAACGGGGAATTGAAATTGCAATCATAATCCCATTCAATCGGCGGACCCGGGCAAGCGCTTCCGGGCCTTCGGGGGCGAATGAGGGAGATCCGCACCGCCCCCCAGCTCAATCAAAAGCCAAGAAAGACGCGGCGCAGGGCGAGCCGTCACCCACCGGGAGGAATCCATGGCTTCGGTCGCCATCCGCGACGTCAGAAAAGCCTTTGGAGCGATCGAGGTCATCCACGGCGTCGACGTCCTGATCGACGACGGCGAATTCGTCGTGCTGGTGGGACCCTCGGGCTGCGGCAAGTCGACCCTGCTGCGAATGATCGCGGGGCTCGAGAACATCACCTCCGGCGAGATCCGGATCGGCGAGCGCATCGTCAACAGGGTGCCGCCGAAGGAGCGCGATATCGCGATGGTGTTTCAGAACTACGCGCTCTACCCGCACATGACCGTGGCCGCCAATATGGGCTTCTCGCTGATGCTGCGCGGCGCGCGCAAGACCGAGATCGCGAAGCGCGTGAAGGGCGCCGCCGATATTCTGGGGCTCGGGCCGCTGCTCGACCGCTATCCGCGCCAGCTCTCGGGCGGCCAGCGCCAGCGCGTCGCCATGGGCCGCGCGATCGTGCGCGATCCGCAGGTGTTCCTGTTCGACGAGCCGCTGTCGAACCTCGACGCCAAGCTGCGGGTTGCCATGCGTACCGAGATCAAGGAACTGCACCAGCGCCTGAAGACGACCACGGTCTACGTCACCCATGACCAGATCGAAGCCATGACCTTGGCGGACCGGATCGTGGTCATGCACGATGGCGCGGTCGAGCAGATCGGCGCGCCGCTCGAGCTCTACGATCGGCCACAGAACCTGTTCGTCGCGGGCTTCATCGGCTCGCCGGCGATGAACTTCCTCAACGGGACGATTCGCGCCAACGGCGGGCTGGAATTCGAGGGCGCCAACGGCGTCCGTCTGCCCTTGGCCGCGGCGCCGCCCGGCAGCGATGGGCAGCCCGTGATATACGGGATCCGGCCGGAGCATTTCGTCATCGCCGACGACGGCTCCGAAGCCGAGGTCCAAGTGGTCGAGCCGACCGGCTCGGAGCTTCAGATCGTAGCCAAGCTGGGCGACGACGACATCGTCGCCGTGTTCCGCGAACGCCACCACTTCAAGCCGGGCGACAAGATCCGGCTCAAGCCCGATCCGCGATTGGCGCATTTGTTCGACCAGCCGAGCGGAAACCGCCTCGACGCATGACAATGGAGGAAACAGCCATGACCACGTTCACCCGCCGTACCCTGGTCAAGGGCGGCACCGCGCTGGCCGCGACCGGCGCGCTCACCGGCCCGGCCCTGCTCGATTGGGCGCGAGCCTGGGCACAGTCGGCCCCCTGGAAGCCGGAGAGCGGCGCGCAGCTGTCCATGCTGCGCTGGAAATATTTCGTGCAGTCCGAGGATGACGCGTTCGTGGCGCTCATCGATGCCTTCACCAAGGCCACCGGCGTGAAAGTCGCCATCTCGCGCGAGTCCTACGAGGACGTGCAGCCGAAAGCGTCCGTGGCCGCCAATACCGGCGCCGGACCCGATCTGTTCTGGGGGCTGTATTCGCTGCCGCATCTCTTCCCGCAGAAATGCATCGACGTCACTGACGTCGCCGACTACCTCGGCAAGAAATACGGCGGCTGGGTGCCAAGCGCCGTCGCCTACGGCAAGAGCGGCAACAAGTGGATCGCCATCCCGATCTGCTACAGCGGCAACATGCAGAACTACCGCATCTCGTCGCTCAAGAAGGCGGGATTCTCCAAGTTCCCGACAACCACCGATGAATTTCTCGAATTCGCCAAGGCGACAAAGAGAAACGGCACGCCCGGCGGCATGGCGCTCGGCCACGCCTCGGGCGACGGTAATGGTTGGGTGTATTGGTGCCTGTGGTCGTTCGGGGGCAACCTGGTGGACAAGGACGATAAGGTAATTCTCAACTCGCCGGAGACGGCGAAGGCGCTGGAATACGCCAAGCAGCTCTACGAGAACATGATCCCGGGCGTGGCCTCGTGGAATGACGCCTCCAACAACAAGGCGTTCCTCGCCGGCGAGATCCACTGGACCGACAACGGCATTTCGATCTACGTCGCGGCCACCAAGGATCCGACCAAGAAGCAGATCGCCGAGGACATGGACCACGCCTTCTGGCCGATCGGACCGATCGGCAAACCGACCGAGCTGCACCTGATGTATCCGGTGCTGGCGATGAATTACACCAAGTATCCGCAGGCTTGTAAGGCGCTGATGGCGTACATGCTGGAGGCCGATCAGTTCAACAAGTGGATCGATGCCGCGCAGGGTTATCTGACGCACTGCCTGAACGCCTACGATTCCAACCCGGTTTGGACCGCGGATCCCAAGCGCACGGTGTTCCGCGACGCCGCCAAGCGGTCGCTGACCGCCGGCGGCCTCGGCTCGGTCGGGGAGAAGGCAGCCACCGCAATTGCCGACTTCCTCGTGCTCGACATGTTCGCCAATTACTGTACCGGCCGCGAAGACGTGAAAGGCGCGATCGCAATGGCCGAACGCCAGGCCAAGCGAATCTACCGGTAAGCGAGATCGCTGCGGGCGGCGCCGTGCGTTCGCCGTCCGCCCCCTTCGCGGCCGCCCACGCCGCGAAGGACGCCGCCTGCGCAGGGCTGCCACACGAGACGCCATGAATGGCCGATGCCCTCATTGATTCAACCCCGGGTTCGAGCGCGGCGGCGCGCGCGGCGCGCGGCATCACCGCGTGGGACAGGCTGAAGGTCAACCGCGACTGGCTCGGCCTGTGGTTCATGCTGCCGGCGGCGGCGATCCTGATCCTGTTCCTGGCCTATCCGCTCGGACTCGGCGTGTGGCTCTCCTTCACCGACGCGCGCATCGGCCGCACCGGTGTGTTCATCGGCACCGAGAACTATGAATGGCTGTGGGGCGACAATGTCTTCTGGCTCTCGGTCTTCAACACCATGCTCTATACCGGCGTCGCCAGCATCATCAAGTTTGCGGTCGGGCTTTATCTTGCGGTGTTGCTCAACCACAGCCTGCCGTTCAAGGCGCTGATACGATCCGTGGTGCTGATTCCGTTCATCGTACCGACCGTGCTCTCGGCCATCGCGTTCTGGTGGCTCTATGACAGCCAGTTTTCAATCATCTCCTGGTCGCTGCGGCAGCTCGGCGTCATCAGCAGCAACATCGACTTCCTCGGCGATCCCTGGAACGCGCGCTGGTCGGTGATCTTCGCCAATATCTGGCGCGGCGTCCCGTTCGTCGCCATCACGCTGCTCGCCGGATTGCAGACCATGCCGCCTTCCCTCTACGAGGCCGCCACCATCGACGGCGCCACCCCCTGGCAGATGTTCCGCTACATCACGTATCCGCTGCTCACCCCGATCATCGCCGTGGTCATGACCTTCTCGGTGCTGTTCACTTTTACCGACTTCCAGCTCATCTGGGCCATGACCCGCGGCGGCCCGGTCAACGCCACCCACCTGATGGCGACGCTGAGCTATCAGCGCGCGATCCTCTCGGGCTATCTCGGCGAGGGCGCCGCGATCTCGACCGCCATGATCCCGTTCCTGCTCGCGGCCATTTTGATCTCGTGGTTCGGGCTGCAGCGACGGAAATGGCAGCAGGGTGAAAGCAATGACTGATACCCGGCTGCATAAATCCCAGCTTGTCATAAATGATCCGCCAAAATCGCGGCGATCTCGGTGCGCTCCCTCTCCCCCTTGGGGAGAGGGTTGGGGCGAGGGCGTTACAGACCTATCGAGGGACCTCAAACCCTCACCCCACCCCTCTCCCTATGGGAGAGGGAGCGGACCGAGCCAGGCCACGTTGCTGCGCCCTGGGGACCGCGGCCGAACCGACGGGGCGAGTGTCGATCATTGCGAGGGATCACAGCAGGGGGAGAGCAATGACTGACGCGCTCGCCTCCAAGGTCGCGGACCCAAAAGCGGTGCTGACCGGCGTCACGGCCGACCATTCCGAGGGCATGAGCTATCTGGAATCGCTGCCGCGGCGGCTCGTGACGCTCTATCTGCCGCTCGGACTGATCATGATCGTGCTGCTGTTTCCGTTCTACTGGATGGCGTTGACCGCCATCAAGCCGGACGAGCAGTTGCTCGATCTCGATCGTTTCAATCCGTTCTGGACCTGGTCGCCGACCCTCAAGCACGTCCAGAAGCTGCTGTTCGAGACCCACTATCCGCTGTGGCTGTGGAACACGACCCTGGTCGCGATGGCCTCGACCATCCTGTCGATCGTGGCGAGCGTGCTCGCGGCCTATGCCATCGTGCGGCTGCGCTACCGGGGCGCCCGATGGATCGGCGGCGCGATCTTTCTCGCCTATCTCATTCCGCCGTCGATTCTGTTCATCCCGCTCTCCACGGTCGTATTCCAGTACGGCTTGTTCGACACGCCGTTCGCGCTGATCCTCACCTATCCCACCATATTGATCCCGTTCTCGACCTGGCTCCTGATGGGCTACTTCAAGACCATCCCGTTCGAGCTCGAGGAATGCGCGCTGATCGACGGCGCCAGCCGCTGGCAGATCCTCACCAAGATCGTGTTGCCGCTGGCGGTGCCGGGATTGATCTCGGCCTTCATCTTCTGCTTCACCCTGTGCTGGAACGAGTTCATCTATGCGCTCACCTTCATCTCCTCGTCCCAGTACAAGACGGTGCCGGTCGCGATCGTCAACGAGTTCGTCGACGGCGACATCTACCGCTGGGGCTCGCTGATGGCGGGGGCACTGGTCGGGTCGCTGCCGCTGGTGATCCTCTACGCCTTCTTCGTCGAGCACTACGTCTCGGCGATGACCGGGGCCGTGAAGGAGTAGCGGGCCACGTCGGGGGGAAGCAGCGCGGAATGCAGATCGGGCGCGTCAGCGCGGCCCTTCGGAACGGGCCAGCCGCTCCCTGAAGGGCGCAGGCGCCAAACATCGCCCGGCCGGGTGCGGCCGGGCTTGCGAACACCAACGCCGGGGCACAAGGCATGCGCAAGCTCGTGGAGTATCCGACACCGTCGCTGAACGAGCGCGACCGGCGCTGGGCGATGGTGCGCAAGGAGATGCAAGCGCGGGGCCTCGATTGCCTGATCCTGTGCGGCTGGCCGGCGATGTGGGACTTCAACATCGCCAACGCGCGCTATCTCTGCCCGATCGGCGGCAATGCCGAGTTCAACGTCCTGGTTTTTCCGGCCGCGGGCGAGCCGACCTCCTTCATCTATTCGCCGGTATTCACGCAGTATTGGCGCGGCGCGCAGAACTGGGTGGCCGATGTGCGGCCCAAGCGTGGGACGTTTGCCGACAGCGTCGCCGACCGGCTCGCCGAGCTGGGTCTGCTCGGCGGGAAGATCGGCATCGACGGCCTGGCCGGTCCGCTCGATCCGGACGGCTGGGTACCGCACAGCATGTACGTCCGCCTGCAAGAGAGGTTGCCGAACGTCCAACTCGTCAGTCTCGACGACATGATGGAGAAGCTGCGAACGGTGAAAAGCCCGGAGGAAATCGCAATTCTCGACAAAGCCGCCGCGCTCGGCGATCTCATGCTGCAAGCGTGCCGGGACACCGCCCGCCCCGGCGTCAAGGAATGCGAGGTTTACGCCCGCATGATGGAAGTGATGCTGGCCAACGGCGGCGAGGAACCGACGCTGTTCCTGTGGGCCGCCGATGCCCACCCGTATCCGCACCCGTTCCGGGTGCCGACGACGCGCCCGCTGGAGAAGGGGGACATGATCATCTGCGAGATGCATCCCAAATTCGGCGGCTATTTCACCCATGTCGAACGCACGTTCTGTCTGGGTGAGCCGGATGCCCGCTACCTCGACATCCATGACGCCTGTCTCGCCGCCTATCGACGTGGGCTCGATCTGTTCCGACCGCGCGCCAGGATTTCGGAAGCCATGGACGCGGTCCGCGACACCATCGAAGGCAGCGGGTTCGGTATCTGCGAAGCCGGGATCCATGGCCACGGACTCGCGTCCCTGGAATATCCGCGCTACCGCCATCACGCCAAGGGCGCCGACGCCGGCGCGCTCGCCGCGATCGGCGACGAATTCCGCCCAGGGATGGTCTTCGCCATGAACATCGACCTGTTCGATCCAAAATGGCGCAACGGCGAAACCGGCTGCGTGTTCGCGGAGACCATCGTCATCACCGATGACGGCGCGCGTCGCATGCACTCCTTCTCGACCGACTTGCAACGGTTGCCGGTGTAGCCCGATCGGGCCGCGCCCGCGACAGGCCCCGCCGTTCCCTTGCGGCACAGTACCAGCGCAAGTCGGGTTCGCCCCTTGCGTCACGAGATCGTGCACGAAGCGCGCGATGATGACCGTTGTATGCAACGCAAAATTGTTCTGGAATGTGGCTCACGTATGCGGTCGGAGGGGCTGGACATCGGAAACCTCGCCGTGGCAACCACCCGCGCCACTCTCGGCTTGTTCGCCGCCTGCATGCTGGTCGTAATCGACGCGCGTCCGAGCTTTGCCGAAACCTATCGCCCCTGGTGCGTGCAGTACTCCGGCCGGGGCGGTCGCGACTGCGGATTCACCTCGTACGATCAATGCATGATGACGGCGACTCCCGGCAGCGGCGGCTCGTGTGTGAAGAACCCATGGTATGTGTGGTACGGCGGGGGCGGCACCACGGGTCAGGGCGGGGCGAGGAGACGGTAAGGACCGGCACGGCACTCACGCGGGACGCCACGTCCTTCTCGTGATGCACCGAGCCGGGTGCGGGAGCCGGAGTGAATCGTGCGCAGCACAAGACCATTCCGGAACAGGGAAGAAGCGAGGGGTCGGAGGGATTGATCTGGAGACTCGCCATGCCAATGATCCGCGTCGCCTTTGCCTTGCTCACCGTTTGGGTGCTGAGCGTGATCGACTCGAGGCCCAGCTTTGCTGAAACCTACCGTCCCTGGTGCGTGCAGTATTCCGGCCGCAACGGCGGCAGCAGGAGCTGCGCCTTCACCTCCTACGAACAATGCATGATGACGGCGGGGCCCGGCACCGGCGGCTCGTGCGTGCCGAATTCGTGGTACCAACGGTACGGACCGAACGGCTCCAGCACCACGGGTCGAGGCGGCCGGGCCCGGAGATACTGAGCAGCATCGCAGCGCGGCTGCTGGCGCCGGCGCCGCGGCATGCCTGGCGTTGACCGGACCCCCAAAAGCAGGACATGAAGAGCCGTTGATCGGCCGGAAGGATAGCCTGCCATGGATTTGAGCGTCCTGGCCTACGCCACGCTTACGCTCTCATTGTTCGTGTCGGCGGTCAAAATGGGCGGCTGGATCCTCAACGCCAACCCGCGGGCGATCGTCAATGCCGGTCGGTGGTCATTGCTTGCCTTTGCCGGTCTCGCACTGGCGCTCTTGCTGTGGCTCGTCACGACCGGCCGGTGGGAATACGCGATGATGCTCGCGGCCTTCATGCTGCCGGTATTCGTGCAGGCCGCGCCGCGCTGGCGCGTGTTGTTTGGTCCACTCAACGCGACGCGAGGTGGCTTTCCTCCGATCTCTCCGGATCTCGGCACCGGCACCGCACCCTTCGGCTTCTCCACGGCGCACGCGTCGGTCGATCCGGATCTGGTGCGGCAGTCCATTGCCGTGTTGAGGACCTATCTCGAGCAAACCGGCTTGCACATCGAGTACCAGCCGGCGGACATCAGCTTGCCGCGGGGAGCGGCGACAGGATCCGGTAACGGGCGGCTGCGGATGTCGAGCGAGGAGGCGCTCGAGGTGCTCGGGCTCGACCCATCCCCGAGCGCGGAGGAGGTGAGGCATGCGCACCGCCGCCTCGAGCAAAAACTCGATCCCGACGCCGGTGGCACCCCCTACCTGATCAGGAAGATCAACGAGGCCCGGGATGTTCTGCTCGGAGAATAGGCTGCATTCGCCGGGGGAACGGGATGGCGCGACGACGGCATGATCGTTGGCTGCTGATCCGGCTGGCCGCGCAGAACGTCGCCCGCCGCCCGCTGCGGGCGATCTTTCTCGGCGTGGCCGTGATGCTCGGCGTCGGCATCGGCTTCGCCAGCTTCGTCGCCGGCTGGGCGTTGCGCGAGGGCATGGCGACGAGTTTCTCGCGCATGGGCGCCGACCTCGTCGTCGTTCCCCGCGCGACGCTGGTCAATATTACCGCCAGCCTGCTGACCGTGCAGCCGACCGAGGAGACCTTGGCCGCCGATCTGGGGCAACGAATCGCCGCCATTCCCGGGATCGCCCAAGTGGCGCCGCAACGCATCGTCCCCGCGCTGGTCGAGGGGCACAATGTCAATCTGATCGCGTTCGATCCGGCGCACGACTTTTCGGTGCTGCCCTGGCTGGAGGAACGTCAGGCGGGGCCGATCGACGGCCTGATCGCCGGCGGCAATCTCCTCGCGCGGCCTGGCACAACCCTCACGGTGTGCGGAATGCCGCTGCGGGTTTACGGCCGGCTCGGAAAGACGGGCGTCGGTCCGTTCGACGACTCCTATTTCCTGAGCTTCAACGCCCTGGCCGACATGGTTTCGTTCTGCCGAGCATCGGACGCGCGGACCGCCGGCAAGCCGGCTGCGGCGCCGGCGCAGGACGGCCCGCCGGTCGCCGGCATGAACCACGCCGACCCCAACGTCTGCTCGCCCGACCTGCCGCTCGACCGGGTCTCGGCATTCCTGCTGCAGCTCGCCCCGGGGGCAACGGTGGAAGAAGTCAAGTTCGGCCTCGCCCGGCTCTCTGACATCAAGATCGTCGAGGGCAATACAGTCCTTACCTCCTCGCGCCAGGCGCTGAGCACCCTCCTGATCGGCGTTGCCGCCTTCACTGCATTCCAGCTCGTCGCCCTGCTGATCCTGGTCTCGCTGTTGTTCTCGGCGATCGTGCAGGAACGCTACCGCGAAGTCGGTCTGTTGCGGGCGATGGGCGCCAAGCCCAATCAGGTGATGACGATCATTCTGACGGAGGCGTCCATCATCACCGGCCTCGGCGGCCTCGCCGGCCTCGCCTTCGGCACCGCCGTGCTGCTGATGTTCGCCCGCTCGCTGGGCTTCTACTTCCGGCTGCTCGGCGTCCCGTTCGCCTGGCCGCCGCTCGCCGTCCTCGAGGCCGGCGCCGCTCTGGCGATCGTGTTCTCGGCGGTCCTCGGTCTCGTCGGCGCCTTCCTGCCGGCGTGGCGGGTGCGCGGAATGGCGCCCTATGCCCTCATTCAGACGGAAGGTCGATGACGTGACGCTGTCGGCGCAGTCGCTGACCAAGCGCTATGGCACTGCTCCGGGCTACGACGCCGTGCAAGGCGCCAGCCTCGAACTGCGCCTCGGCGAATTCGTCTCGATCGTCGGCCGATCTGGTTCCGGCAAGTCGACCCTGATGGCCATGCTCGGCGCACTCACCAAGCCGACGCGCGGCAAGGTCCTGCTCGACGGCACCGACGTCTGGGAGCTGCCGGAAACGGAGCTCGCGACCTTCCGCTCCCGTCACATCGGCTTCGTCTTCCAATTCCCGAGCCTGTTGTCGAACCTGACCGCGGTGGACAACGTCGCCGTTCCTGCGCTGCTCGGCCGCACCATGGATGGCGAGCAGGCATACGCGCGCGCCCACGATCTGCTCGCCCGCGTCGGCCTTGCGGACCGCGCCGACGCCTATCCCGGCAGCATGTCGGGCGGCGAGCAGCGCCGGATCGCCATCGCTCGCGCGCTGATCAATTCGCCCCCGCTGTTGCTCGCCGACGAGCCGACGAGCGATCTCGACGAGGATACCGAAGCCGACATCATCGACCTCCTCGGAGAGTTGCAGAGGACGGAGCGCTTCGGCTTCGTGCTCGTGACCCACAATCTGGAACTCGCCAAGCGTGCGCAGCGGACCTACGAGATGCGCCAAGGCGGGCTCGCGGCGACCGATCTGCCGCCGGCGATGGCGGAGGCGGAGCGTCCGCGGCACTTCGGGCCGGCCAGGGTCCCTCTCGAACCGGCGATGCCTTCCGCAGCACGCGCGCCGATTCGCCTGGGCGCGACCTTGTGGCGGGGCATGCAGGCCTTCCTGCTTGCCGGAATACTGATTTTCGCCGCCATCCTGCTGGCCGACTTCGGCGTCGAGAAATATCAGGAGATGCGGGTCCGGCAACGCGGCGCGCGCATCGCGGCGTTGCGGCACCTGGCGCTCAATAGCCTGCGCGGCGACGTCCAGTCGGTCACCGACCTCGGCGACGGCCGATACGAGCTGACGACTTATCTGCAGAACGTCGGCGGCGGCCAGCCGATCTATGTCATGGCGCCGGAGATGCGCGCCTACGTTCAGGTGCGCACGATTTGGCAAGAGGTGCCGATGAAGCCGAGCGACGAAAGCACCAGCGGTGTACTGAAAATCGAGGACCGGCAAACCTACCGCTATGTGTTCGACGCTCGCGTCAGGGACTTCGCGCAATTGCTCCCCAACTACATGCACGTGCGTTTCTCCGGCACCATGCTGGTCAGCCCGAGCAGCATGCCGAAGGAGGACGTGTTCGAGCGCAAGGACAATTATTACGTCTACCTCAAGCCGTTCGATGTCGCCGATGACGTCGTTTTGAAACGGATGCGATTTTCCGGCAAGCCGCCGGTGTGGATCCCGATGCCGCCGCACTGATGCCGGGAGTTGCGAATTTGCCGGGGCCGACGACCTTGATCGGCGAACGACATTGTTGTGCAATGACGCGCAACCATGCACGGGAAGCGGAGGAGCTGGGCCATGTCTGACGGGCGCAAGCCGAAATTGCGAGAAGCCGCCGCGGAGGCACCTCTTCCCGAGTTGGATCTGCGGAGCGGCCCGCAAGACGCGCCGGACAAGCCGCTGAGCCCCGAACAGATGTACCTCAAGCGCAAGGCCGAGGTGACGCAGCAGGACAATGAAACCTTTGCGGAATATTTGCAGGAAAAGAGCGCACGCGACCAGCAGCAAAGACTGCAACCAGCCGAACCGCCGCAACGCAAGCCGGTGAAAGTCAATCGGCGCACCCTCCTGACCTGGGCCGCCGGCACCGCGGCGGTCGGCGAGGTGGTCACCGTGGGCTATCCCATGCTCACCGGCCAGAACATACCGCCCCACGGGCTTCAGCATGGCGGCGCCACCTATACCGAAGCCCAGCGCCACGCGATCGATCGCGAATTGGTCAATCCGCAAGCGGATATGGGCGGCAGGCGGTTCGGCGAATGGGTGCTTCTGATGCCGACCAAGCTCGGCGGCGGCACCTATGCCGTGAACCTCAATACCGGCCGGACGCTCGCCTGGATTTCATATTGGAACTACGGCGACTACAACCCGATCTCGCATCATCTCTGCGCCTTCCCGAGCGCGGATCCGGCGAAGGGCTTCGAATGGATCAACAGCACCCAGGGCGGGAAGAATTCCCTGATCTACGGCATTCCCACCAACATCGAGACCCCGGCCGAAGGATTCAATATCTACCGCGTCCGTTATGACGGCGCCCAAATGGAGTTGATGGAAAATGTTGCGGAAACCACCGGCCTCGGTCTCGGCGTCCACGTGACCATCGATCCCAAGACCGCCGAGCGCTATTTCGTCACCGACGGGCAGAAGGACATCGCGGCGTGCTTCGACCGGCAGACTTCGCGGGTCATCGCCGCGCTCAAATACGACTGGGTGCCCAACGTGCGCAACCTCGCAGACGGCTGGAAGAAGGGCGGTGTGCTCAAGATCTCCAGGATCTATCCCGACAAGGCGACCGGCAAATACGACTATCTCGGCACCAAGGGCCAGAAGATCGAATGGGAAATGGTGCCGATGGGCGAGTTGTTCGTCGAGGAGGGAACGATCCCGGGCGATGATATCCACAGTCTCTGCGGCGCCGACGGCACCATCTGGCATCCGACCGGCCGGTGGGCGTCCACGGTCGTCAGGCTGTGCGGAGGCCAGGTCATCCTCGATGCCGAGAAGAATTTCGAGCCGGTGGCATTCCTCCAGTTCAACAAGGACGCGCCCAACCAGTATCCGATCACCAAGATCGACAACGATCACTGGGAGGTCAAGTTCGACCAGATTTTCTCGCCCGGCCACGAAGTCGGGTTCTCTCCGGACGGCCGGTTCCTGTGCATGATGAACAATCTGCGCGAGAACAATTGCTCCGTTTTCGATTCGAGCGACCCGGATCCGCGCAACTGGAAAAAAATCGCGCATATCGAGGATCCGCTGTGGCGCGGGAAATATCCCAACCCGTTCCACATGGTGTTCTCCATGGACAGCTCCAAGCTCTACCTTTCCATCCTTCACCCCTCGCCGGCCAGCAGCGGCGTCATGGTGGTCGACACCAATACCTGGAAGATCAAGAAGGAAATCCAGGGCATCGGACCGGACATGCAAACCCTGGCGATCACCTATGACGGCAAATACGTGGTGGGCGTGTTCAGCGGCTTCCAGCGGCTATCGAGCGGCATCGCCTTCATCGACGCCGAGAGCGACGAGTTGGTCGGCATCTGGCCGAGCAATGGCGGCCATCATGACTGCGTGATCATTCCGACCAAGCTCGAGCACATGAAGCACACGAGGTCGTGCACGCTTTAGAGCGCATCCCGATTGGCTCGAAATCGTGATGCGCTCCAAATTCTTCGATCTTGCGCATGTTCTGTTCGGAAAACCGGTTCCCACTTTTCCGGAACATGCGCTAGAGCGAAACCGTTTCGGATCGAATGGCGATTTCGCTCTGACCCGGGAACGCCGGCACTGCCGTCAGTCCGGCCCCGGCCGTTCATGCTCCGCAGGGTAGGTCAGCGACATGCCTGGGCCGGGCCGGGCTGCGCCGGTCATGCGCGCGGGCTCGACGTGATCCTTCCCGAGAATGTGAAACACGGTCTCGCCCGCCGCCATCAGGTAATCCGCGATGATGCGCCGGTGACATCGCCACCAGACAGCCTCGGCGCACATGATCGCGCACCGCTCTCCATGACCGAGCGCGCGCAGGCGCGCGAGCCCGGAACGGAACGTTTCGGTCAGCGTATAGTCGGCATAATTGTGAAAGCTCTGGTTTTGCCAGAACGCGTTCACGCCCGGCGCAACGTCGTGCTGCTTTGCGCGCAACCCGCCCAGCGCCGCAATGTGCTCGTAGCCGATGTGATCTTGCGCCAGGGCCTCGGGCAGGACGTCGCGGTTGTATTGCGGGTTCGAACGCGATCGCGGGACGGTTCGAACGTCGACCACGCGCCGGATTTGCTGTGATTTCAGCAAGTCCACCAACTCGGCCAGCGCGCGGGTCGAATGTCCGATCGTGAAGAATGGGTGCGCCATGTTGCCGTTCCAACGCACGCCTGCTGCCGGCTCGCCACGGCGCCGGCAGGATCATGCCCCGAGCGGTTACGGCAGGGGAACCTTTTGCCCGGCCGCACTGTTCCCTGGACGTTCGATGCATAGCAGGATGATTCACCACAGCGGGGGGCAGCGGACCTTCGCGGTCACTGGAGACCGGCGAGGAGGTTCTGACGTGCCTGCAGGACTTCGTCGACCGCGAACGCGTGTCAGCGGCGCAAATCACCGCGATCGGGGCATTGAGCGACGTCGTACTCCTGTACTTCGACTGGGAAAGGAAGAGCTACATGAAAATTCCGGTCCGCAAGCAGGTCGAAGTCGCATCCCTCATCGGTGACGTCGCGGAAGCGCCGTCGCGCGGGCCCGCCCTGCACATCCATCTGGTCGTCGGCAGGCGCGACGGCTCGGCCATGGCGGGACACCTGGGCGAGGCGCATGTCCGCCCGACCTTGGAAATCATCCTGACCGAAAGCCCGGCGCATCTGCGCAAGGTCAAGGATCCGGAGACGGGCCTGGCGCTCATTCGTCCGGCCGCGTGATCGGGCAATGGAGTTGCGGTCGGGTCAATCGCAGTCGCGGCAGATTTTCAGTTTCCTGTCCACCTCCTGGTCCTCGGGACTTCTCGTTCCCAGGTTCTGCTCGACGGCCGGCGGCAGATCGTTCGGCCGCGGTTGCCGGTGGCCGATCGGCGCCTCCCGGCCGCCGCCGGCCTGCCCCGTGGTCGGGGTATCGGCCACGGGAGGTTTCGACCATTGATCCGCTTTGTTCTGCGCCATGGCGGGCCCCGCCACGGCGGCGGCTGCGATGACGGCATAACTCGCTTTGAGTAGACGCATGGCACCGTCCTTGATGGTGAATTTCAGTTCCAACGTTCGCGTTCACCGGGCAGTTCCCTTGTCAGTCAGCGCGCCAGTTCTCTCCGGATGGCGCATGCCGCGCCCGCGGTGCCGGCATGCCGCGGGCGCCGGCCGGTGAAAAGCGTTGGCAATGGAAGCGTCCGACCGCACTATATCGCCGGGACATATCGTCGGGACGTCTGCGCCCGAAGGGCTGGCATGATCGAGCTGTCGAAGTTGAAGCCCGGACTGAAGGGATCAGCGGATTTGCTGGTCGGCGTCGAACATACCGCGCCCCGCGTCGGCAGCGGATTGGTAGCTGTGCTGGCGACGCCGGTGATGATCAACGTGATCGAGGCGGCGGCGCTGGCGGCGGTCGAGCACCTCTTGCCCGCCGGCTACCAAAGCCTCGGCATCCGCCTCGACATACGCCACTTCGCGGCCACCCCGATCGGAATGCGCATACAGGCGATGGCCGAGCTCGTCCGGATCGATGGCCGCACGCTCTTCTTCCGCGTGGAGGCGCAGGACGAGAAGGAGCCCATCGGCGACGGGACGCACGAGCGTGTCGTGGTCAATGTCGCTCGCTTCGATCAACGCGTCCAAAAAAAGCTCAAATAGATTATCCAGGGCGACGGGACGCGCCGACGTTTTCCCGAACGGTTCCCGTCCAGACCCGCGGCAGCCGTTCATGGCTGCCGGATGAACGTTCCGTTGCGTAATTCGGCGACCGCTTGCTGCAGTTCGGCCTGGGTGTTCATCACGATCGGCCCATACCACGCGACCGGCTCCTCGATCGGCTTGCCGGAAACGAGCAGGAACCTGATGCCGTGCTCGCCGGCCTCGACGGTCACCTCGTCGCCGCTGTCGAACAGCACCAGCGATCGGTTGCCGGTCCGCTCCCGGACCAGAATATCGCCGTCGCCGGATGCCTTCTCGGTCAACACGCCCAGCGGCTGCGATGCGTCCCGGAAAATCCCCGACCCCTCGAAGACGTAGGCGAAGGCGTGCCGTTCGGTCTCGACCGGCAGAGTCTTGCGCCGGCCCGGTGGGACCCAGACGTCGAGATAGCGCGGATCGGCCGCGACGCCGTCGACGGGACCACGCTGTCCCCAGAAGTCCCCGCAAATGACGCGAACGCGGGTCCCGTCGTCGTCGACGATCTCCGGAATCTCGATCGCCGGAATGTCCTGATAGCGCGGCGCGGTCATCTTGAGCGACGAGGGCAGGTTCGCCCAAAGCTGGAAGCCGTGCATTCGGCCCTGCGGATCGCCTTGCGGCATCTCCTGGTGGAGAATCCCGCGCCCGGCCGTCATCCACTGCACGTCTCCGGCCCCGAGAGTCCCGCGGTTGCCCAGACTGTCGCCGTGGTCCACCGTTCCCTTGAGGACATAGGTGATGGTCTCGATGCCGCGGTGGGGATGCCAGGGAAATCCGGCGCGGTAGTCGTCAGGGCGATCGTTGCGGAAATCGTCCAGCAGCAGAAACGGGTCGAACTCGCCGGTGTCGCCGAAGCCGAAGGCCCGGCGCAACTTCACTCCGGCGCCTTCCATGGTGGGCTGGGATTCGACGATCCGTTTTACCGGTCGAATGGACATGGGACCTCACGGGTTCTCGCTGATGTCGGTACCGTATGTAGGTAGCAAACGGCCGAACGTCGATACCGAGGCCGGCATCCTGGAAACAGGGCGCGCCGCGGGAGGCGGGGCGAGTTCGATCGCCTCGACTTTCGAATGTCATGATGATTTGCCCGGGCGGCCCGGAGCGGCTCACCGCTGGATCGAGACGCCAGCTCAGGGCGATCCCCAGGAAGGCTACCAGGCCGCTCCAAGCAGCCCGGGCCTAGGTCGCCAGGCTAGGCCGTCGCGGCGAGCCTGTTCGCGACCCGAGCGACGTCAATTCCGCCTTCCCCCCCTGGCCCCGCCGCGCGGGGCGCAGCGAAACGTGATGAAAAGTGCCATCTTGCCAAACGACATCGAGACGTCGATGGCAGGGTTCGGCGTGCCAGCAATCACATGGCTCAATGGGCCCCGGGGGCATCCGGCCGCTACCCTTTGAGCTAATGCATGGGTTCTACGACATGAATGCCGCCGAAGCCTCGCGTCCACAGCTGAAGATCCGCCGGGTCAATCTGGACACGGGCCGCGAAAACGTGGCCGTGATCTCGCGCCGCTCAAAGGCCCTGCGGCCCGAAGTATTTCGTGGTTTCAGCCGTATCGAAGTCCGTCGAAATTCCAAAATTCTGCTGGCAACCCTGCTTATTACGGATGATGACGCTCTGATCGGCCCCGATGATCTCGGCCTTGCCGAGCCGGCGTTTCGCCAATTCGGCGAGCCGGTTGATGCTTTGGTCACGGTCACGCCTGCGTCGCCCCCGAACAGCCTTGATGCCGTTCGCACCAAAATCCAGGGTCGTACATTGAGCGCGCCGGAAATCACCGCAATCGTGGCGGACCTCACGAATTATCGCTACTCCGACATGGAGATCGCGGCGTTTCTCATCAGTTCCGCCAGTTTCATGACGAGCGACGAGCTTCTCGCCCTTACCCGCGCGATGGCTCAAGCCGGAACTCAACTCACCTGGGATAAGCCGATCATCGTCGACAAGCATTGCATCGGTGGAATTCCGGGCAATCGCACGTCAATGATCGTGGTTCCGATCGTAGCGGCGCATGGACTCACGATTCCCAAGACCTCGTCGCGCGCCATTACTTCCCCGGCCGGGACCGCGGACACGATGGAGGTGCTGGCGCGAGTCGATCTTGGAGTCGACGAGATGAAGGACGTCGTCACGGCGTGTCACGGCTGCCTGGTTTGGGGCGGGCACGTGAACCTGTCGCCGGCTGATGACATTCTCATTTCGGTGGAGCGGCCGCTCAGCCTCGACACGCGCGAGCAGATGGTCGCCTCGATCATGTCGAAAAAACTGGCGGCGGGCTCCACCCATCTGCTGATCGATCTTCCGGTTGGCCCGGCAGCCAAACTCACGAATGCGATGGAGGCGATGCGGCTGCGAAAGTTGTTCGAGTTCGTCGGCGATCACTTCGGCATATCGGTAGAAGTGGTCACGACCGACGGCCGCCAGCCGATCGGAAGAGGCATCGGCCCGGTGCTCGAAGCCCAGGATGTGATGGCGGTGCTGTCCAATGATCCCGCGGGGCCGCCGGACTTGCGCGAAAAGTCTTTGCGGCTTGCCGCTCAGCTGCTCGAATATGACCCGCAGTTGCGAGGTGGAACAGGTTACGCATGCGCCCGCGAGCTGCTCGATAGCGGCGCTGCCCTCAGGCAGATGCAACAGATCATGGAGGCGCAAGGGCCTTCGATCTGCAGAACCGATCTTGGAACTCTGACTGCCGATGTGCCGGCACCGAACGATGGCACCGTCTCCGGCATCGATTGTCTGCGCCTGAACCGCCTCGCGCGGACAGCCGGAGCGCCGATCGACAAGGGTGCAGGCATCAAGGTCTTCAAGAAGATCGGCGATCGCGTCGAGAGGGGCGAAGCTCTCTATCGCATCTATGCCTTCGATCAATCGGAATATGATCTCGCGGTGGCAGCCACCAAGACCAATGCTGGCTACGTGATCGACGGCCCGCGATCGCTCCCCAGCGAGACGACGTCGTGAGAAACGGTTCCATCCAAAGCCCGCCGTCCTCCGCCAGTGATGCATCACGGCTCGCATCGCGGCTTGGCGTTGCAATGCATGAGATCGAATTGCATCGATTCCCTGATGGAGAATTGCGCGTGACGGTCGGCCCGGCGGCGCCGACGACGATCCTTTATGTCCCGCTCGATCGACCCAACGACAAGCTCATTGCAGTTCTGTTCGCTGCCGAAGCGTTACGGCGCAACGGTGCCGAGCGGCTCGTCCTGGTGGCGCCCTACCTCTGCTACATGCGCCAGGACACCGCCTTCCAGAAGGGTGAAGCAATCGGCCAGAAAGTCATCGGCCGGCTGCTCGCAGAAATTTTGGACCGGGTCATAACGGTCGATGCCCATCTCCATCGCACCACGGATATCCGAAGAATTTTTCCCGGCATTGAGGCCGACAACCTGTCGGCCGTGCCGGCAATCGCAGGCGCACTGCGCGTCGATAAACTGGATCTCAGCACGGTCGTGGTGGGCCCGGATGCGGAGTCCGAGCCGCGGGTGAGCGATCTTGCGGGCCGGCTCGGCGTAGCTCACGCGGTTGGGCGGAAAACCCGTCGCAGCGACCGTTCGGTCGAAGTCGAATTCGCCGACCCACAACTGTTTCCAGGCCGACCCGTCTTGTTGATCGATGATATTGTCTCGTCGGGGGGTACGCTGATTGCTTGCGCGAAGGCGGTCGTAGGAGCCGGCGCAACGGCCGTTGACGTCATCATTACTCATGCCCTGTTTTCGCCGCAGCTGACAGGTGAGCTTGTCCGCTCCGGCATTCGATCGATCCGTTCGACAAACAGCGTGCCGCATCCGACCAATGCGATCATCCTCGATGACGTATTGGTGGCCGCGTTGCGCAACGAGATAAATGACACAGACCTCCCGAAGAGAACGTCATGAGCGTGGCAATTCGCTTTTGCGGGGCAGCGCGCACCGTGACAGGCTCCTGCTATCTGTTCCAAGCCCAATCCGGACGCTTGCTGGTGGACTGCGGCTTGTTTCAGGGACCAAAGACATTGAAGGCGCTGAACTATGGTGCCTTTCCATTCCGGCCGGGGGACATCGATACCGTACTCTTGACCCATGCCCACATCGACCATAGCGGCTTGCTGCCGAAGCTGGTGCGCGAAGGCTTCCGTGGACGAATCCTGGCTACGCGCGGCACTATCGATTTGTGCTCCTACCTGTTGCCCGATGCAGGAAGCATCCAGGAATCGGAGGTAGCTACCCTCAATCGACGCAATACCGCGCGCGGGCGATCCGAGGTGAGCCCGATCTACACCCAAGCCGATGCTATCGCGTCGCTCGCTGCCTTCTCGCCGATCGGGTACGAGACATGGGTTGACGTCATGCGAGGCGTTCGCGCCCGCTATTGGAACGCCGGCCATCTTCTCGGCTCTGCCTCCATCGAACTCGAGTTCGTCGGCGAGGGCTCATCCGCGCAGCCTTTGCGGGTACTCGCCTCTGGCGATATCGGTCCTGACGCCAAGCTGCTGCAACCCGATCCGGAGGCCCCGACAGGATTCGACTATGTCATTTCTAAATCGACCTACGGTGATATCGACCGCCCACCGACGACTTCGCTCGCGCGACGCCAACGTCTGGCCGCCGAGGTTCGCGACGCCGCCGTCGCCAATGGTGCGTTGCTCATTCCGGCCTTCGCCGTCGAACGCACACAGGAATTGATGGTCGATCTCATTGACCTGATGGAACGCGGTGATGTGCCCGCGGCGCCGATCTTTCTGGATTCCCCGCTCGCGATCCGCGCCACCGAAGTATTTAGACGACATTCGGCGAGCCTCGATCCCGACATCGATCTTGCTGGCCTGCTGAGTTCCCCGCATCTGCGCTTCAGCGAGACGGTCGATGAAAGCAAGTCGATCGCGAAGCTCACCGGCTTTCACATTATCATTGCAGCGAGCGGCATGTGTGACGCCGGGCGCATCCGGCATCATCTAAAACGCTGGCTCTGGAACAGGAGCGGCACGGTACTTCTGGTGGGTTTCCAGGCGCACGGTACGCTTGGGCGGTTTCTTGAAGACGGCGCCAAAGCCGTGCGTATCCAGGGCGAG
The DNA here is from genome assembly GCA_963821505.1 of uncultured Alphaproteobacteria bacterium. Classification (GTDB taxonomy): domain Bacteria; phylum Pseudomonadota; class Alphaproteobacteria; order Rhizobiales; family Xanthobacteraceae; genus VAZQ01. The sequence continues at coordinate 60,328 of CAWGEH010000021.1, forward strand.
GAGATCAAGGTTGCCGCCCGCATCCGCCGTATCGACGAATACTCGGGACATGCCGACGGGCCTGAAATAGCGCGGTGGATCGCGGCGCGCCGCCCCGTGCACAGGGGCGTTTTCCTGGTTCACGGTGAAGAGCCGGCGCTCTCGGGACTATCGGACCGCATCGCCGAGCGGACCATCCCCTCTGCTCAGATCTTCCGCCCCATCTTGGATGACATTTACGAGCTTACTACATCCGCTCCCACGCCTATTGACGTTACGCATCGCCGCCGGCTGGCGCCCGAGGCGGTGGTTGCCCTTGATTGGCATAACGATATGTCGAGGCTCATTCTCGATATCAATGATCGCATTGAGGCGGCGGCCGACGATCGCCGGCGAGGCGTCATAGTCCGGAGATTGCGGCGCGCGCTCGAAGAGGAGGACTAGTGTGTTGATGAGCGCGTGACGGCACGTGGCCCTGCGAACACGAGGCGCCAAACCTGGGCGTGCACCAACACACCGTCAGCGGGAGCAAAAAGGGCAAAGAAAGCTTCCGGGCAATTTGCTGGCAATATTGGTTTTGTTGGTAGCGGGGGCCAGGATCGAACTGGCGACCTACGGATTATGATTCCGCCGCTCTAACCATCTGAGCTACCCCGCCGCAAATCAATTCACTCGGCCAACTCGAAGCCGATTCTGGTGGCCCGATTGGCACCGCAGACTTCCGCCCCCGATGGATCGGGGGCCGTGCAAAAAGCGTCGCGTCGCGCAGCGACACATAGGGGATCTTGGTCCGCTTTCCAAGCGCGAGAAACGAAAGCCCGCCCTCCCCCTTTTTGCCCGGTGCGGCTCGCAGCGATCCAATTCATCGCCTGCGAGGGGCGATGCTTTCGCAAGCCCAAACTGCCGCCACGGCGAATGCGGGTTCCTCATACCCCCGAAAGCGCGCCCGTGAACCTGCCCGTCCGCTCGCGCCGAAAGCCTGTCTCATCGACGTCATCGCAGCGCATCACAATCGGTCGCTTGCGTTTGCAACCAAGCGTAGTGGCCATCGGCGTCCTGCGAACCAGGCGGGGGGCCGCCGAGCGCCCCGCCGCGCGAAAAGGATGGCTCGGGGATCTAACAACAGCCAATAAATGTGATAATGTTCCATTGGGCCCAAGTGCAGGTTCGGCACCCTGAGGGGCCGTCGGGCCGGAATGGGGGTGCGATCAATGGGTAGGTTATCCGTCGTCGTCAGCTTCGCTACGGCTGCGGCAATGGCCGGCTCCATCCCCGCAGCGGCCCAAATTTCCGACGACGTCGTCAAGATCGGCGTGCTCTCCGACATGAGCAGCCTCTACTCCGACTCCACCGGTACCGGCTCGCTTATCGCCGCCCACATGGCGGCCGCCGATTTCAACTATAAGGTGAAAGGCAAGGCGATCGAGGTGGTCGGAGCCGACCATCAGAACAAACCGGACCTCGGATCGAGCATCGCGCGCGAGTGGTACGACACCGGCAAGGTCGACGTCATCGTGGATGTCCCGACCTCGTCGGTGGCGCTCGCCGTTCAACGAATCACGAGAGACAAGGATCGCGTGCTCCTGATGTCCGGCGCCGCCGCCTCCGATCTGACGGGGCCGGCCTGTTCCCCCAACGGCATTCACTGGACCTACGATACCTATGCGCTCGGCAAGGTTGCGGGCCAGGCAATGGTCGCGCGCGGAGAAGACACTTGGTTCTTCATCACGGTCGATTACGTGTTCGGGCATGCGCTGGAGCGCGACACCGCGAGTGTCGTCAGGGCCAGCGGCGGGCAAGTCCTCGGCGCGGTCCGCGCGCCGATCAACACGCAGGACTTTTCTTCGTACCTGCTGCAGGCGCAAGCCTCCAAGGCCAAGGTCATTGGACTTGCAAACACGGGCGGCGACATGCAGAACGCCATCAAGCAGGCGTCGGAGTTCGGGTTGCAGAAAGGCGGCCAGAAGCTGGCGGCCCTCCTGTTCGACGTCACCGATGCCCGTAGCCTCGGCCTGCAGGCGGCGCAGAACATGATCGTCACCGCCGGCTTCTATTGGGACATGAACGAGGAGACTCGCGCATTCTCCCACCGCTTCATGCAAAAGGCCAAGCACATGCCGACCATGTTCCAGGCCGGCGTCTATTCGGCGGTGATGCACTATCTCAACGCGATCGATGCGACCGGCACCGATGCGGCCAGGACCGTAGTGGCCAAAATGAAGGCTACGCCGGTCAACGATTTCTTCGCCAAGAATGGCCGGATCCGCGAGGACGGCCGTATGGTGCATGACATGTATCTGATGCAGTTGAAGTCGCCGGCCGAATCGACGGGACCGTGGGATGTCTACAAGCTGCTCGCCACCATTGCGGGCGACCAGGCGTTCCGGCCGCTGGGAGCGGGCGGCTGCCCGCTGGTAAAGGGATAGAACGGGGCAGAGGAGCGCGTGCTCGGCGGCCACTGTGGCAGGTCCGGTTGGCTTCAACCAAGACATGCAGCGGGATTGTCAGGCACGCCGCGAAGTCGTGGGCGGAACGGCTCGAAAATGCTAGGCGACGACACCAGGCACAGCCGACAGGGCTTTCTCGCGGCGGCTTTTGCGCGTCATGCGAGGAGCGCCGCCGAACCTGGTCTTGCTTCGAACCGAGGGAGGCGACCGCGAGGAAAAGCCAGTTTCAATGGCGGGAAAAAGTTCGACGGCGATAAGCAACCGGACTTTGTTGCCCCATGCAATGCTTGAACTGCCATGCGGATAATCCAGACAGCGGGCACTTCTGCACGCGGTGCGGCGCTGCACTACCCGCCAAGTGCCTGCACTGCGAAGTGGTCAACTCTCCGGAGAGCAAATTTTGCGGCGGCTGCGGTGCGAGCCTGGAGGGAGCTGCGCGGACCGCCAATGGCATCGTTGCGGCAATGCCGCCCGCCTTCGAGGAGAGCCCGAGCAGTTTCATTTCCGGCGGCGAGCGGCGACACCTTACCGTTCTCTTCTGCGACATCGTTGGGTCGACCTCGCTTGCGAAGTCGCTCGATCCGGAAGATCTCAACGCCATCACGCGGCGCTATTACGACTGTTGCACCGACGCGATTCACCAGTTCGACGGCCTGGTCGCGAATTATATCGGCGACGGCGTCATGGCGCTGTTCGGATATCCGCGTGCCCACGAAGACGATGCCGAGCGGGCGATCCACGCCGCGTTGACCATCATCCGCGCGGTACGGCCGGCGAACAGCACGGACAAACTGAAGGTCAGGATCGGTATCGCCACCGGCCTGGTCGTCGTAGGCGAGGATGGTGCCCGACCGCTGACCAAGGAAAAGACCGTCGTAGGCGAGACGCCCAATCTCGCGGCCCATCTCCAGTCCGAGGCAGGGCCGAATCAGGTTCTCATTTCCGACGCGACGCGGCGGCTCGTCGGCGACGTCTTCATGCTCGATGAACTCAAGCTCAGCCAACTCAAGAGCGCCATGGAGCCGGTGACGATCTGGCGGGTGATGGGCGAGAAGGAGGCAACGAGCCGTTTCGCCGCCCATGTCGTGAATCTCACGAGTTTCGTCGGCCGGGAGCAGGAGGTGGCGCTGCTGAACGATCGTTGGCAGCAGGCGATTCACGGTGAGGGACAAGTCGTCCTGCTTTCGGGAGAAGCGGGCATCGGCAAGTCGCGCATCGTCGAGACGTTCCGCCAGCTCGTCTCCGAGGAACCGCACATTACGATGTGCTATCAGTGCTCGCCTTACCACGTCGACAGCGCGCTGCACCCGATCATCGGGCAGATCGAGCATGCCGCTCATCTCGTTGCCGACGATCCCCCGCTGGCAAAGCTCCGCAAGCTCGAATTCCTCTTGAGCCGCGCGAGCACTCCGGTCGACGAGGTCCTTCCGCTTTTCGCCGCTTTGCTTTCGATTCCCACGGAGCACCGCTATCCGCCGCCGGAACCCGATCCACAGCGCCGGAAGGAGCGCACGCTGAACGCCCTCATCGATCAGCTGGCAAGCATGGCGGCCGGCGGGTCCGTTCTCATCATCCTCGAAGACGCGCACTGGGCCGATCCGACGACACTCGATCTCTTCGGCCGCGCCATCCTGCGGCTCCCGGAGATGCCCGTCCTCCTGATCATGACCTGCCGGCCGGAGTTCAGGGCCCGCTGGATGGGCCATCCCCAGGTGACGGTGCTGGTTCTGAACCGGCTGGGACGCCGGCACTGCCGCGCCATCATCGAATCCATCGCGGACAAGAGCATGCCGCCCGAGGTCATCGACCAGATCATTGCCAAAACCGACGGTGTGCCGCTGTTCGTCGAGGAACTCACCAAGACCGTCCTCGAATCGGGCCTGTTGCAGGAGAAGGAGAGTGCCTGGCTGCTCACCGAGCCGCTTCCGGCGCTTGCCATTCCGGCCACCCTGCAGGACTCGCTGATGGCGCGCCTCGATCGGCTGGCGTCGGTGAAGGAGGTGGCGCAGATCGGCGCTACGATCGGTCGCGAGTTCTCCTATTCCGTACTGGCAGCGGTGTCCGCGATGCCCGAAAGGGAACTCAAGGATGCATTGACCAAACTCGCCGGTGCCGAGCTCATTTTTCCCCATGGCGCACCGCCCGCGGCGAGTTACGTCTTCAAGCACGCGCTGGTGCGCGACGCCGCCTACGAGACCCTGCTGCGGACCAAACGGCACCAGCTTCACGGCCGGATCGCGGAGGTTCTGCAAGAACGTTTCCCTGATACGGCGGAGACGCAACCTGAAATCGTCGCCCACCACTATACCCACGCGGGTCTGAGCGAAGTCGCAGTGCAATGGTGGCGCAAGGCGGGCGACCTGGCCATCAAGCGCTCGGCCAATCGCGAGGCCGTGGGCCATCTCGGTCGCGCCATCGAGCTCCTCCGGCTGTTGCCGGAAACTGCGGAGCGAGACGCGGGCGAACTCGAGCTGCGCATCAAATTGAGCGGTCCCTTGATTGCGACCGGCGGCTACGTCACGTCGGAATTGTCCGAGAACTATGCCCGCGCCTGGGAGCTCTGCACGCGGCTCGGCGAGAGCAAGCACGCGTTTCCCGTGATGTACGGCCAGTGGGTGATACCCTATGTGCGGGGCGACATGGCGGCGGCGCTCAAGAACTCCGAGCGGTTCCTGCACGAAGCCGAGCGGCAAGACGATGTCGGGCTGCTGATGATGGGGCACCGGATCCACGGCTCGTCGTTGGTCTGGCGGGGCGACACCGTGCAGGGCAGCGAACATCTCCAGCGCGCCCTGTCCATGTATCGCCCCGAGCACGACCAGCTCGCTTACGTGTTCAGCCAGCATCCGCGCACGGCGGCGCTGGCGCACCTCTGCCTCGCCCTCCAGCATCTCGGCCGCCTCGATGCGGCCATTGCCGCCGGCTGGGAGGCCATCACCGAGGCGAAGCGGATCGAGCATTTCAATTCGATTGCGTATTCCCTGTGCTTCGTCAGCCTGCTCATCATGCTGCGCCGGGACGTCGGAACGCTCAAACGCACGGCCGGCGAACTCCTCAAGCTGGCCGAACAGAACAACGCGACCTATTGGGCGCTCTGGGCCAGGCCGATGCTGGGCTGGATCAAGGCCCAGGAGGGAAACATCGATGCCGGCATTCAAGAGATGCACCAAAGCACGGCGGCACTGCAGGAGCAGGGCGCCAACCTCTGGGTGCCGCAAACCCTGCTGCTCGAGGCTGAAATTCTCGGCCGCGCGGGCCACTGCCAGAATGCCTACCGGCTCCTCGACGAGGCTCAGGCACTGATCGAGCCCCTTGACCAGCGCTTCTACGAGGCCGAGCTGCATCGCGTCCGCGGCATGGTCATGCTCGCCGAGGATCGTGACTTCGACGCCGTAGCGGCCAATCTTGATCGTGCGGCCGAAGTCGCACGCCGTCAGAGCTCCCGTTTCCTGGAATTGCGCGCGACCACTAGCAAGGCACGGCTGTGCCTCAAGCATGGTCGGCGCGAGCCTGCACGCGATCTCCTGGCGCCCGTCTACAGCTCCTTCTCCGAGGGCCTGGACACGGCAGATTTGGTCGAAGCTCGTGCGCTTCTGAATGAACTGGCGTGAAGTTGCGTGTGCGGCTAGATCACATGCTAGGTGACAGGCTACCGTAATCTTGCTATCCTGGGTTGTTATAAAGCAACAAACCTACCGGAGCGAGCTGGATCGGGGGGCGCCATGGCGGTTGCAGTACAGAGCATCTATTTCAGGCCGCCACTCGCCATTGCGCGGGTCGGCGGCAGCGACATCCCGCTCGACAGCTTCCTCTGGGATAGTGATCCTACTATCCGCGGCGCGCATCGGACGGTGATCCGTCCTGCAGTTTCACTCGAAGTGCTGACGGACGGATCGCTGCGACCCTATCAGCCGGCTGCAATCCAGTTTCGCGATCGCGGTTTGCTGCGCCCGGTAGCGCCATTCTTCGAACTTTGGGTGAAGTTGCAGAACGGCGATTCCAGGCCGCTCACGTTACCGCTGTTGGAGCGACTTGGCGGGTCACTGGATGGCATCGCGTACAGCGTCACGGTTGCAAACCGCAAGGCGCAGCGGCGGACGGGGTCCGCAGCCTGCTCGTACATCGCTCGTGCAACCGTCGCCGGCAGCGACCATGAACGAAAGCCGCTCCTGGCGTTCAGCCCTCACACATCGGGGGAGGAGCCGCTGGTCTTCAAAGACCATCCGATTCCTCTCGGGCTTTTCCAGGCGATCAAGCCCATTCGCCGCGTGACCACGGATGTCGACTTGTCGATTTTGCGCGTGCGGTTCACCCCCGGCAGCGGCCAGGTGTACGGTCCGCCGACGGCCATTGCCGGCCCCGCCTCGCCGCTGCCGCCGGGCGACGCGCTGCCTCCGGTGACGCTCGGCGGCCCGCTGCACGAGATCGTGCCGGAGGCCAATCGCATCCTCAATCCCAACACGCCATGGTCGTCGTACATCGCATCGGACCAGGGCATCGACCCCCTTCCCTACGACAGCTATGACGGAGCCAATGTCGGAAACACACGCTCCTGGGGCGTCGTGGACGACACCTGTGACGGGATCATCGAAGCCCGCGTCGTGATCGGCGACCAGCGCTGCATCGCGACCGCGCGGATTTTTTCGGCGTGCCCCGACTTCGCGCCGGACCGGCGGCCGTTCTTTTCGATCGCCGACGACCTCGCCGATCGCGACCTCGACCCGGTCGAGGTGGACGACGAGCTGGAGGACAGCGAGGCCGAGATTGCCGACCTGTTCGCGCGGGCCTTCGAGACGGCCTCGAACTACAACCTCGATGCCATGCGCGAACGCGCGCTGGCCGAAAACACGTCCGAAGGGTCGGAGAATCTTGCCAAACTGCCTCAAATCGACGACCGCTCGATGACGGCCGCCGACAAGGGATATGCCGACCGGACGTCCGACTTGTTCCCATATCCGCCGTCCAAGGACAGTATCCCGCAATTCAGGCTGCCCTACACCGCCGCCGCACAGTACGCGCATGCGGCGTTGTGCGATGTGGAGACGCTCATCGACGTGCTCCGCTCGCGTGGCGACCTGGTGAAAAACCTGATCCGCCCGCCGTTCGGCCGTTTCGCGCAACTGCGCAAGAAGCCCGGTTCCGCTCCCAACGCCGAATTTCGTGACGCCCGCGTCGATCGCGACACGATGCACGACATGCGCATGCCGCCCTATATGCGCGACTCCGACCTCAATCCGCTGTCAATCACCTTCCGGCAATACCACGCGCTGATACGATACATCGAAAATCTCAGGAGCGCGCCGGAGAGTCCGATCACGCGCAAGATCACGGAAATGATGGCGCGGATGCACAAGCCGCGACATGACGTCTAACAGCGAAATCGCTTCACGTTAAATCGCGATTTCGCTGTCAGCCTTTTGCTTGGTCGCATGTCCGAAAGTCAGCGACTTTTCGGGATCAGGTTCTGGGAACATTGGGAGGCTTGCCCATGCGGCAGGGGTCGAAGGGAAAGTCGAAGGGAAAGAAGCGCGCGGCGGCACGCAAGACCAAGCGTGCGGCAGGCGTGACCTCGCGAGAATCCGGCGAGGGAGCGCGCGTTCGCCGCCGTCTCGTCGGTGTGCTGCGACTGCGCGTCGAGGCCCTGCGCAAGGAGAAGGAGAGGAAGGAGCGACAACGGGCGCGAAAGATTTTTCCCCGCAATCTGACGGCACAGGCGGCCTATCTGGTCGACGGCAATCCGGTGATCAGCCGGCCCGAGGATTCGGTCGCCAATTGCTTTCCCGGCCTCGAGGCCGACGTTCGCAACCTGGACCGTCGCTTTTTCCCCGGCCTTGTCTTCGAGTTCGGTTCCGAGGGCGTGAAGCTCGCCTATGTCGATGCAATGCAGGATCCCGACCTGAGAGCGGACGGTGACGTGGCCAAAAAGCTCTACCAGCAGCTCACGGACGACGACATCACGAACGAACTCTCGGACGGGGATTGGTACGTGGAGTGGATCGAACAGAAGAAGAAGCGGATCGAAATGTATTGGGGGCGCAACCAACCCTTGGAGGATGTGACCGCGTGGCGGATCGTCCGTAGCCTGGAACGCGGGCCGGTGACCATCGGCCTGAAGCTGCGGGAGGACACGGCGAAAAAGAAGGGCAAGAAGCGGGACAAGGGCCGGACATCCTTCACATTCAAAGGATGGCGCCGCGTTTTCACCGATCCGGAGACTGGCGTCATCAACCTCGCCTACCAGCCTGGAGAACTGGGGCAGGGACTATGTTCGCCCTGGCAACACGATTTTCGCGACTGCCAATGCTTCTACTGGGCGGCCAATCATCCCGACGTCGTTCTCGGCGAGTTGTACCCCGGCGAGTCCTTGCTGCCAGAAAACGATCTCGATCTCCCAGCCCCGACCGACGGAGAGGACCCTCCGGCGCATGGCGAGAGAATTCTCGCCAGCATTCCGCTCGACTGGATGCGCGCCGACCGTTCGCGCGCCATGGCGGCGGAGGCCCTGGAGAGCATTGCGAAGAATCGGCCCTACCAGTTCGACCATTTCAAGATCAACAGCGCGTGGCAGGAACTGAACGTCGTCGTCGACGGCAGGGAGATCGGCGGCCTGTACGTTCCGCCGAGCATCGATAGCGCCAACCCGTTTGCCTCGACCGCGGAGTTGGCCAGGCAGCTGCGCGAAAATCTCGCGCCATTGGAGCTGACGCTCATATTCGAATATCTCTACGCGCGCCTCTCCCTGGTCGATGAAGACGAGGCGCAGGCGATCCCCTTGCTCAGCGGCGCAGTGCGGCTGGCGCGCGACCGGCTCATGCTGGTTGTCGCGAGCGAGATGCAGCACCTGCGCTGGGTCAACCAGCTGCTGTGGGACCTTTTTCAGGACAACAAGATTCCCAGCTACGAGCCCGTGCTCACCGTCACCGACAAGGTTCCCACCAGCCCGGCCGCGTCGGCCCCGCCGCGGCTGTCGCCGCTCGCTCAGCTGACGGAAGACCAGGCGGACACCAAGAGGGCTGGGACCGTAAAGGACATCGAGCGCTTCACCGATATGGAGCGGCTGAGCGGCTCGGGCGCGCGCCGGACCCGTTCGGCGCAGCTGCGTCCCCTCACCAAGGACGCCATCGACGAGTTCATCGCCGTCGAGCATCCCAGCGGCTACATCGATGGCGCCTATGCACAGGTCATCGCCACTCTCAGGCAGGGCCAATTCGACAAGAAGAGCATGCCCGAGCTCGCGATGCGCATCGCCAATGACGGCGGACAGCATGAAATTCGCTTCCTCGAGATCAAGGCTGCACTCTCGACCTTCTTTCCCGAGAACCCAGCCGACCCGCCCGTCTATCTGCGCCCCTTGATCGAGGCGAAGACGCCTGAGGCCCGGAGAACCGCCGAGCCGGCCCGCAAGCTCCTTGAAACGATCAAGGAAAACCTCGTGGCCGCTTATGCCCGCTCCGGCAACAACGAGATCGAGCTCAGCGGAAAGTACATCGCCAACGCGCGTACGGCGATGACCGAGCTGCTCGAGCTGGGCGAGACGCTCGCAAAGAAGGGCATCGGCATTCCCTTCTTCCACTTCTGGAAATCTTTGCCGTGACCACCGCTCGCGAGGCCATCTCAGAAGGCCGCCCGGCGTCGGCCCTCCTGCCGCCGGGGGAGCGAGATTTCCACTTATTGCACACCGAAGACGGCCCGCATCTCCTGCTCGTCGACGGTTCACAACTGTTCAAGATCGACGAGGATCTGCGCCGACGGCTCCTGGCGGCTGCGGCGGCTGACGGCGGCGAGACGATCGGCGCCGTGCTCGCCGAGCACGGCCTCGGCCGCAAGCGGTTCATTGGCGACGAGCCGCTCGCGGATCCCCCGTTGCGGGCGCTGTCGCTGGCGGTGGCGGAGCGCTGCAATCTCGGTTGCACCTATTGCTACGCCGAGGGCGGCAGCTTCGGCGGGGCGGCGCGCGACATGCCGTGGGAGGTCGCGGCAGCTTCCGTTCAGCGCCTGTTCGCGCAAGCCAAGCGGGGCGAGCGGGTCACGCTCGCGTTTCTCGGCGGCGAGCCGCTGATCAATCGCGCCCTGATCCGACGTGCGACCGAACTCGCCGCCGGCATCGCCGGCGAACGAGGCGTCCCGATCGGATTCTCGATCACGACCAACGGCACGCTGTTGCGTCCGGACGATGCCGAGTTCTTCGAACGTTACGGCTTCGCCGTCACGATCAGCCTCGACGGCGTCGGTGACGTTCATGACCGGTTGCGCCCCACCAAGGGAGGCCGCGGCAGTTACGATCGTGTGATCGCCAACGTGCGGCCGCTGCTGGCGCGCCAACGGCGCATGCAAGTGTCGGCGCGCGTGACGGTCACGCCGGCCAACCTCGGCCTGCGCGCGACCCTCGATCATTTCATCGCTCTCGGTTTCCACTCGGTCGGCTTTTCGCCCATGCTGAGCGCGCCGGCCCGGCGCGGCGAGATGCAGGCGCCCGACCTCGACGTTCTGCTCGCTGAGATGATCGCTTGCGGGCGCGAGTTCGAGCGCCGGGTCGCGGCATGCGAAACCTATCCGTTCGCCAATATGATGACGGCGCTGCAGGAGATTCACCGCGGCACCCACCGGCCCTATCCCTGCGGCGCGGGCGCGGGCTATTTCGGCGTCTCGGCCTCCGGCGGACTGTTCGCGTGCCATCGTTTCGTGGAGGACAAAGCAGGCGCCATGGGGGATATCGGCGAAGGCGTCGATCGCGAGCGGCAACGCCGCTGGCTGGCCGAACGCATGGTGGACCGGCAGGAACCCTGCCGCAGCTGCTGGGCACGCTATCTCTGCGGCGGCGGCTGCCACTACGAAGTGATTTATCGCGGCCGGCCGGCGTGCGATTACATCCGCGGCTGGCTCGACTACGCGCTCGGAGCCTATGTGAGGCTGTCGGCGCAGCGGCCGGACTGGTTCTCGCGCCCCGTCTCCGGCGCCAATCGATCTGCCGGCGAGGCAGGCGCGGCCGACATCCGATAGGGCCATGGCGCCAACGCTCGCCGCCCAGGTGTCGCCGGCCATCGAAGCCGAGGTCTGCGTTCTCGGCGGAGGGCCGGCGGGCTCGGTGACGGCGGGGCGTTTGGCAGAGCTTGGCCACGATACCCTGCTGGTCGACCGCGCGGCCGAGGAAAACCCGCCGCGCGCCGAGTCGCTCGCGCCTTCCATTCTCCCGATCTTGGATTCCCTCAAGCTCCGCGGCGATGTCGATGCCGCTGTGTTCCAGCGGGAGAAGCGCGCCCTCGTTCTGTGGGACTCAAGCGCAGTGCAGGAAAAATCTTTTGCGACCGCGCCCTCGCTTCTGGTCGAACGGACGCTGTTCGACAAGCGCTTGCGCGCCGCGGCGACGCGCGCCGGCGTGCGGCTCCTGGCCCCTGCCCGCGCTCGCGCGCCGCAGCGCCTGGCATCCGGCGGCTGGTCCGTTCCAGTCACGACGCCCGCTGGAGCCACGGTCGTCACGGCCACGTTCCTCGTCGATGCCCGCGGCAAGCGTCACGCTGGAACGGACAAGCCCGCGCCGCCGACGGCGGCGATCTCGGCGGCGTGGTTGCCTGGTGATCGATCCCTCGCCGAGACGCGGATCGAAGCCGGGGTCGACGCGTGGCTCTGGGGAAGCCCGTTGCCGAACCCGGGCTACGCCGCGATGATTTTTCTCGATTCCGAACGCATCGCCGGCTTGAGCGGCGCGCGCCGCGCAGAACTCTATCTGCACCTCCTTTCGCGCTCGAAACTGCTTCGCAGCCTCCTGGCTGGCGAAATGATCGGACCGGTCCGCGTGCGCGACGCCACGCGCCGCATCGGCCGAGATTCTGATCGGCAATGATTTCATTCGGGTCGGCGAAGCGGCGGTCGCGATCGATCCGCTCTCGTCGCAAGGAATTCAAGAAGCGCTGCTGTCGGCGATCCAGGGCAGCGCCGCGGTTCATACCATCCTGACCGCGGGCTGCGATCCCGCTCCCGCGCTCGAGTTCTATCGGGAACGCCGGCAAACCGCGGCGGCGAACAGCCGGTTCGCGGCGGCGCGGTTTTATCGCGCGCACCCCGACCGGAGTTCGTTCTGGCTGCGCCGGGCTGCGGGGGCAGAAACTCCAGCCACCGGCGAGGCGCGGCCCGCTCGAACCGGACTCTTACCGCCATGCGACCTGCGCATCTCGCCGGCGCTGAAAATCGTTGAAGTGCCCGTCCTGGCGGGCGCGCTGATCCGGCGGGCAAGGGCGCTTGGGCATCCCGGTCTCGAGCGCCCGATCGCATTTTTCGGCGGCGTCGCGCTCGCACCGCTCGTCGAAGACGCAGCCGGGGCATCGGCGACGGAGCAGATTCTGCTGCGCTGGAAGCGCCGCGTACCGCCGGAAACGGCGCGGACGATCATCAACTGGATGTGGACGGTCGGCATTCTCGAGCCGCCCGCCGAAGGCTTCCGGGATCGCGCCGTATCGCCAAACGGATAGAGCTGCTGGCGAAAGGCTGCAGACTTTTAGATCGTCGTGTGCCCGGACAAACGCTTGGAGCGAGTCGGGTTTCAGCCTGAAGCGAGTCCGGGCTGGTTTTGCGGGAGCAGAGGGGTTTCGCTGCGCTCAACCGATCCTGCGGGGCGCGTATTGCCGCCCGTCCGCCGTTCTTCGCTGCCCGTTCGTGTCCACCGCCGTCTTCTCGAAGCGGATCAGCGAAAAATGCCCGAGCGGCGGCATGGGGCGCCGCTCAAGAACGCGTACTCCGCCATGGGATTCGGCCCAGCGGGCAAGGCGGCCCCAGCGGAATTCCGGCCGCCAGCCGAGCCGGCGCGCCACCGGCGCAAAGCCCCGCTCGAACAGGCGGCGCGGCCCGGCCTCGGCGCCGAGGTGGTTGACCAGGATGATCTCGCCGCCCGGCTTGGTGACGCGCGCGAACTCGTCGAGCGCCGCTTCGGGATTCGGCACCGTGGTGATGACGTATTGCGCGACCACCGCGTCGAAGAAAGCATCGGGAAAGCCCAGATGCTGCGCGTCCATCACCGCCAGCGCCTCGACATGGGCGAGCTTGTGCGCGGCGACGCGCTCATGCGCCTTGCGCAGCATCGGCTCGGAATAGTCGACGCCGACGATACGGTGCGCGGGAGCATAATCGGTGAGCGAAATCCCGGTGCCGATGCCGACGTCGAGGATGCGCCCGCCGATGCGCTCGGCCGCCGCGATCGAGGCCTTGCGGCCGGCGTCGAACACCGCACCGAAGACGAGATCGTAGACCGGCGCCCAGCGCGCATAGGCCTTCGCCACCGTGTTGATGTCGATGTCGTCCGCCATCGCCCCCGTCACGTCGACCTGCGTCAGGACCTGTGGCCCGGCTGACGCCTCGCTTTCAAGAACGCGCTATGGCGAAATCCGGGTTTACTGTCCAGCTTTTTTGCTCGATTGCCTGCGACCGCGCCGCCCTTGCGCAATGTCGGCAGTCACAGCCGGCTGGCGTCCAGCCCGGCGCGGGCGTCGTGCCCATAGGGCGCTCGCACCGCCGCGACCGCGCTCTGGATGAAGCCCCCGCCGAGCACGCGCGCCTGGCCCTCGGCCGCATCGTAGAACACGCAGGCTTGCCCGGGCGACACGCCGTCCTCGCCGGCGACCAGATCGACCTCGATGCCCTCGCCTCCCCTGCTCAACCATGCGGGCTGCGGGGGCCGCGTGGAACGGACCTTGACGAAGACCTCGTGCCAGCCAGCGCACAGCGCATGATCGATGGTGCCTTCGCCCAGCCAATTGACGTCGCGCAGCCGCATCCGGCTGGTGCGCAGCGCTTCGCGCGGCCCGACCACGACGCGGCGCAACGATGCGTCGAGCCGCACCACATAAAGCGGATGGGAGGCCGCGATGCCGAGCCCGCGCCGCTGGCCGACGGTGAAATGGATGATGCCGGCGTGCCGGCCGAGCACCCGGCCGTCGAGATCGACGATGTCGCCGGGCTCGGCCGCGCCGGGCTTGAGCCGCTCGATCACCTCGGTATAGCGGCCGGACGGCACGAAACAGATATCCTGGCTGTCGTGCTTGTCGGCGACCGGGAGTCCGAACCGGCGCGCCAGCTCGCGCGTCTCGGCCTTGGTCTTGTCGCCGAGCGGGAAGCGCAGCGCTGCAAGCTGCTCGCGCGTGGTGGCGAACAGGAAATAGCTCTGGTCGCGCTCCTGCTCGCGCGCGCGAAACAGTGCGCGGCCGTTGCCGGCCAACGGCCGGGAGGCCACGTAATGGCCCGTCGCCAGGACCTGGGCGCCGAGCTCGCGCGCGGTCGTGAGCAGATCGCGAAACTTGATCGACTGGTTGCACTCGACGCAAGGCACCGGCGTCTCGCCCGCCACATAGCTCTCGGCGAACCGATCGATCACCATCTCCTTGAAGCGGCTCTCGTAGTCGAGCACGTAGTGGGGAATGCCGATCCGCTCCGCCACCGCCCGCGCGTCATAGATGTCCTGGCCGGCGCAACAGGCGCCCTTGCGATGGGTCGCGGCGCCGTGGTCGTAGAGTTGCAGCGTCACGCCGACGACGTCGTAGCCCTCTGCCTTGAGCAGCGCCGCCGTGACCGATGAATTGACCCCGCCCGACATGGCCACCACCACGCGGGTGTCCTGCGGCCGGCCTGCGAGATCGAGACTGTTGAGCATTGCGGTGGTTTCCGGCCCTGGCGTCACGCGACCCCCGGAAATCCACGCTGGACCTCCAAGGCTGGGTGTCTCAAGCCGGCCCTTCGCAGCGGAGGGCTTGGGCTTGCGCCGCTCTATTATAGGCACTCGGGGCCAGGATCGCACGGGCGCCGAACCGGGGGGAGCGAACGACCAACCCCGCGGTTGTACCGGGGGACGGCCGGAAACTCGCGGGCAGCCGCAAACGACGCGCGGACGCAAGTCAAGCCATTGCATTAAAAGATGTTTTCATGCGGGGCGGCAGGCTCCATGCTCCCCGAGCGCACCACGCCGGCGCCGGAAGCGCGCCCTTCAAAAGCTCAGGGAGTGCGCGGCGCGGATGTCGTGGACACCGCGACCGGCGCAACTCGGATTGCCGTGGGCGGTGCCATTCTTTGCGAAGTCGCTCGATCGCCCGACTGCCTGCCTGAGCCCGGCCTTGGCGTGCGCCGGTAAGGAATTCGAAACGTTTGCGACGCTGGCCGGCCGGCTGTCGGCGGCAATCCGGCGGTATCGATGTGATGGAACTTAGGCAAATCTTAAGTCGCCGCAGTTAGATTCGCCGCAATTGGCAGTCGAGTGCGTGAGTTCATTCATGACGGAGCCCCTTCGACCAAGGGCCAAATACGTCATCGGGCCTGACGGCAGCCCGCTGACGATCGCCGATTTGCCAGCACCGGGCACGAAGCGCTGGGTCATCCGGCGCAAGGCCGAGGTGGTTGCTGCCGTGCGCGGCGGGCTGCTTTCGCTCGAGGAAGCCTGCAGCCGCTATACCCTGACGGTCGAAGAATTCCTCTCCTGGCAGTATTCCATCGACCAGCATGGCCTCGCCGGCCTGCGCACCACGCGCATCCAACAATATCGCCAGTAAGGCCGCGCGCCTGGCCAAAGCCGCCCGGCACGCCGGCGCCGTCCGGCGCGTCCCGGTCGCTCGTCTACTGCCCGTCACAGCGGAGCAGGCGCTTCACCGGTTCACGGCCCAAAAGACCAGGCTCAACAGCAGGCTCAGCAGCAAGCAGGTCACCAGCGGGAAATAGAACGTGACGTGCTCGCGCTCGATGACGATATCGCCGGGCAGCCGGCCGAGGCCGAGCCTGCCCAGATACGGCCAGAGCAGGCCGATCACCAGGAGCCCGAGCCCGAGCACGATCAGAAAGCGCGCCATCGCCGTCGATCCATCCGACGTGTTAGCCTTGCCATCTCGCAGGCAACACGCGTGAAGCGGATTTCACAATGACGGACGTCAAATTCAAGACCGCGCTGATCGTGGGCGCGGGCTCCGGGCTCTCCGCCGCGCTGGCGCGGGCGCTGGCCAAGGACGGGGTCAAGGTCGCGCTGGCGGCGCGCACGACCGACGACCTCGGGTCGCTAGTGAAGGAAACCGGCGCGCGGGCATTCGCCTGCGACGCGAGCGATCGAGCGCAGGTCGAAAAACTGTTCAGCGATGTCGAGGCCGCCTTCGGCCCCCCCGACATCGTGATCTACAATGCGAGCTACCGCACCCGCGGCCCGTTCATCGATCTTGATCCGGCCGAGGTGGAGAAGGCGCTCGCCGTCACCGCCTACGGTGCGTTCCTTGTGGCCCAGCAGGCGGCGCGGCGGATGCTGCCGAACCAGCACGGCGCCATCCTGCTCACCGGGGCCTCCGCGGGCGTGAAGGGCTATGCGCAGTCGGCGCCGTTCGCCATGGGCAAGTTCGCGCTGCGCGGCCTCGCCCAGAGCATGGCGCGCGAGCTTTCGCCGCAGGGCATTCACGTCGCTCACGTCGTGATCGACGGCGGCATCAAGAGCGGGCGCCGTCCGGCATCGCCGGAGGCGCCCGACAGCCTGCTCGATCCCGACGCCATCGCCGGCACCTACATGCATCTCATCCATCAGCCCCGCAGCGCCTGGGCCTGGGAGATCGAGCTGCGGCCGTGGGTGGAGAAGTTCTAGAGCGCATCCCGATTGGGTCGAATCGTGATGTGCTCTAGATTTTTCGATTTTGCGCATGTTCTGTTCGGAAAACCGGTTCCCACTTTTCCGGAACATGCGCTAGCGCTCGTTCCAGTCGTGTTGCACCGTAGGGTGGGCATTGCGCGCTTCCGATTTTATCATCCGCACCAGTTGCGCCGGCGCAATGCCGACGCGTTCTGTCCGCATGGGCAAACTCGCGCACAGCAGCGATGCAGGCGCCGTTGTTCAGCAAGCGATTTTGCCCACCCTACGCTCGCTTGAACCGCAGCCGAGCCAAAGAGGGGGATGATGGAGGCCAAGGTCACGATACCGGCGCTGCTGCAGATGAAGCGCGAGGGGCGAAAGAGCGTGGGGGTGGTGGCCTGGGACTATCCGATCGCGCGCATCGCCGACCGCGCCGGCGTAGACATCGTCTCGGTCGGAGACTCCGTCGGCGTCAATCTGTGGGGACACTCCAATCCGCTCGAAGTCACGATGGAAGAGATGCTCGTGGTCTGCAAGGCGGTCCGCCGCGGGGTGACGCGCGCGCTGGTGAGCTGCGACTTTCCCTTCGGTCCGCTGCAGGAGGGGACCGACAGCGCGGTCAAGGCCGCCATCCGGCTGGTGAAGGAAGGCGGCGCGGACATGGTCAAGCTCGACGGCGCCGCCGACTTCCCCGACGCGGTGCGCGCGCTCGTGCGCGCGGGCATCCCGGTGTTCGCGCAGTTCGGCATCACCCCGCAGACCGCCTTGCAATACGGTATTCCCTACGGCGCCCAGTCCGCGCCGGGAGCGCAGGCGCCGCCGGAGATGACGGCCAAGCTCGTGCAACAGGCGAAGCTCCTGGAAGACGCCGGCGCCTCGCTGCTCGACTTCACCAATTCGGGGCCGACGGCTGGCGCCGCCGTCGTGCGCGCCGTCAAGATTCCGGTGATCGGCGGCTTCGGCGGTGGTCCCTGGCTCGACGGGCGGGTGCGCCTCGCGCACACCGCCATCGGCTACGGCGAGAAGTGGCTCGAACTCCAAGACCGAGACCTATGCCAATGTCGCGAAGGCCAGCCTCGACGCTTTCACCGCGCTGATCGCGGACGTGCGCGCCGGCCGCCAGATCAAAGGCTGACCCGATATGGCGACCGCGATCATCGACGGCATCGCCACGCGCTACGAAGTGCTGGGCGCGGGGCCGCCGCTGCTGATGTACGCACCCGGCGGCTTCAACGCCATCGTGGAGACATGGTCGACGCAGGGGGTCTACGCCAAGATCAAGCTGCTCGATCACCTGCCGAAGAAATACACCTGCGTCCTGTTCGACCGGCGCGAATGCGGCCGCTCGGGCGGTCGGGTCGAGCGCGTGGCCTGGGCGCATTACGTGGCGCAGGGCAAGGGCTTGCTCGACCATCTCGGGATTGAGCGCGCACACATCATGGGCGGCTGCATGGGCTGCTGCCCGGTCGCGGCATTCGCCGTCGCCCACCCGCGGGCGACCTTGAGCATGGTGCTCTATTGGCCCGTGGGCGGCGCCAAGTATCGCATCAGCAGTCACCAGCGCTTCGCCGAGCATCTGGCTTTCGTCCAGCAGCACGGTCTCGAGGCGGTGGTCGCGCTCGTCGCCAAGGACGGCAAGACGTTCGGCGCCGATCCCAGAGGGGGACCGTGGGCGTCGGTGATCAGGGCCGACCCCGGCTTCGCCGAGTCCTATGCCGAGCAGGACGTCGACACCTACAAGCTCATGGTCGCCGGCATGGCGCGCACGATGTTCGACCGTGACACCGCGCCGGGGGCCGAGCCCGAGGACATGCTCGCCCTCGACATCCCCGCGCTCATCGTTCCCGGCCGCGACGCCGCGCACGCCACCTCGGCGGCGCGCTATCTCGAAGAATGCCTGCCGCGCTCGCAATATTGGGACATCCCGGTCGCGGAGCAGACGGAGGCGACGGCGTCGGCGCGGGTGATGGAGTTTCTCGAAAAAGCGACGATGTAGGTTGGGTCAGCGCGGCCCGCCCAGCTGCGATTCGTGCCGTGCCTTTAACCCGCGCGTAACCCAACATCTCCGGGCAAGCTGTCGGGTTACGCGCGGAATCAAGGACGCGGCAAGATTCCTGGGCTAGCTCCCAGGCCGCGCTGACCCAACCTACGCATCACGGGCCAGCCACACCGATCGCCGCGAGCGCCGCCTGCGCCACCATCACGTCCTGCTCGATCCTGGCGCCGCCGGCAGCGACGGCACCGATGACGTCGCCCTTGACCGTGATCGGGAAGCCGCCCGGGACGTTGGTGAAGTCGCCCATGCGGACCGCCATGCTCAGCGCGTTCTCCTCCGGCGCGTAGCCGGTCGGCAGGCGCTGCGAGGCCGCGGTAATCGCCTTTCGCTGCGTGGTGATGATGGAGAAGTGGCGGGCGCCGTCCATCATCAGGAATGCGATGAGCCGGCAGCTCTGGTCGACCACCGCCAAGCTGACCTTGCAGCCGAGCTCGTTCGCCTTGGCGACGCCGGCCGCCAGCATCTTGAGGCTCGCCGCTTCGGTTAGGCGATGGCTCGCAACGAAATCCGCCATAATGGGCATCCCCCTCCGTGGGTCGGGTTAGCGCGGCCCGCGCCTGCTATTCTTGACATGCGGTCGATATTCCGGGATCGAGCCGCGAGCGCGCATGCAGGGGCCGCGCTGACCCGACTTACGCCACCAGACCGCGCGTGCTCGGCGCGAACAATGCGTCCGCCGTCACCGGTTTGGTGATGATGCCCTGCGTCAACGCGTGCCCGATCAACTCGTCGAGAACCTTGCGGTTCGGCGCGACGCCGTACGGCAGCGGGTCGCCGGTGATTTCCATCACCCGCCGGTGCACCTCGTCGACCTCGGTCGGCCTGTCGATCTTGCCGGCTTTCAGGCGCTCGAGGTAGCGCCGCTTCGCTTGCGCGAAGGCGTCGAAGACGTCCGCCGCCAGATCGGGGTGCTTCGCGATCAGCTCATCCTTGATCACCACCGTATGATTGATGGGGTAGTGGCCGCGCCGGCGCAGCGCCGCCAGCCCCGCCTCCAGCGCATCGGGGATGAGCGGCTTCACGTCGGGCGAGCCCGCCTCGACGCCGATAGCCGCGGCGAGCTCGCCCGACGCCAGCATGTCGGCCATGTTCTTGCCCTTTGCGATCGGAACCACATTGGCGGGGGCGCGGTATTCCGCCACATGCTCGTCGCCCGAGAGCACCCAGGTGATCTTGCTCAGATCCACGCCGTGCTCGTCCTGCAGGATGCTGCGCGCCCACACTCCAGTCGTCACGGTGTAGCCGCGGTTGACGCCGACTTGCCGGCCTTCGAGATCCTTCGGCGTGCGGATGCCGGCCTTCGTATTCACGAGGATGGCGCCGTGGTGGAATGCGCGCACCAGAAACACCGGCACGGCGGTCATGGGCTTGCCGTGCGCCTTGGCGCAGATATAGGTGGTGATCGCCATCTCGCAGATGTCGAACTCGTTGCCGCGAACCATGCGGCGGAATGCTGCGATCAGGGGATCGACCTCTTCGAAGTCGAATTCGAAGGTCCTGGGCTTGACGGTGCCGTCCTTGAGCGCGCGGTTGTTGCCCTGCGTGCGCGTCACGGTTTTCAGCTTGAGATCGGCCATTACGCTTCGCTCGGACGACCGACGACAATGGACGGAAGCGCCGATCCGTCTGTCGTCTGTCCTCTGTCGCCTGCCCTCCCGCCTTATACCGTCGTCTGCGCCACGCCGGCGCGCGCGGTGAGCGCCTCCTTGGCGGCGTCCTTGAACGCCTGATCCGGCGGCAGCACCACCGAGGCCGAGCGCACCTTGTGGTGCGCGGGATCGACGCCGGGCGGCGTGGTGCCTTTGTCCGCCAGCGCCTTGGCCGCCCGCATCAGGCGGTGGCGCGCCATGATGATGCCGTTGTCGGTGGACACCAGATTCTCCTTGGTGCGGTCGCAGATCGGTCCCATGCTCTCCTGCAGCGATGCATCCTGAATTGCAAAGCCGGCAACGCCGCTGAAGGTCTTGCCGGCCTTCTGCGCCGCGCGGTCGATCAGATAGTCGTTGTCCTTGTTGGCAAGCGGCCGATAGGTGCCGGGGATGTACTTGCAGTGCACGCCGGCGCCGTCGCGCATGGCGTCGACCTCGCGCGTGGTGAGCGCGCGAACCGGATGAAAATCGTAGCTCCAGGCCCAGCAATTCTCGTCGTCGATCGGAATCCAGAAGTGGCCGTGGATCGGATGGTCGCCGCGCGGCGGGATCATGGTGAAGCAGGGCATCACCCACGGCGTGATGCGCCAGTAGTAATTGCCGTTCTCCGCATTGCGCCGGGCGCCGATATAGAGCCCGCCCGGCTGCTCCACCACCTCGAAATGCGGCTGCATGTCGGACAGATTGTATTCATTGCCCTTGGCGCCCTTGAACAGCGGATCGGAGCCGAGATCGCCGCGGTGCAGGAACGAGACGTGACTGGAATCTGATGCCGCCCTCCATCGCCTGCAGCCAGTTGCTCTCCTGCATCCGCTTGGAGACGAAGGTCTGGTCGGCCGGCACGGTGGCGAATTCCCATTCCGGCAGCGGCGGCTGCCGGTCGGGCGGGCCCATATAGGTCCACAGCACCGGCCCGCGCTTCACCAGCGGGTAGGACTTGAGCTTGATTTTCTGACAGAAGCCGCTCTCCCGCGGCTCGGAAGGCACGTCGATGCACTGTCCGGTCACGTCGTATTTCCAGCCGTGATAGGGACAGCGCAGGCCTGACTCCTCGTTGCGGCCGAACCAAAGCGACACGCCGCGGTGGGCGCAGAATTCGTCGATCAGCCCGTACCTGCCGTCGGTGTCGCGGAAGGCGAGCAGCCGCTCCGAAAGCATCTTCACCCGCACCGGCGGGCACTCATTCTCGGGCAGTTCCTCCGCCAGCAGGGCCGGCATCCAGTAGGCACGGAACAGCTGGCCCATCGGGCTGCCGGGGCCGGTTTGCGTCAACAGGTCGTTCTGTTCTTTCCGCAGCATCGGGTCATTCCGCCATCGATCGCTATCTCCGGGAACCTGGCCGAGAACGGCCGGTCGAACGGCGTTCCGCTATGTGGAACTCGGTTCCAGACAAGCCTCAGGGTAGGCATTCGGCCGGGCTTCGGCAAGCCGCAACGTCGCGACCGCTGGCGTCAGCAGCACTCGCTGCCCAGGCCCTCGATCGCGAGCAGCGAGCTCTTCAGCCAAGCTGGGGGAAGATCGTCCGGCGTGACCTCCTTCACCGGCTTGAACAGCTTGAATTGGTGGCGCTTGTCGTCCTCAGTCCAGAACGCCACCACCGTCTCCAGCGGCGGGCAGCCAGGCAGGCCACAGGAGACTTCCGCGACCAGAATCGCGGCGTCGGCGGGAAGCTTGAAGCGCTCGCGCGTCCACCCCTTCACCCGATCCAGGGCCGAGGTGTGTTCGAGGCGCCTCTCGAAGGGCCGCAGCATGGTGCAAGACCCGCAAGTCGGGCGTGGCTAGCTAGCGCATGGACCGGAAAAACGGGAACCGGTTCTCCGAATAGAGCACGCTCAAAACGAGAGAATCCACATCCGCATCACGATCAGGCCCGATCCGAACGCGCTCGGCCGCGGCGCTGCGTCCTCGCCTGCGGCCGCGCGCTTCATCCGCGGACCGCAGGCACAATAGCAGCATTCGGGCCGCGCCGACCCCGCCGCCCGGCTCGGCAGGCGCGCGGCACAAATCGCGCTTGACCGGCCTAGGGCCGGTCCTAGATTGCCGGCCACATCGTGGCGATCGTTATTGGAGGCTGGCTCAGTGGTGGAGAAAGTACTGGCGGCGGTGAGGGTGGGTCCGAGCAAGACTGAAATCCGCGAATACCCCATGCCGGACGTCCCGGAAGACGCGGCCTTGATGAAGATGGAGGTCGCCGGCATCTGCGGAACCGACGTCAAATTGTACAAGACGCCGCCGACCAAAAGCCCGGTCATCATGGGGCACGAGAACATCGGCACGATCGCGAAGGCCGGCCGCGAATTCACCCGCCGCAAGGGCTTCAAGGAAGGCGACCTGGTGTTCGTGGAGCACTACGTCGCGTGCGGCAAATGCGAGTGGTGCCATCTCGGCCAATATCGTCACTGCGAGAACACCGACTGGCGCTACAACCCCGATGCCATCCGCTACGGCTACACCTCGGCCGAGAAGGCGCCCCATCTCTGGGGCGGCTTTGCGCACTACGTCTACCTTCCCTGGAACGCGGTCGTGCACCGTGTGCCCAAGGGGGTCACGCCGGAATTGGCGGGACTGGTGACCCCGATGGCGAACGGGGTCGAATGGTCGTTGTTCGACGGCGGCGTGGGCTACAACTCCACGGTGCTGATTCAGGGCCCCGGCCAGCAGGGTCTGTCCCAGACCGTGATCTGCAAGCAGGCCGGCGCCTCGCTCATCATCGTCACCGGCACGTCCAAGGACGCCGCGCGGATGCAGGTCGCCAAGGCGCTGGGCGCGGACCACGTGATCGACGTGGACAAGGAGGACCCGCTGGCGCGCATCATGGAGATCACCGGCGGCAAGGGCGTGGACGTCGCGCTCGACTGCACCGCGGGCGCGGGCACCATCCCGATCCTGCTCGGGGTGGAAGCGCTCAAGCGCAAGGGCGGGACGATCGTGATCCAGGGCGAAATGGCGGAATTCCCGAATTTTCCGGTCGGCAAGGTCACGGTCAAGTTCATCACCATCAAGAGCGCACGCGGCCACAGCTTCAAGGCCTGCGAGCTCGCGCTGGCGCAGCTCGCTTCGCACCGCTTTCCGCTGGAGAAGGTGACGACCCACACCTTCGGGCTGAAAGACGTGGACCTTGCCATCCGCTCGGTCGGCGGCCATGGCGTGCCGGACGTGATCCACGCGTCCCTGATGCCTTGGCAGTAGCTCGGGTTCGCGCCGCGCGGGAGCCGGGCTTGCGGCTCGAGACAAATTCGGCGCGGCACCCCACGGCCTCCACGCGAACGCATGGGCGGGCGCCGACGGGTGAATGGCAGGAGCGTGAGCGACAGGACGCATGACTGACAAGGCGAAAATCGCCATCGCCACCGGCGACCCTGCGGGCATCGGGCCGGAGATCAGCCTCAAGGCCGCGCTCGATCCGGCGGTCCGTCGCGTCTGCCACCCGATCGTGGTCAGCGATCCCGGCGTGATCGCGCGCCACGCCGAGGCCTGCGGCATCAGGCCCGCGATTCGCGTGATCGCGCGCGCTGGCGATGCGGATTGGTCGGACCAATACCTGAACGTGCTCGGCTGCGCACAGCCGCAGGCAGCCGCGTTCGCCTATGGCACGACCAGCGCGGTGAACGGACGCGCCGCGCTCGCCTTCGCCGGCATGGCGATCAAGGCCGCGCTCGCCGGCGAGGTGGACGCCGTGGTCGCCGCGCCGCAGAACGAGACCTCGATCGCGCTCGCCGGCATCAAGTTCGACGGCTATCCCTCGTTCGTCGCGCGCGAGACAGGCACCGATGAGAACCATGTCTATTTGATGCTCTGCTTCGACAACATGAAGATCGTTCACGCCACGCTGCACCAGAGCGTCCGGGATGCCATCGCCATGATCACGCGCGAGAAGGTCGTTGGCGTGATCCAGGCCGCCGATCGCGCGCTCAAGCGGATGGGCACGGCGGCGCCGAAGCTTGCCGTCGGCGGCCTCAATCCACACGCCGGCGAAGGCGGACTGTTCGGGCGCGAAGAAATCGAGATCATCAGGCCGGCGATCGACATCGCCGTCGCGCAAGGCATCCGGGCCACCGGCCCGTTTGGCGCCGACACCATGTTTCGTATGCGGGGCGTCGATGCCTTCATCGTCATGCTGCACGACCAAGGGCACGTCGCCGCGAAGCTGCTTGCGCTGGACGCGGCGGCGGCGCTGACGATCGGCAGTCCGATCCTGTTCTCCTCGGTCGCACACGGCAGCGCGCATGACATCGCCGGCACGGGCGTCGCGAGTCCCAAAGCCATGATCGAAGCGCTGCTGCAGCTGTCGAAGGCAAAACGCGGGCGGGAATTGCACTCGGCACCGGCGTGATCCGGCTTGCGCTGCAAAATTCAATCAGGGACACGTCGATGCCTACCAGGATCGAACTATGCAATACCTCCGACGTAGAGGTTGGGGGCGCGTTGAAAGTCGAGAGGGACGACCTGACGCTCGCGGTGTTCAACCTGGAAGGCGAGTTCTTTGTGACCGACGATGCCTGCACGCACGGGCCGGGCTCGCTGTCCGAAGGCTATGTCGAAGGTGACGTGGTCGAATGCAATTTTCACAACGGCCAGTTCAATATCAAGACCGGGCAGGTCGTCGCACCTCCGTGCATGATTCCGGTGAAGACCTATCGGACCATCGTCGAAGCCGGCAAAGTCCTCATCGAAATATGAGCACGCGGCGGCGCACGTTGCATGGGCCGGAGACCCGCGATCGCGACCGGAAGGTATGACGCTGCAATTTGCCGACAGGTGCGGGATCAAATGGCCGGACACGCGACTGCCGCGACCTGGTCATCGCACCGGGAAATCGAAATAGGTGTGGGGAAACGGCTCGCGGGCGAGCGTGAAATGCCACCACTCTTTATTGTAAGGCCGAAAGCCGCCGCGCATCATTGCCGCGGCGAGCAGCGCGCGGTTTTCCTGCGCCTGGGCGCTCACGCTCTTGTCCGACGGCCATGATTTCGGGCTGAAGAAGTCGAACGGCGAGCCCATGTCGAGCTCGCCGGCGTCCGCGCGCCGGACCAGCGTGAGATCGACGGTCGAGCCGCGCGAATGGCCGGAGTGACTCGCGATATAGCCGTCCTTGAACAGGTCGCGCTTGTCCACGTGGGGATAGAACTCGCGCTTGCGCCTGATGTCGCCCACATTCTGCGCCCAGCGCACGAAATGCGCGACCGCACGTTGTGGCCGGTAGCAATCGAACACTTTGAGACCAAGGCCGTGCGCCGCCAGGTCGCGCTGCACCGCGGCAAGCGCGTTCGCCGCCTGCACCACGAGGAGGCAGCGCGGCCGCTCGTAGCCGTCGATCCTTTGCCCGACGAAATTGTCGCTGCCGAAGTACCGCATGTCGACAACGAGCCCGTCGACCACGCCGGCGGCATCGACGAAGCCCGCACCGTCGGGCCTCTGCGCGCGCGCGGGCTGCGCCACCACCAGCAGCAGCAGCGCGAGCGCAACGTGGGGCGAAACATGCATGGCGGCAACCCTCACACCTTCGTTCCGCTCGGCACAATTCATGCCATTCGGTACGGCAGATAACGATAGTTCACAAATAATCCCTTGCGACCGATTTCCGTGGTAACATTCGACATGAATCCAAGAAGGAGAGGTGTTCGGCCCCCGCCGTAGGCGGGCTGCGCGTCTTTTCTGCAGCACGGAGAATGACTTGAGCGATCACAAGTTCAAGGTTGGCCAGAGCGTGCTCTACACCTCCGGACCCTACGGCCGCGGCGGAGCGAGCGGCGTCTACAAAGTCACGCAGCTGCTTCCGCCGGAAGGCGACGACCGTCAATACCGCATCAAGAGCTCGGACGAGCCGCATGAGCGGGTCGTCAAGGAGAGTCAGCTCAACCGCGATTCGTGACGGCGGCGGGCCGTGCAGCTTTGCTTCGCATCCCGGGCGCGGTCGAGCCGAGACAGACATGGAAGCTTGCCCGTTACATTGCCTGTAACCGGGGCGAGCCGTGATGCGCACTTATAGCGTTTCCCGGCGAAGAGTGGACGAAGCCGCCGCAGAAAACGCGTCAAACGCAAGTCCTCCATAGCGGTTTTCGTTCAAACGGAACGCCGACCGCTGCAAACGTCGCGCAAGGACATCGACATGCCGGTCGACGGCAAGGCCACGACATTCGACTACGGCGCGCCCGCCGAGCTGTTCATGGCCAAACGCAAGGGCGGCTCACGACAGCCGCTGGGGTACCGCCGCTTTACCACGGCAGCGGAGGCCATTCGCTTTGCGATCGAGGATTTTCCTGCCGTGCGCGCGCTGGGCGCGTGGATGCAGGTGGGGGATGAACGCTTCGACAGCGACGGCATCCAGCGCCTGTACGAGAGCGGCGACTATCCATTGCAACGGCGTCCATCGGAGTGATGGTTTGGCACCGCAGAAGGTTTGACGGGGCGCTCGCCCTCCCATATATAGCGGCGGCAACCAGTTTTCGGCCTGCCTTGCTACGCTCCCGGTTTGAGGGTGCTCAGCTAGCTCCCCAAAAACTCGGATGACCGGATGCGCGACGTACGCGTGGCCGGATTGACACAGCGTACAACGCAAGGAGGCCATGATGGCCACAGGTACCGTGAAGTTCTTCAATACCCAAAAAGGCTTTGGATTCATCCAGCCGTCCGACGGCAGCAAGGACGTGTTCGTGCATATCAGCGCGGTCGAGCGCGCGGGCATGCGCACGCTCGTTGAAGGCCAGAAGGTCAGCTACGACGTGGTGACCGAGCGCGGCAAGCAGGCCGCGGGCAATCTCCAGGACGCGTAGCTGCATCCGGATCGCTGCAAGCCTGCTGCGCTGAGAAGACCGCGCCCGGCGTCTGCGACGCCGGGTGTTTTCGTGCGATCGCCCGCGCCGGCGGAGCGCCACTGGAACTTTTGTCGCGACTCATCCGTTGAATGAGACGCGGCAACAGACCGGAGGGCGGTCATGCGCCCGTGGACGATTCCCATCCTCGGTGCCCTGGCGTTGTCTTTCGCAGCCCCGTCGATGGCGAACGCGCGCCCGCGATTTGGTCCGGCGACGCTGCTGGGAGCCATGGCCGCCCCCTTGACGGCGATGTTCGGCGGATCTCGACATTCGTTCCGGCACCATCACCATCACCGCAACGCAGCACGCGCGTCGAACACCCAGCGCGGCGATGACGATGGACGCTCCGAGCGACGGTCGATGGCGGGCGCGCCCGCCGCTCCGCGAGCCTCGGTATTCTGGCCCGACGCGGAATCCGATCTGGTCGAATATCTGCTCTTTCCGAAAGGCCGGGACGAGCGCTTTTGGGCCTACGGCTACGGCGCGATCGTGGATGCCGCGTTCGCGGGTTCGGATGCCGGCGACGCGCGCGCCCCGCACAGCCGGCGCGTCGCCAACGGCGACAACGGCGCGGCCCTGCCGAAGGAGCCGGAATTGTCGGCCGATCACTGCGACAGCGGTGCGACCGCCGGAGACCCCGACGCGCTGATCGCCAGGATCGAACGAGCCATAGGGCCGAGTGCCTCGCAACGGGACGTGCTCGAAGAATTGCGGCCCGCCTTGGCGCAGGCGGCGCAACGGGTCAAGGCCGCTTGCCCCGCCGCCACGCCCGCGACGCTCGCGCAGCGGCTCGCGGCGATCCAGGATCGGATCTGGACGATGCGCGACGCGCTCCTGACCATCCGCTTGCCGCTCGAAAAGTTCTACGGCTCGCTCACCGACGAACAGCAATGGCGCTTGCACCGCGATCAACCGAATGTTCGCGACCCTGCAAAGCCGGCGGATAGGCGCGGCGAAATGTGCGCCGAGGGAGCGACGCCAACGACCGACGACCTCATGCACGGGATCGAGCCCGCCGTGCGTCCGGCCGAACCGCAGCGCGCGAGCTTCGAGGCTCTGCGCTTGCAATCGACCGCGATGGCGCAGCTGATTGCCGGTTCCTGCCCCACATACCCGCTGCTGGGCGACATGGACCGGTTCGCCGCCGCAGCGGATCGCCTCGATGTCATGCTGTTTGCGATCATGACCGTCAGCCCGACGCTGCAGAACTTCTACGATTCGCTCGACGACAGGCAAAGGGACGGGCTCAGTCGCGTGATGCGCCAGTTCAGGCGTTCGGCGGGCGCGGCCGGCGACGGTGCTTGAAGCCGCCGCAGCTCTGCGCGCCCTGGACAGCGCCATTTGATCATGTCAGGTCGCGCGCGCATATTCATTGATCGCGATGGCGGCAATACCAATCGCTCATCAAGGTGAGGGTGAGCCCGCTGGTGACACGGGCTTTTGCCGCCATCGCAACCCGCCTGCAGCTTCAGCCTGCCCCGGATGACGTCAGCGCCGAGATGTGCGACATCTCCTCGCCGGCGCTGCCGTTCCAAGGGCAGCGCTGTCGCCGCCGAATGGTCATCCGATCAGGCCGCCAGCCGGGGCATCGGGCCGATGGACGCAGACGCCAGCCGCAGCCAGCTTGCCGCCGCGATCAAGCGCGTCGCGGACGGCGATCGCGGCGCGCTGCGCATCGTCTACCAGGATACTTCCGCGAAGCTTTTCGGCGTCTGCCTCCGTATCTTGCAGGACAGAAGCGAGGCCGAGGACGTGCTGCAGGACGTCTATTTGACGGTGTGGCGCAAGGCCGTCGCTTTCGACCCCGGCCGGGCAAGCCCGATCACCTGGCTGGTGGCGATTGCCCGCAACCGGGCGATCGACCGGCTGCGGGCGAGCGCCGTCAGCCGCCGCATGGTGCCGATCGAGGCCGCCGACACGGTGAGCGATCCCGCCCCGGCCGCGGTCGAGCGGGTCGAACTGGCACAGCAGCACCAGCGCCTCGCCCGCTGCCTGGACGAACTCGAAGCGCGGCAGGCGAGCGCGATCCGGGCGGCGTTTCTCGACGGCGCGACTTACGAGGAATTGGCCGCACGCATGCGCGTGCCACTCGGCACGATGAAGAGCTGGATTCGACGTGGACTACTGAAACTGCGAGCCTGTCTCGAAGCATGAGCGAGGACGACACCATAGATCCGGCCGGCGGCAATCTCATCGCTGCCGAATATGTGCTGGGCGTGCTCGCCGCCGAGGAGCGCCGCGCGTTCGAGCGCCGTTTGGCGCAGGAGCCCGCGCTCGCGTTGGAGGTGGCGTTCTGGGAGGAGCGTCTGGGTGGGCTCGCCGACGCGGTGGCGCCGGTGGCGCCGCCCCAGAACGGATGGTCGCGCATCGACACCGCGATCGGCACGGCGGCTGCCGGCGCGCAAAGGCCTGCCTCGATATGGCAAAGCCTCGCGTTCTGGCGCGGCTTCGGCATCGCCGCGGCGGCGCTTGCGGCTGCCAGCATCGCGGCGCTCGCCTATATCGGTCTCGTCTCCGGCCCGCGCCAGCCGCTGCTGGCCACGCTCGCCGGAAGCAGCGGCCAGCCGAACTTCGTCGCCGCCGTGGCCGCGACCGGCGACAGCCTGGTGGTGGTGCCGGCCTCGCTGCTGACCAACGATCCGCGCGCGATCGAGCTGTGGCTGATCCTGCCCGGACCCGACCAGCGGCCGCATTCGCTCGGGCTCATCCAGCCGGGCCGGCCGATCCGCCTTACCATCCCGCCCGATCTCGCCCGCCGCCTCACCTCGGACGCGGCGCTCGCAGTGTCGCTCGAGCCGCCGGGCGGCTCGCCGACCGGGCAACCCACCGGTCCGGTGATCGCGAGCGGCAAGCTGACAAGCTTGTGACGCTTCGCCGATCGTCGCGCGGGTGCCCCCGGGCCCCCGCACCCACGAAAAATACGCCCTCCCGCCTGCATCCTCGCATCGCATCCTGCGTATCTCCGTCCGCAAGCCGCTGGCGCGGCGCGACTGCAAACAGATGGAGACAACGACATGATTCTGGCACGCACCCCCCTGCCGACGGCCATCGCGGTGGCGGCGCTCGCGTTCGCCGCCTTGGCGGCCACGCCGGCGCATGCGCAGGTGAAGGAGCACACCGTCACCGTCGGCGGCGCTCCGATGTATCCGTCGAAGAACATCATCCAGAACGCGGTCAACTCCAAGGACCACACCACGCTGGTCGCCGCGGTCAAAGCCGCCGGCCTGGTCGAGACTCTGCAAGGGCCCGGACCTTTCACCGTCTTTGCGCCGACCAACGCCGCGTTCGCGAAGCTGCCGGCCGGCACCGTCGATTCACTCCTCAAGCCGCAGATGAAGGAGAAGCTCGTTGCCGTGCTGACCTACCACGTTCTGCCCGGCCGCCTTTCCGTCAAGGACCTGTGGGACGCCTCCAACAAGGGCGGCGGCAAGGCCAAGTTCAAGACGGTCGAGGGCGAGGAGCTCACGGTCGAATTCAAGGCACAAACGCTGACCATCCATGACGCGAAAGGCCATGTCGCCAGGGTGACGGTTCAGAACGTGTTCCAGTCGAACGGCGTCATCCACGTGGTCGACACCGTGCTGACGCCGAGCTGATGGCGCCCCCGCGGCCGATCGGCGCGGCTAGCGTACCCCACACCTGCATCGATCGGCGCCGGCCCGCCGCGGCAACGCGGCGGGTTTCGTTCGTGAGCCGGGGCAACGACACGGTTTTCCCCGCCTGCCTCGCTCTCGGCGCTGCAGACAAGGCGGCGCCGGCTTCCGGATGGACCAGGCGCAGAATTGTTCAGGAAACCGAGAGCGCCCGTGCGGACAAACCCGACCGGTCCGCGCTCTAGACTAGGAGTCCGTGGGGGAGCGGGACGCATTGGGGGCCAATCCCAAGGCCGCTTGCTCTCGAACGGCATCTCCCATCGGGGAGTCCAGCCGATGGGCGACCGCGGGCGGCGCCGCGTCCGCCTCCTTCGCCAGCGCGTCGCTCGTGGCCAGGTACTCCCTGGCCATGGTGATCAGTCGGTTGGAGACTTCATCGTCCGAGGCAATCAACGAGAGGCGAAGGCAGATGTCGGCCTGTCGACGGAAATACTCGGCGCTCGGCATGCAGCAAGCCCCCCAGGGTTTGTTCTGCAACGCAAAACCGTCTGTACGGTTCCGGACCAACGGGTCGCCAGAGGCCTTTTCTTCGCCGCACCGGTTTGATGATACCGCTGGCCATCATTTTCCGATGCCCATCGCCTCTTCGAACGCCCGGCGTACCTCGGGCGGCTGGCCGTAGCAGTGCCGGAACGCCTTCAGCCGCGCCTTCAGCAAGGGATACTTCTCATGCTCCTCGAGCGTGATCCCCTCGACGCTCTGCCTCTTCTGAAAATATGGCAGCTCGACGCATCTCGCGACGTTGGAGCTGCGGATGATCGCCTTCGGCTCGCGGCCCTGGGCGATGGCGTCGAGATCGTCGAACATTCGCTTGCGGATCATGGCGATGCCGAGATCGCTGGCGCCGATGTTTTCCTTGGTGCGGTCGGCGATCCGGCCCTGTCCGACCCAGGCGAGGATGTCCTGGTTGATGACGTGGCTTGTAATCCAGCGCCCGTTCTCGTCCCGGATCGGGCTTGCCCAGGTTGGAACGCTGGCCTGCACGTAGGGCTCGCGCCCCTTGGGGACGCGCATGAAGAACCAGGCCACGCTGAGCGTGTTTTCGTCGTCGACCGGCACGCGCCACTCGAAGTGGTTGCCGAGATAGAAGCCGTTCGGCCACAGCGCCACGCGGCCCACGGTCCAATACGGATTGCGCTCGTCGGAATCCTCGCGCACGCGCTTGTAGATGAAGCCGTAGTCGAATTCCTCGAACTTGAGCTTGAGATGCTTGCTGGCATAGGGGCCGGCCTTGCCGTTCAGCCGGAGGGTCCAATTGTCGTGCATCCACTCGAAGTGGACGGGGTCGCACGAGTTCTCCTGGCATTGGAACCAATTGCAGGGGACGTCGGAGAGCACGATTTCACGAAAGCCGTTCTCCCAGGTGAACGGCTCCCATACCGGCAGCTCGGGCGCAGGCTGCGGCCCCATATAGGCCCAGAGCAGCCCGGCGCATTCCTTGACCGGATAGGCCTTGGCCGAGCAGCGCTCCTTGGCGCGCGAGCGCGGGTTGACGGTGTCGTCATAGGGCTGCTCGAGGCAGCGGCCGGTTTCGTCCATCAGCCAGCCGTGATAGTTGCAGCGAATGCCGGTGTCCTCGACGAAGCCGTAGGAGAGATCCGCGCGCCGATGGGGACAATGCCGATCCAGCAGCCCGAACCGCCCGCTCAGATCCTTGTAGAGCACGAGATCCTCGCCCATGAGGCGAACGGGCTTGATCGCATTCCTGTCGAACTCGCTCGCGCCGCCGATCGGCATCCAATAGCGGCGCAGAAGCTCTCCCATGGGTGTCCCCGGGCCGACCTGGGTGAGAAGCCAATTCTTTTCCGGACTCAGCACGCCCGACCTCGCTGATTGGCTGGTTGCTGTTGCCGATTGTTATTGGAATTCCAAAACTCGGCAATGGCGATTTGGTAGCCTTGGCTGCGTCGCCATTAGATGCTCAACCGGGATGACATGCTCAACGGGCACATAAAGCGCAACCGTCAGACGCCGAAGCCGCGCTCGCGCGGGCGCCGCGCCTTCATTCGGGAAGCCGCGTCGGCGGCGGCTCTGGTCGCCGCCTTGGCCGTGGCCGGGCCGCTGCGCGCACAGGAGCGCGCGCCCTGGCCGGACAACTCGATCCGCGCCGTTCTGGCCGATATCGCCCGCCGCGATCTCGACACCAGCGCAGGCCCGCCGCTCAACGCCTTCCTCACGCTCAATTCGAACGCCGTTGCGCAGGCCGAGGCGCGATCGGGCTTGACGCGCGCGGTCTGCCGGTCGGGCTCGAGCTCCTGGGCCGCCCGCGGTCCGACGAAGTCCTGGTGGCCATGATGGGCGCCTTCGAAACGGCGCGCGGGCCATTGCCGCGCGCCAGACAAACACCGGGCCGCGCCGATCCCGCCGGCCTCGATATTGCGCGCCAGAACGAGCTTCGCCTGCGCCTCGGCTGGCGCGCCTTTCGCTCCCGCCGCGGCGCGGATATCGGCGCGCTCGCACCCGGCCGGTTCCGCGCGCTGACGCAAGAGATCGTGCAATCGGATTTGGCCGGCCGCTGATCCCGGCGGAGATATGAGCGACGATGCTGCCCAGCCGGACGGGGCTCAAACCGGTACGCGCGATGACGAATGATGAAACCATCCCGCCGGTGCCCGCCTCCCTCGCCGCCGCGTCGGGAGCGTTGGCCCATATGGATCGCGTCGCCGGCGTTGCTGTTACCGTGGTGCGCGACGGCGAGGCGATCGGCTTCTGGGGCGTGGGATACGCGTCGCTGCCGTTTCGGGTGCCGGTCACGGAACGCACGCTGTTCCACATCGGCTCGGTGGGCAAGCACATCACGGCGCTCGCGGTCATGCAACTCGTCGACGCCGGCTCCGT
This sequence comes from uncultured Alphaproteobacteria bacterium, assembly GCA_963821505.1. Lineage (GTDB taxonomy): Bacteria > Pseudomonadota > Alphaproteobacteria > Rhizobiales > Xanthobacteraceae > VAZQ01. The sequence goes on from CAWGEH010000021.1 coordinate 94,340, forward strand.
CGCCCTCGATGCATCGTTGGGCACATATGTCGAGGGCTTGCCGGCATCCTGGGCGGCGATCCCGGTCCGCTGCCTGCTGACCCACACCAGCGGCCTGCCCGACTATGGCACGGTCATCAAGGACTGGGACCGGCCGCAGGGTCGCGAGCTCATCCTCGACGCCATCGGCGGACTGCCGCTGCTGTTCGATCCGGGCGCGGCCTGGGTCTACAGCAACACCAACTACCTGGTGCTCGGCTGGTTGATCGAAGCCGTGAGCGGCCAGCCCTACGCCGACTACCTGCGCGATCGGCTGTTCGCCCCCGCCGCGCTGCCGGGCGCGCGCGTGGACAGCGCCCGGGACGTGATCGCGGACCGGGCGGAGCCCTACGAATATCGCGACGGCCGCTTCGTGCACGCCGTTCAACTCGAGCGCTCGGTGTCAGCGGCGGCAGACGGCGGCGTGCTGTTCTCCGCCCGCGACCTCGCACCCTGGGCATTCGCCCTGTCCGGCAACCGGCTGGTAAGCCCGGCGCTGATGGCGGAGGCGGCAAGGGGGGCGCTGCTGACCACCGGCCGCCAGGTGCCCTACGGCTTCGGCTGGTTCGTGGAACGCACGGCCGGGCACCCGATGCAACGACACGCCGGCCAAGTCCCTGGCTTCGGCGCGTTCCTCATGCATCTCGCCGGGCCGGGGCTGTGGGTGGCGGTCATGGCGAATACGACGCCGCATCCGCCGTTGCTCCTTATGGCGCTCACCGCCGCGGAGGCCTACGCGCCCGGCTCGACCTTCCTCGGCCTGCCGCCGGCGGGCGAGGGTCGCGATCCGCGCATCGCGCGCGTGCGCGCGGTGCTCGAGCGCGGCGACGCGCCGCTCGAGCCGGACTGGTTCGCGCCGGAGATGCAGATGCTGCTTCGCGCCGCCGGCAGGGGCGTGCTGCCGGCCCTGCCGCGCGGGGTGCAGTTCGACCGCCTGGAGCCGATCGAGTCGTACCCGGTGCAAGGGGGCGAGATGGTGCGCTATCGCGCGACCGTCGCCACCCACGTCGGCCATTGTCTGTTCGGCTGGACCGCGGACGACCGCATCTTCTGGGCGTCGTAGAACCTTCCGTCCAAAATCGACCCGCGGCAGGCAGCGGCTCGCGGCGGCTCGAATCAGCGCTCCAATCCCGTCGGCACGTTCTTATTCTCGCTTTCGAGCTTCATCCCGGACGCAAGCGCCATGGTCTCCATCAGCGCCGCGAAATCCTTCTGCAGGTATTCCTCCGGATTGGACTTGAGCGTCGCGGCGCCGAAATGGCTTTGCAGCACTTCGCGCGTCGCCGCCGTCACCGGCATCGGCACGTCCCATTCGCGGCCGAGCGCGAGCCCGAGATCGAGGTCCTTGCGCAGCAGCTCCGGCGTGAAGGTCGTGGTCCAGTCGAGATTGACCAGCGCCGGCGACTTGTAGCGGGTGAACATCGAGCCCATGACGCCGTTGTTCATGAACGCGAGGAACGCGTGGCGGGGGACACCCATCTTGTTGGCGAGCAAGGTGATCTCGATCAGGTTCTCGATCACGACGCCGAGCATCACGTTGTGGGCGATCTTGCAGATGCGCGCGAGCTCACCCTCGCCCACATAGGAGACGCCCTGCGGCGCGATCACCTCCAGCATCGGTGTCACCGCCTCGCAGGCGGCCTCGCTGCCGGAGATGACCGTCGAGAGCTTGCCCGCCTTGATCACCTTGGCATTGCCGCTCACCGGCGCGGCGACGAACTCGCTGCCGAGCTGTCGCAGACGCTCGCGGATCGAAGCCAACTCCTCCACCGCGACGGTCGAGCAATCGACGAAGATCTTCGGCAGCTTGCCGCCGTGGCCGGTGACGCTGTTCTTGCCGAAATAGACCTGGTCGAGATCCTTTCCGGTCGAGACGATCGAGAACAGAACGTCCACGTCCTTGAGGTCGAACAGCTTGTCGACCACCTTGCCGCCGATCTTCGCCAGCGGCTCGGCCTTGGAGCGGGTGCGGTTCCAGATGGAGACGTCGTAGCCGGCCTTGATGAGGCGCTCGGCCATGGGATAGCCCATGCGGCCCATGCCGATCCACCCGATCTTCTGCTTGTTCTGTGCCATTGCAACTCTCCTTCATCCGCATGGGTCGAATTCGGCGGGTCTCCTAGCACACAAGCAAAGCGCTTGTCGTCACGGCCAGTCGTGTCGCGCAAACGTATTTCCGTGTGTCCCGGACGCGGTGCAGCGTGGAGCGCATCGCAGAGAACTCTCCGCAGCCTGCGCACGAACGTGCGCGGAACGGTGCACCGCTGAGCCGGGACCGTTCCATAGGCGGTGTCCGCAAAGGTCCCGGATCTGCAGCGCATCACTGCGTGCTGCGACACGGGTCGCCGAACTCCAGGCGCGAGCCCGTTGCTATGCATCGTCCGCCTTGCCGAATGTCCACTCCGCGACCCGTCGGAACAGGACGAGCGCGGTGCGGCACCAGATCAGCACGATGATGATGCGCATGAGCTGAAATCCAGCGATCATGGTCGAATCGAGCCCGAGCACTTTGCCGGTGAGCAGCATCTCGGCGATCCCCGCGGGCGCCATGGCCAGCACCATGGTCGGCACCGGATAGCCGGCGAGCCAGGCGATCGCCGCGGCGAACACGGCCATGGATCCGGCCGCGAACAGCACGATCAGGCACGACGCCCATAGCAGCCCGAACAGCCGGGTCAGAAACTCCGGCCGGAATTGCGCGCCCAGCGCGCTGCCGATGACGACCTGGGCCGCGATCAGGAGGAGATCGGGCATGCGGCCCTCGATGAAGCCGAGATGGCTCGCCGCCGCGGCGATGAAGAGCGGCGCCATCAGCCAGGCATTGGGGGAACGCGTGCGCGAGAGCAGCGTCGCGGCGACCGCCGACACGGCGAGAAGCGTCAGCACGGGCAGCCAGGGTACGACCGCGGTCGCGAAAAAAACATTGCGGGCGCCGCTGCCGGCAAACCAAACCACCAGGAACGGCGCCAGGACCACGATCAGCGCTACCCGCGTCGTCTGCGCCATCATGATGGGTTCGAGCTGGCCGCCGTATTGCGGCGCGAGGGTGGTGGTCTCGACCACGCCGCCTGGAACGGTGGCGAAAAACGCCGTGGTGCGATCGACGCCGGTGAGCCGCATGTAGAGAAGCCCGCCGACGGCGCCGACGATGGTCGAGAGAAAGGCGGCGGCGATGATCAACGGCAGCAGCGTGAGGAGCTTCGCCACCACGGTCGCGGTGAACTGCAGGCCGGTGGAGGCGCCGACCACGACCGTCCCTGCCGGCCGGCCCCAGGGAATGAGCCGGACCGGCGCGCCCGCGAGCGACAGCGCCATGATGGTGAAGAACGCACCCAGGAGCCACGGCAGTGGGAGATGGGCGGAGCGCGCGGCGAAACCGCCGGCGACGCCGGCGGCCAGCGTTCCCGCCATCGCGAGCGCGACGGCGAGCCTTTTCGGCATGCGTCGGAAGATGGTGAAGATGGTCAGGCCGTTCATGCGGGTAGCGGCGGTGGTAACAGCCCCGCCGGCGCGAATCCATCGTCGCCGGCGCGCGGCACGCATGCGCGCCGTCGGTAAGCGTGTGGGCGCGACAGGAAGTATCTCGTCGTGTCCCAGGTGAGTGGAACGAGGCGTCTTCGCCGAGCGGAACGAGACACCGATCTCGGGCTTGCCCGGAGATCGGCATTTAAATGCGCGCAAGTCGGGTAAATCCGACTTGCGCTGACCCAGCGCAAGAATCGCGAATCGCAATATTGATTGAGGCGAACACGCATCGCGTGGCTCCTGGGTCCCGGCTCCCGCTCGCACGCGAGAGCGCAATGTCAATACGAGCCACACGGGCGCTCGCTCGTCCGTCCGGGACACGAGAGCGGTCCTCGGGATACGGGAAGCATTCGCCGGGGATGCGCCGAGTTTGATGACAACCCCTGCTTGTCCGGGGGGGTGCGGCCGCATTATCGTGATGGCCATGTCCGAGCTTGCGCCGACCGCGTCCCCGACCGTCCTCGCTGCCGGGCCGTCGGCGCCGGCGGGCGAGAGCCGGCTGTGGATCGTCGCGCGCAACGCGTTTCCGTTTCTCGTCGTCGGCCTCCTTTGGGAATTCACCGCCCACCTCGGCATCTTTCCGCGCAAGCTGTTTCCGCCGCTGGAAGAGGTGGCCGCCGCCTTTGTCCGGCTCACCGTCGCGGGCATCCTGCCCCATCACGTGCTCGACACGCTCGTTCGCCTCACCGCCGGGTTCGCACTCGCCGCGCTCGCGGGGGTGGCGATCGGCCTCGCCATGGGACGCTCGCGCCGGGCGGAAGACGTATTTCTGCCACTCATCAGCATCGGCGCGCCGATCCCGGGCATCGCCTACGCGCCGCTGTTCCTGCTGTGGTTCGGGCTCGGCAACATGTCGACCGTGCTGCTGGTCGGCTTCGTCTCCGCCTTCCCCATCGTGTTCAATACCTGGACCGGAGTGAAGGCGGTGAAGGAAATCTGGGTCCGCTCCGCGCAGGCCATGGGCGCTGACAGCCGCCGCTTGTTCCACCACGTGATCCTGCCGGGGGCGCTGCCCTATATCCTCACCGGCCTGCGGCTGGGCCTGGCCCAGGCCTGGCGCATCCTGGTGGGGGTGGAGATGCTGGCGGCGGTCCCCTGGGGACTCGGCTGGATGATCTTCGGCGCGCGCGAGTTCCTCAATACCGACGTGATGCTCGCCGGCGTCGTCGTGATCGGCGTCATCGGGCTCGCGCTGGAAAAGCTCGTGTTCCAGCGGCTCGAACAGTACACGGTCGTTCGCTGGGGGATGATGTCGTGACCGCCGCCACCGCAGCGACGATGGAGCGCGCGCGATCGGCCTACCGCGCCGGCATCACCCTGCTGCTGGTGGCCGCCGTCTACGAGGCAGTCGCGCGCAGCGGCCTGTTTCCGGCCGCGCTGCTGCCGACGCTGGCGAGGGTCGCGAGCACGCTCTGGACGCTCCTCCTCGACGGCACGATGCTGGAGCACGCCGGCTACACCATGTACCGGGTGCTGTTCGGGCTTGCGCTCGCCGTGGCGGTCGGACTGCCGCTCGGGATTCTGATGGGCCGCTTTCGCCCGGTCGAGAACTTCGTTCTTCCGCTCGCCAGCGCGCTGATGCCGATCCCGTCGCTCGCATGGGTGCCGGTGTTCATTCTCTGGTTCGGGCTCGGCAACACGGTGGCGATCCTGATCGTGTTCTATGCGTCGCTCTTTCCGCTGCTGCTCAATGCCTGGGCGGGCGTGCGCGCCGTCAACCCGCTCTGGCTGCGTGCCGCGGGGGCCATGGGCGCCGACGAGCGCGCCCTGTTCTGGAAGGTGATCATTCCCGGCGCATCGCCGTTCATCATCACCGGACTGCGGCAGGCCTTCCTGCGCGCCTGGATCGCGGTGGTCGGCGCCGAGATGCTCGCGGCCTCCGACTGGGGCCTGGGGTGGATCATCTTCGACGCCAAGGAATTCCTCAACGCCGACGTCATGCTCGCTTCGCTCGCCGTCATCGGCTTGATCGGCTTCGTGTTCGAGCGGGTCGTCTTCGGCTCGATCGAGCGCGCCACCGTCGTGCGCTGGGGCATGGTGCGGATGGCGAAGGGATAGATTGTCGTCCCCGCGAAAGCGGGGACCCATAACCACCGGCCTCTGGAACATGGGTCTCCGCTTTCGCGGGGACGACAGCAGAAACGAGGATCGGCCAAGGGAGGAAACGATGACGCGGTTTTCCATGCTGCTGCTCGCCGGCTTTGCGGCCGGCCTGCAGGCCATGCCGATCGCCCGCGCGCAGGATTATCCCACGCGCCAGATCACTTTGATCGCGCCGTGGCCGGCGGGCGGCGCGGTGGACGCGATCTGCCGCGCAGTCGCGCAGCCGCTGTCGGAGCGGCTGGGCAAGTCGGTGGTGGTCGAGAACAGGCCGGGGGCGGGCTCGGTCATCGGCACCGCCGCCGGCGCCAAGGCGGCGCCCGACGGCTACACCATGGTGATGGCCGGCAGCGGCTCGCTCGCCATCAGCGCCACGATGTACAAGAAGCTGCCCTACGATCCGGTCAAGGATTTGATCCCGCTCGCGCTCGGCGGCAAGATTCCCTTCATCCTCGTGGTCAATCCGTCCCTGCCGGTGCATTCGGTCGCGGAGCTCGTGGCCTACGCCAAGGACAATCCCGGCAAGCTTTCGTTCGCATCGGGCGGGCCGGGCTCGCCGCACCACCTCTACGGCGAGTTGCTCAAGAGCATGACCGGCATCGAGATGACGCACGTTCCCTACAAGGGCAGCGCGCCGGCGCTGACCGACGTGATCGCCGGCCACGTGCCGCTCCTGTTCTCCGACACCGTGCCGGCGCTGCCGCAGATCAGGGAAGGAAAGGTGCGCGCGCTGGGCGTTTCCACCGCGGTGCGCCTTCCGTCGGCGCCGGAAATCCCGCCGATCGCCGAAGCCGGCGTGCCCGGCTTCGACGCCGCCGGGTGGGGCGTATTCTCCGTGCCGGCCGGCACGCCCAAGGAGATCGTGAGCAAGCTGCAAACCGCGCTCAACGGCGTGCTGGCATTGCCCGACGTTCGCCAGCAGATCATCACGCTCGGCATGATTCCGGGCGGTGCCTCCTCGCCCGAGGAACTGCAGCGATTCATCGCGTCGGAGATCGCGCGCTGGGGCAAGGTCGTGCAGCAGGCCGGATTGGCGGGGACGGAGTGATAGCGCCGCACGCGTAGAACTCAGGTGTCCCGGGCGAGCGGAGCGAGACCCGGGGCCCAGGAGCAATGCGGCGAACCGCTCCCGCGGCTGGCGGCGTTGGTGTCGCACTGGGTCCCGGCTCGCGCTCGCGCGCAGCATCGTGCACGATTGGAACGGCGGGGCGCTCGCTTGGCCGGGACACGCCAGCGTGCGCCGGGCGCTATTCGGTTGTGCGCCTTAGAGCGCATCCCGATTGGGTCGAAATCGTGATGCGCTCTAGATTCTTCGATTTTGCGCATGTTCTGTTCGGAAAACCGGTTCCCACTTTTCCGGAACATGCGCTAGCCCGCGTAGGGGGCAAAGGCACGACAGCCGGCGTTGACCGTCGTCCTCGCATCCGATCTCGGTCTAGCCGAGATCGGCGCCTTGAGTGCGCATGTCGGCTGCAGCCGACATGCGTCGGGACCCATATTCCAGCGGCCGGTGGTTATGGGTCCCCGCGTTCGCGGGGACGACAGCAGGCGTCGGGAATCACAAAAACCGCGTCGGCCACATCAAAGTGCGCCACATGTGCGACGACGGCGTGTTGTCGAAGCCGAGCCCCTCTTTCGGCTGCCTGAAATTGCGCCCGATGATGTCGACGAAATCGTCGAGATCGACCTTGGCATCGGGATCGAACGAGTAGATGTCGTTCACGCAGATGAGGCGCGCGGTCATGTAGTATTTGTGGTTCCGGGCGCGCTGGTATTCCGCTTCGATATAGGGCTCGGGCTTATAGTCAGCGCCGAAATATTTCACGTACATGTCGGGATAGGCGTAGCCGACCAACTCGTCGGGGAAGAAGCGCAGCGCCTGATGCACGCGCACCGCCCAGCTCACCTCCTCGTCGACATAGGGCTCGATCAGCTGCGCGCCCCAATAACCGTGGTCGCAGCGGATGAAACCGACCACGCCGATGTCGTGCAGGAGGCACGCCAGCACCACCTTCTCGTCGAGCCCGGCCTTGAGCGCGTGGGTGGCGCTCTGCAACAGGTGGTTCATCGAGGCGAAGCGCAGCTTGAAGAAGTCGGTGAGCGTGGGCTTGTCCGGCATCTTCGGCAGCCGCGGATCGGCGCCCATGAGAAAGCGCTTCCCCGGGTTCTGCGCCAGCAGCGCCGCCCCGCCGACCATCCCGGTCTCGCCGTCGGCGAGATTGAACAGCACCGATTTGGTGGCGATCTTGTCGTTGAGCTCCTGCATCATCTGCTCTTCGAGCTCGTCCGCCTGCTCCGACAAGCTCAGCGGTTTCGGTGCTGCCTGGGGTCCCATTGTAATGCTCCTGGCCCTTGCGGCGAATTGTCCGCCCTGCTTCGCGCCTGTCTACACGGAATTTGCGCCGGGCGAAACCGACCCCGATCGACGTTCTAGCCACAAACGGGCATACCATCTATGAGAACTGCGATGCCTCACATCGAAGTGTCCAACGTCTCGCTCACCTATGACACGCCCTCCGGCCAAGTCCCGGGCGTCGAGAACGTCAGCTTCGCCATCGAGGCCTCGGAATTCCTCTGCATCGTCGGCCCCTCGGGCTGCGGCAAGTCGACCCTGCTCAACATCATCGCGGGTTTTCTCGTCCCCACCGCGGGCGAGATCCGCATCGGCGGCAAGGCGGTCAGCGGGCACGGCCTCGACCGCGGCGTGGTGTTTCAGGACTTCGCCCAGCTGTTTCCGTGGCGCACGGCGCTCGGCAACGTGACCTTCGGCTTGGAGATGAAGGGGGTCGGCAAGACCGAACGCGAGGAAATCGCGCTCGAGCAGCTCAAACTCGTGAAGCTCGAGAAATTCGTGCAGTCGTACCCGCACCATCTGTCCGGCGGGATGCAACAGCGGGTCGCCATTGCCCGGGCGCTTGCGTACAATCCCTCCGTGCTGCTGATGGACGAGCCGTTCGCAGCGCTCGACGCGCTCACCCGCGACGACATGCAGCGGCTGTTGGCCGACGTCTGGCAGGAGACGCGCAAGACCGTGGTCTACGTGACCCACAACGTGGCCGAGGCGGTGTACCTCGCGGATCGGGTCGTGGTCATGACGCCGCATCCCGGAATGGTGAAGGTCGAGGTGCCCATTCGCCTCCCCCGGCCGCGCGATCCGCTCAGCGTCGAATTTTTGGACTATCAGAAATCGCTGCTGCGCCATCTCGGCCAGGACGCGGCGGCGAACGCACGATCATGACAATGGCCGTGCCGGAGCAACGGATTCGGTCTGCTCCCTCTCCCATAGGGAGGGGGGGGTGAGGGGTTAAGGTCTCTCGATGGCCCGGTAACCCCCTCACCCCAACCCTCTCCCCAAATGGGGAGAGGGAGCGCACCGAGCCCGTCGCAGGTCTGGCGGATCAACTCGGGAATTTTGAAGGGTTCGCGCGATGCCCCACATGACAGCCAAACTCTGCGCGCTTGCACTGCTCGCGCTCGTCGGCGCGGCGCACGCCCAGGAACCTTATCCGACGCGCCCGGTGCGGCTGGTGGTCGGTTTCGGCGCCGGCGGGCCGACCGATATTCCGGCACGCTTCGTCGCCGACAAGCTCGGCGAAGCGCTCGGCCAGCGCGTGGTGGTGGAGAACAAGCCGGCCGCCGCCGGGATGATCGCGGCCCGGGACGTGCTGGCGCAGCCGCGCGACGGCTACACCCTGCTGCTCTGCACCCATTTCGAAGCGATCAACACCGCGGTCTACAAGAATGCGCAGTTCAAGCTCAGCGATCTCGCGCCGATCTCGCTCATCGCCAAATACTATTACGGCCTCGCGCTCGCGAACGCGATTCCGGCCGCGGACTTCGACGCCTTCGTGCACTACGCCAAGGCGCATCCCGGCGAGGTGACCTATGCCACCATCGGCGCCGGCTCGGCGCAGGAGATCTTGGCGCGGCAGCTGGAGAAGCTCACCGGCATCAGCATGAACCGGATTCCGTTCCGCGGCGGGCCGCAGGTGGTGCAGGAGCTCGTCGCCGGCCGCGTTCACTTCTACGTCTCGCCGACCTTGGCGATCGTCCCGCAGTACCAGGCCAAGCAACTCAAGATCCTGGCGGTGTCGGCGCCCGCGCGGCTGAACAATCTCGACGAGATTCCGACGCTGCGGGAGAAGGGTGTCGACTTCGTGCGCTTCGGCTGGCTCGGCATCTGCGCCGGGGCCGGCACGCCGCAGCCGGTCGTCGACCTGCTGCAGCGCCAGATCGCGACCATCGTCGGCACTCCCGAATACCGCGCGATGATCGAGAAGGCCGGTTCCATCGCGGTGGCGTCGACGCCGGCAGAGCTGCGGCAAGTGATCGCGCAGACTTCCGACGACGTTTCGGCCAGCATCCGCGAATTCGGCATGCAGCAGGAGCAATGATTCAACCGATCGAGACGAGCGACAACCTCGATCGGACAGCCTCAGGGAGGACGGTGCGATGAAGAACACGCGCGGAGTCACACGACGGCAGTATCTCGCGGCCAGCGCCGGCGTTCTGGCGGTGGGTCTCGGAGCGGCACGGCCGGCGTTCGCGCTGGCGACCGTGCGCCAGGGCTATCAGACCAACATCTGGGGGATGCCGACCTATTATCTGCTCAAGTCCGGCCTGCTCGAGAAGCACGGCATCAAGTTCGAGGAGTTCGCCGTGCCCTCCGGCAATCTCACCATGCAGCAGATGGTGGCGCGCCAGGTCGACCTCGGCACCTATGCCGGGCCGTCCTTCATCATCGGCCACGACAAGGGCGGGCTCGTCGCCATCGCGCAGATCGAATACGTCGGCAAGACCGCGCAGATCGTGACGCGCAAGGACCTCAACATCAGCAGGGTCGAGCAGCTCAAGGGGCTCAAGGTCGCCAACCAGACCGGCTCCTCAGTCGGCAACATTTTCGTGGACGTCGTCGCGGCCAAGGCCGGCCTCAAGAAGGGTGACTTCCAGGAGGTGCGGATGGACGTCAACAACATGGTCGCCGCCATGGCGGCCAAGACGGTCGACGCCATGGTCAATGTCGAGCCCTACAACGCCATCGCGGTCGCCGAGGGCATCGGCACCTCCATCATGGACTTCTCCGGCGTCGATCGGATGCCGGTGTTCATGGCGGCCACCCCCGATTTCGTCGACAAGAACCCCGACACCGTCGTCGCCTATCTCAAGGCCTGGAAGGAGGCGGCGGGCGATTTCAAAAACAATCCCGGCAAGGTCGCCGACGTGATCTACGCCTTCTTCACCTCCAAGGGCTACACCATGTCGCGGGACACCTTCGCCAAGGCGCTGGCGCGCGTCGAGGTCGCTCCCGGCTTCCCGTCCGACCTGGTGCCGGGCCTGCAGCGCGACGCCGAGGTGCTGCTGCGCGAGAAGAAGATCTCCGTGGTGCCGGACTGGAAGAAGGCGCTGCGCCCCGATCTGTGGGCGAAGGCGAGCGGATAATGGCAGCGCGTAGGGCGGATGAGCGTCAGCGTGCGTAGGGCGGATGAGCGTCAGCGTAATCCGCCAATCGCTTACCAGGCACGGCGGCGCGGCTCTTGCGTCCCCTCCCCCGCTTGCGGAGGAGGGACAGGGTGGGGGCAGGCAAAAAGATTTGTGCGAGTTCGCGCCTAAATCCTCGTGGCGCGAATCGAGCAAGCGCACCCCCTCCCCACCCCTCCCCCGCAAGCGGGGGAGGGAGCAGACCGAGTCCGCCGCACGCGATGACACTTCCTCGGACAGCTAGCCGTGCAACGCGCGGGTCCGCTCCGCGCACAGGCGAATCACCTTTGCATGCCGGCCGTCACGCCGCTCTTTTCATGTCTCGCATCTCGCCCTGCGCGCTGAAACGCGCTAAAGCTGCGCCCGATTTCAGGGCATGGAGAGAACGGAATGAAAGTCGCTAGAAAGAAGGTCGCAAAGAAGGCTGCCAAGAAAGCCGCCGTGACGAAGCCGGCGAAGAAGGCAGCTCCCACCAAGACCGCCGTCGAGAAGACCGCGAAGAGGTCTGCGCCGAAGGCGGCGGGCAAGCCGGTTGCGGCCAAGACCGCGCCGCAGAGCAACGGCGGCCCCATCACCTGGAATTTCAAGCTGCTCAGCCATCACCTGCTCGACGGCTTCGGCGGCATGGGCGAAGGCATGTCGATCCAGATCGCGCCCGACGGCCGGCGCATCCTGTGGCTGGCGCACGAAAGCGCGCCGAAGAATTTCACCGCAGTCGACGTGTCCGATCCGCGCAAGCCCAAGGTGGTGGTGCAGACCGACCTGCCGCAGGCGCACATGCGCTCGAACTCGCTCGAGACGTGCGGCAACCTGATGGCGGTGGCCTACCAGACCCAGAAGAAAGGGCTGCAGCCCGCGGGGATGGAGCTGTTCGACATCTCGGTGCCGGAGAAGCCGAAATCGATCTCGTTCTTCGACTGCTCGGGCGAGACCTCGCGCGGGGTGCACCAGCTCTGGTTCTGCGACGGCGAATACGTCCATACCGCCTCGGGCGCGCCCGACTTCAAGCCGACGCATCCCAACGACGACCAGTTCTATCGCTGCATCGACGTGCGCAATCCGTCGAAGCCGGTCGAGATCGGGCGCTGGTGGATGCCCGGCACCAAGCAGGGCGACAACGTCATGCCGCCGCCGCGGCATCCCCTGGACAAGGGCCACCGCGCCCACAATTGCAACGTCTACCCCCAGCGCGGCGACCGTTGCTATCTCGCCTATATCGACGGCGGGATGTTCATCCTCGACATTTCGGACAAAGCCAACCCCAAGCGCATTTCGCAGTGGACCAATTCGCCGCCCTATACCGGGTTCATGCACACCGTGGTGCCGCTGTTCGAGCGCGGGCTCATGCTGGTGACCGACGAATCGACCGAGAACAACGCCAAGGACTGGCCCAAGCTGATCTGGGTGCTCGACGCACGCGAGGAGACCAACCTGGTGCCGATCTCCACCTGCCCGCTGCCCGACCACCAGGCCTTCGCCGCGCGCGGCCGCTTCGGCGCCCACAACATCCACGAGAACGTCCCGCTGCCGACGTGCTGGCACTCCGACCAGATCGTGCTCGGCACCTTCTTCAACGGGGGGCTTCGCGCCTACGACATCTCCAACCCGTACCAGCCGCAGCAGGTCGGCGTGTTCGTGCCGCCGGCGCCGCCGATGGCGCCCACCGGCACCATCCAGCTCAACGACGTGTTCGTCGACGAGCGCGAGATCGTCTACACCGTCGACCGCCATGTCGGCGGCCTCTACATCCTGGAGATGGATTTTTGATTTAGATGACCGTGTCCCGGGCGCAGCGCAAGCACGGAGCCACAAGGGCGTTTACGCCCGACTTCGCGGGCTACAGCGAAGTGGTGCGCTGCAGACCCGGGACCGTCACGCATTCGAGTTTGGAACGGTCCCGGATCAGCGGTGCACCGCTCCGCTTAATGTTGCGCGAACTGCGTGACCTACTCTGCGTTCGCTTCGCGCTGCACCGCATCCGGGACACGCGCAGCTAGGCCCATGCTCGATCTGTTTCCCTCCCGCGAGGCCGGCCGGTTCGGGCGCAGGCTCAAGCGCGCGCGCGGCGCGCGCCTGCCGGTGACCGTCGTCACCGGCTTTCTGGGCGCCGGCAAGACCACGCTGGTGCGCCGCTTCCTTTCGACGCCGGAGGGCGCCGGCACCGCGGTCGTCGTCAACGAGTTCGGCAGCGTGGGCATCGACGACGCGCTCCTGCGCGCCTCGAGCGACGAGGTCACGCTCCTTGGCAACGGCTGCCTGTGCTGCAACACCCGCTCCGACCTGCAGGTCGCGCTGCGCAACCTTGTCGCCGAGCGCGCGCAGGGAACCGTGCCGCAATTCGCGCGCATCCTGATCGAAACCAGCGGCCTCGCCGATCCCGGACCGATCCTGCAGACCTTCGCCACCGACCGCGCATTGGGGGGCGAATTCCACGTTGAGGTGGTGGTCGCCGTGGTCGACGCCGCGAGCGGCCTCGACACGCTCGACTGGTCGGCGGAGGCGCGCAAGCAGGTCATCCTCGCCGACCGCCTGGTGGTGTCGAAGACCGACCTCGCCGCGCGCCGCGCGGTCGAGCGGCTGACCAAGCGCCTGCGCGCGCTCAATCCGCGCGCGACCCTTCACACCGCGGTCGAGGGCGAGCTCGACCCGCGCTGCCTGCTCGAAGCGGACGCAAGCGAAGCAGGCGCCGGCGCGAAGCCGCGCGATCGTGCCGGCTTCGTCGCCGAAGCCGAGCACAGCGACGGCATCCTGAGCTTCGTCTTCACCGACGACGCGCCGCTTCCTTGGGATGCGTTCTCACGCAGCATGGAGACCTTGATTGCGCTGCGCGGTCCCGACCTTCTTCGCGTCAAGGGCTTTCTCAACGTCGCCGGCTGCCGCGGCCCGGTGGTGGTGCACGTCGTCCAGCACCTCGCCCACCCCCCGGTCGAGCTCGCGGCGTGGCCGGACCGGGACCGCTCGAGCCGGCTGGTCTTCATCACCCGCAATATCCCGGAGCGCCAAGTGCGCGACCTGTTGGCCTCGGTGCGCGCGCTGACGGGCGGCCCGGGCTGATCGCGGCCCGCCGCGGTCGCGTTTGCAGTCTTGGACGCTTCGCCTTGTAGACACTTGCCTCGCCGATCCTCCCGCTCGCCGACGATCGTCCCGCTCTTCCCCGGGCTCCGCCCGGGATCGGTGGCCCCGCGCTCAGAGCCGGACTTTGGCCGGCCGCCCCCCGCCGCGGAACATTTTGGCCGGTCAGGCGTTTGACCACGTTTTGCCACGCGCACCGGAGAACAGGCGGCGCGGGGGGCCCGGAGGCGTTGGACATGAGCAAGCGGCCAGTTTCGTGCGCTGCCGATCTCTCGGTCAGCCGAGCTGGCGAATCCGAGCGGCCGTTGTTCGGCCACAGCGAGCTCGCGCAGCTGATGCGGGCATTCGACTGGGCCGGCACCCCCATCGGGGCGCCGGAAACTTGGCCCAAAAGCCTCAAGACCGCCGTCGGCCTGATGCTGACGTCCCGCCAGCCGATTTGGATCGGCTGGGGCCCGGAGCTGATCTATCTGTACAACGATCCATACAAGTCGATCATCGGCGGCAAGCATCCCTGGGCGCTGGGCAAGCCGACCTCCGTCGTCTGGCGTGAGATTTGGCAGGACATCGGTCCGATGCTCGCGCAAGCCATGGGCGGGGACGAGGGCACCTACGTCGAGGCCCAGCTCCTCATCATGGAGCGCCACGGGTATCCGGAGGAGACCTACTACACGTTCTCCTACAGCCCGATCCCGGCCGACGATGGCACGGTCGGCGGCATCTTCTGCGCCAACACCGACGATACCCAGCGCGTGATCGGCGAGCGGCAGCTGGCGCTGTTGCGCGAGCTCGCCGCCACGACCGCCGAAGCGCGCACCTGGCAGCAGGCCTGCGAGCGAAGCGCGCGGGCGCTCGCCACCAATCCGCGCGATCTGCCGTTCGCGATGATCTATATCCTCGAGCCGGACGGCCGCGCCGCGGTCCTCGCCAGCGCGACCGGCATCGATCGCGATCATCCCGCGGTCGTGCAGACGTGGTCGCTCGACGAGCCGGGGGTCTGGCCGCTGGCGGAGGTGAATGCCGACCACAAGCCACGCGTCGTTTCTCCGCTGGAGCCGGTGTTCCAGGCCGACTTTCCGACCGGAGCCTGGCAGCAGGCGCCGAACAGCGCGGTCGTGCTGCCCATCACGGCGAGCGGCGAAACCGGCCGCGCCGGCTTCCTGATCGCCGGTCTCAATGCGTTCCGGCTGTTCGACGACAACTATTCCGGATTCATGAACTTGATCGCCGGGCAGATCGCCGCCGCCATCGCGAACGCCGAAGCCTACGAGCAGGAACGCCGGCGCGCCGAAGCGCTGGCGGAGATCGATCGGGCCAAGACGGCGTTCTTCTCCAACGTGAGCCATGAGTTCCGCACGCCGCTGACGCTGATGCTCAGCCCGCTCGAGGAGGTGTTGACGAAGCCGGAAGGTTCCGTGCTCCCGGAAAACAGGGCGCTGGTGTCGGTCGCGCATCGCAACGGCGTCCGGCTGCTCAAGCTGGTAAACTCGCTGCTCGATTTCTCGCGCCTCGAATCGGGACGGGCGCAGGCCAGCTTCGAGGCGGTGGATCTTGCAAAGCTGACCGCCGAGGTCGCGTCGACGTTCGAGCCGGCGCTCAAGCGGGCCGGCTTGCGGCTTGGCCTCGACTGTCCGGCGTTGGCCGAACCCGTGTATGTCGACCGCGACATGTGGGAGAAGATCGTGCTCAATCTTCTCTCCAACGCTTTCAAGTTCACTTTCGAGGGTGAAATCGCGGTCGCGGTGCGGCCCGGCGCGGACCGCCG
The DNA here is from genome assembly GCA_963821505.1 of uncultured Alphaproteobacteria bacterium. Classification (GTDB taxonomy): domain Bacteria; phylum Pseudomonadota; class Alphaproteobacteria; order Rhizobiales; family Xanthobacteraceae; genus VAZQ01. The sequence goes on from CAWGEH010000021.1 coordinate 110,298, forward strand.
CTCCGCCGAAGTCAGCGTGCGCGATACCGGCACCGGGATCGCGCAGGAGCATCTGCCGCGGCTGTTCGAACGGTTTCATCGCGTCGAGGGCGCCCGCGGCCGCAGCATCGAAGGCAGCGGCATCGGCCTCGCTCTGGTGCAGGAGCTGGTCAGGCTGCACGGCGGACGGATCACGGTCGAAAGCGAGGTGGGAACGGGCAGCAGTTTCACCATCATCTTGCCGTTCGGGACCGAGCACCTGCCGGCCGGAAGCATCCACAAGAACGAGCAGCCGATACCGACCGCGGTACGCGCCCAAGCCTACCTGCAGGAGGCGGCGAGCTGGCTCGGCGAACAGCGGGACGCAGCGGATACGCTCGCTGCCTCGGGACCCCAGGACATCGGCGCTTCCCTGATTTCCCATCGAGGCGAGCATCACCTTGTGCTGTTGGCCGACGACAATCGCGACATGCGCCAGTACGTCGAGCGACTGCTCGTGACCGCCGGCTATCGCGTCGAGGCGGTCGCGGACGGCGAGACGGCGCTGCGCGCGGCGCGCGAGCGCAGGCCGGCGCTGGTCCTGTCCGACGTCATGATGCCGAAGCTCGACGGTTTCGGCCTGCTGGCGGCGATGCGCGCCGATGACGAGTTGAAGGACACGCCGGTGATCCTGGTCTCCGCACGCGCCGGCGAGGATGCCAAGGTCGAGGGATTGCGCGCCGGCGCCGACGACTATCTGACCAAGCCATTCTCGGCGCGCGAGCTGATGGCGCGCGTCGAAACCAATCTCCACCTCGCACAGACCCGCCGCGAGACGGCGCGACTGCTGCAGGAAGAAACCCAGATTTTGGAACTGCTCAATCGTGTCGGCACCGCGGTCGCGGCCGAGCTGGACCTCGAAACGGCGGTCCAGGTGGTGACCGACACCGCCACGCAATTGTCGGGGGCGGCGTTCGGCTCGTTCTTCCGAAAAGTCGTCGATTCGAAGGGCGAGTCCTACATGCTATATACGCTTTCGGGCGTGTCGCGGGAGTCATTCTCGAAATTCCCGATGCCGAGAAATACCGCGGTGTTCGCTCCGACGTTTCGCGGCGAAGGCATCGTCCGCTCGCCCGACATCACCAAGGATCCGAGGTTCGGAAAGAACGATCCGCATTTCGGCATGCCGAAAGGGCACTTGCCGGTGCGCAGTTATCTCGCTGCGCCGGTGGTCTCGCGCGGCGGCGAGGTATTCGGCGGCCTGTTCTTCGGTCACCCCGAGCCGGACGTGTTCGATGCGCGCGCGGAACGTATCGTCGCCGCCATCGCCGTCCAGGCCGCCATCGCGATCGACAAGGCGAGGCTCTATCAGGCTGCCCAGGCGGAAATCGAACGCCGCAAGGAGGTCGAGCTTGCGCTGCGCGAGAGCGAGCGCAAGCTGGAAGCGCGCGTGGCGGAACGTACCGCCGAGCTTGCTGCCTCCAATGCGAAGCTCATGCAAGAAGCCGAGCAGCGCGAGCGCGCCGAAGGGCGGTTTAAGCATCTCGTCGAAGGCGTGACGGACTACGCCCTCTTCATGCTGGACCCGACCGGCATCGTCACCAACTGGAATACCGGCGCACAACGCATCAAGGGCTATCGCGACACCGAGATCGTCGGGCGGCATTTCGAGAATTTCTACACCCCCGAGGACCGCGCCGCCGGTGTCCCGGCCCGCGCGCTCGAAACGGCGAGGCGCGAAGGAAAATTCGAAGCCGAGGGTTTGCGCGTCCGCAAAGACGGCTCGCGATTCTGGGCCAACGTCACCATCAATCCGATCCGCGACAAGGATGGCCGCTTGCTCGGCTATGCCAAGATCACGCGTGACATTACGGAACGGCGGGAGGCGCAGACGGCGCTGCAGCGCGCGCAAGAGCACCTGGTGCAAGCGCAGAAGATGGAAGGAATCGGCCAGCTCACGGGCGGCGTCGCGCACGACTTCAACAACCTGCTCACGGTCATCATCGGAAATCTGGAGTCGGCGCAACGAAACCTGCGTTCGCCCGCCGCCCACGTCGAACGTCTCATCCGTTCCGTCGACAATGCCATGCGGGGCGCGCAGCGGGCGGCCTCGCTGACTCAGCGTCTGCTGGCCTTTTCCCGCCGTCAACCGCTCGAGCCGAAGCCCATCGACCTCGGCCGCCTCGTCACCGGCATGTCCGAGCTTCTTCGCCGCACGCTCGGCGAGCAGGTCGCCATCGACACGGTGCTCGCGGGCGGCCTGTGGCGCATTCACGTCGACCCGACGCAGCTCGAGGTCAGCATTCTCAATCTTGCCGTCAACGCCCGCGACGCCATGCCCAATGGCGGCAAGCTCACGATCGAAACCGCCAATGTCTACCTCGATGAAACCTACGCGGCGGCGCAGGCCGAGGTGGTGCCGGGGCAGTATGTGGTGATCGGCATCACCGATACCGGCTCGGGCATGACGCGCGAGGTGCTGGCGCGCGCGTTCGAGCCGTTCTACACCACGAAGGACATCGGTCACGGCACCGGACTCGGATTGTCGCAGGTCTACGGCTTCGTGAAGCAGTCCGGTGGCAACGTCAAAATCTACAGCGAAGCGGGTCAGGGCACGACGGTGAAGATTTATCTTCCACGGATGCACTCCGATGACGGCGCGCTCGCGGTGCCGGAGGCGGAGGCGCGCGCGCCCAGGAGCTCGGGCGGACAGACCATCCTCGTCGTGGAAGATGAAGCGGACGTCCGCGCCCACACCACCAGCATCCTGCGCGAGCTGGGTTACCAGGTGCTGGAAGCGTCCACCACCGCCGCGGCACTTGCAACGCTGCAGAATCATCCGGAGGTGATGCTGCTCTTTACCGACGTTGGTCTGCCGGGCGGCATGGACGGACGGCAGCTCGCCGATGCCGCGCGAAAGCTGCGGCCCGATCTTCGGATCCTGTTCACGACCGGCTACGCCCGCAACGCCATTGTCCACGATGGGCGGCTCGATCCCGGCGTGGTTTTGATCCCCAAGCCGTTCACCTATGCCGCGGTCGCGTCCAAGATCAACGACATGCTCGATGCCCCCGCTGGCAACGGCCGCGTTCTGCTGGTCGAAGACGAAGCCGCCGTGCAGCAACTGGCGGTCGAACATCTGCAGGAGCTGGGATATCGGGTCGAGACGGCTGGATCCGCAACCGAGGCGATGAACAAGGTCAAGCTGATCAATGGACAAATCGATCTGGCCGTCATCGACGTCGGCCTGCCCGACGGCAAAGGCGACGTCCTGGTCGGCGAGCTGCGCGCGCTTTATCCGCATCTGGCCATCGTCATTGCCAGCGGCTACGACGACACGGGTTTGCGTCGACGATTTGACACCGACGGCCTCGTTGCCTTCCTGCGCAAGCCTTACGCCCGCGCCGACATGGAGAAGGCCGTTTCCGCTGTTGCCGGACAGCGCGCAGCCGGCACGTAATCGACGCCGGCTGCTGGCCGATCTCGAAGATGTCCACGGATCACCAGCATCATCGAGGCAACACGCCGGCACGCGAGACAGCCGGGCACCCGCGGGAGGCTTGCTCATTCCTGCCGGTATGCGCAGGCGGAGATCGGCCGATAGATCGCCTCGTGGATTCGTCCTCGATCGATCGCCGCTTGCGGTCCTTGCGCCAGGGCATGAATGAGCCGACGGGACGAGACCGGATCAGGCAGCGACCGAAGGCCGATCAACGGCGTATGGCGGTCGAGCCCGGCAACGGGAAGCCACGTCATGTCCGGCGCGCGGGCGGCGATGACGGCGCGCGCCACTTTCGCCTCGTCGGCGCTCATCCCGTCGAACGTGACCGCGTGCAGCGCGCCTTCGAGCGGCACCGCGAAATTTGCTTTCTCGGCTGAACGGCCATCGAAGAGATCGCGGCTCCAATCGACGATATAGGGCGCCCATTCGAAGAAGCCCCAGTCGGAGGTGTATTCAGCGGTCTTGAAGGCCTCAGCGGATTGCAGCGTCCAGAGCGCGAGATAGTTGCGGCCGGTGCCTGCTTCCATCCGGAAGCGCTGGCAGGTGCGGAAGTACGGCTTGGCCAGCATCTGCTCGATCTTCGGGCCGCTGTACCAGGCATTCCACGCAGATTCCTTCTCCGGCGCGGTGAAATTGCACCGGACCACGTAGACGAAGGTCATGCCGGCCTGCCCCTGGATCGCACCGCGCTGCCGCGCGCGCCGGGCTAATCGATCTTCACGCCCGACTCCTTCACGGCGGCTTCCCAATCGCGCGCCTCGTCGTCGAGCTTGGCGCCGAATTCCTGCGGCGTCATGCTCCGCGCCTCGAGTCCGAGCTTGGCGATATTGGCCCTGAGCTCGGGCGCCTTGAGCCCCTCGTTGGCCGCCGCGTTGATCTTCTCGATCACCGGCGCGGGCGTGCGGGCGGGAGCAAGCAAGCCGAACCAGAGATAGGCGGGCACCCCTTTGAGCCCGGCCTCGCGCAGCGTGGGCACGTCCGGCAGCTCCGGCCAGCGCACCTCGCTGGTGACCGCCAGCGCCCGCAGCCGGCCTTCGCGAATGAGCGGAAGCAGGACCGCCTTGGAGGTCATGCCGATCTGAATCTGTCCGCCCAACAGATCCGCGACGGCGGGCGCCGCGCCCTTGTAGGGAATGAACGTGATGTCGATGCCGGTCCTCACCCGCAACAGCTCCAGGCAGACATGCGGACCGATGCCGACGGTGGCGCCGGAGGAGAGCTTGCCCGGATTGGCCTTCGCGTAGTCGACGAGCTCCTGGATCGACTTCGCCGGAACCGCCGGATTCACCACGAGGGCATTGCTGTCGAACCCGATGAGGGCGACCGCCGCAAAGTCCTTGACCGGATGGAAGTCGAGATGCCGGTAAAGCAGCTGCGCGATGGCATTGGGATTGGTGCCGCCCAACAGCAGGGTGTAGCCGTCCGGGTTCGCCTGCGCCACGGCCTTGGCGCCGGTGCGACCGCCGGCACCGGCCTGATTCTCGATGATGACGTTCTGGCCGATCTTCGAGGCGAGCGGCTGCGCGACCAGGCGCGCGGCCACATCGGCGGGTCCGCCCGGCGGGTACGGCACCACGATCTTGATGACGTGATCGGGGAAAGATTGCGCACCGGCAGGATGACAGATGAGGCCGATACCCACGGCCAGGATTGCAGAGAGGACTGTTGCCTTCGTTCCCATGGCCAACCCTCAACGATTGAAAGATGCAAAGCATACGGGGATGCACGCCGGATGGGAACGGCCCTTCCAGCCGATCCACCCCATCGTCGAAGCGCCCGGGGCGTTCGCGCCGGATGCGATGCGCGATGCGCGATGCTGCGGACCCTGCTCACCTGTCCGGTGTCCGGCAGCGCGGATGCGCGGCTGTTCGGCAGCGAGAGAGCGAGCCCGGCGAGCGGCTCATCAACGCCACGCGTGCTCGCCGCCCGCTGCGCCCGCGCCGAGAAACCCGCGCCGGGGGTGTTTCCCTACGCCGCGCCTTGGACTACCTTCACCACCCTGGAACCATTCGCAACTGCGGCGACTATGATCGGCAGGCGCGCGAGGGCGCATCCCGCGCGATTTGTCGGCCGCCCCTGACGCGACATCCCAAGGGAGACATGCTTCCATGGCTCGAATAAACCTCGACGTGAACGGCAAGGTCCACACCATCGACGCCGATCCCGACATGCCGCTGCTCTACGCGCTGCGCAACGACATCGGGCTCAACAACCCGCATTTCGGCTGCGGCCTCGCGCAGTGCGGCGCCTGCACCGTGCACGTCGACGGGGCGGCCGTGCGCTCCTGCGTCACGCCGGTCTCGGCGGTGGGCAACGGCAAGGTCGTGACCCTCGCCGGCCTCGGCACGCCCGAGAAGCCGCACCCGATCCAGAAGGCCTATGTCGAGGAGCAGGTGCCGCAATGCGGCTACTGCATCAACGGCTGGATGATGACGGCGGCGGCGCTGCTGGCGCAGAACAAGAAGCCGACCGATGCCGAGATCAAGGATGCGCTCACCGGTCTCAAGTGCCGCTGCGGCACGCACATGGGCATCATGCGCGCGGTCAAGCGCGCGTCCGAGATGATGGGTTGAGGGAGGCGAGCATGACCAAGATGGACAAAGCCACGCACTTCTCCCGCCGCGCCATACTCAAGGCCGGCGGCGCGCTGGTGGTCTCGGTCGGCATGCCGATCGGCCTCGACACCGTGCTGGGCATCGGCCAGGCATTCGCGCAGGGTACGCTCGCGCAAGGCGCCAAGCCGCCGCTCACGCCCGACCAGCTCTCCTCCTACATCGCCGTCAACGCCGACGGCACCGTCTCCGCCTTCTTCGGCAAGATGGACATGGGCCAGGGCCTGTTCGTCGCCATCGGCCAGATGGTGGCGGAAGAGCTCGACGTGCCGTTCAAGGCCGTCACCGTCATCATGGGCGATACCGCCACCAGCGTGAACCAGGGCGGCGCATCGGGCTCCACCGGCATCCAGATGGGCGGCAAGCAGATGCGCATGGCCGCCGCCGAGGCGCGGCGCGTGCTGGTCGAGATGGCGGCGGCAAAGCTCGGCCTGCCCGCGGACGAGCTCACCGTCACCGACGGCGTCGTGCACGCCAAGACGGATGCGTCGAAGAAGGCGTCCTACGCCGAGCTGATCGGCGGGCGCTACTTCAACGTCGAGCTCGACTGGAACAAGCAGATGGGCAACGCGCTCTATGCTCCCGGCAAGGCCAAGCCCAAAGACCCGAAGGATCACAAGATCGTCGGCCAGCCGATCCCGCGCGCGGACATCGCGCCCAAGGTCTATGCGCAGGAGGACTTCTGCACCGACGTCAAGGTGCCCGGCATGGTGCACGGGCGCATGATCCGTCCGGCCGTCGCCGGCGCGCTGCCGGTGAAGGTCGACGAGAGCTCGATCAAGGACATCCCGGGCGCGAGAGTGGTCTGGGACAAGGGTTTCCTCGGCGTCGTCGCCGACAAGGAATGGGACGCGATCAGGGCGGCCGAAAAGCTCAAGGTCGAATGGTCGGATGCGAAGCCGCCGTTCCCGAACCAAGCGGCGCTCTACGATCACATCCGCGCGGCGCCGGTGCGCAAGCACGAGATCGGCGGCAAGCAAGTCGGCAATGTCGACGAGGCGTTCAAGACCGCCGCGCGGGTGATCGAGGCCGAGTACGAATGGCCGTTCCAGTCGCACGCCTGCATGGGTCCGGCCTGCGCCGTGGTCGAGATCAAGGACGGCAAAGTGACCTGCTGGACCGGGTCGCAGAAGCCGCATTTCGTCCGCAACGGGCTTTCCGGCACGCTCGGCATCCCGACCGACAACATCCACGTGGTCTGGGTGGTCGGGCCCGGCTCCTATGGCCGCAGCGACGCCGACGACGCCGCCATGGACGCCGCCGTGCTGGCGAAGGCGGTCGGCAAGCCGGTGCGCGCGCAGTACACCCGCGAGCAGGCCACCGGCTGGGATCCGAAGGGTCCCGCCTCGATCCACCGCGCCCGCGCCGCCATCGACGCGGCCGGCAATGTCATCGCCTACGAGTTCACCAGCAAGGGGTTCTCGCGCATCGACGTGAACACCAACGGCGGCGCGCCGTGGGATACGCTCGCGGGCCAATTCCGCGACGTCGCGCTCAAGTCCGGCGACGGCTTCGGGGTGCCGGCGGAGTCCTACGAGTTCGCCAACAAGCGCCTGGGGTGGGAGACGATCCCGCCGCTGCTCGACCGCGGCTCGCCGCTGCGCAGCGCGCATCTGCGCGATCCGGTCGGGCCGCAGATTCACTTCGCGAGCGAGTCCTTCATGGACGAGCTGGCGGCCGCGCTCAACCTCGATCCCATCGAGTTCCGCCTGCGGCACGTCAAGGAGCCGCGCGACATCGCCGTGATCAAGGCCGCCGCCGACAAGGCCGGCTGGCAATCGCGGCCCTCGCCGCGCAAGGACCAGACCGGCAACAAGGTCAGCGGCCGCGGCATCGCCTATTCCCAGCGCAACGGCACCCGCTGCGCCATTGTGGCCGAGGTCGATATCGACCGCTCGACCGGCAAGATCTGGGCGCGCAAGTTCACGGTCGCCCACGACTGCGGCCAGATCATCAATCCCGACGGCCTCAGGCACGCCATCGAGGGCAACATCGTGCAGGGCGTGAGCCGCACGCTGTGGGAGGAGGTCAAGTTCGATCCCAGGAACGTGACCAGCGTCGACTGGATGACCTATCCCATCCTCGACATCACCGAGACGCCGGAGACGATCGAGGTGGTGCTGATCAATCATCCGGGGTTGCCGCCCACCGGCGCCGGCGAGCCGTCGATCCGTCCGGTGGCGGCCGCCATCGCCAACGCCATCTTCGACGCCACCGGCGTGCGCATCCGCCGCGTGCCGTTCTCGCCCGACCGGGTGAAGCAGTCGCTGTCGTAAAACGTCACAACGTAGGCCATTGCGCTCGCAACTGGCTTGGTGTGCTCCCTCTCCCCTTTTGGGGAGAGGGTCGGGGTGAGGGGGTCACAGGACTCTCGATAGACCTTGACCCCTCACCCCACCCCTCTCCCACGCAAGTCGGGCTTGCCCGACTTGCGCGAGATTAAGACGCGACCCGGGCAAGCCCGGGGCGCGCGGGAGAGGGAGCGCACCGAGTGCGGGGCTCAGTCTGTGCTACACTTCCCGCCATGCTCGCCCGCTCCCTCGATGAAGCGCTTGCGCCGATCACCGACGGCTGCGTGCTGGCGGTGCCGCGCGAGGTCTCCGGCGCGGCGATGGCGGCCACCCGCGCGCTGATCCGGCGCGGCGTCAAGCGGCTGCATCTCGTCACGCTGCCGACATCGAGCCTGCAGGCCGATCTCTTGATCGGCGCCGGCTGCGTCGAGAGCATCGAGACCTCCGCCGTCAGTCTCGGCGAGTTCGGGCCGGCGCCGCGCTTCGTGGCCGCCGTGACATCGGGCGCCATCCGCATGCGGGACGCGACCTGCCCGGCGCTCCATGCCGGCTTCCAGGCCGCGGAAAAAGGCGTGCCGTTCATGCCGCTGCGCGGGCTCATCGGCTCCGACGTGCTCGCGCACCGGCCGGACTGGAAGGTGGCCGACAATCCGTTCGGCGACGACGATCCGATCGTGCTGTTGCCGGCGATCAGACCCGACGTCGCGCTGTTCCATGCTCCGCTCGCCGACCGCGCCGGCAATCTCTGGATCGGCCGCGACCGCGAGCTCGCCACAATGGCACACGCGGCGACCAAGACGGTCGTGACGGTGGAGAAGGTCCACGACGGCAGCTTGTTCGACGATCCCTGGCTCGCGGCGGGCGCGCTCGGCGGCTTCTACGTCGACGCGATCGCGGTCGCGCCCCAGGGGGCGTGGCCGCTGGGGCTCGCCGACCACTACCCGCCGGATGCCGCGCACCTTGCGGACTACGCGCGCCTCGCCGCGACGGCCGAAGGTTTCGCCGCCTATCTCGAGCGCCACGTGCATGACCGGCGCGCCGCCTGATAGCTGCCGCGAGCAAGAGCTGCTGGCCGCCACCATCGCCGGGCTGATCGCGGATGCCCGTCACGTCGCGGTCGGCGCGTCCTCGCCCATCCCGGCGGCGGCCGCGCTGCTGGCGCGCGAACGCGGCGGCGGCCGACCCTATGTCTCGCTGCTGGGCAGCCGGCGGCAGAGCTTCTTCACCGACGGCGGGCGCGAGCTGTTCGATTGCGCCGGCCAGGGGCGGATCGATGTCTTCTTCCTCTCCGGCGCGCAGATCGACGGCGAGGGCAACATCAACCTCGTCAGCATCGGCGACTACGCGCACCCGAAGGCGCGCTTCCCGGGCTCGTTCGGCTCGTCGTATCTGTACTACGTGGTGCCCAAGGTGATCCTGTTCCGGCTCGAGCACACCCGCCGCACCTTGGTACAGAAGGTCGATTTCATCAGCGCGCCGGGTACGAGCCCGGACAACGTCTTTCGCCCGGGCGGTCCGACCGCGCTCATCACCAATCGCTGCCTGTTCGCCTTCGATCCGGCGCGGCGGCGCTTCAAGCTGACGAGCGTGCATCCCGGGCATACGGCGGCCGAGGTGGTCGAGAACACCGGTTTCGCGTTCGACCGGGCCGAGGACGTGCCGGTGACGGCGGCTCCCTCTCCCGACACGCTGCGCCTCCTGCGCGCCGTAGTCGCACCCCAGCTCACCGAGGTCTATCCGCGCTTCGCCGCCGAGGTGTTCGGAGTGTGAAATCCCGGTTGAACGGGCGATCCCGCCACCCGCATTTTCAGCGTCGTCCGTGCGCAAGCGCGGACCCAGTACGCCGTAGCCATGCGGGGTGGCGCGAGGGTTCCACATCGGATAGTCAGTGGACGATCCAGGCCGAGCGTCTGCAAGGAGGGGGAATTCGGTGAACCAAGTCGAAGTCGCAGTGATCGGCACCGGCTGGTGCGGGGGCATCCGTGCGGAGACGCTGTCGCGCTCCGCGCTGGTGGACAAGCTGCACATCTGCGAAATCCGCCCGGACCGTCTGGCCGAGGTCAAGGCGCTCACCCGGCCGGCGACGGCGACGCTCGATTACCACGACATCACCAGGAACCCGGACATCTCGGTGGTCTATGTCTGCACCACGCCGGAGCAGAACCACTACCCGATCACGCGCGACTGCCTCAAGGCCGGCAAGCACGTGCTCCTGGAAAAGCCGATCGCCATGGAGCTGTGGGAGGCGGACGAGCTGATCACGCTCGCCCGGCGCGGCCGGCTCAAATTCACCATCGGCTATTCGCAGCGGTTCAACACCAAATTCGCCTACGCCAAGAAGAAGATCACCGACGGCACGCTGGGCAAGGTGGTCTCGGTGATGGTGAGCCGCCATCTAAGCCGCGGGCTCGGCACCAAGATCGCCAAGCGGGTGAAGCTTTCGCCGGTGGTGATGGAGTCCACCCACGATCTCGATTTCGTGTTCTGGCTGCTCGAGCCGGCGAAGCCGGTGCGGGTCTATTCGCAGGGCGCCTACGGCTACATGCAGCCGATCAACGGCTCCTACGACGTCATGTGGTCGATCGTCACCATGGACAACGGCATGCTGGTGACCATCGGCGGCGGCTGGAACCTGCCGCCGGGCTATCCCAATTTCTGCTCGACCTGGGTCGAGATCACCGGCACCGAGGGCGCATTGATCCTCGACGACACCCATCGCGACGCCTGGCTCAACACCGTGGCCGAGGGCACGCGCTTTCCGATGTCGACCATGCCGGGCGAGCAGGTGGATCACGTGTTCGCGGGCCAGATGGGGCCCGAAACCATCCACTTTTTGGAGTCGTGCATCATGGACCGGCCGGTGATGGTGACGCCCGAGAGCGCGCGCATGGTGATGGAAACCTATACGGCCGCCGATCTTTCCGCCGAGCGTAACGAGCCGGTCGATCTGCCGCTGTCGAATGCGGCGCTCTCGGCGGTCGCCGAAATGGTGGGAGCCAAGCGATGAGACGTCAGGCCAAGGGCATCGGGCTCGCCATCGTCGGCGCCGGCCGGGTTGGGCTGTTCCGCGGCGAGGTCGCGGCGCGCCATCCGGCCGTGCAATGGATCGGCATCGCCGAGAAGAACCATAACCGCGGCCTCTATGTCGCGGAGAAGATCAGTGCCGACTTCGTCACCCAGGATTATCGCGAGCTCATCAAGCGCCCGGAAGTCACGTGCGCCGTCATCGCCACCGACGAGCATCTCCACGTCGATCCGATCATGGCGGCGGTCGAGCGCGGCGTGCCGATGCTGATCGAGAAGCCGCTGGCGACCGATCTCGGCGAATCCGCGCGCGTGCTCGCGGCGATCACCGCTGCCAAGCTCGACGCGGTCGTGGGCTATACCCAGCGCTTCCGCCGCAAATGGCTCGCAGCCAAGGAGAAGGTGCGCACCGGCGCGCTCGGCGACGTGACGCTGGTGACTTCGCGCGCGTTCATGAACCGGCTCGTCGCCATCGACAACTACAAGCGCACCAACGACCCCAAGACGATCTCGCCGATGGTGATCTCGGGCACCCACGCGCTCGACATCGTGATGTGGTATATGGAGGCCAAGACCCCGGTCGAATGCTACGCGCGCTCGATCGACAAGGTCTTGGGACCCGCCTACCAGGGCATCGATGCCACCGCGGGCATGATCATGTTCTCGGACGGCAGCGTCTATCACCTCAACATCTCGTGGGCGCTGCCGGTGACCTGGCCGGGCGCGGTCTACAGCCTCGAGGTCGGCATCACCGGGACCGAGGGCGTTCTCACCATCGACGACACCCACCGTGATATGGTGCTCGCAGTCTCGGCGCCGCAGGAAGAAGGCTACGCGCCCGACAAGAGCCGGCTGGTCGACTTCATGGGCAGCTATCCGCCCGGCGACATGGCGCTCGGCGAATTGCGCGGACCGATGCGGGACGAAACCGAGTCCTGGCTCAATCGCATCGCGCTCGGCCTGCCGACGCAGGCGGCCACCGCCCGCGAGGCGCATAACCGCCTGATGCTGACCAAGGCGCTGGATTTGTCGGCGCGGCGCAAGCAGGCGGTGAAGCTGCCGCTCGAGCCCGACGAGGAGCGCGCGGCGGCGTGATGCGCCGTGTCGGCTCGCGGATTGGGAGAAAGACGCCATGATGGGTAAGACGATCGTTGCCGCGCTGGCTCTCGCGATCCCGCTGGCGGCGTTGGACGCCGAAGGGGAACCGGCTGCGCAGACACCGGGACCCTACTCGCCCGGCATCGCGGAAATCATGATCAATACGCAAGTTCGCCACGGCAAGCTCTGGCTCGCCGGCGACGCGCGCAATTGGGACCTCGCCGACTACGAGATCGACGAGCTCAAGGAGGGATTCGAAGACGTGGTCCAGTACTATCCCGTCTACAAGGACATACCGGTCGGCAAGATGATCGAGGCCACCATCTTGCCCCCGATCGCAGAGGTGGAAAAAGCCATCAAGGCGCGCGACCGCGCCAAGTTTGTCGCCGCCTTCGACAAGCTCACGGAGGCATGCAATAGTTGTCACCAAGCCGCAAACCGCGCCTTCATCGTGATCCAGCGCCCCGCGGCCTCGGTCTTCCCCAATCAATCGTTCGCGCCCAAGCGCAATTGATCGAGGCCCCTCCCACATTTCCCCAAGCCGGATGACATCGTGAGCAAGCTTCTGCTGGTTTTCCTGCTCGGTCTTGTCACCCCCGCGGTCGCGCAGGAAGACGTTGCCGCTTTTTTCAAGGGCAAGACGCTGCGGCTCATCGTCGGAGTCGGCGTCGGCTCAGGCTACGACATCAATGCGCGGCTGCTTGCGCGCCACATGGCCGCGCATATTCCTGGCCAGCCCACCATCATCGTGCAGAACCAGCCGGGGGCCGGCAGCCTCACCATGACCAACGCGCTCTACCATACCGGCCCGTTCGACGGCACCGTGATGGGCGCGTCGTTCAACGGCATGCCGACCACGCCGCTGCTGCAGCCCTCCGGCGCCCGTTTCGACCCGGTGAAGCTCAACTGGCTCGGCAGCACCAATCGCGAGACGCAGGCGCTGTATGTCTGGCACACCGCGCCGGCGCAGGTGCTCGAAGATGCCAGGACCCAGGAGACCGTGATGGGCGCCCAGGCGCCCGGCTCGACCCAGTTCGATTATCCCGTGCTCGCCAACCGACTGTTCGGGTTCAAGTTCAAGGTCGTCACCGGCTACGAGAGCACCCCGAAGATCCATCTTGCGATGGAGAGCGGCGAGGTTCACGGCACCATCGCCAACTGGTCGACGCTCAAGGCGATCAACGGAAATTGGATCACGGAGAAGAAGATTCGCATCCTCACGCAATGGGCGCTGAAGAAGAACCCCGAGCTCAATGACGTTCCGCTGTTCCTGGATCTCGCCAAGAGCGATGCCGAGCGCGCGGCGCTGCGGCTGATGCTGGCGCGCCTGGAATATGGCCGGCCGTTCTTTCTGCCGCCGAATGTGCCGGCGGCGCGCGTCGAGGCGCTGCGGCGGGCATTCGATGCCACTATGCAGGATGCGGCCTATCTCGCCGAGGCCGAAAGGCTCAAGATCGACGTCGAGCCGCTCTCCGGCGAGCAGGTGGCCGCGCTGGTCGAGCAGGTCTCCCGCACTCCCGCCGATACCGTCGCCCGCGTCCGCGCGGCGATGGAAAACAAGTAGGTCGCCGCGGTCGCGGGCAAGTCCAAGCGGACTCCCCTCCGTCCCCCTTTCGGCTATAAACGCTCCTCCGCCTATTCCCCCCAAATCCGGAAGCCGCCATGGATTCAAAGACCGTTGAAAGCCGCGCGCAGCGACAGCCACGCCTGGAGGACGATCCGTTGGTGCGCGGCCTCGGACGCTATGCCGCCGATGTCCCGATGACCGGCCAGGCTCACGCCTTTTTCGTCCGTTCCCCGCACGCCTTCGCCGACATCCGCTCGATCGATACCGAAGCGGCGAAGGCCGTGCCCGGGGTGCTGGCCGTGCTGACCGCCGCCGACATGGCGGGGATCGGCAATGTCTCCCAGCACCCGCCGCTCGCCGGCCGCGGCGGCACAAAGCTGATCGTTCCACACCGTCCTGCCCTCGCCGGCCCCACCGTGCGCCATGTGGGCGAGGCGGTTGCCGTCGTGGTCGCCGAGACGCTCACCGCCGCGCAGGACGCCGCCGAACTCGTCACCGTGGATTATGAGGAGCGTACCCCGGCGGTAGACCTGCGCGCCGCCGTTGGCGAGGGCGCCCCGCAAGTCTGGCCGGAGGCGCCGGGCAATATCGCGGTCGACTGGCCCGGATTGGCGGCAGATCCGGACGCCAATGCGAAGGAGGTCGATCGCGTCATCGCCGCGGCGCCGCACGTGGCGCGCGTCGCCATCGTCCATCAACGCATCCTGGTCCAATCGATGGAGCCGCGCGGCGCGACGGCGGGCTACGATGCCGCCAACGACAGCTACTTCCTGCGCTGCTGCTCGCAGAGCGCGCGCGCGTTGCGCGACGGGCTGGCCCCCATTCTGGGCGTTCCCAAGGAGCGCCTGCGGGTCGTCACCGAGGACGTCGGCGGGGCCTTCGGATTGAAGACCGGACCCTATCCGGAGTACCTCGCCATCCTGGTGGCGGCGCGCAGAATCGGCCGGCCGGTGCACTGGATGTCGAACCGCGCCGAGGCCTTCCTCAGCGACAATCACGCCCGCGACGCTTATAGCGACGTCGAGCTTGCGCTCAGCGAACGGGGAAAATTTCTGGCGCTGCGCGTGCGTCACCTCGGGAACATGGGGGCCTATATCGGGGCCGTCGGCGCCAACATCCAGACCGTGAATCTCACGCGCTGCCTGCCGGGCATGTACGACATCCCGCTCATCGACATCGGCGTGCGCTGCGTGTTCACCAATACCACCACCACCGCGCCCTACCGCGGCGCCGGACGCCCCGAGGCGAACTTCATGCTCGAGCGCGTCATCGACGAGGCCGCGCGCGTCACCGGCATCGATCCGGTGAAGCTGCGCCGGCGCAACCTCATCAAGCCCTCGGCGATGCCTTACAAGACCGCCGTCGGCACCACGATCGACAGCGGCGAGTTCGAGACCGTGCTCGACAAGGCGCTGACGCTCGCCGACTACGACGGTTTCAAGCAGCGCCGGCGCGAGGCCGCCAAACGCGGCAAATATCGCGGCCTCGGCATTTCCTGCATGCTGGAGCATGCCGGAGGCTTTCCGCTCGAAGGCACCGCGCTCAGCTTTCCCGGCGGCGAGACGCTCGTTCTCGGCCTTAACGTTCAGTCGACCGGCCAGGGCCACGCCACCGTATTCAATCCCATGCTGGCGGAGCGGCTGGGCATCAGGCCCGAACAGGTCGAGCACCGGCAGGGCGACTCGGCGATGGAAATCGCGGGCTATGCCTCCGTCGGCTCGCGCTCGGCCATGACCGTGAGCCACGCCCTGATCAAGACCGTCGAGGCGCTGCTGACCAAGGGCAAGGCGATCGCCGCAAGCGTGCTGGAAACGGCGGAATCGGACATCGAGTATGGCGCCGGCCGTTTCAGCGTCGTCGGCACCGACCGCGCAATCTCGCTGTTCGACCTCGCGGCGCGGGCCAAGGAGATGAAGCAGCGCGGCGAAATCGCCGAAGACCTCGACACCAAGACCAATGCCGAGACGCCGCTCACCTTTCCCAACGGTTGTCACATCGCCGAGGTGGAAATCGATCCCCGGACCGGGGCGCTGGCGCTCGTCGCCTATGCCGCAGTCGACGATTGCGGCCGCCCGCTCAACACCATGATCGTCGAGGGCCAGACCCACGGCTCGATCGCGCAAGGGCTCGGCCAGGCCATGCTGGAGAACGCGGTGTACGACGCCTCGGGCGGGCAGCTCGTCACCGGCTCGTTCATGGACTACGCCATGCCGCGCGCGGACGACATGCCCGCGTTCAAGGACGCCATCCACGCAGTGCCCGCGACCACAAACCCGCTCGGCGTGAAGGGCGCGGGCGAAGCCGGCACCACCGCGGCCATCGCCGCCGTGATGAACGCCGTCGCCGATGCCATTCCCGGCGGTGCCGGCGCGCATCTCGACATGCCGGCGACGCCGGAGAAGATCTGGCAGGCGTGCCGAAAGGCAGAAGTAGCGAGCCGTTGATCTGCTCGATACGAATCTCGCTCGGGAGGCTGGGAGGGTCGGCTCCCTCTCCCATAGGGAGAGGGGTTAAGGTGTATCGAGAGTCCAGTAACCCCCTCACCCCAATCCTCTCCCCAAATGGGGAGAGGGAGCGCACCGAGCGTGCTGCTTACGCAGCGACTATCCCTGCGAGATGAACTTGGTGTTGAGGTAGGCGCCGAGTCCTTCGATGCCGCCTTCGCTGCCGTGGCCGGATTCCTTGACGCCGCCGAACGGCGTCTCCGGCGTCGAGACCATGACGCTGTTCACACCGACCATGCCGGACTCGAAGGCGTCGCCGATCGCGGCCGCGGTCGTGTTGGAAGTCGTGAAGGCATAGGCCGCCAGGCCATAGGGCAGCGAGTTGGCCCGCTCCACCACCTCGTCGAAGGTCTTGAACGTGACGATCGGCGCGATCGGCCCGAACGGCTCCTGCGTCATCACCTTGGAATCGTCGGGCACCTCGGTCACGATCGTCGGCTCGTAGAAATAGCCCTGATTGCCGTGCCGCTTGCCGCCGGTGACGATATTGCCGCCGCGGTGCTTGGCATCCGCCACGAAGCCCTCCATGGCCTCGATCCGGCGCGCATTCGCCATCGGCCCCATGGTGACGCCCTTTTCAAGACCGTCGCCGAGCTTGATGCCCCTGGCATATTCGGAAAAGCGCGCGAGAAATTTCTTGTAGGCGTCCTCCTGCACGTAGAAGCGCGTCGGCGAGATGCAGACCTGGCCGGCGTTGCGGTACTTGAACGCGGCGATGGTGTCGGCCGCCTTCTCGGCGTCGGCGTCGGCGAACACCACCACCGGCGAATGGCCGCCGAGCTCCATGGTGGTGCGTTTCATCCCCTTCGCCGCCAGCGCCGCGAGGTGCTTGCCGACCGGGATGGAATCCGGTGAAGGATATTTTGCGTACCGCGTCCTTGGCCAGGAGATGCTCGGACACCTCCGCCGGCACGCCGAACACGAGGTTGAGCACGCCCGCGGGCAGGCCGGCATCCGCAAAGCAGCGCACCATTTCGATGCAGGCGCCCGGGGTCTCTTCCGACGCCTTGAGAATGAGCGAGCAACCCGCCGCCAACGCGCCGCCGACCTTGCGCGCGGGCGTGAGCACGGGGAAGTTCCACGGGGTGAAGGCGGCGACGACGCCGACCGGCTCCGAGACCACCAGCTGGCGCGTGCCCTTGGCGCGGCCCGGCACGATGCGGCCGTAGCTGCGGCGGCCCTCTTCGGCGTACCAGTCGATGATGTCGGCCGACGTCGTCACCTCGGCACGCGACTCGACGTAGACCTTGCCCTGCTCCTGCACCATGATTTTCGCGATGGCGTCGTGGCGCTCGCGCATGAGGTCGGCGGCCTTGCGCATGATCTTGGCGCGGTCATAGGCCGAGGTCGCCCGCCACAGCGCGAAGCCCTTCTTCGCGGCCGCGAGCGCCTCGTCGAGATCGGCCGTGCTCGCATGCGGCAGGTGCGCCAGCGGCTTCTCTGTCGCCGGGTTGATCACGTCCTCGCCCTTGCGGCCGCCGCCGTTCATCCACTTGCCGTCGATGTAGAGCGCAAGATCGGTATACATGAGGGTCCTCGTACTTTTCGTGATTGCGGCGATATTCGGTCGCGACGGGATTAGCACTATTTGGCGTCGGATTCACCTCTCTCGCTTGTCATTCCTGCCGAGCAGCGCAGACAAGTTTACGCAGTCTGCGCACGCTTGACTGCGTGCGAGAGCCGGAATCCACCCACCGAATCGAGTTGTTCCCGCTCCCCGCCCCATCGAGGCGCGGGTGACTATTGGATGCCCGCTTTCGCGGGCATGACAGCCGAGGCGTGGCCTCACCCCAAATACGTCCCGCCGTTGACCTGGATGTTCTGCCCGGTGATGAAGCTCGCGCCCGGGCCGCAGAGGAAGCGCACGGCGGCGGCGATGTCGTCGGGCTCGCCGCGCCGGCCGATGAGCGCATGCACGCGGGCGTGATGCTGCGGCTCGGGCTGCCCGGCCGGGCGCGGCGCCGCCATCACGCCGGGGGTCACCGTGTTGACCCGGATCTTGTCGTCGGCAAGCTCGTGCGCGAGCGCGCGGGTGAAGCCGATGAGGCCCGCCTTGGCCGTCACCACGTGCGGGCGCCGGGAGGCGCCGGTATGCGCGGAGAGGCCGCCGATGTTCACGATCACCCCGGCGCCGCTGCGCTTGAGATAGGGCAGGCAGGCTTGCACGCAGTTGAACGCGCCGTCGAGGATGATGCTCGTGACCGCGCGCCATTGCGCCAGCGTCATGCTCTCGAACGCCTGCTCCGCGCGCACCGCCGCGTTGTTGACCAGGATGTCGATGCGGCCGAATTGCGCGGCCGCGGCGGCGACCATCTTTTGCACCGCCTCCGCGTCGGCGACATCGGCCGTGACGGCGAGCGCCTTGCCGCCTGCCCGCTCGATCTCGCCCGCGACCGCCGCGGCCTCTTGCAAATTCGAGCGCGCGTTGACCACCACCGCCGCGCCGCCATCGGCGAGCGCGAGAGCGATGCCGCGGCCGATATTGCGCCCGGCGCCGGTGACAAGCGCGACGCGGCCGGAGAGTTCCTGGGTCATCGGTTCCTGTCCTTGCTGATGTTTCTGCAGGCGTGGAGCTGCGATGGAGCCGCAGCTAAGCCACAGCGTCCCCTCCCCCGCTTGCGGGGGAGGGGCAGGGTGGGGCAAGCATTGAGATTCGCGCGAACCTTCCCCCTCCCCCACCCCTCCCCCGCAAGCGGGAGAGGGAGCAGACCGAGTCTGCCGCACTTCTGTCGCCTAACCTCTCAAAGACGAAAGATCGAGCTTGTCGTCGTAAAGCGTCCGCAGCCGCGCCAGCGCCTGCTCGGTCCGCGCATCGTCCCATCCGCCGTGGCGCGCGTTGAGCACGAACTTCTCCGCGATGTCGGCGCGCGTCAGCGGCTCGTGCGCGCCGCCGCGCATATGCGGCTGGCGTTCTTCGACCACGCGGCCGTCCGCGAGCTCGGCGCGGATGTGGCCGGTGAAATTCTTGGGATAGGGGTTTTGCGGATCGATCCGGTAGCGCACTTTCGACGCCAGCGCGACCACGCGCTCCTCCGTCACCGCGGCGTCGGTGAACGCATCGAGCCCGACATTGCCGCGTATGAAGCCGGCCGCGATGCAATAGGGCGTCGAGAATTTCCCGGCATAGCCGTTGCCCGGGCGCTGCTTGGCGGCAAGCGGCTCCCACAGGCGATGCACCGTGCCCTCGCCGACCTCGCAGACGAATTCCTTGATCTCCTCCGCCTTGATCCCGCGCGCCGCGAGCCGCCGCGCGCAGTCGATATAGGGATGGGTCATCGTCCCGCAGGGATACGGCTTGAAGGCGAGCGCCTGCGTCACCCAGCGGGAGCCGAAATCGCCGGTGAGCGCGTCGTAGTCGCCTTTGGCGGTATGGGCAAAGCCGTGAAACAGGCCGTGCACGCCTTCGAACACGGTGCGGGGGCCGGAGAACCCTGCGCGCCCGAGCAGCGCCGCGCGCAGGCCCGACTGCGCCGCCCAGCCCGCGTGCAGCCGCTTGGTCCAGGCGCCTTCCGCCAGATATTCGATGATGCCGCCGGCCATCGAGCCGGCGATGCCGAGCGCGTCGACGATCCGGCGCGGTTCGAGCGCAAGCGCAGCGCCGACGCCGGCCGCCGCGGCCATCGCGCCGAACACGGCGGTGGGATGGAAACCGGCCTGGTGCACCGCCTTCGGAGCGACGACGCTGAGCCGGCAGATCACCTCGACTCCCACCGCGATGCCGCGGAGCGCCGACGGCCCGTCCGGGTTGTAACGCTCGCAGGCCGCGAGCACCGCCGGAACGATGACCGCGCCGGCGTGCACCGGACCGCCCTCGAAGGTATCGTCGAAATCCTCGCCATGAGCGGCGGTGCCGTTGACGAAGGCGGCGCCGGCAGCGCTCATGCGGCGGGCATGGCCGACGGCGGTGCACGGCCCTTCCTCGTCCCAACCGGCGAGCGCCGCCTTGACGTAATCCGCGTTGCGCGCGGTCAGGCAGAGGCCGACCACGTCGATGGCGAGGTCCTCGCATTTGCGGCGCACCGCCGCGGGCAGGCGCGCCGGATCGAGCGCCGCGATCTTGTGCGCCAAACTCTCTGCGACGGCGGTCTGGGGAAGCGCGCTGTCCATGGATCAGGCGTTGCGCAGGCGGGCGTCGCCGAAGCCGGGGATGCGGTTGACCGCGATGACGACCGCGAAGGTGATGATCAGCATGATCAAGCCGAGCACCGAGATCGCGCCGAGGTCGCCGGACTCGTTGAGGTCGAAGATCAGCACCGAGATCACCTTGGTCTCCGAGGTGAACAGCATGATGGCGGCCGACAATTCGCGGATGACGCCGACGAAGATGAAGCACCAGGTCGCGATCACGCTCGTTCGCAACAGCGGCGCCGTGATGTCGCGCAAGGTGCGCAGCCGTGTCGAGCCGAGAATTCTGCTGGCATCCTCAAGGTCGGTATGCACCGAACGAAACGCCGCTTGCATCTGCTGATAAGCGGCCGGCAGCGCGATGGTCACGAAGGCGAGCAGCAGGATCCAAAGGGTCCCGTAGAGAACGAGCGGCGGCCGCGCGTAGCTCAGGAACAGGCCCACGCCGAGCACGATGCCGGGGATGGCGACCGGCGCGGTCGCGAGGAAGCCGAGAGCGCGGTAGCCGCGGATGGCGCGCCGGGTCGTGATGTAGGCGATCACCACCGCCATCAGCGTGCCGATGGTCGCCGACGCGACGCCGAGCAGGAAGGTGTTCTTCACCGCGAGCCTGGTCGCCGACAATTCGAAGAACACGAAGTGGATGTTGTTCAGGGTGAAATTGTCGAAGCTCACGAACGAGGTGGCGACGCGCGAGAACGTCGCGTTGAGCAGCGCGCCATAGGGAAAGAACACCGGGCACATGAGGATGATGAAGACGAAGGCGAGCGCCGCCCATTTGAGCGCGCCCAGCCGGATCAGCCTCGGGTCGCCCTGCTTGCCGCCGACGATCGAGTAGCCGCGCCGGCCGAGGATGAGATTCTCCGCGCGCAGCAACACCACGGTGAGCACGAGGAGCGGCACCGAAGCCGCCGCCGCAAGCTCCGCCTTGGGCGGATAGTTGAACAGGCTCCAGATCTTGGTGGTCATGGTATGGAAACCGGCCGGAATCGCCAGGATCGCCGGCGAGCCGAACAGGGTCATGGCTTGCAGGAAGGCGACCAGCGCGCCGGCGAGGAGCGCGGGCAGCGCAAGCGGAATCGTGATGCGCCGCGCCGTCGTCCAGGTGCCGCCGCCGAGGATCGACGAGGCATCCTCGAGGTCGCCGGGGATGCGGTCGAGCGCATTCGCGAGCAGCACGAACACGTAGGGGAAGGTATAGCAGGAGATGACGAAGATCAGGCCCGCGAGCGAGTAGATGTTGAAAAGGTGCTCGTCCTGGGGCGCGCCGGTCACCGCCCGATAGATCTTGTTGAGCAGGCCGCTATTGGGCGCCGCCAAGAGCTCCCAGGCGATGGCGCCGAGGAAAGGCGGGGTCACGAACGACGCCGTGACCAGCGCGCGCACGGTGCGGCGCAGCGGCAGATCGGTGCGCGCGACCAGCCAGCCCATGGGGGCGGCGACAGCGCAGCAGATGATGCTCGAGCCGGTCGCAATGATCAGCGTCGTCATCAACGGATCGACGAAGACCGGATCGGTCACCAAGGTCTTGAAATTGTCGAGCGTGAACGCGCCGCTGCGGTCGACCAGGCTGTAATAAACGAGCCAGGACATCGGCAGGACGATCAGCACGCACAACAGGGCGGCGAACAGGAGCAGGATTGGCCACGACAGATCGAGGCTGTGCTTGCGCGCGGCGCCGAGGGCAGGCAACGCAATAGTCATGATGCCCGTCCCGACCTCGACGCATTCAACGAGACGTCGACGGGCAACTTGCCTCCGCCATGTGGCAGGGTAGACAAAGGCGCAGAAATCAGATTTCCACGCGCGCGCGCTGCAGCGCGCCTTTGCCCACGCATTGACGATCTGCGCACCCCTTTCAACGCGTGGGCACGGCGCTGCGTTGAGTGATCGGCAGTGGCCGTATCTGCGTCGGCGCCTTTGCCCAACCTACGACCACCGCGATCCCCGTACATCGCGCCTAGACCCCGAAAATCTGGGCGTAGCGCATCTTGATCTCCTCGCTCGCCTTCTCCACGCCGGCGGGATCGTCCTTCCACAGCTTGATGTCGCTGAGCTTGCGCGCCCCGGGCTTCTCCTTGACCAGCGGATGGACGGAATGCTGGCGGGCAAAATCGACCAGGAGCTGCTGGGCCTCGAGCGAATGCAGCCAGTTCTGGAACAGCCGTGCGGTGTTCGGATTGGGCGCCGACTTGAACACCGCGCTCGGGCCGGTGACCAGCGGGGTGCCTTCGGAAGGGTAGATGACCTCGACCGGCCGGCCGGCCTCCTTGAGCTGGATCAGATTGTAATCGTTGCCGTCGGCCATGACCGCGCGCTCGCCGAGGGCCAGCTTCTTCGGCGGATCGGTCGACGACTGGACCTGCATCACCTTCTGCTTGGCCAGCTTTTCGAGATATGCCCAGCCGAATTCGCGCACGATCTGAAACGTCGCATTCATGATGGTGCCGCTATAGGCCGGATGCGCCTTCACCATCTTGCCCATCCATTTCGGATCGAGCAGATCAGCAAAGCTCTTCGGCGCCTCCTCCGGTTTCACCAGATTGGTGTTGTAGCCGAGCGAGGAGAGCCAGACCCGCGTCGTCACCCACAGCCCGTCGGGGTCGTAATATTGCGCCGGGTAGCCGCGCGCGACCTCTTCGGGCAGATAGGGCGCCAGCCAGTCGTTGCGCTTCCACACGATGAAATGCGCGCCGTCAGCGCTGTTGACCACGTCGACCGCGTAGATGCGGCTTTCCATCTCCTGCCCGATACGCTGGAACACGCGCTCGGCACCGGAACGTTCCACGCGAACGGCGATGCCGGGGAATTTCGCCTCGAAGGTCTTGGCGAATTTCTCCGCGATCGGCAAATCCATGGCGGTATAGAAGGCGAGCTTGCCTTCCTTCCTGGCCGCCTCGACCAGCGCCGGCGTGATCGGCTCGGCGGCCACGGTGCGGGCTTGCGCGTGGACGGGCCGCAGCGAGTTGCCGGCGGGAGAAACCAAGGCGCCGATCGCCGCCGATGCCCTGAGCACGTCGCGCCTGGAGAACCGAATCTTGGTCATTTTCTTCCTCCCGTCCGGACGTTTTTTTCTCCGCCCTCATCCTGAGGAGGGCGCGCAGACCAGCCTCACGCAACGCGCGCGCCGCGTTGCGGCGCGCCCGTCTCGAAGGATGGGGGCGGCCTCGTGCTTCGAGACGGCGGCTTCGCCGCCTCCTCAGCATGAGGCCGATAGAGCACCTTCGCGGTCGGCGCCGCGTTCACACCCCGAACAGCTTGCTGTAGCGCGCCTTGATCTCCTCGCTCATCTTCTCCACCGCCGCGGGATCGTCCTTCATCTTCTTGATCTCGCTGAACGGCTTTCGTCCGGGCTTCTCCTTGACCTGGGGATGCAGCGAACGCAGGCCGCCGACATCGATGGAGAGCTGCTGCGCCTCGGGCGAGAAGCAGAAGCTCTGGAACAGCCGCGCGGCGTTCGGATTGGGCGCATTCTTGAACAATGCGTTCGGGCCCACGATCAGCGGCGAGCCTTCGGTCGCGTAGACGATCTCGACCGGGCTGCCCTTCTCCTTCTCGCGGAACATGTTGTATTCGTTGCCGTCCGCCATCACCGCCCGCTCGCCGAGCGCGAGCTTCTTGGGCGGGTCGGCCGAGGACTGCACCTGCAGCACCTTCTGCTTGGCGAGCTTCTCGAAATACTCCCAGCCGAGATCGCGCGCCATCTGATACGTCGCGGTCATGATGG
The DNA here is from genome assembly GCA_963821505.1 of uncultured Alphaproteobacteria bacterium. GTDB lineage: Bacteria > Pseudomonadota > Alphaproteobacteria > Rhizobiales > Xanthobacteraceae > VAZQ01. Next base: position 134,706 of record CAWGEH010000021.1, read on the forward strand.
TGCCGCTGTAAGCCGGATGCGCCTTGACGATCTTGCCCGTCCATTTCGGATCGAGCAGATCGGCATAGCTCTTGGGCGCCTCATCGGCCTTCACCATGTTGGTATTGCAGCCGATGACGCAGACCCAGGCGCGGAAGGTCGCGAACGTGCCGTCGGGATCCTTGTGCTCATCGGGATAATACTTGGCCACGTCTTCCGGCACATAGGGCTCGAGGATGCCTTCGCGCTTCCAGACGATGAAATGCGAGGCATCGGACGAGTTGACGACGTCGACGGCATAGATCCGGCTCGCATATTCCTGGCCGATGCGCTGGAAAACGCGTTCGGCGCCGGTGCGCTCGACGCGCACGGCGATGTCCGGATATTTCGCCTCGAACGCCTTGGCGATGCGCTCCGCGACCGGCAGGTCGATCGAGGTGTAGTAGACGACCTTGCCTTCTTTCTTCGCCGCCTCGATCAGTTGCGGCGTGACGGTGCTCGCCGGCGGAGCGGCCGATGCGACCGATGCGAACACGCTCGATGCCGCGAAGGCGGTCGAGCCCTTGAGCACGTCGCGCCTGGAAAATGTCGGCTTTCTCATTGTCGTCTCCTCGCTCATTTTCGTTATCCCCCGCCCTCGGTGTCCTTATCCGCTCAGCACGCGGCAATGGTCGGGCGGCAGATGAAGCCAGACCGACGCTCCCTGGGCGATGTTTTCGGCCGCCGAGGTGACCACGCGCAGCTGGGTTCCGTCCGGCACCTCCACTAGATAGTCGCGGCTTGCGCCGAGAAAAACCTGTCGCACGACGGTTCCCGCCATGACGTTGTCCATGGAGTCCGGCCGTTGCGCCGACAGCCGCACGACGTGCTGGCGGACCGCAGCCGCGCCCTCGCCGCCGGGGGCGAATTTGCCGCCGCTGCAGCGCAAGGCGGAGCCGGCGCAGGAGAGATGGCAGTCGTCGAGAGCGCGGCCTTTGACGACGTTGCTCGAGCCGATGAAGCGGGCGACGAACTCCGAGCGGGGCCGATCGTAGATGTCCTCGGGCGAGCCAGCCTGCTCGATCTTGCCCGCGTTCATGACCGCGATGACATCGGCGGTGGTCATCGCCTCCGATTGGTCATGGGTGACGTAGACCGTGGTGTAGCGGTACTCGTCGTGCAGGCGGCGCACCTCGAAGCGCATCTCCTCGCGCAGATTGGCATCGAGATTGGAGAGCGGCTCGTCGAGCAGGAGCGTCTCGGGTTCGACGATGAGGGCGCGCGCAAGCGCGACGCGCTGCTGCTGGCCGCCCGAGAGTTCGCCCGGATAGCGATCGGCAAGCGCGCCGAGATGGGTGGTGGCCAGGATCGCGGCGAGCTTGCGATTGATGGTGTTGCGATCGATCTTGCGCAGCTCGAGCCCGTAGGCGACGTTCTCCGCCACCGTCATGTGCGGCCACAGCGCATAGCTCTGGAAGATCATCGACATGTTGCGCCGCTCCGGCGCCATGGTCCGCGCCGGCGAGGATACGACCTGGTTGCCCACGCGAATCTCGCCGGCCGAAGGCTCGACGAAGCCCGCAATCAACCGCAGCGTCGTCGTCTTGCCGCAGCCGGAGGGGCCGAGCAGGCATACCAGCCGGCCATGCTCGATGGTGAGCGACACGTCATTGACGACGGCAAGCTCCCCATAACGCTTGGTCAGACCACGTAACTCAACTGCTGCCACGTCTTGCCCTCGGCGTCTCGGCGGCGGTCCGGGCCTGCCCCGTCCATGACCCGCCGCACGACAGGATATTCGCATGGATATCGGGATTCGGCTCCGGGAACTCCTTGCCACAGACGCCGACCTGCTCCGTCAGCTGCCCGTGAATTTCGGTTTGCGCTTCTCCATGAACGCCCTGCGGCCTTCGATGAAATCGTTGCTGGCGAAGCAGTGCTCCACCATTTCGGCGCAACGCGCCAGGTCGCGCTTGGATTCGTCCTTCACGACTTCGCCGACGATGTATTTGACCGCCTTGACCGTGAGCGGCGCGTTGGCGGCGATGGTGTCGGCATAATTTTTCACATAGGTCTCGAGCTCGCCCTCCGGCACGACGCGGTTGACGAGGCCCATCAGGCGCGCCTCTTCGGCGTCGAACTGGCGCGCGGTGAAGAAGATTTCCCGGGTGAAGGCGGGGCCGACGACGTCGACCAGCCGGCGCAGGCCGGCATAGGAATAGCCGAGGCCAAGCTTCGCGGCCGGCACCGCAAAGCGCGAATTGTCCGAACAGATGCGCAGATCGCAGCACACCGCGAGTCCGAGCCCGCCGCCGATGCAATAGCCGCGGATCATGGCGATGGTGGGCTTGGGAAACTCCTGCACGCCCGCATAGGCCTTCTCGACCGTGGCATTGTAAAGCTTGGTGGCGTCGAGGGTGGCGCGCTCGCTCTCGAATTTCGAGATGTCGGCGCCGGAGACGAAGGCCTTGCCGCCGGCACCGGTGAGCACCACCACGCGGATCTCGTCGTCCTTGGCGAAATCGTCGAGAATCCGGCTCGTCGCCGCCCACATATCGAGCGACACGGCGTTATGGCGCGCCGGGTTGTTGAAGATCACGTAGCCGACGCCCCCGTCTTTGCGCGCGAGCATCTTGTCCGTGTTGTCGGGCTTGGTCACATCGTCCATCGCTTGTCCTCCGCGCCGCTCGCTCATGGGGCGCCAAATCCACCGTCCCTTGTCAAAGGGCGTTCGCCTTGCGCAGCGCCGCGATGTCCTTCGCACTGAACCCGAATTCCTTGAGCACCGCGTCGGTGTGCTCGCCGAGCTGCGGGGGCGGCGCCGCGAGCCGGCTCGGCGTGCGCGAGAGCGTCATCGGCTGGCCCGCCATGCGCAGCTTCGATTTGTCCTTGGTCTTCACCGGCTGCGCGATGCCGAGATGCTCGACCTGCGGATCGGCATAGACCTGATCGATGGTATAGATCGGCCCGCAGGGCACGCCGGCCTTGTTGAGCACCTCGATCCATTCGGCGCTCGTGCGCTTGACGGTATATCTCTCGATATCGGCATTGAGCGCGTCGCGGTGCCTCGAGCGCTCCGCCGCGGTCTGATACTCCGGGCGCCGCATCAGATCAGTTGCGTCGGCGGCCTCGCAGAACCGCGCCCAGATCTTCGAGCCGGTCGAGGCGATGTTGATATGGCCGTCGGCGGTCTTGAACACGCCGGTCGGGATGCTGGTCGGGTGATTGTTGCCGGCCTGCTTCGGCACCTCGCCGCCGATCAGCCAGCGCGCACCCTGGAAGTCGAGCATGAAGATCTGCGCCTGCAGCAGCGAGGTCGCGACATGCTGGCCCTTCTTCGACTTCTCGCGCTCGAGCAGCGCGACCAGAATACCGAGCGCGCAGAACAGACCGGCGCTCAGGTCGGCGATCGGAATGCCGACGCGCACCGGCCCCTGCCCCGGCAGGCCGGTGATCGACATCAGCCCGCCCATGCCTTGCGCGATCTGGTCGAAGCCCGGCCGGTCGGCATAGGGGCCGGTCTGCCCGAAGCCGGAAATGCTGGCATAGACGAGCTTGGGATTGATCTTGCGCAATTGCGTGATAGTCGATGCCGAGCCGCCGCTTCACGTCCGGGCGGAAATTCTCGACCACCACGTCGGCCTTCTTGACCATGCGCCTGAAGGCCGCCAGCGCCGCGGGCGCCTTCAGATTGAGCGTCATGCTGCGCTTGTTGCGATGCAGGTTCTGGAAGTCGGAGCCTTCGCGCGGGCCGCCGAGCGGATCGCCGCCGCCGGGCTCGGGCGGTAACTCGATCTTGATGACGTTGGCGCCCCAGTCGGCGAGCTGGCGCACGCAGGTCGGGCCGGAGCGGACGCGGGTCAGATCGAGGACAGTGAATCGTTCGAGCGCACGCGAGGCCCTGGAAAACGGCATTTCTCGGCACCTACGAGGTGTTTCTCGTTGACGAATGTTTTCTCTTGGCCCGGCGGACGCCGGGAAGGCCTCGACATTCCCTGATATCCCGCCTGTTGTCCACCGAGCAACGGGTTTGAGCGGACGCAGCGATATCGCTATGGTGCGCCCGAGCCGGGGGGCGCCCGCAGGATCGACAGACCCAGGACGCCTCAATGACCACGCCCACCACGACTTTCCCCAGCATGACGAAGGTAAGCCGCCTGCCCGCCGCGCGCTTGCTGTTGGCGCTGCTGATCGCAAGCGCCGCCACGGTCGCGGGCGCGCAGGAGCGCGCGCGCCGGCCGCCCGCGCAACAGAGCGAGCAACGACCGCCGGAACAGCGACAAGGGGAGCAACGACAGGCCGAAGCACGCGACAGCGTGCTGCGGCTGCTGCCGGCGGATTCCGTGACCGAGCACACCATCGACATTCCGGGCGGCAAGCTCGCCTACACCGCGACCGCCGGCACGCTCTCGCTGTTCGATCAATCGGGCGAGCGCTCGGCGGCGATCTACTACACCGCCTATGTCGCCAAGAACGCCGAGGCAACCAACCGTCCCGTCACCTTCGCTTTCAACGGCGGACCCGGCGCGGCCTCAGCCTATCTGACCCTGGGCTTGGTCGGGCCGCGGATTGTCGACTTTGTCGGTCACGACGCCGCCGCCGCTCGGATGCGGGACAATCCGCAAACCTGGCTCGCCTTCACCGATCTGGTGATGATCGATCCGGTCGGGACCGGCTGGAGCAGGGCGGCCAAGCCCGACGGCGCCGCCGCGTTCTACGGCGTGCGCCGCGATGCCGAGTCGCTTGCCAAGACCGTCGCGCTCTACGTCGCCAAGAACGGCCGCGGCAACTCGCCGAAATACCTTCTCGGCGAGAGCTATGGCGGCTTCCGTGCCGCCAAGGTCGCGCAGGCGCTGCAGCGCGAGCAGGGCATCACCGTGTCCGGCATCGTCATGGTGTCGCCGCTGATCGAGGGCGGCTTGATTTTCGGCAGCAACCGCTTCGCCCTGGGCGCTGCGCTGCAATTGCCGTCGCTGGCGGCGGCCGAACTCGAACGCAAAGGCACTTTCACCAAGCAGGCGCTGGCGGAGGCCGAGCGGTTCGCGCTCACCGACTATCTCACCACGCTCGCGGGGCCGCGGCCCGGCGCGATGCCGCGCGCAACTTCTATGCCCGTGTCGCGCAGATCACCGGGCTTCCCGAGGACGTCGTCGCCCGATCCCGCGGCTTCATCCGCGACGCCTATGTCAAGCATCTGCGCTCCGCCGAGGGCAAGATCGTCAGCCGCTACGACGCGACCTTCGCGGTCGCCGATCCGTTCCCGGAGCAGGAAGATGCGCGCGGCCCCGATCCGCTGCTCGACGGCCTGACCCGCGCCTATGGCGGCGCCTTCGCCACCTATGCGCGCGACGAACTCGGCTTCAAGACCGAGATGACCTACGTCCTGCTGGCGTCCGACATTGCGGGCAAATGGGATTGGGGCGAACACTCCGCGCGCAACTCGGCGAGCGTCACCGACGACGTGCGCGAACTGCTGTCGCTCAAGCCCTCGTTCCGTCTGCTGGTCGCGCACGGCTATAGCGACATGGTCACGCCCTACGCGGTGAGCCGCTACGTGCTCGACCATCTGCCGCCGATCGGCGATCCGGCGCGCACGCAGCTTCGCCTCTATCGCGGCGGCCACATGTTCTATATCGACGCGGAATCGCGCAAAGCCTTCAGCGCGGACGCCAGGACGTTCTATCAATCGACGCAATGACGAAGGTCATTCTGACGGCCGTTGTCGCTGGTTCCATTCGCAGTCATGGCTGGGCTTGTCCCGGCCATCCCGCCTTGCTATTCGGGACCAAAGACGTGGATGCCCGGCACAAGGCCGGGCATGACGTCCGGAGGACAGCACGCGGCGCCGTCACCCCTGAAACTCCAGCACATCGAAGCCGACGTGGCGGTCGACCATGTAGATCAGGCCGCGCTGGTCGAGCGCGACGTCGTTGCTTTGCGGCGCCGGCCTGCCCGCCACTGGCTCCGGGATGAAATGGCCGACCTCGCGCGGGCACAGCGGATCGGCGACGTCGATGATCCGCAAGCCGCCGCCGAACCAGACGGCGTGGACGATGGTGCCCGCCATGCGCTCGCAGAACTGGTGCGCGCCGAAACGCGCGCCGGCGGTGCGGCTGAACGGCGAATCGAGCTCGCTCACCTGGAACTGGCCGAGCGGCTTGATGGCGCCGAGATCGCTCACGTCGAACGTCAAGATGCACGCATGCGCGCGTCCGCGCCGCGCTTCCTCCTCGCTCGCGCTCTGCGCCTGGTCCTCCTCGTCGATCGCAAGCGCGATGCGCCGGCCGCCGATACGGTCCGGCACCGGCATCACGGTATGCGTCGGCTCGGGAAACAGCGGATGATAGTTGTAGCTTCCGGCGCTCTTCGGCTGCGCGAGGTCGGACACGTCGACCACCCAGAAGCCGCCGTGCCAGCAGCTCGCCCACATCTCGTTGCCGAAGCGCAGCGCATGATGCAGCCGGTGCCGCCGGCCCGACCAGGTCGGCGTCTCGCCGCCGGCGACGTGCTGCCCGGGCATCCACCAGCGCGAGACTTCCTGCGGCTGGCGCGGATCGCGCAGGTCGTAGATGACGAGGATGTTGCCGACATAGCCCGCCATCTCGGTCGAGATGTAGGCGTAGCGCTCGTCCATGTCGAAGCGGTGAACGCCGATGCCGCCGGTCTTCTGGTAGCAGATCAGCTTCGGCTGCGCAGGCCTGGATACGTCGTAGATCTTGAAGCCGCCGTTGTGGTAGCCGCGCTGCTCGAACTCCTCGAGCTGCGCAGGTCGTCTTCGGTCACGCTCATCTTGGCGGCGATCTCCGCGCGCGTCGGCTCGCGCCTGAGCTGCTCGCTCAGAGCGCGCGCGCGCGGCCGGCAGCTGCTCGGCGCGCCGACCGATCTTGCTCATGTTGCGCTCGTGGTTGACGATCATGATGTCGCCGGCGACGCGCGCCTTGTGGCTGTGGGAGTCCTGGTCGTCGAGCGTGATGGTGGCGACCACGCGCGGACGGCGCGGATCGGAGATGTCGACGATCGAGGTGCCGAGCTGGCTCGCGCTCGGAATGTGCCCGACATAGGCGTGGGAGCCGGCGACGGTCACCTGGCCGGCGCCGGCGAGATCGAGATGCCCGAGGCGGCGGACGTTGCGGGCGAGCGCGGCTTTCGGTCGATCGATCATGTTCATGATCCCTCTCGCGATAAGCAGTCGGCATCGACCAGGTTTCGAACATGCCATGTCCGTGTCGCGCCTTCCCAGCGCGTACTCGGTCGGCTCCTCTCCCATAGGGAGAGAGGTTGGGTGAGAGGTTAAAGTTTATCGATGGGCTTCGAGCCCCTCACCCGACCCTCTCCCCGAAGGGGAGAGGAAGCGCACCGAGCTCGTTGCAACTTCCGTCAATCCAGCTTGGCGCCCGACGCCTTGATGATCGCGGTCCATTTCGGGATCTCGGATTTGATATAGGCGGCGAAATCCTCCGGCGTGCCGCCGATGATGTCGACGCCGAGGTCGCCGAGCGATTTCTTCACGGCCGGATCGTCGAGCGTCGCCACGAGCGCGCGATTGAGCGCCGCAACGATCTCCTTCGGCGTGCGCGCCGGCGCGACCAGGCCGTGCCAGGTGGTGGCGTCGAAACCCTTGAGGCCGAGCTCGTCGATGGTCGGAATCTCCGGCAGCACCGCCGTGCGCTTGAGCGTGGCGACCCCGAGCGCCGTCACCTTGCCGTCGCGAATATGCGGCACCACCGACGAGGCGGTGGCGAACATCATCTGCACGTGGCCGGCGATCACGTCCTGCAAGGCCGGCGCGGCGCCCTTGTAGGGCACATGCACGATGTCGATCTTGGCCTCGGCCTTGAACAGCTCGCCCGCGAGGTGCGCGGCGAGGCCGTGGCCGGACGAGGCGAAATTGAGCTTGCCCGGATTGGCCTTGGCGAGCGCGATCAGCTCGGCCATGGAGTTGGCCGGCACGGCCGGGTTCACCACCAGGATATTGGCCTGCGATCCGATCAGGCCGATCGGCGCGAAGTCCGCCTCCGGATCGAAATTGATCTTCTTATAGAGCGCCGCGTTGGTGGCGAGGATGGCGTTGTTGCCGATGAGCAGCGTGTAGCCGTCGGGCGCGGCGTGGGCGACCGCCTCGGCGGCGACGTTGCCGCCGGCGCCCGGCCGGTTGTCGATCACGAACGGCTGCCCCAGGATCTGCTCGAGCTTGCGGCCGAGGATGCGGGCGAGCACGTCGCTCGCCCCGCCCGGCGTGAATGCGACGACCAGGGTGACCGGGCGGGTCGGGTAATCCGCCGCGTGGACCGCCGGGACGCCGAGCAGCAGGGCAGTCCGGCGATCAAGCTCGAGATTTTTCGCAGCATCAATCTCGGCCCTTACACAAATTGCACGGCGATGCCGCCGAGCGCGCCGAAATCGGCGTGCAGCGTATCGCCCTTCTGCGCGAACACCACGCGGTGAACGAGCCCGCCAGCACGAGATGGCCGGGCTCGAGCGTGACGCCGTGGGAGCCGAGCTTGTTGGCGAGCCACGCCACGCCGAGCGCGGGATGCCCGAGCACGCCGGCGGCGACGCCGGTCTCCTCGATCTCGGAATTCTTGTACATGATGCCGCCGACCCAGCGCAGGTCCACGTCCAGCGGCCCGACCGGCCGGCCGCCGACCACGATCCCGGCCGCCGCGCCGTTGTCGGCGACCGTGTCGAAGATCTTGCGCGGGTCCTGCAGGCGCGCATCGACGATCTCGATCGCGGGCACGACGTATTCGGTCGCGCGCAGCACCTCGGTCAGGCCCACGCCCGGGCCCTTGAGCGGCTTGCCCATGATGAAGGCGAGCTCGATCTCGACCCGCGGCCGGCAATAGTTCTGCGTGCGGAATTTTTGCGCCGTCGGCGATCACATGTCGTCGAGCAGGTGCCCGTAGTCCGGCTCGTCGATCTGCGAGGAGCGCTGCATCGCCTTCGAGGTGAGCCCGACCTTGTGGCCGATCAGCTTGGCGCCGGCCGCGATCTTGCGCTTGGCCACCTCGGTGGAGATCGCATAGGAATCCTCGATCGCGATGTCCGGCCAGGTCTTGGAGAGCTGGAGCGCCGTTTTCGCTCCTTCTCGGCGGCCATCAGAATGTCGGCGGCTTTCTTGCGGTCGGCGTCGGACAGCATGACGGCTCCTCTCGCGGACGGATCATCCTCGCGGATGTCAGTTTAGCGCGAAACGACGCAGTGCATAGCGCGGGCAGACGGGGGCGCCTGATGGCAGCTACGCCGCC
>CAWGEH010000022.1:0-223585 GCA_963821505.1 uncultured Alphaproteobacteria bacterium
TTCAATCCTAAATCCCAACAGGCCCTAGAGCGCGTCACGATTCGACCCAATCGGGATGCGCTCTATCGCCGCGCGGCCAGCGCGGTCTGCGACGTCCGGAAGAAGGCCAGCGCGTCGGCCGTTCACGTCGACAACCGATCGCAGCCAGGGGGCCAGCGTGACAGCGCCGCCGTCCCCGCCTGGGTGAGCCCATAGACGCCGCGCTCGACGCGAAAAAACCAGCCGTACACGTTGCGCAGAAGGATCTTGGGCGCGTCCGGGATGGCGGCCTTGACCTCGGATGTGCGCCGGGGGCCGCTGGAGAGCGAAGCCGCACAGGCAAGCGCCTGCTGGCGGTAGGCGGTCATGATCGGCGACTTGGACGATCCGCCGAGAGCCGGATCGCCCAGGCGCCGCCGGTGTTCGCTGACGAGGCGTGATCGGCGCCGGGGGTCGCGGCGAGGACGCCAGGGTCCCGGCTCGACCAGCACCTCGACGCGGCCGGTCGCCGATACGCCCAGAAGTCCGAAACCCAGAAACCGGCAAAGCTTGCGCACGCGCGGATCGCGCTCGCGGCCGCCCCGCGCCGAGGTGTGGACCGCAAGCCGAATCTCGTCGCAAGCCGCCGTCCGATTGATCCCTTGCAGGACAAGCTCGAGATTGAAGCCGAGCTTCAACTCGCCGACGACGACAAGCGGCGGTTCGCCGCTGCGGAGTGCGACGAGATCGCAGCCGCAGATTTCACCCTTCACGTCGAAGCCGAGGGTCTCCAGGAACCGCTTCACCGGGGCGTAGAGCGACGTCTCCCGCCTTGCAGGCTTCGGCCGCGCGGGTCGCTGGTGCGGCATGGGTGCAAACTGGCGCGAAGGCATGAACTCGCTGCCACCCGCACTGCGGGACATTGGAGCGGCTGCTTCAATCCACTACGACGCGGGCGGCGGGCCGAGCTCACCGGATTCCCGCCGTCACCGGACCATGTCGCCGCCGTGGTAAACGCATCGTTAACGCCGGGCGCGGTTGGACGCGCGGGGGCGATGACGGCTTGGCATGTCAGCCGGCAACCGATGAAAAAATCAACCGCCGGGCGCGGGGCCGCGGCGGTCGCATCGCTTGAATTTGCGGAGTCTTACCCGACCTTGAGGTTCTCTGCGGATTCTTTGCCGCGGTTGGCCACGACTTCGTATTGCACGACCTGCCCCTCGTTGAGAGTGCTCAGGCCCGCGCGCTCCACGGCCGAAATGTGAACGAACACGTCCTTGCCGCCGCCCTGGGGCTGAATGAATCCATAGCCCTTGGTCGGGTTGAACCACTTCACGGTGCCTTTAGCCATATCTCGTCTCGCCTCCTGTTGACGCTCCCAGCATACCGTTTCAGCCCGCGCGTGCCAATAACGGAATCTCTTATAAGTCATACCGGGCGGCCCTTGTCGCCGCCGAGCGCGCAAGGGATAGCCCGCCCGGGCACGCCGAAGAGCCGGCATTACCCCTCGTCTTGCGGCTGCCGGTAGATTTCCGCGGCCGCCCGCGGGCTGACATAGCCGTTGCGGACATCGTCCCGGACCGCCTCCGGCCCGCGCTCGGCGGGCGGCCCGAAGCCGGCGCCGCCGCTGCGCTCGCAGCGGATTTCGTCGCCGGCCCTGTGCCCGGCGCACGATGGACCAGTCCGTGCCGCAAGGCGCTGTTCGGCCGAGGCCGGATATCGCACAGTATGCGCAGGATCGAGCGGACATGGACGAACCGATGCCAAATCCTGCCCATCAGGGCGTCGGCGCCTCGGTCCGGCGCAACGAGGACCGGCGCCTGCTCGACGGCCGGGGCGCCTTCATCGCCGACCTCCAGGTGCCGGGCCTCGCCGAGGTCGCCTTCCTGCGCAGCCCCGTGGCCCACGGCCGCATCCGCTCCGTCGAGGTGCCGTCGCGCCATCGCAACAGCGTATTCTTCGCGTCCGACATCGCGTTCGCCAAGCCGATCGTGGCGGTCGGCGCCGCCGGGGGATTCAAATATTCGGAATATCCGGCGCTGGCATCGGGCAAGGTCCGCTTCGTCGGCGATCTCATCGGCATTTGCGTGGCGCCGACGCGGGCGCAAGCGGAAGACATCGCGCAATCCTGCGCCATCGATGTCGAGGAGCTGCCCGCGATCTGGGACATCGACGTCGCGCTCGCGCCCGGTGCGACCCGCGTCCACGACGACTGGTCCGACAACATCTTTGCGCAGACCCGGATCGAGACCGGCGATCTCGCAGCCGTCCGCGCGCGCGCGCCGGTGGTCGTTCACAAGCGGCTTCGGATGGGCCGGCACGCCGGGGTCTCGCTCGAATGCCGCGGCGTGCTCGCGCATTACGAGCGCCGGCTCGACGAGCTCATCGTCTACAGCTCGACCCAGTTTCCCCATGTCATTCGCAGCATGCTGGCGCAGGCGGTCGGATTGCCCGAGACCAAGCTGCGGGTGATCGCGCCCGACGTCGGCGGCGGCTTCGGCATCAAGAACAACTTCAATCCGGAGGAGATCGCCGTCACCGCCCTGGCGCTGAAGCTCGCAAGGCCGCTGCGGTGGGTCGAGGATCGCCGCGAGCATCTGATCGCATCGCCGCACGCACGCGAGCACCGCTACGAGCTCACCGCCTATGCCGACCAGCGCGGGCGCATCCTGGGTCTCGACGCGACCGTGACCGTCGATGCCGGCGCCTATTCGGTGTGGCCCTGGACCGCGGCGATGGAAGCCGGAATGTCTGCCGGCATCATGACCGGTCCCTACGACATCGCGGTCTACCATGGGCGCGCGATCACGGTCTGCACCAACAAGTCCCCGCTCGGTCCTTACCGCGGCGTCGGCCGCAGCGGCGCCTGCTTCGCGATCGAAACCATGATCGACGCCATTGCGCGCGCGGTCGGTCGCGAGAGCGCCGACGTGCGCCTCGACAACATGGTGCCTCCTGCGGCCATGCCGTATCGTTCCGCCGCCCATAAGCTCTACGACAGCGGCGACTATCCGGAATGCGCGCGGCGCGCCATCGCCGCCATCGACGTGGCCGGCGTGCGGGCGCGGCAGCAGCGCGGCGAAGCCGACGGCCGCATGATCGGCGTCGGGCTCGCGAGCTACACCGAGCAGACGGCGCACGGCACCGCCGAATGGGTTGCGCGCGGCCTTCCCGTGGTGTTCGGCTACGAGCCCGCGCTCGCGCGCTTCACGCCCGACGGCAAGCTCGTGCTGTTCGTCGGCATCCAGAATCATGGGCAAGGACTCGAGACTACGCTCGCGCAGGTCGCTTGCCAGGAACTCGGAATAGCGGTCGCCGACGTCGTCGTGCGCCACGGCGACAGCGCGGTGTCGCCTTACGGCATGGGCACGTTCGCATCGCGCAGCATGACCATGGCGGGCGGCGCGGTATCGATCGCATGCGCGCAGCTTGCGGAGAAAATCAAGCGCATCGGCGCGCATCTGCTGCAGGCGCCGAAAGATGCCGTGGCGCTGGCCGGCGGACGCGTGCATTTCGGCAGGCAGAGCGTGTCGTTCCGCGACGTCGCCCAGGCCGCCTACCTGCATCCCGAGCGCCTGCCCGAAGGGGAAGAGCCGTCGCTCGAGGCCAACGCAATCTATCAGCCCGGCCGCAGCACCGGGGCCTTCTCCTACGCCACGCATGCCTGCGTGGTCGCCGTCGATCCCGGCACCGGCATCGTCGAGCTGCTCGACTACATCGCGTGTCACGATTGCGGCACCATGGTCAACCCGCTGATCGTGGAGGCGCAGGTCGTAGGCGGCATCGCGCAGGGGATCGGGACGGCGCTCTACGAGGAGTCGCCCTACGACAGCAACGGCCAGCCGCTCGCCACCACGTTTCTCGACTACATGATCCCGGGCGCGACCGAGGTGCCCGACGTGCGCGTGCTGCACATGGAGACGCCGTCGCCGCACACCCGTTTCGGCATCAAGGGCATGGGAGAGGGCGGCGCCATTGCGCCGCCGGCGGCGATCGTGAACGCCATCAACGACGCCTTGCGCCCGACCGGCGCCGAGATCGCGCAGACGCCCGCCACGCCGGATCGCGTGCTGGAAGCGCTGATCGCGGCGCGAACGGCGAACAGCGCATGAGAGCACGGGCATGAAGCCGGCGCCGTTTTCCTACCACCGCGCGCGCTCGATCGAGGACGCCGTGAGCGCCCTGGCGAATTGCGAGGGAACCGCGCAGGCGCTCGCCGGCGGCCAGTCGCTGGTGCCGATGCTCAACCTTCGTCTCGTGCTGGTGGACCTGATCGTGGACCTCGGCGCAATCGACGCCTTGAAGACGACGACCGAGACCTCCGGGTCGATTCGCTACGGCGCCATGGTGCCGCACGCCGCGTTCGAGGAAGGGCGCGTCCCCGATGCCAGCAACGGATTGATGCCGCTGGTCGCGGGGCAAATCGCCTATCGCGCCGTGCGCACGCGCGGCACCATCGGGGGAGCGATCGCGCTCGCCCATCCGGCCGCGGATTGGCTCACGGCGATGCTCGCGCTCGAGGCGCGGATCGCGCTCGTCGGTCCCGCCGGACGGCGGACGCTGCCGGCCGCGGATTTCGTCACCGGCCCCTATTCCACGGCGCTCGCCGCCTCGGAGCTGATCGAGGCGGTCGAGGTGCCGCGGCGGGCGGCGACGGAACGTTGGGGCCGCTGCAAGGTGGTGCGCAAGACCGGCGAATATCCGGAATCGATGGCGATCGCGCTGATCGACCGATCGCGCCATACGGCGCGCCTGGTGGTCGGCGCCGTCGACGGCGCGCCGATCGTTCTGCACGAAGCAGCGCGCGCGGCACTCGCCGTGGGCGCGACCCAGGCCGAGCTCCAACACATAGTGCGCGCCGAGCTTGCGGATAGCGGGCTCGCGCCGGTGAAGCTCGAGCTGCACGCCAACGTGGCGGTTCGGGCCATCAAGCGCGCATGGGCGACATGAGGATTCCGCTCTCACTCACCGTCAACGACGAGCCGGTCGCCGCCGTGATCGAGCCGCGCACCAGCCTGGCCGATTTCCTCCGCGAGCGGCTTCGGCTCACCGCCACCCACCTCGGATGCGAGCACGGCGTGTGCGGCGCCTGCACCGTGTTGATCGACGGCAAGCCGGCGCGCGCATGCATCGCATTGGCGGTCACGCTCGACGGCGCCGCCGTGCACACGCTCGAAGGTCTGGCCGGCGACCCTGCCATGGCGACCATCAAGGCGGCGTTCCATCAGGAACACGGACTGCAATGCGGCTTCTGTACGCCCGGCATGCTGATCACGGCGTGGGACCTGCTCAGGATCAGGCCCGATGCCGACGCGGAAACGATTCGCGTCGGCATCAGCGGCAATCTCTGCCGCTGTACCGGCTACCAGGGGATCGTACGCTCGATCCTGCGGGCGGCGCGGGAATTGCGGGCCGAGAGGCTCCAACGCGCGCAGCCGTAGCGGCGCTCGCCGGTGCATGTCGGCAAGCGCGCGAGGAGATCAGCTTCAGCCGCCTTGGGAGACCGGCGGCACCGCCCGGTCATCGGGTGCCGGCAGGCTTGCGATTGAGCAAGGCGGCGAGCGGGAAAGCACGCTCCGCGACGTCGAAGGCGGGGTTTCGCGACCTCCAAAACGACACGGGTCGAGGCCGCTCGACGCGCAAAGACCCTTTCTTTCCGGCCTCGAATCATATCTCCTGTGATTCGCGCATTTCGCGCCTCGGAGGAGGGCAATCCATCATGGCGTTTTCGCGCACGGACAAAGCAGTGCCGCAAGCGGCTGCCGCCAAAGCCAGCCGTCCCGTTACGATCAAGCATCTGGCGGCAAGGTTGGCCGCAGACCATCAATTGAGCAAACGCGAGGGGGAAGCGATCCTCGGTGATCTCGTGGATCTGATCACCAAGCATCTCAAGCGCGGCGAACGGATCCGGATTGCGGGTCTCGGAATCTTGCAGGTCAGGAAGCGCGCCGCCCGCATGGGGCGGAATCCTGCAACCGGAGAGGCCATCAAGATCAAGGCCAGCAAGAAAGTCGCGTTCCGCGCCGCCAAGCACTTGAAGCTCGCGGTGTAGAAGCTCGCGGTGTAACAGCCGGGCCAGACGTTCGGGCGACACATTCCCCCGTCGGCGACAGCCGACCGGGGGCTGTTTGCTTGATTTGACCGCGACACCCCTGGGATATTTTCGATCGGTTCGCCCGTTTCCGGTCAGCGGGAATCCGCAAGGCGACAAGCGCTCGGAGATTCAATCACATTGCGACATCAGTGCGCATCAGTGCCGCATGTCCGAGCCCGGTGAATTGGCATACTCGGCTTCGAACTGCGAAATTTCGCGAATCAAATCGTCCAATATCCGCTGGCGTAGGGCGGCGTCGGAGCCGAAAGTCACCTCCGCGACGGTTTTGGCCAGCGCAGTAATGATTTCGTCCACATCCACGGTGTCTTTTTCGCCGCTCAGCGAGCCATATTCGGCATAGAACTCGTCGATCAAGTCGCCGATCAGGCAATGCAGGCACGGCCGCTCTTCGTCATTCGATTCCGTGTTATCCGCCATGGTATCCTTTCTGGTGCAGACCGGGATCCGGCCCGGTATCGTCAGCGCTTTTCCGCACCATGCGTGGCCGCCGGTGCCGGCCGGGAATATTGGCGGTCCCGAGAGGACTCGAACCTCCGACCTTCGGTTTAGGAAACCGCTGCTCTATCCGGCTGAGCTACGGGACCTTCGAAGACTTTCGTTTCCGGTACCCGTCGGGGTACCGATTTCCATGGGCCGAGCGGCCCCTGTATATAGCATCATATAGGTCAGGCGACAGGTCTCGCAGAGGCCCCGATTCCCTTGCCGCCAGCCGAGAACATGCGCCAAACAGCGTGATCCGCCGTTCTATCGTTCCTTCTCGCAGGCATGTCCTTGCTCGGGGCCGGCACCCGATCGAGTTGGACAAGTCGACACGTGACATGCGGAGCCTCCAAACCCCGGGCGGGGGCCGCGGATGCTGCGGATGAGCGCCGCCGCATCCGCGCTTTTGCTCGCTGGCGTGATCGTCTTCCCGCGTCCCGGCATTGCCGCTGGGACGCGCGCCATCGGATTGCCCGTCGCCAGGGATGATTTGGCACTCGGTGAACTGCGGGATCGTGCGCCCGCAGACAAGTCGGCGACCCGCGCTCCTGGCGCATCCGGCAGCGTCCCGGGCGCCGGCACGAACACCGCGCAAGCGAGAATGCCGGTGCCGGGCTACATCGAGGCAGACCGCTCAAGTGCCGAACAGGCGCTCGGACCTGCGCTTGCCGATGAGGTGTTCTCGGACAAGTTCACGCCCCTGCGCAAGCAGCTGATCTCCGCTTCGCTGCGCGCCAATCCGGCGTCCGGCTGCGCCCGGCCGCCGGATTTCATCTCGCGGTCGTGGCCCCGGTCGAAGCATCCGCATGGCAGGAGAGCTACCTGATCAAGTGCAAGGCGGACGTGCGCCGAACGTTCCTGCTCGTGTCCACCAAGAAGGGCGTGAAGAGCGCGGAGCTCGCCCCGGGCGGCACGATAGCCGACGCCACCCTGCAACGGGACGTCCTGCAGGGCGTGATGGCCGCGACGATCGGGCGGGCGCCAGCGAACTGCAAGGATGTCCAGGTTCGCGACACGCGCGTGACGTTCGCGACCGCGATGGCGCAGCCGTGGACCGAAGTCTGGACATTGGGGGCCTGCGGCACCGCGATCGACGTCGAAATCGACTTCACGCCGTCGCCCAGGGGCGGAACCGACTGGTCAATTCACCTCGGCAAGTAAGCGCGCGCCAGATCGCCACCGCTCGCCGCAGGCCGCGCATGCCACGGATGCGCCGAAACCTTCATTTTCTTTGACGGGTTCGAACCGGCCGCAACGGACCAGGCAACGCCCGCTCGGCCTCGGCCTCCAGTCGCCCCTCATGCCGCGCAAGGAAGGCCGCGACCAAAACGATGATACCGACGACCACAATTCCCAACGCGATTCCGACCGGAGCGGCCAGTCGTCTCATCGCCTCTCCCAGGTAATAGGCGCCAAAAGCGTCGAGCCCGACCCACGCAACGGCCCCCGCCACGTTCGCGATCGTGAAGTCCCGCCATGGCATGTAGTTCGCACCGGCCAGGAACCCCACGATGCCGCGAAGCAGTGGAATGAAGCGGGCAACGAAAACAACCTTGCTGCCGTAGCGCAGGAACAGATACTGTCCGATCTTTATCCGCGCCGCGCTCAAGTGAAGATAGCTCCCGTAACGCAGCAGCAGCCGGTATCCGAACTCACGCCCCACCCAGAATGCAATCGAATTGCCGACGATCCCGCCGAGGACCGCCGCGACAAAGACTGACCAGATACTCAGTTCATGCGTCGAGCCTGCGTAGATGGCCGCCGCCACAAGAATGGTTTCTCCGGGTAGCGGCAAGCCGATGCATTCCAGAGCGATGATCACAGCAACCAGCCAGCCGCCATAGGCGGAGATGAGCGACGTGAGGTGATGGGTCAAGTCGGCGTCCTCGCAATACACATTGACTGAAACTTCAACGCCGAAACCATTGCCCGGCTTCCGGAGTCACCTTCGGAGCGCGCCGGCGACGGCCCGCGGTCGCTCGATCGGGCCGAGGACGATATTCGGTCCTGCGCCGTCGGCTACTCCCTCTTGTTCAAACGGATCATTGTTCGCCCCGAACATAAAGAGCTGCCCCTGGGCGACCGGGCCGCATTGCCCGATCAATAGGCCCGCCTTCCCGCCGCGAGCACCGCGACGGCAAGAACGAGGCTGGGACCGTGGCCCCTCTTGTGGCCTCTCTTGGGGCATGCTGGTCTTGGGGCATGCTGGGCCCTGCGGCACTCGCCGGCCGCATCGAGGCTGCCCCTTGAGGGTTGCACCATGGACTATCGCGGGCCACTGATCGTCGAGCCGGGCCGGAGAGTGCAGTTCAAGGCCATCGATCCCGGCTATCACGGCAAGCAGGAAAGCCACGAAAAGGCGCTGCCGGAAATCGAGCGCTACCTCGCCCAGATGTCGGTTCTGCAAGAGCTGCTCTACGCCGAAAGGAAGCACGCGCTGTTGATCGTCCTGCAAGGCATCGACGCGGCCGGCAAGGACGGTGTCTGCTGGCACGTCGTCAAGGGCATGAACCCCCAGGGCTGCAGCGTCACCGGATTCAAGCGGCCGTCGGAAGATGAACGCGCCCATGATTTCTTGTGGCGGGTCCACCAGCGCACGCCCGCCCTGGGCCACGTCGCCGTCTTCAATCGCTCACACTACGAGGACGTGCTGGTCGTGCGCGTTCACAAGCTCGTCCCGCAGGAGGTATGGCAGCGGCGCTACGATCTCATCAATGAATTCGAGCGGCTGCTCGTGCTCGCCAATACGACCATCATCAAGTTCTTTCTCTACATCTCCAAGGACGAGCAATTGCAACGCTTCAAGCAGCGTCTCGACGATCCCGCCCGTCATTGGAAGATCAGCGATGCCGACTACAAGGAGCGCGACTTCTGGGATGACTACACGTCCGCCTATGAGGACATGCTGGCGAAGTGTTCGACCAAGCACGCGCCCTGGTACGTGATACCGTCCAACCACAAATGGTTCCGCAATCTCGCGATCTCGCAGATCATCTGCGCGACCCTCGAGGATATGGGCATGAAGATGCCGGCGCCATCGGTCGACATCGCTTCGGTCAGGAAACTGTACGATCGGGCCGCGGCGGAACAGGCGAAGAGCCGCTAGAGCGCATCCCGATTGGGTCGAACCGTGATGCGCTCTAGATTCTTCGATTTTGCGCATGTTCGGTTCGGAAAACCGGTTCCCACTTTTCCGGAACATGCGCTAAAGTTTGCGTTTGACGCGTTTTCCGCGGCGAACCGGTTCCCACTTCGCCGGAAAACGCTTCGGCTTCGGCGCTGCCGCTCGCCTCGACGCGCGGGCGCATCGGTGCGGGTGGTCAATGCTCCGCCGTCTGCGCGGTTTCCGCGCCCGCCGGCCCCCCCGGCTGCTCCGCCTCCTGCACGCTCAGCGGCATCACCATGCGGGCAAGCGTCGGGATCACCAGCAGGCTGCAGATCGGCGACAGCAACATGCCGCCCACCACGACGCAGGCGAGCGGCTGCTGCACCTGAGCGCCGATGCCGGTCGACAGCGCTGCCGGGACGAGGCCGATGCAAGCGGACAGGCCGGTCATGAAAATCTGCCGCATGCGGGTTTCGCCCGAGCGGATGATTGCCTCGTCCCGCCTCAGTCCCTCGGCCATGTTCTTGCGGATGTAGGACACGAGCAATATCCCGTCCATCGAGGACACGCCGAACAGCGAGATGAAGCCGATGGCGGCGGAGATGCTGAAATTCAGCCCGGCGACATAGAGGCCGAGGATTCCGCCCGCCACCGCGAAGGGAATGCCGGCGAGTGCGAGCAGGCTGTCGCGGATGGAATTGAACAGGCTGTAGAGCAGCATCATGATCAAGATCAGGCTGAGCGGCACAATGATGGCGAGCCGCTTTTGCGCCTCCAGCAGCGCGCCGAATTCGCCGGTCCACTCCATGCGATAGCCCTGCGGCAGCGGCACCCTTTTGGCGACGACCGCCTGCGCTTCGGCGACGGTCGAACCGAGGTCGCGGCCGCGCACGCTGTATTTGATCGGGACGAAGCGCTGGTTGTTCTCGCGGTAGATGTAGGCGGCGCCGGTCTCCAGCCTCACCTCGCCGAGCTCGCCCAGCGCAATATAGGCGGTCGGCGATTTGGGATCGTTGTTCGGCAGCGCGACGGGGATGGAGCGGATGGCACCGACATCGAGCCGGTATTCCGGGGCGAAGCGCACGGTGAGCGCGAAATTCATCTCGCCTTCGTAGACGCGCGTAACCTCCTGGCCGCCGATCGCCGCCTGCACGACCGAGTTGATGTCGGCGACCGAGAAGCCGTAGCGCGCCGCCTTCTCGCGGTCGATCTTGATGATGAGATTGGGCTGACCGAGCAGGTTGAACCCGCCCGGATTGGTGACGCCCCGCACCGTCGCGATCTCGGTCTTCAGGGCCTTGGACAAACGCTCCAGTTCGAAGAGATCACGGCCGAAAATCTTCACCGAATTCTCGCCCTTCACCCCGGAGACCGCCTCCTCGATATTGTCCTGGATGTACTGCGAGAAATTGAAGTCGACGCCGACGAATTCACGCCGGAGCTGGTCGCTCATCTGCTTGACCATTTCTTCCTTGGTCAGGCCCTTGGGCCATTGGTCGAACGGTTTCAACGGCACGAAGAACTCCGCGACGAACGAGCCGTCGGGATCGGTGGCGTCTTCCCCGCGACCCTGCTCGGAGACCGCGGTGCGCACCGGCGGGTAGCTCTTGATCACATTGCGCATGCGGGCGACGCTTTCCATGCCGGCTTCGAGCGTGATGGTCGGCGGCAACAGCGCGCGGATCCACAGGTTCCCCTCCTCCAGCTTGGGCAGAAACTCGGTGCCGAGCCGGGCGCCGAGCGTGCCGCAGACCAGGAGGAACGCCAGCCCGATCGTCGCCGCGACCCGGTAGCGGCGCACGACGAGCGGCAGCAGGACTCGATAGACCTTGCGGATCTGCCGCACTAGGAAGGTCTCGACCTCGTGCACCCGCGCCGGCAGCAGGATCGAAGCCATCACCGGGGTCACGGTGAAGGTGGCGATCACGGCGCCGATCAGGGCATAGGCATAGGTGCGCGACATCGGCCCGAAGATCTGCCCTTCCACGCCCTGCATGGTGAACAACGGAAGGAAGGCGGCAATGGTGATGACGACCGAGAAGAAGATCGGCTTGTCGACCTCCACCGCCGCGTTGAGAATCCGCCGCAGCTTGTCGGTCAGCTGCTCGTCGGGGATTGCGGTCTCCGCCGGGTCGTCGTGGGTGAGATGGCGGAAGATGTTCTCCACCATGATGACGGTGGCATCGACGATGATACCGAGATCGATCGCGCCGACGGAAAGGAGATTGGCGGATTCCCCGCGCAACACCGTGATAATCACGGCAAGGAAAAGCGCGACCGGAATGGTCGCCGAGACGATCAGCGCGCAGCGCAGATTGCCGAGAAACACCCACTGGATCAGAAATATCAGCGCGATGCCGAAAAACATGTTGTGCATCACGGTCTGCACCGTGATGGCGACGAGGTCGCCGCGGTCGTAGAAGGGCTCGACCTTGACGCCCGGCGGCAAGGTGCCGTCGTTGTTCATGCGCTCGATCGCCGCACGCACGCGCGTCACCACCTCCATGGTGCGTTCGAGCTTCTGCATCAGGACGATGCCGAAGATGATGTCGGTCGTTTCGTCGCGGCCGGCGATACCGAGCCGCGGAGTGAAGCCGACCCGCACCTTGGCCACGTCGGAGAGCAGCACGGGCACGCCGCCCTGCTGGGTAAGGACGATGTTGCCGATATCCTGCAGCGTGCTCACGACGCCGATACCGCGCACGGTCGCCGACTGCTCGCCGATGGCGACTGTCCGGCCGCCCACGTTGGAATTGCCGGCGGAGATCGCGGTGATGATTTGCGGCAGGGTCAAGCCGTGGGCGATCATGCGATTGAGGTCGATCTCGGCCTGAAATTCCTTGGTCTTGCCGCCGAGCACCGACACGTCGGCCACACCCGGCACGGTCCGCAGCTTGCGCTCCACCACCCAGTCCTGCAGCGTCTTGAGCTGGATCAGGTCCATGTCGGGCGGACCCTTGAGCTGGTAGCGGAAGATTTCGCTGATGCCGCCGGCGGGCGAGATCACCGGCTGTACGCCGGTCGGAAGGGTCGCGTCCTTCAATCGGTTGATCGTTTGCTGGCGCACGAAATAGTAGTCGCGGCCATATTCGAATTGCAGGCGGATGAAACCGAGCGCGTAGACCGTATTCGAGCGGACGTATCTGAGCCCGGGCGTGCTCGCGAGCGCGATCTCGAGCGGGATCGTCACGTAGCGCTCGACCTCTTCCGGCGACTGGCCCGGCCATTGGGCGATGATTTCGATGATCGGCGGCGCCGGGTCGGGATAGGCCTCGATGTTGAGCGCGGTGAACGCGGCGTAGCCCAGCCCGAGGAATGCCGCGAAGCTGATCAGCACCAGTGGCCGACGCGACAGGCAGAAGGCAATCAGCCTAGGCAGCATGGACGCACCGGTGATTGGTCGTTAGAGCGCATCCCGATTGGATCGAAATCGTGATGCGCTCTAGATTCTTCGATTTTGCGCATGTTCTATTCGGAAAACCGGTTCCCACTTTTCCGGAACATGCGCTAGCGCGAGGTCGTCATTGCGGCGCTCTGGCTCATGCGACTGTTGCCGCGTATGCGGAGCGAGCCGTTGCCGGCATTGCCTTTCCCCTTGCGGGCGAGCGCGCGCACCGAACTCGCGGCGCGGTCATGCCTCCGAGCGCGCTATCGCTCCCGATCATTGCCGCCACTCATTGTCCACGAAGATCGCGCCGCGCGCGACGATGAACTCGCCGGCCTTGAGGCCCTCGCGAATCTGCACCCGGCCCTCCTGCTCCATTCCGAGCTTCACCTTGCGCCGCAGGAACAGCATCGGCTCCTCCTCGACCCAGACCACGGCGAGAGCGCCCTCCCGGATCACGGCCTCGACCGGCACCGCGGGCGAGGGCTCGTCTGCCCCGATTGCGATCTTGAAGCTGGCGAACATTTCGGCCTTGAGCGCGCCGTCGGGATTGGGAACCTCGGAGCGCACAACCAGCCGCCGCGTCGTCAGGTCGGTCGCGGCGTTGATGGCGGCGATGTGCGCCTTGAACACCCGGCCCGGCAAGGCGCTGACCTTGACTTCCACCTCCTGGCCCAGCCGCATGAACGGGATGTCGTTTTCGGGGACCTGCGCCTTGACCCACATGGTGGAGAGGTCGGCGATGGTGTAGAGCGCCTCGCCGGTATCGTTGCGCACATACTGGCCCGGCCCGACCTTGCGGGCGATGACGGTGCCGTCGATCGGCGCGCGAATTGGTGTCGCGCGCCTGATCATGCCCTTCTCTTTCAATGCGGCGATTTCCTCCTCGGCAAAGCCGACGATGCGCAGCCGGGCACGCGCGGCCTCCAGCGCGATCTCGGCCGAACGCATGTCGTTCTGCGCGCCGATGAACTGGGCCTGCGCCTGCTGCCAGTCCTTGAGCGGCGCCGCCTTGCCTTCGTAGAGATCCCTGAGCCGCTTTTCGATGGTCCGCGCGAGATCGAGCTGCGAGCGCGCTTTGTTCAGCGCGGTGAGCGCCGCGATGAAATCGTTCTGCGGCTGGACCACCTCCGGGCTGTCGAGATCGAACAGCGCGTCGCCGCGTTTGACCTGATCGCCGACCTTGGCGATCAGTCGGGTCACGCGGCCGGCGAACGGCGCCAGAACCGCGGTGCTGGTGTCCTCGTTGTAGGCGATCTGACCGATGGCGAATTTCTGGACGCGGAACGGATGGAGCGCCACCTCGACGATGCCGAGCTGATGCATCTGATCGGCCGTCACCCGGACACTGTCGCCGTTTTTCGGTGCGCGCTGAGCGACGACATCGGTGGATGCAAAGACGCCGGCGTGGACCGTCGCAAGCAGAAGCGCCGCGCCCGCACGCGTGAGCGCCGCACCGGCCCCGCACCGCGCGGGCGGCATGCCCCTGCAACGACGAAAGATCACCGCGTTTGGCTCCGGTGCGGGGTGAATCACGTGCATAAACCCTTGGCCGCGTTGCATATCAGAGCAGAGCGCGGCGAGAAAGCAGGCACGGACGTTCGCATTGCCGCAGTGCCGCCCCATTCCGACCGTTTCGTGACGGCATGGCCGGGTGCTGGAACGTCGCTCTTGCGCGGCTTGGTTGGATTTCCTGCATGGCCGGCGTGATCGCCCTGCCGATGCCAGGGGTGCGCGCGGAAGGCCGTCCGTCGAGCGTTTGCCGATGCGAGTTTGCCGGTCGAGGGATGGTTCGTGCGATCAGCGACGGCCGCAGCTTCAATCTCGAGGACGGACGCGAGATCCGCCTCGCCGGCATTGAAGTGCCGCTCCCGCCGGCGCCCGGCGAAACCGGGGCTCGGGCCAAGGCTGGTCTGGCCGCGCGCACGGCGCTGGAGTCGATTCTTGCGGGTCAAGACGTCGAGGTGCATCGAACCGCCGCGGCCGCCGACCGCTACGGCCGCACGCCGGCCCTGGTCTATGTCATCGCGAACGGTTCCCGGCCATCGGTCGCCCACGAGATGCTGGCGCGAGGCTTCGCACGGGTTTCCGCCCATGTCGGGGATCGGCCCTGCGCGGGCGAGCTTCTGGCGCAGGAAGGGGCCGCGCGGCAAGCCAAGCTTGGCCTCTGGAGCGAACCGTATTATGTCATCGTCGGGGCCGATAGCTGGGCCGAGCTGGTGGCCGAGCGGGGCCGTTTCGCGGTGGTCGAAGGCAAGGTGGTGTCGGTCCGCGAGAGCGGAGGCACGATATACGTGAATTTCGGGCGGCGATGGTCGCAGGCCCTGACGGTCGCCATCTTGAAGCGCAATGAGCGCACCTTCGTTGCCGCCGGCATGGAGCTGAAGAAGCTCGAAAACCGCCGCGTCCGGGTGCGCGGGTGGGTCGAGGAGCGCAACGGACCGCGAATCGAGGCCACCGGCCCGGAGCAGATCGAGATCGCCGACCGAAACTGACGGGGATGCAAAGATCACAAACGTGGACGCCGCCCTGAGCCACGCGCGTCGCCCCGCCTCAAGGGCGTTTACGCCCGTCTTCGCGGGCTTAAGGGCGTTTGCGCCCGTCTTCGCGGGCTTAAGGGCGTTTACGCCCGTCTTCGCGGGCTATGGAGGAGCGGCGCGAATTGCGGGCGGGCGGCGCGTGTCGCTGACGCTCCATCGAGGCTGCAAGCCGGCGCTCGTCGCCGTGCTCGGCCTCGCGCTCGCGGGCTGCAGTTCATCGCTGCTCTCGATCGGCGCGCCGCCGGCGTCCCTGCCCGAGGCACCGCGACAAGCCCAGCAGCAGCAGCAGGCGCCGATTCCAAACCAGCGCGAGCATCAGCGCATCCTTGCGGCCTATAACGGCGCCTACGACGATCCCAGGCTCGAATCCCTGCTCAACGAGACGGTCGCCAAGCTGGTGGCAGCGTCCGAGCGGCCAGACGTGCATTATCGCGTGACGATCCTCAATTCGGCGGCGGTCAATGCCTTCGCGCTGCCGAGCGGGCAGCTCTATGTGACGCGCGGACTGATCGCGCTCGCCAACGACACGTCCGAACTCGCCTCGGTGCTCTCCCACGAAATGTCGCACGTGATCGCGCGCCATGCCGCGATCCGCGAGGACCAGGCCCGCCAAGTGGCGCTGGTGAGCCGCGTCGTGCAGGACGTGCTGAGCGATCCGGAAACCGGCGCGCTCGCGCTGGCGAAATCCAAGATCGCGCTTGCGAGCTTCTCGCGCGCGCAGGAATTCGAGGCGGACGGGATCGGCGTCGGCATCGCCGCGCGTGCCGGGTACGATCCTTACGGCGCCGTGCGCTTCCTCACCTCGATGGGACGCAATGCCGACCTGAAGGCAAATTCCAGCCAAGCGCACATCAACCCGCGGGCGCCCGATTTCCTCTCTTCCCATCCGGCGACGCCCGAGCGCATCAAGAACGCGCAGGCCAATGCGCGCCAGTTCAGCGGGCCCGGCGCGGGCGAGCGCGACAGGCAGGCCTACCTGGCCGGGATCGACGGCCTGGTCTATGGCGAGGATCCGAGCGAAGGCTTCGTGCGCGGCCGGCGCTTTCTGCATCCCAAGCTCGGCTTCACCTTCGTTGCGCCCGAGGGATTCTCTCTGGACAATACCGCGCAGGCGGTTCTCGGCGTCAAGGAGGGCGGCGGCCAGGCGTTGCGGCTCGACGTGGTGCGCGTGCCCGCCGAGCAGACGCTCGCCGACTATCTCAATTCTGGCTGGATCGAGAACATCGATCAGAAGACCGTCCAGGACGTGATCGTCAACGGACTGCCGGCGGCAACGGCAACCGCCAAAGGCGACCAGTGGGTGTTTCGGCTCTATGCCGTGCGGTTCGGCAGCGACGTCTATCGCTTCATCTTCGCGTCGAAGCACACGACCGCGGAGATCGATCGCGCCTTCCGCGAATCGGTCAACACCTTCCGCCGCATGACGCTGGCGGAAAGCCAGGCGGCACGGCCGCTGCACATCAAGGTCGTGACCGTCGGAGCCGGCGAGACGGTCGAGCGCCTGGCGGGCCGCATGGCGCTCGCCGACCGTCAGGTCGAGCGCTTTCGCATCCTCAACGGCCTCGGCCCCACCGACCACGTGAACCCCGGCGACCAGATCAAGATCGTGGTGGAGTGAACGGCCAGCCGCGCGTCGCTCGCCGTCTGGCCTTCCATCACGTTCGGGGTCATCATCCCCCCGTTGCGCAACACCTCGACGCCGCAAGGTGAATGAATGGACATTGGTTTCGTCGGACTCGGCGCCATGGGGATGGGCATTGTCCCGAGGCTCATGGGCGCGGGACACGCGGTCACGGGCTGGAACCGGAGCAAGCAGAAAGCCGAGCCGCTGGCCGCCGCCGGCATGCGCCTGGCGGCGACCCCGCGCGCGGCGGCCGCCGATCGGGATATCGTATTCTCGATCGTGACCGATGCCGCGGCGGTGAGGTCGGTGGCGCTCGGCGCCGACGGCATCATCGCCGGGCTCAAGTCCGGCGGCATCTACGTCGAGATGAGCACGATCGCGCCGGATGCGAGCCGCGCGATCTGCGCCGAGTTCGCCGCACGCGGCTTGGCGATGCTCGATGCACCGATCTCCGGAAGCCCGGTGACGCTGGCGCAGGGCAACGCCTCGCTCATGGTCGGCGGCGACAAGGCGGCTTTCGATCGGGTCGAGCCGGTGCTGCGCGCCATCGGGCCGAAGGTGACCTATATCGGCGCCAGCGGTCTCGCGGTGCAGATGAAGATCGCGGTCAACCTTCTGCTCATGGTCGAGGTGATCGCCTTCGGCGAGGCGGTCGCGCTCGCGGAAAAAGGCGGCGTCGCACGCGAGGTCGCGGTCGATGCCATCCTCAAGAGCGTCGCCGCCTCGCCGGTGCTGGGCTATCGCGGCCCCTTCATCCTCGAAGGCAAGATGCCCGCCGTGCCGCTCGCCGACGTCACGCTGCAGCAGAAAGACATGTTGCTGGCGCTCGAGCTCGGCCGCAAGCTGGGCAGCCCGGTGCCGCTGGCGGCGGCAGCCAACGAAATGATGAATGCCTGCCGCGGGCTCGGGCTCGACCACCGCGACTTCGTCACCGCGCATGAAGTCTATCGGCGCCTAGGAGGCCAATCGTGAAGCGACCCACCCGCAGGACCAGGACCGCGACAGCCAAGGCGGCGAAGAAAGGCGCCGCCCGCAGAGCCGCTGCGAACAAGCCGGCCAAGATGTACCGCACCAACATGCGCGACGTGCCGAAGGTCGAGGGCCTCAAGCGCAAGGACGGCTGGGTCGACATGCAGGTGCAATTCCTGATCGACAAGAAATCCGCCGGCGCCGACCATGTCGTCGGCTGGACCGTCCTCAAGCCCGGGGCACGACATGAAAAACACCGCCATCGCCATTGCGATGAGTTCTTCATCGTGCTCAAGGGCCATGGCCACATCTATACCGACCAAGGCGAGGAGCCGTCGGGCGAAGGCGACGTGGTCTATTCGCCCCGCACCTGCTGGCACGGCTTCAACAACACGTCGAACGAGGACGTCGTGCTGGTGTGGGGCTGGATGGGCGCCGGTTCGATCGCGGCGTCCGGCTACGACGCCGATCCCGAGAGCCGTTAGCGCATGTTGCGAAAACGTGCGAAGCGGTTTTCCGACCAGGGCATGCGCAAAACAACTCATGCCCCGCGGACCCCGGCTCCAACCGACCGGGATGCGGCCTTTAGCGCATGTTCCGGAAAAGTGGGAACCGGTTTTCCGAATAGAGCATGCGCAAAATCGAAGAATCTAGAGCGCATCACGATTCGATCCAATCGGGATGCGCTCTAGCGCAAAGACGATCGCTGCGGCGACGGGCAGCGACCCATGCACCGCTCGCGACCGGACGTGGAGCCGCCGATGAAAGTGTGGGACGACCCGCGCGTCGTGCGCGGCATGCGGGCGCAGCTCGCCATGCGGCGCAAGCGTCTCGACAGCGGCGATCAGCCGTTGGGCTGGAAGGTGGGCTTCGGCGCGCCTGCGATGCTCGAGCGCCTCGAAATCAGCGGGCCGCTGGTGGGATTCCTGACCCGCAGTGCCCGCGTGCAATCCGGAGGAAGCCTATCGCTCGCGGGCTGGACGAGGCCCGTTGCCGAGCCGGAAATCGCCGTCCATATCGGCTGCGACGTTCCCGCCGGCGCCGACCGCGGCACCGCCGAGGCCGCGATCGCCGGCATCTCGCCCGCGATCGAGATCGTCGATCTCACCTCGCCGCCCGAGGACCCCGAGCACATCCTGCGCGGCAACATCTACCAGCGCCACGTGGTGCTCTCCGGCGCGGAGCCGGCGCGCGCCGGCAGCGCGCCGGACGGTCTGACCTGCCGCATCATTCGGCGCGGAAGCGAATTCGCGCGCACCAGCGACCCGCAGGCCAACACCGGCGAGTGGCTCGACATCGTGTGTCACGTCGCGGATATGCTCGCGGCCTTCGGCGAACGACTGCGCGCCGGAGAGATCATCATCACCGGCTCGGTGGTGCAACCGCTCACGATCGAGCCGGGCGAGCACGCCATCGCCTTCGAGCTTGATCCCGTCGCTGGCGTCGCTGTCCGTTTCAACGAGTTCAGGCCATGAATGCCGTGCGCCCGCTCACGCGACTGGCCAACGGCATTGCCGCAGCTCTCCTGCTCGCACCGGCGCTGTTGACGGGACCCTCGTTGGCCCAGACGTCCGCCCAGGCCTGGCCGCAGAAGACGGTGCGGTTCATCATCCCGCTTCCGCCCGGCAGCGGTACGGACTTGGCCGGACGTCTCCTCGCCGAGCGATTGACCGCGCGCTGGGGACAGCCTGTCGTGGTGGAGAACCGACAGGGCGCCGACGGCATTCCCGCCGTCACCTCTTTTCTCGGCGCGCGCGATGATCATACCTTCCTGCTCTCCTTCGCCGGCGTGATCACCTTCAACGCGCTGCTGCACGAGCGGCTGCCTTACGATCCGACGAAGGATCTCGTCCCGATCGCGCCCGTGATCGACAACTTTCTCGGCGTGTCCGCAACCGCCATGCTCCGGGTCAATTCACTCGCCGAGCTAGTGCGCGCGGCACGCGCGCAGCCGGGCAAGCTCAATTGGGCGGCGACGCCGGGCCTTCCCTACTACGTCCTGCTCGCCCTGCAGAAGAGCGCGGATATCGACATGGTGCAGGTATCCTACCGCGACTTCGCCCCCGCCTATCAGGACCTCGACCAGGGGCGACTGCATGTCGCGGCCACCGGCGTGCCGACGCTCGTGCCGCACCACCAGGCGGGCACGGCCAAGCTGCTGTTCGTCACCAACCGCGACCGTTCGCCCCAGGCTCCGGACGTTCCGACCGCGGCGGAGGCCGGCTATCGCGAGCTCACGTTCGAGGGCACGGTCGGCCTGTACGGCTGGCGCGACATGCCCGCGAGCCTCAAGGAGCGCATCGCGGCCGACCTCAACGCCGTCACCGCCGATCCGGTTTTTCGCGCCCGGGCAATCGCCGTCGGAACGGCGCCGCGCAACGGTTCGCCGGCGGAATTCGCCGCCGCGATCGAAGACCAACGCGCCAAGATCGCGGCGATCCATCAGGCGACCGAACGCAAGCCGGCGCGGTGAGCGTTGCGCTTCACCGACAGAGTGATTAGAGCATGATTCTGAAAAGTGGATACCGGTTCTCGGAAAAGATCATGCTCCAACGATATGCCAGAGCGGGATGACGATTCGAGGAAAAGTCATCCCGCTCTGGCGTCCCGCCACACTCTCCGGGCCGTGAGGACAGACCATGGAAATATCGAGACGGCGTGCGTTGGCCTTCGCGTTCTTTGGAATTCCTGCCTTCTCCGCGACACAGGCACGCGCACAGATACCGGCTTGGCCGCAACGGCCGGTCAAATTCATCGTGCCGTTCGGCCCCGGCGCCGGCGTCGATATCGGCGCTCGGCTGCTCGCGGACCGGCTGCCGGCACGCTGGGGCAAACCGGTGGTGATCGAGAACCGACCCGGCGCCGACGGCCTCGTGGCGATCCAGGCGTTCGTCGCCGCCAACGACGACCACACGCTGCTGGCATCCCCCAGCGGATCGTTCACCGTCCATCCGTTCCAATACGAGAAGCTACCCTATACGCCGGCCGACCTCGTGCCGCTGGCGCGCATCTCCAACACCATCCTCGCCGTCGGCGTGCCGGCGTCGATGAAGATCGAAACGCTCGCCGAATTCGTCGCGCGGGCGCGCGCGGCGCCGGGAAAGTTCAACGCCGCCGTCGTCCCGGGCATCACCGAGTTCACGTTCGACTATTTCGTGAAAACCGCGGGCTTGAGCCTGCAGAAGGTTCCCTACCGCGATATCGTGCAGGCCGCCACCGACGTGGGCGAGGGACGCCTGCAGATCTACATGGCGTCATACGCGATCCTGCAGCCGCAAGCGCAGGCCGGACGCATCAAGACGCTGGCAGTGAATGGTCGCCAGCGCGCTCCCATCTTGCCCGAGGTTCCGACCGCAAGGGAGGCGGGCTTCCCCGCGCTCGAAGTGGAAGGACTGGTCGGGCTGTTCGGACCCCGCGGCATAAGCAACGAGTTGCGCGACAGGATCGGCGCAGACGTCAAGGCGATCGCCGCCGACCCGGAAATTTCGGCGAGGCTGGCGAGCACCGCGCAAGTGCCCAATCCCGGCGGGCCCGCCGAATTCGCCGCCGCCGTCGAGGAGCAACGCGCCAAGATCGCCGCCATCGCGCAGGCGCTCGGCATCAAGCCGAAGCTGCATCAGTAGCGGCGCGCTCCCTCGGGCAAGCCACCGGACCGGGCTGATCCGCGACTGGTGTGCATGTCCGCTTGACCGGGCCAGGAGCGCTTGGCTCAACTCGGTCGAGCGGTTTTCGGCCGGCTAGTTCAACGGCGAAAGCAGCGAAGAAGACCGAAGAAACGAACCGCGCCGGCAAGACCATGGGCCGGCCTTGCGGCCGTGCCCGATCGGGCCGCTGCTAACGTGCCGCGAGACGGAGGCGAGATCGTGAGCGACGCCATCCTGGTCCTGAACGCCGGTTCGTCGAGCATCAAGTTCTCGCTCTTCCCAAGCCATTCACAACCGACGCGGCAGGGGTTCTTGTGCAAGGGCCAGGGCGAAGGAATCGGACACCGGGTGCAATCTCACGGCGAAAGACAATACCGGAGCCGCCCTGATCGACGAGCGCCTGCCCACAGGCGCGACCCACGAGGATGCGCTTGCGGCCCTTCTGCGCTGGCTGGAACGTCAGTTCCCGCAGCACCGGCTGGTCGTGGCAGGACATCACGTCGTGCACGGCGGCTCGCGCTACACCGCGCCGGTGCGCATCGATGAGACCGTGATCGCCGAGTTGCGCCGCCTCGTTCCGCTCGCACCGCTGCATCAGCCGCATCACCTCGCCGCCATCGCGGCGCTGTCGAGGCTCGACCCGGCGCTGCCGCAAGTCGCTTGCTTCGAGACCTCCTTTCACCACACTCAGCCTGCAGTTGCCGCGGCCTTCGCCCTGCCACGCCGCCTCAGCGAAGAGGGAGTTCGCCGCTACGGGTTCCATGGCCTGTCTTACGAATACGTCGCAAGCATCCTGCCGGACGTCGTCGGCGCGGAGAGCGCCCAGGGGCGCGTGGTGGTCGCGCACCTCGGCAGCGGCGCCAGCATGTGCGCCTTGAGGGAGCGCAGCAGCGTCGCGACCACCATGGGATTCACCCCGCTCGACGGGCTGCCCATGAGCCGCCGGTGCGGCAGTCTCGACCCCGGGGTGCTGCTCCATCTGCTGGAAGAAAAGCGCATGACGGCCGCAGCAGTCAGCGACCTGCTGTACCATTCGTCAGGGCTCTTCGGCGTTTCCGGCTTCAGCGATGACATGAAAGCGCTGCTTACGAGCGGCGATCCGCGTGCAGCCGACGCCGTCGATCTGTTCGTTTACCGCATCGGTCGCGAGCTGGGATCGCTTGCCGCCGCACTCGGCGGGCTCGATGCTCTCGTGTTTACCGCGGGCATCGCTGAGCACGCGGTCGAGATCCGGCGCCGGGTCTGCAGGACGGCGGCGTGGCTCGGATTGGAGATCGACGAGGCCGCGAACGCCGCCGGCGGCCCGCGGATCACCATGGCCGGCAGCAACGCGTCAGCCTGGGTCATCCCCACGGACGAAGATCTGATGATCGCGCGCCACACATGGCGCCTGATCACCGACGGCGACAAGGGAGAGAACCACTGACGCGACACGCGGCGCGGTGACCGGGTAGGGAGCGGCACAAGAGGTGATGGGACGGCTCGCCTACGATCTTTTCTGCGAGGCCGCGGCGCCGGCCGCGAGTTCGACGATTTCAGTCGTAATCTCTTCCTGCCGAAGCTGGCGCTCGCGTTGTGAAAGCCCTGCGAGCTTTGTTTCGATGTTGGTCTTGGCCGCCGCCATGGCGATCATGCGAGCTTCGTTTTCGGCCTCGAAGCTGTGCATTGCTGCTTCGCAAAGCTGTGCGTAAACATATTCGACGGCCAGGCGCTCGAGCAGGAGCTCGGGCGTGAGCGTCGTCAGGGGCGACTGCTTTTCCACCGGACGTGTGAAGCGTCCGAAGTCGATGGGCAGCAGTGAATGGCGATCGATTTGGACACCGCTGCCGGACACTGAATGTGAAAAGACGATATCGACCTTGGCAATGGCGCCGGTAGCGACATAGCCATACAAGGCGTCAGCCAGCCGATTCGCGAAACTTGGAATCGCGTCGATGTGGGTGGCCATTGGCGCTGTCCAGGCCGGGACTATTCCCCGCTCGTTCGCGACGACCGCGCCGCGGGTCCCGACGACCAGGCTGATAGCACCGTCGATATCGCCCGCCGCGTCCAGGACACGCTCGCTGTAGGCTCCAGCGAAGCCCTGCTCTGCGCAAAACAGGATGAGCCCGGGTCTCGCCCGCGGGAGCGGGAGCGCGGTGACCAAATCCGGTGGCAGCAGGCTCAAGGCCTGGCCGATGGCGTGCGAAATCACTTTGCTGTATGCGTCGATGCCATCGAGCAGCGAACGACCCTTCTGCGCTCGGGAGGCCGCAATTCCCCGCATGGCCGTGACGACCGCGTCAAGCTGGCGGACGTTCTGAATCTGCGTAACGATATCTGCGAGGCGCTCGACCATCACCGGATTCCAGGCACGGACGCGGCGGGCGGCGGCGCGATCTGCGTCACCAGATTGGAGAGAGCCGTCTTCAATTCCGCGCTTTTGGTGTCGTCAAGACGGCCCGTACGCCCAATCTCATCGCAAATCGGCGCCGCCGTGCGATCGAGGTAACCAGAAAGCTCGGATCGGAATTTTTCGATTTGTTCCAGCGGCAATCGATCGAGCAGGCCGCCCTGCAGCGCGAGCACAAGCGCGACCTCGTCGACGAGCCGAAGCGGCGCATACTGCGGTTGGGCGAGAACCGATCGAATGCGGGCCCCGCGGGCAATCCTGCCCCTCACCTGCATGTCGGTCACGCCGCCGAACCGTGTAAACATTTCAAGTTCCAGGAACTGAGCATAATCGAGACGCAGCGTATCGGCCGCTTCCCGCAAGGCCGGCGCCTGGGTCTTGCCGCCGACGCGGCTGACGCTTGTCCCGACGTCGACCGCCGGCTTGTGGCCCTCGTAGAACAACCGCGCATCAAGAACGATCTGACCGTCGGTGATCGAGATCAGATTGGTCGGAATGTATGCACTCAAATTGCCGGCATCCAATTCGGCGATAGGAAGCGCGGTCAACGACCCGCCGCCGGCGGCCTTTGAAAGCTTGGCCGCGCGCTCCAGCAGGCGTGCGTGGACATAGAACACGTCGCCCGGGTAAGCCTCGCGCCCCGGGGATTGCCGGGTGAGTAGTGCGATCTCGCGGTGCGTGGCGGCGTGCTTGGTCATGTCGTCGATGACGACAAGAGCGTGCTGTCCGCGATCACGGAAGTATTCCGCCATGGTGAAGCCGGAAAACGGCGCAATCCATTGCAGCCCGGGAGGCGCCGATGCGCTGGCGACCACGCAAATGCAGCGTTCAGGCACTCCATGGGTCTGAATTGCGTTGATGACCCGCTTGACCGTGGACGACTTCTGACCGACCGCGACGTAGACGCAGATAATGTCGCTGCTTTTCTGATTGATGATGCAATCAACGGCAATCGCTGTCTTGCCGATGGCACGATCTCCAATGATCAGCTCGCGCTGGCCGCGCCCCAGTGCGAACATGGAATCGATGACGAGCAGGCCGGTCTGGACTGGTTCACTGACGAAATCGCGGTCGATGATCGCCGGGGCGGGACGCTCCACCAATTCATGGCCCTCGGGCTCGATCATCCCGCCGCCGTCAATTGGGCGGCCGAGCGGATCGACGGTGCGACCGAGCAAGGCTGGTCCCACCGGCACGCGCACCACCTCGCCGGCACCGCTGACGCGGTCCCCCGCCTCGATTCCCTCGGTCTCGTCGAGCAGAACGCATCCAAGAACCGCGCGGTCGAGCGTGAGGGCGAAGCCGACCTGACCGTGTTCGAAACGCACGAGCTCGTCGAGCCTCACATCGGGCAGGCCGGACACGAGCGCAATGCCATCGGCGACGGCCTCGACACGGCCCACCTGTTCGGCGACGGGAGCAAGCGGCGTCGCTCTGACGCGCTCCTTCGCGCCACTCAGCCAACTGTCAAGATCCGGATGAGTGTTCGTCACGGTCCAACTCCTGGCGGATTCGATCCGAGATCTTTTCGCCAGCTGTTGCGAACGATCGTGTTGCGGCTGTGAAGCTCGATGCCGGCGATCAGGGCCGGATCAGTGCGAAACACGAATGGCAATTCCGAACCGAATGCCGCTTTGAGCGCATCGCGGACCCGCACCGTCCCTTCCTCGGAGAGCGGCGCCGCGGTTACGACCTCGATGGCGTGACCTGCCGCTGTCGCCGACGTAAAGCTTTCCGTGGCCTCGGCTGGCAGTGCGCGCACCTCTTGACAGAGCCCATCGAGGAATGCCGAGAGCGCAGTCGCTGTCGGGAGGCGTCCAAGCAGGCGCTGCGCGATTTCCACCGCGAGTTCGCTCGCACGGCCGAGGATCGCCTGTTGCGCCGCGCTTCGGTCGCGGGCGATCGCCGCTTGCGCCTCGCTGCGGAGTTTGGCGATCTCCTGAGACGACTGCGCGAGCAGATTTGCCGTTTCCGTCTGTGCCGACTTCCGTGCGTCGGCGATCAGCCGGTCACGCTCCGCGCTGAGTCCTGCCAGCGCCTTATCCGCGTCGGCGCGCGCATCGGCCGCCTCCCGGCGGTCCGCTGCCGCGTCGGCCAACAGCTTGTTCGCCTGGTCCTGACGCTTGGCGACGATCTCTGCGACCGGCCGAAAGAAGAAGCGGGCGAGAATCCAGATGAGAACAAGGACATTGACGGTCTGGAACGCCAGCGTCCACCAATCGATGTGCATGGATTTCAGTGGATGAACGGGTTGGCGAACAGCACCAGTAGCGCGACCACCAGACAGTAGATCGCCATGGTCTCGATCATAGCGAGGCCGACGAACAACGTCCTCGATATGGTTCCCGCGGCCTCCGGCTGCCGGGCAATCGCGTCCATCGCGGCGGCGACAGCGCGTCCCTCGCCGAGCGCAGGACCGATCGCGCCGAACGATACCGCCATCGCGGCGGCGAAGATGCTGACGATCTCGATCCAATTCATGATCCTTCCCTTTCCTTGCTATCGGCGGGTGGTCCGTCGCTCGCGGCGCTGCCGATAAAGACCATGGCAAGTACCGTGAAGATGTAGGCCTGGACGGCTCCCGTGAGCAGATCGAGCGCCATCAGCGGGATCGGCACAAGCAGGCCGGCAAGCGAGAGAACGATGCCGATGATGAAGACGCCGCTCATGATGTTGCCGAACAGGCGCACGATCAGAGAAAAAGTGCGGGTGAGGGTTTCGAGCACATTGAGCGGAATCATGACGATGGTCGGTTCGGCAAAGGTCTTCAGGTATCCGCCGACGCCGCGGGCGCGGATGCCGAAGTAGATCACGGCAAAAAAGACGATCAGCGCAAGCGCCGCATCGGTTTCGATGTGGGCCGTCGGGGGGTCGACGCCGGGAACGAGCGAAGACCAGTTTGCGATGAGGATGAACACAAACAGCGTACCAAGCAGCGGCAGATAGGGTGCCGGTGCGGCACGCATCGTATCGCGAATCTGGCCCTCGATCGCTCCCACGATGACCTCGAGCACCGTCTGCCTGCGCGACGGCGCAAGCGTCAGCGATCGCGTGGCAACAAAGCTTCCGAGCGCCAGCACCGCCATCAGGCACCAGGTCACCACGACGGGTTCGGTGATAGGAACCGGTCCGACCGTGAACAATGTCTTGGTGGCGAGGGGCGATCCGATCACGGCTGCGCTCCAAATCGTAGCACGGCCGTCCGCGCCGCCAGGATGCCGGCGGTAGCGAGAAGCAGCGGCAAAGCCCCGAAATGACCGGCAATGGCGGCAAGCACCCCGGCGATGAGCGCGAACCGAACGAGTTGAGTCGCGAGTGCCGTTGCCAGCGATTGGCCAACCGCCAGCATTCGGACGTTCCATCGCAGCGTCAGAAAGTTGCACGTACCAATGAGCACGCCAGTAGCGAGCCATGCACCGCCGCTGAGGACGAACGGAACCAGATCGTGTTGGATGAAATGCAAGTTCATCATTGCCTGTGCATCCATCGCCAAGCGGACCAATATCCGACGACCACCCCCACGAGCAGCAATGGCGCGCTCCAGAAAATGCCGGTGCCGAACTTGTGATCGAGCCATCGGCCGATGAAGAGGCCGATCAAGGTGGGCGTGACAATGATCCAGCCGAGGATGCCGATCTGACCGACGAATCGCGCCACGGAGGGCTCGCCTTCCCGCAACCAATGCTGCCGGCGCTGCCGGCGCTGGCGAACCGCGGCGGCCATGTCATCCGGGGAATTCGGCTCGGGCCCGGAGGGTCTGGCATTCATCGTCAGCCCCCGAACACGCCGGACCGTTGCGGCCGCAGGTAGCGGACGATCTGCCTTATGGCTTTCATCTGCAGTTGGACACCTTCGGTCCGCGCAATCCGCTCTGCTTCGACTGCGGCACGAAACTCCGCCAGAACCACTTGTTCGAGGTGATCGAGATCATCGCCGGCGAG
The DNA here is from genome assembly GCA_963821505.1 of uncultured Alphaproteobacteria bacterium. Classification (GTDB taxonomy): domain Bacteria; phylum Pseudomonadota; class Alphaproteobacteria; order Rhizobiales; family Xanthobacteraceae; genus VAZQ01. The sequence continues at coordinate 28,155 of CAWGEH010000022.1, forward strand.
GGCTTCGCGCGTTGCGATCCACACTTCACTTCCTTTTGTCACCGACAGAACGCCGTAGCGCACGGCACAGAACCGTGGCCGATCGTCGGCGTGGTGCCAACTGACGACCGATACCGTCAAGGCCGTGAGGAAATCGGCATGGCCATTGAGAATGCCGAAGCTGCCACTCTCGTCCTCGGCGCGCAGCGCGACGACATTAGTGTCGTCGACGGCCACGGCAGTCGGAGTTGTAATCAGCACTCTCATGACGGCTTTGCCTCGCGGATCGAAGCATTCTGCTTGTCCCGCGCCTCGTCGATCGTACCGACCATGTAGAGAGAACTCTCCGCCCATTTGTCGCAGGCCCCGTCTAGAATTGCCCGGCAGCCCTTGAGAGTCTCAACCAGCGGCACGGATCGCCCGGGCTTGCCGGTGAAAGCCTCCGTGACGGCGAAGGGCTGCGTGAGGTAGTGCTGCAGCCGCCGGGCCCGCATGACAACGCGGCGGTCACGGGCGCTCAGTTCCTCAATTCCAAGAAGGGAGATGATATCTTGCAGTTCCTTGTAATGCGCGATCGTCTCGCGTACCTGCTCGGCAATGCCGTAATGCTCCTCGCCGACGACGGTCGGATCGAGCAGAATCGAGGATGAGCTGAGCGGATCGACGGCGGGATACATGCCCTCGGCGGCCATCGATCGGGACAGCACGATCATGCTGTCGAGATGACTCGCAATGGCAGTCACCGCCGGATCCGTGAAGTCGTCGGCCGGCACATAGACGGCTTCGATCGCCGTAACCGATACGCCCGCGACTGACGCTATGCGCTCGTGCAGCGCGGCGACTTCCGTGGCGAGCGTCGGCTGATAGCCGACCCGTGATGGCAGGCGTCCGAGCAGGCCCGACACTTCGCTGCCGGCCTGAACGAACCGAAACACGTTATCGATCAGAAGCAAGACGTTCTGCCGCTTCTGGTCGCGGAAATATTCTGCAATCGTTAGCGCCGTCAGCCCGACCCGCCAGCGTGCGCCGGGCGGCTCACTCATCTGGCCATAGACCAGCACGCTTCGACCGAGCACCCCCGATCGCTGCATTTCGGCGAGGAGTTCGTGGCCCTCGCGGGATCGCTCTCCGATGCCCGCGAAGACCGAAATGCCTTGGTAGCTTTTGACCATCGCATGAATGAGTTCCATGACGACGACGGTCTTGCCGACACCCGCACCGCCGAACATGGCGGCCTTTCCTCCCTGCGCGAGCGGAGCGAGAAGGTCGATGACCTTGATGCCGGTTTCGAATATCGCGGTGGCCGGACTGCGGGTTCCGAGCGGTGGGGCCTTGCGGTGGATGGGTGAACGCAACATGTCGCCCGGTAGTGGCGGCCCGTTGTCCCTGACGTTGCCGACCACGTCGAGCAGACGACCGAGAACGGGATCGCCGACAGGCACGGTGACCGGACGTCCGGTCGCGCGCACCGGCACACCACGCTTGAGTCCGCCGATTGCCTGAAGCGCAACGCCGCGCACGGTGCTTTCGTCGAGATGTGCGTGAACCTCGACGATGAGGGTTCCGGGCTGATCCCATTCGACGACAAGGGCTTCTTCCAGCCGCGGAAGTTCGGCGGCCTCGAAGGAGACATCGACAACCGCTCCACGTACGGCGAGGATTTTCCCTCTAGGCGATGCCGACTGCGCCATGGCAACGACCGCTCATGCTCACCAATCTGCCTTTTCCGGTACGGTGTCGGCTATTTTGTCCCCGCTGCAAGTCGTACCATACCGGGTGCCGAATTCGACCACGAGCGTGGTTTGTCGCTTTGATTTGGAACAATGATCGTGGCGCGTGCCGGGCCGGGCCGAAGCGGTCGCCACGTGCCGCGGGGCTCGAACTTGGCCTGCCCACGAACCTTTCCGGTGTTCCGGCGTAACGGCAGCCCATGCGGGCGTTGTGGCCGATGGCCATCGCTGCGGCATCGGTCGCGGAAGGGGTCGAGCGGCACGCCAAAAGCCTCAAATTCGTCGAAGAAGAGATCAAAACTCACGACCGCTTGCGCCCGGCCCTTGCGACGCCTAACCGGAGATGTCTTGATCTGCGAACATGGCGTTGCGCGGCTACGGCAAGCCGGGCGGGAACGCTGCATTCGTCGATGCGTCTCACGATATGAGGATGGTTCGCCCGGTCGGGAACCTGCGCTTGTTTGCGGATCGCGCCACGGCCCCAGTTTAAGAGCGAATTGACGCCTATGGAATACCGGTCGATGCATGGCGCTTCATCCCCTGCTCCGGCAGTGGTGATCGTCATGGGCGTTTCGGGATCCGGGAAGTCGACGGTCGGGGCGCTCCTCGCCTTGCGCCTGCGCTGGGAGTTCGAGGATGGCGATTGGTTTCACCCGGCCGCCAACATCGAAAAGATGCACAACGGCATTGCGCTCACCGACGAGGATCGCTGGCCCTGGCTGGACGCGATCGCGGCCTGGATCGACAAGACGCGCCGCTCGGGCGGACACGGCATCATCGCCTGCTCCGCGCTGAAGCGCCGCTACCGCGACGTTCTGATCGGTGATCGCCTCGACGTACGTCTGGTCTATCTCAAAGCGGAGGAGGCACTGGTCGCGCGCCGTATCGCCACCCGTCATGAGCACTTCATGCCGCGCAGCCTGCTACACAGCCAGTTCGAGGCGCTGGAGGAGCCGGGACCGGACGAAAACCCCATCGTCGTCTCGATCGAGCCGGCGCCGCGCGAGATCGTGGCGCGGATCTTGTCGGCGCTGGACATGGTCGAAGAGGCCATGCCGCCAACCAGACATCTCTGAGAGCAGGGCTTGGCGCGAGACGAGCCCGCAAGGAGCCCCCCATGCCCGCTGCGTTGTCGTCCGAACTGCTGGAAAAAATGGACGCGTATTGGCGCGCCGCGAACTATCTCACGGTCGGGCAGATCTATCTGCAGGACAATCCGTTGCTCGAAACTCCGCTCGCGCCGGAACACATCAAGCCACGTCTGCTCGGGCATTGGGGCACCACCACCGGGCTCAATTTCATTTATGTGCATTTGAACCGGTTGATCAAAGAGCACGATCTGAACATGATTTACGTCATCGGCCCCGGACATGGCGGGCCGGGACTGGTGGCGCACAGCTACCTCGAAGGGTCCTACACGGAGCGCTACCCGGATATCGAGCGCAGCCGAAACGGGCTGCATCGGCTCTTCCGGCAGTTCTCCTGGCCCTATGGCATCCCTAGTCACGTCGCGCCGGAAACCCCGGGCTCGATCCACGAAGGGGGCGAGCTGGGCTACAGCCTCCTCCATGCATATGGCGCGGCATTCGACAATCCGGACCTGATCGTGGCCTGCATCGTCGGCGACGGTGAGGCGGAAACCGGCGCACTCGCCACGAGCTGGCACTCCAACAAGTTTCTGAACCCTGCGCGTGACGGCGCGGTTCTACCGATCCTTCATCTCAACGGGTTCAAGATCGCCAATCCGACCGTGCTTGCCCGCATCGGCCGGCATGAGTTGACCGACCTGATGCGGGGTTACGGCTATGAACCGCACTACGTCGAAGGCGACGTGCCGGCCGCGGTGCATCAAAGCCTGGCCGGCACGCTCGACAAGGTCGTGGCGGAGATTCACAAGATCCAGGACGCCGCGCGTTCCGCTTCGAGCACGGTGGAGCGGCCGCGCTGGCCCATGATCGTTTTCCGCACGCCCAAAGGCTGGACCGGGCCAAAATTCGTGGACGGCAAGCCGGTGGAGGGGACTTGGCGCGCGCATCAGGTCCCGCTCGCGGATTTCAACAACCCCGAACATCTCAGGCAGCTCGAAGATTGGATGAAGAGCTACCGGCCGCACGAGTTGTTCGACGAACGAGGCCAGTTCCGCCAGGAGTTCGCGGCACTCGCGCCGACGGGCCATCGCCGCATGAGCTCCAATCCGCACGCCAATGGCGGCGAATTGTTGCAGCCGCTATCGATGCCGCACTTCCATGATTACGCCGTGGCGGTGCCCAAGCCCGGCGGCATCGAGGCGGAAGCGACCCGGGTTGTCGGGAAGTTTGTGCGCGACGTGATGAAGCTCAATCTCGACAAAGGCAATTTCCGGCTCTTTGGTCCGGACGAGACCGCCTCGAACAGGTTGGACGCCGTCTACGAAGTCTCTGGCAAGGAATGGATGGCCGCGGTCGAAGAGGTCGACATCAACCTCAGCGTCAACGGCCGCGTCATGGAGGTGCTGAGCGAGCACATGTGCGAAGGCTGGCTCGAAGGATACCTGCTCACCGGACGCCACGGCCTGTTCTCCTGCTACGAGGCCTTCATCCACATCATCGACTCGATGTTCAATCAGCACGCGAAGTGGCTCAAGGTCAGCCGCAACATCCCGTGGCGCAAGCCGATCGCGTCGCTCAACTACCTGCTGACCTCGCACGTCTGGCGGCAGGACCACAACGGCTTCTCCCACCAGGATCCCGGCTTCATCGATCATGTGGCAAACAAGAAATCCGACGTCGTGCGCATCTATCTTCCGCCCGACGCAAATTGCCTGCTCTCGGTGACGGACCACTGCCTGCGCAGCCGCAACTACATCAACTTGATCATCGCCGGCAAACAGCCGCATTGGCAATGGCTCGACATCGAATCCGCCGTTCGCCACTGCACCGCCGGCGCCGGGGTTTGGCGCTGGGCCAGCAACGATGCGGGCGGCAATCCCGACGTGGTCATGGCCTGCGCCGGCGACGTGCCCACGCTCGAGACCCTCGCGGCGGTGACGCTCTTGCGCGGGTATGTGCCGGACATCCGCGTTCGTGTCGTCAACGTGGTGGATTTGATGACACTGCAGCCGCAATCCGAGCATCCGCACGGCCTGGAGGATCAGGATTTCGACGAACTGTTCACGACAGACAGGCCGGTGATCTTCGCCTTCCATGGCTATCCCGCGATCATTCACAAGCTGACCTACCGGCGGCGCAACCATGACAATATTCACGTGCGCGGCTACAAGGAGGAGGGCACCACCACGACTCCGTTCGACATGGTTGTTCTGAACAATCTCGACCGCTACCAGCTCGCGCTGGACGCCATCCGGCGTATCCCCCGGCTCGAGGATCAGGTGAAGGCCGCCGTTGCGCGCTACTGGACCGTCATGGAGCAGCACAAGCTCTATATCAGCGAGCACGGCGAGGACATGCCGGAGGTTCGGGACTGGCGTTGGGCTTCCTGAGCGCCATGTCTGGCCCCGTGTTGCCGCGTGTCGCCGTCACGACCGCCACCTGGTTAGCCAACATAAAGCCAAAGATCCGCGACAAGATCATTTCGACGATGCCGGTTACGCGGCCGGTGCAGCCTGGCGAGGTCGGGCGCACGCGCGCCCTCCATCTTGCAAGACGATGTCCATAACCGTCGCACTCCTAAGATCGACGGTGGCCTATATGTTGGCCAGCGGGCAGCCTGATTGTCGGGACGAAAGATGGTGTCGCGCAGATCGCTCAAACGCTTTGGCTGCCGGGTCGTTCGGCGCCTAGGCGGACGCGGAGCCAAGGACATGATGAGCGAAGTCGGCAATCTGGCGGGCGGACGCACAGGAACGCTCGGCTCGAGCCGACGGGAAATCGCCGATCATTTGCATCTCTAGAGCGGGATGACTTTTCTTCGAATCGTCATCCCGCTCTAGCCTATTGTTGGAGCATGATCTTTCCGAAAACGGTATCCACCCCGGATCAAGTGCGGGCTTTTTCGGGATCATGCTCTAAATGCGACGTGCAGGAGACGACGATGAAGGCACTCGTCTATCAAGGGCCGGGGAAGAAGGCGCTGGAGGAGCGCCCGATCCCTGAAATCAAGGCGCCGACCGACGCCATCGTCAAGATCGTGAAAACCACCATTTGCGGCACCGACCTGCATATCCTCAAGGGCGATGTCCCGACCTGTACGCCCGGCCGGATTCTCGGTCACGAGGGCGTCGGCATCGTCGAGAAAATCGGTCCCGGGGTGACTGTCTTCCGTCCGGGCGACCGGGTGCTCATCTCCTGCATCTCCGCCTGCGGTCGATGCGAATATTGCCGCCGCGGGATGTATTCCCACTGCATCAGCGGAGGCTGGATCCTGGGCAACCGGGTCGACGGCACCCAGGCCGAGCACGTGCGCATCCCGCACGCCGACACCAGCCTTTATCCGGTTCCCAAAGGCGCCGACGAAGAGGCGCTGGTCATGTTGAGCGACATCTTGCCGACCGGCTTCGAATGCGGCGTGCTCAACGGCAAGGTCGAGCCGGGCAGCACGGTCGCGATCGTGGGCGCCGGTCCGATCGGCCTTGCCGCGCTGCTGACGGCCCAGTTCTACTCGCCGGCCCAGATCATCATGATCGATCTCGACGAGAATCGTCTGCAGGTGTCGAAACGCTTCGGTGCGACGGCGACCGTCAACGCAGCCGCGGGCGAGCCGGCGGAGGCGGTGATGAAGATGACCGGCGGGCGTGGCGTCGATACTGCCGTCGAAGCCGTGGGCGCTCCGGCGTCCTTCATCACCTGCGAGGACATCGTGGCGCCGGGCGGCACCATCGCCAATGTCGGCGTGCACGGCGTCAAGGTGGACCTTCACCTCGAGCGTCTCTGGGCGCAGAACATCACCATCACCACCCGGCTGGTGGACACCGTCACTACCCCCATGCTGCTGAAAACCGTGCAGTCGCGAAAGCTCGATCCGAAGCTTTTGATCACCCATCGCTTCAAGCTCGACCATATCCTCGACGCCTACGAGACGTTCGGCCATGCAGCGAGTACGCAGGCGCTGAAGGTCATCATCGAGGCTTGACTGAAGCGGACGTGACACTCGTCGCCGTCGCGACACGTTGAGCACGGAGGCCGCCTCCCCTAGCGCATGACCTCCGGGCCGCCATTGACCCGGACCGCGCCGCCGCGGCGGACGCGGCTACGTGACGCTGGCCGGGAACGTCTCGTCCTCGAAGACCGACATCACGGGCGGCGTTCCGCTCAATCCCAGCTCCTGCCACCTCGCGACCACGTTCTCGTAGGCGGCCTTCGACAGTTTGGTGCGCTTGGAGAACGTCTTGATGAAACGGTAGTCCATGCAGGCATTGATCAGGCATTTCGAACCCCAGGGGCGGATCTCCGGCGGGTTCAGGCTGGGATCGAGATAGGTGCTCCAGGTCTCGCGCAGGATGTCGATCGACTGCGCCGGACGCGAACGCGTCGCCATCGCCCACAGCACCTGATTGACATTGGTCGGGTCGACGTCCGCGTCGACGACAATGACGTACTTTCCGAAATAGGCGCCGGCCGTGCATTGCGCCGCAAGCGCCATCACCTGCGGCGCATGCCCGGCATACATCTGCTCGATCGAGACCACGGTGATGCCCCAGCCGGCGGCCTCGGGGATCGACCACACGCCCTTGATGCCCGGCACCCCAAGCTTTTGCAGGTCGGCCCAAATCCCGGCCGAGCGGAGCGCCGCCCAGAACAGCCCGGCTTCATTGGCCGGGCCGTCCGCCATCAACGCGCAGGTCAACGTCGGATTGTCACGGTAGCGCACGCGCTCGACGCGCATATAGGGCGTCGCTCCGCTCGGCCGGCCGTAATAGCCGGTGAACTCGCCGAACGGTCCTTCGGCGAAGGTTTCATCCGGGTAGAGAAAGCCTTCGAGCACGATCTCGGCCCGCGCCGGCAGCGGCAGCCCGGTAAGCTCGCTGGTGAAGACCTCGATCGGCGCGCCGTTGATTCCGGAATAATAGTCGTATTCGCATTCGGTCTTCGGCAGGCTCGTGGCGGCGACCAGGAACAGCAGCGGATCGATGCCGTAAGCAGCGGCGATCGGCATCGGCTTTCCCATTTTCCACCACTTCTCGCGGTCGATCGTGGCGTCCTTGCCCGGCGAGGTGTACACGCCGACCTCGCGCGGGCCTTTGATCATCATCCGATAGGTGCCGACATTGATGCGCCCGGTCTCCGGATCCTTTGTGATCACCGCGTCGCCGGTGCCGAGATACATGCCGCCGTCGAGCGGCCACATCCGCTGCGCCGGAAAGATGCGGATATCGATGTCGTCGCCCTCGCGGATGTTCTGGTTGCAGATCGCCTGGTCGGGGGAGACTTCCTTCGGCGGCATTTTCCGCCCCAGCTTTTGCTGCAGGATCTGCACCGCCTTGAGCGGATGATCCACCGGCTGCTCGCCGATCATCAGGCAGAAGCGCGAGAGGTTGCATCCGATCATGTTGTAGAGCGCGCGATGGCCGGGATGGCCCTTGATGTTCTCGAACAACAGGGCGGGACTCCGCTCGCTGCCGACGAGATAGGTGATGGTCGCCGCTTCCAGATCGGGATCGACCTCCGCGGTGATGCGCTTGAGCTCGCCGAGCGCTTCGACCTTCTCCAACCAGGCATCGAGGTCGCTCGAATTGGCGCCGCGGGCGATGTTTTTGGTCTCGGCTTTCGCGAGCTGCTGTTCGCGGGCGGCTGCGCCCACCGTCACGTTCATGTCCATGTACGTCTCCCGCTCGTTCTATTGCCGATCGATCGAAGTCTAGCGCGCTTTCAGGCGGGGTGGATACGCTGCAGCCGGCGCTGAACGGCAATGCTCGATCGCAGGCAAGCTTGCGATCGGTCGACGGTGCGGACGCGGCGAAACAAAAAGCCCGGCGCAGCGGCCGGGCTCGAATAGCTGCGGATGCGAGGCCTCGATCAGAGGCCCGCCATCGCGCTCTCCAGCCCCAGCAGATGGGCGAGCGATTTGAGCTCCCGGCGCTGGTCGTCGCTGAAACTCATGACCAGCGGATAGCCGGCGGACTTGAGGCCTTCGACGTTCACCTTGCTCATATCGACCGCGGCCATGCGGCTCCCGCCCTGCGTCGATTTCTTGTGATATTCCATCTTGCGCAGCTCGGCCTCGACCGCCGGCCAGTAGCGCTCCTGATCGGGCGTCAGGTTGAGGCGCTTCTTGATGCTGGCGATCTGCGAATCGTTGAGCACGGCGTTGGATCGGTGCGCGGGCTTGGCAGCGGCGACCGGCTTGGCCGCCGGGGCCGCAGCCTGCGGCGCGGGCTTCGGCATCGGCACCGGCTCGACCGCGGGCGGAGCCGCGGTCGTGAGCGAAGCGGCCGTGACCGGATACGTGGGGCTTGGGCTGAACAGGAGCATTCCGCTGTCGGCGGAAGCCAATGCCACCCTCCGAGGTGCTGGCTCAGCGGCGGCTTCCGTCCAATGCGCCGGGAAGCGCAAGTTCACGGTTTCCGACGGTGCCATTTCGGCAACCGCAGCAACCGCGGCAACAGTTGTGGACGACGGCTCCGGGGAAAGGCCGGCGCGTGCGTTGAAGCCTGCGACCAAACCGCCGATCCCTGCCCCGCCCAGGATGGCGAGGCAAGCCATCATGCTCTTGTTGATATAGCTAGACCGCCCGTGCATGTCCCCCCACGCCCCTAAACCCCGATGCCCCTCATCTTCTTTGCAAACCGAGCGTAATTATGGCTGCGCCGGGACATTTCTTCGGCCGTTTTTCCCTGCCTGGAGCGGGGGTTATTCGGATTTTGGCCGCGATGGCCGCCGCGCCCGGCGGCGCTCGCAGGGCATGGAACGCGCAGGCATGAAAAAAGGCCCGGCGCGCTGCCGGGCCTTCTTATTGGCGCTGCCAGGGAGGAGCGACCGCCTACGCCGCCTCTTCCTCCACCACCACGTCCTCGTCCTCGCCTTCGGCAGGCTTGGGACCGCGGCGTGGGCCCTTGGCCAGCGCGGCTTCGATCTCCTTGATCGCCTCGGTCTCGGTAATGCGCTGCACCGCCGAGATTTCGCGCGAAAGGCGATCGAGCGCAGCCTCGTAGAGTTGGCGCTCCGAATAGGACTGCTCCGGCTGCGTGTCGGAGCGGAAGAGGTCGCGCACCACCTCGGCGATCGCGACGATGTCGCCGGAATTGATCTTGGCTTCGTATTCCTGCGCGCGGCGCGACCACATGGTGCGCTTGACGCGGGCACGACCCTTCAGCGTCTCCAGCGCGCGCTTGACCAGCGGCGGCTCGGCCAGCTTGCGCATGCCGACGGACGCGATCTTCGCGGTCGGAACCCGCAGCGTCATCTTGTCCTTCACGAAGTTGATGACGAAAAGCTCGAGCTTGGCGCCCGCAACCTCCTGCTCCTCGATCGCGATGATCTGGCCCACGCCGTGGGACGGATAGACGATGAACTCGCTGGTCTTGAAGCCTTGACGTTGGGTCGTCTTCTTGCTGGTCATTCCGGGGGTCGCTCCTTCGTCCGGCTTGCGGCGGACGGGTGTCTTGGCCACGGGGGCCCCACGTCGCGTCGCCGCGCGCGGAGCCTGCGATGCCCTCCGGCGGACGCCGGCTGAGGTCTTCTTGGTCCGCCGGGTCATGGCGGTGGTCTTCTTCGACCGATGGCGCGTTTTTCCTGCCACGGCTTTTTGCGTGGGTCTCACGTCCCTAGTTGGGGGTTCCTCGGAAGCAGCCCGAAAAATAATGCTCCCCACGGGGAGCGGCTCGGGTGCGGTGTTTTGCTCATTTTCTAACTATATAGCACATTTTTCGCCGAAATCAAAGCCTTGTCGCGCTGCGGAAGCGCGAATTCGAGCATTTCAGCATTACATTTTCGTCACGCCTGGTTAACGGCACCGCCTAGTCGCCGGTTCCGCCTTGGGCCGAGAAGTACTTGAGCTTCCCGGACACGTCTTCCCAGTCCTTGGCGTCGGCGGGCGGTTCCTTCTTGGTCGTGATATTCGGCCAGATCTTCGCGAAATCCGCGTTGAGCTTCAGCAACTCCTCCAGTCCCGGCTCCGTGTCGGGCTTGATCGCCTCGACCGGACATTCCGGCTCGCACACCCCGCAATCGATGCACTCGTCGGGATGGATCACGAGCATGTTCTCGCCCTCGTAGAAGCAATCCACCGGGCAAACCTCGACGCAGTCCATGTATTTGCACTTGATGCAATTTTCGACGACGACGTAGGTCATTCATGACTCTCCGGACGCGCGCGCTGAGCGCGTTCAGCAAAAGTGAAATCCGGCCTTACGCCCGAACGCGCCCCAACGCCGTACTGAGCGCGCTTGCACCAATCGCGGGTTTACCCGAGATCGGCTCCTTTGGGCACCTCGGTCGGCTGTAGCCGACCCGGGTGCGGCTAAGCGCTGCCCACTCATGGACCGCGCCCGGATATCAGTAAACAATCAGCCTGAAAGCGCGCTAGTAGCGCATGGGCTCCTGGCAAGCAAGACTTGGGCGACTCGCAACGCCTTTCTGCCAGGCGATCAGTTCTCATCCTCGCCAGTGAACCGCGCGATGACACGCCGCTCGCGTTTGGTGGGCCGGCCCGCGCCTGCCTCGCGCAGGCCGGGCGGGCGGGGTGGGCGATCGGCCGGGCGGTCCGGCGCCGGCTCAAGCGTCTCGCACAGCGCGCGGGCATCGTCGGCCGAGCCGCGGCGCTCGGCGAAGCCCACCACTTTGAGCACCCGCACGGCGCGGTCGAGAGCGACCGTCACCACGTCGCCCGGTCGCACGGCGCGGCTTGATGCATCCACGCGCTGGCCGTTGATTCGCACATGACCCGAGGCGGCGAGCGCCGCCGCCGCTGCGCGCGTGCGCACCACCCGCGCGTGCCAGAGCCATTTGTCGATGCGCTGGCGGTCCAAGGCCGGTCTTTCCGCGCCTCAGCGCGGTTCTTTGGTGTTCGCCTCGAGCTGCTCCTTGAGCGCCGCGAGCTTGGCGAACGGTGAATTCGGATCGGGCTCGCGGTCGCGGCGATCCCTCCCCTCGCCTCGTCCCTTGATGTATTTCGCGCGCAGCGCGGGGTCGCGATCCGGGCGATCGCCGCGGGGTGCCCGCTCCGGGCGGTCGCCGCGCTGCGGGCGGCCGCCACCGTGCTGCGCGCGCTCGCGTTCCGGACGCCCCGGACGATCGGGGCGGCGCTGGCGCTCAGCGCGGTCCCCGGCTTGACGCTCAGGGCGCTCGGTGCGCTCTGGGCGCTGGCGATGCCCGTCGGCCGGCGCAGCCTCGGCACCCCCCGCCGGCACGGGCGTATCTTCCGCGCTGATGGCAGCCGTTCCCTCGGAGCCAGCCGCCGGGAGCGGCGCAGGCGTCTCTCGCGGAGGTCGGCGCGGGCGCTGGCCGCGTTCGTGGCGCGGCTTGCGCGGATGCTCGTCGCGGCGGCCGGGCCGCCAGACCTCGATGAATTCCTCGGCTGCGAGTTTCGGGTCGGAGACGGCATCCGGCGATTGCTGCGATGCCGAGGCTTCCCTGATCTCGGCCCCGGCTTCCGCCGGCTCGGAAACGGCAAGCGTCGGCGCTTCCGGGACGCTGATCACCGACTCCACCGCCGCCGGAGGGGTCGGCTCGGCGCTGGCCTCCCCAGCCTCGGCGGGTGCCGTCGCGAGCGTTTCGTCCGCCGCTTCGGCCGGCAATACGTCCGGGAGTGTTGCCTCGGTGTCGACCGCAGTCGCGGAGGTTTGTTCCCGTTCGCCCGCGGGCGCGGGAGCTTCACCTGCTGTTCCAGCCTCCCCCGGCCCGGCGTCCACCGACGGCGAAGATGCCGCTGTCGCGGATTCCGCAGGCGCAGCCGGCGGCTCGGCCGGCTTCGGGCGCTTCTCCATGCGATAGCCGAGCGAACGCAGGACCGAGGCGAAATCCTCGCCCGAGCAGCCGGCGAGCGACGTCATCCCGACGGTGACCGTGAACCCGAAGCCGTCGATCGCGCCCGGCGGCTTGGCTCCCGGCGATGCGCCGGTCCGCCAGGCGAGCGCCGGGCGGATGAGGTCGGCGAGCCGCTCCAGAATGTCGACGCGCACGGCGCGCTCGCCGCAGACGCGGTAGCCGGCGACGCGATAGAGCTCCCTTCGCAAACTCCTTGTCGGCGGCGATCGAGGTGCGGCCGCTGCCGGCAAGCTGCTCGATCGCTTCGAGCCCCTTGGTCTCCGAGCCGCCGTGCTTGAGCGCCCAGAGCTGCGTCGCCAGCGCCCGCGGCGCGGGCTTGAGCAGTGCCGGCAGGTAGATGTGATAGGCGCCGAAGCGCACGCCGTATTTGCGCAGCGTGGCGCGCGGCGGACTGGTCGAGGCCCTTGACGTCCTCCGCGACCTTCTGGCGATCGAGCACGCCGAGCGCCTCGGTGAGCTGGAAGGCGACGCCGCGGGCAATGCCGGTGATGTCATCGGCGGCGGAGAGCCGGAACAGCGGTCTCCAACAGTCTCTCGATGTGGGACTTGAGCCAGAGATCGAGCCGCGCCTGCACGGCGTCGCGCGGTGCGCCGGTGAGGTGCTCGTCGGCGATGATGCGCACGCGCGGCTTGAGCGCCTCCTCGCCGGCAACGAGCTTGCCGACCGGCTGGCCCAGCCAGCGGATGGATGCCGTCGGTCGCCAGCACGAATTGCCCGTCGGCCGCCTGGGCAAGGCGCGTTGCGCGCGCGTCGATCTCTCCTGCCAGCGCCTTCTGCGCGGCGCCGGCGAGCGCCTTCGCTTCCGAGCCCGCCGTCGAGGCGTCGGGCGTGAACATGAAGCCATCCAGCCGGCCGATGGCGTGGCCTTCGACCACGACTTCGCCGCTCTTGCTGATATCGGTTTCGAGCACCGTGTTCTCGCGCAGCCGGCGCATCAGCACGCTGGTGCGGCGATCGACGAAGCGCTCGGTCAACCGCTCGTGCAGGGCGTCCGACAGCTTGTCCTCGACCGCGCGCGTGACGCCCTGCCAGTGCTCGGGATCGGCGAGCCAGTCCGGGCGGTTGGCGGCAAAGGTCCAGGTGCGGATATGCGCGATGCGGTTCGACAGCGTGTCGATGTCGCCGTCGGTGTGATTCGGCCTGCTCGACCTGGCGGGCGAACCAGTCGATGGGAAGCGTCCCCTCCCGCATCAGGAAGCCATAGAGCGTGGTAGCCAGCTCGGCATGGGTGGCCGGGGAGATCTTGCGATAGTCCGGGACTTGGCAGACGTCCCACAGCCGCTCGACCGCCTCGGCGCGTTGTCGCGAGCGCGCGGATGTCGTCGTCGCGCGCGGCATGTTCCAGCACCAGGATGTCCTCGGCGATGGGCGCGCGGGTGAGGCCGTGCTCTTTCGGCGTCTCGGCGAGCGAAGCCTGCAGCGCGCCGACCGAAGAGAAATCGAGCGCGGTATTGCGCCACTGCAGCGTCTTGATCGGCTCGAACGAATGGCTTTCGAGCGCCTGCGCAAGCTCGGTCTCGAACGGCGGGCATCGGCCGGTGGTGCCGAAGGTGCCGTCGCGGGTGGCGCGGCCGGCGCGGCCGGCGATCTGCGCCAGTTCGGCCGGATTGAGCTTTCGGAATTGATAGCCGTCGAACTTGCGATCGGAGGCGAAGGCGACGTGATCGACATCGAGATTGAGTCCCATGCCGATGGCGTCGGTCGCGACCAGATATTCGACGTCGCCGGACTGATAGAGCGCGACCTGCGCGTTGCGCGTGCGCGGCGACAGCGCGCCCAGCACCACGGCGGCGCCGCCGCGCTGGCGGCGGATCAGCTCGGCGATGGAATAGACCTCCTCGGCCGAGAACGCGACGACGGCGGAGCGGCGCGGCAGCCGCGTGATCTTCTTCTCGCCCGCGAAGGAGAGCTGCGACAGCCGCGGCCGGGTCAGCACATGCGCGCCGGGCAGCAGCCGCTCGACCATCGGCCGCACGGTCTGCGCGCCGAGCACCAGCGTCTCCTCGCGTCCGCGGCGGTTGAGCATGCGGTCGGTGAAGACGTGGCCGCGCTCGAGATCGGCGCCGAGCTGCACCTCGTCGATGGCGAGGAATGCGACATCGAGATCGCGCGGCATCGCCTCGACGGTCGAGACCCAGATAGCGCGGGTTGGGCGGCTTGATCTTCTCCTCGCCGGTGATCGAGCGCGACCGCCTCCGCGCCCGCTCGCGCCGCGACTTGTTATAGACCTCGCGCGCCAGAAGCCGCAGCGGCAGCCCGATGATCCCGGAGGAATGGCCGAGCATGCGCTCGATGGCGAGATGCGTTTTGCCGGTATTGGTCGGCCCGAGCACGGCGGTGACGCCGGCGCCGCGGGCGCCTAAGTCGCGGTTGGTCGGGGAGAAGAAGGAAATGGGCATCGACGATCGGAACTGGGAGATGACTGATGTTGCTGCTGCTATTACCGCTGGCTGCGTGATGCTATCCGTCACTCTGCGGCGGTCGCAGCGAACGCTCAAGGATAGCAGATCACAGATCGCGGCGTATTCGGGTTTTTCGCCATCCGTCCAGGCAGCGCCTCAAGCCGCGCGTTCGCGTAGGTTTGGCGAAGATACCTGCTTCCACCATGTCCGGCAAACACCGTTTCCAAGCGATATCCTCACGATGGGCGGGCAATTTACTGTGCGAGCGCACCAGTCTCGAACCGGCGCTGCCACGCGAGCGCAACACGGCAGTCGCACCCCCGCATTGCCGGCGTGCCACCGGGGCGCAAATCAAGGAGCAGCCGAGACGGATTTCGCACGGCGGCAAATCGTTCTGGTCAAGGCCTCCGATCGCCGGACGCGCTCAGGGCCATCCGGTGAAAACCGCTTTCAGCACAAATGGAGTTCCGGACTTGTGGATGCAATGCAGCCCGCATGGATTGCACAGGCTTTTCTGCCGGCCGCGCCTTCGCTCCGCGCGCTTCGCGCTTGCGAGCGAAACCGCTTCGCATTAAATCGGCAGATCGCCCTAAGCGTCTGTTCGATCGTATGATCTTATCCGAGAGGTGTGCAGCGTCTTGAGATGGTGCCGCAGGTGAGAGCGCTTTCCAGGCGGCCGGCCGGTGGCAATTCAAGCGGGAAAGCACGCCGGAGTCCTCATCATCCTGATCCCCGGCAAGGCACAGCTCGCTCATATGCAAGGGAACGCGCGGCGCCGAAACCCTGTGCTTAAGCTGTGGAACGAGTCTGGAACGAATCGCGCCCGAATCGCTACTCTACTGCTGTCAGAATTCGTTCACGGCAACATCTGGTGGCATGGCTCGGCTCTGGCACAAAACCGTGTAGCGGCCCAACAACGGCATGGGCGTCCGATGCGCAAACCGGTTAATACGAAGTTTTTCTGCTGAAATATGGGGATTATCATCGAGCCGGGACAGCTTGGCCCGATCCAGCCGCCGCCGTCATCGCCTCGTCATTAAGTCTTGGCGGTCGCCTTGCTCGCTTGCGGGACCGAGACGAACTGCGTCGCCTGCATGATTCCGAGCCCGATCGGCGTCGGCACCGAAACCCGGAACGGAACCATGACACGGGTACCGGCAATGGGCGCGAGCCAAAGCTCGATGTCCCGCTGTTGGACGAGGTATTTGATCGCGGCGCGACTGGGAATATGCCCCGCAATCGGCGAAAAATGCACGGCGCAGACCACGGCCGGGCCTTGGTAGCCCCGCTCGGACTTCACTCGATCGAGCCGCTTGAACGAGAGCTGCAGGTCGTAGCGCATGCGGCCGTCGAAAATCGAAAGCGTGTGCTGGCAAGCCTGCGGGACAAACGGGTCGCCGTGGCCGGGCACCCGGATCAGGGATGCCGTCATTGGATCCGATATACCGCGCCGATGAGCCTCCGTGACCGGGATGCGATCGGGGCTCGCAACCGTCGGCGGATTGGCCACGAACTCCTTCACCGTGCCCGAACTGATCACCATCCGCACTTCGTCGGACTTCTGGTCGGTGACGATGTGAGAAGCGTAGGTCGAGGGGAGGAGCTGACCGCCCGAAATGCTTCCGCGTGCTGCGCTTTGGCCGTGACCGCTGGCAAAGATTTGCATCAGGCCGGCGGTCCCGCCGCTCGCCGCCGCGCTGAAATGATCATCTCCGATGTCGATCACCCAGGCGCCCCGGCCAATGGGGAGACCGCCGAGGGTGACAGTGTAGCGGGCATCGAGCTTGCCCTGGGCAAAGCCCCGACCCTGCTGGGCATCGGCCATTGTTACCGCGAGCGTGGCTGCGCCCAGGAAGACGGCGTGACGGGTGAGACGATATGAACTCACAAAGTCCAGTCCCTGCTGCCGCGCCACCTTTATTGAAACCGCCTGCCCGTGGCTAGCCCGCTGCCCCGGCACGGCCGGGCGGCCCGGTCGTTTGATCGACTTGTGGCCACCCTTGGCGCGGCATCTTGGCCCGATCAAGGCAGATGGGGCCAATCGCGTCCCCGGCCATTCGCTGGCGAGGACGTTCGCGGTGTGCGGCGCCGCCCCGCGCCGCGCAAACACCCAGCTTGACGCCTTTTGACGCGCTGACTATAGCTCCGCCGGCTTACGAAGTCGTAGGTGGTCGAGCCGTTCTGCCGATAGCGCGCACTGCTTGGCCGGCAAACCCATTGAAGATGTCTCAGAGGTTTCTCAATGTCGCGGCGGTGCGAACTGACCGGCAAGACTGCGCAGGTCGGGCACAAGGTAAGCCACTCGAATATCAAGACCAAGCGGCGCTTCCTGCCCAATCTGCTCAACGTCACCATGATCTCGGACGCGCTCGGCCGCTCGGTCAAGCTGCGCGTTTCGGCCAATGCGCTCAAGACGGTCGATCATCGCGGCGGTCTCGATGCCTTCCTCATGAAGGCGAAAGACGACGACCTGTCCGACAAGGCGCTCGAGCTCAAGCGCCAGATCAGGAAGAAACAGACGGCCGCGGCGTAGCGCCGATCATCGACGAGACGAGAGGCAACGGATTGTCGCCATTCTCGTCCGATGCCCTCCTCCGCATCATCCGCGTTCAAGGCTCCGCCAGCGTGAACTGCAGCAGCAAGGTGCGCTGAAGCGCCGAAAAATTGTCGTCGGAAACGAGCGTGAGCACGGTCTCGCCATCCGCGCTGCGGTGAACGCTCAGACCTTCCATATTGTCGATCGCGTAGCCGAGGTCGGCTTCGAACAGAACCGGCCCGTCGACCAGCGCCCGCGGCTTGATTTCGGCGAGCGCGATGCGCCGTATGCGCACCGCCAAGCCGGTGCTCCAGCTGAATTTCCGTTCCAGCAGCAGGACGTCGCCGCCCGGCAGGAGCGCGGCGTCACTGATGTCGTAATCCGAGCTGCGCTTGACCGCGAAGCCGCCCGGGCTGCGTCCCCCGACCAGGAAGCCGCTGATATTGCCGGCCTGGTCCAAGCCGCGTTCGGAGATCGCGACCAGCGTGCCGCCGAGCGCGGAGGAGCCTCTCGGAACGAACACCATAGCCTCGAGCCCCCTGTTGAAGGGCAGCGAGCGCAATCCCGGCGGCACCGCGATCGGCCGGGCGCGGGCCAGCAAACCCTCCTTGGCATAATCGAAGCGGACGATCTGCTGCACCCGCTCGATCCCCACATAGAGCGTGCCGCCGTCCTGCGCGATGGATTCGGTGTCGTACCAGCCCCGGGCCGCGAGCGGCCGCCCGTCGGCGCCCAGGATCGGCGCCATCTCGGCTTCGGCGATACCGGTGGGCCGCGCGCCTTGCAGGACGATGCGGCCGCGAAACCACCATCCCTTGTCGCTCAGGGCGATAAAATGCGCACCGTCCGCCGCGACGCGAATGGCCGAAATGCCGCCGAAATTCCTGTTGGACGAGTGCAGCACGAGACCGCCACGGAATTCGAGCAGTCCGAATTGCCGGCGAGCGGGGTCGCGAATATCGAACGCGGCAATCAGCTCGCTGCGAACCTCGATCGCGACCGGCGGCTCGGCGGACGGCGGCTTCTGCGCATCGGGGATGGCGACAAGCGCCAGCGCGCTTGCCAGGAGCGCGGCGATGGTCCGTCGGTTTGGTCGTGTGAAACCCGAACGCCAATGCGGCGCGCGGCCGCTCACGCCTTGAGCCTCCGCGTGCGCTGCGGTTCGGTCTGCGCCTGCTCGTCGAACAGCTCGGCGAGCTTGTCGGTCATGGCGCCGCCGAGCTCTTCGGCATCGACAATGGTGACGGCGCGACGATAGTAGCGCGTCACGTCGTGACCGATGCCGATCGCGATCAGTTCGACCGGAGAGCGCGTCTCGATATCCTCGATCACCCAGCGCAGGTGCCGTTCCAGGTAGTTGCCGGGATTGACCGAAAGCGTGGAATCGTCGACCGGCGCGCCGTCGGAGATCATCATCAATATCTTGCGCTGCTCGGTGCGCGCGAGCAGCCGCTTGTGCGCCCAGTCGAGCGCTTCGCCGTCGATATTCTCCTTGAGCAGACCTTCGCGCATCATCAGGCCGAGATTCTTGCGCGCGCGCCGCCAGGGTGCGTCCGCCGACTTGTAGATGATATGGCGCAGATCATTGAGGCGGCCCGGATTGACGGGCTTGCCGGCGGCGAGCCACGCCTCGCGCGCCTGCCCGCCCTTCCATGCGCGCGTGGTGAAGCCCAGGATTTCGACTTTGACGCCGCAGCGCTCGAGCGTGCGCGCCAGGATGTCGGCGCAAGTCGCCGCGACCGTGATCGGCCGCCCCCGCATCGAGCCCGAATTGTCGAGCAGGAGCGTGACCACGGTGTCGCGGAAACTCGTTTCCTTCTCGTGCTTGAACGAGAGCGGATGCAGCGGATCGACCACGATGCGCGAGAGCCGCGCCGGATCAAGCAGCCCCTCCTCCAGGTCGAACTCCCAGGCGCGGTTCTGCTGCGCCATCAGACGGCGCTGCAGCCGGTTGGCGAGCCGCGCGACCACGCCTTGCAGGTGCGAGAGCTGCTTGTCGAGATAACCGCGCAGCCGGTCGAGCTCCTCCGGCTCGCACAGCTCCTCGGCCGCCACGGTCTCGTCGTGCTTGGTGATGAAGGGCCGGTAATCCGGGCCGCGCGGCTCGTTCTGGCCGTGCCGGCGCGGACGCCGCGGCTCGGCCGGAGCGTCGGCATCGCCCATCTCGGCGTCGTCGGCCATCTCGGCGGAGAGCGCCTCGGCGGCCTCCCCGGTGGAGTCGGACATGTCCTCGCCCGCGGCGTCGGCTTCATCGACCCGCGTTTGCGTATCCTCGGCGTCGGCACCCTGGCCATCCTCGCCGGATTCCTCCTTGCGCCGATCCTGCTCACCCTCCTCGCCTTCCTCCTCGTCCGATTCGGTGCTGCGGTCCTCGCCCATGTCGAGCGCATCGAGGAGATCGTGGATGGCGTCACCGAAGCGTGCCTGGTTCTCGATCAGCCGCTCGAGCCGATCGAGATCGCGCCCGGCGCGATCCTCGATCAGTGGACGCCACAGGTCGACGAGCTTCTTCGCCGCCAGCGGCGGAGCCTGGCCGGTCAGCCGCTCGCGCACCATGAGCGCGACCGCTTCCTCGATCGGGGCATCCGCGCGGTCGGTGACCTCGTCGAACTTGCCGCGGTGAAAGCGGTCGTCGAGCATGGCCGAGAGATTCTTGGCAACGCCGGACATGCGCCGCGCGCCGATCGCCTCGACGCGGGCCTGCTCGACCGCATCGAAAACGGCGCGCGCCTGCTGCCCGCCCGGCACGAGCTTGCGATGCACCATGGGGTCATGGCAGGCGAGCTTGAGCGCGATCGAAATCGGCGTGGCCGCGCACGATCGCGGCATCGGTTCCGGTGAGCTTGCGCGGCGGCTCGGGCAGGCGCGCCTTGCCGCCGACCATGCCGGGGCGCTCGGCGGCAAAGGAGACCTCGAGCTCGGGCTTGCGCGCGATCGCGCGCAGGCAACCCGTGACCGCGCGCTTGAACGGCTCGGTCGGGCTTTCCCGGGCTGAGGTCTTGCCTTTGAAGTTGGAGGACATTCCGAGAGAGCTTCCTCTCCGTCTTTGCCGCGCCCGATGCCGCCAGTCGCGGCCTCTGCCGGGTTTGCGGCGCTCAAAACTGCGGAACTCGGCTGCCGCCGAGTTCGATTGCAATCCGTGCCTTTCCCAAGCGGCGGGTGCGCGGACTCAAGGACCGCGCACCGCGCCCGCTCAGCTCAGCGCCACATTCACCGAGGATTCCGGCAATTCCACTCCGAAGCAGCGCTGATAGAACTCCGCCACGATCGGCCGCTCCAGTTCGTCGCATTTGTTGAGGAAGGTGAGCCGGAAGGCGAAGCCGACGTCCTTGAAGATGTCGGCATTCTCCGCCCAGGTGATCACCGTGCGCGGGCTCATCACGGTCGAAATGTCGCCGTTCATGAAGGCGTTGCGCGTGAGGTCGGCGACCCGCACCATCTTGTTGACGATGTCGCGGCCCTGGTCGGTGCGATAGTGCTTGGCCTTGGCGAGCACGATCTCGACCTCGTTGTCGTGCGGCAGGTAATTGAGGGTGGTGACGATCGACCAGCGATCCATCTGCGCCTGATTGATCTGCTGCGTGCCGTGATAGAGGCCGGAGGTGTCGCCGAGGCCGACGGTGTTCGCGGTCGCGAACAGGC
Organism: uncultured Alphaproteobacteria bacterium; assembly: GCA_963821505.1. GTDB lineage: Bacteria > Pseudomonadota > Alphaproteobacteria > Rhizobiales > Xanthobacteraceae > VAZQ01. The sequence goes on from CAWGEH010000022.1 coordinate 49,364, forward strand.
GAAAGGCCGGATGCGGCCTGATCACACGGCTCTGATCGAGCAAGGTCAGCCGTCCGGAGGATTCCAGCACGCGCTGGATCACGAACATCACGTCGGGACGGCCGGCATCATATTCGTCGAAGCACAGCGCGACATTGTGCTGGTAGGCCCACGGCAGGATGCCATCGCGAAATTCGGTCACCTGCAGACCTTCGCGGATCACGATGGCGTCCTTGCCGATCAGATCGATGCGGCTGATATGGCTGTCGAGGTTGACGCGTACGCACGGCCAGTTGAGGCGTGCCGCCACCTGCTCGATATGGGTCGACTTCCCGGTGCCGTGATAACCGGTCACGATCACGCGGCGATTGTGTGCGAAGCCGGCGAGAATGGCGAGCGTCGTCGGCTTGTCGAACCGGTAGTCGGGGTCGATATCCGGGACATGCTCATCGGCCTCCGAATAGGCCGGCACCTCCATCTCGCTGTCAAAACCGAAAAGCTGGCGGATCGACACCTTCATGTCGGGGAGGCCGGCGGCCTCTTGCGGTGCGGTGCTCATTGATCCTCCGTGATCTCGGGAACGACCGAGACCCGTTTCGGTCGATATGACGCGATTTGGCGGCAATTTAGCAGAAAGCCCCCGCGCTGCGAAAGCCGTCACGTCGTTGACTGAAAACCCCGCGATTTCAAATAAGTACTGATTGATTTCGGTTCAATGCCATCATCCCCGCCGTGATGGTCGCCCGGGCCGCGCGAGGCGGCAATGGTTCGATCAAAGCCGCTCGGAAGCGCGACGATTTTCCTGGCGCCTTTCCTGGCGCCGATGCGGAAATCCGCGACGAAGCCGCGCGGCAAAAGCAGCGCCGCGCGTCCTGCGACTGGTGCGAACCGTCACCCGTGCCGTGCGAGCCGCGACGCTCGTTAGGCCGGCCGCATGTCCGCACCGCGCAATGCCTGCAAGACGGTCATGGCAGGAGCGCGTCCGCCGCAACGCGGAGGGCGCGGGCCGGCGCGGATGCCCAAGCGGCCGGCGCGGGCGGCAACCGTCAGCAGGCTGCAGCGCAATCGCCATGTCATGGATCGGCGAGAAAAATCGCGGTGCCGCCGGCGATGAGATCGCCGCAGCGGCGATGATCACGGTGCGGCGGCGATGATCACGGTGCGGCGGTTCAGCGAAAGCCGATCGATTTCAGATAATTATAGGCTTGGATAATCTCGCGCAGCTTGTCTTCCGAGGAGCGGTCGCCGCCGTTGGCGTCGGGATGGTGACGCTTCACCAGGGCCTTGAACCGCGTCTTGACCTCCTGCGCCGAGGCATCCGCCTCGAGCCCGAGCGCGTCGAGCGCCTTGCGCTCGGCGTTGCGCACGGCGCGGGCGTCCGAGCGGGCGGAATCGCGCCGCGCGCCGGCCGGTCCCCCGAACTCCCGGAACACGCCGAATGGATCATTGGCGCCGGCGAATTCCGGATGGAAACGAGAGGAATGGGACCGCGACGTTGGCCGTCCGCCATTCATGCCCATCTTCCAGGTCGGACGGTGCCCGATGACGGCCTCGCGCTGGTATTTGGCGATGTCATCGGTGCTCATCCCGGCGAAGAAATTGTACGCATGATTGTATTCGCGCACGTGATCGAGGCAGAAGCGCCAATATTCCCGCTCGCGCAGGCGCCCCTTGGGCGCGCGGTGAGTCGCAGGCGCCTTGCAGTGCGGCCATTCGCAGGCCGGGCATTCGGCGCTCAACCGGCGATCCTTGTCGGGCTTGACCCGGATGCGGTCGAACAGGCGGGAGTCGTTTTTCATGACCGATCAGTATGCGCGCGCGGCGAAGCCGCCTGCAAGTCTTGACAAACGCGTTCGGGCATTCCGCCGCAGTCCGGGATTGACCGCCGGCCACGGCTGCCGCTATGCGGACCCCATGGCAATCCGAGAGCTCATCACGGAGAAGTTGACCAAGGCTTTCACGCCCGAGAAGGTCGAGGTGGTGGACGAATCCCACCAGCACGCGGGGCATGCCGGGCACCGGCCGGGCGGAGAGACCCATTTCAGAGTTTATATCGTGGCGGACGCGTTTCGCGGAAAGAGCCGGCTCGAGCGCCACCGCATGATCAACGAAACTCTCGTCGGTGAGCTCAGAGGCGGCGTCCACGCGCTCGCGATCCATGCCTCGGCGCCGGGCGAAGGCGGGGCCTAGGGAAGCTCTTGTCCGGGCTCGGTTACCGGAGCGGCACCTGAGCTTTCGCGAAGAATTCGCCGCGCAGACGCTTGGCGTTCGCAATCGACGTCTTGCGATAGTCGGCGGACGCCGCCAGCACCTTGGGATCGCAATACATCCAGTCGATCGTTGCGCGCAATCCCGTCATGAAGCGAACGTGCACGTCGCGTCTCGTTTTCAGGCTCTCCGCGTTGGCGATGTTCCCCGTCCTCCCTTCCCAGCCGGCCTTCTTTCGCGCCGCGCCGGGGCATTCGCCGCTATGGATCCTGCGATCCCAGATAGGCGGCGATCGCGATCATATCCTCCGCCGTCAGCTTCTCGACCACCGCCTTCATCAGCGCCACGGCGATGCCGGAGCGGTCGCCGGTTTTGATGTCGTTGAGCTGGCGCACGACGTAAGTGGGTGGCCGCCCTGCGATCGACGGCACCTCGCCGAGACCCTGGAGCGTTTGCCCGTGGCAGATCGCGCAGGGGATGGTCTTGCCGCCGTCGCCGGTCGTGACCAGCGCCTCACCCTTTGCGATGCTGCCGACCGGCACGTAATCGACGAAGCCGGAATGCGGGTCGCGGCTTTTGGCGCGCGTTTCGTCCTGCGGCAGGACTATGATGCGGGCGCCGATCGGCTCAGCCTCGCCGCCCGGCTCGACGAAGCGCATGCCGCCTGCTCCGACATGGCTCTTGGGCACCGCGTCGGTCTCGATCACCTTCGTCCAGACGCCCGGCTCGAGCGCAGCGAAGTACTCGCTGGCGGCGAGTGCGTCGGCATCCGAGATCGCCTGCGCGATCGTGATCATCGTGGTCGCTCGCACGCCCGTGCGGCCGCCGTTCTTGAAGGCGGCCATCTGGCGCATGAGATACGGCACCGGAAGGCCCGCGAGGCTCGCCGATTCCGGATGGCCGTCTCCGCTCGGCAGATGGCACTGGGCACAGGCGCGCACCGCCGGTCTGCTGCCCTGTGCCACGATCGGCGGCATCGGTGGATGCTCATCGGGGAACCAGTCCGGCGGATTGAAAGGATCGTCGATCTGAGCCTGGGTATAGGCCCGGGTGCTGTCCGGCACCTGCTTCAAGATGAGATTGTCCGGCGGCTCGGCCCGCGGCGTCACCGGATAGGCCCAGTCCAGACCGTCGGCCGCTGCCGCAACGGCAAGCGACGCGAGCACCGCAACCGAAACGAGCGGGCGCATGACCGCCTTCCCCTTCGCCCCCCTACGAAGCCTTTTCCGAGGGCCGGTTGTAGGGCTGGAGGCCCGGCCGATAGGTCTTCTCATCGAGGAACTGGCTCATGCCCTGGTCGCGGCCCTTCTCGCGATCGAGGAAGCGCAGCTCGATCGACTTGGCCGCGAGATAGTCGACTGCGGCCTCATCGCTCATATGCCGGACGTTCTTGACGGCCTGCTTGGTCGCGCGGATGGCTTCCGGGTTGATCTTCATCAGCCGCTCCGCAAGCGCCACCGTCTCCGCCCGCAGCCGCTCGCGTGGCACGGCGCGATTGACCAGGCGGGCGCGTTCGGCGATGCGACCGTCGAAGGTCTCGCCCGTCACGGCAAACCACACCGAGTCGCGCATCCCGAGCGCCTCGACCAGCGCCTTGCTGACGAAGCCGCCTGGCAGGATCCCCCAATTGACTTCCGACAGGCCGAATTGCGCGTCTTCCGCCGCAATCGCAAAATCGCAGGCAATGAGCTGCGTGAAGCCGCCGCCGAAGCAGAAGCCGTTGACCATGGCGATGGTCGGCTTGGAATAGGTGAAGAGCTTTTGCCAGCGCCAATAATGACTGGCGGCCGCGGCGCGCGTACGCTCAACCGGCTTGTTGTCGAGATCACGGAAGAACAGCTTGAGATCTTGCCCAGCGCACCAGGCATCGCCCGCACCGGTGAGCACGAGCACCTTGGCCTGCGGATCGTGCTCGAGCTCGTCGAGGATGTCGCACATGTCGTAGTGCAGCTGCGAACTCATCGCATTGCGCTTGTCTGGACGATTGAGGATCACCCATGCGATCCCACCCTCGTGCTCGACCTTCACGGTTTCGTAGGTGCGCGACATTATTCTTCCCACTCCTTGTATTGATGTATTGAGTATTGAGTATTGATGTATTGATGGCGTGTGTCCGTCCGGAGACGGCGTCGAAAAAACCCTAGCATCAAAACAACGCGCCCCATAGCACCGTCCAGTGCGCGCGGCGATGCGATCCCGGTGATGCCGGTCGCGAGCGGATTGGTGCGAATGGCCGCAATCCCGCGTTGCAGTCCTGAGGGCCGCCGGCTTTAGCCGGAGCAACGGCGCGATTGCATTGGAGCGGGCTCCGCCAAGTCCTACTTCAAGTCCTGCCTCAAGCCGACTTCAGCACCGCCTTGCGCACGAGCGGCGTGATGCGTAGTGCCGTGATGCGGTTCCTGTCGCGGCGCAGCACGCGGAAGCGGAAGCCGTGAAAGGTGAAGGTCTGGCCGGGCTCCGGGATCGAGCGCGCCTCGTGGATGACGAGGCCGGCGATCGTGGTCGCCTCGTCGTCGGGCAGGTTCCACTCCATGGCGCGGTTGAGATCGCGGATGGGGACGCCACCGTCGACATTGACGGAGCCGTCGGGCTGCGGCCGCACACCGGGCACCGCGATGTCATGCTCATCGGTGATATCGCCGACGATCTCTTCCAAAATGTCCTCAAGCGTGACCAGGCCCATCACCTCGCCGTATTCGTCGACCACCAGCGCGAAATGCGTCTTGCGGCGGCGAAAGGCCTTGAGCTGCTCCGAGAGCGGGCGGATGTCGGGCACGAACCAGGGCGGCCGGGCGATGGCGGTGACGTCGACCTTGGCGAGGTCGCCATCGGCGAGCTGGATCGCACGCAAGAGATCCTTGGCGTGCAGGATGCCGATGATGTTCTCGGGCGTTCCCTTCCACAGCGGGATGCGCGTGACCTCCGCCTGCTGCACGTCCTTCACCACCTGCTCAGGCGGGTCGTCGGCACAGACCGTGACCATCTCGGTGCGATGGATCATGACGTCGGAGACGGTGAGATCGCGCAGATCGAGCAGGCCGCTGAACATGTCGCGGTCCAACCTCCCGACGCCGCCCTCGTGGTGCAGAAGATCGACCGCTCCGCGCAATTCCTCGTGCGGCGAGAGAATCGATTCGACTTCGCCGACCCTCATCCCGGCCAGCCGCAACAGCCGTTTCACCAGCCACTCGACGCCGATGAGGACGGGCGTAAGCAGTCGGACCGTCCAGTAGATCGGGCGCGCGACCGCAAGCGCGATTCGGTTGGGCGCGTTGAAGGCCGCCGTCTTCGGCAGGACTTCAGCCAAGACTACGATCAGAACGGTCATGACCACGGTGGCATAGATCACGCCCACATCGCCGAACCAGGCGAGCAGCACGCCGGTGGCGAGCGAGGACGCAGCGATGTTGACGGCGTTGTTGCCGAATAGAAGCGCACCGATCATCCGCTCGCGCGCGGCAAGCAGGCGATTGACGAGCGCGGCGCGCCGGTTTCCCTGCTTCTCGAGCCGATGCATGCTGGCGCGCGAGGAGGCCGTCAGGGCGGTCTCGCTTGCCGCGAAGAAAGCCGAGAGCAGGAGGCAGACCAGAACCACCCCAAGGGCGAGCCAATCGTAGGTGCTCATCGCTCGGCGAGCTTCTCGACCAGAAAGGCACGGACCTCGGCTGCATCCACGTCGTTGGCGATGAAGCTTGCGCCGATTCCGCGTGCCAGGATGAAAGTCAACCGGCCGCGCCTGACCTTCTTGTCCTGCGCAATGAGCTCCATGAGGCGATCGACGCCCGGCATGCCGCCCGCGACCGAAGAGACGTGGACTGGCAGGCCGACCGCCGCAAGATGGCGCGCGACACGCTCGGCCTCGGCCGCAGGCAGCAGGCCGCGCTTCGCCGAGAATGCGAAGGCGAGGACCATGCCGAGCGAAATCGCCTCGCCGTGCAACAGCCGATCGCAGAAACCGGCCGCCGCCTCGAACGCGTGGCCGAATGTGTGGCCGAGATTGAGCAGCGCCCGTTCGCCGGTTTCACGCTCGTCTCGTCCGACGATCGCCGCCTTCATGCGACAGCTCACCGCGATGGCGTGCTCGCGCGCGGGACCGCCCGCGAACACGTCCCGCCAGTTCGCCTCCAGCCAGGCAAAGAAGGCGGCGTCCGCGATCAATCCGTATTTGGCCACTTCGGCATAGCCCGCGCGGAATTGGCGTTCCGACAGCGTGTCGAGCAGCGCGGTATCGGCGACGACCAGCACCGGCTGGTGGAAAGCGCCGATAAGGTTCTTGCCGTGGCGGCAATCGATTGCGGTCTTGCCGCCGACCGAAGAATCGACCTGCGCAAGCAGGGTCGTAGGCACCTGCACATAATCGAGACCGCGGCGGACGACGGCAGCCGCAAATCCGGCGAGATCGCCGATGACGCCACCGCCGAGCGCGACGACGAGATCCATGCGTTCGATGCGGGCGGAAATCAGTGCTTCGCACACCCGCTCGAGCATCGGGAAGCTCTTCGAACTCTCGTCGGGAGGCACGGTTACGGACGTCGTGCCGATTCCGGCTGCGGCAAGCGCGGCTTCGGTCGCGGCCAGATGGTGGCGTGCGACGTTTTCGTCGGTGACGATCGCGGCCTTGGCTCCCGGCCGCAGCGCGGCAATTTTTTGACCCAGCAAGCTCAACTGGCCGCGGCCGATGATGATATCGTAGCTGCGCTCGCCGAGAGCGACATTGACCACGATCGGATCGCTGGTCCGCAGCGGCGCAGTCATGATCCGCGATCCCCTTCGGGGGTGCCCGGCAGCGCGGCGCGGGCCGCTCCCGTCCAACCGGCGAGCGCGCTCACGATCTCATCGACAATCTTGTCGTGCATGACCTCGCGCGACTGCACGGTGAGATCGGCCAAGGCATAGACCGGATCGCGCTCCGCCATCAATTTGCGCAAGGTCGCGCCGGGGTCTTCCGTCTTGAGCAGGGGCCGATCATGACGGCGCCTGATGCGCTTCATCAGCACGTCGAATTCGGCCTTGAGCCAGATGGAGACGCCCTTCGCGGCGATGGCGGCGCGGGTATCCGGGTTCGTGAACGCTCCGCCGCCGGTGGCCAGGATCTGCGGCCCGCCCTCCAGCAAGCGCACGATCACGCGCGCCTCACCGGCGCGGAATTCCGCCTCGCCGCGAGTGGCGAAAATATCCGTGATCGCCATGCCGGCTGCCTTTTCGATCTCCGTATCGGCGTCGACGAACGGAATGCCAAGCCGCAGCGCCACGCGCCGTCCGATCGACGATTTGCCAGCCCCCATCATGCCCACGAGAACGACCGAGCGCTGACCGAGGGCAGCCACGATGGCGGCTTCCGGCCGGCTTGCGAGTTCGTGCGCCGCGCCGTGCGGCATGATGCCCAATCCTCCGAATTCTCGCGGCGTGCAGCGAGCCTTGCAGCGTTTTAGTCGGTTTCTCTTCCAATACAACCACTTGCCGTCAAGCGCTTGATACCACAAGGGTGCCGTGAGGGCTTTGTTAACCACCTTCCGGCGGCGATTGCGATCCCTCCTTGTTACGAGGCCCGCGGATTGTCCTAGTTTCTCCATTCTTTGGTGCGATGTTGCCGATCGAGGGTGATCATGCCGAGCCTGTTTCGGTTCCTGACTCTGATTGGCGTTCTGGGCGGCCTGACCTACGGCGCCATGTTCATGCTCGCGACTTGGTTCGATCCGAAACCGCGCGAGATCACGGTTTCGATTCCGCCAGACAAGTTCGCCAAGCAGCAGCCCTGAGCGCACCGCCGCCGAATGGCTCCGAAGGCCAGAAGACTCCGATGCGGCCCTGATCGAGCTGTTCCTCGACATGCTGGCGGCCGAGCGCGGGGGAGCCCGGAACACGCTGGCCGCCTATGCTCGCGACCTCGCCGACCTCTCCATGGCGCTCGCCGCGGCGGGCCGCACCATCGCCCGAGCCTCGACCGAGGATCTGCGCGCCTATCTCGGGTCGCTGGCCAAGCGCAGCTTTGCCACGGCGTCGGTGGCGCGGCGCCTCTCGGCCATCCGCCAACTCTATCGCTTTCTCTATGCCGAGGGACGCCGCGCCGACGACCCGTCGGCGGTCATCGAAGGGCCTAAACGCGGCCGAGCGCTGCCCAAGGTGCTCAGCATCGCCGAGGTCGATCGCCTGCTCACGCAAGCGCGGGCGGAGATGGACAGGGCGGACCGGCCGGCGCTGGAGCGGCTGCGCGCCGCGCGGCTCGCCTGTCTGATCGAGCTGCTCTACGCCACCGGGCTGCGGGTCTCCGAGCTTGTTTCGCTGCCGGTCTCGGCCGCCGAGCGGAGCGCGCGCATGCTCACCGTGCGCGGCAAGGGCGGCAAGGAGCGTCTCGTGCCGCTCAACGAGGCTGCCAAGACGGCCATGCGCGAGTATCTCGCGCTCCTTTCCGCAACGGCCCGTCATCAGAAAACCAAATGGCTTTTCCCCTCGTTCGGGGAAGCCGGCCACCTGACGCGTCAGCATTTCGCCCGCGAATTGAAAACGCTCGCCGCCGCCGCGGGGCTGCGCCCCGCACAGGTAAGTCCGCACGTGCTCCGCCATGCCTTCGCGAGCCACCTCCTGCACAACGGCGCCGACCTGCGAGTGGTCCAGACGCTGCTGGGCCATGCCGACATCTCCACGACACAAATCTATACACACGTGCTGGAGGAGCGCCTCAAGAGCCTGGTGCGCGACCTGCATCCGCTGGGCCAGGAATGATGGCGGTTCCGATGTCATTTCGCCTCACGGCGCGAACGATGGAGTTGCCGATGCGTCTGACGCCTGCAAGGGGCTTTGCCTTCATTCTCGCCGGCGGCTTGCTCGCCGGGACGTCCGCGCTCGCGCAGACACCGCAGGAGCGCACCTGGTGCGAGGGCGAGAATGGGACGACGGTCGACCAGCGCATCGAAGGGTGTTCGGCCGTGATCAAGGCGGGCCGCGACAAGGGCGACAAGCTCGCCGACGCCTTCAACAGTCGCGGCATCGGCTACCGATTCAAGGGCGATTACGACCGTGCCATCCAGGACTATAACCAGGCGATCAAGCTCAACTCCAAATCCGCCGTCGCCTACAACAACCGCGGCGTCGCTTATGACAACAAGGGCGATTACGACCGCGCAATCCAGGATTACGACCAAGCCATCAAGCTCAAGCCGTCGGCGGAAGGCTACTTCAACCGCGGCAACGCCCATCTCGGCAAGAGCCAATACGATCACGCCATCGACGACTACAATCAGGCCATCAAGCTCAAGCCCGATTTCGCCGCGGCCTTCGACAACCGCTGCTGGGCGCGCGCGGTGGTTGGCATTCTCAAGCAGGCGCTCGCCGACTGCAACGAAGCGCTGCGGCTGTTGCCGAACAATGCCGCAACGCTCGACAGCCGGGGCTTCGTCTTTCTGAAAATGAGTCAATTCGATGCCGCCGTTTCCGATTACGACGCGGCCTTGCGGACGAACCCCAAAGTCGCCTTCGCGCTTTACGGTCGGGGCTTGGCCAGATTGAAGAACGAAGATCGCTCCGGCAACAACGACATCGCGGCGGCCAAGGCGCTTCAGGCCGACATCGCCGAGGAATACGCACGCTATGGCATGCAGCAGACGCGCTAGGCGTCTTGCGGCGGCCCATGCCATAAGACGCGGTATTGCGCACGCCGGGATGACGGCCTGTCGCCGGCGACCGCAGCACGGACGGAATGGCTCAACGACGTTGCGTTCCTATCTCGAAATCCCTGAAGGGCGGGCGGAATTTGAGGCACAAGCGCCGGATGTTTGATACCGCCGCCGCGGTCGATGTTCCCCGTCATGGCGGCATGCAGGGATGATGTCGGCAATCAAAGCCGGTCCGGTCACCTGAGAGCGTTCGATGCGCAGCTATCTCGACTTCGAAAAGCCGGTGGCCGAGCTCGAAGCCCAGGTGGAGGAGCTGCGCGCGCTGCAGACCGGCGACAGTGCGGCCGCCATCGGCGAGGAGATTTCCCGGCTCGAGGCCAAGGCCGCGCAGGCGCTCAAAGATCTCTACGCGGAGCTCACGCCCTGGCAGAAGACGCAAGTCGCCCGCCATCCCGAGCGTCCGCATTGCCTCGACTATGTGGGAGCCCTCGTCACCGATTTCGTGTCGCTCTCAGGCGACCGCAAGTTCGGCGACGACCAGGCGATCGTCGGCGGTTTCGGCCGGTTCCGCGGCGAAAGCATCTGCATCATCGGACACGAGAAGGGCTCGTCGACCGAAAGCCGCCTCAAGCACAATTTCGGCATGGCGCGGCCGGAGGGCTATCGCAAGGCGGAGCGCTTGATGCAAATGGCCGACCGCTTCGGCATTGCGGTGGTGTCGCTGGTCGATACGGCCGGTGCCTATCCCGGCATCGGCGCGGAGGAACGCGGCCAAGCCGAGGCGATCGCACGCTCGACCGACGCCAGCCTCGATCTCGGCGTGCCGAACGTCGCGGTCGTCATCGGCGAAGGCGGCTCGGGGGGCGCCATCGCGATCGCCTCCGCCAACCGGGTGTTGATGCTGGAACACGCGATCTACAGCGTGATCTCCCCGGAGGGCGCCGCCTCCATCCTGTGGCGCGACACCGCCAGGGCCCAGGACGCGGCGACCGGCATGAAGATTACCGCCGAGGATATGATGCGCTTCGGAATCATCGATCAGATCGTGACCGAGCCGCCCGGGGGCGCACACCGGGACCCGGCGGCCGCGATCGCTGCGACCGGAGAGGCGATCGGCAATGCCCTCGACGGACTGGCCGGGCTGGACCGGGAGACCGTCCGCCGGCAGCGCCGCGAGAAATTCTTGGCTATCGGGCGGACATTCGGGTGACCGCGCCGCGGCGCAGACCCCGTTTTGCGCGGAAAATGGCCGGTAAGCGTTTGTATCCCAACAAACTCCCTACCTTCTAGAATTGTTGGCCTTTGCCCTGATCTTACCCAAGTCTTGGCCCAGAGTTCCGGTTGCACCTTGGCTGTTGGGGGACTGGGGGCTGCCTCTCGCGACGAAATAGTCCTTAGTTCACCAACCGGGTGTTCGATCGGCTGTCCGCACCACCCGCGTCGGGCGGTCGCTTGCGGATCACGGTCGAGCGGTAAACGCTTGGTAAACGCTTGGTAAACGCTTGGGGAAGCGGAGCCGCGCTTTTCAGGCTGAGTGGGGACCGGTCAGCCGCCCGGAAAGCGCGCAGTGTAGAGTTAGAGCGCCTTCCAAGGCAAAGCCGGAAGTCCACTTTTGCTGAGGGCGCTCGGTCGGTTGGGGGGGGGTCGGTTGGATCGTCTGACTTTGGTGCGCGCGCTTTTTGCGTCCGCCGCGATTGCGGCGGCCGTTGCGCTTGCCGGTTGCGATACAGACAGCGCGACTGCCGTCAACGGCCGTCACATGCAACCTCTTACCGACCGGATGCTCGCCGAGATCGAAAGCAAGAACATGGCGAAGGAATCGCCGATCCTGGTGCGCATCTTCAAAGAGGAATCCGAATTCGAAGTCTGGAAAGAGGACAAGACCGGTCGGTTCGCGCTGCTCAAGACCTATCCGATCTGCCGCTGGTCGGGCGACCTCGGTCCCAAGATCAAGCAGGGCGACCGCCAGGCGCCGGAGGGCTATTACACCATCACCCCCGGCTTGATGAACCCGAATTCCAACTACTATCTCGCCATCAACACGGGCTTTCCGAACGCTTACGATCGCGCCAACGGGCGCACCGGAGCGTTCCTCATGATCCACGGCGACTGCTCGTCGGCCGGCTGCTACGCCATGACGGACGAGCAGATCTCGGAGATTTACGCGCTCGCGCGCGAGTCTTTCTTCGGCGGCCAGAAGTCCTTCCAGATCCAGGCCTATCCGTTCAGGATGACGCCGCTCAACATGGCCAAGCACCGCAACTCGCCGCATATGGCGTTCTGGAAGATGATCAAGGAGGGCTACGATCATTTCGAGGTCACGCGGCACGAGCCGAAGGTCGATGTCTGCGAACGGCGTTACGTGTTCGACGCAGAATCCTCGGGCAAGTTCAGCGCGTCCGACCGCTGCCCCGCCTACAAGGTGCCGGAGGAAATCGCCTCCGCGGTCAGGGACAAGCAGCGTCGCGACGACGTCCAGATCGCAGAATTGATCAGCCGCGGCACGCCCACCGCTCCGGTCAGGATGGGCGTCGACGGCGGCATGAATCCGACCTTCCTCGCTGCGGTGAAGACCCACGGCGGCCCGGGCGCAACGATCCACACGGCGGCGGGCACGATCCCGGCCCATGTCAACCCGCCGGCCGAGCCGTCCACCTCCGATACGATCTTTGGGAGCACGATGAGCCTCGCCTCCGCCGAGTCGAAGCCGGTCGCCGCTCCGCGTTCATCGGTACAGGTCGCCTCGGCGGGCTCCGGCGGAATCGGGGGCTTTTTCGGCAATCTGTTCGGATCGAAGGCTGAGGATCAGGCGACCCAGCCCGCCGCGACGTCGACGTCCCCGTCAAAGCCAAAACCCTCAGGCTCCGCAGCAAAGCCCGCACACAGCGCGAGCAGGCCGAAGCCTGAGGCGAAACCGGCGGAGACGAAGACGGCCAATGCGGCCGCGCCCAAACCTGCGCCGCTGAAGCGGGAAGCCACCGCCGAGCCCCAGGCCAGTTCGGCCGGCGCCACCCCGGCGCTCCTCAACGGGGCCGCACCCACGATGCCTTCCGGCGGTTTCGACAGCCGCTTCGGCGCCTGGCAGTAGCAGACGACCGATAACAGAAGACGGATGACGGATCGCTTCGCGTCCGCTTCCCTCCGTCATCTGTCCTCTGTCGTCTGATTACGCGAAGCGGCCGTGACAGTGCTTGTATTTCTTGCCCGAACCGCACGGGCAGGTCTCATTGCGACCAACCTTGCCCCAGCTTGAAGGATCGTTCGGGTTGCGCTCGGCCGCCGCGCCGGCGGTGATCCCGTGGCGCGCGAGCGTCTCCGCGCCGGCACGCGCAAGCGCCAGCTCGTCCTCGCCGGTCGAGGGATCGATCTTGTGCGCCTCCATGTAGGGCAAATTGGCCTGCTCCTCCGGCGGCGGCGCCGTCCTGATCTCGACCCGCATCAGCTGCGCGGTCACCGCCTCACGCAGACTGGTGCTCATGGCCTCGAACAGACTGAACGATTCGGCCTTGTACTCGTTGAGCGGATCGCGTTGGCCATAGCCGCGCAACCCGATCACCTGGCGGAGATGTTCGAGCATGACGAGATGCTCGCGCCAGAGGTGATCGAGCGTCTGCAACAGGATCGACTTCTCCACGTAACGCATCACGTCGGTGCCCCACTGTGCGACCTTCGACGCCATGTGCTCGTCAGCGCGCCGCTCGATGCGCGAAAGCAGCTCCTCGTCGGCGATGCCCTCTTCCTTCGCCCATTCATCGACCGGCAGGTCGAGATCGAGGACGCGCTTGAGCTCGTCCCGCAGCCCCTTGACGTCCCACTGTTCGGGATAGGCGTTTTCGGGGACGTGCTTGCCGACGAGGTCCTCGACGGCGGCATGGCGCATGTCTGCGACGATCTCGTTCACCGCCTCGTCCTTCATCCATTCCACCCGCTGGTCGAAGATCACCTTGCGCTGGTCGTTCATCACGTTGTCGAACTTCAAGAGGTTCTTGCGGATGTCGAAGTTGCGCGCCTCCACCTTCTGCTGCGCCTTCTCCAGCGCCTTGTTGATCCAGGAATGGACGATCGCCTCGTTCTCCTTGAGCCCCAGCCGCTGCAGCATGCTGTCGAGCTTGTCGGTCCCGAAGATGCGCATCAGGTCGTCTTCCAGCGACAGGAAGAACTTGGAGTGCCCGGGGTCGCCCTGCCGCCCGGAGCGCCCGCGCAGCTGGTTGTCGATGCGACGGCTCTCGTGCCGCTCGGTCCCCAGCACGAACAGCCCGCCCGCCGCCAGCGCCTTCTCCTTCAATCGCGCCACCTGGGCGCGGATCTCGGCCGCCCGCGGGTCGCGCTCGCGCGCGCGCGCGTCCTCGATGTCGGCCAGTTCCTGCCGGATGCGCATCTCGGCATTGCCGCCGAGCTGGATGTCGGTGCCGCGACCCGCCATGTTGGTGGCGATCGTAATCGCCCCGGGCACTCCCGCCTGCCCGATGATATAGGCCTCCTGCTCGTGGTAGCGGGCATTGAGGATGGCGAACACCTTGGCCTTGGAGGCCCCGTCGTCGCCGGAATAGAGCGCGGCAAACGCGTTGGGGTCGGTGAAGTCGTGCTGCTCCCAGCCCTGCTGGCGCAGCATCTCCGCCAGTTGCTCCGATTTCTCGATCGACGTGGTCCCCACCAGCACCGGCTGGCCGCGCCCCTTGCAGTCCTCGATCAGGGTCAGGATCGAGCGGTACTTCTCGGCCGCCGTGCGATAGACCTCGTCGTCGTCGTCGATGCGCACCATCGCCTGGTTGGTCGGCACCTCGATCACTTCCAGGTTGTAGATGTCGATGAACTCGTCCGCCTCGGTCATCGCCGTCCCGGTCATGCCGGCGAGCTTCTCGTACATGCGGAAGTAGTTCTGGAACGTGATCGAGGCGAGCGTCTGGTTCTCCGGCTGGATCGGCTGGCGCTCCTTGGCCTCCAGCGCCTGGTGCAGCCCCTCCGAATAGCGCCGCCCCGGCATCATCCGCCCGGTGAACTCGTCGATGATCACCACCTCGCCGTTGCGAACGATATAGTCCTTGTCGCGCTGGAACAGCTTGTGCGCCTTGAGCGCCTGATTCACATGGTGGACGGTCGAGACGTTCTCCACGTCGTAGAGCGAATCCCCCTTGAGCAGAGCGTTCGCCCGCAGCGTCTGCTCCATCTTCTCCATGCCCGCTTCCGTCAGCGTCACCGTCCGCTGCTTCTCGTCAACCTCGTAGTCGGCCTTCTCCAGCTTCGGAATATAGGCGTCGATCGTGTTGTAGAACTCCGAGCGGTCGTCCAAGGGACCGGAAATGATTAGCGGGGTCCTGGCTTCGTCGATCAGGATCGAGTTCGACCTCGTCCACGATGGCGTAGATGTGCCCGCGCTGGACCATGTCCTCCAGCCGGTACTTCATGTTGTCGCGCAGATAGTCGAAGCCGAGCTCGTTGTTGGTGCCGTAGGTCACGTCGGCGTCGTAGGCGATCTTGCGCTGCTCGTCGTCGAGCCCGTGCACGATCACCCCGACCTTGAGGCCGAGAAAATTGTAGATCTGACCCATCCATTCGGCGTCGCGCTTGGCCAGGTAGTCGTTCACCGTCACCACGTGCACGCCGCGGCCGGCAAGCGCGTTGAGATAGACCGGCAAGGTCGCCACCAGCGTCTTGCCTTCGCCGGTCTTCATCTCCGCGATGCGCCCCTCGTGCAGGATCATGCCGCCGATCAATTGCACGTCGAAGTGACGCTGCCCCAAGGTGCGCTTGGCCGCCTCCCGGCAGGTGGCAAACGCCGGCACCAGGATCTCGTCCAGGCTCACTCCCTCCGCCACCTGCTGCTTGAAAGCCTCCGTGCGCGCCCGCAACCCCTCGTCCGACAGACCCTCCACCTCCTTCTCCAGCGCGTTGATCTCCGCAACCCGCGGCAGATACGACTTGATCCGCCGCTCGTTCGAAGAACCAAACAGCTTGCGAGCAATGGCGCCGATCATGCGGTAAGTCCTTCGCGTCCTGTCAGCTGCTGCCGCACTCTATCAAATCCGGTGGGGTGGAGGTCACGGCAGAAGCCGCCTTTGGCGCGGCCACGCCTACGCGCTCATCCAAGGCCGCGGAATGCGGAAAATGCCGCACCTTTCGAGCGTCTTTCATGCAAACGGCGGCGATTTGCGGCCGGCCCGGCCGCTTCGAGGAGAGATAGGAGGGGGTCACATCCTTGTCAATTGGCCGGCTGGCGCTCACGTTCTCGTCAAAATCGGCCCCTAAATCATTGCCAAGCGGGGCTGTTTGACGCAAGTGTCCGGCGCGCCTGCGACGGCCGCTTTACCCAGGACCCACGCCATGACCTCCCTCAATTTGCTGCCCCGCTGCACGCCGCGCCGGCGTTCGATCGCGTTCGCCGCCGTTGCGGCGCTCCTGCTGTTCCTTCCCATTGCAGGCTGCTCGAAAAACTCGTCGTCCGAGCCGTCGGCTTCCGGGTCCGACCCAGTCGTCGCTCGCGTCAACGGCGTCGACATCAAGCAGAGCGATCTCGCACTCGCCGAGGAGGACCTGGGCGCCGACACGCAGGCGGCGTCGCCCGAAGCCAAGCGCGAGCATCTCATCTCTTATCTTGCCGACATCATCATGGTCACGCAGTCCGCCGACAAGAAGAACCTCGCCGATAATCCCGACTTCAAGCGGCGGCTGGCATTCATGCGCAACAAGCTGCTGATGGGATTGGAGCTGCAGGATGAAGCCAAGGCCGCCGTCACCGACGAGGCCTTGCACCAGACCTATAACGATGCGGTGAAATCGATGGCCGGGCAGGAAGAAGTGCGAGCCCGCCACATCCTGGTCGAGACCGAAGACGAGGCCAAGGCCATTCTCGAGCAACTCAAGGGCGGCGCCGATTTCGCAACACTCGCCAAGGAAAAGTCGAAGGATCCCGGCGCGGCCGAGGGTGGCGACCTCGGCTACTTCACCAAGGATCAGATGGTGCCCGAATTCGCCGACGTCGCCTACAAGATGTATCCGGGGCAGCTCTCCAACCCGGTGAAGACGCAATTCGGCTGGCACATCATCAAGCTCGAGGACAAGCGCACCAAGCAGCCGCCGGAATTCGACAAGGTCAAGGACCAGATCGAGGCTTATCTGGCGCGCAAGTCGCAGACCGAATTCATCACCAAGCTGCGCCAGAGCGCGAAGATCGAGCGCCTCGACAAGCCGGCCGACAAGGCAGCCGGCACGCCCGCCGACAAAGCGGCGGACACGCCCGCCGTCAAGCCGGTTGAACCGACGAAATAAAGACGGCCGTTGAGTTCAACGTCATGGCGGGTCTTGTCCCTCCAGGTCGGTTCCGCCTGACTTGGAGCAGCTTCATATTGCGGAGCTCGGGCAAGCCCGCGTTCCGGTGCCATCCGCGTCCTTCATGTCGGGGCCGGGACGTGGATGCCCCGCACAAGGCTGCACAAGGCCGCTCATAACGTTGGAGAACGCCTTGTCGACGACCGCAGTCTCCCCGCTCGCGCCCGCGCACTTTCCCGACATGCCGCCGGTGGATGGCGTCAGGCTTGCAACCGCCGCCGCCGGCATCCGTTATGCCGGACGCACCGACGTGCTGCTGGCGCTCTTCGACCCCGGTACGAGCATGGCCGGCGTCTTCACCCGCTCGAAATGCCCCTCTGCCCCGGTTGACTGGTGCCGCGCGCAACTCAAGCGCGGCGCGGCGCGCGCGCTCGTGGTCAATTCGGGCAATGCCAATGCCTTTACCGGCAAGTCCGGGCGCGCGGCGACCAAGCTCACCGCCGAGATCGCCGCGGCGGCCGCCGGCTGCAAACCGTCGGACGTGCTGCTGGCCTCCACCGGCGTGATCGGCGAGCCGCTCGATGCCACGAAATTCGGTGCCGTCATGGATCGGCTCGTCGCCAATGCCGTGCCTGGTGGGTGGCGCGCCGCCGCCGGCGCCATCATGACCACCGATACTTTTCCCAAGGGCGCGGCCGCCGTCGCGCGGCTCGGGGCGACTCCGGTCACCATCTGCGGCATCGCCAAGGGCGCCGGCATGATCGCGCCCGACATGGCGACCATGCTGTCCTTCGTCTTCACCGATGCGCCGATCTCGCCGCGCGTGTTGCAAAGCCTGCTCAGGGAGGGCGTCGTCGACACCTTCAACGCGGTGACGATCGACGGCGATACGTCCACCTCGGACACGCTGCTCGCGTTTGCGACCGGCGCAGCCGCCGCGCGCGGAGTGTCGAAAATCGCCAATGCATCCGACCCGCGGCTGCCGGCATTCCGTAAGGCGTTCGATGCCGTCCTTGCCAACCTTGCCGAGCAGGTCGCGCGCGACGGCGAGGGCGCGCGCAAGCTGGTGGAGATCATCGTCGAGGGCGCGGTATCGAAACCCTCGGCGCGCAAAATCGCACTCTCGATCGCCAATTCGCCGCTGGTCAAGACCGCGATCGCCGGCGAAGACGCCAACTGGGGCCGCGTGGTGATGGCAGTCGGCAAGGCCGGGGAACGCGCCGACCGCGACCGGCTCTCGATCTGGTTCGGCGGCATCCGTGTCGCGCACAAAGGCGAGCGCGACTCCTCCTACGACGAGGCCGCGGTCTCGGCGGCGATGAAGAAACCCGAGATCACCCTCAAAGTCGCGCTCGGGCTCGGGCGCGGGCGCGACCGGGTGCTCACCTGCGATCTGACGAAGGACTACGTCGCGATCAACGGCGACTATCGGTCGTGATTCGAAGGCCGGACGACGTTCTGAGTGCAAGCCCTCGGTGATCATGGCATGGAACCAGGTGCGCACTGGAGCCCTTCGATAGGTCCTTGATCCTGGGCGTCATCGCCGATCATAGAGTCATGAGCGTGAAACTCGTCCTTGTCGCCGCTTGCGCCCTCGTTGACATCGACGCCCGCGTGCTGCTCGCGCAGCGTCCGGCCGGCAAGCCGATGGCGGGCTTGTGGGAGTTTCCCGGCGGCAAGGTCGAAGCGGGCGAGCGCCCCGAAGAGACGTTGATCCGCGAATTGAAGGAGGAGCTTGGCATCGTCGTCAACGAGGCGTGCCTTGCGCCGCTCACCTTCGCCAGCCACGCCTATCCGGATTTCTATCTGCTGATGCCGCTCTATGTCTGCCGGCGTTGGGAGGGAACGGTGACGGCCCTCGAAGGCCAGAGCCTCGCCTGGGTGCGAGCGAACCGCTTGCGGGACTACCGGATGCCGCCCGCCGACGAACCGCTGGTGTCCCATTTGACGACGCTGTTGTGCGCCTGACGCCCCGGCTCAGAGCGAAATCGTTTCAGATCGAATCGCGATATCGCCCTAAACATTATTCAGTCGCATGATCTTATCCGAAAAGTCTGCAACTCTCGGATCATGCTCTAGCGACTGCCGTTCCCTGCTCCCGGCAACGGGATCTCCTTCGTCCCCAGCACGTCTGCGAGCCGCTGCCGCGCCGAGCCGGGCGCGAGCGGCTTTTGCTGGCTCTCATGCGGCGCCCAGCCGGAGAGCCAGACGATCTCGAATGTCGCCCGGATGCGACCGTCGCAATCGCTGAAACGCTCGGCGTAGATCTCCATCATCCGCATCAAGGTCGCGCGCTTGAGCGGCCGCCGGCTGCGCTCGAGCAGTGGATTCGTGGCGCCCATGCGGCGCAGGTCATGCATCAGCGCCAGCGGCGAGGCATAGCGGACCGCAATCCGGTCGACATCGGTCACCGGCAGCGCGAAACCCGCGCGCTGGAGCAGCGCCCCCACGTCGCGGACATCCGGAAAGGGAATGACCCGCGGCGAGACGCCGTCCTCGATCTCGGCCTCGGCGGCGGCGAAGGCGTGGCGCAGCTCGCTCAGCGTATCGCCGCCGACGAGCGCCGCCAGCAGCAGGCCGTCGGGCCTGAGCGCGCGGCGGATCTGGAGAAGCGTGCCCGGCAGATCATTGACGAATTGGAACGCCAGCAACGATACCGCGAGGTCGAGCGAGGCGTCGCGGAAAGGCAGCGCCTCCGCGTCGGCCGCAACGGCGATGCCTCCGGCGCTGGGCGGCGGCATCGAACCTGTGTTCGCCTCCGCCGCCCCAACCCGCCCGGGCAGGCGGCAGGCAGCAGCGCCAGCCCAAATGATCGTGCCGACCTTTCCGCTCGCCGCCAGCGCGCGGCGGGCGGCGTCGGTGGGCGTGCCGAGATCGGCGGCGCATTCGAACCGGCGGAGCACCGCCGCTAGGCGATCGGAGAGATCCTCGGCCACGCGGTCGATCAGGAATGTCGACGCTCCCAGCGCTGACGCGCGGGTACCGCGCGCACGCAGGAGGGAACGGTCGAAGACGAGAGCGTGTGAAGACATCGGGAGTGTCCTCAACACAATATGTTTATTGCCGCGATCTTTGTCACTGCGCGATCTTTGTCACTGCGCGAGCTCTGGAGCGATCGCGCCGCGCTCGACGCGCTTCCCTCCCGATCGAGGGTCGGCGCCCGCAAACGCCGGCTGCGGGCGCAAGATCGCCCAGCCGACGGTGAGGACGTGATCGCCGCGCCGGAACGGCAGCGTGAAGGGCGGCTGTACCTGCGCGTCGCCGGCGACGCCGCGCAGGCCGACCGGCATGACGGCCGGATCGCTCCCCGTCCATACCACCACCGCACCCTTGGTGCGCAGGTCGCCGAGATCGATCCAGGGCGCGCGCCGCGGATCGCCGTCGATCAACACCCGCGGCTGCTCGCGCGCGTAATGAGCGACATTGCCGCCGTCCCACATGCTCGCGATCACGTAGGTCAGCGGCCGCCCGGTGGCGGCGCGAAAGCGCCGCGCCAGCTCATCCGCGAGCCGGTCGCCGGGATAGAACACCGCGCGGTAGCGGTGGTCGATCGCCGGCAGGACCGAATAGCTGGCGATGAAGGCGACGGCAAACAGCGCGAACACCGTCGCCCACACCGACAGGATACGCGCAAGCCGCGCGGGCTCGATCGCGCCGCCGGCCTCGAGCACGATCCAAACCCCGAGATAGAGCCACAGCGGATAGCCCCACATGGCAATGGCGCCGCGGCCGCTGATCGCCGATAGCGCAATGGTGGTTACCGCCGGTCCGAAGGCTAGGAGCGTCACGATGCGACGGTCGAATGCATCGGCCTTGGGAGCGAGCGGCGACGCACCGTCGCGGGCCTCGCGGCGCGGCAAGACGAGCGCGGCGGCGATCAGCAGCGCCGGGAGCAGAAACGCCAGTTGGCCGGCGGCGAACACCACGGGGTGCAGGATGTGATCGAGCGGGCCGCGCACGGGCGCGGCGCGCGCGCTGGCATAGGCAAAGGGGAGAAAATCGTTGCGCACCAGCCAGAGAAGGTGCGGGGCCATCACGACAAGCGCGACGGCGAAAGCGACCCAAGGCCCGGGCGTGGCCAGCGCCTTGCGCGCATCGCGGTCGAACAGCAGGAACAAGGCGAGCGGCGCCGCCAGCACGACCACGAAATATTTCGCCCACAGCGCCAAGCCGAGGGAGAGGCCGAGCAGCAGCCAATGCATCATGCGCCCGCGCCGCAAAGCGGCATGGAACGCGTAGCCGGCGAGCGCCCACAGCGGCAATTGGATGACGTCGTGATTGAACTTGGCGGCGGTGAAATGAAAGTAATGCAGGCCATCCAGGATGAGGACGGCGACCAGCGCGCCGACGCCGCCGAGGAGCGGACGCGCGGTCCACCACACCGCCGCGAAGGCGCCGACCACCGCGATCTGGGCCAGCGCGTAATATGCCGCGTCGACCCCCACCAGCCGGTAGAGCAGTTCGATCAGCCACCAGGGCAACGGCGGCAGCTTGTCATAGCCGAGCTGCCATTCGCGGCCGTAGGTCAGCGCCTCGATGAGGTCGAGCGGAAGATTCGGATAGAGCAGCGTGGGCAGCGCCGTCCAAACAAGAAAATGCAGCGCAAGAAAGACGGCAAAGGCCGCTTGCGGACGACGCTCGATCGTCGCGATCGGTCCCGCCATCGATGCGGCAGGTGTCCCGGGTTGCGAGAGCTCGGTTTGCTGGATCGTGGGTCCCATTGCGACGGCGTTATAGCGGCACCGACCCGCACCCGGATAGGGCGCGGTGGGCCACGGTTGACATCAGCGGGCGAAGGACGGAAGACGGACGGCGTCCCGTCCTCCGATCCCCATGTCCGTCGCACTCTCTCCGTTCATCCGCCACTTGGCCGCGCTCGCCGCCGACTACGACGTCGTGCTCTGCGACGTTTGGGGCGTCGTGCACAACGGCGCTGTCGCCGCGTCCGAAGCCTGCGATGCGCTTGCCCGCTTCCGCAACGGGGGCGGCACGGTGGTGCTGATCACCAATGCGCCGCGGCCGGGCACGGTGGTGGCGCGTCTCACCCTCGACCGGCTGGGAGTGCCGCGGGCGGCCTATGACGGCATCGTGAGTTCCGGCGACGTCACCCATGCGCTCATCGCCGCGCGCGCGGGCCAACGCGTGTTCCACATCGGTCCCGAGCGGGATCTGCCGATCTTCGAGGGACTGGATGCGCCCATCGCGCCGTTGGAAAGCGCCGATTACGCGGTCTGCTCGGGTCTGACCGACGATACCCTCGAGACGCCGCAGGACTACCAGGCGCTCATCGAGCGAATGCGCGCGCGCTCCCTTCCGATGATCTGCGCCAATCCCGACGTGGTGGTCGAGCGCGGCGACAAGCTCGTCTATTGCGCCGGCGCAATCGCCGATCTCTATGCCGCCGCGGGCGGCCCTGTGATCTATGCCGGCAAGCCCTATCGTCCGATCTACGAGCAGGCGCTGGCCATGGCCGAGGCCGCGCGCGGGCAAAAGGTGCCGCACCATCGCCTGCTGGCGATAGGGGATTCGGTGCGCACCGATCTCAAAGGCGCCGCGGCCTTCGGCATCGCCTGCGTGTTCGTGACCGCGGGCATCCACGCCGAGGAGCTGGGCGCTCGCGACGATCCCGACGCCTCCGCGCTCGCGACCATCTTCGCGGCAGCCGGGGTCGCTCCGAAAGCGGTGATGCGCCGGCTGAGCTGGTAGTCCCCCCTTCGGCTTGAACAAAACCCGCGGCCTTGCGAAGAGCGTTCTTGCGGACAGCGGCCTTGCGAAGACGGGCAGGACCGTGATCAAGCTTCATCGATTCACCGCCCCACCCGAGGCCTTGTTGCGCCAGCGTCAGCCATGACCGACCAAGTGCAGCCAAGTCAGCCGTTCATCGTGGTCCGCGGCGAGACGGCTGCGGATCACGCGCTCGACGGCGCCGTCGTTGCCATCGGCAACTTCGACGGCGTGCATCGCGGTCACCGCGCCGTCATCGCGGCCGCCTGCGCGCGCGCCAAGGCGCTGGGCCGGCCGGCCGCCGCGCTCACCTTCGAGCCGCATCCGCGCGGCTTTTTCCGGCCGGACGAGCGGCTGTTCCGGCTCACCGACGAGCGCGCGAAGCTGCGCCTCCTGGCCGCGACCGGGCTCAGCGGCGCCATCGTGCTGGCGTTCGACGCGGCGCTGGCCGGCCTTTCCGCCGCCGACTTCATCGCGCGCATTCTGGTCGGGCGGTTTGCCGTCTCCGGCGTTGCCATCGGCTTCGATTTTCATTTCGGCCTCAATCGCGCGGGTTCTCCCGGCTATCTCGCGGCACAAGGGGCAAAGCTCGGCTTTGCGGTCGATGTGGTGCCGCGCTTCGAGGACGAGGGGCGGCCGGTGCGCTCCGGCCCCATCCGCGCGGCCCTTGCCGCCGGTCGGGTGGTCGAGGCGAACGAGCTTCTGGGCTATCCCTGGTTCGTCAGCGCCGAGGTCGTCCACGGCGACAAGCGTGGGCGGGAGTTCGGGTATCCGACCGCCAATCTTCGCCTCGACCCCGCCTGCGGCCTCAAGCACGGTATCTATGCGGTGCGCGTCGGCGTGGGCGAGCGCCGCTATGACGGCGTCGCGAGCTTCGGACGGCGGCCGATGTTCGACCAGGGCAGCGTGCTGCTGGAAGCGTTCCTGTTCGATTTTTCCGGCGACCTCTACGGCGAGGTCATCGACGTCGCCTTCATCGATTGGATCAGGCCCGAGCTCAAGTTCGCCAGCGTGACCGAACTCGTGCGCCGGATGGACGAGGATTCCCGGCTCGCGCGCGCAGCGCTGGCGCGTGCGCCGGATGCTTTTCCGCGGTTGGGACCGGTATCCGGCTAGAACCGTCGCAATTTCGCCAATCCTTGCACCAGGAATTGTCGCAGCCGATTTGATGCTGATCAATCGCAGCATAGATATTTCCAGGCATTGACGCGAGGGCGCATGGAGTAAAGAGGTTGAATCGGCAAAACGAGACGGAGCAGCGCGCGCCGAAGGATGCGACCATCGCTCGTGCGGACGTCACCGGCGGGCCTGTTTCCGCTGCGGGCGATGCCCGCGGCGCCCAGCTGCCGGTGCCGGCGCCCATTTCTCTGCCGGTCCGCAAGCGCAGGCGCGGACTGCGGATTGCGCTTGCCGTTGTGGTCATCGGGCTCGCCGCCGCCGCCGGCGCCTACTGGTGGAAACAGTCGCAAGAGGTGCTGCCTGCGGGCATCGTCTCGAGCAACGGCCGTATCGAAGCCGACGAGATCGATATCGACACCAAGTTCGCCGGACGCATCGCCGACATCTTCGCGCTGGAGGGCGACATGGTCACCGCGGGCCAGGTCGTGGCCCGCATGGACACGCGGGATCTCGAAGCGTCGCTCAAGCGCGCCGAAGCCCAGATGCTGCAGGCGCAACAGGCTGTCGACGAAGCGCGTGCGACGCAGGACCAGCAACGGACGCAGGTCGCATTGGCCCAGCAGCAACTGGATCGCACGAGCTATCTCTTTCAACGCGGCAACGCGACCCAGGAACTGCTCGATCAGCGCCAGCAGCAACTCAACGGGGCTACGGCCCTCCTGCACGCCGTCACCGCCCGCGTCGCTCAGACCGAGCATGCTCTCAGCGCGGCCCAGCACGAGGTCGAGCTGCTCACGGTCAATATCGCGGACAACACGCTGGTCGCTCCGCGCGACGGCCGCGTGCAATACCGCGTCGCCAATGTCGGCGAGGTGCTGCCGGCCGGCGGCAAGGTCCTTACGATGATCGATATTTCGTCCGTCTACATGGACATCTACCTGCCGACCTCGGATGCCGGCCGAGCCAAGATCGGAACCGACGCGCGCATCGTGCTCGATGCCTATCCCAACATCGCGATCCCGGCCAAGGTGTCGTTCGTCGCGACCCAGTCGCAGTTCACGCCCAAGACCGTCGAGACCAAGACCGAACGCGACAGGCTGATGTTCCGGATCAGGGTGCGCATCGACCCGGCGCTGCTGCGTGCACGCGCGGAAGCGGTCCGCAGCGGCCTTCCGGGCGTCGCCTATGTGCGCCTCGATCCGAACGTGCAATGGCCGGCGCGGCTGCAACGGACGGTCGGATCATGAACGGGCGCGAGCGCCCGGTCGCCCGGCTCGAGAAGGTCACGCACCGGTACGGCGCCACCTGCGCCCTCGACGCCGTCACGCTCGATATCCCGCGCGGCTGCACGGTGGGAATGATCGGCCCTGATGGCGTCGGCAAGTCATCGCTGCTCGGCATCATCGCCGGTGCCCGTCGCATCCAGACCGGCCGGGTACGCGTGCTCGATGGCGACATGGCGAATGCTCGTCATCGCGCCACCGTCTGCTCGCGCATCGCGTACATGCCCCAGGGGCTCGGCAAGAACCTCTATCCCGATCTCAGCGTGCGGGAGAACATCGAGTTCTTCGGTCGTCTGTTTGGCCAATCGCGGGGCGAGCGTGAAGGGCGCATCGCTGAGTTGCTCGAAAGCACGGGTCTGGCGCCGTTTCCCGATCGGCCGGCAAAGAAGCTTTCCGGCGGGATGCGCCAGAAGCTTGGGCTGTGCTGCGCGCTAATCCATGAGCCGGATCTGCTGATCCTCGACGAGCCGACCACCGGCGTCGATCCGCTTTCCCGCCGCCAGTTCTGGGAACTGATCGACCGGATGCATGCCCGCCGCCCGGGCATGAGCATCGTGATCGCCACAGCCTATATGGACGAGGCCGAGCGCTTCGATTGGCTCATCGCCATGGATGCCGGAAAAGTGCTCGCCACCGGGTCGCCAGCGGAGATCGAGGCGCGAACTAAAACAACGACGATCGAGAACGCCTTCATCGCCCTTCTTCCGGAACAGCAGCGAGCGGGCCAGCGGACGTTGCGGATTCCGCCGCGCAGGCCGGACGAGCACGAGACCGTCATCGTGGCACACGATCTCACCTGCCGCTTTGGCGATTTCACCGCGGTTGATCGCGTGAGCTTCACCATCGAACGCGGCGAGATTTTCGGATTCCTCGGGCCGAACGGCTGCGGAAAAACGACGACGATGAAGATGCTCACCGGGTTGCTGCCGGCGACGGCCGGCGAGGCGTTGCTCCTCGGCAGGCCGATCGATGCCGCCGACCTCAATTCGCGCAATCGCGTGGGCTATATGTCGCAGTCGTTCTCGCTTTATACGGAACTGACAGTCCGACAGAACCTCGAACTTCACGCACGCCTTTTTCATCTGCCGCATGAAAAGGCGAGATTGCGCATTGCCGAGCTTGTGCGGCGGTTTGGCCTCGACCCTTACCTCGATCAGCTCACGTCAAGCCTGCCGTTGGGCATACGCCAACGGCTCTCGCTCGCCGTCGCCATCGTGCACGAACCCGAGATGCTCATCCTCGACGAGCCGACATCGGGGGTCGATCCGTTGGCGCGGGATCAGTTTTGGGAGCTGCTGATCGACCTGTCGCGCAATCAGAACGTGACCATCTTCGTCTCGACCCATTTCATGAACGAGGCGGCTCGCTGCGACCGGATTTCGCTGATGAATGACGGGCGGGTGCTGGCGACCGATACCCCGGCGGCGCTCGTGAAAGCCCGTGGAGTCGCAACCCTGGACGAGGCCTTTATCAGTTACCTCGAAGCGGCGAACGGCGTGCGAGCGCCCTCTCCCGCAGGGCGCATCGTCGATGCCGTCGAAGCCAACCGCGGCGCGGATGGCAACGCCCTCGCGCCGCGCCGCGCGAGCCCTGCTCTCTTCAGCCTGCGTCGGATGCTGGCCTATACCGCGCGCGAGACCCTGGAGCTTTTGCGCGATCCAATCCGACTGTCATTCGCTCTGCTCGGCACCGCCTTCCTCATGTCGATCTTCGGGTTCGGCATCACGACCGATGTCGACAACCTGTCCTTCGCCGTCCTCGATCGCGACCAGACGCCGGCGAGCCGTGCCTATCTCGGCGAGTTGAGAGGCTCGCGCTATTTCATCGAGAAGGCGCCCCTCGTCGACTACGCCGATCTCGATCGGCGGATGCGCAGCGGGGACGTCAAGGCGACGATCGAGATTCCGCCCGGCTTCGGTCGAGACCTCAAAAAACGAACCCCCACGGCAGTCGGAGCCTGGATCGATGGCGCAATGCCGTTCCGCGCCGAGACGATCCGTGGCTACCTGCAGGGCGTCCACCAGCAGTACCTGACCGACCCTGCGATCAATCCCACGTGGGCCGCCCGGGCATCGGCCGCCGCCGCGAGCATCGAGACCCGATTTCGCTACAACCAGGACTTCAAGAGCGTCTACGCCATGGTGCCATCGACCATGGCGATGTTGCTGGTCTTGATTCCCGCCATCCTGATGGCGTTGGCGATCGTCCGGGAAAAGGAGCTCGGCTCGATCACCAACCTCTACGTCACCCCGGTAACCCGCATCGAATTTCTCATCGGCAAGCAGCTTCCTTACATTGCAGTGGCCTTGGTCAACTTCGTCGTCCTATTCCTGATGGCGCTGTTCGTGTTTGGCGTGCCGCTCAAGGGAAGCTTTCCCACGCTCGCGTTGGGCGCGTTGGTCTACGTCACCGCAACGACGGGTTATGGCATGTTGATATCCTCGTTCGCGCGCACCCAAATCGCCGCCCTGTTCG
Source organism: uncultured Alphaproteobacteria bacterium (assembly GCA_963821505.1). GTDB lineage: Bacteria > Pseudomonadota > Alphaproteobacteria > Rhizobiales > Xanthobacteraceae > VAZQ01. The sequence goes on from CAWGEH010000022.1 coordinate 77,031, forward strand.
GCACCGCGATCCTGACGATGCTGCCCGCAATGCAGTTCTCCGGCATGCTGACGCCGGTGTCCTCCCTGTCCGGCGCCGGCGCGATCATCGGCCATATTTTTCCGATGACCTATTTCCTCAAGATCAGCGTCGGCACCTTCACCAAGGGGCTCGGCCTTCAGGACCTCGCCGCCAGCCTGATCACGCTGATGATTTTTGTTCCAGCGCTGACGCTGTTGAGCCTCGTCTTCCTGCGCAAGCAGGAACGGTAGCGGAAACCGACCGTCATGCGCAGAACGATCGCCAACATATTCTGGCTCGGCACCAAGGAGCTTCGCGCCTTCAGCCACGATTTCGTGCTTGTGGCGCTGGTTATCTGGGCTTTTTCCTTCTCGATCATCAGCATAGCGCGGAGCAGCATTCAGGAGTTGCATGACGCCTCGATCGGGATCGTCGACGAGGACAATTCTGCCCTGTCGCGCCGAATTGCCGGGGCGTTCTTGCCGCCCTACTTCAAGCCGCCGCGGCCGATCGCCGGCCGTGACATCGATCGCCTGATGAATACCGGGCAACTTACATTCGCAGTCGACATCCAGCCCAATTTTCAGCGCGATGTGCTGGCCGGACGTCAGCCGCGGATCCAAGTCGACGTCGATGCAACGGCGATGATGCAGGCCGGGATCGGCGCCGGCTATATCCAGCAGATCGTCAGCACCGAAATCGGCGACTTTCTCTCCCGCTCCGAAGCCGTCCCGCTTACGCCGGTCAGTCTGGATATTCGGATCGCCTTCAATCCCAATCTCACCACCGCCTGGTTCACCAGCGTGATGGGAATCATCAATAACGTGACGATGCTCGCGATCATTCTGGCCGGCGCGGCCATCGTGCGCGAGCGCGAGCACGGCACGATGGATCACCTGCTCGTCATGCCGTTGACGCCGTTCGAAATTGCGATGTCGAAAATCTGGTCGAACGCGCTGGTGATCACCATCGCAGTCGGGCTGTCCCTGACTTTCGTCGTCCGCGGCGTTCTCGGAGTTCCGATCGCCGGCTCAGTTCCTCTCTTCCTGACCGGCGTCGTGATCTACCTGTTCTTCGCGACGGCGATCGGGATTTTTCTCGGCACCGTCGCGCGCTCCATGCCGCAGCTCGGACTGCTCTACATGTTGGTTGCGATTCCGATGAACATGCTGTCGGGAAGCAACACGCCGCTCGAGAGCATGCCGCCATTCCTGCGCACGATCATGCAGGCCTCGCCGTCGACGCATTTCGTGTCGTTCGCCCAGGCGATCCTCTATCGCGGTGCCGGATTCGACGTGGTGTGGCCGCAGTTCCTGACGGTTGCGATCATCGGCGGGCTGTTCCTGGGCGCCGCCCTGCTGCGGTTCCGCCGCGTTAGCGCCCAGGCGGCGTAGACGGCCCCCGGCGGCGACGTTCGTTCGGGCCCGCGCGACCGCCTGCGCGGGCTGCAGAGCGTTTCCAGATTTCAACGGGACGCAAGCCGCGCTAAGACGTCGAAGACGGCTCGTCTTCCGAATGCGCATCCTTGTGGCCCGACCACTCCTTCGCCAGGCCGGCGGCGAGCAGCGCGACCGCGGCGAGCGAGGCGAGCTTACGCCAGCCGATCGCCTGCCCGATCTGCCATCCCACGGTCATGAGCTTGGGATCGAGCCAGTTGGTGTTGCTGCTGCGCACCGCGAGTTCAAGTCGCGCACGCTCCATGTTGCGGCGGCGGATCATGAGGCAGGTCACGATCGCGATCCCCGCGATCAGCGCGAACAGGCAACCCAGCACCAAGCCGGCCACCAAGCCATCATAGCGGTGCGCCAGCCAGACGAAGGCGGCGACAAGAAGGAAAATCATCGCCACCACCGCGGCGATGATGGCGACAAGCGCCCAGATCACGATTTGGGAACTAAAGCCGGTGCTGACCTGTCCCTTCAGCGTAAAATAACGGAGCCAGCCGCTCATTCGTCCAACTCATCGGCCCCGAGAAGATTGGCCCGCGACGTCACGGCCGACATCCGCCGTCGCCAGTCGCGCAGGCTCATCTGCGCCAAGTCGCGCGTCGCGCCAGCGTGCCCGCACCAGGCCGCGCTTATCTGCGCCAAGTCGCTTATCTGCGCCAAGTCGCTTATCTGCGCCAAGTCGCGCCGAACAGAAACCCGATGGCGACCGCAAGGGCGAGCGTCGTGTAGGGCCGCTTCTTCAACGACTCGTCGATGGCATCGACCATGTTGTCGCCGACCTCGCGCACGGCATCGACCGCTTCCTGACCCTTGGCGGTGACGTCGGACATCACTCCCTCGACGTTGGTCTTCGCCCGGCTCCAGGCGGCATTGCCTTTGGACGCGAAGATGTCGGCGATCTGCTCGCCGAGCCGGGCGACGTCGCCGCGCAGCGCTTCGACATCGGCCTGGATGTCGCCGCTCGCGGCGGAGGCCGCCTTGCTGCTTTCCCGCGCCGCATCCTTGGCGTCTTTCACCGTATCCCGAACCGTATCCCTGAAGGTGCCGGATGTATTGGACATTTAATTGCTCCACGCTGCCCGCGAAATATTCGCTGTGCCGCTAACCGGGCGCAAGCAAAAAAGTTCCATTTTTGCGGAGCGCGTCAATCCGGAAGCTTGTCCTCATCGGGCGGGAAAAGATGGTGGAGGGTCACCACGGCGACCATCGTGAGCGGCACCGCGATAAAGGCTCCGATCGGGCCCCACAGCCACGCCCAGAACGCGAGCGCCAGCAGGACCACCAGCGGATTGAGTGTGAGCCGATGGCCCAACATCGCGGGCGTGATGAACTGGCCTTCTAGCGTTGCCAGCGCAACGAATGCGGCGGGCGGCGCGAGCGCATGGCTCAGGGACGGAAAGCTCACCAGCCCGACGCCGAACAGGAGGAGCGTCATGCACGCCGCGCCGATATACGGCATGTAGTTCAGCCCCATGGCGAGCAACCCGAAGGTGATCGGGCTCGGCAATCCGAACAGCCACGCGCCGATCGCGACCAGCGCGCCCAGGCAGAAATTGATGCTGGTCACGATCGCGACGTAGGACGCGAGGTGTTCCTCGATATCGTTGGTAATGCGAATGAAACGCAGCTTGGCATTCCGGCTCGCGAAGAACGACGCCATGTACCGGCGAAAATCGATCTGGGTGGCGAGAAAGAAGATCAAGGTCACGAAAAACAAGGTCAGCTGCGTCAGCGCCGGCGTCAGCACCGAAATCACCGGGGTCACGATGCTCAACTGCGACGGCTCGATCGCGACCGCCGGTCCGCTCGCGGGCAGCAAGACCTGCTGCAGCTCGCGCAACGCGGACAGCGGACGGTCCAGCACGTAGAGCTTCTCCTTGAGCGCGATGCCGATCTCCGGGGCCTTGGCGATCCATTCGCTGATCGGATTGGCGAGCGCCGTGATCGCCGCCCCGGCGATGGCGAGCAGCAGGATCCCCAGCACGATGGCGGTTGCCCACGGCGAGACCCGATGGCGCGCGGCGATCTTGACGATGGGCGCGAGCGTGGTGCCGATCATCACGGCCGCCACCACCGGCAGCAGGATCGGCCGGCATAGATAGAGCGCCGCGCACAGCAACAAGATGAAAATTCCGACCGTGGCCATCTGCGCGGCGGGCGCCCAGATGTCCTCGATCGATTCGACCGGCTCGACCGGCTCCCGCTCTTTGACGGGCGCGTTGGACCTTTCGCGACGGGCGCGGAGAAACTCCACCTTCACCTCCAGGAGACCGACGGCATGCGTTCCGTCTTGAGGAACTCAACGCGACGTTGTCGGGCTCGGTTCCCCTGCAACGGACCGAATCGGCCCCAAAGTCGATCAGGAAGCCGTGTTGCGCGGCCGGCCGGGCCTTTTCGACTGCCCGGCGATCTGCTAGGAAGCGCGCGCATGATGGCGTGCGCTTCATTCGCTGCCGCTCTCGGGTCGGCCGCTCGGCGAATTACAGGCCCGGCTTCCGCTTGACCGTCGGTCGGCGGGACCGGGATTGCGTTGCCGAGCCACTGCTGCCGCCGAATTCCAGATAGACCGCCGAGCCTTCAGCCGAGATCATGACAGCCGCCCGCGACTACAGCGAGACTCTATTCCTGCCCAAGACCGATTTTCCCATGCGCGCCGGGCTGCCGCAAAAGGAGCCCCAGTTGCTTGCGCGCTGGCATCAGCTCGGGCTTTACGAAAAACTGCGCGCCGCCGCGCGTGGCCGGGCGAAATTCATCCTCCACGACGGCCCGCCCTATGCCAACGGCAACATCCATATCGGGCATGCGCTCAACAAGATCCTTAAGGACGTGGTGACGCGAAGCCAGCAGATGCTGGGTTACGATTCCAACTACGTGCCGGGCTGGGACTGCCACGGCCTGCCGATCGAGTGGAAGATCGAGGAGGAATACCGCGCCAAGGGCAAGAACAAGGACGCGGTGCCGGTGGTCGAATTCCGGCGCGAATGCCGCGCCTTCGCCCAGCACTGGATCGAGGTGCAGCGCGAGGAATTCGAGCGGCTCGGAGTGGAGGGCGATTGGGGACATCCCTACACCACCATGGCCTTCGCCGCCGAGGCGCAGATCGCGCGCGAGCTCATGAAATTTGCGCACAACGGCACGCTCTATCGCGGCTCCAAGCCGGTGATGTGGTCGGTGGTGGAGCAGACCGCGCTGGCCGAGGCCGAGGTCGAATACGAGGACTATGTCTCCGACCAGGTATGGGTGAAGTTTCCGGTGCGAAGGTCGGCGATCGAGCCGCCCGACATCAATCGCAAGCTCGCGACGGCTGCAATCGTCATCTGGACCACCACACCGTGGACGATTCCCGGCAACCGTGCGATCAGCTTCTCGCCGAGAATCGAGTACGGACTCTACGAAGTCGTCGACGCGCCTGCCGGCAACTGGGCCAAGCCGGGCGAGCAATTCGTGCTCGCCGACAAGCTCGCCGCGGATGTTTTCCAGCATGCGCGCGTGACCAAGTTTGAGCGATTGGAATCGGTCACTGTGGACGACTTGGCGATCTTCGTTTGCGAGCATCCGCTCAAGGGCTTTGCGGGCGACTACAACTTTCACGTCCCCTTGCTCGCCGGCGACCACGTCACTGACGACGCCGGGACCGGTTTCGTGCACACCGCGCCCGGCCACGGGCGCGAGGACTTCGAGGTGTGGACGGCGAATAAGGCCGCTCTCGAAGCGCGCGGCATCGACACCGTGATCCCCTACACCGTCGACGAGAATGGCGCATTCACCGATCATGCGCCGGGCTTCATCGGCAAGCGCGTGCTCACGGACGACGGCGAAAAGGGTAATGCCAACGACGCCGTCATCAAGGCGCTGATCGAGGCCGGCATGCTGATCGCGCGCGGCAAGCTCAAGCACCAGTATCCACATTCCTGGCGCTCGAAGAAGCCGGTGATCTTCCGCAACACGCCGCAATGGTTCATCGCGATGGACAAACCGATCGCCGACGCCGACGCGCGCGCGCGGCCGGGCGACACGCTGCGCCATCGCGCACTCGCCGCCATCGCGCAGACGCGCTGGGTGCCGGCAGCGGGCGAGAACCGCATCACCGGCATGGTCGAGAGCAAGCCGGACTGGGTGATCTCGCGCCAGCGCGCCTGGGGCGTGCCGATCACGGTGTTCATCCGCGAAAGGGACGACGGCACGGTCGAAATCCTCGACGATCCGCGCGTCAACGCTCGCATCGCCGACGCCTTCGAGCAGGAAGGCGCCGACGCCTGGTATGCGACCGGCGCCGCGGCGCGCTTCCTCAAGCCCGATTACGATTCGAACGAATGGCGGAAAGTCGACGACATCCTCGACGTCTGGTTCGATTCCGGCTCCACGCACGCCTTCGTGCTGGAGGACCCCGTGCATTTCCCATCGCTCGCCGGGATCAAGCGCGCGTGGGACGGCGGGTCCGACACCGTGATGTATCTCGAAGGCTCGGACCAGCACCGCGGCTGGTTTCAGTCCTCCTTGCTCGAATCCTGCGGTACACGCGGACGCGCGCCCTTCGACGTCGTCCTCACCCACGGCTTCGTGCTCGACGAGGACGGGCGCAAGATGTCGAAGTCGCTCGGCAACGTGACGGCGCCGCAGGACGTGATCCGGCAATCCGGCGCCGACATCCTGCGGATGTGGGTCTGCGCCTCCGACTATGCCGACGACCTGCGCATCGGGTCGGAAATCCTCAAGACCACGGTCGAGACCTACCGCAAGCTGCGCAACACCATCCGCTGGATGCTGGGCTCGCTCGCGCATTTCCGCGAGGAGGATCGCGTTGCGCCCGCCCGCATGCCGGAGCTCGAGCGGCTGATGCTGCACCGGCTGACCGAGCTCGACCGCCAGGTGCGCCGGGCCTATGCCGAGTTCGACTACAAGCGCATCTTCGCCGCGCTCAACGCCTTCATGACCGCGGACCTTTCGGCGTTCTACTTCGACATCCGCAAGGACGCGCTCTACTGCGATCCGGTCTCCTCGGTGACCCGCAAGGCGTGCCTGACCGTGCTCGATCAGCTGTTTCGCACCACGGTGACCTGGCTGGCGCCCATGCTGCCGTTCACCGCCGAGGAGGCCTGGCTCGCGCGCTATCCGTCCACGGAAGGCTCCGTGCATCTCGAATTGTTCCCGGAGCTGCCCGCGTCCTGGCGCGATGACGCGCTGGCCGAGAAATGGCGCAGGGTGCGCAACGTGCGCCGCGTCATCACCGGCGCGATCGAGATCGAACGCGCGGGAAAGCGCATCGGCTCTTCGCTCGAGGCCGCGCCCGTCGTCTTTGTGTCAGACCCCGACCTGTTCGCGGCGCTGGTCGATATCGATCTGGCCGAGGTCGCGATCACTTCGGCCGCGACCCTGGTCGAGGGCGACGGCCCGCCGGGAGCGTTCCGCCTCGACGACGTCAAGGGCGTGGCGGTCGAGGTACGATTGGCCGAAGGAAAGAAATGCGCGCGCTCGTGGAAGATTCTGCCGAGCGTGGGCTCCGATCCGGCCTATCCCGACGTCTCGCCGCGCGACGCGCAGGCACTGCGCGAGTGGGAGGCGATGCGCAAGGCGGCGGAGTGACGGCGGGCAACGAATTGGCCAGCCGTTTCAGCGGTGGATCGTCGGGTTTGATCATTTGATCATTCTGTGGCTATGGGTCCCGGCGCGCCCGCCCGCGGGCGGGCCGACGGCCATTCGGGAGCGGGACGGCAGGGGTCATGACTGCGGACGCAAAGGTGACTGCCAACCCCGACCGGCCGGCGCCTTGGTTCTGGGGCCCGCTGACGCCCTTCGCGCTGGCGGTCGCCTTGGCCACCGCGGCCATCGATCAGGCCGTCAAGCTCTGGCTTCTGTTCGTGGTCGATCTGGGGGCGCGCGGCATTGTGCCGCTGACGCCGTTCCTCGACCTCGTGCTGACCTGGAATACCGGCATCAGCTACGGCCTGTTCCGCCAGGAGGGGCCGCTGGGACAATGGGCCATCCTGGCCTTGAAGGCGATCGCGGTCGTCCTGCTGTGGCTTTGGCTGTCGCGCACGTCCCTGCGGCTCACCGCGCTGAGCCTCGGCCTGATCATCGGAGGGGCGATCGGCAACGCCATCGACCGCTTCGCCCATGGGGCGGTGGTCGATTTCGTGCTGTTGCACGTCACGACGGCGAGTTTCAGCTTCAAATGGTACGTCTTCAACCTGGCCGATGTGGCCATCGTCGCCGGTGTGATCGGGCTCCTATACGACACCCTGATGGGCAGGGACGCCGTAAAAGCGCCCTGATCCTGGCCACAATGGCCCCGGGGTAGACGGCACATTCTGCCGTCGTTTGAAGGGGATAGCCATGAGCGACCGGAATCCGAAAGGGCAGCCGCGACGCGCTGCCGCCGCGGCGGTCATTTTGGCCGTGGCAATGGCCTGGGGCGCGGGCGGGGCATACGCCCAGAACGCCGACGACGAGGACGTGCCGCTCGATACCAAGCTCATGCGTCAGTTCCTCAAGGATTTGGGCCTGCGCCGGGACGGCGAGGGCATCGACTACCGCGAGCGCGCGCCGCTGGTGGTGCCGCCGAGCCGGGACCTGCCGCCGCCGCAAAGCGAGGCGGCCGTCACCAGCAACCCGGCTTGGCCCAAGGATCCCGACGTCAGGCAGCGCAGGGTGGAGGCCTCGAAGAAGAAGCTGTCCAGCAAGACCGCGGCCCAAACCATGGACGAGGAGGGGCGGCCGCTTTCCCGCACCGAGCTCGACCGCGGCAAGATCGCCGCGGGGTCCAGCGCCGGCGGTTCCCAGAGCCCGGAAGAGGGTGCGCGTCCGCTGCCGCCCTCCGCGCTCGGCTCCAAGAACGTTTTCGGTGACATCTTTTCGTCTTTCAGCGATAAGGGGGAGACCGGGACCTTCACCGGCGAGCCGGTCCGGGAGAACCTGACGGCTCCGCCCGAGGGTTATCAGACGCCGTCGCCAGACCAGCCCTACGGGCTCGCGCCCAAGCACGAGAAGGCCAAGGCGTTGACCGCCGAAGACCGCGCCACGGGTTATACTCGCTGACGGCGGCTACGGCGCCGCCCACGTACTGCCGGCGCCTGCGCTCCGCCCTTTCGCCAGCCGCCGGTGCTTGGCGAGTCTGCTCGCGACGATGCGGGCTGTGCTGTCGTTGCTAGGAACACCGCCTTGCGCAAACCCCAGACCATCTTGGCCGCGTTTGCCCTTGTCGCAAGCGCTGCCGGCGCCATTGGGAGCGCCGCCGCGAGCGCTCCCAACATCACCCATTTCACGCTGGCGAACGGTCTCGAAGTGGTGGTCATTCCCGATCACCGCGCGCCGGTCGTAACCCACATGGTCTGGTACAAGGTCGGCTCCGCCGACGAGACGCCGGGCAAGTCGGGGCTCGCGCATTTCCTCGAGCATCTGATGTTCAAGGGCACGGCGAAGAACCCTGCCGGGCACTTCTCGCAGGTGGTTGCGACCATCGGCGGCCAGGAGAACGCCTTCACCTCGGCCGACTATACCGGCTATTTCCAGCGGGTGCCGCGCGACCAGCTCAAGACGATGATGGAGTTCGAGGCCGACCGGATGACCGGATTGGCGCTCACCGACGACGTGGTGCGGCCCGAGCTCAAGGTCGTGCTGGAAGAGCAGAACATGCGCATCGCCAACAATCCGGCAGCGCGGCTCGGCCAGCAGATGGATGCCGCGCTCTACCTCAACCATCCCTACGGCAGGCCGGTGATCGGCTGGCGGCATGAGATCGAGCAGCTCGACCGCGACGCGGCGCTGGAATTTTACCGGCGCTTCTACACGCCCAACAACGCCATCCTGGTGGTGGCCGGGGACGTCACGCCCGAGGATATCCGCACGCTCGCCGAGGAGACCTTCGCCAAGGTCCCGCGCGTCGCCGAGGTCAAGCCGCGCCTTCGCCCGCAGGAGCCGGTGCAGGAGGCGGCACGGACCGTGACGCTGGCCGACCCCCGCGTCACCCAGCCGACCGTGAGCCGCTATTACCTCGTTCCCTCGAGCACGACGGCGCGGCCGGGCGAGAGCGAGGCGCTCGAGCTGCTCACGCATATGCTGGGCCGCGGCTCGAACAGCCGCCTCTATCAGACGCTGGTGGTCGACAAGGGCATCGCGGTGACGGCGGGTGCGAGCTATGACGGCACCGCGGTCGACGCTACGCGCCTGAGCGTCTACGGGACGCCGAAGCCCGGAACGAGCCTCATGCAGCTCGAACAGGCGATCGACGCCGTCCTGGCCGAGGTCGTCGAGAACGGCGTGACCGCCGAGGAGCTCGAACGCTCGAAGAGCCGGATGATTGCCGATGCCGTCTATGCGAACGACAATCAGCGCATGATGGCGCAGTGGTACGGCGCGTCGCTGGCCACGGGCGCCACCGTGGAACAGGTCCGCACCTGGCCCGATCGCATCCGCCTCGTCACCGGCGAGGCCGTGCGCGAGGCCGCGCGCCGCTGGCTTGACAAGCGACGCTCGGTGACCGGCTATCTCGTCAAGGACACCCGGCCCGAGGAGAAACGCTCGTGAACGCGTCCGCTTCCATCCGCCGCCCCGGACCGCGCACACTGATCGCGCTCGTCACCGCCGCGGTGCTCTTGCTCGCAGCGCCCGCGGCCCGCGCGATGACGATCGAGCCGGTGGTGAGCCCCGGCGGTATTACCGCATGGTTGGTGCGCGACCGCGCGCTGCCGATGATCGCGGTCGAATTCGCCTTTCTCGGCAGCGCCGACCAGGACCCCGCGGGCAAACCCGGTGTCGCCAACATGGCGACCAGTCTGCTCGACGAGGGCGCCGGCCCGTTCGATGCCGCGACGTTCCAGGATCGGCTCGAACGCAAGGCGATCGAGATCAGCTTTCGGGCCGGCCGCGACTATTTGCGCGGCACATTGCGCACGCTCAAGGACAATCGCGACGAAGCGTTCGACTACCTGCGGCTCGCGCTGACTGAGCCACGGTTCGACACCGCGGCGGTGGAGCGCATACGCGCGCAGATCGTGTCGCGGCTGCAGCGCGAGACCATGAGCCCGAACGACATGGCGAGCCGCAATTGGTGGGCGACGGCCTTCCCCGGGCACCCCTACGGCCAGCCGGTCAACGGCACGCTCGAATCGCTTCCGCGCATCACCATCGAGGATTTGAAGTTCTACACCCGGCACGCGCTGGCGCGGGACAACCTCAAGATCGCCATCGTCGGCGACATCGATGCCGAGACCGCCGGCAAGCTGCTCGACAGCACATTCGGTGCGCTGCCGGCCAAGGCCGAGCTCGCGCCGCTCGCCCCCGCCGTTGCGCAGGGGCTCGGCCGCCGCATCGTCATCAAGCTCGACGTGCCGCAGGCGGTGGTGAATTTCGGCACTCCGGGAATCGCCCGCGGCGATCCGGATTTCATGGCCGCGTATATCGTCAACCACATTCTGGGCGGCGGCTCGTTCTCGTCGCGGCTCTATCGCGAAGTGCGGGAGAAGCGCGGCCTCGCCTACGGCATCCACGACAGCCTGGTCTGGCTCAATCAGACCGCGCTGCTGATCGGCGCTACCGCGACGCGCGCCGACGCCACCGGCCAGACCATCGAGATCATCGAGAACGAGATCCGCCGGCTGGCCGAGGAAGGACCGACCGAGGAAGAATTCGCCAAGGCCAAGACCTATCTCAAGGGCTCCTTCGCGCTCGGCCTCGACACCTCGAACCGGATTGCCGGCCAGCTTGTGCAGATGCAGCTCGACCATCTCGGCATCGACTATATCGAGCACCGCTCCGCCTTGATCGATGCCGTGACGCTCGCCGATGCCAAGCGCGTCGCCAAGCGCCTGCTCGACGGCGGCCTGCTCATCACCGTGGTCGGACGCCCGGAGGGCGTGACCTCGACGGAGAGCAGCCCCGGCGGATCGCCGGCTCACATCGCCAAACCGAACCAACTGCCCGCGAGCCTGGAACCCTGACAGCGGCGGTGAATCTCGCGGCCGCCGGCGGTCAAGCCTTCTGCGCCGTCGCCGATCGATGCCATTCCTTCAGCCGATCTCATCTGCAGGATGCGACGCGCGCCGCAGGCGAGCGACCGCATTGACTTGAACGCTCGGCTTTGGCGCGGCGGCGGCGGCCTCACTGCACTGCCGCTGAGGCTACGACGTTCCCGGCCATGCTATGCTGCGCCGATGATCCGCATCACCAACGCCATCGCCATCGACGAGCGCGAGCTCGAGGAGCGCTTCATCCGCGCCTCCGGCCCCGGCGGGCAGAACGTCAACAAGCTCGCGAGCGCGGTGCAGCTTCGCTTCGACGTGCGCCGCTCGCCCAACCTTCCCGGCGACGTGCGCGCGCGGCTCGAACGCCTTGCCGGCAAACGGCTCACCCGCGAAGGCGTGCTGGTGATCAGCGCGCAGCGCCACCGCACCCAGGAACGCAACCGGCAGGACGCGCTCGACCGCCTCATTGAATTGATCCGACGCGCCGCGGTGGCGCCGATCCCGCGCCGGGCGACCAGGCCGACCCTGGGCTCGCGCGAGCGCAGGCTGCAATCCAAGAAGCGCCGTTCCTCCATCAAGGGCTTGCGCCAGGACAAGCCGAGCTTCGAGTAGAATCAGCAGCGGCGATCGCGCCCGCGCTCGGCTCACTCGATCCGCCGCAGCCATTGTAAACAACAATGAAAAAACAATAGACCGGCGCGCCATCTCGATCGGCCTCGTGCTGAGGAGCATCGCGGCGTGATCCGGCACAGGAGGGGCATCCGCGGTCTCGGCCGTGCTGCGATGCGTCTCGAAGCAGGAGGCCGCCCGAAGCAGAGAGGCCGCCTCGTCCTTCGAGACGCGCGCACGCCGCGCCCGTGTTGCCGAACCCGCGCCCCATGCGCGCTCCTCAGGACGAGGGCGGTTCAGCATACGGCGCCCGCGGCCCTGTGCCGCTGGCCGCAGTCGCATCTCACGATGTCAAACAGCGTACGTTTCTTCGTTCCCGCGGCGCATTTTTGCGCCCGGGTTGTTGCTTCCGGTTCACACCCGACCCGAACCGAGGGGCGGGCGAAGCGCCGGGAGGCGCGGTATTTCATTTGTCGCGCTGGTAAGGCGCGACGCCACGCTTGCAGGATCCGCCGCGCGGACGCCTTACCGCCAAGACGCCTACCGCCAAGCGTGCCGCCGGCGAACGCGCCCCGGACCTCCGCGTGGCGCGGTTACGAGCCGCGGCCCACGGGACGCCACCTCCCCGCGGCTCCGCCGTCAGGATCGTCTCCGGAGGACGCCCCTCGATGAGCGGGATGCGAATCTCTCTAGCACAACCACGTTACGTAGTCAATATCGTAGTCGATATGTAGCCATGCAATGGATCGCGTTGGAGCCGGAAACGGCTATTGTCGCGGCCGGCATCAATGGGTGACGAATCCGACGAAACGCTCGCGCAGTATCAAGCGCGCAGGATCCCGCCGGACGAAAAGTACGATGCAATCATTCCGCGAAAGGATAACGGGGCTGGGCGTGCATCCTTAGAGCGCATCCCGATTGGGTCGAATCGTGATGCGCTCTAGATTCTTCGATTTTGCGCATGTTCTGTTCGGAAAACCGGTTCCCAACTTTTCCGGAACATGCGCTAGTGCGTTGGCGGCCCGAGCCGGCACCGAACTTGGAGGCTCAAACACGACGAACTGCGAATCCGTAGCCGCGCTCCCGGGCTCTACCCGATCTTGACCACAACCCGGCCGCGTATCCCCCCCTCGACGATACGCCGGCCGGTCTCCATGACCCCCGACAGATCGATCTCGCTGGTCATCGCGGCGAGTTTGCCGGCGTCGATATCCGAGGCCAATCGCTTCCAGGCCTCCCGCCGCCTTTCCATAGGACACATCACCGAATCTATGCCGATGAGCGACACGCCGCGCAGAATGAATGGGGCGACAGTTGCCGGCAAATCCATCCCACCGGCCAGTCCACAGGCCGCGACCGCGCCGCCATAGCGGGTCATCGACAACACGTTGGCCAGCGTGGTCGACCCGACCGTGTCGATGCCGCCGGCCCATCGTTCCTGGCCGAGCGGCTTGGCCGCGCCGACAAGCTCCTTGCGTTCGATGATCTCGCGGGCGCCCAGGCTTCTGAGGTAATCCGCTTCGGTCGGACGTCCGGTCGAGGCGATGACGGCAAAGCCTAGCTTGGCGAGCAGCGTCACCGCGACCGAACCCAATCCTCCAGCCGCTCCGGTGACGATCACCGGCCCCTGTCTCGGCGTGACGCCTTGACGCTCGAGCGCCATCACCGCCAGCATGGCGGTATAGCCGGCGGTGCCGATCGCCATCGCTCCGCGCGCGCTATTGCGCGCGGGCAACCGCACCAGCCAATCGCCCTTGACCCGCGCTTTTTCGGCGTAGCCGCCGAGATGAGTTTCCCCCGCCCCCCAGCCATTGAGAATGACCCTGTCGCCCGGCCTCCATTGCGGATGCGAAGAGGATTCCACCGTGCCGGCGAAATCGATGCCGGCAATCATCGGGAAGCGGCGAACGACCGGCGCTTTGCCGGTGACCGCGAGCCCGTCCTTGTAATTCACCGTCGACCATTCGACCCGGACGGTGACATCGCCCTCCATCAGATCGGCTTCGTCGAAATCGGTCAGGCGGGCCTTTTGGCCCCCGTCACTTTTCTCCACCACAATTGCCTTGAATGTCGGCACGCGTGCCCTCGGCACTCGCATTCATATGCGCGAAAAGCTGTACCGTGCGCTGCCGGCCGCCGCAACTCGATGTCCGGAAATCAGCGCCTTCGAGACGGTGCCGGTCTTGCGCGTAGTCGCTTGGTCCGGCACCGTTCCCGGCGGCCACTGGCCGCCTACGATGGACGAAATGACGCTCGACAAGTGGGTTCCATTTCGGAATGAGGGCGCTGTCGTTCGCCGCCGCCTTTTCTCCTTTCCGCACGCCGCGGGAAATGCCGCGTTTTACCGACCATTGCGGCGCTTCATGCCTCCCGAGCTCGATTTCTGTCCGGTGGAGTTGCCGGGGCGGGCCGGGCGCCTTGACGATCCACCATTCACCTCCATGAGCGCGCTCATGGAGCGGCTGTCGCGTGCACTCCAGCCGCTGATGGGAGTGCCATTCGGTTTTTTTGGCCACAGCGTGGGCGCCTGTGTGGCTTACGAAGCTGCCCGGCAACTACGTTCGGTCGATGGCCGGACCGCCGTGCATCTGTTCGTTTCCGGCCGCGGAAGGCCCAACTGCGCTTGCGCTGATCCTCGCCCGGCGCGCCCGCGGTCGGACCACGATCTGCTTGCCATTCTGGACCGTTTTGGCGGCACGCCTGCAGCAATCATGCAACGCCCGGAACTGATAGCTGCTCTACTGCCGGCCTTAAGAGCCGATCTTGCGCTCGTGGAAGGGTATGCAATCGATCCAGGGGATCGCATTGCTTGCCCGATCACTGCATTCGGCGGCGCCGACGACGTCTCTCATTCTGCCTCTCTCCAATCCTGGAGAGACCTCACGCGCGGAGAATTTCGGACCCGCATTTTCCCTGGAGGGCACTTTTACGTCTCGCCTGCGGCCGAGGCCCTCGCCGAGGAGATCATCCGGGACTTGCACGCATCTGCGGGCATGCCCGCGGCCGGGGCGACGGCGCGGATGTGACGCATCCGCGCATGGATCGTCCGCGCTTATCGATCGGCGAAATCCACGTGTGGACCCCACGCCTCGCCGATGACCATCACGCAACTGCTGACTTCCCTGCGAACTCTTGGGCCGAGAGGAGCGGGCGCGGGCCGCGCAGTTCTCATTCGAGCGTGATCGGATGCGCTTCGTCCAAGCGCAGGGAAGCGTGCGACAGATACTCGCCAGCTATTCCGATGTAGCCGCGGCGACACTTGCCTTTGCACGCAACCGTCATGGAAAGCCATTTTTGTTCCACGGGCCAATTGTCCCAATCTCCAGTTCAGCATCTCGCGCAGCGGCAATCACTGCATGCTCGCACTGCGACTCGATCACGCAATCGGCATCGACGTCGAGAGGGTGCGTGATCTGCCGCGCGCCAGGAATATTGCGCAAAACTATTTCACGCCGGCCGAAAGCGGGTCTTGGCTGCTTTGCGGGGAACGGCTCTGCGGGATGCATTCTTTGTTTTGTGGACACACAAGGGAGGCAATGGTCAAAGGACTAGGCATCAGCTTGGCGACTAATCTTGGCCGCGTCGAGTTCGATCTCGATGCCGTCGCGGAACCGCGGCTCGTAGCATGGGACGGCGACCGATCAGTTGCACAAAGATGGTCTATTTTTCGTCGCGACCCTGCACCGGGCTATCTCGCCGCCGTGGCGAGTGTCATCCAACTCGATCGCTGACATTGCGGAATTGAAACCACGCCGGCGCCGATCGATGCCGTGTCCAGGCTTTGATCAGGCCACTCGCAGGGCGGCAAGCCGTAGACATTTATCGGGAATTGTGCAACGTTTGCAACGTGATCGATGATGCGAGACCGTCGGGGTGCTGACGTTGCTGCTTATAGAGGGGGTTTCATGTATTCCGACAACGAGCAGCCGCATTGGTCAAGTTCTGAAAATCCCGAATCCAGCCCCCGCGTCGGCATGATGCTCGAGCTTTGGCATGACTGGTTCGAGGTCATGTCGCAGGTGGCCTACCAGACGCACAGAGCCTGTGAGTTTCTCGCCGAAAGCGGAGGGCCGTCAAACGCACAATATTCGCCTTTCGATTTCCCTGCCTCGCGCTCTCCATCGGAAGGGACGAACGGGTCGATCGACATGGACAAGCTCAAGCAGTGCTTGCAATCGATGGATCCCATGCAGGCGGCCCGCGTCCTGCACGCCGTTCAGACGATGCAAGCCATGGAGGCCATGCTGAAAAGACGAAGATCGCGCGCGAACGAGGCAGAGGGCGCTGCCTGGTAGGGCCCGAAAGGCCGCGCGGGGCGACAAGGGCGGGCCGTCATGAACCGTCATTGGTTGACTCGGCGATTGCAATCTTGGGGTGACAGACCAGCACTGATATGGAGAAATGAGAGTTGGTCGTTCAGCCAGCTCTGTGACGGCTGCGATGCATGGCTCGACCAATTGGCGCAATACGGCGTCAGACCGGGAGACACGCTGGCAGTCTGTGGCGACTATTCGCCGAAGCTGTGCGCGTTGCTTCTGGCCGCTCTGCTGAACCGCAACATCATCGTCCCGTTGGCGTCCGCAACTGCGCCTCGCTGGAGTCGGCTGATGCAGCTGGCGCAGGTGCAATTCGCCATTCGCTTCGACAGTGATGATTCATGGAGCGTCACCAGCTTCGACCGTGCCGTGAGCAATCCATTGTTGCGGCAACTCGAGGAGCGCGACGCACCCGGCCTGGTTCTGTTCAGCTCGGGCTCGACCGGCGAGAGCAAGGCTTCGGTGCTCGATTTTGGTCGCCTGTTGGCGAAATTCGAGCCCCCGCGGCCGGCCCATCGCACGCTCGTGTTCTTGCTGCTCGACCATATCGGTGGCATCAACACGCTGTTGCATGGGCTCTGCCATGGCGGAACCATTGTTACGACGCCTGAGCGCGGCCCAGACGCCGTATGCGCCGCGATTGAAGCGCATCGGATCCAGCTGCTGCCTACGACGCCAACGTTCCTGCGGATATTGCTGATCGCCGACGCCGTCCAGCGTCATGACCTCTCCTCCCTCGAGATCGTCACCTATGGCACGGAGCCGATGCCCCCCAGCACGCTTGCGGCTGTCCGCGAAGCTTTGCCCTGGGTGCGTTTCAAGCAGACCTACGGGCTGTCGGAACTCGGCATCCTGTCGACCCAATCACGCGACTCCGGCTCGGTGTGGCTCAAACTCGGGAATACCGGCTTTGAGCACAAGATCGTCGACGGCGTGCTGTGGATCAGATCGCAGAGCGCGATGCTCGGTTATTTGAACGCGCCGTCCCCGTTCGAGGCGGACGGATGGTTCAACACGCAGGATCTCGTCGAAAGTGACGGCGAGTACATTCGCATTCTCGGCCGCAAGTCGGAGCTGATAAATGTGGGCGGCGAGAAGGTGCATCCGACCGAGATCGAGAACGTTCTGCTCCAGCTCGACAACATCAAGGACGTCACCGTGCGCGGACAGCCCAATCCGATCACCGGCGAGGTTGTCGCAGCCAGGATCACCCTGCTCGCGCCGGAGGATCCCGACGCGCTCAAACGCCGGGTCCGTCAATTCTGTCACGGGCGGCTTGAGCGCTACAAAATGCCCGCCGTCATAGATGTGGTGGCGGAGGATCATTACGGGGCGCGCTTCAAGAAATCGCGCAATTGAACGTTATTCGGCGTTGCACCGGCACGCACGCCGGCTCGTATGTTGAGCGTGAGGACACGACGACCATGTCACAGACCAGAAAGATTGCGCTGGTTAGCGGTGGCAGTCGCGGCCTGGGAGCCGAGCTGGTGTCGGGATTTCTCGACCGGCGGTACGGAGTGGCGACGCTGAGCCGGACGAAGACAGCTTTCATCACCGATACGTTACGCGCCCGCAAGCGCGGGGATTTCCATTGGAGCGCAGTCGATGGACGCGATCATGAGGCGTTGCGCGCTTTCGTGAAGGAGGTGGGCGAGCGGTTGGGCCGGATTGACGTGCTGGTCAACAATGCCGGCATTGCAACGGAAGGTATTCTGCCGACAATGCGAACCAGTGATATTGTCGAGGCGGTTGAAGTGAACCTCACCGCAGCTCTGGTGCTCGCGCAGGCTTGTTCGCGTTTGATGCTCAGGCAGGGCTCAGGATGCATCGTCAACATATCTTCGGTGCATGCCATTCGCGGCCATTCGGGCGTGGCCGTCTATAGCGCGACCAAAGCGGCGCTCGATGGTTTGACGCGTAGTCTCGCTCGCGAGCTCGGCCCACGTAAGATCAGGGTCAATTCGGTCGCTCCGGGCTATTTCGACAGCGCCATGGTCGGTGACATGGCCAAGGAGCAGAAGCAGCGCATCGCCCGGCGCACGCCGCTGGGTCGGCTCGCGCGCATCGACGAGGTCGCGAACGCCGTCCACTTCCTGACCTCAGACCAGGCGTCCTTCATCACCGGACAGACCCTTGTGGTGGATGGAGGCATCACATGCTGACGGCGCCGACGGCCGCGCAAATCGAATCGATCGTGCATGACAAAATCCGCGCGGTCCTGGCCGAGCGCGCAGGTGAGGTCGGCCGCCTCTCCGGCGCCGAAAAGCTCAGCGCCACGCTCGGCCTCAGCTCGCTCGACCTGGCATTTCTCGTGGCGGAACTGGAAGCGGAGCTCGGTGTGGACCCCTTTGCCAAGCTCGTTTCGATCACCAGCGTGCGGTCGGTGGCCGACCTCGTGCGGGCCTATCAGCAGGCGTTCTTTCCCGAGTTCCAGCGCGGCGGAAAGGACGACGCGATCGCGGCAGCAACCAAGCGAGCTCAGACCAGGCGGGCACGGAGAGAGCGGAGAGATGGCCGGGAATAGTCCCGCAGGTGTTGCGATTGTCGGTATCGCCTGCCGTTTTCCCGGCGCTGCAGACCACCGCGCCTTTTGGCAAAACCTGCGCGAGGGTGTGGAATCGATCAGTGCCCTGAGCAACGAGGATCTCCTCGCGGCGGGGGTATCTGGCGAGCTGTTGCGCAACCCGTCGTACGTAAAAGCCGCCTCGTTGCTGCCCGACATCGACCAGTTCGATGCCGCCTTCTTCGAATATTCGCCGGAGGAAGCGCGGCTCATGGATCCGCAGCAGCGCCTGCTTCTGGAGGTGGCATGGGAGACCTTCGAGGACGCCGGACAGCCGCTTGGAAGCTCGGCCAAGCCGATCGGCGTTTTCACGGGATTGGGCGGAGTGGTGAGCAGCTATCTGGTCGATCGACTGCCATTCAGCGCGGACCTGCCGGGCTATACGGGCGACCTCGCACACCTCGGCAACGACAAGGATTTTGCCAGTACCCGGATTTCCTACAAACTCAATCTTAGCGGCCCAAGTATCAACGTGCAGACCGCCTGCTCGACGTCGCTGGTCGCCGTGCATCTCGCCTGCCAGGCCATTCTTGCAGGCGAATGCGAGATGGCACTGGCGGGAGCCGCTGCCGTGCGCGTGCCCCAGGGCGTCGGCTATACGAGCGTGAGGGGCGGCATCCTGTCGCCCGACGGACATTGCCGCGCCTTCGACGCCGAGGCGCAGGGCACGATCTTCGGCAGCGGCGTCGGCGCCGTCCTGCTCAAGGATCTGGCCGCCGCCGTCGCCGACGGCGACCACATCTACGCAATCGTCAGAGGATCGGCGATCAACAATGATGGCGCCGACAAGGTGAGCTATACGGCCTCGAGCGCCGCCGGCCAGGCGCGCGCGATGCTCGAGGCTTTGCTCATAGCCGACGTGTCGCCGGACGACATTTCCTACGTCGAGTGCCACGGAACGGGAACGATCGTCGGTGATCCGCTGGAGATCGAGGCATTGACCCGCGCGTTCCGCACCAGAACCGACCGGTGCGGCTTCTGCGCCATCGGCTCGGTGAAGACCAACATTGGGCACCTGGAACAGACAGCCGGGCTGGCGGCGCTGATCAAAACCGCGCTGGCGTTGAAGAACGGAAAAATCCCGCCCAGCCTCAACTTCCGGAACCCCAATCCCAAGATCGACTTCGCCGCCAGTCCGTTCTTCGTCAATACGCAGTGCCGCGACTGGCCCACGGGTGACCGTCCCCGGCTCGCCGCGGTGAATTCGCTCGGTCTCGGCGGTACGAATGCCTTTGTTGTGCTCGAAGAACCACCGGCGACGACGGGGATGGAGGGTGAGCCGGAGCTGGACTTGTTCACGCTGTCGGCGAGGACCGAGGCGGCATTGCGCGCATCGATCGAGCGTCACCTCAGGTGGCTTGCCCATGAGCAAGCGCCGCTGCCCGACATTTGCTTTACCAGCACCAGCGGCCGAATGCATTTTCCCGTGCGTTTTGCCACGGTCGTGGACTCGCGGGAACGGTTGCGGGAGGCGCTCGCCGCGGAAACCGCCAACGGCGCCGCTCTTCAACCGACCGGAGAGCGCCGCCTTGCGTTTCTGTTCTCTGGGCAGGCGTCGCAATACGCGCGAATGGGCGCGGACCTCTATCGCCATCAGCCAGTGTACCGCGAGGAAGTCGATCGCTGCGCCGAGATCGTGGACAACCGTCTCGGCCGGCCGCTCAGAGACGTACTCCTTTGCGAACGCATCGATTCGAATCTGATCGACGAAACCGCCTACACGCAGCCGGCGCTGTTCGCGGTACAGGCCGGCCTCGTCGCGTTGTGGCGGTCGTGGGGTATCGTTCCCGACGTCGTCCTGGGACATAGCGTCGGCGAGTTTGCGGCCGCCTATTGCGCCGGCGCGTACACGCTGGAGCAAGTGCTTGGGCTCATCGCAGAGCGCGCGCGTGTCATGCAGGCTCTGCCGCGGGACGGCGCCATGGCCGCCGTTTTCTCCGACGAAGCGGCCGTGGCGGCGGCAATCGAGCAATGCGGCCGCGCGGACGTTGCGATCGCCGCGCTGAACGGGCCGCAGAACACGGTTGTCTCGGGCGCCCGTGACGCCGTCGCGGCTCTGATCGCGCGTTTTGAAGACCTCCGCATTCGATGCCAATTGCTGACTGTTTCCCACGCCTTCCACTCGCCATCGATGCGCGCGGCCGCCGATGAGTTGGGTCGTATCGCAGCTGCCGTACAAGGCCAGCCGCCGAAAATTCCGTGGATCTCGACCGTGTCGGCGGCGCCGATGCAGCAACCACCGGACGCGAGATACTGGTGCGACCACGCGCTCAATACCGTGCGTTTCGCCGATGCAATGCAGGCACTGGTGCAGACCGGCGTTTCAGACTTCGTCGAAATCGGGCCGGGCAACACCTTGCTTGCGCTTGGGCAGCAATGTCTGAAGGAAAACGGGCGCGCATGGCTCGGCTCGCTCGGCAAGCGAGGCGAGCCGAGCGAGATCCTGGCGAGCCTTGGCGGGCTTTACCGCCGCGGCTATGACGTCGATTGGGACGGATTCAATCGACCATACCCGCGCCGTCGCGTGTCACTCCCGACCTATCCTTTCGAGCACCGCCGCTTCTGGATCGAAGCCGATGCGAGGGCGCGATCGAGAGAGCCTCTTTCCGACGGATTGACCGGCATGCGCCTGCGCTCGGCATTGCCGGATGCCCAATTCGAGAGCATCTACAGCTTGCAACGCTTCGCCTATCTCGACGATCATCGCATCTATGGCATGCCGGTGCTGCCGACCACGGTCGGCCTGGCGGCTTTGCGAGACGCCGCGCGCCAGTATTTCGGGTCCGACGCAGTCGAAATCGCCAATCTGCAATATCGCGAAGCAATGGTCTTACCGGAGAACGGCGAGCGGATCGTGCAATCGATCCTCACGCCGCTGGACGATTCGACGGCCGAGTTTCGCTTCGCCAGCGTCGGCGCGAACGACGCTGATACCTGGCGAACACATATGGTCGGTGTGGCGCGCAAGGAGGGCGTGGCGCGCAGCGCCTCGACCGTCCCGTTCGAGCTCGAACGCGTCAGACGGCGCTGCAGCGGCTCGATCCCGGTCGACCGCTATTACGAGACCTTGCGCGCCCTGGGGTTGGAATATGGCGCATCGTTTCGCGCCATCGAGATGCTGCAGCGGGGCACCGGCGAGGTCCTGACGCGCGTTCGGCTGCCTCCGCATCTTTCCGTTGACGGCCAGTCCGGGCTGCATCCGGCGCTGCTCGATGCCTGCCTGCATCTCTATCCGGCGCTGGCCGACATCTATGGCGATTTCAAACAAGCGACGGAAGAGCCGCGGCGCACCTATCTGCCGGTCGGCGTCGAGCGTTTCCGCTGCGCTGGCGTCCGCGCTCGGGAGGTCTGGGTGCATGGCGTGCGCCGGCAGCCGGGAAACGGCGACCGCGACATTCTCACCGTCGATATTGCCATCCACCAGGAGGACGGCCGGTTCGCAGCCGCGATCGAAGGATTGTCGCTGAAGCCGTTGTCGCCGCAAGCATTGCGACCACCCGCCGCCACCGGAACGCCGGCCTCGGGAGACCGGACGGCAGAAGCCGGCCCGGGGGTCGCGGGCGCAGGGCGCGGCGCGGACGCGGCCGCCATAAGGTCCCGGCTGAGAGACGCGCCCGAGGCAAAACGTCGCGAATTGCTGCTGGGGTTTGTCCGCCAGGAGGCGGCGCAGACATTGGGGATCACCGAAACGATCGATACGGCTCGCCCGCTTCGCGAATACGGACTCGATTCGCTGATGTCGGTGAAGCTGGTAAACCGGCTGGAAGCCGCGCTCGGGATCAAGGTCTCGACCGTAATCTTGATTCAGGGTCCCAGCATCGATGAGCTCGTCCATGAGCTCCTGCCGGAGCTGGCGTTCAGCAACGACGAAGCCGTGCCCCGGCCGATCATGCTGCAGCCCGAACATATGGACGAGACGGCCGACAATAGAATCCGGCCGCAACCCATTGTGGTCGGGCCTGAGCATTCCGCCGACTGTTGGCCGATCGCCCCGGACCCGATCGCCCCCGATGAAGGCCGGCCGCAACCGATCGTGATCGAGCCCAAGGCTTCGGCTGGCCGTTGGCTCATCGTAGTCGGCCCGCGAGCGGCTCCCAGACTTCGGCTGTTCTGCTTTCCGTTCGCCGGCGGAGGCTCCGCTGTTTATCGAAACTGGGCGCAGTTCATCGATCCAACGATCGAGGTGGTCGCAATCGAGCCGCCCGGCCGTCTCGGCCGCATCACCGAGACGCCGATCGCCGACATGAATGAGTTCGTCGATCAGGTCGTTTCCGAGATGGGGAACCTGCTGGACCGGCCGTTCGCGTTCTTCGGCCATTGCCTGGGCGCCCTGACCATGTATGAGACCGCGCGCCGGCTCATTCATACGACCACGTTGCGCCCGCAGCACCTGTTCGCCTCGGGCGCACGGCCGCCCGACCGCATCAGCGACCAGGGTCCGTTCGAAGAACGCGTGATGCATGACTTGCTGAAGCTGGCGGAATTCCGCATCAGTCTGCCGGCCTACGCACAGCCCGACGATGTGTTCGCAGACCTCATTCGCCATTTCAACGTTCGGGCAACAGAACAGCTTCTCAACGATCCTGACTTGCGGCAGCTGATGTTGCCGGTCGTCCGCGCGGAATTTCGGATGGCGACCGACTACGAATTCGTGCGCGAAGCGCCTTGGGAAATCCCGATCACGTGTTTCGCGGCGAAAGGCGATCGGTATGTGTCGCGCAGGCACGCGTTGGGCTGGGGACGTTTCACCAATTCGCGTCTGCAGGTCCATATCCGGGAGGGCGCCCATTTCGCGGTCGTGGACGACATGACGTTCATCCACGACGTCATCAATCGAGAGCTGCAGGCCCGCCCTGGATCGGCGTGCGACCCGGTTGGCGAGGTCGCATGGTGACGGCTTTGGCTCGGCCTTTTTTTCGCCGGATGCGTCCGATCAGGGCAGTTGACCCGGCCACTCGGCGGAATAGCATGAAGGTTGCGGGAAATGGCGCTAGCGATCGCAGGATGACCCGCCGGATGCAGCGGCAGCCGGGGGTGGACGCACGTGCATTGCGATAGTACGCGGCCATGGAGCTTCCGAGCGAAGACTGATCCGCCGTATGGAGCATGGGAGGGTCGCATGGGTCCGCGCGATGGCACGACGAGCGGCAAGGGCAACGAAACTTACGCGCAGAGCACGCCCGACCAGGCGAAGGTGGCAGCGGCTATCGAGAGCCTGAAGGAATGGGCAGCGAGGGACCCCGCCGGGCTGATCGCTGCCATCGAGGAGCTCAAGGAAAGTGCGAAAAAGGCGCCGGCCGCGGAACCGGCAGGGCCGAAGAGAGCGATTTGCCTCGCGGGCGGCGGACCGGCGGCAGGATTGCACATCGGCGTCTTGGAGGGGCTGAAAGAACGCGGAATAACATTCGATAGTGAATCCTCGGTTTGGGCGCTCTCGTGCATCGGTGCATGGGTCGGGATCGTCTACAACCAGGCACCGAAGGGCAGAGGGCTCGAAGCGATCAACAAATTCTTCCACGAAGTGTTTCGCGATGACAAGTCTTTCAAGAGCTTTCCTACCAACACGATATTTTCACCCGATTGGTTCGGCTACGCCGAGGCCATGCAGGATTTTCTGCTCGAGCCGCAGAATTACCGAAATGCATTCGTGCCGCGAAAAATCATGGATTCGTTCGTACACACCCTGTCCTGGCTGGGCGATCGCAGGAATTGGAGGAACTTCAGCGAGGGAGATTTCAATCGCTGGACCCTCAATCACGTCCTGGCGGTGCACCCGGCAACACGCTTTCTGACCGCCATGGTCTACAAGTCCAAGATCAACGGCCGGACCAAGCTTCTCTATCCGGACAGCAGGTTCTTGAAGGACATCAGGTTCGAAAAACTCAGTGAGCCCGGGAAACCGTACATCTTTCACAACGCGTGGAACCTCTCGAGACAAAAACTTGAATTATTCTCCAATCGAGACCCCGCGGAGGACAGGTACAAGCGTATTACCCCCGCAAGCTTGTGCGCCTGCTCGGCACTGCCGTTGATCGAACAAACCGTACAGATCGACGGCGATATCTATTGCGAGGGGGCCCTCGTCGACACGGTCAATTTCGAAAAATTGCTGGAAGACCATCCTGATCTCGACGAGATATGGATCAGCCGAATCGTCGATGCCGACCAAATTCGTCCACCCAAGAACATTCTTGATTCGACGGCAAACCTCTGTGAGCTGTTCGCAGCAACCGTCGGCGAAGATGATGTCAAGCTGTTCAAATATCACGTCAAGGAAGCCGGCAGGTGGACAGGCACCATCATCGAGATCCAGGTCGAGAGGAACATCAATTTCGAGTGGTCGCACGCCAATCTCGAGAATGGACGCGGCCAAGGTCGTGAGGCGGCGCACCAAGCATGCCAGCGATACGACGCCCTGACGAAAAAAGGTAAAGATCCAAATAAACTCGAAATATTGCCATCAGAAGCAAAAAAACAGCAATGAGGAAAAACAAGAAGAGAATGGCTCATCGCAACTGGACGAGCAGGGCATTGGCGTCCCGGAGGTCCCGCGTATCCAAGCCCTCGCTGAAGCCGCTGTAGACGGGTTCGAGAACGTCGCGCGCCTCGGCATGCTTGCCCTGTGTCATCCAAAGACTGGCGAGGTCGGTCGCCGCGCGGAGCTCGAGCGACCGCGCCTGTTGGCTGCGGGCCGTTCGCAACGCCCGGTCGAGCAAGGCCTCGGCCTCGGCTTCCGCTGCGCCGCGCATGAGCAGCGCGCGTGCCTTTAATCGATAGAGTTCGGCCTCGAAAAACCGTTCGCTGTTGTGGCTGACGATCGAGAGCCCGTGATCGATTACTTCCAGCGCGGCGTCGGGTTCGTTGCGGAGCAGCAAGGCCGGACACAGCAGCGCGAAGTGCACTGTGACGCCGAGCTGATAACCCGCGCGTTGATACTCATCCAGCGCGGCCTTGACCTCGTCGAGGCGGCCGGCCGCGGCATCCAGCATGGTCGCGCAGATGCCCCGGATCGCGCGCGAGAGGCCGAGCCACTGGCTGAATCCATGTTGCTCGGATATGGCGAGACAGCGCTCCGCGTAGCCTTGGGCGATTGCCGGCTCGCCGCGCAGGGCGTGGAGAACCGAGGCATAATACCAAGCGTAAGCGTATGTATGCGCATGCTGAACCGTGTCGGCGCGTTCAAGTGCGCCCGCCATTCGGGAAACCGCATCGTCGGCTCGACCGAGAAGCCACGACACCCACGCCATGAGAATCTGCATGGACACTCCAGCGTCCTGGCCGGCCGCACGAGCAGCCATTCTGTCGGCGTCCTGACTGGTTCTGAACACCTCGGCGGCGCGTTCGAGCGTCTCGCGGGCCTCAACGATGCGTCCCATGAACATGAGAATCATCGCTTGCCCTCGTATCCCATTGATCAATGCCGGCCGATTGCCGCGCGCTTCGGCGGCACTCGGTAAGCCCGCGATAGCATCGAGGGCCTGCGGCAACTCGCCCCGCACGACGCTCACCGTCGCCAGCCAGAACATCACCTGAAGGTATTCCGGCGGCTGTCCGAGCCGCTCGCACAGCTCACGAGCACGGGCGAACGTCGCCACGGCCCTGCTCGCGGCCGGCCCCTGCGTGGCGATGAGGCACGGCCCCAGGA
The DNA here is from genome assembly GCA_963821505.1 of uncultured Alphaproteobacteria bacterium. Taxonomy (GTDB): domain Bacteria; phylum Pseudomonadota; class Alphaproteobacteria; order Rhizobiales; family Xanthobacteraceae; genus VAZQ01. The sequence continues at coordinate 103,571 of CAWGEH010000022.1, forward strand.
CCAGCTGGAAATCAAGCTCGGATTTGTCCTTGGCCTCGCCGGCCGGCAAGCGTCCCGTCACCTCGATGCCGCGCTGCAGGTGTGCGATGGCCTCGATGTTGGCCGAGCGCTGGGCCGCGTTCTTGCCGGCCTGCAGCCAGTACCCGACCGCTTTTTCGCTCAGTCCGGCTTCCGTGAGATGGTGTGCCAGGGTTTCGGGCTGAGTTTGCACGACCTCAGGGAACTGTTGCTCAAGCGCGTTCGCAATGGCGGCGTGCAGATGCCCGCGTCGGCTTTTCAGGAGGCCGGCATATGCGGCGTCCCGTACCAGCGCGTGCTTGAAGGTATAGATCGCATGTGGAATCTCGCCCCGGCGGAAAATCAATTCCGATCGCACCAGCTGATCAAGCGCCTCTTCCAGCCTCTCCCTCGGCAACCCGGCGGCGGCGTTCAGCAATTCGTAGTGGAAGTCGCGGCCGGCGACGGCGCCGATCTGTGCCACTTCCCGCACCGACGCCAACCGATCGAGGCGCGCCGTGAGCGATGCGTGCAACGTTGTCGGGATCGCCATCGACGGCAGCGGATGCTCGAGGACGTAATGTCCATCCCGTTCCTGCAACAGCCCGCTTTCCAGCATGGTCTTGGTCAGCTCCTCGATGAACAAAGGCACGCCATCGGTGCGGGCGAGAATCTCGTCCGTCACCTCCTTCGGCAGCCTCTTGCCACCCGTCACCCGCTCGACCAGTGCCGCGCCGTCGCGTCGGCCAAGGCGCGTGAGCAGGATCGTCGCCGTATGCGGGTAACTCGGCCAAGGCGGCGTGAATTCGGGCCTGGCAGTGACGAGCAGCAGGACCGGAAGCTGCGGCACGCGTTCCACTGCGGTGGTGAGCAGTTCCAGCGAGGTCGGGTCGATCCAATGGATATCTTCGAAAATCATGAAAACCGGCTGCCGCGCCGCCAACGCATCGAGCTGAGCCAATAATGCCGTCAGCGTCTTCTCCTTGCGTTTCTGCGGAGTCAGCTCGGGCAGTCGGTAGCGATCGCTGGCCGGCAATGCGAACAGGCTGGCCAGAACCGCCACGTGTTCCGGGTCCGCCGTGGTTTGCGCAACCAGGGCGTCGAGCTTGGACAGCTTGTCCGCAGGAGAAGTCACCGCGCTCAAACCCCGCGGCGCGTTCGAGCTGGCCTATATATGGGAAGAGAGCGCTGTTGGTATGATGTGCCGAACTGAAATAACGCAACGTGACGTGCGGTTCACCCTGGAGCCGCTCGCCAAGCGCAAGCGCGATGTGCGACTTGCCGATACCCGGCTCCCCGGTAAGCACCACCACTCGGCCTTCTCCCTGCGTGGCGTGCCGCCATCGGCGCAACAGCAGCTCTATCTCCTCTTCGCGCCCGAACAGCGGCGGCAGCTCGGCCTTGTGCCTCGCCTCGAAGCGGCCCTGCACGCGGCTCGTCCCCAGCACCTGCCAGACCGGTACCCGCTCCGCCCAGCCTTTCAGCGCGACAGGGCCGAGATCGCGGTAATCGAAGTGCCCCCCAGTGAGCCGGCGGGTGCTCGGGCAGATCAACACCGTCCCCGGCTCCGCCAGCGTTTGCAGACGCGCGGCGAGGTTCGGCGTCTCACCGACGACGGCCTGCTCCGCCGGGGTTTCGTCAATGAGGAGTTCGGTCACAACGACAGTACCTGTCGCAATGCCAACGCGAACCTGCAGCGCGGCGTCGAAACGGGTGCGGAAATTCGCCACCGCATCGACGAGCGCGAGGGCGGCGCGCACTGCCTGTTCGGCGTCATCCTCTTGCGCGCGTGGATAGCCGAAATAGGCGAGCACGCCGTCGCGCATATATCGGGCGACCATGCCCTGGTAGCGCCCGATGACGTCGTCGATGCAGGTGTGATAGGACGAGATCACCCCCCACATGTCTTCCGGGTCCAGCCGTGCCGAAAGGGCAGCCGAGCCGACCAGATCGCAAAACATCACCGTTAGGTGGCGTCGCTCGAAGTCGTCCAGCGGCACCCGTTCGGCCGCGGTTTTGGCCGGTGCACGAGCGGCCCCATTAAGCGCCGCGATGGCACGCAGCATCTTGCGGCGATGCCCCAGCAGGACGCCGAGGTCGTTGAGGTCCTGTTCCGTCAGATCGCGAACGACCGAGAGGTCAATGGCGTTCTCGGCGAAGCGTTGGGCGTACTCTCCCAGGTTGATCGAAGCTAGCCACTCTGCAATCGTCGTCATGGCAAACCCACGGGTCGCGCCGTGACAGTAGCACATAAGGACGGCGGCTGATCCGATTAATCGGGGCCGTCCGAGGCAGCTACCAATGGCTCTCTACGGTGCTGCGCTTGCTGGCGCTTGTCCGGACAGCGAGGCTACCGGAGCCGGTGGTGAGATGCTCGACCTTGTTGCTACGCGGTAAAAAGAGAGTCCTGCGTTACCGCTTGAGCCGGATTTTCCGTCCTTGATTTTCTAAAATCTCGACCGGACGCACGGCGATCTCCGTAGGGACAGTGAATAATCAAGCCCTTGCCCGACGAGCCATCCGCGCCGGCAAGCCACCCCTTTTGCACTGAGCGATGGGAGCTGTGTGACATAGCTCGCACACGAGGCTGTGTGCATATGCAATGATTACACATCTGCCGATCCCTTCACTCTTGCGGCCGAGACGGCAATGCCAGCAAACAACGCAGCCCGAGACGGCGACCCCTGTCCCAAGTGCGGCGCGCCGCTGGGTTGCGAGGCATGCTGGTCATGCGGCGGAACGGCCGGGTCTTGGTATTTCATTTGCGAGGAATGCGGCGGCAGTGGCCAATTACTCTTGTGTCCGAATCGGGCTTCCCACTCCCCGCCGCCCCCTAACCAAGGAGTGTCCGGATGGAATTACTGGCATGCTCCTGGGGGGCAATTCAGCAACCCATTCCGTAGCGGAAAGTGAGCGGGGCGTCGGTGCTTCGAACAACAACGGTACGGCCGCGGCATCGGCCGCGCCGTTGACCAAGAGTGAACCGTTCTCATCGCGAAATCGCATGTTTCTCGGCGCGCTTCCGACTGCATCCCATGACACGATGCGCGGGAATTGTGGCCGTCACCGCCGCGCGTGGCCGTCACCCTGAGGCGGCCGAACGACGAGGAGAGACCGCAAGTCGGCTACAGCCGACTTGCGCCCTCTTGCGCCCTCAAGATTCCGATCTCGGGGTAAACCCAAGATCGGTGGGCGCGACCCATGCCTTCATCCTTCGAGGCTCGCACGCAGCCAAGCTTGCACAGGCTGCGTAAGCGTGCCTAGGGTGCTCGCACCTCGGGACGGCGATGAATAGCTCACAGCGCGTGACGCCGCGGCGGTGTAAGCTCGACATTCGTCATCGCTCGAATTCGGTCTCGAGGACCATTGATGCCCGTCCGCCAGCTCCCCGAAGGCATGGTCAACCGCATCGCCGCGGGCGAGGTGGTCGAGCGTCCCGCGAGCGTGGTCAAGGAGCTCGTGGAAAACGCGCTCGACGCCGGCGCAACGCGCATCGAGATCGTGACCGACGGCGGCGGTCGCCGGCTGATCCGCGTCAGCGACGACGGCACCGGCATGACGCGCGCGGATCTCGCGCTGGCGGTGGAGCGCCACGCCACCTCGAAGCTGCCCGATGACGATCTGCTCGATATCCGCACGCTCGGCTTTCGCGGCGAGGCGCTGCCCTCGATCGGCGCGGTCGCCCATCTGACCATCGCGACGCGCCGCGCGGGCGAGCCGCACGCCTGGGAGATCGCGGTCAATGGCGGCGACAAGACGCAGGTGAAGCCCGCGGCACTCGGCGAAGGCACCCGCGTCGATGTGCGCGACCTCTTCTACGCGACGCCGGCGCGGCTCAAATTCCTCAAGAGCGACCGCAGCGAGGGCGAAGCGATCCGCGAGGTGGTGCGACGGCTGGCGATGAGCAGACCCGACGTCGCCTTCACGCTCGCGGGCGAGGAGCGCAAGCCTACGACCTGGGCGGCGGCGCTCCCCGGCCCGCCGGGCCGGCTGGCGCGCCTCGCGGACATTCTCGGCGCCGAGTTCCGCGCCAATGCGGTGGAGGTAAGCGGCGGACGCGAAGGGCTCGCGATCGCGGGCTTTGCCGCGCTGCCGACGCTCACCCGCGCCAATTCGCTCGGCCAGTATCTCTTCGTCAACGGCCGGCCGGTGCGTGACAAGCTGTTGATCGGCGTGGTGCGCGCCGCCTATGCCGATTATCTGCCGCGCGACCGCCATCCCATCGTCGCGCTGTTCGTCACGCTCGATCCGCGCGAGGTCGACGTCAACGTGCATCCGGCCAAGGCCGAGGTGCGCTTCCGCGATCCCGGGCTCGTCCGCAGCCTGCTCATCCGCGCGCTGCAGGAGGCGCTGGCGCGCGAAGGCCGCCGCGCTGCCACCACCGGCGGCAGCGCCACCGTCGCCGCGCTGCGTCCGGCGGCGACGCCGTGGCGCGGCAGCGGGGGCGGCGCCGCGGGCCGCCCCTGGGACTGGCGGCGCTCGCCGTCGCGGCCCGCCGATGCGCCGGGCTTTGCGACGCCGCCGCGCGGCGGCGCCGCGCTCGGCCTGGCGGAGGCGGCGCAAGCGGCGTTCGACGTCGGCGCCCCTTCCGCCGACGCCCGAGTCGAGCTGGTCGAGGCCGCGCCTGATCTCCTCGACCGGCCGCTCGGCGCCGCCCGCGCGCAAGTGCACGAGACCTATATCGTGGCGCAGACCCGGGACGGCATCGTGATCGTCGACCAGCACGCCGCCCACGAGCGCATCGTCTACGAGCGGCTGAAGGCCGCGCTCGAACGATCGGGCATCGCGCGCCAGATCCTGCTGATCCCCGAGATCGCCGAGCTCGACGAGGCCGATGTCGAGCGGCTGCTGGCGCGCGCCGGCGAGCTTGCGCGCTACGGCCTCGTCATCGAGCCGTTCGGGCCGGGCGCGGTCGCAGTGCGCGAGACTCCCTCGCTCCTGGGCGAGATCGATGCCCGGGCGCTGGTGCGCGACCTCGCCGAGCACGTGGCGGAATGGGACGAGGCGCTCCCGCTCGAGCGGCGCCTGATGCATGTCGCCGCGACCATGGCGTGCCACGGCTCGGTGCGCGCGGGCCGCCGCCTCAAGGGCGACGAGATGAACGCGCTGTTGCGCGAGATGGAGGCGACGCCCAATTCCGGCCAGTGCAATCACGGCCGGCCGACCTACGTGGAATTGAGAACTCGGCGACATCGAACGGCTGTTCGGGCGACGCTGAGACGGGGCCTCACCGCCATGCGCTGCTCGGCCGTGGCGCCTTACGCGCCCGTTACGGCAGTGCCTTGGCGGCCTGGAGTGCCTCGGTTCGCCGGAATCATCACGAGCAGCGCAACGCTGCCCACCACGGCGAACACCGCACCATAGAGAAAGACGGCGCCGTGGCCGACACGATCCCACAGCAGGCCGGCGGCGATGCTCGCCGCCAGACCAAGCAGGCCGATGGTGGTGTTGTACCAGCCGACCCCGCTGGCGCGCAGGTGCTCGGGCACGAAATCGCTGGCCAAGGCCTTCCCGACGGAGCGGAATATCCCTTGGTACAAGCCGTAGAAAACGAACAGAGCCGCGATCAGGAGCACATCCGTCGTCAACGCAAATCCCAGATAAGCGATGAAGAAGATCATGAACGATGCGAGCAGGATGTTCTTTCGTCCCCACCTGTCGGACAGAAATCCCGCGGGGTACGAGATCAGTGCGGCCACCAAATTGAAGGCGGCGTAGATGAGGATGGTCGTCTCCAGCGAGGCGCCGACGTCCTGCGTCTGCAGAATCAGAAACGCATTGCTGGAATTGCCGATCCCGAACAACGCGGTCACGCCCAGATATTTCCAATAGATCTTGGGAAATTGCCGCAAGTTGACGTCGAGCTTGGACTTTGCCGCGACCGCCACGGGCTCTTCCGTCACCGGCACGATCATGAGCACGGCGAGAAGCCCGGGGACGAGCGCCAGGTAGAAAATGACGCGCATATCCACCTGCAAGGACATGAGCAGGCCTACGGCCAGCAGCGGCCCCAGAAACGCTCCGAGATTATCTCCAGCTCCCTCCAGGCCGAATGCCTTGCCGCGATGTTCCTCGTCCGTCGAAGACGCGACGAGCGCGTCGCGGGGAGCGGAGCGAGCGCCGGCGCCGAGCCGGTCCAGGAAACGCCCGCCCAGCACGCCTTGCCAGGAGGTCGACATTCCCATCAGCGGCTTGGCGATCGCCGCCAGGAGATACCCGGCGAGCGCGATCGGCTTGCGCTTGCGCAGCTTGTCCGACAACCAGCCGGAAAAGCCCTGCACGATGTTCTGCGTCGCCTGGGCAACGCCGTCGATGAGGCCGACGACACTCCCGCTCGCGCTCAATACTTGCGTCAGAAAAACCGGCAGGACCGGGTAGAGCATTTCGGTCGAAATATCGGCGAACAAGCTGGCGCATGCCAGGAGGAACGTGTTCCTCGAGAGCCCGGCAAAGTACCGCTGTCTCGCCGGTTCAGCCATAAAGAACTTCTCCTCGGACCATGAAGGGTCGGAGCTGAGTGGGCCGGTTCAAATCATCCCTGCCGCGCTTTCACGCGATGGTCTCGAATAGGCCATGTCATTCGATATGGAATATCGATATCATGGCCGTGCCTGGCTAGAAGAGGACCAAATTTCATGAGGAACTCGGCAGCAGGCGCTCGGATCCGCTTTTGTCCCGCGCCACCGGCCGATGACTCCCGTCGCGCGGGAGCGGCGCGCTCCGATATCCGGCCTTCGCGCAAGCGGACGATGTCGGCGGAGGATACGGGATGTTGACCCGCCGTCAACTTGCGGCCGGCGGCTCGTCGATGGTTCGGCCGATCATCAGGATTTCGGTTCGTGGCGCTGTTCAAATACGCCTAACTGAGCTTGCGGGATGAAACTGTTCCCTTTGTCACTGGACGGGACGCCGCCCTCGACAACGACAAGATCCAGGTGGCGACGCTTCATCGACCGCCACCTCCCCGCCGTGGTGATCTATTTGATGGTCGCCACGCTCGTGGCGGTCGTGCTCTATCCCTACATGGCGGTCACGGTTCCCAGCGGCCATGTCGGAGTGCTGTGGAAGCGCTTCGGCGGCGGCACCGTGCTCGATCCGCGCCAGCTGAAGGACGAAGGCCTCCACCTCATCTTGCCTTGGAACGAGCTGTTCATCTACGACCTGCGGCTGCAATCCGTTACCCAGACCTTCAATGCCATTTCCAGCGACGGCGTGAGCCTGAGTGCCACCATGAACTTCCGGTTTCGGCTGCAACGCGACGCCATCCCGGTGCTGCACCAGGCGGTCGGGCCGGATTACCTGCAACTGCTGGGGCTGCCCGGATTCGGCAGCCTGACGCGCGAGGTCATCGCGCAATACACCGCCGAGCAGGTCTATTCGACCGCACGCCAGGAAATCCAGGACAAGATCCGCAGCCTCGTGGAGAACAGGCTGAGCGAGAAGATGATGGAACGCGAAGGCGATGAGCAATACCGCGTCTCGATGAGGGACACCTTCGTTCTCTACGACACGCTCGTGTACGGCATCGAGCTGCCCACGCTCGTGGTCAACGCCATCAATCGCAAGATCGAGCAGTATTACGTTGCCGAGGAATATAAATTTCGCGTCGAGCGCGAAAAGCGCAAGTCCGAGCGCAAGAAGATCGAGGCGGAAGGCATCCACGCATTCCAGCAGACCGTCAGCCAAGGCATCTCGGATTCCTATCTGCGCTGGCGCGGCATCGAAGCGACGCTTCAGCTCGCGCAATCCGGCAATGCCAAGGTGGTGGTCATCGGCGGCGGCAAGGGCGGCCCGCCGATCATCCTTGGCAATTTGGATACGCCGCCACCAGCGAGCACGGGGGCGGCGCCGCCCAGCGACAACAACACGACAGCCGGGCAAACGACCACGGCGGCGCAAACGACCACGGCGGCGCAGCCGGCGACACCGCTGGAGAAGACGCCTGCCGCGGCCCTGCCGACGCCGAGCGAAAAGGCGCCGCCCGCGGATTCCGCAACGGCAACCGCCGCCGACGCGGACGAGCCGCGCTCGCTCTGGGCGCTCAGCTTGCGCAAAATCAAAGCCGTCCTGTCCCGAATAATCCACCCGAGCGAGCCGAAGGCGGAGCCTGCCTCACAGCAGCCGGCCGCGGAGCAGCCGCGGTAGCGTCGTCTCCGGGCGGACCGCGTGCACCGTCTGGAAATCCCTCAGATCCGGATCGCGACCGGGCCGCCGTGACCTATCACCTGCGACCCGACATTGCCGGCTTCGGTGAACTGCCCATCGAGTAGACAGCGATCAGAGACGAAAGGCCAGCCATGATAGTGGGCACCGCAGCTTCAACCGCCCAACGCGGTTCGGGGTGGGAAGTCCTGCTCGTCTTCCTCCGGCTCGGGCTCACGAGCTTCGGCGGCCCGATCGCGCACCTCGGCTACTTTCATGACGAGTTCGTCGTACGGCGCGGGTGGCTCGCGGAAAAGACCTACGCCGATCTCGTCGCGCTTTGCCAGTTCCTGCCGGGGCCGGCGTCGAGCCAAGTGGGCATCGCGATCGGTCTGTCGCGCGCCGGCTTTCTCGGCTCGCTCGCGGCGTGGGTCGGGTTCACCTTGCCGTCCGCGATTGCCCTCGTCCTCTTCGCCTACGGTGTCGAGGCGCTCGGCGGCGCGTTGGACCGCGGCTGGCTGCATGGCCTCAAGGTCGTTGCGGTCGCGGTGGTGGCGCAGGCGGTGCTCGCGATGATGCGATCGCTGGCGCCCGATCGCGAGCGCGCGACGCTCGCCGTGGTCGCGGCCGCGCTGGTGCTGGCGACCCCGACTGCGTGGGGACAAATCGGCGCGATCGTTCTCGGCGGCGTGGCCGGGCTCGTCCTGTTTCGCGGCGCACCGCCTACCGATCATGTCGCGTTGCCACATTCGGTCAGCCGGACAGCCGGTGCGCTTGCGCTCGTCCTATTCTTCGCGCTGCTGGTGGGCCTTCCGTTGCTGGCGGCTGCGGTTCCGAGCCAAGGCCTGGCGGTGTTCGAGGCTTTCTACCGCGCGGGGTCGCTCGTGTTCGGCGGCGGACACGTCGTGCTGCCCCTGCTGCAGGCCTCGGTGGTGCCGCCGGGCTGGGTCACGAACGACGCGTTTCTCGCCGGCTACGGCGCAGCGCAGGCGGTGCCGGGGCCGCTGTTCACGTTTGCCGCCTATCTCGGGGCCGTCATGGGCCCGCGGCCGAACGGATGGGCAGGCGCCTCGCTCTGTCTCGTCGCCGTGTTCCTGCCTTCGTTCCTGCTGGTCATCGGCGCGCTGCCGTTCTGGGACGAGCTGCGCAGGCGACGGTGGGCCCAGTCCGCGCTGACCGGCGTCAATGCCGCCGTGGTCGGCCTGCTGCTGGCGGCGCTCTACAATCCGGTTTGGACGGCGGGCATCACCGGCGCGGCGGACTTCGCGCTGGCCAGCGCAGCGTTCCTGCTGCTGTTCATGTGGAAGACCCCGCCCTGGCTTGTCGTTATCCTTTGTGCGCTCGGGGGCGCGGCGATCGCGGCACTCTGAACCTCAACCCGGCGGGTGCCCAGGCGCGACAAAGAAAACCTTGATCGCACCCGCGATGGGCGCGAGTGTCCGGGCGACAAGGAGAACCGCATGCACAAGACCAAGTTGGCCGCCGCGGCGGCCATGATCGCGCTGGCCGCGCCTGTCGCCGCGCAGGATTGGCCCACGCGGCCGATCACGCTGATCGTTCCCTTCGCCGCCGGCGGCGGCGTCGACGTCAGCGCCCGCATCCAGGCGCAGCGCATGGGCGAATTGCTCGGGCAGTCGATCGTGGTGGAGAATGTCGGCGCCGCCGCCGGCATGGCCGGCGGCCAGCGTGTGGCCAAGGCGGCGCCCGACGGCTACACGCTCCTGATCGGCAATACCGGCACGCATGCCTATAACCAGAGCCTCTACAAGAAACCGCTCTACAACGCCGTGACCGATTTCGAGCCGGTCGGGCTGGTGTCGGAGTCGCCGCGTATCCTGGTCGCCCGCAAGGATCTGCCGGCCAACAATCTCAAGGAATTCGTCGCCTTCGTCAAAGCCAACGAAAGCAAGGTACAATTCGGCTCGGCCGGCGTCGGCTCCGGCACGCATGTTCCCTGCCTGCTGCTGAACCTGGCGATGGGAGTCAATCCCACGCACGTTCCCTATCGCGGCGAAGGTCCGGTGATGCAGGACGTGATCGCCGGCCGCATCGACTATATGTGCGCCACCATCCAGAGCGGCGCCGCGCAGGCCAAGCAAGGCACGGTCAAAGGCATCGCGGTGATGTCGGAGAAGCGCGTGGCGATCATTCCGGAGCTGGCCACCACCGGTGAGCAGGGCCTTCCGGGCGTCGAAGCCAGCGTGTGGAACGCGTTCTTTTTGCCGAAGGGCACGCCGGAGCCGATCGTGCGCAAGCTCAACAAGGCGATGAGCGACACCCTCGACGATCCCGCCATCCGCAAGCGGCTGGAAGAGCTCGGCCTCGAAATCGTGCCGCCCGAGCGCCGCACGCCCGAATATCTCGCCAAGTTCCTGCCGCAGGAGATCGCGCGCTGGGCGGAGCCGATCCGCAAGGCCGGCGTCAGCGTGGATTGAAGTCTTCGCGCCGGGACCTTTTAGCGTCAAAAGAGGCGCGGCAAGCGCTCGTAATCCTCAAGGAGGAAAACATGGTGAGGACGATCGTCGGCGCCGCGATCGCGTTCTTGTTCAGCACCTGCGGTCCGGCGAATGCGCAGGACTGGCCAACGCGTCCGATCACCATGATCGTCCCCTACGCGGCCGGCGGTCCGGTCGACACGATCGGACGGATTCTCGCGGCGCGCCTGAGCGAAATCCTGGGCCAGCAGATCGTGATCGAGAACGTCGGCGGGGCAGGCGGCATGACGGGCGCCAGCCGCGCCGCGAAGGCGCCGCCCGACGGCTATACCGTCCTGCTGTCCGGCAGCGCCGTTCTCGCCATCAACCAGACCCTCTACAAGAAGCCGCTCTACAATGCGGTCACCGACTTCGAGCACGTCGCATTGTTTTCGGACTCGGCGCGGGTGCTGATCACGCGCAAGGATCTGCCCGCGAGCACGCTGCCCGAATTCGTCGCCTATGCCAAGGCCAACCAGGGCAAGATGCAGTACGGCTCGGCCGGCGCCGGCTCCGGCATGCATGTCTGCGCCGTGCTGCTCGACGTCGCCATGGGCGCCAAGATCACGCATGTTCCTTATCGCGGCGCGGCGCCGGCGATGCAGGACCTGATCGGCGGGCGCATCGACTTCATCGCCGAGCAGATTTCGACCGCGCTGCCGCAGATACGCGCGGACATGGTGAAGGCGATCGCCACGCTCGGGCTCGACCGCGCGCCCGGGCTCGAGAATCTCCCGACCGCGCAGGAGCTGGGGCTTCCCGGCCTCGACTGCGGCAGCTGGGGATCGCTCTCGTTTCCGAAGGGAACGCCGGACGAGATCGTGCGGCGCCTCGCCAAGGCCTCGAACGAGGCGGTGGACACGCCGGCCGTGCGCGAGCGGTTCAAGAACATCGGCGTGACCATCCCCGCGCCCGAACGCCGGACCCCGGAATATCTCACGAAGTTCGTGCCGAGCGAGATCCAGCGATGGGCCGGCCCCATCAAGGCGAGCGGGGCGAGCGCGGATTGACGACGGATGCGGCTAGCGCATGTTCCGGAAAAGTGGGAACCGGTTTTCCGAACAGAACATGCGCAAATCGAAGAATCTAGAGCGCATCACGATTCGACCCAATCGGGATGCGCTCTAGCGACGCTTACTGGAATCAAGCGTCAGGGACAGAACACGAGAGCGCGTCGCGATGAGATTGATGCACGACCGCTCAGATCTTCGTTCCGTCATCCTGAAGGCGGCCGCGCACGCAGGCAAGTGTACGCAGCCTGCGTAAACTTGGCTGCGCCGCGGCCCTCGAAGGATGAACGGCCGAGGCCGTCGCCCACCGATCTCGGGTTTTATCCGAGATCGGATCTTAAGTTCGCAAGTCGGCTATAGCCGACTTGCGATGGCTCACCGAGAGGGCGAGAACCTCAGGGTGACGGAATCGGCGCCAGGTTGACCGGGTCGCGCTCCAGGAAAGCCGGGGAGGAGCCATGAAGCGAACGCTGAACGCCGCCATGCTCGCCGCCATGCTGGCCTGCGCCGGTCCGGTCAATGCCGAGGACTGGCCTACCCGCACCGTCACAATGATCGTGCCCTTCCCCGCCGGCGGGCCGATCGACGTGGTCGGGAGGATTTTGGCGCCGCCCATGAGCGAGCTGCTCGGCCAGCAGATCATCATCGAGAATATCGGCGGCGCGGGAGGCTCGACCGGCGCGAGCCGCGTCGCCAAGGCGGCGCCCGACGGCTACCAGTTCCTGATCGGCAACAGCGGCACCCACACCTACAGTCAATTGCTCATGAAGAAGCCGCCGTACGATGCCGTGGCCGACTTCGCGCCGGTCGCGGTGTTCGTCGAGAACTCGAAGGTGCTGGTCACGCGCAAGGACTTCCCCGCCGACACGCTCCCGCAATTCATCGCTTACGCCAGGGCCAACCAGACGACAATGCAATACGGCTCGGCCGGCGCGGGCTCGGCCACCCATATGACGTGCGTGCTGCTCAATGCCGCGATCGGCATCGAAGTCACCCACGTCCCCTATCGCGGGACCGGGCCCGCGATGCAGGATCTGATGGGCGGCCGCATCGACTACATCTGCGACGTCATCTCGACCGCGCTGCCGCTCATCCGCGGCAAGTCGGTGAAACCCATCGCGCTGCTCTCGCCGCAGCGCAGTGCCGTGCTTCCCGACCTCGCGACTGCCCAGGAGCAGGGCCTCGCCGGTTTCGACGCCGACGCCTGGAACGCCTTTTTCCTGCCCCGCGGCACGCCCGAGCCGATCGTGCGCCGCCTTGCCAAAGTGACGAGCGACGTGCTCGACATGCCTTGGGTGCGCGAGCGGCTCCTCGGCCTCGGCCTCAATGTGCCGGCGCCGGAACGCCGCACCCCCGAATATCTGGCCAAGCTCGTGCCGCGCGAGCTGGAGAAATGGGCCGCGCCGGTCAGGGCGAGCGGAGCGGGCGCCGATTGATGCGTTCCGCACCGTATCTCGGGCGCCGGGCGGGAACGATGCGTCGAGCGTTGCTCGCTGCTCTGGCTATGTGTGCGCTGACGTCGCCGGGGGCCGTCCTGGCGCAGGACTGGCCGACGCGTCCGATAACCTTGGTCGTTCCTTTCGCCGCGGGAGGACCGGTCGACGTCGCCGCACGCCTCATCGCCCCGCGCATCGGCGAGCGCCTGGGCCAGCAGATCGTGATCGAGAACATGGGCGGCGCCGGCGGCATGACCGGCTCGAACCGCGTCGCCAAGGCAGCGCCCGACGGCTATCTGCTCGTGCTCGGCAACAGCGGAACCCACGCCTACAACCAGTCGCTCTACAAGAAGCCGCTCTACAATTCCGAGACCGAGTTCGCGCCGGTCGGCGTCGTGCTCGAAAACACCAAGGTGCTCATTGCGCGCCGGGATTTCCCCGCGAATGGCATTTCCGAATTCGTCGCTTACGTGAAAGCGAACGGGGCCAGGCTGCAATACGGCTCGGCCGGCACCGGCTCCGCGACCCATGTCGCTTGCCTGCTGCTCAACTATCGCATCGGCACGAACGTCACCCACGTGCCCTACCGCGGCGCCGGCCCCGCCCTGCAGGACCTGATCGCGGGCCGGATCGACTTCATGTGCGAGGTGATCTCGACCGCCCTGCCGCCGATCCAGAGCAACCTGGTGAAGCCGATCGCGCTTCTCTCCACGGCCCGGGCCCCGGTGCTGCCGCATCTGCCCACCGCGTTGGAGCAAGGCCTCGCCGACGTCGATGCCGACGGATGGAACGCGTTGTTCTTCCCCAGAGCCACGCCGGAGCCGATCATCCGCCGGCTCAATGCCGCCGTCGGCGACGCGCTGAACGATCCGGCGCTCACCCGCAGGATGGGAGAGCTGGGGCTGACGGTGCCGTCGCCGGAACGGCGCACGCCGGAGCACCTCGCCAAGCTCATCCGGATGGAGATCGAGAAATGGACGCCTCCGATCAAAGCGAGCGGCATCAGCGCGGACTGATGCCGACTTGGATTAGAACCGCGGTGTTCCCCGGCCAAGCGAGCGCCCGGATCGATCAGCAACGGACGGCGCTGCGCGCGAGCGCGAGCCGGGACCCAGGGCGATGAGGGCATTCTACACATCGCCACGGCGTTCTTCCTTGTTGCCGCTCCTGGGTCCCGGGTCTCGCTGCGCTCGCCCGGGACACGTGTCCTCCGCATTAGAGCGCATCCCGATTGGATCGAATCGTGATGCGCTCTAGATTTTTCGATTTTGCGCATCTGTTCGGAAAACCGGTTCCCACTTTTCCGGAACATGCGCTAGCCCAGGCATGACGACATCGGGATCACGGCCGCTCGTGTGACTTGGGCGTGTGGTTCACCCGCGGTGCCGAAGCACGATCAGTACGGTGTCGTCGTAGCGGCGCCGCTCGAGCTCCTCGAAGCCCTCGGGCGCGGCGAAGTCGGCTTTCACCGTCTCCTCGACGATGGCCAGCGCGCCGGGGACGAGCCACCCTCCCCCGCGCGCCGCCGCCAACGCTTTCTCCGCGAGTCCGTGTGCGTAGGGCGGATCGAGAAAGGCGAGCGAGAACGGCTCGAGCGGATGCGCCGCCCCGAGCTTGCTGGCGTCCCGCCGGAAGATGCGGGCGGCGCCGCCCAAGCCCAGCGCCTCGACATTCTCACGCAGCAATGCGCGCGCCTCCGCAGCGTCGTCGACGAACAACGCAAACGCCGCGCCACGGGAGAGCGCCTCGAGCCCCAGCGCGCCGGTGCCGGCAAAGAGATCGAGCACGCGCGCTCCCTCAACGGGGTCGCCATAGGCGTGGACGAGGATGTTGAACAGCGCCTCGCGCAACCGGTCGGCGGTCGGCCGGATCGCTCGCGACTTCGTTGCACTTGATTTGGGCGCCGCGAGCGTGCGGCCGCGCAGGCGCCCGCCGACGATGCGCATGGCTACTTCTTGCCGCGCGCGGGCCGGCGAGCGCGCCGCTTCTCCCGCCGTGCGAGCTCGGGCTGACCGACGCGGTCGGGATCCCCGCGGCGCCGTTTGCGACCGCCCGGTGGATGCTTGCGTCCTCCATCATCGTGAGGTGCCTTTCCAGGCCGGGCCTTGAAGGACGAGGGAGCGGGCCGCGCCGCCGCCCCTCGATCTCGGGCTTGCCCGAGATCGGAAGGATTGATGGGCCTTTCGGCGCCGGATCGATTTCCGTCCCGTTGGAATCGGAAACCGCTCTGGAATCCTTGCGTTGGACGCGTTCTCTGCGGCGAACCGCCTCCCACTTTGCCGGACAACGCTCTAGCCGACTTGTCCGGGCGACCGGGGCGCTCCTCGGCGCGAGCGCGCGGAGCAGGCATCGAGGTCGCCTCCCGCGCGGCGATCGGCCCGGAGAAATCCGCCCCGGCGAGGGCCGCTACCCGCTCGCCGAGCTGGTCGCGCAAGGTCCGCGTCTTGACCTCCTCGATCGCGCCCGCCGCCAGATCGCCGAGCTGGAACGGGCCGAACGACACCCGGATCAGGCGGTTCACCGCCAGGCCGAGATGCCCGAGCACGTTTTTCACTTCGCGGTTCTTGCCCTCGCGGATCGCGAAGGTGAGCCAGACATTGCTGCCCTGCGTGCGATCGACCGTGGCCTCGATCGCGCCGTAGCGGATGCCGTCGATGGTGATGCCCCGGCGCAGCCGATCGAGCTCATCCTGCGCGACGCGGCCATGCGCGCGCACGCGGTAGCGCCGCAGCCATCCGGTCGCCGGCAGTTCGAGCGTGCGCGCGAGCCCGCCGTCGTTCGTGAGCAGCAGGAGTCCCTCGGTATTGAGGTCGAGGCGACCCACGCTGACGAGCCGCGGCAGACCCGCGGGCAGGACGGTGAAAATGGTCGGGCGGCCGGCGGGATCGGCGTGCGTGGTCAAGAGGCCGCGCGGCTTGTGATAGAGGAAGAGCCGCGTGCGTTCGCGCGGGGGCAGCGGCCGGCCATCGACGGCGATGCGATCCCGCGGCGTGACGTTGATTGCGGGCGAAACGACCGCCTCGCCGTTGACCGCGACCCGCCCCGCGGCGATCCACGCTTCCGCCTCGCGGCGCGAGGCAAGGCCGGCACGCGCGATCACCTTGGCGAGGCGCTCGCCGCGCGGCGGCTGGTCATTTCGTCCGTTCATGTGCCTTATCGTTGTGCTCGCAGCTGCGGTTGCGGCGTGATAGCAAAGTTGGCGTCGCCTGTCCGGTAGCTTCGGCAATCAGGCGTCGGTAGCCAGAGCACCTCCTTTCGAACCACCGACACCGGATTGCCGACGCCCGATTGGCGGCACGTGGCTGGTGACACCGGGATCGGGGGCCTCCGAGCCAGGACCGTCACTGGGCCTGGCACGCACCCGCCGCGCCTCGCCTGCGCTGCACCGCGGACCGGACAGAAGCCCACAGGGAACAATGACCACGCATACCTTCATGGAGCTCGCACTCGACGAGGCCCACGCCGCGGCGGCCGCCGGCGAGGTGCCGATCGGTTGCGTGATCGTGTGCGACGGCGATCTGGTCGCGCAGGCCGGCAATCGCACGCTCGCCGAGCGCGATCCGACCGCGCATGCCGAGATGGTGGCGATCCGCCGGGCGGCGGAGGCGCTCGGAAGCGAACGGCTCGTCGACTGCGATCTCTACGTGACGCTCGAGCCCTGCACGATGTGCGCGGCGGCGATCTCGTTCGCCCGCATCAGGCGGCTCTATTACGGCGCCCCCGATCCCAAGGGCGGCGCGGTCGAGAGCGGCGTGCGCTATTTCTCCGCGCCCACCTGCTTGCACCGGCCGGAGGTCTATGGCGGCATCGGCGAGACGGAGGCCGCGGAATTGTTGCGCGGGTTTTTCGCCGCGCGCCGCTGAAGCTGTCGCCGACGATTCGACGCCGCGGAACTTTTCACGGCGTTACGACTTATGCCTCCGAACGAGCGAACCTTTAGGAGGAGATCATGGGTCGCGGAATTCTGCTTTGGCTGCTGGGCGTGCCAATTCCCATCATCCTGCTGCTGTTCTTCCTGTGGCATTGACGCTTCGCGGCGCTCAGCCGCGACGTGGGCGAGCAAAAGGCCCGGCGCGCCGGGCCTTTGTCTTGCCGCGCGCGTCCACGCGCGCGCGCGCAGCAAAACCAGGTGACGGTGCGAGCACTCGTCAATAATATCCGGCGCCCGCGGATGGGATGGCTCGGATCGAGGAGGCTCTCGTGGAGAAACTGCGCGCGCTCACCGTCGTCGTGCTCGCTGTCGCCGTCTCCGCCATTGCCGCAGCTCGGCAATGCCTGGCGCAGGAGCAGCAGTCGTTCAAAACCATCATCGGCAAGGGCTACGAGATCAAGAGCGTGACCTTCGCGCGCGGAGAAGCGACCGAGAACCGGGAAATTTTCCTGGTGACGCTGCAGAAGGACAAATCGGTCGCGGTCTGCTATTTCGCCGCCGCCAATTGGATCAATCTCAGTCCCGCGACGCTCGAGGATTCCAAGCGCTGCGACGTGCGCTAGCGCATGTTCCGGAAAAGTGGGAACCGGTTTTCCGAATAGAACATGCGCAAAATCGAAGAATCTAGAGCGCATCACGATTCGATCCAATCGGGATGCGCTCTAGTACAGAGCGTCGTTGAAGGGTGAGTCGGACTTCGCGTTTGAGGCGAAGTCTGTCGGCAAGCTCGGTGGCGCCGTCATCGAACCCCACAAAATCGCGCGCTCCAGCGGTGCGAATTGTCGCGCCTCAACAGGCGATTTTTTGCCCAGCCTTCACGCCCACGATGGCTAGCCCTCCAACAGCGCCGTCAGCTTCTCCTTGAGGTCGGCCTTGACCGGCTCCGATGCCCGCAGGATCGCGCTCGCCTGCAGGAAATCAAGCACGCGGAAGGAGCCGACCCTCGGGCGCACGATGAGATCCGGCGCCCCGTGCTTGACCTTTTCGGCGGTGATGGCATTGCCCATGACCAGCACGGTGGTGAGCAGGCATTCCCAGGGATTGGGGATATCGCGCCGCTCGGTCGGCTCGCCGGAAATATCCACCGCGACCACGACGTCGGCGTGGCCGCGCAGCTGGTCGAACGGCAGCGGATTGGTGGCACCGCCGTCGATCAGGATCCTGTCCTCGACGACAACCGGCCGCATCACGGTCGGCAGCGCGATGGAGGCGGCAAGCGCCGGTCTGAGCGCGCCGGAGGAGAACACCGCCTGTTGCCGCCGATAGAGATCGGTGGCGATGACGGTGAGCGGGATTTCGAGCGCGCTGAAATCGTCCGGCACCCTGTCCGGCAGGAACTGCCGGCAGAATTTTTCCGCGTCCACCAGGGTGGCGCTGCCAAAGCCGATGCTGAACAGGTTGGCGAACGTGCCGGCACGCGTCGCGATCAGCCGACGAAAGACCTCGGTGCGGTCATGGGCGAGCGTGATCACGAAGCGGCGGATTTCCTTCCCCGACATCCCCGCCGCATAGGCCGCTCCGATGAGCGCGCCGATCGACGTGCCGGCAATGGCGGCGGGTTTTCGGCCCATCTCGTCGAGCGCTTCGAGCACCGCGATATGGGCGAGCCCGCGCGCCCCGCCGCCGCCAAGCGCGAGCGCAAAACTCTTCGCGGGTGCAGAGCTCTTCGTCATTGCGCGTGCGCCCCGCGCGCAAAATCCCACGCCTTGCGCGCGAGCGGGCGCACCAGCGGCGCCATGGCGGCGGCGTTCTCGCTCGTGGCCGTGCCGTCGCGCACGCGGCCGACGATGCCTTGCAGGATCGCCGCGAGGCGGAAGAAATTGTAGGCGAGATAGACCGGCAGATGCGGCCGCGGGTCGAGGCCGGTGCGCGCCACGTAGGCGTCCACGTAATCCGCCCGCGCCGGGATGCCGAGGCGGCCGAGATCGTGGCCGACGAGCGTGCCGACGCCGGCCCCGGTCTCGGACGGCGGCATGTCCCACTGCATGAGATGATAGGCAAGGTCGGCGAGCGGATCGCCCAATGTGGAAAGCTCCCAGTCCAGCACGGCGAGAATTTTCGGTTCGGACCGGGACAGAATGATGTTGTCGAGGCGGTAGTCGCCGTGGACGAGCCGCACCGGCGCCGCCGGCGGCAGGTGCGACGGCAGCCAGGCGATCAGCCGTTCCATCTCCTCGATCGTTTCGGTCTCGGAGGCGCGGTACTGCTTCGACCAGCGCTCGACCTGGCGCGGCACGTAGTTCTCGCCGCGCCCGAAATCGGCAAGTCCGAGGGTGCCCGGATCATACGAGTGCAGCCGCGCGAGCGCGGCATTCATGGCGTTATAGACCGCGGCGCGCTCGGACGGGTCCGCACCCGGCATGTGCGGCTCCCAGATGACGCGGCCCGCGACGTGCTCCATGAGATAGAACGGCGTGCCGGCGACGTCGGCGTCGTCGCAGTAGAGCAGCGGGCGGGCCACCGGAAAGCCGTGCGCGTAAAGCGCGCCGATGACGCGGAACTCGCGCTCGACCGCGTGCGCGGAGGGCAAGAGCTTGCCCGGCGGCTTTCGCCGCAGCACGAAGCGGCGCTCAGGCGTCTCCAGGAGATAGGTGGGATTGGATTGGCCGCCCTTGAACTGCCGCACGCTGAGCGGCCCGTTGAAATCCGGCAAGCGCGCGGCGAGGAAGCGCTCGAGCCGCGCGGCGTCGAGGGCGAGCGCGGCAGCGGCCTCCTTGGTGCCGGAAAACGTCGCTTGGCGATCGATTGGCATCGGTCGCGATCCATATACCGCCGTCGTCCCCGCGGATCCGATTTCGCGTTTACCCGAAATCGGCATCTTTAGTGCGTATGTCGGCTATAGCCGACATACGTTGGGGACCCATAGTCATGGGCGCAATACATATCGCACGATTAAAGTTTATGGATTCCCGCTTGCGCCGGAATGACCTCGGAGGGAGTGCACGAGCAGGGCCGACGTTACGCGGCGGTGAAGAACTCGATCAGCGCATCCGCCGTCGCCTGCGGCGCCTCCTCGGCGAGATAATGCCCGCAGTCGAGGGCAAAGCCGCGCACATCGACGGCCCATTCACGCCAGGTCGCGAGCGGCCCCGCGGTCTCGGCCGGAATGCCGCCGGCGGCGCCCCAGATCGCCAGCAGCGGACAGGTGATCTTGGCGGCCACCGCGCGAGACTCCTCGTCGTGGGCGAGATCGGTGGTGCGGCCGGCGCGATAATCCTCGCAGGTCGCGTGGATGCGGACGGGGTCGTTGAAGAAGGCGTGGTAATGCGCGAGCGCGCGCGGATCAAACGCCGAGAGGCTCTTGATCTTGGTTCCGGCAGCGGCGCGGGAATCGAAGTAGAACAGCGGGTCCTTGCCGATCATGGTCTCGGGAAAGGGGGCCGGCAGCGCCAGGAACATCCAGTGCCAGGCGCGGTTGGCGAGCCGGGCATCCATGCGATGCCACATGTCCCAGGTCGGCACGATATCGAGCGTGGCGAGCTTCTCGAGCCGCCCGGGATGATCGAGCGCCAGCCGATAGGCGACGCGGCCGCCGCGGTCGTGCCCCGCGAGACGAAAACGCGCGTGGCCGAGCGCCTCCATCACCGCGATCATCGCGTTCGCCATCGCGCGCTTGGTATAGGGCGCGTGCTCGGCGTCGGATGGCGGCGCGTCGGACCAGCCGTAGCCGGGCAGATCCGGAATGACCAGACTGAAGTGCCGCGCCAGCGCCGGGGCCGCCCGGTGCCACATCACGTTGGTCTGCGGATAGCCGTGGAGCAGAAGAAGCGGCGGTCCCTGCCCGCCGGTGCGCGCGAAGATGCGGCCGGCTGCGGTGTCGATCCAGCGCGAGGCGAAGCCGGGATAGAGGTCGGCGAGATCGGGCATCAGTCAGACCTTACGCTCCCGTTCCACCGCCCGGAACCCGATGTCGCGGCGGCAGAAGCCATCGGCCCAGCGGATGCGGTCGACCGCCTCATAGGCGCGCGCCTGCGCCTCGCCCACCGTCTTTCCGAGCGCGCAGACGTTGAGCACGCGCCCGCCATTGGCGAGGATGCGGCCGCCGTCGGCCTTGGTGCCGGCGTGGAAGATTTCGACGCCCTCGACCTCGGCCGCGGCTTCGAGCCCCTCGATCACCGAGCCGCTGGCATAGCTGCCGGGATAGCCCTTGGCCGCCATCACCACGGTCAGCGCCGCGTCCGGATACCAGCGCAGATCGAAATGCTTCAGCATTCCGTCGCACGCCGCGAGCAGCGCCGGCACCAGGTCCGACATCAGCCGCAGCATCAGCACCTGGCATTCCGGATCGCCGAAGCGCACGTTGTATTCGATCAGCTTCGGCCCGTCCGCGGTGATCATCAGCCCGGCATAGAGCACGCCCTTGTAGGGCGCGCCCATGGCCTTCATCGCGCGCACCGTCGGCAGCACGATCTCGTCCATGGCGCGCCGCGACATCTCCGGCGTCATCACCGGCGCCGGCGAGTAGGCGCCCATGCCGCCGGTGTTGGGGCCTTCGTCGCCGTCGAACACGCGCTTGTGGTCCTGCGCGGATGCGAGCGCAATCGCGGTCTCGCCGTCGCAGAGCGCGAAGAACGACGCCTCCTCGCCTTGCAGAAACTCTTCGATCACGACTTCCGCGCCGGCCTCGCCCAATCCTCCCGCGAACATCATGTCGACTGCCGCCTCCGCCTCCGGGAGGCTGGTCGCGACCACCACGCCCTTGCCGGCGGCAAGCCCGTCGGCCTTGACCACGATCGGCGCACCCCGGGCGCCCACATAGCGCTTGGCCGGCGCGGCGGCGGTGAAGCGCTCATAGGCCGCCGTCGGAATGTTGTTGGCCTTGCACAGATCCTTGGTGAAGCCCTTGGAGCCTTCGAGCTGCGCGGCGGCCCGGCTCGGGCCGAAGGCCTTGATGCCGGCCGCGCCGAGATCGTCGACGATGCCGGCGCAGAGCGGCGCCTCCGGTCCGACCACGACCAGATCGATCTTCCGCGCCTTGCAGAACGCGATCACCGCCGCGTGGTCGGCGGCATCGAGCGCCGCCAGCTCGCATTCGCGCGCGATGCCGGCATTGCCCGGCGCGCAGAAGAGCCGCTCGACCAGCGGGCTCGCCGCGATCTTCCAGGCCAGCGCGTGCTCGCGCCCGCCCGAGCCGAGGAGGAGGATGTTCATGCCCGCGCCGTCGGACCTTCGGAATGGTTTTCGGGCGGGTGGTGTAGCATGGCCCGACCCCGTCGCAAGGGATCGCCGCTGCTCATCGCCGAGGCGCGCGCCGCGGCGACGAGAGCGCAAGCGGCATCGGCGTCGCGACCCATCGCGACCGGCCTTCTAGCGTCCCGCGATCGGTGCTAGGACCGCGGGCGAGACTTTCAGCGCGTGGAGGTAAAGGCAGCCATGGACATCAAACCGCTGGGCTCCATGCCCTCGCGCCGCACGCCGGCGGACTATTTCACCGGCACGGTGTGGCAGGACCCCATCATCGAGGCGCCGGCGCCGGCGCGGATCAGGGGCGCCTTGGTCAGGTTCGAGCCGCGCGCGCGCACGGCGTGGCACACCCACCCGCTCGGCCAGACCTTGCATGTGGTCTCCGGGATCGGGCGGGTTCAGCTCTGGGGCAGCCCCATACGTGAGATCCGCCCCGGCGACACGGTGTGGATCGCGCCCGGAGAAAAGCACTGGCACGGCGCCGCTCCCGACACCAACATGGTGCACATCGCGCTGCAGGAGCATCTCGACGGCACGCACGTCAACTGGCTCGAACACGTCACGGACGAGCAATATGATGGCAAGGTCGGCGGCTAGTGCCCCGAACCCGAAGTTCGCGCCCATCGCGCGGCAAGTTCAATCGCGAACTTCGGGTTCAAAAGGGGCGCTAGAATCATGGAGTTGCTAGTGGTCCTTAGATTCCGAAGTTCGCATCGTAACGTGCCGCGAGCGCTGGCGAACTTCGGAATCGGACCACTAGTGCCCCGAACCCGAAGTTCGCGCCCATCGCGCGGCAAGTTCAATCGCGAACTTCGGGTTCAAAAGGGGCACTAGAATCATAGAGTTGCTAGTGGTCCTTAGATTCCGAAGTTCGCATCGTAACGTGCCGCAAGCGCTGGCGAACTTCGGAATCGGACCACTAGTGCCCCGAACCCGAAGTTCGCGCCCATCGCGCGGCAAGTTCAATCGCGAACTTCGGGTTCAAAAGGGGCACTAGAATCATAGAGTTGCTAGTGGTCCTTAGATTCCGAAGTTCGCATCGTAACGTGCCGCAAGCGCTGGCGAACTTCGGAATCGGACCACTAGTCCCCCTCCGAGCTCACGGCCGCGACCGGTGAATTTCACATCGGAGGCCGGAGCCGGAGATCTTTCGGGCGCGATTGGCCCGACCGTGGACGGTGGCGTAACGAATCATTGATGATGCGCCCGACCAGAATGGGTTACGACACGACGTTGCGATAATGAACGAGCAAGCGCGTCTCAATGTGCCGGAATGGACCGTCTCCGAGCTGTCGGCGGCGCTCAGGAAGACCGTCGAGGACGCCTTCGGCTATGTGCGCGTGCGCGGCGAGATCTCCGGCTATCGTGGGCCGCACTCGTCCGGACACTGCTATTTCGCGCTCAAGGACTCGGGCGCCAAGATCGAGGCGGTGATCTGGAAGACCGCGTTCGGCCGCATGCGCCTCAAGCCCGAGGAGGGGCTCGAGGTCTTCGTCACCGGGCGGCTGACGACCTATCCTGGCCAGTCGAAATACCAGATCGTGATCGAGACGCTCGAGCCGGCGGGGCTCGGCGCGCTCATGGCGCTGGTCGAGGAGCGCAAGAAGCGGCTCGGCGCCGAAGGTCTGTTCGACGCGGCGCGCAAGCAGCTCCTGCCGTTCCTGCCGGAGCTGATCGGCGTGATCACCTCGCCGACCGGCGCCGTCATCCGCGACATTCTGCATCGGCTCGCCGACCGCTTCCCCCGCGACGTGATCGTGTGGCCGGTGCGCGTGCAGGGCGAAGGCTCCGCCGAGGAGGTCGCCGCCGCCATCCACGGCTTCAATGCGCTCCTCGTGCACGGGCCGATCCGCCGGCCCGACCTCCTCATCGTCGCGCGCGGCGGCGGCTCGCTCGAGGATTTGTGGTCGTTCAACGAGGAGATCGTGGTGCGGGCCGCCGCCGCCAGCATGATCCCGCTGATCGCCGCGGTCGGGCACGAGACCGACGTCACGCTCATCGACTTCGCCGCCGACGTGCGCGCGCCGACGCCGACCGCCGCCGCCGAACTGGCGGTACCGGTGCGGGTCGAGTTGCTGGTGCGTCTCGATGGGCTGACGCGGCGGTCGCTCGCCTGCTGGCATCGTTGCCAGGAAGCACGGCGCACCGAGCTGCGGGCGGCGGTCCGCGCCCTGCCCACGGCGGAGGCGCTGCTCGCGCTGCCGCGGCAACGCCTCGATCAGGCGAGCGCACGCCTGCCGCGCGCGCTCATCGCCAATGCGCAAATCCATCACCGGCAATTCTCGCGCGTGGCGGTGCGGCTTGGTCCGCAAATCTTGAGCGCCCGCATGACCCGTTGCTGCGAACTGGTCACGGCGCTGGTCGAGCGCGCGCAGCGCGCGGAGAACGTCGCGCGGCTGCGGCGGGGGGAGCGGCTGGCGAGCGCGAGCGCACGCCTCGCGGCAAGCTTGCGGGCGAACGCCGACGCCCACCGAAACCGCCTCGGCCGGCAATGCGAGCGCGTCGCCGCGCTGGCCGAGCGGCGCGACCGCGCCGCGCGGCTGTTGCTCCAGAACCGGGCGGCGGCGGTCGAGCGCTGTGGGCAATTGCTGAACGCGCTCTCCCATCGCGGCGTGCTGGCGCGCGGCTTTGCCCTCGTCCGCGACCTCGAAGGCCGCCCGCTGCGGCAGGCGGCCGCGGTGAGCGCGGGCATGCGGCTCGACATCGAGTTTTCCGATGCCCATGTGCGCGCTTTGGCGCAAGGATCGTCCGCCGCGGCCGCGGACACGCCGGAAACCGCTCCCATCCTCAAGCCGCGCGGGCGGCGCGGCGGCGGCGATTCGGGTCAGGGCAGCCTGTTCGGCGCTTAGCGCGAAATCGCTTCACATTGCATCGCGATTCGCTTCAGGCATTTGTTTGATTTGCATGATCCTTCCGAAAAGTCTGCAACTTCGGGCTCATGCTCCAGCGCATATTCCGACGCTTGGGCGGCGGTCCCATCCGCCCGTCCCGCACCGAGGCATGTCGAGGCCCGCTGCGCTCGTCCCGAAACAGACGTGCGGACAATCCCGGGCGGGTGGGTTACATGCACCCGGCCGAGCCACTATGTTGTGTCCCGTCGGCGGCCGTGGTCCCGTTGCCGTCGAGCTGATGAACGGGCAGTCCGCGCAAACCTGGTGCGTTGGAGGCAGGATGTGCTGAACCGATCCGATCGCGCTTCGCCCATGGCGGGCGAGGCCGAGGTCAAATATCTCGACGGCGACTTTCGCGTCGTGCGGCCGGGCGCATTCGTGCGCTGCGCGGTGACTGGCTTGCCGATCCCGCTCGAGGAGCTGAAATATTGGAGCGTCGATCTGCAGGAACCCTATGCCAATCCCGAGGCGGTGCTGCAGCGACACGGAGGACGGACGACGGATGACAGATGACGGACGACGGCTGTGGAAAATCTGAATGTCATCGTTCTCCGTCGCCTCTCCGCCGTCCTCCGCCGTCTCGCTTGCGGGCTGCCTCGATCCGCTCCAGCACCAGTGATTTGAACTCCTCCTCGTCCTCGAAGGCGAGCGCAACCGGCAGCGCATGGGCGCGAGCGGCGAGCGCCGCCGCCTGCTCGTCGCCGGTGATCCGCGCGAGATCCTTTTCCGTCGTCACCAAAGCGAGGCCCGCGCGGTCGGCATGGTCGCACAGCAGCTGCGCCTCGTCGCACGTATAGCGGTGATGGTCGGGAAAGCTGCGCGCGGCGGCGACCGCGATGCCGGCTTCGGCAAGGGTGGTGAAAAACTTCTGCGGATTTGCGATGCCGGCGAAGGCGAGGACCCGGCGGCCGCGATGCGCCGCGATGAAGCCCGCATCCGGCTGCAAACGGGCCGGCAAGACCGGAATATCCAGCGCGCGCGCCTGCGCCATCACGGCCGAGGCGGGCGGTGCTGCCCCGACGACGACCAGCGCGTGGGCGCGTGCGAGCTGCGCGGCGAGCGGCGCCCGCAGCGGACCGGCCGGGATGACTCGGCCGTTGCCGATGCCGCGCCGGCCGTCCACCACGAGCACCGAGAAGTCCTTGGCGAGGGAGGGATTCTGGAAGCCGTCGTCCATGACGACGACGCTGGCGCCGGTGGCGACGGCCAAGTTCGCACCCTCGACGCGATCGCGCGCGACGATGGTCGCCGCCGTGCGCGCGAGCAGAAGCGGCTCATCGCCCACGTCCTGCGCGCGATGCCGGGTCGGATCGACCTGCAGGGGGCCCGCCAGCGCGCCGCCGTAGCCGCGGGTCAGGAATGCCGGCCGTTCGCCCGCCGCCGCGAGCAGCTGCGCCACCGCCAGCGCGGCCGGGGTCTTGCCGGCGCCGCCGACGGTGAAATTCCCGATGCAGATCACCGGCGTACCGGCATGGCGGCCGCGCCGCTTCAGTCGCGCTGCCGCCACGGCGCCGTAGATCGCCGCCAAGGGCGTGAGCATCCGGGCAACGATGCCGGCCTCGCGCCACCAGAACGACGGCTCACGCATCGCCGGCGCGGCGTTCGAGGCGAATCTGCATGAGATAGGGTTCGAGCGCCGCGAGCGTGCGCTCGAGCCCGCCCCCGAGCGCGGCGACGGTGTCGCGCGCGGCTGCCACCACCGCCCTGCGTGCGCCTGCGTCTTGCAGCCACGCGCCCGCGCCCGCCGCGAGCGTGTCCACATCGGTCACCTGCTCGGCGCCATGCGACTTGTCGAGGGCGGCATAGATTTCGGCGAAATTCCAGACGTTGGGGCCATGCAGAATGGCCGCGCCGAGCTTGATCGGCTCGATCGGGTTCTGGCCGCCGTGGCTCGCGAGCGATCCGCCGACGAACACGATCGGCGCGAGCCGGTAGATCAGGCCGAGCTCGCCCAGCGTGTCCGCGACGTAGATGTCGGTGTCGGACCTGGGCAATTCGCCGCGCGAGCGCAGCGCCGCCTTGAGCCCCGATGCGCCCGCGATCTCGGCGATGCCGGGGCCGCGGTCGGGATGGCGCGGTGCCACGATCGTGAGCAGCCGGGGAAAGGAGCCGCGCAGCCGCCGGTGCGCCTCGATCAGCATGATTTCCTCGCCTGGATGCGTCGAGGCTCCCGCGATGATGGTACGCCCGCCGACCGCCGCCTTCAGTATCGCCAGGCCGCCGGCGTCGGCGGGCGGCTCCGGCACGTCGAGCTTGAGATTGCCGGTGGTGGTGACGTGCGGGGCACCGAGATCGCGGTAGCGCTCGGCATGCGTCGCCGATTGCGCGAGGCAGAGATCGAAGCAGCCGAGCAGCGCGGCGATGGTGCCGGGAACTCGGCGCCAGCGGTTGAACGAGCGCTCGGAGACGCGGCCGTTGACTAGAATCAGGGGAATGGCGCGCTCGGCGCTCGTCACGATCAGATTGGGCCAGAGGTCGGATTCGACGAAGATGGCGAGATCGGGCTGCCAATGATCGAAGAAGCGCCGCACGAAGCGCGGCGTATCGAGGATCACGAACTGGTGGATCACCCCCTTGGGCAAGCGCTGCTCGGCCAGGTTGGCGGAGGTGACGGTGCCGGACGTGCACAACACGCCGAAGTCCTTTTGGCGGATGCGCTCGATCAGCGGGATCACCGCGAGCAGCTCGCCGACGCTGGCGCCGTGGACCCACACCAAGGGTCCCGGTGGACGGGCAATCTTGCTTTCACCGTAACGTTCGTTGAGGCGCGCCGGGAGCTCCTTGCCGTGCTTGAGCCGATGCGAGACCAGCATCGGTGCGAGCGGCGTTGCTGCCGTCGTCAGCAGCCGGTAGGCGTGGAGCGTGAGCGGCCAGCCGTCAGGCACGATGGTTGTCCTTGCGCCGGTCGGCGATGGCATAGGCGCGCGCGGTCGCGGCGTTGAGCGAGAGCTCGAGCGCCCGCCGCGCGGCTTCGAGCGCCGTGCCATCGGCGTCCGCCGCCACGCGCACCGGCTCGCCGGCAACCCCGCCGCCGCGGCCGAACGGAAGGTTGATCGTCGTGCGGTCCCAGTTCGCGAGCTCGACACGCCGGTGGGTCGCGATCGCAATCGGATAGATCGGCCGACCGGACGCGCTCGCCAGCTTGACGATGCCGAGACCGGCGACCCGCGCGATCTTGGGAATGTCCGCGGTGAGCGCGACGTTATAGCCCTCCTCCAGCGCGCACAGCATCTCCTTGAAGGCGCTCACGCCACCCTTGCCGATGAAGGCGCCGCCGTGATGACCGGAACCGCGAATGGCGCCGACGCCGAGACGCTCCGCCGCCAGCGCATTGATCTCGCCGTCACGATGGCGCGAGACCAGCACCTTGGCGCGGTCGCCGGCGCGCCGGATGAACGGAATCAGGAAATGTTGGCCGTGCCACATGGCGATGATCACCGGAGCGTCGCCCTCGAACCGCTCGTAGATGCCTTCCGGCTCGATCATGAACCGGGTGGTCTTCCATACCAGACGAAGGTATTCGGCCGCCACGACCCCAGCGGTTTTCTGGAACGGGCGCGAGCCCACGAGACGCTTCACCAAAGACATCGGAGGAAAACTGCGCAGCGTCAGCGCTTGGCGCGCTGATCGGTTTCCGGATCCAGCAACCGGTGCAGGTGCACGATGAAGTAGCGCATGTGGGCGTTGTCGACGGTCTGCTGCGCCTTCGCCTTCCAAACGGCATAAGCGGTGGCGTAGTTGGGATAAATGCCGACGATATCCAGCTTGTCGAGATTCCTGAATTCGACGTGATCCAAATCCGTGAGCTCGCCACCGAAAACCAGATGCAGCAATTGCCCGCGCTGACCCTGATCCGCCATGCCTCCACCCCTCGATCGCCCACCGATCCGGAACCATAGCGCTTTCCGGCAAACCCGGCGCACCGCGGAAACGCATCAACCCGACGACCTGGATGGATTCCAATGCCGCGGAAACCGCTCCAGCTCGATCACGCGAACTCGGCAAGCCGATCGCGAATGTGGCCGAGCAGCACCGCATGACGGACGCGGCCGGCGGCCACCAGCGCGCCATGGACCGGGTCCGGCCGATTGTAGATCAACGATTGGCCCGTCAAAGTCGAGATCAGGCCGCCGGCTTCGTGCACCAAAAGATCGGCTGCCGCAAGGTCCCAATCATGGCTGTTGGGAGCGGCGAAGGTGCCGTCGAGCGCGCCGGTCGCAACGCGAGCGAGGCGCAATGCGAGCGACGGAATTCGCGCCGTCACCTCGATGCGTGGCTCGACCGCCGCCAGGCTCTCGAGCCGGCGCTTGGCGCCAGAAAACTTCGCGCCCGCCAATCGATCCCCGGTGCTGGCCTTTATCGGCGCGTCGTTGAGCGTCGCGCCGCCGCCGGCGACGGAGAGGAACAGTTCGTCGGTCACCGGCGCGTAAAGCGCGGCAACCACCGGACGGCCAGCATTCACCAGCGCGACGGACACCGCCCAGTCGGGCAGGCCCGCGAGATAGGCGCGGGTGCCGTCGATCGGATCGACCACCCAGACGTCGGCGCGCTGCAAGCGCGCCGGATCGTCTTCCGTCTCCTCCGACAGCCAACCGGCATCATGGATCGTCAGAAGGCGGTCTCGCAGCAGCGCATCAACGGCGAGATCGGCTTCACTGACCGGTGACGAGGAGCCCTTGGTCCAGCTCTTGAGCTCGCCGCGAAAGGTCTGCAGCGCCAGCGCACCGGCTTCGCGCACCGCGGCGGCGAGACGATCGCGCACGCCCGCGCGATCAATGTCGAGATCACCGGCCCGCAACGGTGAGGCCCTCCACGCGCAATGTCGGCGCATTGGTGCCGAAACGGAACTCCAGATCGTTGGCGGGGGAGAGCGCCTGGAACATGTCCAGCAAGCTCCCGGCAATGGTCACCTCGCTCACGGGATAACTGCGCTTGCCGTTCTCGATCCAGAATCCGGAGGCGCCGCGGCTGTAGTCGCCGGTCACCTGATTGACACCCATGCCGATGAGATCGGTGACGTAGAAGCCTTCGGCGATGTCCGCCATCAACGCATCCGGCGTCTCGGTGCCGGCCGAAAGATGAAGGTTGCTCGGTCCCGGCGACGGCGTCGAAGACACGCCACGCTGGGCATGACCGGTGGTTGCCAGGCCCAGCTCCCGCGCGGTCGCGGAATCGAGGAACCAAGACGCCAATACGCCGTCTTCCACCACGGCAAGGCGTCGGGTGGCGACGCCCTCGGCGTCGAACGGGCGCGAGCGCAAGCCGCGCCGGCGCAACGGATCGTCGAGCACGCGGATGCCGGGCTTGAACAGCCGCTCACCGAGCTTGTCCTTGAGGAAGCTCGTTTTGCGCGCGACCGCGGCGCCGTTGATGGCGCTGGCGAGATGACCGACGAGCGAGCCTGCGACCCGCCGATCGAACACGACCGGCACGCGCTTGGTCTCGACCTTGCGCGGATTGAGCCGCTCGACCGTGCGCTCGCCGGCGGTGCGGCCGACCTTCTCGGGAGGTTCGAGATCGGCCCCGTGCAGCGCGGAGGAATAGTCGTAGTCGCGCTCCATCGCGGTCCCCTCCCCCACGATCGCCGTCATCGACACGCTCTGGCCGGAGTTGAGATAGGCGCCGCGAAAGCCCTGACTCGTCACCAGCACCATGCCGCCGATCCCGGCGGACGCCGAGGCGCCGCCCGACTTGGTCACGCCTTTGACCGCGAGCGCCGCGCTCTCGGCACGCTTGGCGCGCTCTTCCAGCAGCGCGACGGTCGGGAGATCCGGATCGAGCAGGTCGAGGTCCGGAATGTCGCGCGCGAGCTGCACGGGATCGGCAAGACCGGCGAAGGGATCCTCGGGCGCGACCCGCGCCATGGCGAGCGCGCGCTCGGCGAGCTGTGCGACGTCGGCCTTGACATCGTTCGTGGAGACCACCGCCTGGCGGCGCCCGACGAACACGCGAAGCCCCACTTCGTCGCCCTCGGAGCGCTCGGATTCCTCGACCGCGCCCTCGCGCACCTCGACCGCGAGCGAGACCGACCGCAGGGCGAGCGCGTCGGCGGCGTCCGCGCCGGCACGGCGAGCCGCCGTTACCAGCCGTTCGGCGAGATCGGTCAATGCGGACTGGTCGAGGAGCGAGGACATCGGGAGGATCACATTTGGTCTTGATGATCGCGATGACCGCGATGATCGGAGGGATTTTGACCGCAAGCGGGGCCGTTTGCGAGCGCTTTGAAAGACGGACGGCAAGGTCTCGTCAAGCATGAGTCGCGGTCGCTGCCTTGATACCGCGGATTAACCAGGAACATTAAGCGGATTCCGACCTCTTTGGGGCATGTTTACGGCAGCGATCGGGGGAAAACCTCGACGGGCAAATGACACCGGGACATCCCGGCAGGGAGATAGGGTTTGGGGCGTCAGACAACAACCAGCAGGCTCATGCCTGCGGGGTCGGGCCGTGGCGAGCGGCTCGACCCCTTCGCCCTCCCGCTGCGCTTCGAGGATCCCACGGGAGACGAGCGGGTGCGGCTGGTGGAGCTTCACCGCGAGCGCGTGGTCCTGCGCCGAGCTTTGCGCGGCATCAAGATGGCGCTCGACGTGCCGGTCGCCAGCTATCTGGGGGTGGCGATCCGGATGGAGCCGCCCGCAGGCAAGGCGGCCGGAGCCGTCGCGCTCGTGCTCGCGCATCCCGATCCCGCCCTGTCGCTCACGCTCTATCGCGCGGCCGACGGCGCCGACATCATCGCGGAATGGCGGGCGTGGGGCCGTTCGCTCGGGCTTCCGCTCCTGATCGCAGAGGCCGACGGCCGTCTGCGCGAGCCGTTCGAGCGTTTGGGCGCGCTGCGCATCGCCAGCCCGGGCGGGCGACGCCGGCGACGCTCCACGCTCAAGGCACGGCGGCCGACGCTGCCGCTGCGGCGGCAGGCGAGCGCGGCGCCGGCGATCGTGCACCGCGGCGAGCGCGAGCTGATCGCGCGCAATTGAAGACGCCGCGTGCGGACGCGGGGCTACCGCCGCCGCTCCGGGATCTGGATCAGCTCGGCGAGCTCGTCCTTGGCCAGCGGCGCGGCGATGAATTTGAAGCTGATGGCATCGGCCATCACCTCCTCGATGCCGGAAATGCGGTCGGGATCGACCGCGGCGGGCGGCAGGAATTCCTGCAGGGCGCGCTTGGCGGTGGCTTCCGACAGCTTCGCGAACGCCGCATAGGCCTTGAGCCCCTCGGGCGATGAATAGATCCATGCGAGCAAATCGCGATAACCGCGCATGAAGCGCGCGAATACGTCGGGGCGCGCTTTGAGCTCGTTAGCATTGGCGATGATGACGCGGCTGGTCTGCTTGTCGAAGTCCGGCGCATCCGACGACTTCATGATCAGCCGGGTCTTGCCGGCTTCGAGTTCGGCGACGCCGAACGGCGCGCCGGCCCAGCCGGCGTCGACCTGGCCGCTCAGGGTGGCGGTCATGGTCGCGGCCGCATTGCCGGTCGGTGTCGGCTTGAAGTTGAGGCGGTAGTGCTTCTGCAGGGCGAGCACGCCGGCATGGGTCGAGGAGCCGTTGTTGGAATAGGCAACGGTCTTGCCCTGCAGATCCTGCGGTGTCCTGATCGGCGAATTTGCCGGCACGTACCAGAACACCTGGGAGCCGCCGGTATAGGAGCCGCCGATAACGCGCACCGGCGCCCCCTTGGCGAACACGCCGATCGCTCCCAGGAAGCCGGAGGCCACGCCGATCTGCGCGCTGTTCGAGATCACCGCCTGCTGGGTCTCGCCGCCGCCGTCGGTGTAGAAGATATCGAGCACAAGATCGTGCTTGTTGAACAAGCCGGCCTTGTAGCCGACCTCGGTGACGAAGGTTTCGCCGATGCCGCGCCCGCCGACCGCCATCTTGAGCCCTTCCGCGGCACGGCAGCTCGCGCCGGCCGCCCATGCCAGGACGGCCGCCAGCGCAGCCGCCAGAAGCCTGGGACGCCACATGATTTTCTCCCTCGGGTGTTGTTCTTGCCGGAGAGCTAGCATCCGCTCAGGCGCCGGCGCAATGCGCGCGTCCGCGACATCATCGCCCGGAATTCGTGCTCGGCTCTTTCGGTCGCGGCAAACGAGGAGCGCGCCGGACGAGGTCGCGTCCCGGATAGTCCCGCCGAACGGCGGACACGAGAAGTTGGGGGGAGCTTGGTGTCATACTGGCCGGCTCGACCCCCGAGCAGCCGGCGAGCCATCTCAAGGCCGAGATGGGCCCTTGGGGTCCGATTATCCGGGATGCGCACATCCCGACGGAAGGGTAAGATGCGCGACGGCCCAACACGATAGGCCCACGACGATGTTCGACCTCGACCAATTCATCGCCGATTGCCGCGCTGCGCTGGCGGCCGACAAATCCCACAAACTTGTGCGGGAAGTCGCGGCGCGCGCGGTGGCCGATCCGGCATCCGTGCTCAATCGCTTGGGCGAACCGAAACGCGCAGGGCTGCACAAGCTCTATCAGTCGGATGATCTGACGATTCTCAACGTCGTCTGGGCGCCGATGATGACGATCATGCCCCACAACCATCAAATGTGGGCCGTCATCGGCATCTATACCGGACGCGAGGACAACATCTTCTGGCGTCGCATCCCGGGCAACGAAGGCAAGGTGGAGGCTGCCGGCGCCAAGGCGCTGTGTGAGAGGGATGCCGAACCGCTCGGACGCAATATCATCCATTCGGTCACCAACCCAATTCCTCGCTTGACCGGTGCGATCCACGTATACGGCGGCGATTTTTTCAACCCCGCGCGAAGGAGCGAGTGGGACCCGGAAACGCTGTTGGAAGGACCCTTTGATCCCGAACGCGCCGTGCGCCGATTCGAAGAGGCGAACACCAGCCTGACAAAGCGCTGACGCGACACACGAGCCACGAGAATCATCGCGCGCAATTGAATCATCTTCCGCGATTTGCCATCGTCGACGCCGGAGGTGCCGCTCATGGCAGAGCAGCAATTGCTGGCGGGCCGGGTCGCGATCGTCACCGGCGCGGCAAGCGGCATGGGCCGCGTGATGGCGCGTGCGCTCGCCGGCGCCGGCGCCGCCATCGCGGCCGTCGATGTCGATGCGGCCGGTCTCGATCGGCTCGCAGCCGAGCCGGTTTTCGCCGGGACACTTTTCCGCCTCGCCGCCGACGTGTCGAAGGCGGCGGATTGCCGGGACGCGGTCGAGCGCGTGACGGTGGCCTTCGGCGCCCTCGATATCCTGATCAATTGCGCCGGCATCAGCATGTCCTCGGCGTCGGCGCGGCGAGAGGCCCGGATCAAGTTCTTCGAGGCCGACGCGCAGGGCTGGCAACGAATCGTGGCGACCAACTGCATCGGAGCGTTCCTGATGGCGCGGTTCGCGGCCGCACCCATGATCAAGCGGGGCTGGGGACGCATCATCAACGTGACGACGAGCTTCGACACCATGTTGGCGGCCGGGCTGTCCGCCTACGGCGCTTCCAAGGCCGGCCTTGAAGCAAGCAGCGTCGCCTGGTCCAAAGACCTGGAAGGCACCGGGGTGACGGTGAATATCCTGGTGCCGGGCGGACCGACCGATACGCCCGGTTTCTTCCCGCCCGGCAAGCCGCGCCCTGCCGTCCTGCTCGATCCCGAGATCATGGGTGCACCGGCGGTGTGGCTCGCTTCCCCGCAATCCGACGGCATCAGCGCGTGCCGTTTCGTCGCGCGCGATTGGGACCGCAGCCTGCCGGCGGCCGAGGCCGCCGCGCGCGTGCGCGCACCGGCCGCATGGCCTGCGCTCGCCCAGGGCGCCACCGCCGCGCGCGGGCATGCAATGTAGCGGCGCGGCGTGCCGCGCTCAGCGCGGTCCCGCCATCTTGCCCCGCGCACGATAGCGATAGACTTGAGGGCTCGCGCCCATCAGGCGCCGAAAGCGGCGGTTGAACGTCGACAAATCATTGAAGCCGGCATCGAAGGCGATGGTCGAGACCGACGCGTGCGAGCGGCGCAGAAGCACGGCGGCACGGTGGAGGCGGGTGCGGAGCACGAATTGATAAGGCGTCATGCCCACCAATGCGCGAAAGGTGCGCAGGAAATGGTATGGGCTCATCGCCGCCGCGCGGGCGAGCTCGGTGAGCGTGAGCTGCTCGTGCGCCAGCGCCTCGATCCGGCGCAACGCGTCGGTGACGCGCCGCTCGTCGCGCCGGCTGGTCCGGCGCGCAACTCGCTGCACATCGGTCAGCGCCATGGCGACCGCGCCGGCCAATCGCAGCGCCAGCTCTTCGAGCTCCGCTCCGTCGTCGCACGCCGCCTCGGCGGCCGCGACGAGCGGCATGAGTGACGGCAGCGGCGGCAGCCGCGCGACGGCGAACGCCGTCCGCCGCACGCCCGGCACCGCCGCCATGATGGCTTCCAGGTGATCGGGCGCGAAGTGGAAGGCGAGGCAGTGGTCGCCGATGCCGTGTTCATGACCGCATTCGAAGCACGCCCCTTCGTTGCCGAGCAGCAGAGCCCCCGGGCCGAGGACGGCCGAGCCTTGCGCCGATCGGTACTGGAACGTGCCGTGGGTGACCGCGGCGATGCACGCGGCATGGTGCCGCTCCTCGAACGGCCGGTCATGCGGGCCGGCGGTGCACACCACGCCGCTGACGCTCCAGCCCGGGCCCGACGCCAAGTGCCGCAAGTTCAGTGCCATCCCGCAAGATAGCAATTTTTCCCAAGCGTCGGAGGGTGCAGCGACCTAGGGAGGCATTCCCGACACAGGAAAGGTTTGAGCCATGGCCGCATCTGCTTCCCCGTCCTTCATCGCCGCGCTTCATACCGACCGACCGGCGTCCGACCGCGCGCAAAAAATGGGCCTGTACGGCTGGCTGATCGGACGCTGGGAAATGGATGCCGCGGTGTACGGCGACGACGGCGCGAAGCACATCGCCCGCGGCGAAATCCACTTCGGCTGGGTGCTCGAGGGCCGCGCCATTCAGGACGTGTGGATACTGCCCGGATTCTTCTACGGCACGACCCTGCGGGTCTACGATCCAGCCATCGACGCCTGGCACATCTTCTGGAGTGATCCATTGAAGCAGTTCCATCGGCGGCAGCTCGGCCGCGCCCGCGGCAGCGACATCGTGCAGGAGGGCAAGGACGACACCGGCGCCGACGTGCGCTGGAGCTTCACGGAGATCACGCCCGAACTCGTTTCGCTGGCTCGGCGAGCGCTCGCCGGACGGCGGTGCGAGTTGGCGGCTCCAGGCCGAGTTCCTCGTGCGCCGCGTCCAAAGTTAAAGGGCGGCCTCAAGCGCCAGCCCCGCGAACAGGATCAGCCCGGCGTCGCGGTTCGACTTGAATACCGCGAGGCAGTTCACGGGATCGTCGATGTCGAGACGCCGAATCTGCCAGGACAAATGCGCGGCGAAGGCAAACAGG
Organism: uncultured Alphaproteobacteria bacterium; assembly: GCA_963821505.1. Lineage (GTDB taxonomy): Bacteria > Pseudomonadota > Alphaproteobacteria > Rhizobiales > Xanthobacteraceae > VAZQ01. The sequence goes on from CAWGEH010000022.1 coordinate 140,013, forward strand.
CCGAGCGCGAAGACGGCGCCTCCTCCCGCGCTCCAGCCGGCCAGCGCGATGAACAGCACGGCCAGCGCGTAGCACACGGCAAGCATGGGCTTGGTGCGCTCGCGGAACAACAGCGCGGTCGATTTGATGCCGATCAGCGCGTCATCCTCGCGATCCTGGTGTGCGTAGATGGTGTCGTAGCCGATCACCCAGGCGATCGCGCCGGCATAGAGCAGCAACGCGGGCGGATCGAGCCGCGCGAACGTCGCCGGCCAGCCCATCAGCGCGCCCCAGGAGAAGGCGAGGCCGAGCACGATCTGCGGCCAGTAGGTCACCCGCTTCATGAACGGATAGACCGCGATCACGGCAAGCGATGCGAGCCCGACATAAATCGTGAAGCGATTGAACTGCAGCAGCACCGCGAGCCCGACCATCGCCTGCAACACCAGAAAGGCGGCGGCGGCTGCAACGGTCACCTGTCCGGAAGGGATCGGCCGCGAGCGCGTGCGCTCGACCCGGGCATCGAGGTCGCGGTCGACGATGTCGTTCCAGGTGCAGCCCGCGCCGCGCATGGCGAAGGCGCCAAGGAAGAACAGGACGACGTGGCGGAGGTTGACCTCGCTGCCGGCGTGCACCGCCGCGAGCCCGACCGACCACCAGCACGGCATCAGCAGGAGCCACGAGCCGATCGGACGGTCGAGACGGGCGAGGCGCAGATAGGGACGCGTCCAGGCGGGGGCGTAGCCGTCGACCCAGTTCCCGGTCGAATCGGCGACGCGGCCCGCGCCGCCGGTCATCGCGCCAGCGGACTGCCGGTGAGGGTGTCGAACGTCCCCTGGCCCTTTTTCGTCGGAGTCGTACTATCCGGCACCATGGGCGTGGAGCCGAGGGCGTCGCTGAGGCTCGGGCCGGCTGGCCGCGACGCCTGTGCCGCCGCGTCACAAACCTGTTTGCCGACCTGGGATGCCTTGCCGTGCCCGGCCTTGACTTGCTTGATGACGTCAGGCGGAACGCCGCAGGCCGCGCTCTGCTCTTCCATCCCTTTCAGCATCTTGCTTTCGGCCGCGAGGAACACCTTGAATAGCTTGCACAATTCCTCGGGGGGCACCTTCTTCTGCCCGGCGGCGTGCAGCGCCTGGCCGTGCTTGGCGACCTCATCGCGCGTGCTCAAGAGCTGCTGGCAAGCAGGAGGTGGCTGTTGCGGCGCCCCGAACCCCCCGCCCGGCATGCCCGGGGACATCCCGGAAGAGCCGGGCATGCCCGGCATACCCCCGAACTGCGCCGCCGCCGGCGTCAGCGGCAAAACGGCGAGCCCGAGCACCAATGGAAGAGCCCGGCTAAGCGTCATGGCGTCAATTCCCCCGGAATCCCCTGGGCCGCCCGAATTCGACCCCCGCCGATGCTGCGGCCGAGATATTAACAGCCCTTTGAATTCGGCGATAACACGGCAGACCCGGGTTCCAGCACGCTGGGCCGGGCTCGGGGGTGGCAGGAGAGACCGGGGCCCACAGGCCAGAATCCCCCAATCAGCGGCCGGAAATCCGAGCCGTCAGGCGGGAAACCGCCGATTTACCCGCCCCCCGCTTTCTGCTCATTGAAACTTGGGGCCTTGGAAATTTAGCGCCTTGGCCACTGATTGCTGATCTTCAACCCGATCTTCGACCCGATCTTCGACTCGATCTTCACTTATGGCTCGCTACGATTTCCGCACCCCCCGCCTTTACCTCGATGCACCGCTCGCGGAAGGGGCAAGCGTCGCGCTCGATGCGTCGCAGGCAAACTACCTCGGCAACGTGCTGCGGCTAAGGGCCGGCGATTCCGTGCTGGTTTTCAACGGTCGCGACGGCGAATGGCGGGCCACGCTCGCGAGCGCCGGCAAACGCCGGCGCTGCGCTCACCATCGGCCGGCGCGCCCGGCCGCAGACCGGCGCGCCGGACCTGCACTATCTGTTCGCGCCGCTCAAGCATGCGCGGCTCGACTACATGGTGCAGAAGGCGGTCGAGATGGGCGCGTCGCGCCTGCAGCCGGTAATCACCCGCCACGCCCAGGTCGCACGCGTCAACCTCGAGCGCATGCGCGCAAATGCCATCGAGGCAGCCGAACAGTGCGGCATCCTGACGCTGCCTGAAATCGGTGCTCCGCTGAGCTGGCAGCGGATGATCGCCGAGCGCGATCCCGCCCGGCTGCTGGTGTTCTGCGACGAGGATGCGGAGGTGAACGACCCGGTCGCCGCGCTCTCGCAGAGGCGAGGGGCGGGCCCGGCCGAACCGATGCCACTCGCGGTCCTGGTCGGTCCCGAGGGAGGCTTTGCCGCGGACGAGCGCGCCGTGCTGCTCAAGCTGCCGAATACGGTGCGGCTCGCGCTCGGACCGCGCATCCTGCGCGCCGATACCGCCGCGGTCGCCGCGCTCGCGCTCGTCGGGGCGGTGCTCGGCGATTGGCGGTCATCGCCGTACCGCCCGGCCGAGCCGGAGGAACAGCGTTAAGCGCGTCACCGCTTTGGCGTCGAAATCGCCCCCGAAGCGTGCTAGATCGCCGCGCCACAAGCTCAATCGAGCCTGACCGACCGCGCCATGACGAGTGCAACCACGATCTCGACGAGCGCCGCCCTCGATGTGCGGGCCGACGCATTGCTGGCCTCGTTCGAGCGCGCCGGCTATGCGCGGGTCGCACCGGCGATCCTGCAGCCGGCGGAGCCGTTCCTCGACCTTTCCGGCGAGGACATCCGCAAGCGCATGTATCTGACCACCGACCCGCAGGGCCACGAACTGTGCCTGCGGCCCGACCTCACCATCCCGGTCTCGCGCGACTATCTCGCCTCGCCCGCGGCCGGCAAGCCGCAAGGCTTCTGCTATCTCGGCCCGGTCTTTCGCCATCGCGAAGGCCCGGGCGAATTCCTGCAGGCCGGCATCGAATCCTTCGGCCGCCGCGACACCGCGGCGGCGGACGCCGAAATGCTCGCGCTCGGGCTCGACGCCACCGCGCATTACGGGCTTGCCGCACCCGACATCCGCATCGGCGACGTCGGCCTGTTTTCCGCGCTGGTCGCCGCGCTCGATCTCGCGCCGGCCTGGAAGCGGCGGCTGATCAAGGACTTCAACCACAAGACCTCGCTGGCGCAGGATCTCGATCGGCTCACCATCAGCGCCTCGCGGGCGCGGCCGGAATACCAGGGCGTGCTCGCCGCGCTCGCCGGCTCCGACCCGAAAGCGGCACATGCGCTGGTCACCGACCTGCTCTCGATCGCCGGCATCACCGCGGTCGGCGGGCGCTCGGTCGGCGAGATCGCCGACCGCTTTCTCGAGCAGGCGGCGCTCGGCGCGCAAACCTCGCTGCCGCGGGAGACCCGCGCGCTGATCGAGAAATTCCTCGCCATCAGCGGCGATCCCGACGCAGCCGCGGCCGAGCTGCGCGCCTTTGCCCGCGACGCCAAGATCGCGCTCGATGCCGCGCTCGACCTGTTCGAGAGCCGCACCGGCTTTCTCGCCGCGCGCGGGGTCGACGTCGGACGCATCCGGTTCTCGACCGCCTTCGGCCGCGGCCTCGACTATTACACCGGCTTCGTGTTCGAGCTGCACGACGCGGGACCGCAGATGGCCGGACAGCTGGTGGCGGGCGGCCGCTATGACGGATTGCTCACGCGGCTTGGCAGCGCCAACGCGATCTCCGGCGGTCGGTTTCGCGGTCTGGATCGAGCGGCTCGCGGCGTTGCGGAGCGCGACCATGAGCGCGCCGTTCGTCATCGCCGTGCCGGCCAAGGGCCGGCTGCAGGAGAACGCGGAAACCTTCTTCGCGCGCGCCGGGCTCGAACTGGTCAAGCCGCGCGGGGTGCGCGACTATCGCGGCGCGATCGCCGACCTTCCCGGCGTCGAGGTGGCGTACCTCTCGGCTGCCGAGATCGTCGACCTGCTGGCGCAAGGCGCGGTGCATTTCGGTCTCACCGGCGAGGATCTCATGCGCGAGAAGATCGCCGACGCGGAACGCCACGTCGTCCTCATCGACGGGCTCGGCTTCGGCCACGCCAACGTGGTGGTGGCGGTGCCGCAGGCCTGGATCGACGTGCACAGCATGGCCGATCTCGACGATGTCGCGACCGCGTTCCGCCTCAAGCATGAACGCAAGATGCGCCTCGCGACCAAATACGTGAATCTCACGCGCAATTTCTTCTCCGCGCACGGCGTCACCGACTACCGGATCGTGGAAAGCTCGGGCGCGACCGAGGGCGCGCCGGCGGCCGGCACCGCCGAGCTCATCGTCGACATCACGACGACGGGCGCGACGCTCGCCGCCAACGGGCTCAAGGTGATCGAGGACGGCGTGATCCTGCGCTCGCAGGCTAACCTGGTCGCGGCGCGCGCCGCCAATTGGGGCGCGGGCGAGCGCGAGATCGCGCGCATGGTGCTCGACCGCATCGCCGCGCAGGCGCGCGCGCGGGCATTCCGCGAGGTTCGCACACGCTTTGCCGGCTGCGACGACGCGCTGCTTGCCGAGGCGACGCGACGTTTCGGCGTCACCGCCCCGTTCGGCGGCCCGACCTCCTCGGGCATGCTCACGCTGCACTGCCCGCCGAAGCACGTGCATGCGCTGGCGACGCTGTTGCGTGAAAAGGGTGCCGAGAACGTGGTGGTCGCGGACCTCGGATACGTCTTTTCCCGCGCCAATCCGCTTTACGCCAAGCTCGAGGCCGGGCTCGGTTAGCACGTCGGAGCACGCTGCGAAAAAGTCGAAACCGGCTTTTCGAATCGAACCCCCGCAAAATCGAGGATTCGAGCCCGAGCAGCGTGATGCCGAAGAGTCGCAGCCCTTTTCGAACAAGACCTGCGACCAGACAAATGCTTAGGGCGAAATCGCGTTTCAATGCGAAGCGATTTCGCCGGAGGGCGAACGCTTCCGCATCGCGCGCGCAAGAGTTCCGCGCCACGGCCGGAACAGGAACCGTGTCGCCGCGTTGGTGTGCCGGTCCATGGAAGCGATATGACGAACTATTGCAAATTACCGACCTGGGCCGATCGCGGCCATGTCTACGCAGTGGTGGAAACGCCGCGCGGCAGCCGGGTAAAATTGGAATTTGATCCGAAGCTACGTGCCTTCACGCTGGCCAAGCCGCTGTTCGCGGGTTTGACCTACCCCTACGATTGGGGCTTCGTCCCGTCCACCCAGGCGGAAGACGGCGATCCCCTTGACGTGCTGATCATCCATGAGGCGGCGACATATCCGGGCCTGGTGCTGAAATGCAAGCCGATAGGCATACTTGAGGTCGTGCAATCGTCAAACGGCAAGAAAGAACGCAACGATCGGGTATTCGCCGTGCCTGATCGGTCGCCGTTTGAGGGCGACCTGCAAGACATCCGGCGTTTGCCGCCGCGGGCAATCGAGGACCTGGAGAAATTCTTCGCGGCGACCAACGCGCTCGAAACAAAGAAGTTGGAATTTCTGGGGTGGCGCGGACCCGCGCGGGCCATCAAGGCGATCAAGAAGGCTTCCATTTCCAGTTAGGTGCCGCCCAGCACCGCCGCACCCGGCTCAATCGCTACATCGGCTACTGGAAGCCGTATGCCACCAGTCATGACAAGTTGGACGCCGATGACGCGATCCAGGAAGAGGTTCGCAATGCCGCAAGGGCGCTGGTGGAGGGAGTGAGCGCGAAGCGATCGGGTCGACTGGTCGCTGCGGGCAATGACCCGCGGCAGGCGCGCAAGAAATAGCGCGGACGCGCGGCCTGGTGAGAGCTCCAAGAGCGAGGCGCGCTTTTCCCTAGTCGCTCAGCCTGATGCCGGCCGCCTTGATCACCTTCGCCCATTGCGGGATCTCGCGCGCGATCACGGCGGAAAACTCCGCCGGCGTGCCGCCGACCACGTCGAGCCCGAGGTCGTTGAGCTTCTTGCGGACGTCCGGAAGCGCCAGCACCTTCACGGTCTCGCGGTAAAGCTTGTCCACGATCGCGGGCGAGGTTCCCGCCGGCGCCATCAGGCCGAACCACGGCACCGCTTCGAAGCCCGGATAGCCCAATTCGGCCATGGTGGGCAGATCGGGCGCGATCGCCGAGCGCTTGAGCGACGTCACCGCGAAGGCGCGCAATCTGCCTTCTCGGATCAGCGGCGCGACGTTGACGATGTTGGCAAAGGACATGGTGACGCGGCCGGCGAGAAGGTCCGGCAACAGCGCGGTCGTGCCGCGATAGGCCACCGGCTGGATGTCGATCTGCGTCATCGACTTCAACAATTCGGCGGCGAGATGCTGCGAAGTCCCGGCGCCGGCATGGGCATAGGTGAGTTTGCCGGGCTGCGCGCGGGCGAGCGCGATCAGCTCCGGCAGGCTCTTCGCCGGGACATCGTTGTGGACGACGAGCACGTTGGCCGCGATGAAGATCTGCGAGATCGGCGCGAAATCCTTGATCGGATCGTAGGCAAGCTTGTCGTACATGCTCGGGCTGAAGATGAGCGAGGCATTGCCGCCCATCAGCAGCGTGTGGCCGTCGGGCGCCGCCTTGGCCACGCGCTCGGTCGCGATGTTGCCGCCGGCGCCGGTCACGTTCTCGACTACGGCCGGCTTGTTCCAGGCTTGCGCGAATTTGTCCGCCAGCAGTCGGCCGGTGATGTCCGGCGCCACGCCCGGGGTGAAGCCGACCAGGATCCGGATCGGCTGATCAGGATAGCTCGCTTGCCCCAGCGCATCGCCCGCCGTCAGCGCCAATGACAGCGCCGCAACCACGCCGCAGACCGCCTTCATCGCCGTCTCCTCGCATTTTTGCCGGGGGTTCGCGCCTTTGCACCACGCGTTGCTTGGCCATCGCGATCGGCGTCATTCCGCTTTGATGTTCGCCGCCTTGATCACCGGCCACCATTTCTCGATCTCGGCCTTGTGGTAAGCGTAGAGCGCCTGCGGGGTCTGCTGCTCGCGCGCGGGAATTTCCTGGCCCAGCTCAGCGAGCCGCGCACGCACGCGCGCGTCGGCCAGGGTTTCGACGACGGCCTCGTTGAGCTTGGCGACGACGCCCTTCGGCGTGCCTTTCGGCACCCAGAGCGCGTGCCAGATGGAAATGTGCAGGCCCGGCACGCCGGCCTCGTCGACGGTCGGGATTTCGGGCGCCGCCGCCAGGCGGGTCTTGTCGGTGACCGCATAGACCTTGATCGTTCCGGCGCGCACCTGCGGCAGCGAATTGGCGGCCTGGTCGATCATCAAATCGATCTGGCCGGCCACCAGGTCCTGCATCGCGGGGCCGGCGCCGCGATACGGCACGAACTGGTATCGCGTGCCGGTGATGTTCTGGAGATAGATGCCGCTGACGTGCGACGCGGTGCCGTGGCCGGCGGTGCCCTGCGTCGCGGTCGCGGAGTTGGCCTTCAGCCAAGCGACCAGCTCCTTGAGGTCCTTCGCCGGCACCGCCTTCTTGGTGACGATGAGCTGCGGATTGGTGGCGATCATCGCGACCGGCTCGAAGCCGTTCAGCACGTCGTATGCGAGCGGATAGATCGCGCCGTTGACGACGTGGGTGCCCCAGTGGCCGATGCTGATCGTGTAGCCGTCGGGCGCCGCGCGCGCGACCCGGCCGACGCCGATGGTGCCGCCGGCGCCCGTCGTGTTCTCGACGACGACGGTTTGACCGAGCGGTCCGCGCATCCGCTCCGCCATGATGCGCGCGATCGTGTCGGTCGGGCCGCCCGCCGAATACGGCACCACGATGGTGATCGGGCGCGACGGATAGGTCTGCGCGGCCGCCATTCCGACTCCCGCCAGCGTGACGATCGCCATCGCACCAAGCAGCGTCTTCATCTGTCGTTCCTCCCTCGAATACGGACGTTCACCGTCCTTTCGGCACGTCGGCTTGCGTCGCGGCCGTGTGCAGATGTCGAAACCTCCGACCGGCGCCGGCGGGCGGCCGCTATCCTCCCCGGCGCATGCGTCGGCTACTCCGCTTTCAAATTCGAGGCTCTGATGATCGGCCACCACTTGTCCGTTTCGGCCTTGTGGTATGCCGCCAGCGCCTCCGGGGTCTGCTGGTCGCGCGGCCACACCTCCTGCCCGATCTCGACAAGCCGCTGCCGCACGGCCGGATCGGCCAGCGCGTCGACGACCGCGGCATTGAGCTTGCCGATGACATCCCGGGGCGTGCCCTTCGGCGCCCACAATCCATGCCAGTACGACACGTAGAGCGAGGGCACGCCGGCCTCGTCGATCGAGGGAACGTCGGGTAGCGCCGACCACCGGGACTTGGTGAGGACGGCATAGGCCTTGATCGCGCCGTTGCGAATCTGAGCGACGGCATTCGCACCTTGATCGAACATGATGTCGACTTGGCCCGCGACCAGGTCCTGCATGGCCGGCGCGCCGCCGCGATAGGGGACGAAGCCAAAGCGCGTCCCGGTCGCCTGCTGGAAATAGACGGCGGTGACCTGCGCGCCGCCGGCCGCGCCCACCGTCGCCGCCGTCGCCTTGTCCGGGTTGGCTTTGAGCCAGCCGACCAGTTCCTTGACGTTATTCGCGGGGAAATTCTTTCGGGCAATGATCAGCTGTGGCGTGATCGCGAGCAGCGCGATCGGCTCGAAGTCGTGCAACACGTCATAGGGCAGCGAATAGGTGACGGCATTGACCACATGGGTGCTCCATTGGCCGATGCCGATCGTATAGCCATCGGGCGCGGCGCGCGCGAGCCGTCCGACGCCGATATTGCCGCCCGCGCCCGCGACGTTCTCGATCACGATCGGCTGGCCGAGCGCGGCCCGGATCGGCTCGCTGAGAACGCGTGCGAGCGCGTCGGAGGGACCGCCGGCGGGGAACGGCGCGATCATGGTGATGGGGCGCGACGGATAGGTCTGCGCGCCCGCGCCGCCGATGCTTGCTGCGAGCAGCGCCGCAACAGCGGCCGCCATGATGGGCCTGGTCATGGCTCTCCTTCCTGCACGTGGCTTGGGATAGACTATCACAGCGCGGTGAAATCGATCGGCTTCAGGCGGTCGAGCGTGCGGTTGGCGGGCGGCAGCGGATATTTGAGCCCGGTTGCACAATTGAACAGCAACGCCCGCTCGTCGTGGCGAATGCGCCCGTCGGCGAGCCCCTGCTTCAACGCCGCATAGGTCGCGGCGCCCTCCGGACACATCAAGAAGCCTTCCGCGCGCGCGATCTCCTCGGTTGCCGCGGTGATCGCCTCGTCCGGTACCGCGACGGCGAAGCCGCCGCTCTCCCGTACCGCGCGCAGAATAAGAAAATCGCCGACCGCCTGCGGCACCCTGATGCCCGCGGCGATGGTGTGGGCATCCTCCCAGTATGGCGCATGCTCCGAGCCCGCTTCGTAGGCGCGCACGATCGGGGCGCAGCCCGCCGCCTGCACCGCCACCATGCGCGGGCGCTTCTTGCCGATGAAGCCGATGGCCTCGAGCTCGGCGAAAGCCTTCCACATGCCGATCAGCCCGGTGCCGCCGCCGGTCGGATAGAGGATCACGTCCGGCAGCTCCCAGCCGAGCTGCTCGGCGAGTTCGAGTCCCATGGTCTTCTTGCCCTCGATCCGGTACGGCTCCTTCAGCGTCGACGTGTCGAACCAGCCGACCTTCGCCTGGCCCGCCACAACGATCTTGCCGCAATCGTCGATCAGGCCGTTGACGCGATAGACGGTCGCGCCCTGCAGCGCGATCTCGCGCACATTTACCTCCGGCGTGTCCTCCGGGCAGAACACCGTGGTCTTGATGCCGGCCCGGCTGCCATAGGCGGCAAGCGCCGCGCCCGCATTGCCGTTGGTGGGCATGGCCATATGGGTGACGCCGAGCGCCCTGGCCATGGATACCGCCATCACCAGGCCGCGGGCCTTGAACGAACCGGTCGGCAGCCGGCCTTCGTCCTTGACCAGAATCTCCCCTGCCGCCAGCGCCTTGGCGAGCTTCGGCATGGCCACGATCGGAGTGACCGCTTCTCCGAGACTGACGATGTTTTCGACGCGACGCACGGGCAACAGCTCGCGATAGCGCCACAGATCGGACGGCCGCCGGGACAGCGCCTCCTTGCTCAGCACTTTCCTGACGCCGTCGAGATCGTAGCGCACGAGCAGAGGCTTGCCGGCGCGCGACAGATTATGCAGTTGGTCCGCCGCGTAGCGCTCGCCGGTGGCCGAACATTCGAGATGCGTGACGAAGGTCGGCCGTTCCGCGGTCAAGTTTTCGTCGTCGCGCATTACCAATCTCCGGCCCTCGCGTTCGTCATGTGCCGACCCGGGTTGCGACCCCCGCCGGCCCGTCGCCGGAGGGCTTGACCAGCGACAGGCTCTTAGCATCGACGTCGGATTCTCTGTCATTCGGCCGACCGTTCCGTCTGCCGTTCGCGCGTCCTGAACACGACGAAGTGCGACAGCGAGAAATTGACCACGAAGCTAGCCGCGATGGCCGCCAGTTTCGCCACCGGAATCGACATCCAATGGGACGCCGCGAACAGCGTCGCCGTATTGGTAATCAAGCCGGCGACGCCCGAGGCGACGAACGCCCCGTAGGAGCGCCAGCGCAGCTTTCCTCCGGATTCGGCGGCGAAGGTGATGAAGGAATTCATCACATACGAGCCGGAGACGGCGACCAGCCAGGAGAGCACATTGGCGAGGATCAGCGGCAGCCCGAAAACATAGTAGGCGGCGAGGAAGACGCTATAGTCGATGAGCGTATTGACCACCCCGACACCGGCGAAACTCGCGGCCTTGAGCCCAACCGCGCGCTTCTCCCAGGCCTGCGTCAGGCGATGTTTGAGACGATCGAGTGGCGCGCGGAGCCGCATGACCGGCCCCGCTTAGCACGTCCGGGCCGCCGCGCCGAGCCTAGTGGTCCGATTCCGAGGTTCGCCAGCGCTCGCGGCAGGTTACGATGCGAACTTCGGAATCCAAGGACCACTAGCAACTCTATGGTTCTAGTGCCCCTTTTGAACCCGAAGTTCGCAATCGCATTTGCCGCGCGATATGCGCGAACTTCGGGTTCGGGGCACTAGTCGCGTCACGGCAGCAGCCCGCCCCCGCGCGACAGCCACCTGCGCTTGCGCTATAACCCGTTCGCGGCGGGGCAAGGCGCAAGAGGCACGCTCGATGGCAACCGATACGATGATCCGAGCAGGCGGCAGCGGCGCCCCCGCGCGGCCGCGCGGCCGCGCGGAAGCGGGGCTTTCGATCGTCGTGCCCTTGTTCAACGAAGCCGCCAATCTCTCCGCCCTGCACGCCCGCATCGTCGAAGTCGGCCGCCTGCTCAAGGCGACCCGCGGCCTCACCACCGAGGTGGTCTATGTCGACGACGGCAGCCGCGACGCGACGCTCGCCGCCATGCGCGAACTGCCGGCCGAAAATGCTCGATCTCCAGGTCATCTCCCTCTCGCGCAATTTCGGCAAGGAAGCGGCGCTTCTCGCCGGCCTCGATCATGCCCGCCTGGGCGCCGTCCTGTTCATGGACGGCGACGGCCAGCATCCGCCGGCGCTGGTCGAGCGGCTGGTGGGCCATTGGCTCGATGACGGCTACGACGTCGTCTACACCGCCAAGGCGCACCGCGACAACGAGCCGTGGCTGCGCCGCCTCGGGGTCAAGGCGTTCTATGCCCTGATCAACTGGGGCGCGCGGCAGAAGATTCCCGAGGACGCGGGCGACTTCCGTCTGCTGTCGCCGCGCGCGGCCGCCGCGCTCAAGCAACTGCCCGAGCGCAACCGGTTCTTCAAGGGGCTCGCGAGCTGGATCGGATTTCGCCAAATCCGGGTGGATTACGAGCCGGCGGAGCGCATCCATGGCCGCACCACCTGGAGCCTGTACTCGCTGATCGGACTTTCGATCGAAGGGCTCACCTCGTTCTCGGTCGCGCCGCTGCGGCTCGCGAGCATGCTCGGCGTTCTGCTTGCGGCCGGAGCGTTCGTCTTCGGCGTGCAGATCCTGATCGAGACCGTCGTCTTCGGAGAATCCGTCCCGGGCTATCCCTCGGTGATCGTGGGCCTGATGGTGCTGGGCGGCGTCCAACTGATCATGATCGGGATCATGGGCGAATATATCGGCAAGATCCTGTCCGAGCTCAAAGCGCGACCGGTCTATTTCGTGGCCGAGCACACGCTCAAGACCGCCGAGAGCGCGGGCGCCGTCGATGATCCGGCGGCGCGCTCGGCCGCGGAATGATCGGCCGCCGTGGGCGCGGTCGCGAGCTCCGAGCGCCGCCGCATCTGGCTCTGCGCCGACGATTACGGCATTTCAAACGGGGTCAATATGGCGATCCGCGATCTCGTGGTGCGCGGACGCCTCAACGCCACGTCGGTGCTGGTGGTGGCGCCGAGTTTTTGCCGTTCGCAAGCGGTCGCGCTCGACGTGCTCAATTCCGTGGCGCTGCGGGTGGCGATCGGATTGCATGTTGCGCTCACGGCGCCGTTTCGTCCGCTGAGCGCGGGCTTTCGGCCGCTGAGCGAGGGTGCCTTCCTGCCGCTTGCGGCGACGTTTCGTCATGCGGCCATGCGTCGCTTCGGACGCGACGCGCTGACGGCCGAAATCACCAGCCAGATCCGGGCCTTTCGCAATGCTTTCGGCCGCGCGCCCGACTTCGTCGACGGGCATCAACACGTACATCTTCTCCCTCAGATCGGCGAAGCCTTGCTCCACGCGGTGAAGGAAAGCGCGCCCGACGCCTGGGTGCGCCAATGCGGCCGCGCGCTGCCGCTCGCTGCCAGATTGGCCGATCGCAAGGGGCTGCTGCTCGACATTTTCAGCTACGCCTTCCGGCGCCGGGCCGCGGCGCTGGGCCTGCGCACCAACGCGGCTTTCGCCGGCACCTATGATTTCGATGATGATGCGAATTTCGCGGCCTTGTTCCCGCGCTTCCTCGACCGACTGCCAGCGGAGAGCGTGGTCATGTGCCATCCCGGCTTCGTCGATACCGAATTGCGCCGGCTGGATCCGCTGACGACGTTGCGCGAGAAGGAATATGCCTTCTTCGCCAGCGATTCCTTCCCGGTGCTGCTCGCAGACCATGGCGTGGCGCTGGCGTGATCCCGGTCGATTCTTCCATCCCGCCGGCCGAGCGGGGAAAACGGCCAGGGAATTTTTTTGTTGCGGCGGGTCATTCCGCTGCCATGGGCATTGCCTACATGACAGGCGTCGTCACGGGAGGAAGGAGACGATCCATGACCCCCGAGGAACGCAATCTGGTCATCGAACTGTTCGACCGCTTGGCCACCTTGGAGGACGCCCAGCGCGATCCGGAGGCCGAACGCCTGATTCGGGACGGCCTGCGGCAGGCCCCCAACGCGCCCTATGCCCTGGTGCAGACGGTGTTGGTGCAGGACGAGGCGCTCAAACGGGCAGACGCTCGCATCCGCGAGCTCGAAGGCGGGACGCAAGCCGAGACGGCGGCGCGTGATACCAGCTTTCTCGGCGGCGTGCGCGAGAGCCTGCTCGGCAGACGCGAGGGTCGCGGCTCGGTTCCCTCGGTACGTCCGACCGAGGCCGCACCCGGCATGTCGCCCGCTTGGCGCACCGACGCGCCCGCGATGCCGGCTGCGCCGGCGCCCATGGCGGCACCGGGCACATCGGGCGGCTCGTTTCTCGGCACTGCGGCCGCGGCTGCGGCGGGCGTGATCGGCGGCTCGCTTCTCCTCGGCGGTATCCGCTCGATGATGGGGCACCAGCCGGGTGCGCAGGCGGCCTTCGATCCGTCGTCAGGCGCGACCGGCTCGTCTCCCTGGGGCGGCGGCGGCGGCGCGGCGGCGAACTCTCCCGCCAGGCCGGCCTCGACGACATCGGACGCGCACCGTTCGGGGCGCCCGGCGAGGGCGCTGACAGCCGCGGCTATGGCGCGCTCGATGACAGTCGCGGCGACGACATTCAAGATGATCAGGGCGGGGACGACGTCGACGATGGCGACGTCGACGATGGCGACGGCGGCGACGACGTGTGAGCGCGCACTGAATTGACCCGCGGGAGGCCGCCGCAGCCGGCCCCTCCTGCTTCCCGGCGGCGGGCGTCGACGCCGGGATCGTGTGCAGTTGCTACGGCGAACCGGATCCCGCTCGGGCCGACGCCGCGGCGGGCCGGCGCATGGCTGCAAAGCCGACGAACGACGTTGCCGCAAAGGCGGCGACCACGGCCAGCACTGCCGGGTCTGCCGCCCGCTCCGCGACGAAGGCGAGCACCAGCGGCGCAATCGCCTGCATCAGCAGAAACGGTGCCGCGATCCGGCCCATCGAGATGGCCGTAGCCGGCCGCGCCGAACAGCGCGAGCGGCACGGCGCCGCGCGCGATGGTGATGAGGCCGTTCGCCATCCCGAACATGACCGCGAAGGCTCGCGGCGGCCGCCACCGAGAGCCCAAACACGCGCTAACAGCCCGAACGCCACGAGCAGCATTCCGACCGCGAAGCGCGCGACGTTGAGCGGATGGATGCCGCGCGCGAACACGAACTCGCAGATGCGCGCCGCCACCTGCGCGGGTCCGAACAGCGCGCCGATCGTGACCACGGTCGCCGCATCGATGCCGGCGCGGCCGAAGATCGCGAGCAGATGCGCGGAAAGACCCGACGGCACGAAGGCATAGGCCGCGAAGGCCGCCGCGACCAGCACGAACGGCCATCCCCTCGGCGGCAGCACGACGCTCGGCACTTGCATGCGCTGGCCGCGGCCGCGCGCCGAGATCGGCGCGCGTGCGCGGCAGCGCAAAGGCGTGCAGCGGCGCGGCCACGAAGCGCCAGCAACGCGGCATAGACGAGATAGGTGCCGCGCCAGCCGACCGCTTCGATCAGCACATGGGTCGTCGGCCAGCTCACCGTCGAGGCGAAGCCGCCGGCCAGCGTCAGCGCGGTGATCGGGCGTCGCGCCGCCGCGCCGAAGATGCGGCCGAGCGTGGCGAAGGCGGGATCGTAGAGCGACGCCGCGATCGCGACGCCGAGCAGCATCCAGACCGCGAGATAGGCGGCGGGATGCTCGGCATGGACGAGCGCGACCAGGCCGAGCGCGCGCAAGCGAGCGAGCCCGACCGGCATGACCCGATGGCCGCCGATGACGGTCGATCAGCGCCCCGACGCGCGGCGAAGCGAGCCCGGCCGTCAGCAGCGCCAGCGAGAAGCCGGCCATGCCGAAAGTCATCGACCAGCCGCGCTCGGCTGCGATCAGCGGCACGGTCAGGACCGGCGGATAGAAGATCGCGCCCCAGGCGAGAATCTGGGTGACGCCGAGCACCAGGACGGCGCGCCAGGGGCCGGCGATCACAGCGCGAAGAGCGGGCATGGCAGGAACGCCGCGGGCGAACGGGATTTCACCCTATCACGGCGCAGGCCGCCGCGACCTAGCCGACGCGCTTGACCATCACCACCGCAGTGCCGGGCGCAACGAATTGCCGGCTGTCGCGGATGGCGCGCGGAACATCGCCGTGCGCGCAGGGCGCATAGCCGAGCCCGGCGAAGAAATGCTGATCCGACGCGGTTACGAGATAGATCGCGCGACAGTTGTTGGCGCGCGCCTCCGCCTCGAGCGCAGCCACGATGGCGGCTCCCATGCCGACCTGGCGCAGCGGCGGCAACGTCACCACCGAGCGCAGGAGGGCGTCGTCGCCATGAAGCTCAAGCCCGCCGAAGCCGACCGGAACATCCTCGTAGGTCTCGAAACGCCAGAACAGCAGACGCGGATCACCGACATCGTCCGCCGGCAGCCCCGCCTTGACGAGCGCGGCCTTGAGCCCGTCGCGCTCCCACGCCGCCAGCGGCGAGCGGAGCAGGCGCGGCGCCACTAGGGCATCTCCTGCAGCCGCTGGAGTGGACGGCAGCGACGGGCGGCTATGCCCGTACGCACCGAACGCCCGAGCAGGATTGGATGAGCGGCCATGGCGGCAACCAGCGAGCGCTGCAAACTCGCGCGCGTCACGCCCGCGGCGCGCAGCGCACGAAGACGCCGGTGCCGTAGCGTCCGTCGATTTCCGGATCGACGAATTTGAGAATCAGCACGCGGCCGTCGAAGGACACGATCTCACGATCCTCGTGGCCCGGAGTGTCGCCCGCCGGGCCGATATAATCCTTGCCCAGCCGGACTGCCCTTGAGCCGAAGCTCCTGCAACTGGCTGGAATCGGCGAGGTACATCATCACGCCGCCGTTCGGGACCCTGACCGATGACGAACGGCTGCTTGCACTGGCCGCGGGCATTGGCCTCCGTGCGCGCGCGATCCTCCGGCTTGTGATACGCGGCATAGCCCCAACGGCCGACGATCTCGGAAGGACGCACGCGGGCCGGGATCTCGGGCTGCGGCGGTCCGGCAGGCGCAGCGTCGACCTGAGGGTTGGGCGTCGTGCTGCATGCCGCCAGCGCGAGCGCCGAGAGCGCGACGCGCAATGGCCGGCCGGCTGAAATTGAGCTTCCCCATCGAGTACCTCCCCTTACGCCCGCCCGCAGCGTCGGGAGCCAAAGACGCCAAGCCTGCGGACAGATCCGGTCCACTGATCAACAGTCACATGGTTAACGAGACGGCAACCCCTGGCGATCCGCTGACGCGATCCCGCCGCTCGATCCAGGCAACTTTGCTGCCAAGATAAGGCGCGCGCAAGGCGGATATGAGGCAGCCGGCGGGAGCGGATCATGGCCTATCGCTTGCGGGGGTCCCGCAGCGGCGGGTCCAGCTTGATGTTGAGGCGCTTGGCCGCCCGGGCGTCGAAGTCGGCGTCGGCGCGGAAGCCGCCGGCATGGATGCCGTCGATGGCGCAGAGGTCGTCGACCTCGTTGACGTCGCCGGTGACGCCGAGCGCGCCGACGATCTCGCCCGAGGCGTCGCGGATGAGCTGGCCGCCGGCTTCGAGGAACAGCGGCCCGTCGGCGAGCTCGGTCAGCGATGCATGAAGGCCGGCTTCTCCTTCGCCTTCTGCAGCACCTGCCGCGACGATCGATTGAGCGCGAGCGCCCCGAACGCCTTGCCGTAGGCGATCTCGAAGCGCATGAGCGAAGCGCCGTCCTGCTTCTGGAACGCCTTCACCCGACCGCCGGCATCGAGCACAATGGCGGCCAGCGCATAGGCTTTGCGCTTCTTGGCGGAGGCGAAGGTGCCGTCGATGATCTTGTTCGCCTCGGCAAGGGAGATCGCACGCATCCAAGTCTCCCCGTCATTGCGCCGTTGCGCTAACATAAACGATCCGACGTCGTAGCGGTCCATGTCGTCGGCGTGAAGCCTGTCTTCACCGTGCTTTCTCTCTCCGACCTCGCCCGGGCAGGCCTGTCCGGCGGTCCATTGCAAGGAGGATTTTCATGGTTCATGTCGTCCGCCTTTCGATGGCGGCCAGCATGCGAGCGCTATCGCGATCGATCGCGCTGGTCGGCGCGCTCGCGCTTGGCGCGGCGGCCGCACGCGCCGACGAGCCGACGGTGCTGCGCGTCAATGCCTTTCCGCAGGCCAAGACCCTGCCGCTGCATGCCGGCATCGCCAAGGGCATTTTCGAGCGGCGCGGATTGCAGATCGACCTCCATCTCACGCGCAATTCGCGCAGCCAGCGCGACGGCCTCGCCGCCGGCAAGTTCGACGTGGTGCATTCCGCGGTCGACAATGCGCTCGCGATGATCGAGGTCGGCAAGCAGGACGTGGTGATCGTCACCGGCGGCGACAGCGGGATGAACGAGTTCTTCGTCCAGGCGGAGGTCAAATCGTTCGCCGACATGCGCGGCCGCACCCTCGTCGTCGACGCCCCCGACACCGCCTATGCGCTGCAGGCGAAGAAGATCCTGGCGCTGCACGGGCTCAAGGATGGGACCGACTACAAGGTCAAGCCGGTCGGTGCCGGCGTCTACCGCTTCAAGGCGATGGTGGAGAGCAAGGACAATGCCGCGGCCATCCTCAATCTGCCCTTCACCGTGCAGGCCGAAGCGCTCGGCATGAAGAGCCTGGGGCGAACCATCGACCTGCTCGGCCCCTACCAGGCGGGTGGCGTCTTCGCGATGCGGGCGTGGGCCCGCGAACACTCGGCGGTGCTGGAACGCTACATCGCCGCCTTCATCGAGGCGCTGCGCTGGACGCGCGATCCCAAGAATCACGCCGAGAACGTGGCGCTGCTGATGGAGAAGCTGAAGATCTCCGGGGCGGAGGCGGAGCGCACCTACGAACTGCTCGTGGATCCCGGATTCGGCTTCACGCCCGACGCCAAGCTCGACCTCGAGGGCTTCAACAACGCGCTCGCTTTGCGCGCCGAGATCGAAGGCGGGAAGCCGGCCGCGCCCGAGCGCTATATCGACCTCAGCTATTACGAGCGGGCGATGAAGCTGGTCGAACGATGAGCAGCGGGCGCCTCCCTCAGTAGGAGTCGCCTAAGACCGGCGACAACATTGCAAGGAAGTCGCCTCCAGGAACGCGCGTAACCCTCCCATCCGCGCCGACCGAGTACCCCGAGGCTCGCTTGCGGCCGGCATGGGGCCCAACGGCTTGACAGGCTGGGAACCAGACCCTATGTCCCGGGCAACTGCTGGCACTCGCGTTCCTGGAGTGCTAACAGCCTGCCGAATCGACCTTTTCGGTCAAAGACTTGCTCCCTACCCAGAACGCCTGTGAGGACACCCAGAATGGCCAAGACCAAGTTTCGTCCCCTGCACGACCGCGTGGTCGTGAAGCGCATCGATGCCGAGGAAAAATCGAAGGGCGGCATCATCATCCCCGACACCGCCAAGGAGAAACCCTCCCAGGGCGAGGTCATTGCCGTCGGCCCCGGCGGCCGCGATGAGGCCGGCAAGATCGTCCCGCCCGACGTCAAGGCCGGCGACAAGGTTTTGTTCGGCAAGTGGTCGGGCACCGAGGTCGTGCTCGACGGCGAGGACCTCCTGATCATGAAGGAGTCCGACATCATGGGCGTGATCGCCTGACGCCGATCCTCGTCCCCAGAAGCGGGCGAAGCCCGCGTCTCCAACGACGAGGGCACGCACATCACGGGCCTCATCCTGCGAGAAGCGCATCCGGCGCTCCTGCGGACGAGGATCCCATACATCAGACACGAATGGAGTAACTTGAAATGGCTGCGAAAGACGTACGATTTGGCGGCGAAGCGCGCGACAAGATGTTGCGCGGCGTCGATATCCTCGCCAATGCCGTGAAGGTGACGCTCGGCCCCAAGGGCCGCAACGTCGTGCTCGACAAGAGCTTCGGCGCGCCGCGCATCACCAAGGACGGCGTGACGGTGGCGAAGGAAATCGAGCTCGAGGACAAGTTCGAGAACATGGGCGCGCAGATGGTGCGCGAGGTCGCCCAGAAGACCAACGATACCGCCGGTGACGGCACCACCACCGCGACCGTGCTCGCCCAGGCGATCGTCAAGGAGGGCGCCAAGTCGGTGGCCGCCGGCATGAACCCGATGGATCTCAAGCGCGGCATCGATATCGCTGTCAGCGCCGTCGTGAAGGACATCGAGAAGCGCTCGAAGAAGGTCGGCTCGTCCGCGGAAGTGGCGCAGGTCGGCACCATTTCGTCGAACGGCGACACCAAGATCGGCAAGATGATCGCCGAGGCCATGCAGAAGGTCGGCAACGAAGGCGTGATCACGGTCGAGGAAGCCAAGGCGCTCGATACCGAGGTCGAGATCGTCGAGGGCATGCAGTTCGACCGCGGCTATCTCTCCCCCTACTTCATCACCAATGCCGAGAAGATGGTGGCCGAGCTGGAGGATGCCTTCATCCTGCTGCACGAGAAGAAGCTCTCCGGCCTGCAGGCGATGCTGCCGGTGCTCGAGGCCATCGTTCAGTCCGGCAAGCCGCTGCTGATCGTGGCCGAGGACGTCGAAGGCGAGGCGCTAGCCACCCTGGTCGTCAACAAGCTGCGCGGCGGGCTCAAGGTGGCCGCCGTCAAGGCGCCCGGCTTCGGCGACCGCCGCAAGGCCATGCTCGAGGACATCGCGATCCTCACCGGCGGCCAGCTGATCTCGGAAGACCTCGGGATCAAGCTCGAGAACGTGACCACCGCGATGCTCGGGCGCGCCAAGAAGGTCATCATCGAGAAGGAGAAGACCACGATCGTCGACGGCGCCGGCAAGAAGAAGGACATCGAGGCCCGCGTCGGTCAGATCAAGGCGCAGATCGAGGAGACCACGTCCGACTATGACCGCGAGAAGCTGCAGGAGCGACTGGCCAAGCTCGCCGGGGGCGTGGCGGTGATCCGCGTCGGCGGCGCCACCGAGATCGAGGTGAAGGAGAAGAAGGACCGGGTCGAGGACGCGCTCAACGCGACCCGCGCCGCGGTCGAGGAAGGGATCGTGCCGGGCGGCGGCGTCGCGCTGCTGCGCGCCAAGAAGGCGGTCGGCAAGATCCACGACGACAATGCCGACGTGCAGGCCGGCATCAACATCGTGCTCAAGGCGCTGGAATCGCCGTTGCGGCAGATCGCCGAGAACTCCGGCGTCGAGGGCTCGATCGTGGTCGGCAAGATCATGGAGAACAAGTCCGAGACCTACGGCTTCGACGCCCAGACCGAGGAATATGTGGACATGGTCGACAAGGGCATCATCGACCCCGCCAAGGTGGTCCGCACCGCGCTGCAGGATGCGGCCTCGGTCGCAGGCCTGCTGGTGACCACCGAAGCCATGGTCGCCGAGGCGCCGAAGAAGCAGTCTGCGGCCCCCGCCATGCCGGGCGGCGGCGGGATGGGGGGGATGGACTTCTAAGTCCGTCTATTCGCCCAAGCTTTCCTAAAAATGCTCGAAACCGAAGGGCGCGGCGCAAGCCGCGCCCTTCGTGTTTGTCGCGGTGATGTAAGCGGGCCCCCGCCGCAACGACTGGCGCCACTATCTGCAGCGCACGTCCCAGGCCGGCGCCTTCTCCTGCGTGCCGTAGGACGGCAGAGCGGACCGCAGGCGCTCGAAGAACCGCCGATGAAAGGCGGAGCCCGGGAACATCGTGTCCGGCGCATCGAACAGCAGGCATGGCGGATTCAATCGTGCAAGCTGAGCCACCAGCGCGTCGAAATCCGCATGAGAGATGGTGAGTTCGAACGCATCCCGCTGCTGCAGCGGCGGAAGCACGCCCGTCATGAGCGGCATGAAATAGGAATTGGAGGTCAGATAAACCGCGCCGCCATGCGTGCCCAGCAGGGCGGCGAGCGACCGCGCCTTCTCTTCCAACGCATCGCCCTGCTCTCGCGGCAGGCATATGCCGGAAACCACCCTGCCCGGGCAGTCCCCTCCCTTCCCCCACACCGCGACGGCCGCGAGGGCGGAATCGGCCGCGAGCATGTTGGGGAACAGGATGGCTGGCAGGAGGATGAGCGCAAGCGCCGCGGCACCGAACGAAGTTAGCAGCCTTCGCATCGGATAGGACGCCACGGACGCGAGCCGCCGTGGAAGCAAATCTCCCAGCAGGAAGCCATACAGGACCAGCAACGACCAGGCATTCCAGAAGTGCGGTCCTTTGAAATAGTACGCGGACCACAGCACGATCAGCGTGGCCAACGCGACCCGACATGCCCTGCGGCCATCAAGGTCTTCTTGTTGCCAGCTCACGATGCCGCTAACGGCGACGAACAGAGCATGTGCGAATATCAGGCACACGAGCGGGTCGACCTGGGTCAGCCTGAGTCCGCCGTATCCACCTGCGAACTGTCCGACGAGCGGAAACGATGCGAGCAGCGGCGATGCCTGCGGCCAGGTGCCGAGGCAGATCCAGACGAAGATCGCCAGCAGCAGGAATGCTGCCGCGAGGCCACAGCCGAAGAGCAGGCCCGCATGGAGCAGGCCGCTCCATCGTCCGGATGCGCGCAGGGCCAGAAATGCAACGAAGGCCGCCGACACGCAGGCGCCGGTCTCCAGGTTCCAGCCCAGCGCCAACCCGGCGGCGAAGCCGAGATACGCCGCGCAATGCGCGGCCGACCGCTGGTAGAGCGACACCAATGCGAGTACCGCGGCGGCAAGCCCGAGAAACCGCCATGCCGACTGGTTCGGATACAGGATCGCCACGTGCAGGGGCTGGATCCAAGGCAGGATGAGAAGCAAGGCAAGCAAAACCGGCAGCCAGCGCGGCCGATACCAAATCCAAAGCGCAGCCGTGATCAGGGCGAGGGACAGCACCTGCAGTGCTTGCACGATCCTGATATGCGTACCGAAAGTAAAAAGTCCCAGGGCCCTCTCGACGCCGGCCAGCAGCACCGCGGAAAGAAGGCCGGCGTTGAGAGGAACACGGCCGAGCGGCATCCCCGCCGCCAGATGGTCGCCGGCGCCCAGATTGCCGCTGTAATGCCACTCCACCGCCGACAAGCCCTCGGGCGTGAAGCCGCGGAGGTCAGGCGGGATGGCGAACGCCGTGACGCAAAGGGTGAGCGCATAGACCATGAGCAGGAGCATGCTCGACACCTTCAGCGTGTCCGCTCTTGCGCGGATCGCGGGTTGGCGGACGAGCCAGAAATAGGTCAGCACGACAAGCGCGCCGCCGGCCATGGCCGATAGCTGCGAGCGGGCCGACGGCAACAGCGCCAGCGGGTAATACGCGCCTTGAACGACGAAGAAGTTCCTCGCGGGCTGAGTGCCGCGGTAGAGCAGAAAGCATACGGCCACGCCGGCGAGCACGCCGACGCCGGCATTGTCGCGCAACAGCCGGACGAACGAAACGACGAGCCTCGGTACGGCAGGCTTGACGACGCGCCGGCGTGACACGAGCGCAACGAGGGCAAGCCCGGCAAGCAGGACCACCACGAGGCGATCCGCGCGCTGTTGCGCGCGGCTGTCGAACATGCCGAGCATCTCGATGTGCTCGGGCGTGAATGTCCGCAGCATCTGGGCCTGGTCCTGCGGGACGAGCAGAGCCGTTGCGAGCGCGAGCAACAGCACCCCGGTCACGACGATGGCGATACCGTCGCGGCCGATGATCGCCCTGCCAGTCTTGCGGTCTGCGGTGAGCATCAGCCGATCGCGAATCGCGGCTAGGGTTGCGGCCTCCGAATCGCGTTTCGGGACCATGTATGGCGTCCTGGCAATTGGCATGAAAGCGGTGGCGGGAGCAACCGCAGGAAAAATGGCGGGCGTGTGGTCGCGATCTCCGGGAACATCCGCCGGGATGATCGAACCCTCTTCCTGCGCGCGGCGTTTCCTGATTGCCTAGGGGTGCCATGATGTCAGGAGACGTCCATGAGCGAGCCATCAAAACCGACCGGTCCCGATCTCGCGGCCGGCGTCCCGCTCGATGACCTCCCCGATGGAGGCATGCTCAGCGGACACGTGGGCGAGGAGCCGGTCCTGCTCGCGCGTCGCGGCGATGAAATCTTCGCGATCGGCGCGACCTGCTCGCACTACGGCGGCCCCCTCGCCGAGGGCTTGCTCGTCGGCGACAGCGTGCGATGCCCCTGGCATCATGCCCGCTTCAGCTTGCGCACCGGCGCGGCGATCGGGGCGCCGGCGTTCAATCCGCTGCCGTGCTGGCGCGTGGAAAAACGCGACGGCAAGGTGTTCGTCCACGAAAAGGCCGAGCCGGCCGATCGACGCCGGGCCGGCACGGCTCGAAGCTCAACCGGACCATCCGAACGCGTGGTCATCGTGGGCGGCGGGGCGGCGGGCTTCGCGACGGCCGAGATGCTGCGGCGCGAAGGATTTGCCGGCAGCGTCACGCTTCTGTCCTCCGACGACACGGCTCCCTACGACCGGCCGAATTGCTCGAAGGACTATCTCGCCGGCAACGCACCCGAAGACTGGATGCCGCTCAAGCCGCGCGAATTCTACGCCGAGCATGCCATCGGCCTCGAGCTGCGTGCCGACGTGACTGGACTCGACATCAAGGCGCGGCAGCTGGCGATCGCGGGCGGGCGAAGCGTGACGTTCGACAAGCTGGTACTCGCGACCGGCGCGCAGCCCGTTCGCCTCGACATCCCCGGTGGGAGCCAGCCGCAGGTGCATGTGCTGCGCTCGCTCGCCGACGCCCGCGCGATCATCGCGACGGCAAAAGAGGCGCGGCGGGCCGTGGTGATCGGCGCGAGCTTCATCGGGCTCGAGGTCGCCGCGTCGCTGCGCGCCCGCGACCTGCAGGTTCATGTGGTGGCGCCGGAGCGGCTGCCGATGGAACGTATCCTCGGCCGTGAACTCGGCGACTTCATTCGCGGGCTGCACGAAGAGCACGGCGTCGTCTTCCACCTCGAGGAGACGGTAACCGCGATCGACGGACGAAACGTCAAACTGAAAGGCGGGACGACGCTATCGGCCGACCTGGTGGTCGTGGGCATCGGCGTGCGGCCCCGGACGCAGCTCGCCGAGCATGCCGGCCTTAAGATCGAGCGCGGCGTGCTCGTGAACGAGCACCTGGAGACCAGCGCGCCGGGAATCTACGCCGCCGGGGATATCGCGCGCTGGCCGGATCCCCACTCCGGCGAACGGCTCCGCATCGAGCATTGGGTCGTCGCCGAGCGCCAGGGTCAGACCGTCGCGCAGAATATCCTCGGACAGCGGCAGCGATTTTCCGACGTCCCGTTCTTCTGGAGCCAGCATTACGACGTACCGATCAACTATGTCGGTCATGCCGAGAAGTGGGACAAGCTCGAGGTCGAGGGCGACATCGCGGCTCGCGATTGCCTGGTGCGCTATCGCCGCGACGGCAAGCTGCTGGCCGTCGCCACGATCTACCGCGACCTCGCGAATCTGAAGGAGGAATGGGCGATGGAACGCGTGGTCTGAAGCCCTAGAGCGCATCCCGATTGGGTCGAATCGTGATGCGCTCTAGATTCTTCGATTTTGCGCATGTTCTGTTCGGAAAACCGGTTCCCACTTTTCCGGAACATGCGCTAGCGATCGCGTGCGCGGGCTGTGCAACCGCATCCCCTGATGTCCATCATGCAGCATCACGTCGTCAGCTCGCGCACCGCGCGCGCCGCCTGGTCGATGGCGAGATGGGCGTAGGCGTCGCCACCGGCATCGGAATTGGCGATGGCGACGCGACCGGCTTGCTGCCGGGCACGATCGAGAACGGTCTCGTAGTCGTCTTCGTCGAACAGCGAATTTGCCACGTAGCCGTAGCCGTGCGGCCAGCGGTTGACGGTGATCGCCGCGATGTCGCGCGCGCTGGAAAATCCGCCGGGGCCCAGCATGCGGTCGAGCTCGTCGCGGATCCTGTCCTCGAAATCCGCGAAGGTCATTGCGAGCAGCTTCGCCTGGCCGATGCGGAACTGGGCGCGCGCGTCGAGCCCGCGGTTGGGCGCCCCCGGGACGTGGACGAGGTGCAGGCACATGGGCGCGTCCGGATTGGGCGAATGGCGGTAGCCGCCGAGGCTCACGGGAAAATCCAGCTTGACGTGGCTGTGAAACGACATCGGCGCGGAAATGTCGTGCACGCCGAGCGCCGCCCATGGCCGCCAGTCGCGCACGAGCACGTTGGTGTAGACGATCGGGGTCTTGACGTTGCGGGCCAGCGCCTCGCGCTGCGGCACCGGCAGCTCCGGCATGATGTGCGGGATGACCATGTGGAAACAGGCGAGCACCGCGTGCTTGGCCGCGAGGCGGTGCGGCACCCCCGCGCGCACATAGCCGAGATGCACCTCGCCGCCGGCGTTGCGGACGTCGACGCAGGTCGAGTCGAGCCGGATGCGAACGGCGTGGCGGTCCTGGTCGAGCTTGTCGTAGTCGAACGCCGCCAGGACCACGTCGTCCATGCCGCGGCCGGGCGCGGCATCCGGAATGAGCGCGCGCACCAGCAGGCGGGCGAGCGAGGCGTTGCCGTCGGGGAAATGATAGATATAGGGCTCGCGCGGGCCTGCCCGCGCCGGTAGCCCGAGCCCGTCGAAACCGGGATAGCCGAGGTCGCGCGCGTCGGCCGCCGGCACCGCGTCGCAGCCGAGCCCGAAGAAGCCCAAGGTGCGGCCCTGAAAACAGTTCGCCGCCTGTTCGCTCAGGCCGCAGACGCCGGTCAGGTAATCGCGGTAGCTCGTGCGCTTGAGGATCTCGACCTTTTCCGCGACCGTCCTGCCGGCGAGCGGGTCGCGCGCGCCGTCATAGAGCGCGAGCAGTTGCGCCTTGCTCGCCTGCGAGATCGGAAACTCGGCCACGAATTCGGCGAGCGGCCTGGCATTGGCGAGACGGCGCGTGAGCTCGTCGGTGCCGCCCGCCGGCGGCTCGCCCGCCACCAGGAGGTCGCGTCCGAAGGCCTCGCGCGGGAAGAACAGGCCGCGCGAAAGGCCAAGCGAGGAATAGAACGTCCGCTCGAAAGCGGTCTCGAAGCGTGCGACCTCGACGCCGAGGTCGCGCAGCAGACCTTTGGCGACGTCGCTGTAGTGCGTCTTGGGGGAATTCGATCGACTCGCTGCCGCCGTAGCCGATCACCAGACGGCCGTCGAACGTGAACTCGTTGCGCCTGGCATGGCCGCCGAAATCGTCGTGGTTGTCGAGCACGAGGATGCGCGCCGACGGCCCGGCGGCGCGGCGGTAGAACCAGGCGGCCGCGAGCCCGCTGATGCCCGCGCCGACCACGACGAGGTCGTAGCGCTCCTCGATCGGTAGTCCGTCAAGCGGAAAGCGGGCGGGGTCGCGCGCCTGCGCGTGAGCGGTCTCGAACGAGCCGGGATGCTGGCCGCGCAGGCCGGTGAGCGCGGGCGGATAGCGGCCGGGCGCGGCCGCGATCTGGGCCGCCGGGGTCAGACCCGCGGCGACGGTCAGGGCCACTCCGTTGAGGAAGTCGCGGCGCGAAATCGTGAACATGCGGCAACCAGATTCGATGGACGGCGCGAGAGGTCAACGGCCGCACGGATGTTGCGCGCCGCCACGCGTGGGGGTGAGCGATGAAGCGGCGATTCTGCCAACAACCCCGGCCGCGGCGCAAGACCGGCGCCGCCGCACGGTGGCAAGAGTTGCGCGTCCCGGGCACGACACAGGTGCGGCAACGCCGGTGAGATGCGCCGCCCCTTCCGGCCTAATTGGCCGGAAGCTCGCTGCCTGCATCCATGCGCGCCGTTGCGCGCCGCGGCACGACGAGCTTTGCGATCAGCACCTGCACGACCTCGTCGCGCTGGTTGCGCGTCTCGCTGCGCACGCGCACCATGCCGCGGTCGGCGCGTGAGCGCGACGGCACCACCTCCTCGATCTCGCTCACGACGCGGAGGATATCACCCGGCCGCGTGGGCTTCGGCCAGCTGACCTCCCCGCCGGCCCCGATGATGCCGCCGGCCAGCGGCAACCCGGTCTCGACCAGCAAGCGCATGGTGATCGCGGCCGTATGCCAGCCGCTCGCCGCCAAGCCGCCGAACAGCGTGGCCCTCGCCGCGGCGTCATCGAGGTGGAAGGGCTGCGGATCGAACTGGGCGGCAAACGCCTTGATCTGCGCCTCGTCGATGGAGTGGGCGGCGCTGGTGAAACGCCGTCCAACCTGGAGATCGTCGAGATAGAGCCGGCCGTCTGCTGCCGGTTCGTTTGACTGCGCCACAGGCCACCCCCGCTCATTCATCGAAGCTACTTGCATAATGATAGTGACTGGGCTATATGGTGTCAATGCAACGCAAGAGCTTTGGCAACATGCCGTGTCCGATCGCCCGCAGCCTGGAGCGCGTGGGCGAATGGTGGAGCATCCTCATCCTGCGCGACGCCCTGCACGGGATGACGCGCTTCGACGAGTTCCAGAAGAGCCTGGGCATCGCGCCGAACATGCTCGCGCGGCGCCTCCACGCCCTGGTCGAGGCCGGACTGCTGGAGCGCCGCCGATACAGCCAACGGCCGCCGCGCGACGAATACATTCCGACCGCGCGCGGACGGGATTTCCGCCCCGTCCTGGTGGCATTGCTCGCCTGGGGCAACAGGCACTTCGCGCCCGAGGGCGCGAGCGTGCTGCTGGTCGATACCACGACCGGCGCGGCCGTAGACCCGATCCTCGTCGATCCCGCTACCGGGCGGCCGATCAAGGAACCCGAATATGCGTTTGTGGCCGGTCCCGCCGCGCCCGAACGCACCCGACGCAGGTATGCATCGCGCAAGCCGCAGGGCTCGCCGCCGGAAGCAGGCTCCGGTGGCGGCGGCCAAGCGCCGACGCGCACCAGGGCCGTGACATGAGTTCTCGCCGCAACCGTCGGGGCCGTGGAGCTTGCTGCGCGCGCAGAAGCCGCGACGGTCGGGAGCGCCGAGCTCAGCCCGCGCACGCGGACCCTGCTGCAAGGACCGATCGTGTCGACATTGTTGCGGATGGCCTGGCCGAACGTGCTGGTCATGCTGGCGCAGGCGGCCACGGGATTGATCGAAACCTGGTTCGTAGCGAAGCTGGGCACCGACGCTCTGGCCGGCATGGCGCTGGTGTTTCCGGGCGTCATGCTGATGCAGATGATCTCCGCCGGCGCCATGGGGGGCGGCATCTCGTCCGCGATCGCGCGCGCGCTCGGCGCCGGACGGCGCGACCAGGCCGATGCGCTGGTGCTGCACGCGCTCGTCATCAACGTCGCGCTCGGCGTCTCGTTCTCCACCCTCATGCTGGCGTTCGGACGGCCGATCTACCGCGCGCTTGGCGGCGAGGGCGGCGAGCTCGACGCCGCGCTCAGCTACTCCAACGTCGTCTTTGCCGGCAACGCGCTGCTCTGGGTGATGAACGGCCTGGCGAGCGTCATCCGCGGCACCGGCAATATGCTGGTACCGGCCTCTGTGATCTGCGTCGGCGTCGTCGTGCTGGTGCCGTTGTCGCCGCTGCTGATCTTCGGCATCGGTCCCTTCCCGGCGCTGGGCATCGCAGGCGGCGGCGTAGCGCTGCTCTTGTTCTATGCCGCCGGAACCGGCGTGCTCGCCTGGTACATCCTGTCCGGGCGCAACATCGCGCGATTGCGGCCGGCGCGCCTGCGCTGGCCGTTGTTCCGCGACATCCTCGGGGTGGGAGCGGTCGCTGCGGTCACCTCCATCCAGACGAACGTGATCATTGCGCTCGCCACGGCATTGGTCGCCACCGCCGCCGGTCCCGCCGCCGCTGCCGGCTACGGCACCGGTGCGCGGCTGGAATATCTGCTGGTACCGCTGGTCTTCGGTCTCGGCGCGCCGCTGGTGGCCATGGTGGGGACGAATATCGGCGCGGGAGAGCGGCAACGGGCGCTGCGCGTCGCCTTTGTCGGTGGCGCCATCGCGTTCGCGGCGACCGGAGCGATCGGCGCCGCCGCAGCGCTTTGGCCGAACGCCTGGCTCGCGCTGTTCAGCACCGACGCGCGCGTGATCGCGGCCGGAAGCAGCTACCTGCGCATGGTCGGGCCGTTCTATGGATTCTTCGGCCTGGCGCTTGCGCTATATTTCGCCTCGCAGGGCGCGGGACGGTTGTTCTGGCCGCTGTCCACCGGGTTCCTGCGCATGCTGATCGCGATCGGCGGCGGATGGCTCGCGCTTCGCCTCACCGGCTCGCTCGCCTGGCTGTTCGCGGCGCTTGCGCTCGGCCTCCTGCTGCACGGGCTCACGCTTTGCGCGGCCATTGCCTCCGGCGCATGGTTTCGCCGGCCGGTCCGGGAATAGGGCTGGCCTGCGTCTACAGCTTTGGCAGATTGAGCCAGTCGCCGACGGCGCTCAGCACCATGCTCACCGCCAGCGCCGCCAGCAGCATGCCCATCACCCGGCTGATCACGCTCACCCCCGCAGTGCCGATCAATCGCGAGATCGGCCCGGCCGCCAGCAGGATGAGGAACGAGATCCCGAGCACGGCGGCCAGAACGCCGACCGTGATCATTTGACCCGGCAGATTGAAGCGATCGTCATCGGTGAGCAGGACCACCGTGAGCATGGCGCCGGGTCCGGCAATCTTGGGGATCGCGAGCGGATAGACCGCGAGTGCGAGCGCCCCCTGCTTTGCGACCTGAGCGTTGGTATAGCTCTCCCCGCGGATCATCTCGAGCGCGACCAGGAACAACAAGATGCCGCCCGAGATTTGGAAGGCCCGGATCGAGATGCCCATCTCCTCGAGCAGGAAGGCGCCGGCAAACACGAAGAAGACGAGGACGACGAACGAGATCAAGACTGCATCGAGGGCGAGCCTGCGCTGCGCCCGCAGATGGAGCTTGCCAGCAAGCGACAAAAAAACCGGAAGCACGCCGAACGGGTTGATGACCAGGAACAGGGTCACGAACTCGCTGACATGTCCCTGCCACCACATGGCGCCTCCGAATCGCTGGCCGGGCCGGGAAAGTGTCCGGCCCTCGCCCTGCTTGCAAGGGAGCCCGCTGCGGCGAGTCGCGTGATGATACGCCTGGCGCGCCGCGTGACAACGCCCGAGCGGCGGCAACATCAGGGATCGGCGTGAACGGTCCGATCACGGCGGCGCCGTCTGCAAACACGATCGGCGTGCCCCGGGCAGCCCGAACACGAATTCCTCCGCGCATTGCGGCGCCGGCGAAACGGCCCTGCCCCGCGTCACCGGCTGACATAGGTGCGGTGGCTGTAGACGCCGTCCGGTCCGGCACGCACCACGAGCACTCGCGTCTTGCGCCATTTGGTGCGCCGGCCGTTCACCAGCCGGCCGGGCTCACCCGTGGTCTTGACGGAGACAAACAACTGCTGGCGTGGCCTGCCTCGGCCACCGGGCTGCCGCAGCAGCCTGCCGGCGTCCGAATGGTAGGCCGAGAAATCGCCGGACTCGAAGCCGCGGTCGCGGGCGATTCTCTTGACCTGCCGCAGGATCTTTCGACCCGGCCGCCGGATCGATTTGCCGGGGAGCAGCGAGCTTTCACCAGCCGCCTTGCCGAGCGCGATGAGCTCGAGCCTCCTATTGGCACGGGCGGCGACCGGATCGAACGCCCAGCGCAGCGTGCGCTTGTCCTCCTGGTCGCCGATGCAGGGGTGGATCGAGGGATCTCCGAGCAGGATGAATTGTCCGAGCGTCTTGAGGTTGGTCGTGTCGTCGAGCGGCTCGCTCACGACGAATTGCTGGCGCGCCTGCAGGAATGCGCGCCCGAGCGAAGCGCCGTCGAGCACGTTGATCAGGAAATATTGCACGATCAGGTCGGCGGCCCCGAGCGTATCGGTGTCGCCATACGCGGTGGTGGTGCTGCCGACGAACCCGATCGCACCGCGATCGAGATAGGCGATCGAGATCGGGAAATCCTTCTTGTTCTCGTCGTCGAGGCGAGGATCGTACAGTTCCGCTCCGAAGCAGCATTCGGCCGCGACTACCGTGCCACGCTTGGCGTGCTTGAGCACGTCCTGGCTCGAAAGCGCGACGACATAGCGGGCGCCGTCGAGCTCGCCGTAAAAATGAGTATCGTCGTGCATGCCGTGGCAATTGATGAAATGGGTCAATGCGCGCAGGTGCCGGTTCGCCCGCGGGGCCTTGACCGGCGGGCAGACGAGAAGGTCGCCGGCGCCGAAGATCTGGCCCACGTTGCGGGTGCTCAATTCGCGCCATTCCGCGGCCGACAACGCCAAATAGGAGAGGTAGTCCTGGCGCGGCCGGGAGCGGAATTTCGCAGCCGCCCGAATCTGCCTGATGAGAAAGCTCGGCGTCTTGGCATTGGTGATGCCGGGGATGCGCCCCAGCACGCGCGTGACCGTGATGTAGCGTTTCATGTCCCGGCCGAACGCGACGTCGCACGCGTAGGGCAGATCGCTCGGTATATCGCCGTCGTCATCGTCGCCGCGCACCGGGTTTTCGAGGGCGACATGCGGCACGACGTCGGGCCCGTCGAGAATCACGAGGTAGTGCGGCTTGTGGGCGGCATAGACGGCGTCGATCGCGAGCTTGTGCTGCTGGCCGCTCTTGGTATCGGTGACCGCCGCCCGTTTCATGGTCTGGGGGTCGTCGAGAAAAATCAGCTCGGTCTCGAAGCCTCTCTTGCGGTCCTCCGCCCTCAGCAGCCTCACGGCGGCGAGAATCTTTTTCAGCCCGCTCGGTCCGTACTTGCTCCGCAGCGCGGTGCGATTCGTCACCAGCAGCTTTTTCGATTTCTTTGCCATGACATATCCCTCCCTAACCAGAGGTTGCATGATGAGGCGAAATCTGCCTCGCGCGCAATGCGCACCGGGACGCAGGAAGCGTCCGGGCCTCTCGACCATGCGCATCCACGGGAACGGGCGCGCGCGGCGGGTCAAGCCCTGATGCCGGCACGGCGGCCGCGCTTTTTGCGGGGAGTGGGCCACGTCGCCGCGCATGCCGGCCGTGCGCAGGAGGCCAGCGCCGTCGCCGTGCGCTTCACTTTGTCGCCTGCATCACCCTCGAAGTCCGTACGACTATCGTTTGGTGCGAACAATTCTTGCAACGCTATTCGTTTTCGCGTGGTTCGCGCTCAATGGACTGCTTTGGCTCGTGCGCTTGCCGGATTCGCTTTGGCTGCTTGGATCGGCGATCCTGGGGGTTCTCTTCTTCGGCGCGTTCTTGTGGTACCTGGTGGCAAACGACGACCGGATGAACTCACCGTAGCCTCGACTATTCACAAGCGCCGATCGGACACAGGGGTGCCGTTGGCTCCCATTGCGAAGGTCGGTCTTTCTGCTCGCCTCAGCCGCCGTAGAGATAGTTCGGCAGCCAGAGCGTCATGCCGGGCCAGACATACATGATCACCATGCACAGGATGATGACCAACATGTAAGGCATCATGCCAGCGAATATCTGGTTGAGCGTGACGTGCGACGGCGAGACGCCCTTGAGGTAGAACGCCGACATCGCGACGGGAGGCGACAGGAAGGCCGCCTGCAGGTTCACGAACACCAGCGTCCCCCACAGAATCGGATCGATGTTGAAGTGCTTGAGCAACGGCAGGAAGATCGGCACGAAGATGATGATGATCTCGGTCCACTCCAGCGGCCAGCCGAGCACGAAGATGATCGCCTGCGACAGGATCATGAACTGCACGGGCGACATGTGGAGCGAAAGCACCCACTGCTCGACCAGAGCCTGCCCCCCCAGGATGGCGAACACCCCGGAGAACAGCGCCGAGCCGACGAACAGCCAGCACACCATGGCGGTGGTCTTCGCCGTCAGGAACACGGCTTCCTTGGTGCGTTTCCAGTCGAGGGTGCGCGCCTGAAACGCCAGCACGAAAGCGCCGGCGGCGCCGACGCCGGCGGACTCGGTCGCGGTTGTGATTCCGAACAGGATGACCCCGAGCACGACCACGGTCAGAATGCCCAACGGCATCACCGACGAGGTCAGGAGCTTCACGACCTCGAAGCGCTCGGCGTTCATGTTCCAGTAGTAACGCACCTGCATCAGCGCCGAGAACGCGGCGATGATCGCGAACCAGATGTAGAAGCTTGCCGGCGGCCCTTGTTCGGCAAGTGTCGCCGGTCCGGTTGCCAAACCGGGCGTGCCCAATTGCTCCAGCCCGGCCGCGGCCGGGCCCTCCACGCTTGCCTGCTGATGAATGACGACGTACCACCAGACGGCCCAGAGCGTGCCGGCGACCAAGATAAAGGGCACCAACGCGACGCATAGACTCTTGAGCAGCATCCAGTAGCCGACAGGGCCGCCATCGGCTTCGATCTTTTTTGCTTTCGCAGGCGAGAGCAACGCCGAAAGAAGACCGGCCAGGATGTTGGGCGAATAGGCCTCCTCGAATTTCCGCAGCCACGCCGGCACCGGCACACGGGTTTGTTCCTCCGGCAGCGGCGGGGCGATCTTCGGATCGATCATCGCCCAGCCGATGATGTAGACGAGATACAGGAACGACAGGAAAAATCCGGGGAACATCGCCGCCGCGTAGAGCTTCACGACCGACTGCCCGGCCACGGCCGCGTAGACGATGATCATCACCGATGGCGGGATCAGGATGCCGAGCGTGCCGCCCGCCGTGATGACGCCGGAGGCGAGCTTCACGTCATAGCCCGCGCGCAGCATCGGGTTGAATGCGATGACGCCCATCAGCACCACGACCGCCCCCACGAGGCCCGAGGCGATGCCCCAGAACGTGCAGACGATCAGCGTTGCAACGGCGAGCGATGCCGGCACCCGCCGGAACGCGAGCTGGATGCTGTAGAACATCTTGTCGACGAGTGCGCCGCGCTCCATCACGTAGCCCATGAGCACGAACAGCGGGATGGAGATCAGGACGTCGTTGGTCATCGCACCGTAGGTGCGCTCGACCATCAGATCGAAGACGCGGTTGTGCGCCCAGGACTGCGCCGGGTCGTAGAACGCGATGAATCCGAAGAAGATCCCGAGGCCCATCAGCGTAAAGGCGGTCGGGAAGCCCATCATGATGACGACGACGATGAGCGTCAGCATCAGGAGCCCGAGTGCCGGATCGCTCATGTATTCAGGTCCCCGCCCATGCCGCGTTGGCGCGCGGTCTCGTCAATTTCGTGCGCGCGCTCGATCGCGATCTTGCGCGATTCGTCGTCGACGTATTCGCTGTGCGCGAGCTGCTCCTCGATGACGTCGGTCTCCGCGACGTCCTTCAGCCGGCTGGGCCATGTTCCGGTCTTGAGGCAGACGACGCAGCGCACCATCTCGGCAATGCCCTGCAGCATCACCAGCGCTCCAGCGACTGGAATGACCGTTTTGAAGTGATAGACCGGCGGCCCGTCCGCGGTCACATTCGAATGCTCCGCGATGCGCCAGGAATCGGCGGCGTAGTCGGCGCCGGCGTAGATGAGCGCGGCGATTCCGGGGACAAAAAAGATCACGTAAAGCGCCAGATCGAGCCCGGCTTGCATCCGCGGCCGCATCGAGCTGTAGAGGAAGTCGCCGCGGACGTGGGCGTTCTGCGCCAGCGTGTACGCCCCGCAGAGCATGAACAGCGTGCCGTACAGCATGTTGTCGAGGTCGAATATCCACGCCGTCGGGGCGTTCAGGATGTAGCGCTTGAAGACCTCGACGCAAACGACGGTCATCAGAGCAACGATCAGCCAGGCCGCAGCCTTGCCAACCCACGTGCTGATGCCGTCAATCGTGTGCAGAAATCGCTGGACGTTCATGCGTCGCGGCTGCGTGGTGCCAGTACTCTTGCACAATACAAAGCACCATCCGGTCCCGCTCCCGAATGGTGCTTTGCCAGTTCGGGTGTGCCGTCAGATCGGCTTCTTCGCGTTCGGCCCGAAGTAGTGATCGAACGCCATGCGGCGGTTCACAACGGTGTCCTGCTCCCACTGCGTTGCCCGCTTGGCGAAGGCAAGCTGTGATTCGACGATCTCCTTGAACAGCGGATTTTCCGCCGCTTTCTTCTTGACGACATCGTCGTAGACCTCGAGCTGCTTCTTGAGCACCGATTCCGGCGTCTTGTAGAACTTGACCTTGTCCTTCGTCTGCAGCTCGATGTAGTCCTGCGAGTAGCGGTCGATCGCCTTCCAAGACATGTCCGCAGAGGCAGCTTCGACAGCGTTCGCGATGATCGCCTTCATCTTGTCGGGCAGCGCGTCGTATTTGGTCTTGTTGAACGTGATCTCGAGCTGCTCGGCATTCTGATGGTAGCTCTGCAACATGCACACCTTCGACACGTCCGAGAGGCCGAGCAAGCGGTCCGACGAGGCATTGTTGAACTCGGCCGCCTCGATCAGGCCGCGGTCCATCGCCGAGGCGATTTCGCCGCCCGGCAGCGCGTTCACCGCGGCGCCCATGGCCTGAAACACGTCAATGGAGATGCCGACGGTGCGATATTTGAGGCCCTTGAAGTCGTCGGCGGAGGTGACCGGTTTCTTGAACCAGCCGAGCGGCTGTGTCGGCATCGGTGCGTACGGGAACGAGACAACGTTCGCGCCGATCGACGCATAGAGCTTGGCGAGAAGCTCCTTGCCGCCGCCGTACTTGTGCCAAGCCAGCAGCATGTTGGCGTCCATCGCATAGCCTGGACCCGATCCCCACAGCGCCAGGGCGGTCTGCTTGCCGTAGTGGTAGACCAGCACGCCGTGGCCGCCATCGAGCGTTCCTTTCGAGACCGCATCGAGCAGCCCGAACGGAGGCACGACGGCGCCGGCGGGCAGCACCTCGATCTTGAGGTCGCCGCCAGTCATGTCATTGACCTTCTTGGCATAATCGAGCGCGTATTCGTGAAAGATGTCCTTCGACGGCCACGTGCTCTGCCAGCGCATGCTGATGGGGCCTTGCGCGGTGACGACGGTGGGCGCAGCCACGGTCGCCGCAGTCGCCACGGCAGCTCCTTTGAGGAACTTGCGGCGCGTTGTTGCTTCCGATTTCTTCGACATGTACTTCCTCCCTGGCTTAGAGACGAGTTTCTCGTCGTCTTTTGCGATTAACCACCGGGATAACCAATTATTCCGACGGTGGCGTGCCGTAGGTTGTACGGGGTGATATCGCGCCACACAAGGCACGAATTGTCTCGCCCCGTCGGAGACGCCGGCGCCCGAGGTCGAGGAGTGACAGGGTCGGCCGCCCATGGTGCCGCCCGCGATCCGCGCTATTGCGTCCGCCCAAGCGATCATCTCCTCGGCCATGGCCGCA
Source organism: uncultured Alphaproteobacteria bacterium (assembly GCA_963821505.1). Lineage (GTDB taxonomy): Bacteria > Pseudomonadota > Alphaproteobacteria > Rhizobiales > Xanthobacteraceae > VAZQ01. The sequence continues at coordinate 176,214 of CAWGEH010000022.1, forward strand.
AACGCAGCCCGGCCGCCACACGAGACAAGTCTGGACGCGCCAGCGCCGGAGACGGTCGGAGCGGAGATCGTCGCGGTTCTCAAAAACGCGCCGCCGGCCATTTCCGAAGTCTCAGTGCGAATAGAGGAGGCTCGGCAACCATAGAATGATCTGCGGAAACAGGATGCAGAGCCCGACCCCGAGCCACTGCAGCGCCATGAAGTTCACTGCCGAGCGAAAAATCGTGGCCATGCTGATCTCGGGCGGCGCGACGCTCTTGAGGTAAAAAAGCGAATACCCGAACGGCGGCGACAGGAACGCCATCTGCATGTTGACCATGAAAATCACCCCATACCACAGCGGCACGTCCGCACTCTTGACGCCGGCGAACCCGAGCAGCCCCGACCACTCCAGTCCCTTCATGATCGGCAGGAAGATCGGCACGGTGAGCAGCAGGATGCCGACCCAATCGAGGAACATGCCGAGCACGAACAGGATGACCATCATCAGCAGGAGGATGCCGTAGGGCGGCAGCCCGGTTCCCAGAATCGATTCGGCGACGAACGTCTGTCCCCCCTTCACGATGAAGAAACCGACGAACATGGTCGCGCCGAAGAAAATCCACATGACCATGGCGGTGGCCTTCAACGTCGCGATCGCCGCGTCGTGGACATTGATCCAGTTCAAGCGGCGGTGCAGCGCGGCGATGACGAGCGCCCCGAAGGTGCCGACACCAGCCGCCTCGACCGGCGTGGCGATGCCTAAAAAGATCACGCCGAGCACGAGCAGGATCAGCAGGATCGGCTCGATCGTGTTCTTGAGCAGCCTGAGCTTCTCGCGCCAGTCCACCCGTTCTTCCGGCGGCAGCGGCGGCCCGAGCTTCGGATTGATGTAGCAACGGATCGTCACGTAGGAGATGTAAAACCCGGACAGCATGAGCCCCGGGAAGATCGAGCCGACGAGCAGCTCGCCCAACGATTGTTGCGCCACGACCGCATAGACGATCGCCATTACCGACGGCGGGATCAGGATGCCGAGCGTGCCGCCCGCCAGCAGCGAACCGCAAGCGAGCTTCTGGTCGTAGCCGCGCCGCAGCATCGCCGGCAAGGCGATCATGCCCATCGTCACCTCGGTCGCCCCGACCACGCCGACCATGGCAGCGAGCGCGGTGCAGGCCAGCACCGTTGCCGACGCCAGGCCGCCCTTGATCGAGCCGAGCCATTTATAGATCGCGTCGAACAGCTCCTCGATGATGCCCGCCCGCTCCAGCACCGCCGCCATGAAGATGAACAACGGCACGGCAGAGAGCTGATAGTCCGTCATGAACGGAAAGATGCGCGACGGCATCATGTTGAGGATGGCCGCATTTCCGAAGACGAACAGGAAGATGGTGGCCAGACTGCCGGTGCAGAACGCCATCGGCAGACCGAGCGCCAACAGCAGCGCCAGCGATCCGAACAGGAGGACGGTCAGCCATGCGATGTCGATTTCGAGACCCACGACTCACGTCCTCCCGCGCGTGAGGATGACGATGTCCTTGATCAGCTTGGAAATCCCTTGCACCACCATGAGGGCTGCGCCGATCGGGATCGTGAGCTTCACGGGCCAGTACTGCACGGCCCATTCGGTGAACGAGACTTCGCCGAGACTGACCGCATCAGCCGCAAACTTGTACCCCGTCCACAACATCGTGAGCATGAAGATGAAGAAGAAGACCGAGGTGATGATGTCGGCGATCGCCTTGCCGCGCACGGAGAAGTGCGAATAGATCACGTCGACCCGGACGTGCTGATCCTCGCGATAGGCGTAGGCCCCCGACAGCATGTACATCATGCCGAACATGAGAAACATGCTCTCGTGTACCCAGTTCGTAGGCGAATTGAACACGAACCGCGCGATGACCTCGTAGTAATAGACGAAGACCGAGATCAGGCACCAATAGGCCACGAAGACGCCGACGTTGACGTTGAGCCATTCGAGCGCGTCCGTGAAGCGCGTGTGCATCGCCCTGGTCGGATCTTCGACAAGTTGCTGCTCGGTGACCACCGGAGCGATCAGCGGCGGAGGCGCGGCGGCGCGCGCCGCCGCTTCGCGCACATTGGCGCGACGTACCAGCCACGGCATCAGAATGCCGTCGGCGATCACCAAAGCGAGGAGAACCAGCGCCAGCCCGCGCGAAATCTGCCGATATCCCTCGAGCTCGCGCGCGGCGGCATCGAAATCTGCCTTGGCCGCCTCTTCCGCGGCTTCGGCCTGCCTCGAGCGCTCGCTTGCCGCGGGGGTGACTTCCGCGCCCGGCGAAGGCCGCGCGCGATTGAGCGCCGTATGAGCGGATTCCGCCGCTGCTCTGGTGCGCGAGACGTCCTCCCGCGCATCGCGGATGTCGACGTTGACGTAAAGCACGGCGAGAAAGAACGGGACGAAAGCAAAACCCCACAAGCTGCGCAGATACAGCCGGTGCACGCCCATGAAGCCGGCGGTCAGCCAGAACAAATATGCGATGAAGAGCGAGACGCGTTCGGTGGCGCCGCGTTTGCGCTGGCGCGCCACCATGTACATCGCGACGATCGGCAAGACGATCAGCGTGCCCCAGTAGAGCCAGTGGGGCAGCACGAAATTCAGGCTCGGCATCGTCCCCTCAACCCTGCCGTCAAAAATGCGACGGAGAAGACACCGAACGCGGCACCTTCTCCATCGCGATGCTTACGCGCCCGTGCCGAGCGCGTCAGAGATCGAGCTTTTGGCCCTTGTACATGTCGGGATTGACGTAACCGAAGCTCGGGCTTTCCATGACCTCGAGCTGCGCCTTGAACACTCGCGCCGCGTCCTTGTCCTTGTTCGCCCATTTGAACCAAATCGGCGTGGCAATGCGCTGGAACTTCTCGAGGTCATCGACCGGCAGGCGATTGACCTCGACGCCGGCCTTCTCGAACTTGCCCCAGGCCTCCATGTCGGCTTTCTGAATCGCCGCGTGGTGGATACGCGAGTAGACCTCGATCTCGTCCTCCACCCATTGCTTCATCTTGGGCGACAGCTTGTTCCAGTGGGCCATGCCGACGCAGAAGTCCATCAGGTCGACGGGTTGGTAGATCGATTCCAGGCCGCGCGGTCCCATCCAGATGTATTTCGCGACCTGCTGGAATCCGAGGTCCCAGTTCACCGCCGGCCCGGTGTAGTCGGCGGCATCCACGGTGCCCTTCTCGAGAGCGGAGAACACTTCGCCGCCCGGCAGCAGCGTCGTGCGTGCACCGGCTGCGGCGAACCCTTCGGCGATCATGCCGCCCGGTACCCGCAGCTTCAAATCCTTGAAGTCCTCGATCGAGCGAATCGGCTTCTTGGAGTGGATGATGTTCGGACCGTGATGGATGCGGCCGACATAGTACATTCCCTGCTTCTGGAAAATGTCGCGCGCCATCTTGAGACCGTCCTTCGAGTAGAAGAACACGTCCCATTCGTGCGGATAACGCAGCCCCATCAGGTACGACGACAAGAACGCGGTGGCTGGAATCTTGCCGGCCCAATAGAGCGTGAACGAGTTCATCGCTTCGAGCACGTTGTTCTTGACGCCGTCGAGCAGTTCGAAGTCGCCGACGACCTCCTTGGCGGCGAACGGCTTGAACTCGAGCTCGCCGCCGGTCTTCTCCTTGATCGTCCCGCTCCATTCCTTGAAGGTCGCAAGTCCGATGCCCGCCGGCCAGGACGTCTGCACTTTCCACGTCGTCGTCTGCGCGGCCTCGGCGTTTCGAACATACGGCGACGCGATCGTTGCAGCGCCGGCCGCTCCGACAAGGGCTGCGCTGCCGAGGAAATCGCGCCGGCTCGAAAATTTCAATGTGCGTGGTTGTTTGCTGGTCATAGGCATTGCTCTCCTTGGCGTATGCGATTTTCGCCGCGGCTTTCTCGGCGCCGCTTGGTGGTATGAACCGCCCGGATAGGTGTCCCATTCCGGCGTAGCGTAGGTTGTACGGGGTGATATCGCTCCAGACAAAACTCGAAACGTCGCGCCCCTCGATCCCGACCGCACATGGATGAAAGTTAAGAATGAACCGGCCGACGGCGTCGGTGGGCCGGGCCGCCGAGAGGGAACAGCGGGGGGACGGGCGAAATTTCCGGCCCCTCTTATGCTAAAGTCGAAGGTGGCGGGCGCGAAGAGATCAGAGGCACGGCTCCCACTTCCGTGAAAGGACTATCGGCCCAAGTCCGGCTAATAGGTCAGGCTAACAAGTCGGACCAAATCGATCCGCTGAGCCGCCGCCCACCGCCGCCATTTTCCGACCCGTTGCCGGCAGACAGGAGAATCCCCCGTGTCACGCCTCCTTTCAACGCTCGCCACCATCTGGCGGCTCGCCCGTCCCTATTTCGTTTCCGAGGACCGCTGGGCCGGCCGCCTTCTGCTCGGCTCCGTGATCGCCATCGAGCTCTCGATCGTCGCCATCAATGTCATGCTCAATCAATGGAACAACCGGTTCTACAACGCGCTGCAGGAGCGCAATTGGGACAACTTCGTCTGGGAGCTCCTGTTCTTCTGTGGGCTGGCGGCGGCGTTCATCGTGCTCGCGGTCTATCAGCTCTACCTCAATCAATGGCTGCAGATCCGCTGGCGGCGCTGGATGACGCAGCAATATCTCGACCACTGGCTCAGCGATGCCAATCATTACCGCATGCAGCTCCTGGGCGACGCCGCCGACAATCCCGACCAGCGCATCGCCGAGGACATCAGCATGTTCGTCGACCGCACGCTTTCTCTCACCGTCGGGTTGCTGAGCGCCGTCGTCACGCTATTTTCCTTCGTGACGATCCTGTGGACGCTCTCCGCCATCGCCCCGCTGCACCTGTTCGGCACGGCCGTCACCATTCCAGGCTACCTGGTCTGGGCGGCGCTGCTCTACGCGTTGGTCGGAACCATGCTGACCCATCTCATCGGCTGGCCGCTGGTCTCGCTCAATTTCCGCCAGCAGCGGTTCGAGGCCGACTTCCGCTTCAACCTCGTCCGGGTGCGGGAGAATTCCGAGCAGATCGCGCTGTTGCGGGGCGAGACCGCCGAGCGCGAGCGGCTGCTCGACCGCTTCGGGCGGGTCGTCGCCAATTTCATGCAGATCATGCAGCGCACCAAGCAGCTGACTTTCCTGACCGCGGGCTATAGCCAGGTCTCCATCGTCTTCCCTTTCGTCGTGATCAGCCCGGCATATTTTGCCGGCGCGGTGCAGCTCGGCGGGCTGATGCAGACGGCGTCGGCGTTCACCAGCGTGCAGACCGCGTTGTCATTCTTCGTCAATGCGTACCGGCAGATTGCGGAGTGGCGGGCGGTGATCGCGCGCCTCGAAGGCTTCAACATCGCGGTCGAGAACGCGCGGGCCGCGGCGACGAGCCAGCCGGCGATCGAGATCTCCCCGCAGGCGGGCCGGGCGTCGGTCGAGATCGACGACCTTCTGGTCAGACTGCCGCAGGGAACGCCCTTGGTCGCCGCCAACGACATTGCCGTGTCGGCCGGCGATCGCGTGCTGGTCACCGGGCCGTCGGGCGCGGGCAAGTCGACTCTGTTCCGTGCGATCGCAGGGGTCTGGCCGTTCGGCGCGGGCCGCATCCTGGTGCCCAAGGGGGCGAAGGTGATGGCGCTGCCGCAGCGGCCTTATTTCCCGATCGGCACGCTTGCGGCCGCGGTCACGTATCCAGACGAGCCGGGGACCTTCGACGCCGAGGCATTGGCCGAGGTGATCACCGCGGTCGGCCTGCCCGCGCTCGCCGGACGGCTCGCCGAGGAAGCGCACTGGAACCGGATGCTCTCGCTCGGCGAGCAGCAGCGCCTCGGCATCGCCCGCGCCATCCTGCAGGCGCCGGATTATCTCTTGCTCGACGAGGCGACGGCCTCGCTCGATGAGCCGGCGGAAGCCGCGCTTTACCGTCTCCTCGACGAGCGGCTCGAGCGCACCACCATCGTCTCGATCGGCCATCGCTCGACGCTGTCGGCGTTCCACCGCCGCGGTCTGGCGCTGGTGCGCGAGGGAGATCTGCATCGCATGCGCGGGACCGTGTTCGAACCGGCCGCGCAATGAACAGGTTTTTTTGCGGGCGCCTGACCTATACGGTTACGCCAGAACGCACAGCCGAAAACGCGTCAAAGCCGTGAGCCGTCACCACCACCGCTTGGGCCAGGAGCCGCGACGGAAGAAATTGTGCCAAGCGAAGGCCAAGGCTGCCAGCAGGCAGGCCCCCACCGCCACCGGAACCAGCAGAAAGCTCCAGGGCATGTCGTTGAGAACGACGACGAGCGGATCGATTCCGGCCGGTGGGTGAAAGCTGCGCGTCAGGTGCATCGCCACCATGGCGAGGCCTACCGCCAGCGCCGCCGCGAACGGTCCCGGTCCGGTGATTTTCACCACCGCCAGCCCGACCATCGTCGCCACCAAGTGCCCCCCGACGAGCGCCCGCGGCTGCGCCGCATCGATCTCCGGCGAGCCCATGACCAGCACGATCGAGGTCGCGAACGGCACGAACAGGAGGGGAAAGGCGGTGCGTCCCGACAGCAGCTCCATCATGCCGATGGCGATCGCCCCGCCGACGGCACCGACGATGACGGCAAATGTGCGCTGCATGGCGTCACTCATGTTTCGCAACACTGCAAGCGCCTCCGGTGCCCTGAACTCGCGACATCCTTGATTTGTACCGCACAAAAGGACCGGGCGGCGGCCCCTGGGGAGCCGCCGCCCGTGGATCGTGCCGATATTGGTTTACTTCAGATTGGCCATCGCCGTGAGGTCGAACTTACCGGCGACGACGAAGGAGGCGCCGCACCAGCTCGAGCCGAACCCACCGGGATTGATCGGGGTGACGCTGTTTGTGAACCGCGCAGTGTTGTCGCTGGTGAAGGCGTTGCAGTCGCCCTTGTTCAGGTCGGTGTCGTAATAACGGAAATCGAGCGTGAACACGCTCTTGGTGATGCCGATACCGACGTTCCAGGTGGTGTAGCTCTTGTACGGGATGCCGTTCGGGAACCCTGCGACGGCATAGAAGGTGTCGCTCGTACCCAGGAACCAGTGGCCGGCTTCGCCGGACAGGTATAGTCCCCAGCCCTCCGGCATCGCAGCGCTCGGAGCAGTGAATTTGGCGGTACCGGACACGTAGGTGCCGTTGGCGCCGGAGTTGAGGACGGAGGGCGAGTAGAAGGCGGCAGCGCCGAACGCGACCTGATCATTTACCGTGTACGTGCCCTTTGCGGACACTTCCCAGAAGCTCAGGTCCTTCTTGATGACGTTGAAATTGACCGGCAGGAAGCCGTTCTCGAGACAGTCCGAGCCGAACACCGGGGCGATGCTGCCATTGAAGCACGTCCCGCCCGGGTACCAGTAGTAAATGCCGCCGAAATCGAGGGCGAGGGGACCGAAAACCGGCCGGATGCCGGCGAAGCCGTCGATCTCGGCAGCGGCCCGGTTCGGGAATGAGATGCTGGAGCCCGCAGTTCCGGCGTAGAGCTGCAGGTCTTTGCTGACGTTGTAGCGCGACTCGAAGTAGGCGTTGGCCGACGGGTTGTGATTGGATTGAGTGATGCCGCGGAAGATGTAGTCGCTTTGCAGGGCGCCGCCGAAGGCGACGTCCCACGGGCTCGGCGGCGGCGCCGGCGGCGGCGCCTTGAATGCTTTGAGATCGGCTGCGAGCGCCGGCGTCGCAAGCGCGACGGCGGCCACTACGGATAAAGCTAACTTTTTCATCTGCTGCCCCTTTCTAACGCCACCCCGGCGCATGTGTGCTCTTCGAACCGATCGCGACTGTGTTTTCCCCCGCAGTCGCGTCCCCTGCACTGCGGCAAACGTAACAACACGACAGGAAACGTGAGAAGGAGAAACCTGCGGCAAATGCCGCATTTTTAGGCAAATCCAGGCTTTTGAAATCGAAAAACTCCAGGTGTTGCGATTCCACCACAAGAATCCCGTGCGAAGGAAAGCTCAATATTCATCGCTCGCGCGCGAGGCCCGGCTCCGACTTGGCCTGATCGGCCCGCGGTCGGGGCGCCAGCGCGGTATGTCGCGAAGATGAGGTAGCCCTGCCGAGCGTCTCGCGGCCCAGAACGGCTCGGCGAAGCCATCGCCACCGCCACCGCCGAGCCGAGAGGGCCAAACGTCCAGGGAAATGCGTTCGAGGCCGCTATCAGGCCGCAGCCGCCTTCTTCCGATTGGCCGCGAGCCGCGCATCGACCAACGCCACCGTGGCATCGATGACGGCGTTGCGCAGGCCGTTCTGCGCCGCAATCAGCTGCACCAGCTTGTCGGCACGCTCGATATTGGGCACCCCGTTGTTGAGCGCGCGCGCCGCCGACGAGGGCCGCGTGAGCGACTGCGCGGCCGCGGCGTATTTCTCGAACGGCACCAGGTCGTCCCGCTTGGCGCCGAGCTTGACGCAGAGGTCGACCACGAAGTTGTAGACCGAGCGCGACGCCTCGGGGTCGGCATGCACCGCGTCCTTGATGTTGATCGCGCCATCAGCGGTGACGCAGCGATAATTGCCGGTCAACAGCATCGCCCACTTCGCGAGCGGCACGAAGATGGAATCGTGCACCTTGAGCTTCACCGGCAATTCGATCTTGCCGTCGCCGGCGTCGAACCGGATCGCCTCGATGTCGTCCTGCAGCCGGCGCAGAATCGCGGTGTGCTTGTCGGAATCGAAGCGCGCGACCTTGAAGTTGGTCGGCAACGTAACCTGCAGCACGTTGACCTTTTCTTCCGGCGGACGAATCGCCTGCGGGTCCGGGCTGCACAACGTGATAAAGGCGGGATCGAAACTGTTCCACACGCTCGCATCGGTATAGGCGGATTTCAACGCCTCGGTGTTCAGGCCCGGGATGCGCCTGAGGTAGGCGAGCGGCGGCATGTTCATGATCGACATGCAGGGCACGCGCGATTTCGCCACGGCGTCGAGCAATTCGCGCACGCCGGGGGAGCGATATTGCGGCTCCTGCATCGCGAGCCCAACGAGATCGTAATCGGCCGGATCGACGTCGCCGGGACCGGCGGCGGACACCTTGCCGGGCAGCTTGCGCGAGTCGATCTCGACCGGATCTTTCCGGCCCTTGACCGGGAGGCGCACGCGGAAGCCCTCGGCGTTGATCAAGTCCGCCTCGGCCGGGAGGCACACGAGCTTCACCTGATGACCGCCGAACAACAGCTTGGAGGCCAACAGCGAGCCGTAGGACGCGCCCATGATCAGGATGTTGTATGTCGCCGGCATGGCGAAGTTCCTCCGTGTTCGGGGTGGAAGCAGGGAGAGTTCCTTCTCTCCTCCTCGGTTCGGCAATGCTATTCGGCGGGCCATCCCTATGCAATCCGGATTGCCCAGCCAGGACTGCGGCGAGCAACACGATCGTCGTTGGATGCCTCGTTGTTTGGCTAAGGGGCGACGTCGCGCTATTTCGCGGCGCCCGCGCTCTACGAGACCTGTCGGGTCGCTCGCAAGAGCGACCGCGTTTGATGGAGACGATACGCCCGTCAAGACCACGAGGCACGGAGCGGACGAGGCTGTTGTCGCTCGGCTGCCGCGCGCATCGACGCACGACCGCGCGCTCTCCGCGCCGGACAGAGTTTCGGCTTTCGCTCGAGAATGCGGCAGCTCGATCATCGAAAATTCTGCTAAACTTGAAGCCGGAATCCGTTGTTCCCGCACGCCGCTTCAGGAGATCGAACAATGAGGACGCTGGTTCTTGAAACAACCGCGCCGTTCCAGGGATTACCGGAGCTGGTGGCGTATGACGAAGGGCTGTTCGAACGCGAGGGCTTGCGGATCGAGTGGGCCGATCGGGAAAAGGACGTCGAGAAGAAAACCGAGATCAACGTCATCAGCCCGAAAGGACTCGATCCGTTCTCGAGCCATGGCAAGCTGCTCGAACAGGGCCAGGCGGACATGTACAACGCCTGCGAGTGGGGCAATTACTGTCGCGTGCAGGATACCCGGGTCGGCAGCCGCCAGGTCGGCCGCCGCGCCATCGTCACCTATGCCGCGCTCGCGGTGCGGCCGGATTCACCGGTCTACACCGCGCAGCAGCTCGCGGGCCGCATGGTCGGCGTGCCGTTCTATTTCGGCACCCACTATCTCGCGCTGCACATGCTGGAAGGCTTCCTGCCGCGCGATCAGATCAAGGTCTGCCGGGCACCCAACGGCTCGCGCTACCGGTTCGAGGCAATGATGCAGGGTGACATCGAGGCCACGACCCTGACCGAACCCTATGCGTCGCTCGCCGAAAAGAAGGGCTGCCGGCTCGTCTGCGAGGCCTTCTACCACGGCACCGAGGTTGCTTCCGACCGGGTCGATGCCGCCACCTACGGCGCCTTCAACCGCGCGGTGCGCGAGGCGGTGCGCCGCATCAACGCCGATAAACGCGCCTATCTGCATTACTTCATCGACTACCACAAAGCGAAGGACCCCGAGATCGCGCTGCTGCGACCGCAGGACATTCGCGAGAGCCGCGTCGTGGTCTGCGATCCGGCCCCGATCCCGCGCGAAGAGATGCAGCGCACCTACGAGTGGCTCAAGAGCTGGGACATGCTGCAAGAGACCGTCTCACCGTTCCATCTCGTCGACCCGGACATCCAAATGCATGCGCATGCGGCGGCGGGGTGACATCGTCTTCTCACGCGCGGATCGCTTCACGTTGAATCGCAATTTCGCTCCAAGCATTGTTGCGCTCGCATCTCTTGTCCGAAAACTCGGCAACTCTTCGGGATCGTTCTTCGGCCGCCGGATGTGCCTGCACCGCGCCGTTCTGACATGGGTCGCCGCGGCGATGCTGGCAGCACCGCCGGCGCATCCAGCTCGTGGTGGGCTTCAGCGCCGGCGGCGGCTATGACCTCTATGCGCGCACGCTCGCGCGCCATATGGGCCGTCATATCCCCGGCCATCCCAGGCTGATCCCCCAGAAGATGCCGGGCGCCGGCAGCCTCAAAGCGGTCAACTACCTCTACAACGTCGCCGCCAAGGACGGCACGGCGATCGGCGCCTTCGCGCCCGGCGTGGTGGTCGAGCCGCTGCTCGGGCGCGGTGAGGGCACGCAATTCGAGGCCCCGAAATTCACCTGGCTCGGCAGCATTTCGCAGGAGGTGAGCGTCTGCGCCTTTATCAAGGCGGCCGGCATCCGGACCTGGCGGGACATGCAGACCAAAAACTACGTCATCGGCGCATCCGGCGCAGGAGCGGAAAGCGACGTCTTTCCCAACGTGCTGCGCAAGCTGTTCAACCTGCCCCTGAAGATCGTCAGCGGCTACCCCGGCGGCACCGAGATCATCCTCGCCATGGAGCGGCACGAGGTCGATGGCCGCTGCGGCTGGTCATGGACGAGCTTGCTCAGCCGAAGCCGCGCGCTGCTGGACGGCGGAGAGATCGATATCACGCTGCAGATCGGTTTGCAGAAGGACAAGGCCTTGCCGAGCGTGCCCTTGATCATGGACCTGACCGATGATCCCCAGCAGAAGGCGGCGCTCAAACTGATCGTATCGCGTCAGAGCATCGCACGGCCGTTCGCGGGGCCGCCGGGCATCCCGGCGGAGCGGGCACGCCTCTTGCGAACGGCTTTCGACGCGACCGTGACGGACCCCGACTTCCGCGCGGAGGCAAAAAATCTCAATCTCGACGTCGAGCCGGTCGGCGGCGCCGAGGTCGAGGCCTTGCTCAAGGAAATCTATGCTTCACCATCGGAGGTGGTGAAGCTCGCCGCCGGGCTTGTCAGGGAGGCTCCGTAAGGACGCCGCGGGCGCGCGCATGATTGCCGGTCGAGTTCCACGTGCCCAATGACCCCGGCCGCTGCCGGGCCGTGGGACGCACGCCATGGTGACGGGGGAACTCGCCCGCGCAAGGTCGCAACATGCCGAAGGCCCGCGCTCCCGGAACGTGGGCCCTGCGTCATTACGGCACTCTACGAGGAGCTCCCGCCTCCCGAACCCTCGCCGCTCGACGACGTGCCGCCCATCGGCGCGGGCGGAGAGCTGTAGGACGGCGTGCTCGGCGCGGGTGCGGGCTTGGGTGCGGGCTTAGGTACCGGTTTTGGCGCGACCGGTTTCTTCGGAGCGGCCTTGGGAGGCATTGCCTTCTTGGCGGGCTTTTTTGCCGCGCCCTTCTTCTTCGCCACGACGGCCTTCTTTTTCTTCCGAGCCGGGGCGGCCTTTTTCGCCTTTGCGCCTTTCTTGGTCTTCGACTTCGCCTTCTTCGCCTTCTTCGCCATGATCGCCCTCCGATCGTTGCAGCTCAGGTCTCGGTACGGTTCGGCAACGCTACTGTCACATCGTCATCGCGACGGTCGCTCCCGCCGCATTGGCCAGCTCTGTCCCGGCGAGCGCCACGGGTGCTGGGCCCCCGGTGGCCCAGTCGATCAGCTCGACGGTGTGGACAACCGGGATGCCCGTGCCCGCAGCGATCTGCGTCATGCAGCCGATATTTCCGGCGGCGATCACGTCGGGCTTGAGCTTTTCGATATTTCCAACTTTACGCTCGCGCAACCTCCTCGCAAGCTCCGGCTGGAGAATGTTGTAGGTACCGGCCGAACCACAGCACAGATGTCCTTCCGGCACATCTTTCACCACGAATCCGTTCTTGAAAAGCAATTCTTTCGGAGCACGCACGATTTTCTGACCGTGCTGGAGCGAGCAGGCGGAATGATACGCGACGACGACGCCAGTCCCGGCAAGCTTCGACGACAGCTTGAGTCCGCTCAGGTACTCGCTGATGTCCATGGCGAGCCGCGACACCCGGGCGGCCTTGTCGGCATAGGCCGAATCAGCGCGCAGCACGAAACCGTAGTCCTTGACCGTGGTGCCGCACCCCGAGGCGGTCACCAGAATGGCATCGAGAGCCTCCCGCTCGATCTCCGCGGTCCAGGCGTCGATTTGGCGACGGGCGGCGGCCAGCGCTTCCTGCTCGCGGCCCATGTGATGGACCAAAGAGCCGCAACATCCCTCCTCTGCCAGGACCACCTCGATGCCGTGACGGGTGAGGAGCCGGATGGCCGCGGCGTTGATCGACGGGGCAATCACCGGCCCGACGCAACCGTCCAATAGCGCGACCCGGCCGCGCCGGGGGCCTACCGCCGGGAATAGGCGCCGCCCCTTCCCGTCCGACGCCGCGGGCAGTCGCGCCGGGGCCAATCGCAGCATGGCGGCCACGGACCTGAACCCGAGTGCGGCGAACAGGCCCGCGAACGGTTTGCCCAGCCGGGCCGCGCCGAGCGCCCGGCGGAACAGACCATTGTCGGGCAACACGCGGGCGAGCACCGCACGGACCACGCGATCGGCAAGGGGGCGCGTATAAGTTCTCTCGATACGGCCGCGGGCCTGGTCGACCAGGTGCATGTAATGCACGCCCGAGGGGCAGGTGGTCATGCAGGCGAGGCAGGACAGGCAGCGGTCGATATGCTTGACGACGTCGGCGGTCGCCGGACGGTCGTTCTCCAGCATGTCCTTGATCAGGTAGATGCGCCCGCGCGGCGAATCGAGCTCGTCGCCGAGCAGGACATAGGTCGGGCAGGTCGCGGTGCAGAAACCGCAATGCACGCAGGTGCGAAGTATCCGATCGGCTTCCGCGGTATTCGGGTCGGCGAGCTGCGCGAGGGTAAAGGAGGTTTGCATCGGTCGAACTTAGTTATACCCGGCAAGCTGTTTGGCGTACCCGCCCATCAAACGCCGGCCCACATTCGCCCGGGATTGAGCACACCCTTGGGATCGAAGCTCGCCTTGACCCGCTTCGTCAATGCGCCAACCGCGGCCATCCTGCGGCGCGAACACGCTGATCGCCGCGCGCGCCGCGGCCGGCGCGCGGATCAGCGTGGCATGCCCTCCGGTCGCGGCGCAGGCGTCGCGGACGAGCGCCGCGCCGGCATCGTCCGATGCTTCGAGCGCAAGCCAGACGAGGCCACCCGCCCAATCGTAAAGCACCTGCGCCTGCCCTCCCCTCGCGATCATGGCCGCCAGTTCCGCGCCCCGCGTCGGTGACGTCGAGACCCGCCAGAGCGGCCGCCCGACGCCGTGCCGGCCGGCCGCAAAGGGGGTGACGTCGCGCACCGCTTTCCAGAGCGCGCGCGAGGCCGACGCATCCATCGTCGCAAGCTCGCCGAACGGTCTCATCAGCGCCTCGAGCGCACCCCGGCGGTGGGCGACCGAGGGCGAGAAGCCTTCGAGCCGCAACGCCGTGACGCCGCCGCCGGCGCTCGCGACCGCCGGGATCGACGTGGCCACCTCGGGCGGCAAATGCGCCGCGCCCGAGATGTCGCAGGCCGAGCCCATGGCGCTGGTCATCGCCGCGACCGCTTTCGCCGGCTCGAGGCCGCGGATCAGCAGCGTCTGCTCGGCCTCGGGCCGGGGCAGCACTTTGATGGTCACCTCGGTCATGGCGGCGAGCGTGCCCCAGGAGCCCGCGATCAGCTTGCAGAGATCGTATCCGGTCACGTTCTTCACCACCCGGCCGCCGGACTTGAAGCTCTCGCCGCGGCCGGAGACCGCGGAGAAACCGAGAAAATGGTCGCGCGCGGCGCCGGCCTTGATCCGGCGCGGCCCGGAGAGGTTTGCCGCCAGGACGCCGCCGATCGTGCCGCGGCCGACAACGCCGCCCAGGACGCTCGCGTAGTCCATCGGCTCGAACGCGAGTTGCTGGCCTTTGGCGGCGACGAGCGCTTCGATCTCGACGAGGGGCGTGCCGGCCTTCGCCGAAAGCACGAGTTCCTCGGGCTCATAGAGCATGACGCCGCTGAGGGCCGAGAGATCGAGCGTCACGTCGGTTTGCGCCGGCCGGCCGATCGCACGCTTCGAGCCCTGGCCGACAATCTCGGCCGTCTTGCCCTCGGCCAGCGTCCATTGCACCGCCTGCTCGACATCCCTGGCATCGCGTGGTTGGAGGGTGTCGGCCATCGCCCGAGAATTCAAAACCTTGGAATATCCGGAAACGCCACCCGGCCGGCATGGACGTGCATACGGGAGAGCTCGGCGCAGCGATGCAGCGTCGGAAATACCTTGCCGGGATTGAGCAGGCCACGCTCGTCGAAGGCGCATTTGAGCCGCTGCTGCTGGTTTAGGTCGGCCTCGGAGAACATCGCCGGCATCAGGTCGCGCTTCTCCACGCCGACGCCGTGCTCACCAGTGAGCACCCCGCCCATTTCAACGCAGAGCTTGAGAATGTCCGCGCCGAAGCTTTCCGTCTTCTCAAGCTCGCCCGGCTTGTTGGCGTCGTAGAGAATGAGCGGGTGCAGGTTGCCGTCGCCGGCATGGAAGACATTGGCGACGCGCAGCCCGTAATGCTCGGACAATTCGCGCATGCGCTTGAGCACCTGCGGCAATCGCGCGCGCGGGATGGTGCCGTCCATACAGTAATAGTCGGGCGAGATGCGGCCGACCGCGGGGAACGCGGCCTTGCGGCCGGCCCAGAACAGGAGCCGCTCCTCCTCGGAGGCGGAGATGCGGCAGGTCACGGCGCGGCAGGATCGGGCGATCGTCTCGACGCGGGCAATGAGGTGATCGACCTCGGCGCCGGGGCCGTCGAGCTCCACGATCAACAACGCCTCGACGTCGAGCGGATATCCCGCGTGCACGAATTGTTCCACGGCATGGATCGCCGGGGCGTCCATCATCTCCATGCCGCCGGGGATGATGCCCGCGCCGATGATCCTGCTCACGCACTCGCCGGCGTCTTCGGACGAGGCAAACCCGACCAGCACCGCGCGCGCGCATTCCGGCTTCTTGAGGAGGCGCACGGTGACCTCGGTGACGACGCCCAGAAGGCCCTCCGAACCGGTGATGACGCCGAGGAGGTCGTAGCCACCGGCATCAAGATGCTTGCCGCCGACGCGGACGATCTCGCCGGTCATCAGCACCAGCTCGCAGCCGGTGAGGTTGTTGGTGGTCATGCCGTATTTGAGGCAGTGCACCCCGCCGGAATTCTCCGCCACGTTGCCGCCGATGGTGCAGGCGATCTGCGACGACGGGTCGGGGGCGTAGTAGAAGCCGGCGTGCTCGACCGCCTGTGTCACCGCGAGATTGGTCACGCCCGGCTCGACCACGGCGACGCGGTTGGCGAGGTCGATCTCGCGGATACGGTTGAATTTGGCCATCCCGAGGAGGACGCCGTCGGCGAGCGGCAGCGCGCCGCCGGAAAGCGAGGTGCCCGCCCCGCGCGGCACCACCTTGACGCCTTCGCGATGGCAGAATTCGAGCACGCGGCTCACCTGCTCCGTGGTCTCGGGCAGCACGACCACCATGGGAAGCTGGCGATAGGCGGTCAGGCCATCGGATTCGTAGGGTCGCATCTCCCGTTCGCCGGCGATCACGCCTTCGCCCGGCACGATGGCGCTCAACGCCGCCACGATGCGGTCGCGACCGGCCAGCACGGCTTCATCCGGCGTGGGCATTGCGACTGACACTATGCGCTCCCTGGGCCGTTCGGGGACCGAGCCCCGCTTGCCATGTTTATAACGCCGCCGCCTCATGAAATCGTGCGCTCTCTGTCAGAAAACCAGCTCTGCCCCCGCCCCATTCAGAGAAATCGTCGTTTGGGGCGTTGACAGTACAAGCGCTTAACGCCATTCGGACAGCGCGGGCGATTGCCAGCGCAAGCCGGCGAGAGGCTGCTTGCGCGCTTATCGTCCGATCGCCGCGATCGGAGAGCGCCTGGGAGGGCGCGGCAGCGGTCGGAATGGAGAGGAGAAAATGATGAGGACGTGGGTGAGGACTGGGGTGATGGCTGCGATTGCTCTTGCCGCTTCGACTGGGACGAGCTTGGCCCAGGACGCCGCCGCCGGCGAGCAGGTGTTCAAGCGACTGTGCTCACCGTGCCACGACATCGGGCCGGACGCGAAAATCAAGCTCGGTCCGCCGCTCAACGGCATCGACGGCCGCAAGTCCGGCAGCTTCGAGGGCTTCAACTATTCCCAGGCCAACAAGTCGTCCGGCATCACCTGGAGCCACGACGCCTTCGTCAAATATATCCACGCGCCCATGCAAGAGATGCCCGGCACCCGCATGGCATTCGTCGGCATCAAGAACGACAAGGACATCGCGGATCTTTGGGCTTATCTCAGCCAATTCGGGCCGGACGGCCAGAAGAAGTGAAGCGCTGCGGGGGGCGCGGGAGAATTCCAGCGCCCACCGCCCTGCGAAGGGCCCAATGCAATGAAGCATACGCAGATGGCGTAGACTTATACCATCCGCCGTCGAGGTGAGGAGGTCGCATGCTCAAGGATGTCGTCGTCAATCTTTCGGGCCGCGCCCCGCAGAACTTCGCGGGCGACTATGCGGGCTCGGTTGCCGCGGTGTTCGGTGCGCACGTCACCGGCATCTCCTTCCTCTACGAGCCGGTGATTCCGGACGGTGCGATGGGCGGCGTCCCCATCGACCTGATCGAGCTCCAGCGCGAGGAAAACAGCAAGATCGCGCAGGAAGCGGTCAGCCGGTTCGAGGCAGCGACGAAACAGGCCGGCGTCTCCGCGCAAACCCGTATCCTGGACGCCACCTTCGGCGGCGGCGCCACCCTGTTCGCCCAGATCGCGCGGCGCTTCGACGTCGCCGTCGTCGGGCAGGCGCAGCGTGAGCAAGGAGCGGCCGACCAACTGATCATCGAAGGGGCGCTGTTCGAATCCGGACGTCCCGTCATCGTGGTGCCCTATATCCAGAAGCGCGGGCTGACGCTCGAGCGCGTGTTCGTCTGCTGGGACGGCGGGCGCACGGCGGCGCGCGCCATCGGCGACGCCATGCCGCTCCTCGAGCGCGCCAAGGCGGTCGACATCGTGACGGTGGCCGAAGAGCGCAAGGGCGACCACGACGAGGCGACCGGCGCCAAGCTGAGCGAGCATCTGGCGCGCCACGGCGTCAAGGCCAACGTCAAGCGCATGTCCAAGGGCGATATCGCGATCGAAGACGTGATCCTATCCTACGCCGCCGACAGCGGCGCCGATTTCATGGTGATGGGCGGCTACGGGCATTCGCGCCTGCGCGAGTTCATCCTCGGCGGTGTCACGCGCGGTATTCTCGCCTCCATGACAGTGCCGGTGCTGATGTCGCATTAGCCTCCTCGCCTGTCGCAAACTATTGGCTGAGCATGGATTTTTGCGCGCGGGAACTTCGGTTTCCGGACCGCGTTGTCTCGCCGCCTCCCGGTGATGTTTCGTCCAGACTATGTCGACCGCTGCTGAAGACGCACAGCGCGCTTGCGCACTAGGCGGACACTGGTCAGCCGCCCGGAAAGCGCGCACACGTTCCAAGCGTTAGGGCCGGACGTCCGGTTGCCGATGCGTTCCAAGGGCATCACAATGGACTACGCCTCCGCCGCAGGATCGAAGAAGCAGGGCCCCCGAATGGCCGGCGCCTTCACGTTCGGAATCGAAGAAGAGTATTTCCTGGTGGAGGCGCAGACCAAGCTGGTGGCCAGCGACGTGCCGCCGGCATTCTTCGAAGCGGCCAAAGCGGCAACCGATGGCCGGATCTCGACCGAATTCTTGCAGCCGCAGATCGAGGTGATCTCGTCGCCGCACGTGAACGCGGCGGACGCCCGGGTGGAGTTGCGCGAGTTGCGTCGAACCGTGGCCGCAGTCGCGGCCAAACATGGTCTCGCCATTTTGGCTGCCGGCACCCACCCGACCGCGTCCTGGCGCGACGCCCAGCAGACCGCAAAGGAACGCTACGACACTGTCATGCACGACCTGCAAATGATCGGCCAGCGCGACCTCCTTTGCGGCCTGCACGTGCATGTCGAGCTGCCCGATCCCGACGCGCGCGTCGACGTGATGTACCGGATATTGCCCTATCTGCCGCTGCTGCTCGCGCTCTCGACCTCCTCGCCGTTCTGGCAATCGCGGCGGACCGGGCTCAAAGGCTACCGGCTTGCGGCTTATGACGAGCTCCCGCGCACCGGGCTGCCGGAGCTGTTCCGCACCCGGGAGGAGTTCGACGCCTACGTGGCGGCGCTGGTGCGCGCGGGCGTGATCGAGGATTCGAGCTATATCTGGTGGGCGATCCGGCCCTCGCTCAACAACCCGACGCTGGAGCTGCGCGCACCCGATTCCTGCACGCTGGTTGAGGATGCGATCGCCATTGCCGCGCTTTATCGCACCCTGACGCGCCATCTTTACGTCAATCGCTGGCGCAATTGCGAGCTCGACGCAGTCGCGCGTGCGATCATCGTCGAGAACAAGTGGCGGGCGCAGCGCTACGGCGTGCACGGCACTTTCGCCACCGAGCAGGGCGCGGTGACGGTGGCGGAGACGCTCGAGCGCGTCATCGCAGACACGGCGGCGGACGCCGCAGCGCTCGGCTGCAGCGCCGAGATCAACCGCTGCCGCGCCATCGTCGGCTCCGGCACCTCCGCCGACGCCCAGCTTGCCGTGTTCGAGGCGCACCGGGCGGGCGGGAGCCGAGAGGCCGCGTTGCGCGCGGTGACCGACTGGATCGCGGCCGCGACGCTGCAGTGAGGCGAATTGCACCGGAGTTTGCACGTCCCGCGGCATATGCTACGCTATGTAGCACTACGACCCTCTACCGATGGACAGATAAATGGATGAAAGCCTGCCGGGTCTGGGCGACCTCGAGCGAGAAGTGATGCAATTGGTGTGGGCCAATGGCCCGGTCACGGCGGAATCGGTGCGCGAACAGCTGGGTCGCCGCCTGAAGGAATCGACGGTTCGCACGGTGCTGCGGCGGCTGGAAGAAAAGGGCTACGTCACCCATACGGTCGACGGTCGCACCTATGTCTACCGCGCGACCCAGCCGCGCGGACGCGTTGCAGCCAAGGCCGTGCAAGGTATCGTCGACTGGTTCTGCAACGGTTCGATCGAGGAGGTCCTGGTCGGCATGGTGGATAGCGCAATGCTGGACCAGCGGCAATTGCGGATGCTCGCGGACAAGATCGCGGAGGCAAAGCGGGGGAAAAAGTGATGTTGGCGCTGCTACTGGAATCGGCGCTGCGGCTGCTCGCGCTTGCCGGCGTCGCGTGGCTCGCTCTGAAGCTTCTTCGCGTGCGAAACCCGCACGTGCAGATGACGGTCTGGACGGTGGTGCTGCTCGCCTCGCTGTCGATGCCGGTGCTGATGCGCTGGGCGACGGTGACAATTCCGGTCGGCTCGCCGCCTTCGCAATTGGCCAAGATCGCATCGGTGTCGCTCGGCCTTCATTTGGAGGCGATACGCTCTCTGGAGGCGATCGATTCCGCGGCCGGACCGACGCCATCCGCGCTGCCGCCGCCTGCGTCCGTGGAGCCGAGCCTCCCCGGCCGCCGCTCAGACAGGATCGCGGGTCGCCTCGATTGGCGGGCAGCGGCGACGGGCATCTATGTCGTCGTTGCCGGTGTGCTGTTGCTGAGATTACTCATCGGCCTCATGCTGACCTGGCGCCTGGCGCGCAGAGCACGGCCGGTGTCGGCCGCCTGGGCCGCCGGCGCGGACGTGCGCGTGAGCGACGCCGTCGGCGTGCCGGTGACGTTCGGCTCGACCATCCTGCTTCCCCCCGAATGCTTCGAGTGGAGCTCCGCGAAGCGCCAGGCCGTGCTGTCGCACGAAGGCTCGCACGTCGCTCATGGCGATTTCTATTTGCTGCTGCTGGCCGTTCTCAATCGGGCGGTGTTCTGGTTCAGCCCATTGGCATGGTGGCAGCTCACGCGGCTGGCCAATCTGGCGGAACTCATCAGCGACGACGCGGCGATCGAGGTCTTGCAGGATCGGCCATCCTATGCCGGCATCCTTCTGGACGTCGCGAGCAACGTGCAACGTGCGCCGGCGGGTCTCGCCATGGCAAGACCTTGCACCGTGCGCCGGCGGGTGGAACGCATCCTGGCCGCGACTGCTGTCCCCGCGAGGATGGGGTGGCGACGACGGGCATTGATCGCGATCACCCTCATCCCGCCGGTCGCGGTCTCCGCCGCCACCATCGCGCGCGGCACCTCGACCGCGCAGCCACGATCGGTCGCGATTGCGCTGGCCGAGTCTCCAACGCAGCCCGAGCCTCTCGCGGATACGCGAGCGATACCGTCTGCGGGGCGAAACCAGGCCGCGGTCGGCACGCAGCGCGGCGAGGACTACGTCGGCTACTATCAGTTGAATCCGCGAGCCGTCTTCACCATCACACGGACCGACAACCGGCTGCTCGCTCAGCTTACTGGACAGCGCGCGCTGCCGTTGCGGCCGGCGGGGAATGGCGAATACCTCTACGGGTCTGCCGCGGTGCGGATGACCTTCGTCGACGACGGTCAAGGGACCGTATTGGTGGTTCACCAGCACGGCCAGACATTGCATTCGACGCGCGTGGACGAGGCAAGGGCGGCAGCGGTCGAGAGCGTGTTCGTACGGCAGATCGCGGCGGCCCCTGACCGCTTCCGCGAGCAGTCGCCGGCGCCAGGCAGCAGAGAGGCGGTGCTCCGAGGCATCGAAGAGCTGCAGCGCGGCGCGCCGGACTACGACCGCATGAGCCCGCCGCTGGCCGATCACATGCGCCGGCAGGCGGCGGAGCTTCACACCATGTTGACGGCGCTCGGGGCCGTGGAATCGATCTTCTTCCGCGGCGTCGGTCCCGCCGGCTACGACATCTACGGCGTGAAGTTCGCCAAAGGTTTTGCGGAATTCAGGCTCCTGATCGGAACGGACGGCACGGTCGAAGACGTTGCATTCCGCCCTGACGGCGATGACACGCCAGGCGGCGTCGCGGCCTGTTCGGACGAGGCTTCGTTGAAATCCTCCCCGGGTATGGCGCCGATCCGGTTGCTGCTGTTCAACGGCACCGGGGCCGACATTCACCTGCTCAACGTGGACGCCGAGGGGCATCGCATCCGCCACGGCACCATCGGCACCGACAGATCGGGCTCGATCCTGACCTACGTCGCCCGCCCCTGGATCGTCACCGACGCGGCGGGGACATGTCTCGAAATCGTCTGGCCCGGCCGGCGCACGCGCTTTCTCGCCGTGCACCCGCGCCAAGAGGGCGATCAGCCGGGCCGCGAGACGGCGGCGCGCAGAACGCCGACCGCGGGAAGCGAGGAAGCGTTGCATCGATATATCGACGGACTGAAGCTCGGCCTGCTGGATTACGATCAGATGACCTCCGAAGTGGCCGGCGAGACGCGGCGGAACTTGCTCCTCCATCAGGCGATATTGGCCAAGCTCGGTCCGTTGCGCGCAATGTCCTTCCGCGGGGTCTCGCCGCTCGGCAGCGACATCTACACGGTCCATTTCGCCAACGGCTCCGCCGAATGGAGGGTCGGTCTCGGCAAGGACGGCAAGATCGGGAAAATCGCGCTCGGTCCCCAGTACTAGAGGAGAGCCTCTGGCGATGCGCCGCCATCCAACTTGGCCCGGGCCGCGTCTCTCCGATGTGGGTTCGAAGATAGCGCGCACCCTTGCGCGTCGCCGAGGCGATGCCATTGGCGGTCCATGTTCGGGCGTGCCTACTCTCCTGCGCGCCCCCTCCGGCGAAATGCCGCGCAAACAACATGTGATGTGCGGGGTTTAGGCATCCGGAGGTCAAGAAATTCTTGCGCGCGCCGCGCCTGTATGCTACAGATCGTAGCGTTACGATCTGTCGTTAAAAACGCCGTTGCAGGGATGCGGGGCGCCGGAAGATTGGGGCAGATGTGATTGGCGGTGCGCCATGGTGCATGATTCCGCGAGAGATGCCGCACTGGCCCTGCATCGGTTCGGCCTCGGTCCCCGCCCCGGCTCGATCGCGGCGATTGCCTCCGATCCGCGCGGCGCGCTGCTCGCCGAGCTTGAGCGTCCCGGCATCGGACGCATCAACGACCCGCGGCTCCTGACCAGCGCCCAGGCCGCGCGCGCGGCCTTCGAGGCGCGCGCCGCGCGCCGGGCCCAGCAAATCGTCGCGCAACGCGCCCAGAAGGAGGCCGAACGGCTCAAGGCCGAGGCTCGGAACATGAGCGACGGTGAGGCGCAGAATGCCGAGCCGGCCAAGCCTGCGGCACCACCGCAAGCCGACCAGGGTCCCACCATCGAGCGGCAGACCTTTCTGCAAGAGATCAGGGCCAAGCTCGACGCCGCCCGCGATGCGGACATCGGCTTTGCCGAGCGCTTGGTCTGGTTCTGGTCGAACCATTTCTGCGTGTCCGCGGAAAAGGTGCCCAACATGGTGGGCGGCTATGAACGCGAAGCGATCAGGCCGCATGTGCTCGGGCGCTATGCCGACATGCTGCTCGCGGTCGAGGGCCACCCTGCGATGCTGGTCTATCTCGACAATTTCATTTCCATCGGGCCCAACTCGGTGGCCGGCATCAACCGCACCCGCGGCCTCAACGAGAATCTCGCGCGTGAGATCCTGGAGCTGCACACGCTCGGTGTGCGCACCGGCTACAGCCAGGACGACGTCATAGGTTTCGCCAAGGTGCTCACGGGGTGGACGATCATTTCCGCCAATGACAATCCCGAGCACGGCGCCGAATTCATCTTCAATCGACGCCTGCACGAGCCGGGGCCGCAGCGGGTCATCGACAGGACCTATGCCGATACCGGCGTCGAGCAGGGCCGCGCGGTGCTCATGGATCTCGCGCGCCACCGCGCCACCGCGACCCACGTCGCCACCAAGCTGGCGCGCCATTTCGTCGCCGACGAACCGCCGCCGGCGCTGGTCGAACGGCTGGGTGAAATCTTTCGCGATACCGACGGCGATCTCAAGGAGATCGCCAAGGGGCTGATAGCCGCGCCGGAGGCGTGGACGCCGACGCAAGCCAAGCTCAAGCGGCCGAGCGAGTGGGCCGTGGCCATGCTGCGCGCAAGCGGCTTGCGCGGCGATCCCGAGCGGTTTGCGCGCGGTCAGGCCTTCCTCGGCGAGCCCATGTGGCGGCCGCCGTCCCCCAAGGGTTTTGCCGACGACGAAGGCGCCTGGATCGACACCATGGGACAGCGGCTCGACATCGCCAACAATCTCGCCGAGCGCGTCGCCGAGCGCGTCGACCCCAATGGAGTGGTCGAGACCGCGCTCGGACCGCTCGCTTCGGCCGAAACGCGACAGGCCGTCGCCCGCGCGGAGAGCCGGCAGCAAGGGCTCACCCTCGCGTTCATGTCGCCTGAATTTCAGCGGAGGTGATCATGTCACTCCTGCATTTACCCACCCGGCGCGACATGCTGCTCGGCTCCGGCGCGCTCTTCGCCTGGGCCCACGCTCCCAAACTGGCGCGCGCCGAAGGCCGCGATCCTCGCCTGCTCGTCATCGTGCTGCGTGGCGCCCTCGACGGTCTCGCCATGGTTGCGCCGACCGGCGATCCCGACTGGGTCGGCCTGCGCGGCGACCGCGCGCTCGTGCTTGACGGCAAGGTCCCGGCATTGCCGCTTGAACTCGTTCTTTGCCCTCAATCCGGCGATGCCGAACCTGCACCGGCTCTACCGGGCGCAGCAGGCAACCATCGTTCATGCGACTGCCACACCCTATCGCGAGCGCTCGCATTTCGATGGCCAGGACGTGCTCGAGAGCGGGCTTTCCAAGCCTGGCCCGACGGACAGCGGCTGGCTCAATCGAGCGCTCGCCTCGCTCGCCGCCGATGGGCGGGTCAATCCCCGGGGCAGCAGAGCCTTTGCAGTCGGGCCGG
This sequence comes from uncultured Alphaproteobacteria bacterium, assembly GCA_963821505.1. Lineage (GTDB taxonomy): Bacteria > Pseudomonadota > Alphaproteobacteria > Rhizobiales > Xanthobacteraceae > VAZQ01. The sequence continues at coordinate 200,721 of CAWGEH010000022.1, forward strand.
TGACGCCGCTGGTGGTGCGTGGCCCCGCTCCGGTCATGTCGTGGGTGCCGCAGCAACTCCTTCCCGCCAGCGACGACACCCAGATGCGCCTGCTGGAGCTTTATCGCCATACCGACGCCAAGCTTGCTCGCGCGTTCGAGGGGCGTCGTGACCTGGTGACCCTGGCGCGCGACGGCGCGATGAACGCGACGCAGCGCGCAGGCGGACCGGTGCCAGCCAACATGGCTCGCGTGCGTGAATACGCCGCCAATACCGCCGGCGCGGCGGCGAAATATCTGGCGCAGCCCGATGGTCCGCGCGTGGGTGCCGCGGGCTTCGTGGGCTGGGATACGCACATCAACGAAGGCGCTACTGGCGGGCAGCTGGCGACGCTGCTCGGCGCGCTCGACGACGCCATCGCCGCAATCGAGAAAGCCATGGGCAACGCATGGAGCGAGACCGTCGTTGCGATCGTCACCGAGTTCGGCCGAACCGCGCGCATCAACGGAACCGACGGCACCGACCACGGCACTGCCACGGTGGCCGTGCTGGTCGGTGGGGCATTGCGGGGCGGGCGCGTCATCGCCGACTGGCCCGGCCTCAAGGCAGCCGATCTCTACGAGAGCCGCGATCTCAAGCCCACGATCGACTTGCGCGCTGTGCTGAAGGGCGTGCTGATGGATCATCTGCGCGTCGACGAGACGGCGCTCGCCGCCAGCGTCTTCCCGGGCAGCGACAATGTGAAATCGATGACGGGGTTGTGCGGATGATCTCCCGCCGGCAATCAGCGGCATGACCGGCACTTTTCACCAACCGGCAATGACACCGGCATGCGTCGCAACCAAGCGGTCCTTGCACTGGATCATGTGACGGCGATGTGCGCGACGTATTCGCGCGACGCGGAGACAAGTCATGGCGGGAATTCCGCTCATTCCAAGAGCGGCCTTGTTCGGCAATCCCAGTCGTTATCAGGCCAAGCTCAGTCCCGATGGCGAATGCTTGACCTGGCTCGCTCCGTTCGAAGGCGTGCTCAACGTCTGGCTCGCGCCGGCCGATGATATCGGCTCGGCGCAGCCGCTGACGCGGCTCGCGGGACGCCCGATCGCCTGGCAGGACTGGGCCTGCGACGGCGCCCACGTCCTGTTCATGACCGACGAGAACGGCGATGAGAATTGGCGCATCTTCGCCGTGGAGCGCGCGACGGCCGAGATCCGCAACTTGACGCCGGTCTCGCAGGTGAGCGCGCGCCTGTTGATGCGCTCCCCCGAGCGGCCGGGAATGATCCTGGTGGGCCTCAACGATCGCGACAAGAAATGGCACGACGTGTGGGCCATCGACCTCGCCACCGCGGAACGCAGGCTCGTTCTGGAGAACAGGGACGCGTTTTGGAGCTTCGCATTCGACTGGCAGCTCAATCCGCGACTCGCACGCAGGTCCGATCCCGATCAGGGCGGCTCATACCTCTACCGGCTGGTCAATGGGCGCGCCGAGCCCTTGCTCCGTATTCCGCATGCCGACGAGATGACGACGTGGCCGCTGTTGTTCAACCGGCGCGGCAATACCTGGACCATGATGTCGTCCCTCGGCCGAAACAGGGCTGCGCTCATCCGCATCGACGAAAGCACGGGAACGCAGTCCGTGCTGGCCGAGCACGACAAGGCCGATCTCGGGGCGATGCGGATTTGGAATCCGGTGACATTCGAGATCGATGCGGTCGCAGCGAATTACCTGCGTCAGGAATGGGTCGTTCTCAACCCTGAGATCCGAAACGATCTGCGCTTTCTGCGCGAGAACCTCGGCAGCGCCGAGTTCTTCGTCGAGAGCCAAAGCGACGACAATTGCCGTTGGGTGGTGACGGCTTACGGCCCGAAACTGCCGCTGAGCTATTTCCTCTACGATCGACGGCGCCGCGTGTTGAGCTCGCTGTTCAGCGCGCGCCCGGAGCTCGCCGGCCATCGGCTCGCACCGATGCAAAGTCACGTCATCAAGGCAGGCGATGGGCTCGATCTCATTTCCTATCTGACGCTGCCGGCTGACCAGCGGGCACCACGGCCGGCCGAGCCGTTACCCATGGTGCTGGTCGTTCACGGCGGACCGTGGGGCCGCGACGGCTACGGATACCGCGCCGATCACCAGTGGCTGGCGAACCGCGGCTACGCGGTGCTGTCCGTGAACTACCGGGCCTCGACCGGCTTCGGAAAGGATTTCGTCAATGCCGGCGTCCGCGAGCATGCCGGCAAGATACACGAGGACCTGATCGACGCGGTCGAATGGGCGGTGCGCGAAGGCATCGCGCGTCGTGACAAGGTCGCCATCATGGGCACCTCCTATGGCGGATACGCGACCCTCGTCGGCCTGACCTTCACACCCGAGGTCTTTTGCTGCGGCGTGAGCATCGTCGGCATTTCGAACCTCGTAACCATGCTCGAGAACATGCCTCCCTATTGGGCGGGCTTCGACGAGTTCATGTTTCGCAGCTACGCCGACGTGCGCACCGAGGAAGGCCGCGCATGGCTGCGGTCGCGCTCGCCGATCTACAGGGTGGATCGCATCTGCCGGCCGCTGTTGATCGGCCACGGCGCCAACGATGTTCGCTGCAAAGTCCAGGAATCCGACCAGATCGTGGCTGCCATGCGCGAGCGTCGTCTGCCCGTGACCTACATTGTCTATCCGGACGAGGGGCACGGCTTCCTGCGGCCGGAAAATCGCATGGCGTTCAACGCCATCTCCGAAGCATTCCTTGCCGAGCATCTCCGTGGTCGCTGCGAGCCGATCGGCGACGACCTGGCGGGAGCGAGCCTGGAGATTCGGCAGGGAATAAACGAGGTCGCCGGACTAGCGGAAGCCGTCGGCGCGGCGCACCGCGACGTCGAATGGGTTCGACCACGCAGCTAGAGCGCATCCCGATTGGGTCGAATCGTGATGCGCTCTAGATTCTTCGATTTTGCGCATGTTCTGTTCGGAAAACCGGTTCCCACTTTTCCGGAACATGCGCTAGTCTAGATGAGCGCGTGCAACGCAGGGGCAGCACCGAAGGATCCGGCGTGTGCCCACCGGATATCAGCTCATAGTGGATGAGCCCGTCGCAACCGCTTCTTGAGCCCGGACTGGCCGTCGAAGCGCTCCCGCCGCGCAAGCAGCCGCTTGTGCTATGAACCTTCTTGCAGCGCAATCCCGCCACCGAGAAGCACCCATGGTGATCATGTCGAGCCCGGCCGACCTCGCGCTGGGCGATTCAGGGGCATGCACGCGCGCGTCCCGTCGCGCAACGCGCTTGCTGCTCCCAGTTCTCATCGCCCTGGCATTCGCGGGCCTGGACGCAGGCGCGGCGGCGTGGGCAGCGGAGCCGGGGAAGTCTGCGGCGTCGATGGACGCGCGCATCCAGGCCCTGATCCCCGAGCTCGAGACCTACATCGCCGGCGGCATGAAGGCGTTCGACGTGCCCGGGCTCGCCGTCGGCATCGTCAGCGGCGACCGCCTCGTCTACGCCAAAGGCTTCGGGGTGCGCAGCAAGACCGCCGGCCTGCCGGTCGACACCCGCACCGTGTTCCAGATCGGATCGGCCACCAAGGGATTTCTCGCCACCACCATGGCCATCGCGGTGGATCACGGAAAGTTTCACTGGGACGACCGGGTCGTCGATCTGCATCCGACCTTCCAATTCAAGGACGCCTGGGTCACGCGCGAGTTTCGCGTCTACGACCTCATCGCACAGCGCTCCGGGCTGCCGCCCTATGCCAACGACATGCTCGGGATGCTCGGCTATGACGAGCCCGCGCTGATCCGCTCGTTGCGCCATGTCGAGCCGGTATCGAGCTTCCGCTCCACCTTCGCCTATACCAACATCACCCATCTGCTGGCGGCGCGGATCGTGGCGACGCGCGAGGACGCGCCTGGTTGGAACGCCGTCGCCCGGCGCGAACTGATCGACCCTCTCGGCATGACCGAGACCAGCTTCACCGCCGAGGCGATCAAGGCCGCGGCCAATCACGCCGAAGGCTATCGCTGGACGCCGGAAGGGACGATCGCGGTGCCGTTCGAGCCGCTGTTTCCCTATGGCCTCGGGGCGGCCGGGAACATCAATTCCACCATCGAGGACATGGCACGCTGGGTCCGCTTGCAGCTCGGGAACGGCAGCTTCGAGGGCCGGCACCTCGTGTCGCCGGAAAGCCTCGCCTATACGCGCAGGCCGAAGGTGGCGATCAACGACAAGACGTCCTATGCGCTGGGCTGGGTCGTCGCGCAGACGCCGAACGGCGGCATCATCTGGCACAATGGCGGCACGACCAGCTTCGGCGCCTTTGTCGGCATGATGGTCGACAAGGACGTCGGGGTGATCGTGCTTAGCAACGAGCAGAACGTGGGCATGCCGGACGCGCTCGGGCTGTGGATGCTCGATCGGCTCTTGGACAACCCGCCCGTCGATCACGTGGCGGACACGCTCAAGCGGGCAAAGGCCCAGTTCGCGTCCGAAAACAAGCCCTTCGCCAAGCCGGAGCAGCCGCGGCCGTTTCCTGCGCTGGCGCCGCTCGCCGGCAGTTTCGCCAGTCCTGTCTTCGGCAAGGCCGTGGTGCGGCCGGACGGCGGCGCGCTCGTCCTCGAGCTGGCGCAGACCGGCGCTCAGCTCACGCTCGAACCGTGGGACGGCGGCGTCTTCACCTTTCGCCTGCTGCCGAGCGGACGCTTCGCTTCCGTGGTCGCGAACATGGACGAACGGCCGAACGGCTTCGCCCAGTTCGAGATCGACGAGCACGGCAAGCTCGGCTCGCTCCGCCTCACCTTCGACGATGGGCAGGCTTACGACTTCCGGCGCGACTGAGAACGTGGCGCCGGGCGGGCACGTCGCCGAGGCGAATGCACCCAGCTAAGCGTCCGTGGCAGCCCGGCCAAAGGCCCGCTTCCATAGCCCGCTTACAATCGCCGGCGTATCGAGTCGGCGGATTTCCTGCGAATAACCTCCCGTATATAGCTTCACGATCAGGCGATCGCGCGCTGCCGGGTCCAGGTTATGCTTGAACCGGACGGAGACCTGTCCCTCTCCCTGTCTGCCGATCTGCTTCACGCGCGACGGGAGGAGCGGAAAACCGGCCGCTTCGACCAGGACTTCGTCGCCGATGCCGATGGGCACGTCTCGCCGAAGCTCGACAACGCCGGAGTCCAGAGACAGGCTGACGAGCCGTCCCGGAAGAAATCGTCCCGCGAATTGCGCCTGGGCTGGTTCGCCAATGAAAAAACTATCCAGCAAAGGGCGAGGCTTTTCAAAACAGATGAGGGCGGCGATGACGAGCACGACGATATTGGCAGCAGCCCAGTACATCGCCACGATCGAAAACTCGCCGCGGACTATCGTCGACCATTCGGGAACGAGGTTGGTGATGACCCCGATCGCCGTGAGCGCGACCAGGGTCGCGCAGCATGTGAACGTATAGGCGTCGAACTCGTTCTGTTCGGCTCCGCTACCCTTCGGCGTGACCTTGAAGGGAGTGCCGAACGGCTTGATCAAGGTCGCGGCCACGGTGGGCAGGAGGCGAAACGTAGAGAATGCTCCGACGGCGGTGGATAGGACCGGAAGATATCGCGACGGGGTGATCCATCGCATGAGCAAGGAATAGGCCAGCAGAACCGGTAGTTGGTAGTAAATGATGTCCAAGGTACTGGTGAAATAGAGCGGAGCGACACCGGTCCAAAGAAAAACCGGGGGAACAATCAAGAGACAAAAACGGACAAAATATTGGATCAGCCAGCTCAGCGGGACGAACATGATGCGCTGAAAGAGACTGAGACCGGGCCCGCGAATAGGTCCGTTGTGCAAGAACAGGGTCTGAATTCCTCCCCGGCACCAGCGGCCGCGCTGAATGAAATAGCCCCTGAGGTTTTCCGCGGCGAGGCCCATGGAAAGCCGCTCATTCAAGTAGCGGGTCTTGTAGCCTTTGTTCAACATCGCGAGGGTCGTGAGCAGGTCCTCGGTGACGGACTCGGTGGGGATCCCTCCAATCGCTTCGAGCGCTTGCCTGCGCATGATCGAACACGACCCGCAGCAGAAGCTGACATCCCACGCATCCCGGCTCGCCGCCATCTCGTCGAAGAATAGCCGTTGCTCGTCGGGCCAAACCCGCTCGATGTCCAAATTCGATTGAACCGGGTCCTTATTGAAGAAGTGCTGCGGGGTTTGCACGATGCCGATGGCGGGGTCTGCAAAAAACGGGACCGTACGGCGAAGAAATTGCCGGTATGGCACGAAGTCCGCATCGAAGACCGCGACGAAATCACCGCGTGAGACTTTCAGGCCGTGGTTCATATTCCCGGCTTTGGCGTGCAGGTTGTCCGGCCGGGTGACGTGGATGACGCCCTTCTCCTCGCAGTACTTTCTGAGCCACTCGCGTCGCTTGTCGTCGAGGACATAGACCTTGAGCTTGTGCCGGGGATAATCGAGCGCGAGCGCTCCGACGATGGTGCGTTCCAGCACGTCGAGAGGCTCGTCGTAGGTCGGAATGAACACGTCGACGGTCGGCCATCCGTCTTGTGGCTGCGCCGCGAACGCCGCCTGCAGCCGGTCGGCTTCGGTACTACGGTCCACATACCGGCTCATCGTGAGGAGGAAGATAACTATTTCCACGAATCCGATTATCTCGACAAAGAACAGGAACCAGACCCAAATAAACGGCAGGCCGTCATTGGGATAAGGCAGGACGGTGTCGTAAAAGCGCCACCAAAGGTAGCGCAGGGAGACGGCCGCGACAAAAGCGCATGTAATGGCGCGCGTCCAAGTTCGCCGGCGCGGCACGTTCAGAACGAAAATCAGAAAGAATGCCGCGACCAGCATCGCCGGGCCGAGCGCTTCTAGGTAATGCTGAACCATAGCGCCTTGAACCAGCGTACGATCGGGAGCGAGCGGGTTCTGAACCGGACCTGAACAGAACGCCCGACCTGGCAGAAGTTTGCGTAATCGGTATTGAGCGACGATTCGGGAAGGGCCACGCGGATACGGGCATCTTTGCCACGGCTCTGCGGGAGTTTCGCGGCCAGGATCACATCCTCCGTCACGGCTGCGCTGCCGCGTACGGCCATGACTTGACCGTCGATGGCGTCGGAGCGACCGAGCAGGCGGACTTGCGCATTGCGTCCGGGATAGATTTCGTCGTAGTCCACTTCCGCGACGAGGATGTCGACGAAGAGATCACGACAGTCCAGGATCTGCACGAGCTCGTTGCCGGCGATTACGTGGGAGCCCTCGACGACGTTGTTGCGCCAGATCACTCCCTCGAACGGCATCCGCAAGATCGCGTAGCTCAAATCGCGGTTGCGCGCATGCTCCTCGTCGTGCTGCGTCTCGAGCTGGGCGATCCGCGCCTTGAGCTCTCGCTCGCGGAACTGCAATTCGGCAAGCTGGATGGTGACCTCGTCGATGCGCTGTTGCGAATACGGCACGTCGTTCCGGCCCTCGCCGACGAAGACGCCCCGCTTCACGGCATCGAGTTGCTGGCTCAATCGCTCCAACTCTGCTCTGGCGATAGTGCCCTCGTGCGCGGTGATGGAGGCGGCCCGGGCCTGCTCGACGGCGGCTTCGGCCACGATCCCGGTCGTCCCGAGCCGCTGCTTTCTGGTAAGATCCGCCTCGGCCGCCTGTTGTTGCGCCGCCGCTGAATCGATGCGTTGGCGTCGGATCGCGATCTCCTGGGTCAGATTTCGGACGCTCGCCTCCTGATATTCGTGGCGACGAGTCTGGAGTTCCTGGCGCAAGGCCGTGAGCTGGGCGCGTTGATCGTCGATGGCCATGCGCCGCTGCTTTGCGGCTTCGAGCTCAGCCCCCATCTGGACTTCGGCAGTGCGGGTGATTCGATCGTTTCGGATGCCGAGAAGCTCGGCCCCTGCCTGGAGCGCGGTTCCGATCTTGGGCGGAGTGGACGTTACCGTGCCGTCGATGGGAGCGGAAATGATCGAGATGCGAGCGTTTACCGTTCCGTCGAGACTCGTATAGCCGGTCAGTGCCGGCAAGATCGCCATCACGCCGCCCACCAGCAGCAGGATGCCGACCGTAATGCGGACGGAACGTCTGTTCCAAATTACCATCTGTATATTGTGAAATCTACGCACGGCGTTGGTTGATTTGGATCAACGCCGAAGACTTTTTGATTTGCGAGCAAGAGCCGATGTGGCGCAAGAAATTACCCATATTCGGCTTTTTCTCGACCGTCCTTGTTTCTGCTATGGCCGGCCTGCTGTGGGCGGCCGAGCCAAGTTCCAAAGACAGCGATTATCCGAACCGCGCCATCACTATCATCGTACCCTGGGCCCCTGCCGGTCCGAGCGACATGCTCTCGCGCATCGTGGCCGGCCAGATGTCCCGTACGTTGGGCCAGAAAATCCTGGTGGAAAACGTCGTTGGAGCAGGCGGCACGACCGCTGCGCTGCGCGTCAAGCGAGCTGCGCCCGACGGGTATACGTTACTGGCCGGGAACATGGGCACCCATGCCGCCGCCGTCGCGCTGTATCCGCAGCTGGGATACGATCCCCGCCTTGATTTCGAGCCGATCGGGATCGTGGCAAGCGCGCCGATCGTCATCGTGAGCAGACGGGATTTGCCGCCCAAGGACTTCAGGGAATTCGTCCGTTACCTGAAGGCGAATGCTCACAAGCTCGACGAGGGACATGGCGGGGTCGGCTCCATTCCATTTACCGCATGTCTTCTGCTCAATCACATGCTCGACGTAAGACCCCGGCTTGTCTCCTATGACGGCGCGGCGCCTGCGCAGGAAGCCCTCATCCGCGGCCGGATCGACTACATGTGCGATCAGACCATAAGCGTTGTGCCTGCGGTGCGTGGCGGACGGATCAAGGCCTATGCCATAGCGGCGCCGGAGCGCAGCCCGGCGCTGCCGGATGTCCCGACCACGGCAGAAGGCGGCTTGCCGGAATACCAGCTGTCCACCTGGCAGGCGATGTTTGCGCCGAGAGGAGTTCCGAAGACGGCCGTTGAAAAGCTCAATGATGCCCTGGTCAGAGCACTTGAAGGCGAGACCGTACGCGAGAACCTGCTCGATTTGGGGGCCAATATCCCTCAGGGGAACCAAGGCACCCCGCAAGCTCTCGCCGATCTTGTGAGAAATGAGGTCGACCGCTGGACATCCATCGTCAAGGCGGGAGGTATTTAGGCCGCACCGATTGAGCCGGCGGCACGCTGCTCATCGGGCGTCCAGTGTCTGGGAGAATGGCCTCGATCGCTGTCGCGCGCGGCAACTGCGAGCATCAGACTCGGCTAGCCCACGGATTGCGCCGCCTCCCGCAACACGTCGGCCGCGGCGGCGATGTAAGACTCGGCCATCGCGGGGACCTTGTCGTCCGGACCGCTCCAATTGATCGTCAGGCAGAACGTGACCGGCACGCGTGCGACGATCATCTGGCCGGCGAAGCATAGGCAGTGGAACCGCTCCCAATCGATACTGCCGCCCTTGCCATAGGCGGGCGTATCGGGTGGGACCGCCTTGGCGACGGCATCGGCCATGGCCTGGATGCGCTTGAATTCCGCCAGCGTCTCCGGTTGCTTGAAGAATGCGCGGCGCAGCACCTGCTGATACCAGCGCACCATTTCCTCGGCGGTGCTGGCCATCGTCTGCTTGTCGTTGAGCGCGGGGCGCGGTGTGCCGACCGAGCCGCCGTTTTGCATGCGCAAAATGCCATCCCAGCCGATATCGACGCCTTCCGGCGCCCCGGCGATATATGACAAAAGCCGGCGGGTGGATTGCGGAATCTGGGTCTGCTTCAGTCCGGCTTCGGCGATGAGTGCGCGGACCTGCGCGGGACCTACCGCGGCGAGTGCGATGTCCGTCGCCGTATTGTCGCTGTGCGCGATCATCGCTTCCAGCGCGCTGCGTGCCGCGGTCGTGCCGGCGAGATTGAGGAAGACGGGACTGCTGGCCGACCGCACCGCATCGTCGACCTTCACCTGCTGGTCTTCCGACAGGCGTCCGGCTTCGACATCGCGCAGGAACTGCGCCAGGATGAAGGTCTTGACCGCGCTGCCGACGAACATGCGCGCCGCGGGATCGTGCGACGCCCGCCACGAGGCGGCGGGGTGGTCGGCGACCACCAGGCAGCTGGCGGTCGCCGGCAGGCGCGCGAAACGGTCCACCGCCACCTGCACGCGGGCGGCGCCGTCAGCCGCTGCCGCATCCTCGATGTGGACGGGCCCGGCAAGCGCCGAAGCGGTCAGCGCCAACAAGCGACGACGATCGAGGTTCATGCGGGCCCTCTTGCTTGATCAAATCACGGCCAACAAGCAACAGACAGCATGACCCTTGTTGGCCACCTCCAAGTCCGTTGCTCGTCGCCTCATTTGCCTCGGCATTGCCCCAACTGCAGCGGCGCCTGTGGGACCGGCGATCCCTGCACGAAAATCGTCGGGTGATATCTGCCTTCGTCGGCCGACCATGCCACCCCGGAAATGTTCGGCATCTGCGCCATCCGCCTCACCATGTCCTCCGACACGAAGACATCCACCGTGTCGTCATCTTGCTCGACGGTATAGGCAACATCCGAGCCGAATGTTTTCAGGAATACCGGCAAGCAATAGTGCCGTCCGATCTGCTGGGCGAGGCGCAACTCGCCGTCGAGCATGCCGTCTTGGCTCAATTTCGCGTTCTCATTGATTTGATACAACGGCGGCGCATCGAGCAATTTTTGATCCAGTGCCTGTTTGAACGCGCCCGGATTATTCTTCGCGACGTATCCGATCACTCTGGATTTGGAAATGAGGCCCTGACGTCTCGCGGCTTCGGCCGCTTTGAGAAAATCATTGAAGACATCGGCCAGGCCCTGCGCGCTGACCCTGTGGACGTTATCCAGGTGGACGCCCACGATAGAGCCGACAGGCGCGACTTTGTCTCCTTGTTTCACTATCGCAACGAGATCATCGATCACGATCTTTCTCGCAGCCGGGTCATCGAGATCGATCACGCGCTCGGTATCGCCCCATCGATCTCCAGTCGGCTCGGAAGTAGGAAATCGGTCGCAATCGCTTCCGATGTAACAATTTCCCCCGACATGGTAGAGGATCAGATTGATACCCGGCGCCAGCCGCGGAATCGGATTCTTGGGATCGACGTCGAGCCATCCCACTTCGCCGCGCGCGACCGCCTCATAGAGGCCCTGCAGGAGACCGTCGTCGACGCTGCCGGTCAGGCTCGTCGCCCAATATTGTTTTCTCAGCTCCTGCGCTGCGCCGGTCAACGAATAAACCGACACCACGCCGATCGCCAGCGCGCCGGCAATGACTGCGATCCTGCCGATTCCGGCTTTCCAATTCTGCGGCACGCGGCCTCCGATCCTGGCGAAAAAGGGCTGATGGCTGGTTTGCAAGGCTGGCGGAGATCTTCGCGACGTTTCCGTCGGCCCGTCAACGGAAATCAAGAATTATGCTGCCGACCCGATTTGCCTGGGGACTTTGCTCCTTATGATCGCCTCCCGTGGCGGCTTGTCGGTCGCCTCGCTGCGCTTGCTGATGTCCTCAGCGTGCCTCCGCCACCACGGTCTGCACGACGAGGCCGCGGGCGCGGGCGTCCAGGACACCGAGCCCGCGCAGGGCAAACAGCGTGAGCATTTGCATCCGCGCGCGCGCCTTGGCCGGATCATCGCCGACGGGCGGTGCGAGAGGTCCGACCAGACCCTCGCTGAGGGCGCCGAAGAGCGCCGACGCCGCAAGCACTGCGTCCTGGTCGGGCAGATGGCCGCCCGCAACGGCCTTGGCGATGAGCTGTTCGAATTCGGCAGCGAGCGCCCTGCGATAGGAGGCGCGCGCGGCATCGATCTCGGGCTCGACCGGCTCGCCGATCAGGGCGAAGGCCAGCCGGCGGCGCGCCAGCGCCCGCGCAGCGAAGGTGGCGATCGTCGCAGCCAGCGCCGACAGCGGACCGGGTGCCGCAGTCGCCGCGTTCGCAAGCGCGGCGACTTCGCGCATCGAGACCGCCGCCACCAGCGCGGTCACCAACTCGGTCTTGGAGGGAAAATAACGATAAACCGTGCCGGCGGCGATGCCGGCGCGCGCGGCGACCGGGGCGATCTGCACAGCCGCCATGCCGCTCTCGGCCGCAACGTCGCAGGCCGCCGCCACGATCGCCTCGCGGCGGGCGGCGAGCCTGCGGACGACGTTTTCGGTCTGGCGGTAGGGCATGGCGAATCAGCCGGCGGCCAAATGACGACGGCAAAAAATGAAGCACAATTCATGCCGACGCAACTGTTCGCCGCCATGGCCGGTCCCAGCCCACGGTGGTATCCTCGTGCGCAACGAAAGCACGAAAACCGGCGGGAGGAGATATGCGCGGATTATGGTGGGCGCTGACCTGCACCCTTTTGCTTGCGGCTGGAACGGCGCGCGCCGCCGAGCCGGTCAAGATCCGAGCGAGCTGGATCGTGGCGCCGTCGGACTGGACGCCCCTGCTGCCGGAGAAGCCCGAGCTGATGAAGAACAACGGCAAGACCTACGTCCTACAGCCGATGCGCTTCCAGGGCACGCCCGCCGTGATCACCGCGCTCGCCAACGACGAGATCGAACTCGGCAACCTCGCCTTTTCCTCGCTCGCGCTCGCGATTCAGAACGCCGGGCTCGAGGATCTGCGCATCGTGGGCGACCAGTTCAAGGACGGCACCGAAGGCCACTACAGCAACCAGTTCTTCGTGCTCAAGGACAGCCCGGTGCACAAGGTCGAGGATCTCAAGGGCAAGGTGGTCGCCACCAATGCGGCCGGCAGCGCCGTCGATATCGCCATGCGCGCGATGCTGCGCAGGCACGGGCTCGAGGACAAGCGCGACTACACGGTGGTCGAGGCACCCTTCCCCACCATGAAGGCGATGCTCGCGCAGAAGAAGGCCGATCTCGCCTCGTTCGTGGCGCCGTTCTCGTTCGATCCCGAGCTCCAGCAGATCGCGCGGCCGCTGTTCAGCCAGCGCGAGGCGCTCGGTCCGACGCAGATGATCGTGTGGGTCGCGCGCGAAGGCTTCCTGCAGAAAAACCGCGCCGCGATGCTCGACTTCATGGAGGATGCCGTACGGGTCGTGCGCTGGTATCTCGATCCCAAGAATCACGACGAGGCCGTGCAGATCGCGGCCCGGATCACCAAACTGCGCCCGGAGCTGTTCGCCGGCTGGCTCTTCACCAACAAGGAATATGCCCGCAGCCCGGACCTGCTGCCGGACTTGGCCGCGCTGCAGTCCAACATCGACGTGCAGCGCGACCTCGGATTCCTCAAGGGCCCGATCGATGTGCAGAAATACGCCGACCTGAGCATCGTCCGCGAGGCGGCGCAGCGGGTAAAATGAGCGCTCGTAGAGTCTCTCCACGTCATTGCCGGGCTTGACCCGGCAATCTATCTTTTTCGCAAGAAGATGGATGCGCGGGTCGAGCCCGCACATGACGGCGTCAAACAGGGTGGCCGATCGGCGTCAATCTCTGAGGAGACGAAAATGAACCCCGTCGCATCCATGAGCCGGACCGCGAAGCCGAACATCGCTCCCGCCGAGTGGGAGCAGCGCGTCAATCTCGCGGCGTGCTACCGGCTGGTCGAGCATTTCGGCTGGACCGACCTGATCTACACCCACATTTCGGCGCGCGTTCCGGGCGAGAGCGGACATTTCCTGCTCAACCGCTTCGGACTCCTGTTCGACGAGGTGACGGCCTCGAACCTCATCAAGGTCGATCTCGACGGCAATCTCGTCGATGAGCCCGACGCCCCCATGCACCGGGCCGGCTTCGTCATTCACAGCGCGATCCATGGCGGCCGCGACGACGTCGACTGCGTGATCCATACCCATTCCAAGGCCGGCGTCGCGGTCGCGGCCATGAAGGACGGACTCCTTCCGCTCAGCCAGCACGCGCAGCTGTTCTACGGGCGCGTGAGCTACCACGATTACGAGGGGCTCGCGATCGACATCGACGAGCGGGCGCGGCTGGTCGAGGACCTCGGCGACAATCCCGTGATGATCCTGCGCAACCACGGCCTGCTCGCGGTCGGAACGAGCATCCCGCTCGCGTTCAGCAATCTGTTCAATCTCCAGTTTGCCTGCGAGACGCAGGTGCTGGCGATGGCCGGCACCGCCACCCTCAACCTGCCCGCGCCCGCCGTATCGGCCCGCACCGCCAAGCTCGCGGTCGCCCCGGAGGCGCCGTTCGGCATGGAATGGGCAGGGCTGCTGCGCAAGCTCGACCGCCAGGATCCGTCCTACCGGACGTGACGTTCTCTCGTCGCGAACGCGCGAGCGCGTAGATGGGGTTAGCGCGGTCGATGCGGCGGCGGCTCTTGCCGCACGCTTGCGCTGCGCGCAACCCAACATTACGCGCGGAACGCGTGGCACAGCAGGAATCGCACATAGGTGGGGCCGCGCCAATCCGACCTACGAACTCGAATCTACGAGCGCGAGTTATCCGCCCGCCTGCGCCTTCTCGCGGGTGGCGGAGAGCGACATCGTGGGGGTGAGCGCCTCGGGATCGACCTTGAGATGCAGGATCGCGGGCTTGCCGGATTTCTGCGCCGCTTCGAAGGCGGGGAAGAAATCCGCGGTCTTCTCCACCGTCGCCCCGTAGCCGCCGAAGGCGCGCGCATAGGCGGCGAAATCCGGATTCCTCAGGCCGGTCGCCACGACGCGGCCGGGATAGTGGCGCTCCTGGTGCATGCGAATGGTGCCGTACATGCCGTTGTCGACGACGACGACGACGATCGCCAGATCGTATTGCACGGCGGTGGCGAATTCCTGTCCCGTCATCAGGAAGTCGCCGTCGCCGGCAAAGGCGATGACCGTGCGCTCCGGCGCCAAGCGTTTCATCCCGATCGCGGCCGGCACGCCATAGCCCATGGAGCCCGAAATCGGCGCGAGCTGACTGCCATAGCGGCGATAGCGCCAATAGCGGTGCACCCAGACGGAGAAATTGCCGGCGCCGTTGCAGATGACCGCATCGGCGGGAAGCTTGTCGCGTAACCCCACGATGATCTCGCCGAGATTGACCGGGCCAGGCACGGTAGTTGGCTTGTCGGTCCAGGCGAGAAAATCGGCATGCGCGGTCCCGGCGTCCCCTTGCCATCGCAGCTCGTACGGTGGCTGCAGCCCTTCGAGCGCGGCGGCAAAGGCGGTCGGCGCCGCGTGGATGGGAAGCTGCGCCCGGTAGACGCGGCCGAGCTCTTCGACGCCGGGGAAGACGTGCACCAGGGTCTGCCGCGGCCCCGGAATGTCGATAAGCGTGTAGCTCTGCGAGGGCATCTCACCCAGCCGTCCGCCAACCAGCACGATAAGGTCGGCACCCTTCACGCGCGCCAGCAGCTTGGGATTGGGCCCGATGCCGAGATCGCCGGCGTAGCAGGGATGCGCCGGATCGAACAGATGCGCGCGGCGGAAGGTGGTGGCGACCGGTATGGAGAAGCGTTGCGCAAAACGCGCGAGCGCAGCGCAGGCGGCGTCCGACCAGCGGCTGCCACCGAGAAGGACGACGGGGCGCTCGGCTGCCCAGAGGAGCTTCTGCAGCCGGCTCATGTCGGTGGCGCCGGGCCAGGTCTCGATTGGCTCGAAGGCGGGCGCGTCGGGCACGGCGATGCGCTCGACCAGCATGTCCTCGGGGAGCGCGATGACGACCGGTCCCGGGCGGCCGCTGGTCGCGGTGTAGAAGGCCCGCGAGATGAGCTCGGGGATGCGGGCGGGATCGTCGATCTCGGTCGTCCATTTGGCGATCGATCCGAACACCGCGCGATAGTCGAGCTCCTGGAAGGCCTCGCGCTCGCGCATTTCACGTGCAATCTGGCCGACGAACAGGATCAGCGGCGTGGAATCCTGGCGTGCGATGTGCAGCCCCGCCGACGCGTTGGTGGCGCCGGGCCCACGGGTGACGAAGCAGATGCCGGGCCGTCCGGTCGCCTTGCCCTGGGCTTCCGCCATGATCGCGGCCCCGCTCTCCTGCCGGCAGACGGTGATCGCGACGTCGCGGTCGTGGAAGGCGTCGAGCGCCGCGATGTAGCTCTCGCCCGGCACGCAGAACACGTGGCGCACGCCATGGATGACGAGCTGGTCGATCAGGACCTCGGCGGCCGTCCTGGTGCCGTCATTGGCGCGCATTGGAGTCTCCGGACTATGCGGCGGATGCTACAGCAGGCGCGCAGGGCGGGCAAAATCGCCTGCCATGCCGTTGCCATCTGCCAACGACGCGTGCGCGATCTTGCCCGTGCATTTTTGGAATGGAGTTATGGGTGGGCACGGCGCGGGGTGCCGCCATGCGCCTTGCTCACCCTGCGGACCGCCGTCTCAGGTCGCGGGCTCGACCGAGACCACCTGAAATGTGTGCATCTCGCCGTCGCTGCCGCGGATCGAGACATATTCGCCGTTGCGAAACGCATGGTCGCCGAAGCGATACCCGGCCTCGTCATCGTCCTCGGCAGTCACGTCGTAATCGAAGATCCAGCGCGCGTGCTCGGCGCCGCCCGGCTTGTGCACGAGGCGGCCGATCTCGTCGTCCTCACCCTCCCAGAACCGGCGCACGCCGCAATGCTCGCGATGCTTGTGCCAGAGCTCGGCATCGATGCGCCCATCGGGCCTGAGCGGGGCGACAAACTCGTAGCCGCGCTTGGCCGAGCCCTGGGGGAATTCCTTCGAGCGGGCGAGATTGAGCCGGATGCGCTTGAGCACGTGCGGCAATTGGGTCATGACGGACTCCTCCTGGGGCTTGCAAGCAACGTAGCACAATGAACGGAGCCGCTGCCCCGACGTTGACATGGCTCAATGCCCGCCAAGACCAGGGCACGGCGGGATTCGGCGATGATACTGCAAGGAGCGCAACGCGGATGAAGGAGAGCGAATCCCAGGAGCCCGTCTTCGCGCTCCTCGCCGATCCCGCGACCCACGGCGGCGCCGATGTCAAGCGCATCGATACCCATGCGGCGTCGGTATTTCTGGCCGGCACCCGCGCGTTCAAGGTCAAGCGCGCCGTGCGCTTTCCGTTCCTCGACTATTCGACCCTCGACCGGCGCAAGCGCGCGTGCGAGGCGGAGCTCGAGGTCAACCGCGCGTTCGCGCCTGAAATCTATCGCCGTGTGGTGCCGATCACGCGCGAGCCTGGCGGCGACCTGGCGTTGGAGGGCGCCGGCACCCCGGTGGAATGGGCGGTCGAAATGTGCCGCTTCGATGAGCATGCGACGCTCGACCACCTGGCGGCAGCGGGCAGGATCGATGCCGCGCTCGCCGACGCGCTCGGCCGCGCGGTGGCGGCGGCGCATGCCGCCGCGCCGGCGGTCGAGGCCGAGCCATGGATCAAGGCGCTCGCCGCCTATATCGACGAGCACGTCGCCGCGTTCGGCGAGACGCCCGAGCTCTTTCCATCGGCCGACATCGACGCCCTCGCGCGCGCGAGTCGCGCCGCCTATGCCCGCGTCCAGCCGCTCCTGGTCGAGCGCGCGCGCAAGGGGCTGGTGCGACGCATTCACGGCGACCTTCATCTCGGCAACATCGTCCTGCTCGAGGGCCGGCCGGTGCTGTTCGACGCCATCGAATTCAGTCCGCTGATCGCCTCCGGCGACGTGCTCTACGATCTCGCGTTCCTGTTGATGGATCTCACGGAACGCGGCCTCACGGGCGCCGCCAATGCCGTGCTCGACCGCTATCTGCGAGCGACCAAGCGGACCGACGACTTCGACGGCCTGGCGGCGCTTCCGTTCTTCCTGTCCATGCGCGCAGCCATTCGCGCCAAGGTGACGGCGGCGCGCCTCAAACAGCCGGGCACCAGGGATGCCGACGCGATCGCGCGCAGCGCACGAACCTATTTCGATCTGGCGCGGCAGTTGATCGCGCCGGCGCCGGTGCTCCTGATTGCCATCGGCGGCCTTTCCGGCACCGGCAAATCGGCGCTGGCACGGGCGCTGGCGCCCGACATCGGGGCGGCGCCCGGCGCGGTGGTGCTGCGCTCGGACGTCGAGCGCAAGACGCTGTCCGGCAAGGACGAACACGAAAAGCTCCCGGCGCAGGCCTATGCGCCGGCGGTGACCGCGCGCGTCTATGCCGCCATCGCCGACAATGCGCGCCGCGCCGCGGTAGCCGGCCATTCCGCCATCGTCGACGCGGTGTTTGCGCGACCGCAGGAACGCGCGTTGATGGCGCAGTCCGCGCAGGCGCTCGGCGTGGCGTTCCGCGGCCTTTTCCTCGAAGCCGATCTCGCCACGCGCATCGCGCGCGTCGGCAGCCGCAGCCACGACGCCTCCGACGCCGACGCGGAGGTGGCACGCAGCCAGGAGAACTATGACCTCGGCGCGCTCGACTGGCGACGCGTCGATGCCTCCGGCACGCCTGAACAGACGCTCGAGCGCGCACGGGCCGTGATTGCGGGCCTGGATCGCCCGGTTCCCGCTTCGGCGGGATGAGGAATTGGCGGTCGCAACCAGTGCCGATGACCCGACGCTCCATGCCGAGGGCTGCCGTCCGGATGCCGCGACGTTGCTGTCCATCCGGCCGAGATGTGCAACACATAGCCGGCACGCGGTTCGTCGCGGTAGTCATCATGATCGCGGTTTAGACTGCATCCCATGGCCCTAGAGCCCCGCAAGATCGCCATTGCCGCCGCCGGTTTCTGCGCCTTCCTCAACCTCTATTCGCCGCAGGCGCTGCTGCCGGCGCTCGCCCGCGAGTTTGGCACCGGCGCGGCCGAAATCAGCGCCATCATGACGGCCAGCGCACTCGCGATCGCCTTGACTGCGCCGTTCACCGGCGCTGTCGCCGACGTGCTGGGGCGAAAACGCGTCATCACCGCCGCCATGCTGGCGGTGGTGGTGCCCATGGCCGGCGCCGCGTTTGCCGCTGACGTGCAGGCGCTCGTCGCCTGGCGCTTCCTCCAGGGCCTGCTGCTGCCGCCGATCTTCGCCGTGACCGTTGCCTATATCGGCGACGAGTGGCCGCCGGCGCAGGTCCCGGCGGTGGCCGGCATCTATATCGCGGGATCGAGCCTCGGCGGATTCTGCGGCCGCTTCGTGCCGGGCGCGCTCGGCGATCTCATCGGCTGGCGCGGCGCGTTCCTGGCGCTCGCGGGCCTGTCGCTCCTGGGCGCGGTCGTGGTCGCGCTGTCGCTGCCGCGGGAAAAGGGCTTCGTTCGGTCCCAGGGCCTGCGCGCATCGGCACGGCAGATGTTGCGACATTTCAGGGATCCGCAGCTCGTCGCGACCTACGCGATCGGCTTCGGCGTGCTCTTCAATTTCATCGCGATATTCACTTACGTGAGCTTCCACCTCGCCGCCCCGCCCTACGGCTTTTCCTCGACGCTGCTCGGCGCGATTTTCGTGACCTACCTGGTCGGCACCGTGATCGCGCCGATGACCGGCTGGATGGTGGCGCGGCTCGGACGCCGGCGCTTCATCCTGGCAGTCATTGCCGCCTGGGCCTGCGGCGCGCTGCTCATGCTGGCGCCGCCGGTGGCAGCCATCATCGCGGGGCTGATTCTGTGCGCCGCGTGCGGCATGTTGTGCCAGACCATCGCGACCGGCTATGTCACCGCCATCGCGAAGGAGGGACGCTCGTCGGCGGTCGGCCTTTATGTGACTTCGTTCTATGTCGGCGGCAGCATGGGCGCCTTCCTGCCCGGCCTCACATGGGATTCGGGCGGGTGGCCCGCCTGCATCGCGATGGTCGTCGCCATGCTTGCCGCCATGGCCCTGATTGCGACGCTCGCCTACGGCCGCGTCACAGCCTAGTGTCGTCCGGGCATGACATGACAGCAAAGGGGGAACGAATGACGGCGCCGACCCAGAGCCATTTCGATTTTCTGCAATCGATCGACACGCCCACCGTATGCAACCTGGTGGAGATCGTCGCGCCCGAGCGCCGCGGCTTTGGCTACACCGTCCGGCACCTGCATTGCCCGTTTCCTGAGCTTGCGCCCATCGTCGGCTTCGCCAAGACGGTGACCTTCAAGGCCAAAGACGCGGTTCCGCTCGGGCAGGCCGGCTACATGCAGAAGCGGCTCGATTATCTCGACTATGTCGCCGGCTCGCCGCGGCCCAGCATCATGGTGATGGAGGATCTCGACGGCGAGCACGTGGGCTATGGCGCGTTCTGGGGCGAGGTGCAGTCGAACGTGCACAAAGCGCTCGGCGCTCTCGGCGTCGTCACCAATGGCTCGATCCGCGACATCCCGATGATCGCGCCGGGCTTCCAGATGCTGGCCGGCTCGATCGTGCCGTCGCATGCCTATGTCCACGTGGTCGATTTCGGCATCGACGTGAGCGTGCACGGCATGGCGGTCAAGAGCGGCGACCTCGTCCATGCCGACCGCCACGGCGCGGTCGTCGTCCCCCTCGACAAGATCGACGCCATGAGGACGGCGCTCGACGGGCTGGCCGCGCGCGAAGCGAAGATCATCGCGGCCGCAAAGGCCGGCGGCGACGTCGCCGCCATCAAGGCGGCGATGAAGGGATGAACCAACCGATGCGCGCGCGCGCCGGCGGGCAAAGGGATCGCCGTGAGACGAATCCGGCCTTCAGCAGCCGCAGGCTGAAGCTCGGAACCTTCCAGACTAATCTCGACAGCGGCTGCGTGATGTCTGATCTCGAGGGCCGGCTGGACATCACCTGGCCCAATACGGTTGCGCTCGCGCGCCTGGCCGAGGAGATGGAGTTCGAGGCGCTGGTGCCGGTCGCCCGCTGGCACGGGTTCGGCGGCGCCACCAATCCGCAAGGCGCGGGTTTCGAGGCTTATACCTGGGCGGCCGGCATTGCGGCCGCGACCACCAAGCCCGGCGTCTTCGCCACCTCGCACATTTCGCTCAATCATCCGATCGTCGCCGCCAAGCAATCGACCGTGATCGACCATATTTCCGGCGGCCGCTATGCGCTCAACATCGTGACCGGCTGGAACCAGCCGGAAATCGACATGTTCGGCACGGCGATGATGGGACACGCCGAGCGCTACGCCTGCGCCGAGGAGTGGCTTGCCATCGTCAAACGGCTGTGGACCGAGGACGACGCATTCGACCACGAGGGCAAATTCTACAAGATCACCAAGGGTTGCCTGCAACCCAAGCCGATACAAGCTCCGTATCCCGCAGTCATGAGCGCCGGCGCGTCCGAGCGTGGCCGCCACTTCGCAACGAAATATGCCGACCTCGTGTTCACGGTCATCCGCACCGGCGGACTCGATGAGTGCCGCGCTCACGTCCAGGCCTATCACGCCCTCGCGCGCGAGACCTACGGGCGCGACGTCCGGGTATGGACGGTTGCCAATGTGGTGCAGGGCGAGACCGAGCAGGCGGCACGCGATTTCTATCGCTACTACGTACACGAGAAGGGCGACTGGGAGGCCGCCAGGAACATGATCGACACCTTCTCGCTCGAAATCAACGCGCGGACGGTCCCGCCGGAACGGCTCAAAGCCTACCAGGAGGCCTTCATTGCCGGCTGGGGCGGATTTCCGCTGATCGGCACCAAGGAGCAGATTGTCGATGGATTGCAGGACCTGTCGCGTGCCGGGCTCGACGGCGTCCTGCTCGCCTGGCCGCGCTTCGAGCAGGGCATGCGCGAGTTTCGCGACGTGACCTATCCGCTGATCCGACAGGCGGGCTTGCGGGATTTCGGATAGGACGCCGGCGTGCGCAGGCACGGTTTTTGGCGCTACACTTGCCAACGGGAGCCAGCGCGCAGCGACCCCTGCGCCTCAGCCGCCCGCCACGTCCCATTGGAGGAACCGTCCCAACGACAAGGTGCAACGATGAACGCCCACACTGTGAACGCCCATGACGAGGTCAATCTTTGGCACGCGCTCTATCGGCTGGAGGCGAGATATTGGCACGAAGTGGACGGCAATGGCGGGCGCAACGCGCATGAATTCTATCTGCCCGACGGTGTCATGGTGGTGGGCCACAATCGCTTCGAGGGACGGGAGAAGATCCGCGAGTTCTACGCCTGGCGCGAACGTCACGCCGCGACCGCGATCAGCAGCATCAAGACCACGCGCCATCTCATCAACAACCTGTTCGTCGAATCGAGCGACGGACGGTCCGCCAAGGTCGTGGGCATCGTCAGCTTCTATGGGGCTGCGGTGCGTCCGCCGGCGCCGCAGTCCAAGCCGCCGATGCTGGTGGCAGACCTGATCAGCGAATGCACATTGATCGATGACTGCCGCTGGCAGTTCAAATCGCACACGCTCCAGCCGATCTTCATGAGTCGCGAAGCGCCGCCCTCGATCGCGGTCGACACCCGGCGGTAACGCAGCTCGAGGCAACCCCAAATCGCGGTCGGGAACTGCCCGCTCTCACTGGCTGTCGAGATAGGACACCGGCCTGACCGACGGCGAGCGCGTCTCGGCCGATTGCAGGACGAAGCCCCCGGCGCGCGCCGCGCTCGCGACTTGCGGACGCGCGTCGGCGACCAGCGCGGGCTTGCGGTCGTGGCCGTAGACATCGTCGCGGAAGTGGATCGTCTGGTCGCGCGTGACCCAGCCGGTGAGATAGACCCAGGCGACCGGAACCTTGTGGGTGAGGCGAATGTCGACGCGCTCGCCCTTGGCGATCCCGGCATCGATCTCGCGGCGGCCCCAGCCCGCGTTGTCGGCCAACAGCCAGGCGGCGAAAGCACGCGGGTCTTCGACGCGGGTGCAGCCCGAAGACTGGAACCGGTAATCCGCGCTGAACAATTCCTTGTGGCTGGTGTCGTGCATATAGACGGAATACGGATTGGGCATGTCGATGCGCACCGCGCCGAGCGCGTTCCAGTTACCGGAATCCTGGCGGATGCTGAAATTCGGGGCGCGGTCGGAGCTCCAGTCGACGGACTTCGGGTCGAGCTCGCGGCCCTGGCCATCGAGCACGCGCATATGCATGCGCTCGACATAGCTCGGGTCCTTGCGCACCTTGGTGATGATGTCCTTCTTCATGATCGACAGCG
>CAWGEH010000023.1:0-110133 GCA_963821505.1 uncultured Alphaproteobacteria bacterium
CCTTCGCCTGCGGCAGCGGCCGAAAACAGCAGCGCGGTCAAGGGATCGACGATACCTTGGCGATTAGCCTTGGTCACTGGCACGCGGTCCGAGCTCGACGGCGGTGCGGCCGCAAGTTCCTTCACATTGCCCTCATCAAGGACCATTGTCACATCCGAGGTTTCGGCATTGGAGACGACCTTGGAGGTGAAAGTTGTCGGCACGGGATAACCGTCCTTGATGGTGCCGTGCGTGGAGAAGGAGCCTTCGCCGTCCACCAACAATTTCATGACGCCACCAGCGCGGCCACGCGCAGAAATGGCGTATTCGCTATCGCCGACCACAACAGTCGCGGTGATATCACCCACTCGAACCCGCGCGAACGAGATCGTGTAGCTCGCGTCGAGTTTGCCTTCAGCGTGTGCATGATCGCCGAGCGCCACCGTCATGAGCGCGAGTGCGGAGCCTGTGGCTAGAATGATCGTTTGAGCGGCGCGCCAATGAAAAATCATCTTTGATGCGTCCCTTGAGCGCTACGGTAAAAAATCACATCACGCGTGCCACTCGCCGGAGCGCGGATCGCGGCGTAAGGTCGGCGACACCTCGCGGCTGACCGGGTCAATGGCGTGCCCCATTTTCACGCGATCGAGCTCCGCGTTCATGCGCCGCACCTCTTTCACCACCCGGCGAACGATGGCGCCCGCGGCGAGCGCGCCCAGAGCAAGAACGACGATGGGCGGCATAGAGGATCTCTCCTTTTAGCGAGGGGATCGCGGCGGGGGAGAAGCATCGCAGGCCATAACTATATACCGCGCTTCCGTCTTGCGCTGCCCCTATGTGGGTCGACGTCGACCCGAACCGAACGTCGTGGTGGTGCATCCGTCGGTCCCGGCTAAGACGGTTCCGGAGTTCATCACCTATGCCAAGGCCAATCCAGGGAAGATCACTATGGCGTCGGGCGGCAACGGGAGCCCATCCCATGTGTCAGGCCGGGGCCGCCGAATATCCGGTGAAACCGCTCAGCTGGTGGCGGGTGACGAAGCCGGGAAGAAACCGGTGGTGATCGCCTTCGACTGTAGCAGCTTGCGATGTGTCAGCAGCATCCGCAGTTTCTGACTGCGTATCGTCTTCACATGCACCGGACGATAAAGCCCCGCCCGCATCATCTGCGCTATGCCGCGCGCATCGTTGCGGTCCGTCTTGTTGACCTGTGCCTTCAACACCGCTTGCATGTGCCGCGTCTCAACGCAGATCACAGGCAATCCTGCTTCGGCGAGAGCGCTGAACAGCCATTGCGACAGCGGTCCAGCTTCCAACCCAATTCGCTTGAAGTGGTAGGCGAGGTTCTTCAGCACCGCCAACAACGCTTCAGGTTCGCTCGCCACCTTTACTTCCCGAACGATCTTGCCTGCGTCATCCACAATGCAGATCCTCGTCTCCTTGACCGAAACGTCTAGTCCAGCAAAATAGTCCATGCTGCGCTTCTCCTTCTGATGCTTGAGGCCGCATATGCGGACCTCATTTCACCATCAGCCTGAAGCGCAGTGACGGTGCGCACGAGACGGTTAATGATTGGCAAACGACGGTTGATGAAGCCCAAACACTGCGTGCCGTGGCAATCAGAAGACGGCGATCATGGCTTTGGCCATGACATGGCTCTTGAGGGCCTGAAAGCAAACGTAGCGCGTAAGTTGACTGCGTCGGGTAACTCCGGCTCTCCGCCCAATGGGCAGCGCGCCTTCCGCTGCAGCGCAGCCACACAGCCACACTTCAGCCATTTTAGTCATACCCGCTTGACGCATGAGCGCTCATTAGCGGTGATGCGACAAGGGGGCGTGCGATGCGGTGCTTGGGGTGCGGCGGTGAGATGCTTCTGACGCAGGTGGTCCTGGACGATACCAGGAAGGGGCTCGGATTTGAGCGCCATACCTACAACTGTTCGGCGTGCCCGCAGATTGCGCGACGAGTGGTGTTCTGGCGCGCCAAAATGCCTGTGACCGAGTTGCCTGTCGTCGCAACGCAGCCCGAGGCGCCAGTTATCGAGCTTCCGGCCCCAAGCCCCTGGGCGAAAGCGGTTGAGAAGCTCCACAGCAGACAGATCGCTCTCAAGGAGCGAGCGGCAGAAGCAGCACCAGCAAGGGCCTCTGCCTTGGCGGTCGCGAAGGTCAGCAGCATACAGACGGCCGTCCAAGAGCAAACAGCAGTAGAAGCGGCGGGGACCTTGGCCTGGGCGAAAGCGGTTGAGAAGCTCCGCAGCAGGCAGACGGCACTCAACGAGCGAGCGGCAAAACCAGCACCAGCAAGGGCCTCTGCGTGGACGGAGAGGGTCGAGAAGCTCCGCAGCAGACAGAGGGCCCTCAACGAACAAGCGGCAGAAGCAGCAAGGGCCTTCGCATGGACGAAGGCGAAGGCGGTCGAGAAGCTCCACAGCAGGCAGGCGATCTTCAACGAGCGAACCGCAGCAGTGAGGACCTCTGGTGTGGTCATCGACTTCAATCGTATGTGGGACGATCCGCGCGGTGAAACGCCAGCAAGCAAACCGCTCGCACGCCACCAACAACCTTTGGTGAAGCCAACCCGGAGAAGCTCTGAGCGCCTCTGGGGCCGTTAGGTCGAAAAGCTTTGCAAGTGGCCGGAGGGGAACTTGTAGGGGCTTTGGGCTCTCAAGGTTCGTGAGCCCATGACGCTCCGCGCGGCCCCGCAACTTCCCCGGGGGCGGCCTCAACTGCTCTCCCATCGAGATGGTTATCGCGCCGTCTCCGCAACCCCGACCAGCTCCGAGGGCGCGAGCGTTACCGCCCGAAACCGTCGTTCAAGAGGTCAAAATTGCACGCCGATCTGGAGTGCACCCCTGGAGCTGCACAGGATCACGCGGCGGTTTTGACCCTCTGCCGGGCATGGTGATCCTCGAATTGCGCGGGGCTCAGGTAGCCGAGCGCGGAGTGCAGCCTGCGAGTGTTGTAGACCTCGTCAATGAAGCGGGGAAGATCCGCGGTGATGTCCTCGAATGTTTCGTAGTCCATCAGGTAGACGGCTTCGACCTTCAGCGTCTTGATGAATTTTTCGGCCTTGGCGTTGTCGTAGGGGTTTCCGCGCCGGCCCATCGAGCCGGCGAGCCCGTGCTCTGCGAGCAGCTTGCGGTAATCGCCCGATTGAATCAGACCACTAGCAGGGTGATGAACCGGCAACG
Organism: uncultured Alphaproteobacteria bacterium; assembly: GCA_963821505.1. Classification (GTDB taxonomy): domain Bacteria; phylum Pseudomonadota; class Alphaproteobacteria; order Rhizobiales; family Xanthobacteraceae; genus VAZQ01. The sequence goes on from CAWGEH010000023.1 coordinate 3,170, forward strand.
CTTCATGTCGCTTCCTTACCTTGGCAGCTTGCTCAGCAACTGCTGCGCAACGTGTATAATGTCGTCTTTACGGTAATGTAGGCCAGATGGCCCGAAGGAAACTCCGCCGAGGAACGCGCGACCTTGCTCCAATCCGCAGGGGGCCTTTTTTTGTCCACGTGCGCTTTGATTTATGTCAAACCAATAGGCCCCGGGGGCGATGGGCGGCTTGTCATGCGAGCTATCGGGGTCGCTGAGGCAATGACGTTTTGACTGGGGCAAGGAGAAGTGGCGGTGACGGGCAAGAACCGCCATCATAATTTACGGCCCGAAGGATGACGAAACTTACGTTGTCGAGTTTCGGACTTCGGAAGGCGAGGCGTTGGCCATTAAGTTGGTGACGGCATGAAGGGGTAAGGCGGCGTATCGTGGGGGTGTTCGACGCCTCCACTTCTCCACCGAAGGAGTGATACGCCGTGACCGACACTAACGTTTTCCAGCTCTCCCAGCCAGGAACTTTTGCTGATCCGCTGACCGAGGTCTTGCGCAACGGCGCGCGAGCGCTGCTGGCGCAGGCCGTCGAGGCCGAAATCGCGGCATTGCTCAGCAGCCATGCCGACAAGCTGACCGAGGACGGTCGCCAGCGAGTTGTGCGCCACGGGCATCTGCCTGAGCGCGAGATCATGACCGGCATCGGTCCGGTCGCCGTGCGCTGCCCACGCGTGCGTGACCGTGTTGGCGAAGGCTCTGAGCGCGTCCGCTTTTCGTCGGCGATTCTGCCGCCCTACGCGCGCCGGTCGAAGAGCTCTCGAAGTCCTGATCCCGATCCTCTACCTCAAGGGCGTCTCCACCGGCGACTTCGAGGAGGCGCTCATCGCACTGCTCGGCAAGGATGCCGGCGGGCTCTCGGCCTCGACCATCGGGCGGCTCAAGGACGCCTGGTGGGACGAGCACGTGCGCTGGAGCAAGCGCGATCTCTCAGCCAAGCGCTACGTCTACTTCTGGGTCGACGGCATTCACGTGCAGGCCCGGCTCGAGGACGCTGCGCAGTGCCTGCTGGTCATCATCGGAGCCACCCCCGAAGGCAAGAAGGAGCTCGTCGGCCTGATCGACGGCGTGCGCGAGAGTGCGCAATCCTGGAGGGAGCTGCTTCTCGACCTGAAGCGGCGTGGACTTGCGACGGCACCCGAGCTCGCGGTCGCCGACGGAGCGCTCGGCTTCTGGCAGGCGGTCGAGGAGGTGTGGCCCAAGACGCGCGGCCAGCGCTGTTGGGTGCACAAAACCGCTAACGTCCTCAACAAGCTGCCGAAGAACCAGCACTCGAAAGCCAAGCGGGCGCTGCAGGAGATCTGGATGGCCGAGACCAAGAAGCATGCGCTTGCGGCATTCGACGCCTTCGTCGAAACCTGGGGCGTCAAATACGACAAGGCGGTCGAGTGCTTGATCAAGGATCGCGACGCGCTGCTCGCTTTCTACGACTTCCCGGCCGAGCACTGGAAGCATCTGCGCACGACGAACGTCATCGAAAGCTCGTTCGCGACCGTGCGTCATCGCACCGTGCGGACAAAGGGATCCCTGTCGGCGAAGACCGCCAAGCTCATGGTGTTCAAACTCGTCAACGCCGCTGCGAAAACATGGCGACGATTGAAGGGCGAAAATCAGTTGCCCAAAGTCGTCCAAGGCGTCAAATTCCACAACGGCATCGAGGTCATCACAATGCCTGCTCACCACGCCGCCTGATCGACCTCGTCACCCAATCTCCCGCATAGCTCTAGGGCGAGCCCTTGCGCTTCGACACGATGCCCTCCAGGCCCATCTTGCAGGCGTGCGCAATACGGTGGGGCCATTAGTCTCGATGTGCTCGTTGAAGCGTAGGCCAGGGCCCCGCCTTGACCAGGACCGAAGCGAGCGTGGCCTTGGGGACCTCGAGCGGACCGCGACGCGACTCCTTCCTGTCCATCAGGACGAAGGCGAATAGGAAGACGTTCCGGCCCTCTCGCCTGCCACCGTCATCGTCGTCGGCGACATGACGCCGCCGCGGCGTGCCAAAAAGCAAGCCCTCGGCCGGGGGGTTCAATCCCTTGCCGAGGGCAGCAGGAGCGCGGGGAACCTGGGGGTTCACCAGCCCCTGAACTGATAGTTCAATAAGTCGGCGCGGCGGTGCCCCACAGGAATCCGTAGCCCTTGGTCTTGATGGTCAGGCGAGCGCGGACGATGTCGCCCTTGGCGCTCAGGTCTTCGTCCCACCCGGTCGCAGGGTTGCAACCCGGGTTGAAGCAGAACGCATTCTGACCGCTGACGTCGTAGTGTTGATATTCGGCGCCGAGGATCACATCGACCAGCGCGCCCTGGTGGACCACGTAGTCGAAGCCGCCGCCGGCATACCAGCCGTCGTTGTTGCGCGAGGCGCCGTTGAACCTAGAACCGGGTCCGTCGCAAGTGTTGGCAACGCTATTGCAAGCCGCTGACTTGAGATTGGCCGAAGCCCAGCCACCGGTCGCAAAGATCATCCAGCGGTCCCAGGCATAGCCCAGCCGCGGACCTACCGTGAACAGGTTGGTGAGCTTGTGCTCGAAGAAGGTGTTGGGCGCGATCCCCGGGGGCGGAACAATACCGCTCAAGCTCCGGCATTCATTCATGCAGCCACTCAGGGCAGCTTCCACACCCAGAACCCAGGCACCCCACTGCCACTGCGCGCCGGCGTGGAAGCCATAGACGCCATCACTGGTGCTAGTCGAGAAGTCATTCACATTTCCGGGTCCGGTGCCGCCGAAGAGCCGCGGATTCGGGAAATGTTGATCGACCTCGTTCCAAATTCCACCGACGTTGAAGCCGATATAGGCACCGGACCAATCATAGTATGCCACGGGAGGAGGAGGTGGCGCCTTGATCGGCAACTCCGCAGCCATTGCAGGCCCTGCGAGCATCGCCGCAAGCCCCACGCTTCCAAGCAGAAACTTTTTCATGACAGCCCCCGTGTCCCCATTCATTGTCCCCATTTGTCCCCATTTGTCCCCATTTGTCCCCATTTCCCCATTGCAAGGGGTTGATTGTACCATGCAAGGTCGGATTCGACTGTGATCGTGCGGCAACAGTTAGATAAATTTGAGACTCAGAGATGCTCTGCACGACAGAGGGCGCTATCCGCGTGGAATCGCGCGTCGAGAACCTAGCGGGCAATAATCCGAAAGCCGTGCTTGATCTGTGCAGCCACGCCTCGCCGGAGGGCGGTTGCAGGGATTTGGTAGGAAGGCAGGGAGCGACGAAGCCGCGCATCGGCCTCCTATACCTCTAGCAGGCCCGCCCAGCGTTTTCCGGTCGCTTTTATTCCTTCCGCATCGGTTCCCGCATCCTCCCCGGCCCTCAGCCCTGTCTCCTTTCGCGTGCTTAACTGCCCCGGCCCGTCGTCGTCGTCCTCCCTGCGGCGGGTCGGGGCTCTCATCTGGTCGATGGCCGCAACGCGCGTTGACACTGCCAACCGGCCTTGGCCTACTAACGGCGCAAGCATCCTCGCTGCGAAGGTTTCCCGGTCGGGCAGCGCGCGTGGCTCGGTCGCTCCCAGAAAGGTGGCCTGCCGCTTCGCCAGTGAGGGCGGAAGGCGTTTCATACCGGCTCAAGGCCATCGACTCGCGCTAGAGGGGGCAGCCTGGTCGCTGCCCCTTTCTAATCGGGAGCGGGAATGGACGCCAAGACGCAAGAACTTTCTTTGCTCGCCGCGCTGTCGCTGTTCTGCGCAGGCTTCGCCTGGAGTTGGGGTCACCCTATTTTTGCGTTCATCTTTTTTGCACTCGCTGTGATCGCCAGTGGCAGCGCAGCCTACAGGCACTGGCGCTGACATGGGCCAGCTAATTCTCAAGCGCGCCTCGGCTTCCCGCCCTTCAGGCGAGTGGAACGACGACGACTACGACGTGCTGTCCGATGGCGTGGTGGTCAGCCGCACCATGAACGCGGCCCGCCTTGGCGGCTTCGTTTATAGAAGTCCGAACAACACTGCGGAAAGGAAGCAGAACGCGAACGCGCTCATTATGAAATGCATGATCGGCCCCCACAGCACCAGCCCAGACCGGGAGAAACATGGCCTATCAATTTTGGCTTAATTTTAGCGCAGACGGCGCGGGTCCCCGGAAGGGCAAGCTAAATTTTGTGCCGTTGAAAAGCTCGTGAGGGTAGGAACGCAAAACGATACCCACGGTATTCTTTAATGGCGCTTCCCCTCACATCGGCCCCCCAGGCTGGCAGAGAGGGAGGCGCTAAGGCCCCGGGCGGTCAACCTCCCCCGGGGCCTTTCCACGCCTCCCGGATTAGGCCGGGATCATGTCGCACCCGCTTCCCTGTCCTGACGCAACTATTGTTGTACAGAGTTTTGAAGCGACAAAAAAAATTGTTTCAAGTGTGATTTCCTTCACATTCGAAGTGCCGCACCGGTGGTCCCATCGATTCGTGGATGGAGGCGACCATGCCCAGCAGCGGTAAGCGGCGGGTCATCGGAGCGACAGTTGTCCTCGTAATGGCAGCGGTCGTCATCGGAATGGCGGCAATCGCTAAGGTCGGCGTGAACGATCAAGCGCCGGTCAACGCGCGGCAATTGTCGTCAATGGGGGGGAAACCCTTGCTCTGGGAGTCGGACTTCCAGCTCAGTGATCGTCAGCAGCTCAAGAGAAACTTTGAATCAGGCGATCGGCGGAGGTGAAGCTGTTGTTGTGTGCCCCAGGATTACGCCGCAGTGGCATTAGGCCCCTAGCCCGCGACGGAGACGACGATGACGCCCAGTGAACCCGACGCCGACATGTGGCTGCGGTTGTTTGCCTCGTTGAGCGGTGACCCAACCGTTGATGCTGAAGTCCTCCGCGCGTTTTGCCACACCCACTGCGTCAGCCCGGCCCGGGTAATGGACGAGATGCACGCGCGCCGCCAAATAATTCAGCGGAACGAGGCAGGCTGAAGACAAAAATCCTTCGCAGCGGCATGCTGAGTTGCCGGCTACGAAATCAGCATGAGAGCATCCATGACCAACCAAATGGGACCTGCATGGTTTGGGATGCGACCCTCGTGCGGCCGTTGTTCGCGGGTGGCGAGCGAGCGCGAGGCGTTTCGAGGAAGCGCTCTCTTGAGCACTCACACGTAGCATTCTCCGAGGCTGCCGGTAGCTGGAGAGCTTTCGAATTAATTGGCCACCGCCTCCTCACGGCAACCAGGGCATGTCGTCCGCTGAAGTGCTTTCGGGAGATCGAGGTGGGGGCCGCTCCGGAGGGGAGAAGTTAGCATGGACAGGACCTCGCATGATGACCCACAGTCCTCGGCTGGGTTCCTTCAGCACCTCGACTTCAGCCTTCACCGTTGCAAAGCTATTGACGCAGAGCGATTTGGCTGCCGAAGAATTTGCCTATCGAGCGGTGGCGTCCTGCCGAATTTTTCGCGTACGAGCCGCCGAGGATCGGATCGGTCAACTTGAAGGGCGAGGTCGAACGTCTTCAGAGTCGCGCCACTCACGCCGAGCGCTGGCTCGATACAATCAAGAAAGAGATTGAACACAATTTGATCGCGCCGATGGAAGCCAACCGGCCCGAGCTGCCGGTCGCGCATTAGTCTCGGCGCGCGCCAGCGCTCACTTCCCTGGCCTGTAGACCGCCACGGTCGCCTCTCCGCTCCGCAAGTCCTTCACCACGACTTCGCTGTGCGGGTTTCGATTCTTGAGGAATTCCGCAGCGGCCGTGGCAACGGGCTTCGTGTTGCGATAGGAGCGCGGTTTCCCGTCGACCGGATTTCAAACGGCGTGTCAGAGCGATAGAATGGTGCCTGGTGCTATTGGCGGTATCTCGGGGAATGCGCCGACATGCCTGAGCTAAGCGGAAGAGCCTTCGGCTTTAAGATGATTCGTTGCACGTTTCCCGGAAGTACATATTGACCGATGTACCAGTGCGCCTCGACGTCGGCGCTATAATACCGGTTGATCGCATATGACATCGCTTCTGCTACGAGACCGCCGACTGCCCTCAGGCGCAACTCCCGTGCCCGCAACATGCGGATGAACGGAAAGGCAAGGTCCGGGTCCTCGATGATAACCGGTCGCGAGTGCTGGCGGAGCGCAGCCATCAGTTGCGATTTAAGAAATACCCGGACCGGAACTTCTGGCGCGGGCTTAGCCGACTCGGCGTGGGTGTAATCGCTCTCCAACATGGCCATGTCTTACTGCCTCAATCAGGGCGCACGTATGGCATGCCCCGCGTCGCGCACTGTTAGCATGTGTCTATGGTTGTCGAAGGGTTAGCGCCATATGAGCTTCACTGTGGGCCTGCTCTATGCACGCGATCGTGCGGCCCGCCTAAACTCCTTCCTAACCAAATTGGGGCAGCTTACGGCCCCGCAGCTGGATCGCCAATGCACGAGAGGAACGATGACACGCCGCGTCAATACCTGTCCGTTGGTAAAATGTGTCAGCTGTCCAGGCACGCGCAGCGTGCCTGGATCCCCAAAGTGAGCGAGTTCAGGCAGAACGGGGTCATCTCAATGAATCATCTCAATTGGCATGCACACGCGGCGATCCGCGATTTCGTATGATACGGAGCATCGCGCGCTTCCGTATCAGTATCCAAGCTACTTGGCGCTCGCAGCGCAGTTGATGGCTTCCCATGCAGCCTTCCGGTGAAATCGGTGCGGTTTCGGAGGACCTGCGCCGGCTCTCAGCCATTGTCATTTCCTTGCAAAGGCTGGCTCGGACCCAGGGGCCGGACCCAGTCGTCCCGGTCGGTGATGCCAACGTCAAGAGTGTCGAACCGCTAATCTTGGCGCCTCAAGCTATTCGGAGCGCGCATGCCCTGGCCCGCGGCCGGAACAGGTCTCAATTTCTGATCTTGATTGGCATGCTCTCGGTCGGCCTCGGATTTGGGTGGGCCATAGGCTCATACTCTCATCGGATTTCGGCTCCTTCCCAAGAAACATCGGAAGCCGTGAACATCGACGCCGTTGTCGAACAGATCATCAACGTCGAATCAAATGGCGACTCCAACGCCAAGAATAAGCGCTCCAGCGCGACGGGTCTCGGTCAGTTCCTAGACGAGACTTGGCTCGTCCTGATCAGAGCTCATCGGCCTGATCTGGCTAAGGGGCGCAGCGAAGGCGAAATTCTAGAATTGCGGTGGGACGCCAACATTGCGCGCGAGATCACGTCCCGATTTACCGAGCGTAATGCCAATGTTCTGAGGAAACGTGGCCTACCTGTCACGCCAGGAACCCTTTATCTGGCCCACTTTGCAGGAGCTGCGGGGGCGATCGCCATCCTTTCGGCGCTGGAGGAAGCCGATGCCGCCTCGATCATGGCGAGCGCCGACGCGACAGGCCGAACAAAGCGAGAGAAACTCGTTAAGGCCAACCCATTCCTAGAACGCTTCACGGTCGCCGATCTTAAAAGTTGGGCTGATCGCAAGATGCGCATCCGTCGATCGTAGCCTGCGCTCGAAGTTGTGAGAGCAAGCGCGAGGTCGCGATGGCGGCGTTCGCCAAGAGCTGGCGCATCTTTCGAGCCGGACACATCGGGCGGCGAATCCAAAAAATGACGAGGCCGGTCCATGGGGCGCGTGTCCTATAAAGCCAGGGATCGCTCTCCGAGCTTCGCCAATGGCAACACCGCGACTACGACGGCGCCGTGGCCCGGAGCCTACCCGCCGCCGCGCGCTTGAACTGCTCGCGTCCTGTCCAGACGGTGCTACCGATACCCTTTTGATGGCTGCCCACGGTCTGACAACCGAGATGCTGATTGACCTCATCCGCGACGGACTCGCGACTGCGCGGACCGAGCAATTGGTCATCGCTGGGCACACGACCGAAGTCATGCGGGTGTGGATTACAGAGGCGGGACGGCTGGTGCTCGCGAAATGATGACCGGTCTGATCCTCAAGCGCGCCTCGGCTTCCCGCCCTTCAGGCGAGTGGAACGACGACGACTACGACGTGCTCGCCGAGGGCGTTGTGGGCTTTTTATGCGTTGAAACGAGCGAAATATTTAGTGTGCAACATAACTGATGCCACACCGAAGGTAATTGCTGTGGCGAAAGTTAGGGCGAATATTGTGATCCACATTTGCAGCTCCATCGCCTGGCAGGCGGGAGCGCGACCGGTCTCTCAGCCACCGGCGCCTGGCACAGAGCCGCAGCCGATGATTTGCAGAGCGTGCGCCTATTACTGGGGACAAGCGAGACATTTTTTTTCGCCATTGGCAAAACGGCCCACTGTCTCAGAATCAAAACGTCGGCCGCATCATGAAGATCAGTGTGGGCCGAGCATGCGCCATGGAGGTGGACGATCACCCATGGGCACCACGAGAGCCGCACGCCAACCCACGGATACGAGCCGATCCCGCGAGGCCGCGATGGCGGCGTTCGCTAAGAGCTGGCGACGGCAATACGGCCACCCTGCCATTGGCGAGGCCGCTGGCGCGCGCCCGTCATCGGATGAAATGATAGATGCTGTTGAGCCCTATCGCGCCGACCACGATGAGATAGGCCGCGACAACATAGTTCAGCAGCCGCGGCATGAACAGAATCAATATCCCGCCAGCGAGGGCAACGAACGGCATGAAATGGGCGACGATCCTCATCATGGTGGGGGTCTCTCCTCCGGTTGAATTACGCCCGCTCGTCAGCCAGTCGTGCGCAGCCACCGAATCAGCTCGCGCCAGGTCATCTCGCGCCATGTCCGGGCGGGGTGCGGAACGCGATGGTTGGCATGGCATGGTTGCCGCGCAGTTAATGGCGGGCTGCCCAGACGGGGCCCGCTTGATCCTGGCAGCCGGAATACGCGCGCTGCGATGGCCGCCTCCGCCAAGAGCTGGCGACGGCAATAGATCTGCCGCGCCCGTAGGAAGCGTGCTGGTGCGCTGGAGCGGGCTCGGGGCTACGAACATGGGGCGAAGCAGCGCCCGCGCTCTGCGGGCTTCCTACGGCTTCCCGGGCGCTTCCCGGTAGTGATGGCGGGGAAGCACCTAGCCAGGATAAGCCCGTTTCATGCGGCATTCTCGGGAAGCGGTTGGGCTGCGTCACCAGTTGGCCTGATAGATCACGCCGTCTTCGATCGCGGTCATGCCAGCCGTATAGACGCTGCCCGCTGACCAAGTGGCTGGATCGTGGGAAATCGCCCCGGCGATCGCGGTCCAGGGCGTTCCGAAGGCGGCGCTGTTATCGGCCGGATCGGTGCCCTGCGTCCACCAATTGGCTTTGTAGGTAATGCCGTTTTCCGTCACCGTCATTCCGGCGGTGTAGATGCTGTTCGCCGACCAGGGAGTAGCATTGCCGTCCGTGGGGACGGGAGGCTGCGGCGGAGCTGGAGGCGGGGTTGGCTCGGGCGGCGTGACCGGCGAGCTGCCCAGCGCGGTTGTCCACTCGCCGATCGCGGAAGCGTCCTTCGCGGCGATGTTGGAGAGATGCAGGTCGTGTAGCGTCGTGTGCTGGAGCGTGTAGGTCTGATGATTGGACGGAATCGCGATGACGACCGTCCCGTTGACCTCGCTGATCGCGAACTGATCGGCCTGAAACCAGCCGAAATCAAGGATGTCGGAGGCAGCGTTGAAATCGACGTTTGTATTCGTTCCCCAATTCCAGGTGACTTGGGTCGTCGTCACGGGGCGCCTCCATGATTGATTGAATTCGGCCGCCCCGCCAAAATCGCGCCAACTTGGTTGATTTATTTGCCACAGTCAACGGGCAGCGAAGAGGCGACTCGCAGTCTTCTCGATCACCCGAAACGTTTCGAACGCCGTTCGGCCGCGACATGATCAAGGCGATCCGAAGCGTTGCTCGCGGTACGGCTGCATGCCTCATGTTGCCAGTAGACGAAAACGTCCGACTGGTCCGGCGCGGGCCGGCTCGGTCTTGTCAGTGGAGATATTGGCGCGGTCTTGCCTGGCTGCTTCGGTGGCTCAAATGGCACTACGCGGGCGCTGCGTTACGCGTTTCCCGAACCGTAGCGCAGCCATGTCCGCAGAGCCGGCGAATCCGGCGAATGCAGCAGCGCATAGCGAGGTCTAATCAATCGAGATGTTCGCCTCCTTGGCGAGCCTGGTCCAGGTCGCCAGCTGGCTCGCCACCAGCGCGCGCATCTCGTCCGGCGTGGTCGCGCGCGGATCGCCGCCCATGCTCTCGAGTTTCTCCTTCACCGCCGGGACCGCGATGGCGCGACGCACTTCGGCGTTGAGCTTGTCGACGATGGGCTTGGGCAGCTTCGCGGGGCCGGCGAGCCCGGTCCAGGAGATGACTTCAAATCCGGGAATGCCTTCTTCCTCGACCGTCGGTACATCGGGGAAGTCGCGCCAGCGCGTCTTCCCCGTCACCGCGAGCGCGCGGAACTCGCCCGAGCGGACGCGCGCGCTGATCGGCCCCGATGTCGCGGCGATGAAATCGATATCGCCCTGCAGCAGGCCGGTGATCGCCGGGGCCTCTCCGCGATACGGAATGTGCAGGAACTTGGTCTTGGTGTCGTTGGCCATGAGCTCGACGGTGGTGTGCAGGATCGAACCCACGCCGGCGGAGCCGTATTTCAGGGCGCCGGGATCCTTGCGTGCCTCATCGATCAATTGCTTGAGCGTCCGGAAGCGGGAGTCCTTGCGCACGCAAATGAGGAATGGATAGAAGCTAGCGACCGAAATCCATTCGAAATCGTCGACGACCTTGTAGCTCACGTTCTTGGACAGCGCGCCATGCGCCGGATGCGCGCTGGGAACAACCAGGAGCGTGTAGCCGTCGGGCTCGCTGCGCGCCACGGCCTCGGCGGCGAGGCTGCCGGCGACGCCGGGCTTGGCCTCGATGATGATCGTCTGGCCGAGCCCTTTCGACATCTCGTTGCCGAGAAGCCTTGCGATGATGTCCACGTTCCCGCCCGGCGGGAAGCCGTGCATGAACTTGATCGGACGATTGGGGTAATCCTGCGCCGCTGCCGCGCCGGTGAGCGCGGCCAGCAATACCAGCGCGCCGATCATTTTCCTTTTCATTCGACACTCTCCCACACGCCGACCATGATCTGCCCGCACCGGGTCCGAGGCCATTCCGCATCATGTCGCGGCCGCCCACTCCTGCAGCTCGGAGGGCGGATCAGCCTTGAACGCGTTCATGCGTGTCTCTACCCGCGAAGAGGGACGTAACCGCGCTTGCCGGCGCGGGTGCAGCCCGCCGTCCGGGCGACGCGTGATCATTGGCGGATCCGGCGCCGCTTCCGCCCAGCGCGGTACCCCGCTCACTCCCGCTGCCGCAGATACTCCTGCGTCGGCGGCGGCCCCCAGATGTCCGTCGGCATGCTCCACACCTTCGGCACCTGCGGCCGATCGCGATGCCACGGCCGCGGATCGAAATAGCCGAGCGACTCGTCCAGCATCTTGTCCAGCTCGGTGAACATTTCGACGATCTGGTCGTCGGGATTGCGGTGATAGGTGTAGACGTTGTGGCCGGGCCCGTGCCGGCCCGGCCCCCAGATGATGGGAATGTTCTTCCCGCCGAGGAAGTCGCAAGCGGCCTGCACATGCGCCCAGTCCTTGAGCTCGAAGGCGATGTGATGCATCTGGGTGCGCTTGCCGCGCACGAAATTCACGGTGTGATGATCCGGGCCGCAGCGCATGAAGACGAACCAGTCCCCGATCCAGTCCGACACCCGGAATCCGAGCACGCGGGTATAGAAATCGGCGTACTCCTTCGGCTCCGGAACGACGAACGCAAGATGGCCGAGCTTGATCGGCCCGATGCCGGCGACCTGCTGGTTCTTGCCGATCGGGGTCTGGGCAGCGAACAGCTCGCAGACCGTTCCCTTGGGATCTTCGAATGCCAGCATCCTGGGGATGCCGGGCGTTGGATCGTTGCGCGCCTGCCAGCGTAGGCCCTCGGCCTCGATGCCGCGCCGGATGTCGTCGAACTCGGTGTCGGGCGCGACTTGGAACGCCAGACGCGCACAGCGCGGGTGGTCGCCCTTCTCGAGTTGCACCGCGAGATCGCCAAGCTTGGTCGCGAGGAAGGCGCGGCCGTTTTCCCGCTCCGCCAGCGCCAGGCCGGCGGTCTGGGTGAAATAGTCGATCTGCCGATCGAGGTCCGGCGTCTCGAATGTCGCGTGGCTGATCCGCTTGACGTTGATCATGGGCACTCCGAAGCTTTGACCGCGCCTTGGCGTCGCGATGGACCGCCATCCGCCGCATGGCCGGTTTTCGAGCGCTACAATGCTCATTCTTGCCGTTGCTGCCAAGGCCTCGGGCGGCAGCCGGCGCGCACGGGACGCGTCACGCCGCGCGCACCCGGATGTCCGGGTCGGGGAGCCGCAAGACATCGCCCAGCGCCGGTCACGGTCGCCGTCCACGTTTGGAGCATCCCCCCTGATATCTGTGACCCCGCTCTTGGCGTTCTGTTCAATCAGGCGCGATAAGAGCAACATGGCATCGGAGCCGGTCGGCTCGAGCCGCAATCAAAGCCGCTCGTGGGGACATGAGCCATGCATGCCGTTGCAGCCCGTAACATGAAATTCATCAGCCACTGCGACCAGGGTGGTCGCGGCGACGGCGTGCAAGTCATGGTGCATCGCGGCTACGCCTATATCGGCCATGGATACAGCAACGGGATCACCGTGATTGATGTGCGCGATCCGAAGCATCCGAAAACGGTCAATTTCCTCCCTTGCCCGCCCAATACCCGCGCCCACCACCTGCAGACCCATGGCGACCTGCTGCTGGCGGTCAATGGGCCGAGCATCTGGACGATGCAGGTGAACGAGCAGGCCTATTTCTCCGGATCCTCGGCCGATGCGCTCAAGGGGCACGCGGCGAAATTTACCACCGGCATGCGCGTATACGACATCTCGCGGCCGGAAACGCCGCGCGAGATCGCGTTCATGCCGGTCGAGGGAATGGGACCGCACCGGATCTGGTACGTGGGTGGCCGCTACGCCTATCTTTCAATTCATTTCCCCGACTTCAGCGATCATGTATTGGCGATCGTCGACATGGCGGACCCGACCCGGCCGCAGGTCGTCGGCAAGTGGTGGCTGCCCGGCATGTGGTCCGGGGGCGGCGAAACGCCGAGCTGGCCCAAGGGCAAACGCTACGCGCTCCATCATGCGCTGGTCGCCGGTAACCTGGCCTACAGCGCCTGGCGGGACGGCGGTCTTGCCGTCGTCGATGTCGGCGACCCGTCCCGTCCGAGTCTGGTGTGCCACCGCAACTGGGATCCACCCTTTGGCGGCGGCACGCACTCGCCACTGCCGCTCCCGGACCGCAATCTGCTGGTGGTTGCGGATGAGGCGAATTTCGCCAATTGCAGTTTGGGGCTGCGTTACATCTGGGTATTCGACGTGCGCGTGCCGGCCAATCCGGTGAGCATTTCAACGTTCCCGATCCCCGACGAGGCGGACTATTGCGCCAAGGGGGGAAATTTCGGTCCCCATAACCTGTGGGAGAATCGGCCGGGTGCATTCCAGAGCTCGCGTCTCATCTTCGCGACCTGCCACAACGCCGGGGTGCGGGCATATGACATCGGCAATCCCTTCCAGCCGCGCGAGGTCGGATATTTCGTGCCGCCCAATCCGGAACGCATGTTCGACCCGCGTCCCAACCGGCCGCAGGTGATCCAGTCGTGCGACTGCTTCGTCGACAGCGAAGGAGTGATGTACCTTACCGATTCCAACGCCGGCCTCTACGTGCTGCAGTTCGAGGGTGGCTGATCCGGCGCTGGGCTCGACGAGAAGTCTGTGATCGCGTCATATCGATTGACAGGCGGTAGCCCGCTCTTCACACTGGTTTCATAGAGAGCCGCTTGAGCGGCCCGCGGGGGAGGATTCCATGGCCCAGACAATCGAGGGGTTCGTCGGCTCGTCTTTGGATGAGGCGAAAATCTCGCGGCTGCATGTTCAGGTGATTGCGCTCATCGCGGCGGGATATTTCTTCGACGTCATCGATCTGATCGTGCTGGGCTCGCTGATCCCGGACATGATCCAATCCAAGTTCGCTACCGGAGCCGAGGCCGGCCTGGTGGGGAGCGCGACTGTCCTGGGAATGTTTATCGGCGCTGCGGGTCAGGGGGAATTCAGTGACCGGTGGGGCCGCAAGACGGTGTATCAGTTCAACCTTCTGCTGTTCGGCGTGTTCACCATCCTGGGTGCGTTCGCACCAAGCGTCACGTGGCTCGCAGCCGCCCGTTTCATCGCGGGGATCGGCCTCGGCGCCGAGCAGCCGCTCGCCTTCGCCTATGCCGGCGAATATTCACCCAAACGCATTCGCGGCCGCATCCTGGCGATTGTTCATTTCATCGGCGGCGCGTGCGTATGGCCCATTGCCTCGCTGTTCACGCTCACATTCCGCGATGCGATCGGCTGGCGCGGAGTCTGGATCGTCATCGGCATCGGCGCGCTCATCGTCTGGCTGTTCCGCTTCACACTGCCGGAATCGCCGCGCTTCCTGGCAACGCACGGCAAAGGCAAAGAAGCTCTCGGTATTCTCGAGCGCTTGGGAATCGCCGGGCCGACCGAGCCGCTCGCGACCGACGCCGCGAGCGACACCAAGAGTGACCCGTTCGCCGTCGTTTTTCGCATGTTCCCGGTCCGCGTGATCGCCGGCATGATCTGCTTCTCGGCGTTCTTCGGCGTCGCGATCGGGCTGGGCACATGGCTCCCCAACATCATGGGCGAGAAGGGATTCACGATCACCAAGTCGCTCACTTACACCTTCGGCATGACGCTGGCGGTGCCATGCGCCAGCCTCTTCATGATGTACGCGCTCGATCACCTGGGCCGCAAGGTCACCTCGGTGTGCGCCTTCGTGGCCGCGGGGGTGATGGCCATCGTATTCGCCAATGCTGCAACCGACATGCAGCTGCTGATAGCCGGCTTCATCATGATCTTCTTCATTCAGGTGGCCGGAAATTCGATGCAGATCTTCGCGTCGGAGGTGTTCCCGACCAACGCCCGGGCATCGGGATTTGGCTGGGCCGCGGGCGTCGGCCGGCTTGCCACCGCCTTCATCATCCCCACGATTCTATGGATCCAGCACGGCTGGGGGCTCACCGCGGTGTTCGTCTTCCTGGCGATCGTTCTGCTGATTGCGGCCGCTGCGGTCACGCAGCTCGGCCCGGAGTCGAGGCAGAAGGGGCTCGACGAGGTGGCGGCGCCGACGGGCTGACACAGGCCGCAACGCCGTCGGCACGAAATCCGGGCGGCTCACGGGCCGCCGCCGAGGTGATCGAAACAGGGCCGCCGATCCTTCCCGATCGATAGCACCGCTGGCAGAAACCCGATGACGCGGAACGTCCGCTGTCGCGCCGAACGCGCCGGGGCACGGTGGTATCCCCGCCAAGGATTTGGCAAGATACTTGCGCTATACTTGCGCTCCAATTTGGGACCAAGAGTCCAACAAGCGAGGAAGCAGCGCAACGATGGCGAACGCAGGCGGCGCACACGGAATGATCGCGGTCGACAAGATGGGGACAAAGGTCTTGTTCCTCGATCTCGTGAGCTATGAGACGCAGACCGTGCTCGACGATTTTCCCCGCACGGTGCATGAGCTGCTCGTGGTGCCGGAAACCGGGCTTGCCTACGTGCCGATCTTCGGCGACGGAATCCACGGCCGCAATCCCCATCCCGGCCATCTCCTGTGCATCATCGATCTCGAGAAACGCGCCCATGTCGGCGATATCGATTTGCGGCCCTATATCGCGCCGCATACGTTGAAGCTCGGGCCGGACGGCTTGATCTACATTACCTGCGAGAACAGCGCCGTGGTGGCGGTGATCGACCGCTCCACCCATAAGGTGGTTGATGCCATCAATTCCGGCTCCACCAACGGCCACCGGCTGATCATCTCGCCCGATGGCCGGCGGCTCTATACCGAGAATGAAGAGGATGGCACGGTCTCGGTGATCGACGTGCCGAAGCGAAAGCTCCTGGGCAAGATCAAGACCCCACGCGCGCTCGCGGGCATCGCGATCTCGGCCGACGGCCGCACCGTGGTCGCGGTCGACGACGAGCAGCCGACGCTGTTCCTGATCGATGCCGAAAGCGAGCAGGTCGTCCATACGGTGCGGCTGGAAGGCGTTCCCGAGGCGGCGCAGATCGCCCGCTACAGCCCGGACTACGGTATGATCGGCGTCACCAGTCTGAAAAGCGACATGGTCAGCCTGATCGATCCATCGTTCCGCCGGCAGAGCGCCATCAAGGTCGGCAGCCAGCCGATGGACATGGCCTTCCGCGGCGACGAATTGTTCGTCGCGTGCCAGGGCGACGGGTCGGTGCACGTCATCGATATTCCGGCGCGGCGGGTCAAGCGCAGTTTCCACGCCGGCACAGGCTGCGAGTCCTTGGGTTTTTTCTGAACCCTTGGGCTGCGCCCGCCGCGCTCCATTGCGCTGCCGGCGTATTGCCGTGCCTATCAACGCGTTGAACTCGTCAAAGTCGGACTGTTTTACGAGTGGCCCGTGACTGGTCACGATCTTGGGGTCGTTTTTTGCCGGACCGACGCGTTCAACGTCTTTCGAAAATACATTACCCTCTCCGTCTCGGAAAAACCCCAAGCGACATGGGCGGCCTGCGATGGGCGGTTGTCGATTTGCGTATCCGAGCCGATTTCACGAAAGCCCCGCGCCGCCAGGAACGCTTCGATGTGCGCTATCAGCCGAGCGCTAATTCCTTGCCGTCTGAATAGCGCGTTGACCCAAACGCCTTCGAGAAACGGAACCGGCCGAGTTTCGCAGCCGTTGGCGTATTTGCGGATCGCGAGCTCTGCAAATCCGACAGCCGCACCATCCACCGTTTCCGCGATGAAGCCCCAGGTGCCGTCGCACCCGAGTATTTCGTCGATCCCCTTCTCATGGGCTTCGGCGGTCTCGTCCGGCCAGAGGGCGCTTCGCATCTGCGCCCACGCGATCCGGTCGTGCGCCCCCATTTCTCTGACAGTGAATTCCATGCCGCCACCATATCATTCAGAATGGCATTGAGCTCGCCTCGGTCACGAATGGGAAAGGCGCAGACAGCCGTGGACTTCCACGCTTGCGGGGCGGTCCGCATATGACGCGTCGCCGCCGGTGCCGTTTTGAGCTCGCGCCTTGGCTCGTTGCGATTGCTCGTGCCATATGGTTGTCTGACGCCGCCATCTTCCTCCGCAGCTGGACGATTTTGCACGCTCCGTCAGGCGCGCGGGTTGACAACTCGTGGATGGCTCCGTTCACACCCGGGAGAGCACCGACGCAATGCACGACCTTGGCACTCTGATCAAGCAGCTCCCCAAGTGCGAGCTGCACATTCACATCGAGGGCAGCCTGGAGCCCGAGCTTATGTTGGCTTTGGCGCGCCGCAACGGCATCCGCCTGCGCTATCCGTCGGTCGAAGCGTTGCGGCAGGCCTATCGGTTTCGCAACCTTCAGGATTTTCTCGACATCTACTATCAAGGCATGTCGGTGTTGATCACGGAGCAGGATTTCTACGATCTCGCCTTCGCATATCTCGAACGCGCACACGCCGACAATGTCCGGCATGTCGAGATGTTCTTCGACCCGCAAGGACACACATCCCGTGGTGTCCCGTTCTCGACGGTGGTCGAAGGCCTTCACCGCGCCATCAGGGATGCCCGAGCGAAGCTGGGCGTGCAGGCAAGCCTGATCATGTGCTTCCTGCGCCATCTCGACGAGGCGGATGCCGAGCGGACGCTGGATTCGGCGCTTGCATTCAAGGACCGGATCGTCGGCGTCGGTCTCGATTCATCCGAAACCGGAAATCCGCCGAGCAAATTCAAGCACGTATTCGCACGCGCGCGCGATGCGGGCTTCTTTCTCACCGCTCATGCCGGCGAGGAAGGGCCGCCGAGCTATGTCTGGGAAGCGCTCGAGGTGCTTGGCGTCGCGCGCGTCGATCACGGCAATCGCTCGCTGGAGGATGCGGCTTTGGTGGGGCGGCTTGCCCGCGACCGGGTCCCGCTGACCATGTGTCCGCTGTCCAACCTGCGGCTACGGGTTGTCGACGATCTCGCGCATCACCCGCTGCGCCGGATGATGGACAAAGGCGTCATGGTGACGGTCAATTCCGACGATCCCGCGTATTTCGGCGGCTATGTCAACCGCAACTTTCTCGCGGTCTCGGAGGCGCTGGGGCTCGGACGCGAGGACATTGCGACGATCGTCCGCAACGGGATCATGGCCTCGCTGATGACGACGCCGGAGAAGAAACAGGCCTTGGTCGATGTCGATCGCGTCCTCGCCCGGACCGCGTGACCGCGGATGGCGTCGGAGACAGTGTCGCGCGTGATGACGGCATGCCCGGGGCTCCCCCACGCGTTGCAGACTTTTCGGATAGTCATGCAGCCGAAAAATGCTTGCGGGCGAAATCGCGATGCAAGGTGCGGCGGATTTCGCGCCGTCAGCATCATCCGGCCCGGGCACGTTCTCGCCTCACGACGACCGTTTGCTCCGCCGGGCGGCGATCGCCTGGTCGGCAGCGGCGATGCCGGTGAGATAGGCGCCGTGCGCGGTGGAAAAATCGTGCCGCGAGCACGCCTCGCCGGCGAAGAACAGCCGATCGTCCACCGCCGTGGCGAGTGCGCCTCGGCAGTCGGCCTTGCCCGGCAGGGCATAGGAGTAGGAGCCGCGGGAGAACGGATCTGCGCCCCAAGGATGAAGCTGCAGCGGCTTCACCCGACGGGCGAAATCGCTGCCGAGCAGGCCGACCAGTTCGGCGATGGCGAAATCGACGAACGCGGGCCTGCCGCCGGCCTCGAGGTCCGCCGCCAGGGCGCCGCCAAAATAGGCCTCGATCTGCGGCCTGCCGAACGGTCTGAAGTGATAAACTCCGCTCGCGCTCCGGTCGGTGCGGCCGAACAGACGGCTGTCCTTGTCGAATTCTTGCGCCTCGGCAAGCGACAGGAACAGCTTGTCGTCGAGTCCCAAGGGCAGGCCCGCCGCGGCTTGTGTTTTTTCGGGCAGGGCCGGGGTGAAGCGCAACTTCTCCTCGGCAATGATGCTGCTCGGGACGGTGACGATGGCGCTGTCCGCGGTGATCGCACCGTCCGCCGTTTCCACGCGCAATCGCCGCCCGCTGCGATCGATCCGCCGCACCGGGCAGCCGAGCACGGCCGGCAAGCCGGCGCCGTGGGCGGCGATCACCGCCCCGTAGCCCTCGACCACGCGCCAGTTCACGCCGCTGTCGTGGTAGCGATTGAAATCCCGCGTCGATATCCGGTCGAGTTCCGCCCCGCTTACATAGGTGCTGACGGCGTTGATCAAGTCGTTCCAGCGGCAGTGCGGTTGGAGGAACGCCGCAGCCGCAACGTCCGGCGCTTCCTCGGAGAGCGAGTTCGAGCCGGCGATGGAATTTTTGCAGCGCACATAGAAAGGTCGTCTGCTCGGAAAGCGGAAAGCCGATCGGAGTCGAACGTCGCGTCCAGGGCGGGGGCGTCCTGTCGATCGAGCAGCCCTGCGCCTCGGCAATGTCCCACCAGGGATTGCGGTCGGCCGAATGCAGCCAGCCGCAGCCGAGATCGACGGGAAATGCCGGGTCGTCGCTGACCGTCCATGCCCGTCCGCCCAGCCGCGTCCGCGCCTCGACGAGGAGACAGTCGATACCCGCGTCCGAGAGCCGCCGGCCCGCGGCGATACCGGCCGCGCCGGCGCCGACAATCACCACCTCGGTATCGCTGCTGGCCACTCGCTTGGTCTGCGATGGTTTGCACAAAGAAGCGCATTTCGATCGAGGCCGATCGCAGTGTCGCGGGCAGCCTCGGCCCCGTGGCTCAACGAGGATAACACGACGGTATGCCTTTGAGCGATCGCTCCAGCTCTCTGCTCGAAGACCGCAGCTCTCTGCTCGAAGACCGCAGCGCCACATCTTGGCTGGCGCGCGATCCGATCGGTACAACAATGCCGTTTTCACCGTTGCGCAGCCAGGAATTGTGAGATTTTTGCAACGCTCTGGATTTTTTTGAATCGGGTCACAGTACGGAGCCGATTTTCTGTTGCGATGTCCCCTAATCGCAACAACGGGGGCGTCTTCATGCATCAGTCTACATGGATGGTCATCGTGCTTCTGATGTTAGGAGAGATTGCTATTCTGGCGTTCGCAGGATTCGTTCTGTGGCTCGCGGGGGAATTTGGGGACGCCCCGAAGTGGACAAGTCTACGCCGGCTGCGCAAGCACCACTGAATCGAAGGCAGGTCGCCCGGTTCGCCGGCGCCGTCGCGTGATCGGCTTCGACTGCGAGCGCCGGGGCCTGGCGGCGGGGTGAGGCCGCCGCTTTGCATCGACGCTGCTGCACCGATCGATCATACCCGGCTTGGCGGGCTTCATGCTGGTGCTGCAGCGCCGGCCGATTCGGTCAGCGCCAACGGTGGGTGCGGGAGGGATGGAACTTGACGCCGGGATTCTGCGGGATCCCGACCGCCTGATTGAGCCCTCGATCATCGAGGATTTCCCACAATGCCGAAATGGTCTTGTCCGGCCGAGCCGGCCGTTCGGCGAGATGGACCCGGCTTTCGCGGATCGCGAATGCAATCACATTGTCGCTCGCGGCCGCGAGCGCGGCCGTGATTTTCGGCGATCCAAGCAGCGCCCTGAGCTTGACGACCGCCAGTTCCCGCGAGCTCCCGGGCGGCAGCGCTTCCCACAAGACGTCCTGCGCTTCGCGCACGGCATCATCGAGGATCGGCGTAGAACCCATCTGCGGTGCTCCCGGTCGCTCGGCGACTCAACGCCGTCTTGGCGCAGGCGTTCCGCTTGGGAGCTCGGTACTTGAGCTTGGTTCTCGGGACGCCGCCGGGAACGTTCGTTTGCACTGCTCGGTTTCGAGCGTCAGCCTTGTCCATGTGCGCGCCATGTCGATCAGGATCGACTGCACCCTCGAATTCGGTGCGCGCTCGGCCATTTGCCGACATTCAACGGCATGCCTCCTGCACTCATCGGGAGTGATCATCGCCGCGCCCGAACGCATATCAAGCGGAGGGATCGTCTCTGGCAGCCATTATACCGCAGCCATAGCAGCTAGGCTTTGGGCTGGGCTCGCGCACGATAAAAAAGCTTCCTCTTATGTCATGGAACAGACAGACGGTGCGGCACCCTCGCGGCTGATGCCCGTTCCACCCGGTGCATCCCCCGTCCGAAGGCCTTTTGCCTGCGATCCCCGCCGGGTAACGGCTCGGCCCGGTCCGCGCCTCCTCGTCCTGCCCTCGATGACGGAGCCGCCGGCTGGGCACCCTTGCTTTCCCCATCTGTCGAGTTCCGGTGCGTTGGTCCTAATTTTGCCTTGCATGGAGGCCTATCTGACCCCCGATGAACGCTGCTTGGAGGGGAAATGCAGCCGCAATTAATAGCGTCCGAACCGCGCGTACTTCTTCCACAATGCGAGAGCTGCGACGCGCCGATGCGCATCCGGACCATCGAGGTCCTGGATAGACGCGAGGAAATCAGGCTCGCCTGCACCGCCTGCGGCGCGGAGACGATACGCAGCTACAAGCTCGGGGCCTGATTCAAACGCAGCCCCGGGGTTCGCCCACAAGAACCCTGCCGCGGGGGCTTTGGCGGCGGGGTCCGGGCTCGGACCGGAAGGGATGGGACTGACCGTGCCGCCGGTCCGATCCTCGACTCAGGAAACTAGGGAAATGACGGGTTGCCGTTCGTGTGATCTTTGGATCACAACCGCGGCCGAGTGAGTTGCACGGGCTCGACCCGCGCGGTCCGCCGCCAAGAGCATGATCCCAAAAAAGTTGCAGGCTTTCGGACAAGATCATGCAACCAATCAAATGCTTAGAGCGGAAAATCACGATTCAATGTGAGACGATTTCGCTCTAGCAGGCTGCTGAAAAACTCTCTCGACGGCAAGAGCTGATCGTGATTCCGTTGTATTGGACCACGGCGGGGTGATTTGCGATGCGCGGCGAGCAACGAGGATCAGAGGGGCTGTTTTCGTATATCCGGCTGGAGGAGCGGGTCGCACCGGACCACCCATTGAGGGCGATCCTGGTTCTGGTGAATGAGGTGCTTGCGGCGCTGTCGGATCGGTTTGACGAACTCTATTCGCATATGGGGCGGCCTTCGATTCCGCCGGAATATCTTCTGCGGGCCACACTGCTGCAGGCATTCTTCACCGTGCGCTCAGAACGGCAGTTGATGGAACAAATCAACTACAATCTTCTGTTTCGCTGGTTTGTCGGTCTGTCGATCGACGACGCCGTTTGGGACGCTACGGTCTTTACGAAGAACCGTGACCGGCTGCTGGAAGCCGATGTGGCGCGTGAATTCTTGTCCAGCTTGCTGTCGCTGCCGAAGGTGAAGCGGCTTCTATCGAGCGATCACTTCTCGGTGGACGGAACGCTGCTGAAGGCTTGGGCCTCGATGAAGAGCTTTCGGCCGAAGGACGGGAGTGACGGTCCGTCCACGGGCGGCCGCAATGGCGAGCGTAACTTCCACCGTGAGAAACGATCGAATAAGACCCACGAGAGCACGACAGATCCTGATGCCAAGCTCTACCGCAAGGGTGACGGCCAGGAGAGTCGGCTGTGCTACATGGGCCATGTCCTGATGGAAAACCGCAACGGTCTGGCAGTTGCTGGCGACGTGACGCAAGCGACCGGCACAGCCGAGCGCGAGGCAGCCCTCACCCTCATCGACAATCATCGACCTGCCGAGCAGCGGATCACGCTCGGCGCCGACAAAGCCTACGACGTGGTCGAGTTTGTCGAAGCGCTGCGTGAACGCGAAGTGACGCCCCACATCGCGATCAACGGTCACGTCACCAAGACGGGCAAGATCCGCAGGACGGCAGTGGACGGTCGCATCACCCGACATCCCGGCTACGCGATCAGCCAGGTCATCCGCAAACGTATCGAAGAAATCTTCGGCTGGACCAAGCCGATTGGAGGATTGGCACAGGTCAAAGTTCGCGGGCTTGCCAAGGTGCAAGCCGTCTTCATCTTCGCAATCCTGGCCTACAATCTCGTGCGGATACCCAAGCTTCTGGAGGCCACATGCGGCGCGGCGCCAAGAGCGCGCTGATCGGCAAGTGGCGGATCATCGAGATGGAGCTCTGGGACAGTGATTACTTGGATATGGTTGAGCCCGACTACATCCAGTTCCAAGCTAACGAGCTCGGTGAGTTCAAGTTCGGATGCGTGATCAGCGGTCTCGATTGCACCCTCTTTGCCGCTGCCGCCGACTTCACTTGGCAAGGCTCCGACGAGATGGACCCGGTCTCCGGAGATGGATGGGCCGAACTCGACGACGATGGTACGATCAACGGCGAAATCAGCTTCCATCTCGGCGACGAATCAGCCTTCAAAGCTCGCAAATGGTGACTTCTTCAGCAGCCTGCTAGCGGCGCCGGCGGGCGGGTGGCCGCCGCATGCCATCGCCCGCCGCCGTTCGGACGCTTGCGGATGGGGTCATCGGGTCACGCCGTAGCCCGGTGCGAGCAGCCGATTGCCAATGAGCCAATCGAGCGTGCGAGACCAGGACTCGTCGGTATTGCCGCGCATGTCCGCGCTCATGGCCGCGACGGTCGCTCCCGTGGAGGGGTCGCGGATGTAGATGTTCATGTTGAGGATGAGGTTGGACACCTTTTGTACGGTGCCGCTGATCGCGAGCTCGGCTCCCAGGCGTTTGGCCAAGCGCGTATCGCAGCCGCCGCAGGCCTGCAGGTTGCTCGCGCGCGCCTCGCTCGCAATCGGGGCGATGTCGACGAGGGAGAACCGGCCCGACTCCCTCAATCGCTGCCGCAATCGATCGCCGAGCCGGGCGAGGCGCGCCTGTTCGTCGGCGCGCGGACCGTTGATCTCGCCTTCCAGGCTCGTGTCGATCAACTCGAAATCAAAGACGGCAACGCGCTGCGCGAGTGCCGGCGCGCACAGGACCGCAAGCAAGGCCCACGCCATCAGGAGGTACCAAGGGATGCGCACCCCGCACATGACCCGTCGGTAGCGCCCTCGCGGCGCCGTCACGGTCCTGATCCGGGACAGGCCGGCGCATGTCCCGCAGGACGTTGCGCGGACGCCGTTCGAGCCTGCCGCCGCCCTCGAGGTCACAGCGCGGCTTTGCTGATCCGCCCCGTCGGCTCCACGAACCAGCGCTCGCTCTTGCACGGCTTGCCCTCGAGCCGCGCCACCAGCCAATCGGCGGTCAACCCCGGCGGAAAGGGGCCCAGATTGGCCGCCGGCACATTGCCCACCGAGTGCCGGCTGTCGGCGTAGATCACCAGCTGGCGCGGGCCGGTCATGGTGCGGATCATTCGCTCGGTGTGCTCCAGTGGGCTGAGCTCATCGGCTTCCCCGGCCACCACCAGGTAGGGGCTGCGGATCTTTTCGACCTGGCCTTCCCAGGTGAGCGTCTTGATGAACTCATCGAACTTCGTTTCGTCGGTATAGTTCGACATCCACATGAAGCGCTTCTTGAAGGTCGGTGACGCCTCCTCGAAGATCGTGTGACAGCCGGGCTCGAGACAGGTGGAAATGACCGCGGTCGCGGCCACGCGCGGCTCGTTCGCCGCCAGAATGGTCCCGAAGAACGAGCCGAAGCTGGTACCGGTGACGCCGATCTTCTGCGCGTCGATCTCGGGACGGCGCAGCAGCCAGTCCACCAGCGCGGGCCCGGCATCGATCCAGTTCGGCATCGAGACATAGACGCCGAGCAGCGGGCTTTCGTACTGGCCCGGCCCGTCGATCGCCAGGACGGCGACGCCCCGCGCCATCCAGCGGTCGTTGGCCAGCGCGACGCTCGCTTCCTTGAAGCTGTCCATGCCGGGAATGACGATGACCACCGGCAGCTTCCCGCCGCTGTGGCCTGGCGGCAGGTGGAACCAGCCGGGGATCGATCCGCCCTTGAACGCAATCGATACCGCTTCGATCTTATGGTCGGCGAGGCGCGCGTAATTGCCGTAGCATTCCCGCTTCTTGCCGTGCAGGGCGAGGTGCTGCTTGCCGGAATCGTCATACGGCCACTCGGCCGCGCCGTAGTGGATGGCGGCCATGTACCAGTTGTCGCGCGCGGTCACCAGGTTGCCGTCGGACTCCGCCGCGCGCGCCTTGGCCTCGCGCCGCTTGGCGGTGCTTTCGAAGGCCGGACCGATATCGGCCATTTTCTGCACCCGGGCGCGGATGGCCGCAAAATCGGCATTGGCTTCGACCCCGCACGGGGCGGAGAGATAGATCGAGCGCGGCTGGTCCCAGTCGATTCCATTGGCGCGGATGATGTTGTCGAGCGCCCAGCGCTGCTCGGTGAAGCGCCTGGTCGTCGCGGCGCCGTCGGCATCGGCGAAGGCAACGCTGCGCGAGGCGGCGAGCGCCGCTCCGGTTCCCGCCAGGGCCAGAGAATGCATAAAGCGGCGACGGTCCATGACGATATCCTCCTATGCTTTTCGTTGACCTGGCTGACGTCGGCGGCGACGCGGAGTGTTAGTCCTCGGTCGCATCGTTCAAGCAGGCGCGGCGTTGAGGCTATGCTTTCACGGCGCCCTTGATAGTCAAGGGAGGTCGCGGCCGACCTGTCGCGGCCGAGGAGCCCGCTTGGCTTCCCGAAAGATGCGCCCGCAGGGCGCGAAGGCACGGGCGCGAAGCCAAGGCGGCAGCGGAACGACTTGTCCCGGTGGTGCCGACGGTCCCGCTGTTCGCGCATGTCGTGGAAAGGCCTGCTTCGGACCTCGATCCGGGGGTGGAGCGGTTCGCGCCGCCGCCGGACGCGCGGCGCGCTCGGCTATTCGGCTTCCTGGTTGACCACGGTTTCCGCGATCTCGGTCAGGGTCGCGTCCGTGTTCTTTTCTTCCTGCAGGGTGGCGTCGAGAAGCCCCACGGCATCTTCCAGGCCCAGTTCATTCGCCCAGGCTTTCAGCGTCCCGTAGCGGGATATTTCGTAATGCTCGACGGCTTGCGCGCCGGCCAGAAGGCCCGCATCGAGAGCCGGAGACCCCTTGTATTCCTTCATGATCTCCTGGCCTTCCTCGACGATGCCGACGATGGCGTCGCAGGTCTTGCCCTGTGCCTTCTTGCCGATCAGCTCGAACACCTGTTCGAGCCGTTCCACCTGGCCTTCGGTCTCGCCGTGATGCTTCTCGAAGGCCGCGCGCAGGTCTTCCGAGTGGACGGCTTTCGCCATCTTGGGAAGGGCGGTGAGAATCTTCTTCTCGGCGAAATAGATGTCTTTGAGCGTGTCGTGAAAGAGGTCATCAAGCTTCTTGGGTTCTTTGGCCATTGCCGATCCTCCGGGGGTGTGAAGTCGCAGCGTCAACGCCGGAGTCCCGATGCGCGTTCCTTGATTGGCGCCGGTCGGCCGTACGGCAGCGCCATCGCCCCGCGCGTCATCCCGAATGCTCGCCGAGTGCCGGCATCCTCGTGAGCCAAAACCCCGGCGGTGCCCGCGGACGCGGGCGCTTTCCCTATCGCAGGAACAATTTGCCGCAGCCGGCATTCCTCCAGGTCCCGCTCATCTTGTCGCGCGCCCACAACCCGTTGCTACCCGGAGACAATCCCTCGCCGCCGAGAAACGTCATCGACAAACTCGTCGCCGTAAGAGAATGGTCACCGCGCGTCATCACAGCTAATCATTGCACAACGTCGTTGGGAATTTGATTTGGCCGAAATGACACCGGACGACCTGAAGGCCCTGCAGGGAGCCGTTCAGGCGCTTGAGCATCCCAGCCTTGCGGCGCGCCTCACGAACATCGCGGGCAAGCCGATCGAGCTCATTGCCGGCGCGCTCCCCGCTTCCGCCTCCCAAGCGGTCTCGACGGCCGCCTCCAAGGCTCTCGAAGTGGCGCTCAAGGTCGCGCTGCGGACGATGCAGGGGGGTCCGCGGCGGGAGTCGCGCCGCTTGCACAAGGCCCTGGCTACGGCGTCGGGCGCTGCGGGCGGCGCCTTCGGTCTGGCCTCGCTTCCCATCGAGCTTCCGGTCTCGACCATCATCATGCTCAGGTCGATCGCGGAAATTGCCGGCAGCGAAGGCGAAGATTTGTCCGACCCGGAAGCGGCCCTCGCATGCGTGCAGGTCTTTGCGCTGGGGGGACGGGACGGCTCGGCCGATGCGTCCGAAAGCGGATATTTCGCCGTGCGCGGGATGCTGGCGAACAGCGTGACGCAAGCCGCGCGTTTCATCGCGGAGCGCGGTGTCGTCGAGGAAGGCGGCCCGATTCTCGTCCGCTTTCTCGCGCAAGTGGCCTCCCGCTTCGGCGTGGTGGTGACGCAGAAGCTCGCGGCGCAGGCCATTCCGGTCGTCGGCGCCCTCGGCGGCGCCGCCGTCAACTACGCCTTCATCGAGCATTTCCAGGACGTGGCGCGAGGTCACTTCGCCGTTCGCCGTCTCGAACGCCTTTACGGCAAGGACGTCGTCCGGTCGGCGTATGAGCGCCTCGCCCGCGAGCGCTGAAGCCAACGGCTGCGCACCGCGTGCTGCGGTCCCCCGCGCTTGGCCGGCCGGAACAAGTTCATCGCCAACTCATTAAGCTGTTGCGTTGTTTGATGGAGGTAGCGATGAGATCGGTGCTGGCATTGTCCGTTTTGCTGCTGCCCGTGCTGGTGACGCCGGCAGCGGCCAAGGGCTGCTTGAAAGGCGCCATCGTCGGAGGGGTCGCCGGCCACTATGCCGGCCATCACGGCGTGATCGGCGCGGCCGCCGGCTGCCTCATCGGGCGCCATCAGGCCAGGAAGCGCGCCCGCGTCGAGCAGCAGAGCGTGCGCCACCACAATGATGCCGCAGGATATGATCCTGCCGGCCGCAGGTACTAGCCCGGGTGATCCTTCCGGCGAGGCTGGCGTAGCGCCAAGCTCGTTTGCGCTGGCGTCATCGACCAGGGGTGGCGCGGATCAGTTATCGCCGATCCTGAAGGTCAGGGCCAAGGTGACCCAGTTGGCCTGTTCACCGGTCAGATTGCGGCCATAGATCAGATCGAAGTCGATGTCTTTCGTGGGGCTGTAACGCACGCCGCTTTGAAAGCGCGGATTGGATTCGCCCGGCCCCAGCGCCACGAGACGCCGGCAGCGCCGGGCCTGCGCCGCCTCGGGTGCTCTCGCGTCTGCGGTTTTCATCATCCTGTTTCTGCCCGTCCCGACGGCCTCCGCCGCAAAGCTGGGCGGCGCCTACTACGTCGACGACGCGGAGATCGGAAAGCCCGGATCGTGCGATTCGGCCGGGCCGCGCATCGAGGCCGCGCCGCCAGCCGGGACATGGGCTTGGGCCGCACGGCGCCGCGCGCTATTCTGGTGAGGCCCGATCCCGTTCACCCGCATGCCCAGGATCAGACCCATGACCATCCGGCCGCTGGCCCTCGCTCTCGTTTGCTGCGCCTTCGCCGCGCCGATCCCGGGGCAGGCGCAGACGCAGACCGGCGGGGCCATCACGGAGGTCACCCAGCGGCAGGTCGCGCCTGATCTCTACTTTCTGCACGACCCGACCTCGTCCAATTCGACGTTTCTGGTCACCGCGGAGGGGGTGCTGGTGGTCGACACGCGTCAGCACCCGCGCGACGGGCAGGATTTGCTCGATCGCATCCGCAAGATCACCGACAAGCCGATCAAATGGGTGGTGAACACCCATTTCCACGCCGACCACCACTACGGAAATTCGGTGTTCAAGGCGGCCGGCGCGACCATCGTCGCGCACGCCGACACCGCGCGGATCATGCAGCAGGTGGACCGGAAGGAATTCGCGCGGCGGCAGCCCTTCTTCAAATCGCGCAACTACGACCCCGGCGAGGTGAAGCTGACGCTGCCCGACATCACCTTCGACAAGGACGCCAGCATCCGCCTCGGCGGCCGCGAGATTCGCCTCGTCTATTTCGGGCCGGGGCAAAATCCCGGCGATACCTTCGTCTTCTTCCCGCACGCGCGCGCGGTCGCCACGCCCGGCGCCTTCGCGCGGCGGAGCATGCCGAACACGGCGTTCACGCCTTCCGCCGAGAGCTGGATCGATCTGTTGCAGAAGGTCGCAGCGATGGAGGTGGACACGGTGTTGCCGCCGCACGGCGACGTCGCCAGCAGGGCCGACGTCGGCGACCTCGCCAACTTCCTGAAGTTCGAGTACGCACTGGTGAAGGCGGCGGTCGACGCTGGGGTACCGGTCGAGACCGCCGTAAAGACTTTGGATTTCTCGCCCTATAAGACGTGGCTGAACATGAACCGCCGCGAACACGACGTGCGCGCGCTGTACGAATTGATCCAGACCGGGCGGCGCAGCTATTTCGAATGAGCGCCGACGGGCGCAACGAAGTCCGGCCGGTCGCGCATCCAAGGCCGAACGAACATATCGGCAAGCAAGGGGAGACGCTCATGCAAGCAAGACATTGGCTGCTTTCGTCACTCGGTGGTGCGACGTTTCTGGCCATCGCCGGTTTCAGTTCCGTCCACGCCGCACCATTCCTGATCGTCGGCAACGATGAAAAGCTGTTGTGGGACGACCACGGCAAACCGGTCGTATCGCCGGCTGGAAAGGATTCGGTGGTGATCCTCGATCTCGCTGATCCGGAAAGCCCGAAGACCGTCGCCAACCTGCCGCTCAAGAACTCGGTCGTCGGTCCTCCGGTCAACGTCGCGATCGATCCCACCAACTCGATCGCGCTCGTCGCGGACTCGATCGATGTCACCAAGGACGGCGATACGCTGAAGATGAGCCCGGACAACAAGGTCCACGTCATCGATCTCAAGGCCAGCCCGCCCAAGCTCGCCGGTACGGTGACGGTCGGCAAGCAGCCGTCGGGCCTGAGCTTCAATCCGGCGGGCAACCTCGCGCTCGTCACCAACCGTGCCGACAAGTCGATCAGCGTCCTGTCGATCAAGGGCACCGAGGTGAAGCTGATCGACACGGTCGACATGGGCGACATCGTTTCGCACGTTGCGTTCACGCCCGACGGCAAGCGCGCGCTCGCCACCAAGTTCAACGCGCACAAGGTCGCCCTGCTCAACGTCGACGGCGACAAGGTGACCTATAGCAAGCTCGACCTGCCGACCGGGCAGTGGCCCTACAATGTCGCGGTGGCGCCGAGCGGCAAGATCGCGCTCACCGCGGACAACGGCGACGCCGGCTCCTCGGACGGCAGCGTCGACACTGTGAGCGTGGTCGACCTTGAGCTCAATCCGATACGCATCACCGACCGTGTCGTGGTCGGCGATGGGCCGGAAGGGCTCGCCATCTCGCCCAAAGGCGACGTGGCGGTCGCGGTGATCCTGGCCGGTTCCAACAACAAGAGCGCGTATTTTCACAAGCGTAACGGCAGCATCGCGGTGCTGCATATCGACGGCAAGAAGGTCACCAAGGTCGGTGACGTCGAAGTCGGTGGATTGCCGGAGGGAGCGGCGTTCACGCCTGATGGAAAATATCTGTTGGTCGGCAATTACCTCGACCAGGACATTTCCATCCTCAAGGTCGACGGCACCAAGCTCACCGATACGGGCAAGCGGTTCAAGCTGCCCGGTCATCCGGCGTCAGTGCGAATGAGCACGCACTAGCGCATGTTCCGGAAAAGTGGGAACCGGTTTTCCGAATAGAACACGCGCAAAACCGAAGAATCTAGAGCGCATCACGATTCGATCCAATCGGGATGCGCTCTAAAGCATGATCCCGAAGAGAGACTTTTCGGACAAGATCACGCGACCAGACAATGCTTGGAGCGAAATCGCGATTCGATGTGAAGCGATTTTGCTCTCGGCCGAAGCGGGGCGGGGCGCGTGACTTGCGCGTCGGCTTGGCCGGCGTGCTATTGCGCGTTGAGGCCGACGACGGTTACGGCCTCCGCCCACAATTTCAGGTCGGCGGCGATCAGCGCGGCGAACTCCTCCGGCGTATTGCCGAGTGGATCGGCGCCGAGGCTCGCCAGCCGCTCGACGAATTTCGGATCTTTCGCCGCGCGGGCCATTTCCGCCGCCATCTTGTCGATGATGGGCTTGGGCGTCCCGGCCGGCGCCATCAAGCCGTTCCAGGTGATCGCGCTGTAGCCCGGGAATCCCGTTTCGGCGACGGTGGGCACATTGGGCAGTTGCGGGGCGCGCTTGGAGCTCGACACCGCGAGCGCGCGCAGCGCCCCGCTGGTGAGATGCGGCAGGGCATCCGACAGGTTCGAGAACATCGTCGGCAGGTGGCCGGCGACGACGTCGGTCAGCGCCGGCGCATTGCCGCGATAGCTGACATTCGTCATTTCGATGCCGGCGCGCTTGAGGAACAGCGCCATCGCCAGATGGGTGACGCTGCCGACGGCGCCTTCGGCATAGCTGGGCTTGCTGGGCTGTGCGCGCACCCAGGCGATGAACTCCGCGACGTTCTTCACCGGCATGTCCTTGTTCACGACCAGGACGAACGGGTTTGTCCCCACCACGCTGATCGGCGCGAAGTCCTTGACCGGGTTGTAGGGCACCTTCGTCATCGCCGGCTGGATCGCGATCGGCGGGAGCACGGCCCACATCAGCGTGTAGCCGTCGGCGGGGGCGCGCGCGACCGCCTCCGCGGCAATGACGCCGTTGCCGCCGACGCGGTTCTCGACGATGAACTGCTGCCCGAATGCGTCGCTCAGCCGCTGGGCGGTGAGGCGGGCGAGGACGTCGGCGTTCCCGCCGGCGGCATAGGGGCCGATGATCCTGACCGGACGTTGCGGCCATTCCTGTGCATGCGCGGCGCCGGCCAGGCCGAGAGCGGCCGCGACGGCCCATGACGCGAGCAGGCCGCGGCACGCGGCTGGGGCGAACGAGCGAAACCGTGGCATCTCGGTTCTCCGTCGATCGAGCGCGTCCCTCGGTCCGAATTCCCGAGTGAACTAGTGAATGAACCAAGAATGGTGCGGTTCAGGATGCATCTTTTCGGCCTTGCCAGCAATGCAACCGACACTGCGAGAAGGTGATGTGCCTCGGGCGGAGCGCCCGCACGAGTGCATGCGGTGACCAGGGGGCCGCGCGCGGGCGATTGAGCTCATGCAGCCGCGAGCGCATCGACGTCGGTCAGGATCGCAAGGACCGAACGGCGTTCCTCGGCGGTGAGCGCGGCTTGCGGCGCAACCGGTTCTCCCACCGGATAGCCCTGGCCCTGCAGGGCGGCCTTGATGCAGGCCGCGAGGTTGAAGCGCGCGAATGCCTCGTTGAGGCGCCACAGGCGCCGCTGCAATGCCATCGCCTCTCCCCATTGTCCGGCCCGGCAGAGCTCGTAGAGGCGCACGCTCTGCCGCGGGATGACGCAGGCGGGGCCCGCCATCCAGCCGACGCCGCCGATGAGCATCACGCAGGCCGGAATGTGGGCGGAGGCGGAGAACACGCCGAGCTCGTTGCCGCAGCGGTTCATGATGGAGAGCAGCCGGCCGGTATTGGTCGAGGCGTCCTTGATATAGTGAATGCGCGGATGCGCGCTCAGCCTTTCGATGACGTCGAGCGACAGATCGCTGCGCTGGAATTGCGGGTTGGTATAGAGCACGACGGGAATGTCGACGGCATCCGCGATGGCGCGGAAATAGGCTTCGACCTGGCCATCCTTCACGGGAAAATATGCCTCGAGAATCGCGAGAATGCCGTCCGCGCCGAGGCGCTGATAGGACTTGGCCTGCTCGACCGCGTCATTGGTCGCGGTCGAGGCTACGCCCGCCACCACCGGCACGCGTCCTGCCGCGGCCTCGATGGTGGCTTGCACGACGGACGCGCGCTGCCCGCGGTCGAGATAGGCGAATTCGCCGGTCGAGCCGAGCGGAGTGAGACCATGCACGCCCGCTGCGATCAGATCGCTTGCCAGCCGGCCGAGGACGTCGGTCAGCACGCGGCCGGAGGAATCGACCGGGGAGACGAGGTAGGGGAAGACGCCACGGAAATCGCGCATCGCGAATTGTCCTGATCGCAACTCGATGCGCCGACATTATCCGCGGAGCGCTGCCGCGCAAGCTGGTGTGTGGCTCCGATAGCGAATGGCCGGGCCCCGCGGCGAGCCGCGATGTCCCCTGCTGCTGCCGGCCTACGACTGGACCGGCGGATGCGCGTCGAGCTGGGAATGCACGACCCGCACACCGGTATATTTGATCGTCCCGTCGCCAATGGCGGAAACCTTGCGGCCGAACTTTGCGTCCCTGATCCTCGGCACACGGCAGAGCGGCGACCCCGGCGCATTCGGCTCCAGGTTTCCGATCGCGATCCAATCGCCCGCCCACAGGCGCTCGCGCAGGTAGCGGTGGCCGGCGCCCTTGCGGACCTGATATTCGACGATGCTCAGGATGCCCCACAGCAGGATATGCGCGGCTTCGACCGTGGACGTCCCCCGCGTCACCGGCTCGCTATGGCCCCAGAGCTCGGCAATCGAGTAGCCTTCCGCCCACAGAACGCGCAACCGATCGAGCTCGCCGCTCACGCAGGCCGTACGTTCGTCTTGCGTCATGAATGGCAGACTTGCCGGACCGCGGCGCCGCGTCAATGCCAGGATGGAGCGGCGACCCGCGAGCAGCCGAATAGCGGCAGCAGCGACGAAATTTGCAGATGGATGTTTCCGCTGGCGCCGCTGCGCAGCGAGGCGCGGGAAAACGAACGAGTGCGACCTGGAGCGCCGCGCGGGCCCGGCTCGGCTACGCGGCATCCGTTGCCGGCGCGATCGGCTCGAGAATAGAAGGGTCGTCGTTCTCGGGCTTGTTGACCCGCGTCGAGATCGGCCACATGCGCATCAGGCTCCCCGGGAAAGGCCGCATCAGGTCGTGCGGATCGGGATCGTCGCCGAGCCAGCGGGCATAATCGGCCGCCGCCAGAACGAGCGGCATACGGTCATGGATGTCGGCGACCAGCTCATTGGCATCGGTGGTAATGACTGCAAAGGTCCTTATCCATTCGGCCGAAGCCGGATCTTTCCAGTTCTCCCAAATGCCGGCGATGCCGAACGGCGCGCCGTCTTTCATGGCGATGGCGTAGGGCTGCTTTGCCCTCTGGCCCTTGATTGCCTTCCACTCGAAGAATCCGTCCACCGGCACGATGCAGCGGCGCTTGCGGTAGGCATCCCGGAACGTCGGCAGCTTTCGCACGCTCTCGCATTTGGCATTGATCGGCTTGCGGCCGCCTCGGGGGTCATCGCACCAATACGGGATCAGGCCCCAGCGCACAGGGTCGAGCGACACTTCGCCGGTCCTATGATTGCGGCGGATGACAAGCAATTCTTGGCTGGGCGCGGCGTTCCAGCGAGGCGGGTAGTTGTGCACCCGGGTGTCGCGCACGTTCATGCCGTCGACGATGGCATAACGCAGCGGCCCGCTGCTCTGGATGATCCTCCCGCACATGGCGGAAATGTAGTCATCGGTCAGGCCGCATGCCAGCACGGCCGTCGGTTCCGCGGTCGCCAAGGATTGGCTCGCGCTCGCTGACCGCAATGGGCCGTGCGGTCGGCTGGATTGCAGTTGCACAAGACGGTGAACGCGGCTCGGCGGTAATGCGTGCACGCCGCCGGCGTAGGCGTCCGGCCGATCTATCTCTCGGGCGGAGCACCCCGCGTCGAAGAGTTTTCAGATTCGCACGGATGGCGTGAAGTCGTGCATTGCTTCGACATGGCCGTGGCCTCGTCGTGCAGTTGCCATGTCTGCGCGGAACCAAACGCCGCCCCGCGCGGTTGGGAAAAAGGCTCTGCCGTTTCGGAGTGCTGGCGCACCGACGAAACGCACGTTTCGAGGAGACGGACCAATGCGAGATAAAGTTTTATCGATGGCAGCAGCAGCGGTTCTAGTGATGGGAACAAGCGCCGACTGCTTTGCACAGAATTCCGCGCAAGATAGCGCGCCGGGCCAACGGATGCAGGATAGGGGTTCGGTTCGAGGTCATCCTGGAGCATCGGGCTACGCTCCCGGTCAACGGATGCAGGAGAAGGGAAGCAAGACTGGCGAGCCTGGAGCTTCCGGTTATGCCCCGGGTCACCAGGACTCGACTTCTGGGCAGGGAACCCGTGGCGGGACGGCCACGCCACAGCCAAGGTGACGTGAGCCGAGCCGCTTCCGCCTGCGTAGCCGTCCGATCGTTGACTGCACGTGCCCGCCAGCCCGCACCATCGATGTGCGTGCGAGTGCGGTCAGGCGCATTGATGGCGCATGCGTCTGCGGGGCGTTGCAAGCTCCTCAATTCACACAGGTCCGGTATGAACGCAAAACGCGCAACAGCGGAACTCAAAACCACGAACGGTGTTTGCTGATGTGCGCGGAAACAATGTGAGGAGGGACATTTTGAGGAGATTGCCATGTGCAATTCCCGAGCCGGGCCTTTTATGCCGAGATAGTTTTTCCGAACAGCATTTTTCAGAGGACCGCGTCGCCAGGCGGTGCAGCACACGGTCCAATCATTGGAGGACCGCAAATGTTGCGCGTGGTGCTGTTCGTGCTCGTCTTGTGCGCTCCCGCTCTTGCGCGGGACACTGGCCAATACAATCAAGCGTCGCCTGAAATCCGCGAATGGTTTCGCGCGCAGAAATCACCAAAGACAGGCGGGCTTTGCTGCAACGAGGCCGACGGCATCTACGCCGAAGAAGATGTTCGCGATGGTCGCTATTGGACCCGCTGGCCCGAGCACGACTGGCAGCCCGTTCCTGACGACGTGGTGATCCACGATCCCAACCGGCATGGTGCTCCCGTGGTGTGGTGGTACGTCGATCACGGGGAGACCAAAATCCGCTGTTACGCGCCGGGCGGAGGCGTGTGATGGCATGGCGGCGCGGAGGTCGCGTCGGCCTCGCGCACCTGGGAGATCGGGGTCGAGCGCCGATCGACCGCTCGATCGCCGATGACCGCGGCGTGGTCTGCGCGGGCCGCAACGCATCGCGTTCTGGTCTTGCCGTCGGCTTGGCCGCCTCGCTCGCGCTCTCGCCGCTGGCATGGGCACAGGGTTCGCTAACGCGCCGCCGCGTGCCCCATCTGGCTGCCGCGGCTCCGCCATATCGCGGCGAGGTGCTGGGTCTGGGTGCGCCGATCCGCGTCCTCGCGATTGGTGAGTTTTCGATCTCCGGGGTCGGCATTTTGCGTGGGGACGAGTTGGTGACTGCCGTGACGGCTCGGACCCTTGCGCGCCTCACAGGACGACCGGCGGTATGGCGAGCCCACGGGCTTTCCGGGGCGACCGCGCGGCAAGCGCTGAACGAGCTTTTGCCGCGCATCGCGCCCGAACCGGCCGACCTCCTGATCATTGCCTTTGGCGTCAACGACGCCACGAGCTACCGCTCTCCGGCGGCGTTCTCGGATGATCTCGCGGCGCTCGTCACCGCGGCGCGGGACCGCGTCGGCGAGGCGGCCGTGATCATCGGGGGCGTGGCTCCCCTCACGTGCTTTCCGGCTCTGCCCTGGCCCCTTCGAACCATCCTGGGCTGGCGCTCGACCGCACTGCAGGAGGCAGCCGAGCGGCTCGCGGGACGGCTGCCGAGGCTTGTCGTCGAGCGATTTTCGGCACCGTTGCGACCCGACCTGTTCGCCTCGGACGGCTTCCACCCCAACCGTCGGGCCCACTCGCTATGGGGCGAGAAGCTTGCCGCCTTGGCCCTTCCGCTGGTGGCCTGACGCGCCGACGTAGCTAAACTCGGTCGAACGGAATCCTTCTTGGAATTTCAACTCGAACCAGGTCCAAAGCGCACGATCTAAGAACATGCAGTGACATCCACCGCTTTGGGACGATCCTTCCCCCGCGTGCGTCGGCGCCGCTGCCGCGCTACATGCCGCGCAGCTGCGGCTGCGATACCGGACCGTTGATGACGGGCGCCTGCGCGGGTGGCGGGAGCGGGGCCGGAATCCCGTTTTCGAAAGCGGGCATCTGCGGGGGCGGGTCCACAAAGATAGGAGCTGCGCGCGCAAAGCCCGCATCTGGTCCGTGCGCAAAGCCGGAACCTGCTCCGCGGGCAAAGCCGGGAGTAGATCCGACGACACAGGCGACCGCTAACACCGCTGCAAAAATCCGTTGCATGATCGCATTCCTTTGCTCTCGATCTCTCCCTCTCTCCCTTCGTGCTGGCAATCTAGTCATCCGACAGCAAACAGCTTTATCGGAATTGCCGTGAGTGGACCGCTCTTGTCGTCTTCCGGCCGGGGGTGTCGGCGAGGACCCGACAAGATGTCTGCGCTGGTCCGTCTCCTGCGTTCGCCTTCCCGCCGATTTGCCGTCTCTGTCCCGGACTTCGGCCTTGTCGTCGGCCGACCTTGGCACCCCGGTGGCCGGTCGCGAGGATTGCTTGCGCCCCGCCGCGGCTCGCCTCGGCGCAGCGGGTATTGCAGAGGATCGAGCGCTTCGAAGGCGGCGGCGTCGGCAGCATCAACGTCGCCGATCCGGTCGGGGGCGGCCGCCGTCGCCAACGGCCGGCAGACCTATGGCGCGCCTCGCAAGCCGGATCACGTCAGACGCCGGCCCTGCCGTTGCGGCGGGACCGGCGCCTCATTGCGTGAGATGTTGCGTCGAAGCTCGACCGGTGAGGCGAAGTTCAGCGGAACAGGCTGAACCCGGCTGCGGCGGAACGCTCGGCGGCAGGCAGTACCACGACCTTGGCGCCGACCTTGACGCGATCGTAGAGGTCGATCACGTCCTCGTTGGCCATCCGGATGCATCCGGCTGTGGCGCGGCTGCCGATGGTCGAGGGCGCGTTGGTGCCGTGGATGCGGTAGAAAGTGCCGCTGAGATACATGGCGCGCGCGCCGAGCGGGTTGGTCGGGCCGCCGGCCATGAAACGCGGCAAATAGGGCGCGCGGGCAATCATCTCCGGCGGCGGGGTCCAATCCGGCCACTCGGCCTTGCGCTCGACGGTCTTCACGCCGGACCAGGTGAAACCCTCACGGCCGACGCCGATGCCGTAGCGGATCGCCTTGCCGCCGGGAAGAACGTAGTAGAGGTAAGTGCTCGGCGTGTCGATGATGATGGTGCCCGGCGCCTCGTTGGTCGGATATTCCACGGTCACGCGCCGCAGGTCGGCCCGGGCCTGATTCCCGTTATCGCTCGGAGTGTAGCCGAGACCGAGCCAGGCGAATGGATTGGCGGATGCTTGCGTGGCGAAGGCGCTCGCGGCAACGACCACGGCGGCGACAGTCGCAAAGCGGCACAGCTTGTTCATAATAAGCCCCCTGTTCCCCAGTACCCATTAGTCGGTCGAGGGGCCGCCGAGGTTCAAAATTAGCCGAAAGAATTTGCGCTGGGACTTAAGCGATATTCTATTGCCGGGGTCCCCCGAAGCCGCCCCCGATTGCGCGAGGCCAGGCACCATGATGGCGGAACCAGGCGTTACATGGGCTTTTCTGATGCTGCAGGTCAGGATTGAACTTACCTTCCCCTTACCAGGGGTGGTCCCCCTGCGAGCCGTCGGGGGAAGGGGGACAGGCTTTTCCGCGGTCAACCCAGCCTGTGGAGCTATATGATCGCCGCCGGATCGCGCACCACGCGGCAAGGTATCGTGACCGGCGCCTGTGCCGCCGCGCCAGGCGCCACCGCGACCCCTGCATCCGCGACGATCCGCTTGAGCTCCGGCAGGCAGGAGCCGCAATTGGTGCCGGCGCGCAGCGCCGCGCCGATGCCTTCGACGCTGGTTGCGGCGCCCGCCTGGAGTGCGGCGCGGATGGCGGCAAGCCCGACGCTGAAGCAGGCGCAGACGATGGGCCCCGGTGCGGACAGGCCTTCGGCCGGGCGGCCCGAAAGCAGCACGCGCCGTGCCGCGTCGGCGAGCGTGCCGGTCTCGAACAGCGCCTTGACGGCGTCCCAGTGCGGCGCCGTCCCGGCGGCGCCGATGAACAGACAGCCCGCGAGCTGCCCGTCCACGAACGCCGCTGCGCGGTAGGCCCCGCGCTGGTCATCGGCATATTCGGCGAGTTCGGCGCCGTCGCCGAACAGTCGTTGCGCGCGGCCGCGCCAGATCGCGGGTCCGTCGTTGGTCGCCAGCAGCAGCCCAGATGCGTTGGCGAGCGCGACGCGCGCCCACCAGGTGCCGTCGGGCAAGGCAAGAGGCCGGCGGGTCAGGGCAAATCCCTGGAACGCGTAAGCGACGGGGGCGATCGCCGCCGGCGTCGCTTTGGCCTCGGGCTGGCCGGAATAGCGGTCGGTATCGGGCATCACCAGGTCGCAGATCCGCGCGCCGGAGGCGGTGGCGTCGCTCCAATGGATCGGCGCGAAGAGGCAGCCGCGGCGCTGCGCCTCGCTGACCGCGGCCTTGAGCACGCACGATCCGTAGCGCGTGGTCACTCTTGCGAAACCGCCGTCGGCGAGCGCCAGTGCCGCGGCGTCGGCCGGATGCACCTCGACGAACGGCTCGGGCGAATGCGCGCCGAGCCGCGGACTCAGGCCCGATCGCGTCATGGTGTGCCACTGGTCGCGCACGCGGCCGGTAT
The DNA here is from genome assembly GCA_963821505.1 of uncultured Alphaproteobacteria bacterium. Lineage (GTDB taxonomy): Bacteria > Pseudomonadota > Alphaproteobacteria > Rhizobiales > Xanthobacteraceae > VAZQ01. Next base: position 42,377 of record CAWGEH010000023.1, read on the forward strand.
TGAGGCGGAACGGGAATTCCCTGCTGGTCGGCGCACGCGGCGCCGGGCGTTCGGGCGCGATGAAGCGCGCCTTGCCGTCCGGCGCATAAAAGCCGCCATGGCTGAAGAACCGCCGCTCTTGCCGCGGCTGACGCCGCGTCTCGTCTTGGTGCAGGTCGTCTTGGTGCAGGTCCTCTTGGCGCAGGTCCTCTTGGCGCAGCGGCCATTGCACGGGATCGAGCGCATCGAATGCGGCGTCGCTGAGAGCGGCCAGGCCGCCGAGATCGAAGTCGCGGGCGCCGCCGTTCTCGAAGGCGGACAAGGCGGCATGCTCGCGAAAGACGTCTGCGGCGGAGCGATAGGGAAAGGCGGCGGCGAATCCCATGCGGCGGGCGACCTCGCTCACCATCCACCAGTCCGGCTGGGCCGCGCCGGGCGCCGGCAGGAAGGGACGCTGGCGCGAAATCCGCCGCTCGGAGTTGGTCACCGTGCCGTCCTTCTCGCCCCAGGCGGTCGCGGGCAGCAGGATGTGCGGGCCCGCGGCCAAGGTGTCGTTCGATGCGACGTTCTCGGAGACCACGAACAGCTCGAGCTTGCCGAGCGCCGCGCGCACATGGCTCGCGCGCGGCAGCGAGACCGCGGGATTGGTCGCCATCACCCACAGCGCCTTGATCCGGCCGCGGGCGATGGCATCGAACAACTGCACCGCCTTGAGCCCTTCGCGCATCGCGATGCGCGGCGCGTTCCAGAACCGGCGCACGCGGTCGATGTCTTCGGGCGTGAACGCCATGTGGGCGGCGAGCTGGTTGGCGAGGCCGCCGACCTCGCGCCCGCCCATGGCGTTGGGCTGGCCGGTCAGCGAGAACGGCCCTTGCCCGCGGCGGCCGATGCGGCCGGTCGCCAGGTGGCAGTTGATGATGGCGTTGACCTTGTCGGTGCCTTGCGCCGACTGGTTCACGCCCTGCGAGAAGCAGGTGACCGCATTGGAAATGGAGCGAAAAAGCTCGAAGAAGCGCGCCACGCCGGCTTGCGGCAGGCGCGTGATCTTGGCGGTGGCGGCGAGATCGGGCGCGATCGCGCGCGCGTGCGCGAGCGTATTCTCGAAGCCCGCGGTATGCGCATCGATGTAGCGATAGTCGAGCGCACAGCGGTCGGCGAGATGCACGAGGAGCCCGCAGAACAACGCGGTGTCCATCCCGGGCGCGATGGGAAGGAACAGATCGGCCTCTTCCGCGGTCACGGTGCGGCGCGGATCGATCACGACGATCTTGGCGCCACGCTCGCGGTGGTTCTTGATCATGCGCTGGAACAGCACCGGATGGCACCAGGCGGCGTTCGAGCCGACAAGGACGATGAGGTCGGCCGCGTCGAGATCGTCATAGGTGCCGGGCACGGTATCGGCCCCGAAGGCGCGCCGGTGACCGGCCACCGAGGAGGCCATGCACAGCCGCGAATTGGTGTCGACGTTGGCCGACCCGATGAAGCCCTTCATCAGCTTGTTGGCGACGTAATAATCCTCGGTCAGCAGTTGGCCGGAGAGATAGAAGGCGATCGAGTCGGGCCCGTCGCGTTCGATGATGCGCTTGAAGCCGGCGGCGACGCGGTCGAGCGCCAGCGGCCAGTCGGCGCGCGCAAGGCTGCCGTCCGCCTGCCGCAGCATGGGATGAAGGAGGCGCTCGGCGAGCCCGAGCGTTTCGCCCAGCGCCGAACCCTTGGAGCAAATGCGGCCGTAATTGGCGGGATGATCGCCGTCGCCGGCGATGGTGGCGCCGCCGTAACCGTCCGGTCGCGCCAACAGGCCGCAGCCCACGCCGCAATAAGGGCAGGTAGTGCGCACGGCCGGCGGCTGCGGGGAGGGCGCGTTCATGGCGGCGCGCTCACCTTTACTCGGACCATGACGCTGCCGACGCGTAGGGTGGGCAAAATCGCCTGTTGAGAAAATTGCAATTCGCGGAGATGGGGTGAGCGATTTTGCCCACGCGGACAAGACGCGTGGGCATTGCGCCCGCGTAATCGATGCCGGTGGCAGCACCGAGAGCGCGCAATGCCCACCCTACCGACTGCACCCGGGACACGAGAATGGCCCTGTTCACGCCGCGGCCCGCGTCGCGAGCTCGCGCCCGAACACGAGGTCGTCGCGCCAGCGCGCGACCGACGACCCGGCGCGAATCAAGTCGAGATACCAGGGACCGTCGGCGGTATCGCCGAACAGCACCGCGCCGATGAGACGATCGTCGGCGATGGTGAGTCTCTTGTAGACGCCGACGCCGGGATCGCTGAGCACGATCTCCTCCCCGCCGGGGGTGGCGGCGAGGAAATCGCCGGCCGAGAATACGTGGACCCCGGACACCTTCAGATTGGTGGCGACCACGCTGCCGGGATAGGCCACGTTCTCGCCGGCGAGCCGCCGCGCCAGCACCTGTGCCTGCTCGTAGGCGGGCTCCACCAACCCGTAACAGAGGCCGCGATGCTCCGCGCATTCACCGATCGCGTGAATACCGGAAGCGCTGGTCTCGAGACGATCGTCGACGGCGATGCCGCGATTGACCGCGAGACCGGCGGCGCGTGCGAGCTCGGCGTTCGGCCGGATGCCGACCGCAACGACCACGGCGTCGGCCGCGATCTCGGAGCCGTCGCCCAGCATGACTGCCTCGACGCGGCCGTGGCCCACGATGCGCGCGGTTTGCGCGCCCAGGCGCACGGCGATGCCCTTCGCTTCCACCGCGCGCTTGAGCATCAGCGCGGCGCGCTCATCGAGCTGGCGCTCCATCAGCCGGTCCATGAGATGGACCACGGTCACCCGCGCGCGCGCCTTGGCGAACCCGTAAGCCGCCTCGAGGCCGAGGAGCCCGCCGCCGATCACGACGACGCGCGCACCGGCGGCCTTCGCCGCCGCGATGGTGTTGACGTCGTCGATGTCGCGGAAGGTGAGGACGCCGGGCAGATCCATGCCGGGAATGTCGAGCTTCATCGGCTGCGAGCCGGTGGCAAACACGAGCTGGGAGAACGGGAGTTGCGCGCCGCTCGCCAGTGTCACCTTGCGCGCGATCGGATCGACCCCGGTCGCGCGCACGCCGTAGCGCAAGGTTACGCCGCGGTCGCGCCACCATCGCGCCGGCTTGAGCTCGATGTCGGAGAAGGCGACCTCCTCTGCCAGCAGCGCGGAAAGGAGCACGCGATTATACGCGAGCCGTGGTTCCTCGCCGATCACGGCCACGGCATGGCGACCGAGCGCGCGCTTCGCCAGCTCCTCGACGAAACGCGCGGCGGCCATGCCGTTGCCGACGACCACGAGAGGTTCGCTCATCCTCTGTCCTCGTGCCTCGGAGCGAAATTGCTTCACACCGATGCAATTTGGCTCCGAGCCTTTGCTCGGTTGCATGATGTCGTCCGAAAAGTCTGCGACTTCTCGGAATCATGCTTCCCGGGGATGCGCTGCGGTGCGCCCCAGCCACACCGTGCTCGTTCGAAGAGGGCAGGCGGCTGATCGGGTCGCCATCGGCATTGACGGCGACCCTCCGCCTTGCACTTCAAGTTATGTGCCAGTGGGGGCGAGTGCTTTTGCGAAACCGTTTCAAGCGGTTACGGGCACGCAACCGATTCGGTGCCCGGCCTGGATCGGCGGCATTGCCCATTCGATGCGCGCCGCGCCCAAGGCTTATGCAGTGCCGCTCAGAGCGCTCGAGGAGCAATTCCTGCGAATTGCGATCGTCCAGCGGCCGTCATTCCGGAGCGCACCGGAGGGTTCCCTCGCTGCGCTCGGGCCCCGTGCGGCTCGCTCCGAAGCGTTCCCCGATCGCGTCCTCCGGAAGCTTGGCGCCCGGCGACAAGGCCCGCTCGATAATGGCGTGCCGCAAGGCGCGATAGATCGTGGCAACGCGGTCGGTGCTGCTGCTGGACGTTGGGCGCGCTGATTTCGACACGAGGCGGCTGCAAACGGCTCGGCGCTTGGTGCGAGCAGGGGTTACGAGCGACGCCGGGAAAGGTGGCACGCCGGTCCTGCGCGTGCAAATCGGTTTCATCCCGGCACGGCCGGGGCTTTGACGTCCGCTCAGAACTCGACGTCGAGCTCTTCCAGCTCGTCGGGCTCGGCTTTGGCGGCGGCGATCCATTCCGCCATGTGCGGCATCGCCATGATGGTCTTGCAATAGGCGGCGGACCCCAGATCGAGCTTGACGTCGTAGGTGAGGAAGCGGGTCACGACGGGCGCGTACATGGCATCGGCCATGCAGGGCTCTTTCCCGAACAGATAAGGACCCTTGGAGGCGGCGAGGCATTCACGCCAGATGGCGGTGACACGATCGATGTCGGCCTGCGCCCCCGCCCATACCTTGAAGCCGGGATATTGGGCCTTGAGATTCATCGGCAACGCCGAGCGCAGGTTGCTGAAGCCGGAATGCATTTCGCCGGAAACCGCTCGGCAGTGGGCGCGGGCGGCACGGTCTGCAGGCATCAGCTTGGCGTCCGGTTTCAGCTCGTTGAGATATTCCGCGATGGCAAGCGTGTCCCACACCTTCACGCCGTCATGGGTGAGGCAGGGCACCAGAAACGAAGGCGAAAGCAGAAGGAGTTCGGCCCTGGTCGAGGGATCGTCGCTGCGCGCCAGCTGCTCCTCGAAATCGAGGCCGGCCATTTTGCAAAGCAGCCAACCGCGCAACGACCACGACCCGTAGTTCTTGCTGGCGATGGTGAGCGTAGCCATGAATTTCCCCTTCGGCACCGATGCACGGTCAGCCTCGGCAGGCGACCGGTCTCCAACCTTCGCCAACCGCGCTCCGGCGGCCACCCGAGAAATTATCTCGCACCGCAACATAAAATGCACTAGCCTTTTATGGCGAGCGGGAGCGACGTCCGCCGGAAGAGGCGGGCGACCGTCGGGAATGCTGGGGAATGCTCTATCAAGCCTACCAGGTCCATTCCGACATCATGGTGCCGGTTCGCACCTGGGCGGATACCGCGCTGCACTCGCTGGGCCGACCGTTGGCCGGCATTGCCGACAATGCGGTGCTGCGCAACCTGACCGCGGCTTACGAACTCATTGCGCGGGCCGGCCTCACTCACGCCCGTCCCGCCTTCGGGATCGACAGCGTGACGGTCGGCAACCGCGAGGTGGCGGTGCACGAGCGCGCCGCGCTGACCACGCCGTTCGGCACGCTGTTGCACTTCAAGAAGGACATCGACGCGCCGCAGCCGCGCGTGCTCCTGGTTGCGCCGCTCTCGGGGCATTTCGCGACGCTGCTGCGCGGCACCGTGCGCACCATGCTGCCCGAGCACGATGTCTACATCACCGATTGGCACAATGTGCGCGACGTGCCGCTCATGCAGGGCCGCTTCGGCTTCGACGACTATATCGAGCACCTGATCCGTTTCCTGGAGGCGATCGGGCCGGGCGCCCATGTCGTCGCCGTGTGCCAGCCTTGCGTCGCGGTTCTCGTCGCCGCGGCGGTGATGGCGCAATCGGGCAACGTCGCATACCCGCGCAGCATGACCTTGATGGCGGGCCCGATCGACACCCGCGTCAACCCGACCAAGGTCAACAAGCTCGCCAATTCGAGACCGATCGAATGGTTCGAGCGCAATCTCATCGCCACGGTGCCGTTGCGCTACGCCGGCGCATTCCGCCGGGTCTATCCCGGGTTCGTGCAGCTTGCGGCATTCATGACCATGAATGTCGAGCGCCATATGAAGGCGCATCGCGAACTCTACGACAATCTGGCGAAAGGCGAGCACGAGAAGGCGCAGGTGACCAAGGCGTTCTACGACGAGTATTTTGCCGTGCTCGATCTCAGCGCCGAGTTCTACCTCGAGACCGTTCGCCTCGTTTTTCAGGAATGTGCATTGCCCACCGGCAAACTCGAGTATCAGGGTGAACGCGTCGAGCCGCACGCCATCAAGCGCACGATGCTGCTCACGGTCGAAGGCGAGCGCGACGACATCTGCGCGGTCGGCCAGACGGCGGCCGCGCATGATCTGTGCTCGGGACTGCGTCCCTACCTCAAGCGCCACCACATGCAGGCCGGGGTCGGGCACTACGGCGTGTTCAGCGGCAACCGCTGGACCAATCAGATCTATCCGCTGCTGAAGAACGTCATCCTCGCGAGCGAATAGGCGGCGGCGCGCCGACCGGGCGAAGTGGTCCCGATCTTGCAAATGATCGCGGCAACGCGACTGCACATGGGAGGCTGCCGTGCCCGTGAGGACCATCGAGGCGGAACCGGAGCCGGTCGCCGTCGATACCGGCCGGACGGCGCTCCTGATCATCGATATGCAGCGGGATTTTTTGGAGCCCGGAGGCTTCGGCGCCGCCCTCGGCAACGACGTTTCGCGTCTCAAGGCCGCCGTCGGACCGTGCGGGGAGGTGCTCGCGGCGGCGCGGCACGCCGGCATCCTCGTCATCCACACCCGCGAGGGCCACCGGCCCGACCTGACCGACGCCCCTGCGATCAAGGTCGAGCGCGGCGATCCGGCCATGCGCATCGGCGCCCCCGGCCCGATGGGCCGCATCCTCGTGCGCGGCGAGCCCGGGCATGACATCATTCCGGAGCTCTACCCCGCCGCCGGCGAACCGGTGATCGACAAGCCGGGCAAGGGCGCGTTCTATCAGACCGATCTGGAGCTGATGCTCAAGAACCGCGGCATCGAAACGCTGCTGGTCTGCGGGGTCACGACCGAGGTCTGCGTCAACACGACGGTGCGGGAAGCCAATGACCGGGGCTTTCGTTGCATCGTGCTGTCCGATTGCTGCGCGTCGTATTTTCCCGAATTCCACGACATGGGGCTCAAGATGATCAAGGCCCAGGGCGGGATTTTCGGCTCCGTGTCCGCGTCGGCGCCGGTGATCGCGGCGCTGTCATCGTTCCGCGCGTAGGGGAAGACCCCTCGCGCGGCGGCGACGACAATTTGGTCAGCCAACTCAAATTTTCGGCAGCGCCACGCCGCGACCCCGGCCCGCGGCGCGCCCGTCCGAATTCGGCGGTACCTGTTAAGCGCATGAATTACCAAGCTCCTTTGGGCAGTTGGGAGGCGCGGCCAGGATCCGCCATCTCGGCATCAATTGGCACGTTGCTTGCGACGGATTTCATCAGAGCAGCCGCCATCCTGGGCGCCTGGCCGCCACCCCGGCGCTGCCAGGCAAGGCAGAATCGAGCTTTGCGGCCGTTGATGGGGAGGGCGCGACGATGTCGATGACGTCCCAGCTGAAACGTCCGCTTCTGTGGACGCCCGGGGACTGGAACGCGTTCTTCGGGTTCGGCACCAACATTCTGGTCAACATGCTCGTGCTCACGGGCCTGTTGCGTTTCGTGCTGAAGATGCCGGACTCGCTCGTGTTCGGCCGCATCCTGCCGGCGCTCGGCCTGATGATGTGCCTGTCGACCATGTACTACGCGTTCCTCGCCTACCGGCTGGCGCTCAGGACCGGCCGCCGCGACGTGTGCGCGCTGCCCTCGGGCGTGAGCGTGCCGCACATGTTCATCGTCACCTTCGTGATCATGTTGCCGATCACGCTCAAGACCAACGATCCGGTCAAGGGCTGGGAGGCCGGCCTGGTATGGGTCTTCTTCCAGAGCTTCATTCTCATGATCGGGGGATTCGTCGCGCCTTATATCCGCCGGATCACGCCGCGCGCGGCGCTGCTCGGAACGCTCGCCGGCGTCTCCGTCACCTTCATCTCGATGCGGCCGGCGCTCGAAATGTACATGACGCCGATCATCGGGCTCACCTGCTTCGCCATCATTCTGGTGGCCTGGTTCGGGGGATTCAAATATCCCAAGGGTATTCCGGCCGGACTTGTCGCCATCGCCGTCGGCATGATCATCGCCTGGGGATCCAACCTGTTCGGCCTCGGCTATGGCGGGCTGAGCCTGGAAGGTCTGCGTGGCGCGTTCACGAATTTCGGCTTCTCGGTGCCGATCCCGGCCGTCGACCACGTGTTCTCCGGCTTCCAGTTCCTCGGCGTGATTCTCGTGACCGCGATCCCGTTCGGCATCTATGACCTGGTCGAGGCCATGGACAACGTGGAGAGCGCGGAGGCGGCCGGGGACGCCTATCCGACCACCCGCGTGCTCACCGCCGACGGCGTCGTCAGCCTGATCGGCTGCCTGATGGGCAATCCGTTCATCAACGCGGTCTATATCGGCCATCCCGGCTGGAAGGCGATGGGCGGGCGCATCGGCTATTCGGCGGCGACCGGGATCATGGTGATCGTGCTGTCGTGGTTCGGCGTCGTCTCGGTACTGCTGGCGCTCGTCCCGGTGGTCGCGATCTCGCCGATCCTGCTCTATATCGGCATGCTGATCGGCGCACAGGCGTTCCAGACCACGCCGACCACGCACGCCCCGGCGATCGTGCTTGCGCTCACCCCGCATCTCGCGGCCTGGTGCAAGACCCTGGTGGACGGCGCGCTCGGGGCGGCGGGGACCAGCGCCGCGGCGATCGGTCTCGACAAGCTCGGCCAGGTGGGCGTGCTCTATCACGGGCTCGAGGTGCTCGGCGGCGGTTCGATCCTGACTGGCCTCGTGCTGGGGGCCGTCGGCGTTTTCGTCATCGAGAAGAAATTCGCGGAAGCCGCCGCTTTCGCGCTCTCCGGAGCGGTGCTCACCTTCTTCGGCTTCATGCACGGCGAGTCGGTGGGATTGGCCGTCACCCCGACGGTGGCAATCGCTTACGCCATCGTCGCCGTCTTCCTGTTCGGCTTGAGCCGGTCGCCGGCGATGGCGTTGGCGCCGCAAGCTTCGGAGCCTAGTGCCGTCGCCGCGCCGGCGGAGTAGTTGAAACGGGGCCGTCGTTGCCGCGCGGGGCACCCCGCGACGCCTGCGTCGCGGGGACCCCGTAGCGGGGACCGAGTGCCGGGTCCTGCGGTCTCTGGACTATGGGTTCCCGTTTGCGCGGGAACGACAGTCACATATTTGACGCTCAGCCCAGCTCCTGCGCGCGGCGCAGGCTGGCGAGCATGGACACCCGCAGCAGGTACTCGTAGGTGCGGTCCTTGTCGGCCGCGATCTCGGCCAGGCTGCGGGCGAATTCGATCCCGTCGGATTCGAGATTGCGCTTGTTCTGGATCGACTGTTTCTCGATGTATTCGAGCGTCACCAGCCGGCGCTGCCGGTCGTAGCGTTCGAGCTCGGCCTCGGCCTTGGCGCCGTGCCAGACCTCGATCAGGCGCGAGGTCAAATTGATCGCGTCGTGGATGCCGCCGTTCATGCCCATGCCGCCGAGGGGATTGTTGATATGCGCCGCGTCCCCGACGAGGAACGCGCGTCCCTGCTGAAACGTCTTCGCCACCCGTTGGTGCACCTTGTAGAGGGTGACATGCGCGATCTCGTAGCGCGAAATGCCCGGCACCACGTTGGCCATGAGCGACTGGGCAAATTCGCCGCTCAACGCCAGCTCGTCGCTCTCGTCGGCGGCAACCGGAAACATCACGCGGCAGAGGCCGGGAATTTGCAGCAGGAAATGCCAGCGCTTTGGATCGCACACGTAGCTCACCGCCACCAGGTCCGGAATGACCGCGCGAAAGTCGAACGGCGTGCTCACGACCAGAAATCGCTCGGGCCAGGTGAATCCGGGAAACTCGATCCCGAGCGAGCGCCGCACGTCGCTGCGTGCGCCGTCGGCGCCGATGAGCCAGCGGCCCGTCCGCGTCTCGGCGCGTCCCTCGCGTTCGATTGCGATCTCCACGCCCGAACGCAGCTGCGCCACGTGCCGGACCGGGCTGTCGAAGTGAAGCTCGAACTCGTTCTTGTGGCGCAGCTGCTCGTAAAAGATGCGCGTCAGCTTGGATTGCTCGCTCTGCACCCGGTAGGGGTGGGCGGTGGCGTCGGCGATGGCGCCGAAATCGAACTGCGCCAGCACGCCGTGTTGCTTGGTCCGATACTGGAACTGCGGCGCCGCCAATCCCTGCGCGATCAGCGGCTTCGCCGCCCAGAGCCGATCGAGCATGTCGAGCGTCGGCGGATGAAAGGTCGAAGCGCGCGACTCCTCGCTCAGATCGCCTCCAGCCTCGAACACGGTCACCGGCACGCCGCCGCGCACGAGGTTGGCCGCGGCGGTGAGGCCGACCGGCCCGGCGCCGGCGATCAAGATGCGCTCGTCAATGGCCATGATGGTCCGGACGCGGTCGTTCCCCGCAGCCGCCAATCAAACGATTCGCCGCACGGCTGGTTATTGGATCGGCTGGATGCCCGCCTTGGTGATGATGTCGCGCCATTTGACGATTTCGGCGGAGATGAACTTGCCGAGTTCGTCGGGCGTGAAAATGACGGGTTCTGCGCCTTGCTCGGTGAATTTTTTCCGCAGCTCCGGATCCGACAGGGCGGCCGTGAACTCGTGGCTGAGCTTGGCGACGATCGGCTTGGGGGTGTCGCGCGGGGCCAGCATCACGAACCACCCCGAGGCTTGGTAGTTCGGGAGACCGGCCTCCGCCGTGGTGGGCACGTCGGGAAGCGCGGCCATTCGTTGTTTGCTCGCGACCGCGAGCGCTCGAGCGCCGCCGGCGTTGAGCGCCGCCAGCACATTGGGCAGCCACTGGAAGCCGAGCGGCACCGTGCCCGCCATCAGATCCGGAGTGTATTGCGCTATGTTTCGGTAGGGCACATGGGTGAGCTTGACGCCGGCGAGCTGATCGAAATACGCACCCGCCAGGTGCTGGGAGCTGCCGATGCCGACCGAACCGTAATTGAGCTGGTTCGGCCGCTCCTTGGCATAGGCGATCAATTCGGTCAGCGTCTTCACCGGCAGCTTGGTGCTCGCCACGATGACGATCGGAAACACTCCGATCATCGCGACCGGCTCGAAATCCTTCTCCACGTCGTAGCCGAGATCGCGATAGAGCGTCTTGTTGGCGGCCACCGGCCCCGAACCGCTGCCCACCAATGTGTAACCGTCCGGGGTCGCTCTGGACGCGGCGAGGGTGCCGGTATTGCCGCCGGCACCCGGACGGTTGTCGACGACGAAGGGCTGGCCGATCGACTTGCTCGCGCGGTCGAGCAGGATGCGGGTGACGACGTCGCTCGCGCTGCCGCCGGCAAACGGAACGATCACTTGAATCGGCCGCGTCGGATAGCTCTGCGCGCGGGCCACGGAGCTGCCGAGGACGATGGCGAGCGCGGCGACCGCAATCGGTGCGGACCAGTTTTGTGTTCCCGTTTTCATGGCTGTCCTTTCGGTTGAAGTCCTGTGATGGCCCCCGCTTCAAGTCCCCTTGAACCGGGCCGGCCGCTTGGCGTGGAATGCCTCCACCCCCTCGCGGAAATCGTCCGACTGCCGGAGCCGGCTGTAGCAATGGCCTTCGAGCTCGATCGCAATCGACAGGTTCGCGTCTTCGGTGTCGTTCAACAGCTTCTTGGCCGTGCGCTGGGCGAGGGGCGAAAACGCGCGCAATTCATCGACCAGCGCGTCGGTCGCCGCCTCCAGGGCGTCGTCCGGCGCGCATTCGCTCGCGATGCCCCAGTCGTAGGCCTGCTTGGCCGGAATGCGCCGCGAGCGCATCACGATATCCTTGGTGCGCGTGATGCCGATGATCTTCTGCAGCCGCGCCGAGCCGCCCGAGCCGGGGATCTGGCCGAGCCGCTGCTCCGGCAGCGCGTAGAAGCAGGTTTCCGAAACGATGCGGAAGTCGCAAGCGAGCGAGAGCTCGAAGCCGACGCCGAAGCAATAGCCACGGTTGGCGGCGATCACGGGCTTTGCGCAGCGCGCCGGCGCGGCGATGTTCCAGGCGAGCCGTGACACGTGCTCGGGGGCTGCTTCCATGAATCCCTTGATGTTGCCGCCACTGGAAAAATGCTCGCCTGTGGCGCGCAGCACGATGATCCGCACGCGCGCGTCCTCGTCCAGGGCCTCGAACACGAGCCGCAGCTGGTCGCGCTGCGGCATCGAGACGATGTTGAAGGGCGGACGGTCCAGGATCACGTCGGCGCGCTCGCGCGCGGGATCGATTTCCACGCGAAAGCCGTCGAGCGTGGCGATGCGCGGATCGGCGAATGGCGAACTCATGTGGCGGTTCCTTGTTGGCAGGCGGGTGGCGGCCTTTCGCCGGAAAACGCGCTGCGCTCCGGCTCGTATTCGCCCGCCACCAGCCTGCGGCGCAACAGCTTGCCGACGGGCGATTTCGGAATCGCCTCGACGAAGACGTAGCGCCGCGGACGCTTGAAATTGGCGAGCCCGGACTGGCGGCAGAATTGATCGAGCTCCTCGGGCGCGACCACGATGCGCCGCTTCACGAACGCGGAAACCACCTTGCCCCAGCGCTCGTCGGCGAGGCCGACCACGGCCACTTCGGAGACCGCGGGATGCAGCGACAGGCAGCTTTCGATCTCGACCGGCGAGATGTTCTCTCCGCCGCTGATGATCATGTCGTCGACGCGACCGGTGACGAAGAGATCGCCGTCGGCGTCGACATAGCCGGTATCGCCGGTGAAATACCAGCCGTCGCGCAACGCCTTGGCGTCCGCATCGGGCCGCCGCCAATAGCCCTCGAAGGATTCGTCGCCCGCCATGAGCGCGATGATCTCGCCTTCCTCGCCGGCCGCCGCGGTTTCCTCGGGCGAGCTGGCGCCGAGCCGCACCACGCGCACCATCTGGTTGATGCCGGCGCGGCCGGCCGAACCCGGTTTTGCCGGCGCATTCTGGTCGATGGTGAAGGTGTAGATCTCGGACGAGCCGTAATGATTGACGAAAAGGTCCGGCTTGAACGCAGCCTTCAGCGCCTTGAGCAGGCCGTCCGTCATCGAAGCGCCGGCGAAGCCGAGCTTGCGCACGGAGCTGACGTCGGCGGTCTTCGAATCGCTCGTCGTGCAGGAGGTCGTGGTAGAGCGTCGGCACGAGGTAGAGATTGGTGATGCGCTCGGCCGCGATCAGCTCGAGCGCGCGGGCGACGTCGAAGCGCGGCAGGCAGACGAAGGCGCCGCCGATCAACGACATGGCGATGAGCGAGCGCACGCCCATGGTGTGGTAGAGCGGCATGGCCCCGAGCGTGCGCTCGTGCTGGCCATAGAGATTTTGCGCCACATGGGCGAGCGCGGCGGCGCGCTCGGCGCGCTGGCGGCGCGGCACCCCTTTGGGCCGCGCGGTGGTGCCGGAGGTGTAGAGCATCAACGACCACGCTTCGGCGCCGACGCGCGGCTGGGCTTCGTTCGCGCCCGCGCCGAGGAGGGATTCGAACGCGAGATCCGGCGAGCGCGGGTCGGCAATCGCGATGCGCGGGCAAGCGCGCGCCTCGGACGAGGCGCGCACGGCGTCGGCGGAAACGCCTTCGTATATGACGGCCGTCGCCCCGGCGTCGCGCAGGCAGAAATCGACCTCATCCGCGGTCGAGCGCCAGTTGAGCGGGGTTATGATGATCCCGGCGAATTGGCACGCCCAATGGATCGTCGCCGATTCCCAGCGGTTCTGCAGTAGCGTGACGAGATGGTCGCCGGGCGTGAGCCCAAGCGCGTCGAAGCCGGCAACGAGCGCCGAAATCCTCCGGTACCAGGCGCTGTAGGTCAGGCGCAGGTCGCCGTCGACGATCGCCAATGCCTGCGGGTCGCGCGCGACGCTCGCGAGGAAGCTCGTCCCGAGATCAAGCACGGCGCGCGGTGTCCCGTTCGATGGCGCGCCCGGCCCGGCCCGCCGCCGTCTGTCGTCCCCGCGCAAGCGGGGACCCATGACCATCGGCTCTGGAATATGGGTCCGCGCTTGCGCGTGGACGACGGCGACGAACTGATGCTGAGCCAATCATCCGCATGCTGTCGAGTTGGCCGCGCCTTGTGGCGATGATACATCTCTGCCGGAGCGTTGCCATCGAGACAAGCCCATGGCCCAAACTAGCAAGGCGTCGCGACCCGGACGAGACCCCGCGCCGGCGCGGACGCGCGGCGACAACACGCCGCAGCCGGTGCGCTCGCTGCGGGACTGGCTCGATCATCTCGCCGCCCGCGACCGCCTGGTGGTGCTCGAGCCGGGAACCGGGCTTCGCTTCGAGCTCGCCGCTGTCGCCAAGCGTCTCGACGGGCTGCGCGCAACCCTGTTCCCGCGGCCGGGCGGGCATGCGATTCCCGTCGTCTCCGGCCTCGTTTCCGACCGCGGCTGGATGGCCGAGGCGATGGGGGTGGAGCCCGCCGAGGTGCTCGCTCGCTTTCAAGAAGCCGCGCTCAACCCGATCCCGTGGCAGGAGACGGTGTCGGCGCCGGCGCAGGAGGTCGTCCACCGTGAGGTCGATCTCGCGCGGCTGCTGCCGCTTCCCACCCACAACGAGCACGACAGCGGCCCCTATGTCACCGCCGGCCTGATGATCACCCGCAATCCGCGCACGGGAAAGCAGAACGTCTCGATCCATCGCTGCCAGTTGAGCGGCCCCAACCGTCTCGGCGTGCTGCTGCTCCCGCGCCATGCCCACATGTTCTTCGAGATGGCGGAGGAGGGCGGGCGGCCGCTCGAGGCCGCCATCGTCGTCGGGATCGACCCGCTCACCTTGCTCGCCTCGCAGGCCATCGCTCCGATCGACGTCGACGAGCTCGAGATCGCCGGCGCGCTGCACCGGCGGCCGCTATCGGTGGTCAAGTGCCGCACCAGCGAATTGCGCGTGCCGGCGGATGCTGAGATCGTGATCGAGGGCCATTTTCTGCCGGGCGTGCGCGAGCCGGAAGGCCCGTTCGGCGAGTTTCCGCAATACTACGGCGAGCGCGCCGAGCGGCACGTGATGGAGATCGACGCCGTCACGCTTCGCAAGGACGCCATCTTCCATACCATCGTCGGCGGCGGATTGGAGCATCTGCTGCTCGGCGCCATCCCGCGTGAAGCGACGTTGCTGGCGCACCTTCAGCGCTCCTTCCCCAACGTGCGCGACGTGCATCTCGCGCGCGGCGGCGCGTGCCGCTACCACCTCTACGTCCAGATCCGCAAGCGCCAGGAGGGCGAGGCCAAGAACGTCATGCTCGGCGCCTTCGCCGGGCATTACGACGTGAAGCACGTGATCGTGGTCGACGAGGACGTCGATATCCACAATCCCGACGAGGTCGAATGGGCGGTGGCGACCCGCTTCCAGGCCGACCGCGACCTCGTGGTGGTGGCGGAAAGCCAGGGCTCGAAGCTCGATCCGTCGACCCGCGACGGCGTCGGCGCCAAGATGGGGCTCGACGCCACCAAGCCGCTGTCGGCGGACGAGATGGTGTTCAAGCGCATTCGCGTCCCCGGCGAGGAGAACGTCGACGTCGCGGCTCTCCTTGCCGGCACCGGCCGTGCCGACTGGCGCGAGGCGGTGAAGCGGTAGGCCAGGACGGCGCCGCGGAGCTCGGTGCGATCGCTCCCTGCGGCGTCACTATTTCTCCTTCGCGGGCGACTTCATGCGGCGGCGGATCGCCGCAGAAGGGCGCTATGCGCTGATCGCTGTATCAACTACCTTTGCGGGACTGTGCTCGCGCAAAGCCGGCACCAAGGCCACGGCATCACGAGCTGCGATCCAAGGAGCAGATCATGGTCACGCAACGGATGTTTGCCTGCACGCTGGTGGCGCTGTGCCTCGGACTGAGCGCCGGCAACGAGGCCGGTGCGCAGTCGTATCCCACCCAGCCGATCAAGATCATCGTTGCGGCCGCGCCGGGAGGGCCGTCCGATTTGCCGGCCCGTCTGGCGGCGCAAATCCTGCCGTCGAAGCTCGGGCAACCCGTGGTCGTCGAGAACCGTGGGGGTGCGGGTGGCGCGATCGGCGCGCGGGCGGCGGCGAGTGCAGCGCCCGACGGCTACACGCTGATGATCGGCAACACCAGCACGCTGGCGGTGATCCCTGCGGTATCCGCCAGCGCCGGCTACGATCCGGTCAAGGACTTCGCTCCGATCGCCAAGGTTACGGAGGGCTTCCAGATCCTGGTCGTGCATCCGTCATCGCCATGGAAATCGATCAAGGAGCTGGTGGATTATTCCAAGGCCAATCCGGGCAAGGTCAATTACGCGCATACCGGCGCCGGCGGGCTGCCGCATCTCGCCGGCGAGCTTTTCATGTTGCGCAGTGGCGCGAAAATGACCGGCGTCTCCTATCGCAGCGGCGGGGAGTTCGACGACCGCAGTGTTGAGCAGGGCGGTCGACCTGACGCTCGAGAACATCGCCATCCTGGGGAGCCTCATCCGCGACGGAAAGCTGCGCGCGCTTGCCGTTGCCAACAAGGCGCGCACCCCGTTGCTGCCCGACGTGCCGACTATGGCCGAGGCCGGCGTCCCGGATGCCGAGGCCAATACCTTCTTCGGCCTGGTCGCGCCGGCCGGCACGCCCGCGAGTATCATCAACAGGCTCAACGCGGTGATGAACGAGGGCATGCAGGCGCCCGACATTCGGACGAAAATCACCAATCTCGGCACCGAGGCGGCGCCCGGCTCGCCCGCGGACTTTGCAGCATTCATTGCCGCCCAGCACCGGAAGTGGACGGAAGTCGGCAAGGCCGCGGGCGTAAGGCTCGACTGAGCAGCGCCCTCGCATGCGGAGAATTCCCGTTCTGATCGTCGGTGCCGGGCCGGTCGGGCTTGCCCTCGCGGGCGAGCTCGGGTGGCGAGGCATCGGCTGCACGCTCCTCGAGCAAGGCGACGGCGCCATCGTCACGCCGAAGATGAACGAGGTGAATGTCCGCACCATGGAGTTCTGCCGGCGCTGGGGCATCGCGGACGCCGTGCACGCGTGCCCTTTTCCTCCCGACTATCCGCTCGACGTTGCCTTCGTGACCAGCCTGTCCGGCTACGAACTCGGCCGCATGCCGCGTCCCCCGCGTATGAGCCAGAAGCCGGAGCCCTACAGCGCGATGCGGCTGCAGGTGTGCTCGCAGATGTGGTTTGATCCGATCCTGCAGCGCTTCGCCCGCACCTTTCCGGGCGTCAGCGCGCGCTACCGCACGCGGCTCGAATCTTTCGCGGCGTCCGAACATGGCGTGACCGCGGAGATCGTCGAACTCGAAGGCGGCCGGCGCGAACGCATCGAGGCCGACTATCTTGTCGGGTGCGACGGCGCGAACAGCATGGTGCGCCGCGCGCTCGGCATCGGGCTCGACGGCAAGACGCTCGGCCACCCCGTTCATTTGTATTTTCGCGCGCCCAAGCTCTTGGAGATTTGCGGACGAGAACCGACGACCTTCTTCATTACCGTCGACCGCCAAGGAGTGTGGTCGAACGTTCGGATCATCGATCCGGCAAATGCAATGTGGCGCCTGATGGTGCTCGACACCAACGGCACCTTGACACCGGAGACCGTCGACCGGGAGGGCTATCTGCGCCGCGCGCTCGGCCGTCCGCTCGAGGTCGAATGGCTCGGCACCAGCATCTGGACAAGGCGCAGCGTGGTTGCCGAACGCTACTCGCAAGGCCGCGTCTTCCTGGCGGGCGACGCCGTCCATCAATTGTCGCCGACCGGCGCATTGGGGATGAACACCGGCATCGCCGATGCGGTCGATCTCGGTTGGAAACTCGCGGCGGCGTTGAGCGGATGGGGCGGCGCCCACCTGCTTTCATCCTACGACGCCGAACGGCGGCCGATCGGGATCAGAAACGTCGGCATGACCGCCGAATTCTATCTCGAGCACAAAAAATTCGGCGATGGTATCACGGTGATCGAGGAAGCCGGCGCGACCGGCGAGGACGTCCGCCGGCGTGTGGGCGATGCGCTCGTGCGCGGCGTCGGCCGCATGTTCCGCACCATCGGCCTCCAGATCGGGTATCGGTACGAGGGCTCGCCGATCTGCCTGCCCGACGGCACGCCGCCCCATCCGGATGACGCGGAAGATTTCGTGCCCTCGGCGCGTCCCGGTTCGCGTGCCCCGCACATGTGGCTCGATGACGGCCGCTCGATCCTCGACCTCTATGGGCGCGGCTTCGTGCTGCTTCGTCTTGGCGCCCACGCCCCCGATGCCGCGGCGCTCGAAGCCGCCGCGGCCGCGCGCGGGGTGCCGCTCAAGACGGTCCTCGTGACCGAGCCCGAGGTGGCGCGGCTCCACGAATGCGCGCTCGCCCTGGTGCGGCCGGACGGCCATGTGGCCTGGCGGGGCAATCGAGCGCCGGCCGACGCCTCCGCCGTTATCGATCACGTCCGCGGCGCGGCGGCGCTGCCGCGCTGAGCGGCGGGGTTTCGTTTCGACATTTGCCGGGGAAAACCAGGCGGGCGCGATCCTGCGGGCGCGGACCCTTACGCCAACTCCTCCAGCGGAAACCGCGCCACGTCGCGCAGCAGTGCGATGAACCCGTCGGCCTGATGCTCCGCGGTCAGGCGGCCTTTGTCCGCGGTCGCCGCCGAGGCGTCGCCCACCGCCCCGTCACGGTTGATGTCCTGCGCGATCCATCCGAAGCCGTGCTGGCCCGCCGGCCGCAGATGCGTGTAGTCCTGCTCCATCGTGGCGGCCTTGGACGTGAAGAATTTCGCCTTGCTCATGTCGACGAGGTCGGCCCGGAAATGCAGCATGAGCGAGGTCTCGATGTCGCCGGCGTGGATGCCATGGGTTGCATCGAACGGCGAATAAAGTCCCGGCGGCAGGCCGTACCGGCGCCACTGCGTCGTTGCGACCAGCAGGCCGAGCCGCACGCGCAACTCGCGCGCGACGATGCCGATCACGTCGGTGTTGCCGCCATGCGAATTGACGATGACGAGCTTGCGCAGGCCGGCGCGATGCACGCCTTCGCCGATCTCGCACCAGATGCGAATGAGGTTCTCCGCCGAGTAGGTGATGGTGCCCGGCGAGCGTAGATGCTCGTTGGATTTTCCGATGGTCTGGATGGGCAGGAACAGCACGCGGAGCTCGTCGGGGAGCCGGGCGAGCACGGTCTCGATCATGCCCTGCGCGATGGCGGTGTCGGTCATGACCGGAAGGTGCGGGCCGTGCTGCTCGGTGGCGGCGACCGGCAGGATCGCGAGCGTGGAATTGGGATCGATGGCTGCGAACTCGCTCGACTTGAGCTCTGCCCAGTAACGTTTGGCCGTCATGACGCAACCTTCGCCGCCATCAACTCTTGCCGATGTGATACCGCATGTGGGCAAACCATACCATGCTCGCGCGGCGAACCCGGAAGGCCGTGCGCCGGTGTCCGTCAGCGCAGCTGCATCAGGATGAACGTGCCGAGCGCGAGGATGAGCGTCATGCCATCGCCTGCATGTCGTGCGGCTGCTGCCAGTGCTTGAGCTTGCCCGGATTCATCAGGCCGTAGGGATCGGCCATGCGCTTGAACTCCGCCTGCGGCGCGTCGACCCGTTTCCAGCCGGCATTGTCGAGGACGAAGGTGTGCGGATTGGAGACCGCCACGCCCTTGCCCTCGAGCTCCGCCATCACGGCGTCGAGCCGCTGCGCGCTGGTGTAGCGCACCAGGGGGAGGCTCGAGCAGGTCACCTTGCCGAGGCGGCGCTGGAATTCGAGATGCAGCAGCACCTCGCCGTGGAAGCGCTCGGCCACCCAGTCGACCAGCTCGAGATTGTTGGCCGGCGGGAAGCGAAGCTGCAGATAGGTGATCGAGGGATCGATCCGAATGGCGTGCAGCGTGGTGTGGTTCCAGGTGAACTCGTAGAGCGGCTGCAGGCCGGAACTCTCGGCGAACGCGGCCTTGCGCGCATCCTCGGCCGAGCGGCGGAAGGTGACCTCGCCCGCGTGGTCGGCCACCAGCAAGTCGAGCGACTCGGCCTGCGGCTCCGAGACCATCAGGATCGCCATGGCTTGCCCGGCTTCGGCATAGGGGGCGAGACGCCGAAGATAGGGCACCACTTGCGGGTCGTGCACGGTCACGAGCTTCTTGGCAATGCCGTCGCACTCGGTGAAGGCGTGGGCGAAACGTGCTGCCGCCGAGAGCGATGCAAACGTCGCGATCCGCTCGCACCAGGGATGACTTGGGGCAAGCGGCACCTCGACCTCGGTGATGATGCCGTTCACGCCGTAGGCGTGCATCACCTTGAGCACGTCACGCCCGCGCAGCTCGACGAGGCGGGGCTGCTCTTCGACGGTGACCACCTCGACCGCGAGCACGGCGCCGGGATCGGCGATCTGTCCCCAGGTGCAGGAGCCGGCCCCGGCCGCGCCGCCGGCGACGAAGCCGCCGATGGTCGCGTGCTGGCGCGTGGACGGATAGAAGCGCAGCTCATGACCGGCGGGCGCGAGCGCACGATCGATCTCGAGCATGCGCGCGCCGGCGGCGAAGCGCCCGGCTGCGGGCCGCTGCCAGATCACCTGGTCGAGCCGGGTCATGTCGAGCACGACTCCGCCCTTGAGCGGCACCGCCTGGCCGTAGTTTCCGGTCCCGCCGCCGCGGACGGTGAGCGCCACGCGGTGCTTTGCGCAGGCCGCAGCGATGCGCAAGACGTCGGCCTTGTCGCGTGCCACCGCGACGACGTCGGCGCGCTTGTCTTCCAATGCCTCCTTGAGGATCGGCGAGAACCAGAAGAAATCGCGGCTTCGCATCCGCAGCGACCCGGGGTCCTCCAGAATCGGAATGTCGCACAAGTCCTGGCGTAACGAAGCGGGAATGGCCATCGAGCGGACTCACGTTGCAAGCGAAGGTCATGGTATAGGAAAAGCGTTGCCTGTCATCCGACCGGCGTGCTGCCGCCTGATCGTTCAGTCCTATCCTCGGCTGTCATTCCGGGTCCCGAGTGCAGCAAAGGAGCCCGGAATCCATAACCAGGGTCCGCGATTATGGATTCCGGGCTTGCCGCTTCGCGGCGCCCCGGAATGACGTAGACTAAATCGGCCTTCGTAGACACAATGACGGTCCTTTCGGCTGCGTCTTCAATCATCAACTGCCACCCTGACGTGTACCCGCCGCCATGAGACACATCACGCCGCAAGCAATCCGCCCGCCGTTCGCGCGCTACAGCTACGGCGTGGAAGTCCCGCCCGGTCATCGCATCCTGGTGTGCTCGGGCCAGCTCGGCGTCGCGCCCGACGATCATGTGCCCGCGACCATCGAGGAGCAGACGCATCTTTGCTTTCGCAATATCGGCGCCGTGCTCGAGGCGGCGTCCTTCGCGTTCGCCGATATCGTCCGCATCAACTCCTTCGTGGTCTCGCGCGAGCATTTGAAGGGATATATGAGCGTTCGCGACCTCTACATCGCAGACCCGCCGCCGGCCTCCACGCTGATGATCGTCTCCGGATTCTCGCGGCCCGAGTTTCTGGTCGAGGTCGAGGTCATCGCCGCGGCGCCGTGAGCGGGCGCGGCGACGGGTTGAACAGCTGGATCGATCGATGACGGATGTGACCGCGCGAATTCACGAGCAGCTGACCAAATGCGGCATCAGGATCGCCGCCTCGCTGCCCGACGACTGGGTCGCTCCGCTGATCGAGCGCATCGCGAGCGACAACCGGATCCGCCACGTGCCGGTGGCGCGCGAGGCGGAGGCGATCGCGATCTGCAGCGGCGCATTCTTCGGCGGTGTGCGTTCGGTGGCGCTGATGGGCGCGACCGGTCTCCTCACCTGCACCGGCGAGCTCGCGACCCTCAACCTGCGCCACCAGATTCCCGTCTTCCTGATCGTGAGCCAGCGCGGCTCGATCGACGACCACCGCATCTACCAGGAGGTGCAGGGCCGGCGCACCATCCCTTTGCTGCAGACGTTGGACTTTCCCTATCACATCATCGATCGGCCGGATGATGTGGGCTCGATTCCCGACGCGTTCGAAACCTGCCGGATGCAGAAGCGGCCGTTCGTCCTGTTCCTCACCCGGCGGCTGGTGAAAGGGGAGGGGGCATCATGAGGGCCCGCGAGGCGATCGATGTTCTCGCCCGCCATCGCGGCGAGGCGGTCGCGGTCTGCGCGCTGGGGATGGCGGCCAACGAATGGTGGGCTGCGACCAAGGGCGAAGACAGCTTCTACATGCATGGCGCCATGGGCTTTGCCGCGAGCTTTGCGCTCGGGCTCGCGCTGTCGCTGCCGCAGGTGCCGGTTTGGCTGATCAATGCCGATGGTTCGCTGTGCATGAATCTCGGCTGCCTGCTGACCGAGGCGTCCCAGTCGGCGACGAACCTCAAGCATTTCGTCGTCGCCAACGGCGTCTACCAGACCGTGGGCGCGCTGCCGATGGTGAATGAGGGCCGCGCTGACTATGCCGCCATCGCGCGCGCCGCGGGATTTCCCCGCGCGCGCACGATCGCAGCGCTCGACGATCTGGAGCGGCAATTGCCCGCCATCGCCGCCGAGGACGGCCCCTCGCTGACCGTGCTGCAGGTCGCGCCGGAAACCGGCTTCCTGCGCACTCCGCCGATGACCTACGAGGGACCGGAGATGAAATATCGCTTTGGCCGCGCGCTCGAGCGCCGTTTCGGCATCGAGGTGTTCGGCCCGCAGGGGTATTGAGCGGCCACTGTAGAGCCAACACCGAGATCCGTAGGGTGGGCATTGCGCGCTGCCGGTTCTATCATCAGCACTAGCGTGCGGGCGCAATGCCCACGCGTTCGTTCGCGTGGGCAAAATCGCTAGCGCTACGAATACGATTTGTTGCTTCTCAGCAGGCGATTTTGCCCACCCTACGCGTCATTGTGCGCCGGGATGGGGAGCGGCTGCTGCTGCGAACCCAGAGCGCCCGCCGATGCCGAACGAAGTGACGATAGACTCAGTCTCCCTGCCGGGCCGCGGCGGCGTGTTCAGCGTGACGTTGCGCAACGGATCGATCGCGGCCATTCGTCCGGTCGAGAAAACCAGCGAAGCGGCTTGGCTTGCGCTGCCGGGCCTGGTGAATCTGCACGCCCATGCCGATCGCGCCTACACCGTGCAATCGTTCCGCCCGCGCTCGTTCGCGGATGCGCTGGCGGCGGCGGCCGCGGCGCGCGCGGCGTTCACCGCCGGCGACGTGGAGGCGCGGGCCACGCGCTTGTTCGAGCGGTCGCTCGGCTACGGGGTCACCCGCATGCGCACGCACACCGACGTCGACGCCATCGTCGAGCTGCGGTCGATGCAGGGCGTCCTGGCGGCAAAGCGGCAGATGGCCGACAGGCTCGACGTCGACGTCATCGCGTTCTCGACCTCGAGAAACGATCTTGGCGAGTCCTCGGCGGTCGACCGACTGAAGCGCGCGGTCGGGATGGGCGCCGACTTGCTCGGTGCCAGCCTCAATGCCAGCGCCGACCCGCCGCGCGCGCTGGCGGCGCTGCTCGATCTGGCGGAGCAATCCGGGCTGCGGGTTGACATCCATCTCGACGAGCACCTCGAGCCGGACAGGATGCTGTCGGGTCTGGTCGCCGAGGCGGTCATCGCGCGCGGCCTGCAAGGCCGCGTGACGCTGAGCCACATGTGCGTGCTGGCGACGCTCGACGCGACGGCCGCGAGCAGGCTCATCGAAAAGCTCGCCCGCGCCGGCGTCACGGTCGTGGCCCTGCCGGCGGCCAATCTGTTCCTGCAGGATCGCGGTGATCGCAGCCCGATCCGGCGCGGCCTGACGCTTGCACGCGAACTGCTCGCCGCCGGCGTCGGCGTCCGCTGCGGAACCGACAATGTCAGGGACTGGTTCTACCCGTTCGGCGACGGCGACATGCTGGAGACCGCGCTGTTAGCCGCGATCGCGGCGCACCTCGACGATCCGGCGGACCTCATCGCCGCCATCTGCGATGGACGCCGCGCGATCGAGGAGGGAGATCCCGCCGATCTCGTCCTCATCCCGGCGTCGTCTTTCGACGACGCGCTGGCGCGGCGACCGACCGCGCGCATCGTGTTCAAGGCCGGGCGGCAGGTCGCGGGGCCTGCCCTGGCATGATCTCGCGTCCAATATGCCCGCGTTGACGGATGCGTGCTGAATGTTCGGGCCTTTAGAGCGCATCCCGATTGGATCAAATCGTGATGCGCTCTAGATTCTTCGATTTTGCGCATGTTCTGTTCGGAAAACCGGTTCCCACTTTTCCGGAACATGCGCTAGCGCATCTGCAGCGGCTGCTGGTTCGCCTTCGGCCTGCTGCGTTAACGAAGATCGGCCTTTGTCCGGAGTTTGCTGGTCCACTTCGAGCGGGTGGGCGTATGATGGCGGGTGGTGGCGTCGCCGCCTCCCAACAGCGTGAGCACTGCTCATGTCATTGCTCGATTTTCTTCAAAACCTTCCACTTCCGAGCTTATTCGCGGCGACGGTCGGTCTCGGGCTTGTTCTATGCTGGGCGATACTTGGTCTGGTTCGGCTCGGCATCAGGTTGTTCGGATTTGATCCCGCGAAATCGGTGCCTATCCACGATCTCGTCACCGTGACCAGCATCATGTTCGCGCTCATGCTCTCGTTCGCGGCCGCGGGGATCTGGAACGATTGGGTTCAGGCGCGCAGCGCGGTGCAACGCGAGGCGCTCGCGCTCGAAAATGTGCTGGCCCTCGCGGACGGCTTGCCCCCGGAGCGGGCAGCCAAGGTCAGAGCGGGCGTGATCGGCTACGCGAAGGCGGCGGCGGAGCACGAATGGCCGGCGATGGCGCGGCAGGTCGACATGGACGATCCGCTCTACGCGGTCTCGGACCGCGCGCTCGTGAGCCTGATCTCCGAGCTGTCGCACGAAGCCGTCGCGCCGGGTTCCTCGCCTGTCTCAACGATGTTGCTGCCGCAGATTTTCGAAGCACGCAGCGCTCGCCTTGCGCGGTTGACGTTGGCGAGCTCGGGTTTGTCCGGTGTCCTATGGCTTGCTTTGACGGTCCTCGTCGCGATCACGCTGGTGGCCGTCGTATTGGTCTACAACGACCATGGTGGAACTCAAATTTTGGCCGCGAACCTGTGCGCGCTGGCCGCTGCGGTGGCGCTGTTTGTGATCCTTGCGCACGATCGGCCCTTCATGGGCGTGGTATCCGTGAGCCCCAGGCCGCTTCTGCAATTGGCTGCCAAGGCGGATGTCGGGATTTCCCGCGTCGGAGCGCAACCGGAAGCCAGGTAGGAGCGCGCGACCTCGCGATGCCGCTCATTGGGCGGCGGGCGCAGGGAAGTGGCGCGCCGGTCGCCCGCTCATGTCTCCGACAGCACGCCCAGCGCCAGAAAGTGGCGCCGGATCCGCTCCACGTGCTCGACGAAGCGCGCCTCGCTGCGGGTGTGGGCACCGCGCGGACGGGGCAGGTCGTTGGTGACGATGTCGGCGATGCGGCCCGGGCGCGACGACATCACCACCACGCGGTCGGACAACAGGACTGCTTCCTCGATGCTGTGGGTGATGAAGAGCACGGTGTTGCGGTCGCGCAGCCACATGCGCTGGAGATCGAGGTTCATCTGCTCGCGCGTGAGCGCGTCGAGCGCACCGAAAGGTTCGTCCATCAGCAACAGCCCCGGGTCTTGCACGAGCGCGCGGCAGATCGCAACGCGCTGTCGCATGCCGCCCGACAGTTCCGCCGGATACTTGTCTTCGAACTCCTCCAGCCCGACCGAACGCAGCAGATCCCGCGCCTTTCGGCGATGGGTCGCTGGGTCGAGCTTCTTGATTTCCACCGGCAGCAGCACGTTCGCGAGCACGGTGCGCCAGTCGAGCAGAACGTCGCGCTGAAAGACGACCGCGACGTTGCCGACCGCGCCCTTCACCGGCATGCCGCCAACCTCGATCACGCCGGTGGTCGGCGGGATCAAGCCGGAAACGAGCATCAGCAGGGTGCTCTTGCCGCAGCCGCTCGGTCCGACGATCGACACGAATTCGCCAGCACCGATGGAGAGATCGATCTCGCCGAGCGCGTGAACCTCGCCGCCGCGGGCGCTCAGGTAGCGCTTGGTGACGGCGGAAATCCTGATCGGCACCCCCGCGCGAGATTCCGGCGGCGCCTCGTCCGAGCCGATCGTCGCCGATCATGTTGTGCACGATCCTACTCTGCCACTTCCGTGGCCACGCGGCTCCACGGCAGCGCGATGCGCTCGGCCCAGGCCACGGCGTTGAACAGAAGCACGCCCAGCAGCGAGAGCACGACGACGGCGGCGAACAGCAGCGGGGTATCGAGCCGGACCTGGGCGATGAGCTGGAGATAGCCCAATCCGTACTCGGCCGCGATGAATTCGCCGACGGTCGCTCCCACCACCGCCTGTCCCATCCCGACCTTGAGCCCGCCGAAGATCGACGGCAACGCCTTCGGAAGCCTGATCTTGAGGAAGGTCGTGAGCTCGCTCGCGCCCATCGATTGCACGAGGTAGATCATCTCCTTTTCGGCCGAGCGCATGCCGATCACGGAATTGATGACGATGGGAAAGAACGAGATCAGAAAGGCGACCATCACCTTGGGCATGATGCCGTAGCCCAGCCATATCACCAGGATGGGCGCGAGCGCGACCTTGGGAATGGTCTGCAGCGATACCATGAAGGGAAATGCGACACGCTCGAAGATGCGTGAATAGACCACCGCGACCGCGAGCGGGATGGCAATGACGACGCTGAGCCCGAAGCCGAGCAGGATCTCCTGCAAGGTCACGAACGCGTTCACGAGCAGCAGCTGCCAGGACACGACGATCTTGGCGACGATCACCGACGGGCTCGGCAGGATGTAGTCCGGCACGGCGAGGGCGCGGACTGCGGCCTCCCACAGTGCGAACACGACGGCGAAGATCGCCAGCACCGGACCGTTGCGGCCGATCCATGCGGCAAGCCGGCCGGAGGGCGCAGACGACGTCGCGGCGATGATGGTCATGATGATCTCTTCACGAGGGAATGAGAGAACCGTAGGGCCAAGGGTGCAACATCGATCGCTCCAACGCGTAAGGCGGAGCGCGCCTTTGCCCACGCGTCAACATCGCCCGCGTCGGGCGATCGCGCGTGGGCACGGCGCTGGATCGTTTGTGCGGCGAGAGCTGACGTCGGGGCTCGCGCCTTTGCCCACCCCATGGGCTCACGGGGTCAAGGGCGATCCTACTGCAGATACTGGTTGGTATAGTACGCGCTCAGCGGCTTCACCTCGGATATGGCGCCCGTTTCCTTCAGCAGCGTCAGGTTGGCCTGCCAATCCGCCGCGTCCTGCCAGCCGATCGGCTTGCCCGCCGGCGCGTTGGTGGACACGACCGTCGCTTCGACCTGCCGTTCGAGAACCTCGGGGTCCTCGGGCACTTTCAGGTACTTGGCCATGGTCTGGGCTGCCGCCTTCGGATCGGCCATGGCATCGCGATAGCCCTTGGCGGTCGCGCGCAGAAGCTTCTTGACGGTCTCCGCATTCTGCTCGGCGAACGCATTGCCGACGATCATCGACGCGCCCAGCAGGTTCAAGCCGAAATCCGAGACTCGCAAGACATTGAACTTCACGCCGGCACGCTTTTCGATTTGCGGCCATTCGTTGCTGAGATAAACCGACATCACGTCGATCTTGCGGGTGAGGAACTGGGCGGTCCGGGCGGAAGCATCCATCTGGATCTGCTGGATCTTGCCGATGTCGACATTGTTGATCCGGGTGAACGGGCCCAGCATGTCGCCGAAGGTCTCGCCGACCGATATCGCCAGCCGCTTGCCTTCGAGATCCTTCGGCGCCTTGAGCGGCACGTCGGGGAAGGAGATCACCCCCATCGGCGCCTTGGTCTGGTAGAGCGCGACGACCTTGACCGGCAGCCCCTGGCTCACGGCCTGCGCGGCGGAAACCGCCGGGCCGTAGCCGAATTTCTCGTTGCCGCTGGCCAGCAATTTGAGCACGGTCTGGGCACCGGAGCCTTCGGCGAGATCGACATCGAGACCTTCGGCCTTGTAGTAGCCCCTGTCCAAGGCGACGAAGAGCGGCGCATACTCGCCTTTGAGCTTCCAGGTGAAGCGCACCGTCACTTTTTCCGGAGCTTGCGCGAAAGCCGGTTGCAACGCCGCGGTTGCAAGCACGATCCCGAGCCCCGCGACTGCGACAATGGCACGCGGCTGCGGCGCTGCGGGTCGGGCTCCGGATCTGGCTGCGGGTCTCACGGTTTCACCTCTCCCTCTTGTCGGTGGGTTGCCGCTCGCGGAGCAAAGCGCCATTCTGGATCGTCGCCTCGCCTTTCGCCGCAGGGCGGCGTCGAGCGCCGTAAATGCACCATTCGTGCCAGCCCGGGCGCAACAATCAGGCGGAGCGCTCCGGAAGGCCGGATGGTGGTGTTGGCAGAACGCTGGGCGATGTTGCCGGACGAGCCCGATCCTGCCAAGGGCCGTGCGGCGGTTGACGCCAAAAAAGTGTGCAAGCCCGTGCGTTGCAAGGCGAGGGCCGTCATTCGCAATGCTGTCGTTCGCGGGGGCGCGGCTTGGTGGGGGCCTTGCAAGCCATGTCTCCGGTTGCCGCCTTCACGGCGCGGGATACGATGTGAGCACTTGCCATGACAGCGGTGCGGTTCCTGTTGAACGGAAAGCCTTGCGGCGAGGACAATGCGCCGCCCACCATGACCGTGCTCGATTGGCTTCGCACCCGTGCGCATCTCACCGGAACCAAGGAAGGCTGCGCGGAGGGCGATTGTGGCGCCTGCTCCATTGTCCTTGGCCGCAGCGTCGACGGATCGCTGCAATTCCGGGCGGTGAATTCCTGCCTGATGATGCTGCCGCAGATCGACAATTGCGCCGTCCTCACGGTCGAGGGCTTGGCGGCGCCGGACGGCACGCTTCATCCAGTGCAGCAGGCGATGATCGACACCGATGCCACGCAGTGCGGCTTCTGCACGCCCGGCTTCGTGATGGCGATGTTCGCCTTCCATCACGGCCGCGAACCGGCGGACAACGCGATCATTCATGAAGCGCTTGCCGGCAATCTCTGCCGCTGCACCGGTTATCGCTCGATCGTGGAGGCGTGTCGGCGCATCGCGCGAGGAGGCCCCGATCGCTTCGTTTCCGAGGCACCGGCGCTGGCGGATGCGCTCTCGGCGCTATCGCCATGCGCGGACTATCGCTACGGCGGGCAGGTCTTTCTCGCGCCGCGCTCGCTCGCGGCGCTGCTCGCGGCGATGGCGCAGGACCCCGATGCCGTCCTGCTCGCCGGCGGCACCGATCTCGGGTTGCGCGTGAGCAAGGATCGCGAGGCCCTACCGATCGTGATCGCGCTCGCGGCCGTCCAGGAGCTGCGCCGGATCACCACCGGTGCCGACGCGCTGGAGATCGGCGGCGCCGTGACCTACACCGAAGCATTGCCTCACTTCGATCGGCACTTTCCGTCCTTCGGGGCTCTCGTCCGCCGCATCGGCTCGCGGCAAATTCGCAACCTCGGAACCATCGCCGGCAATCTCGCGACCGCCTCGCCGATCGGGGACACGATTCCCTGCCTGATCGCGCTCGATGCCAGGGTGACGCTCGCATCGCGCGCCGGCGAGCGCGTGTTGGCCTTGGAATCCTTCATCACCGGGTACCGCAAGACCGCGCTCGCGCCGGGCGAAGTCATCGCGGCGATCCACATTCCTTTCCTCGCAGCGGAGCAGGATTTTGCCGTCTACAAGCTGTCCAAACGCTACGATCAGGACATTTCGACCGTCATCGCCGCCTTTCGGCTCGAGCTGGACGGCGGCAAGGTCCGGGAATTGCGGGCGGCTTACGGCGGCATGGCGGCGCGCGCCACGCGGGCGACGAGCGCTGAAGCGGCGATGAGAGGCCGATCCTGGACGCCGGCCTCGCTCGCAGATATCGGCGCGTTGCTGGCGCGCGACTTCACGCCGATCGCCGATCATCGCGGCGGCGCCGAGTATCGCCTGCGCGCGGCGGCCGGCCTGTTGCGTCGCTTCCAGCTCGAAACGTCCCTGGCCATGCCGATGCGGGTGGAGGCGCTATGAACGAGCTGTTGGCACGAATTCGCGGCGGCGTGCATGCCGCGGTGCGCCATGACAGCGCGGTCGGGCATGTCACCGGCGCGGCGCGATACCTCGACGATGTCCCGACCACGCCGGGAACGCTCGAAGCAGCCCTGGTGCTGAGCCGGCATGCCCATGCCCGCATCTGCCACATCGATTTGTCCCGTGCGCTCGCCGGACCCGGCGTGACCGCCGCCATCACGGCCGCCGACATTCCCGGCAAGAACGACATCGCCCCGATCCGCAGCGATGAGCCGGCGCTCGCCGCGGCAGTCGTCGAATACGAAGGCCAGCCGGTTGCGGCGGTCGCCGCGGCGACGCTCGATCAGGCGCGCGCGGCGGCGAAGCTGATCGACGTTGCCTACGAGCCGCTTCCCGCCATCCTGACGGTCGAAGCGGCGATTGCGCGCGAAAGCTATGTTTCGCCTGCACAGATCATGATCCGCGGCGAGGTCACCCCCGCGCTCGCAGCCGCGCCGCATCGCCTTTGCGGCGAACTGCGCTGCGGCGGTCAGGACCATTTCTATCTCGAGGGCCAGATTGCGCTCGCGATCCCGGGCGAGGCCTCCGAGATGCAAGTGTGGAGCTCGACCCAGCATCCGACCGAAGTCCAGCACGGGGTCGCGCATCTCCTCGGCCTGCCTTTCAACGCCGTCACCGTCGAGGTGCGGCGGATGGGCGGGGCGTTCGGCGGCAAGGAGAGCCAGGCGACCATCATCGCCGGCATTGCCGCCGTGCTCGCCTGGAAGGCGCGGCGGCCGGTGAAGCTCCGCCTGCCGCGCGACGACGACATGCGCGCGACCGGCAAGCGCCATCCGTTCCTGATCCGCTACGACGTCGGCTTCGATGGCGACGGGCATCTTCTCGCCCTCGATCTCACGCTCGCCGCCGACGGCGGCAACGTGGCCGACCACACGCCGGCCGTGCTCACCCGCGCGCTCTGCCATGCCGACAATTGCTACTTTCTTCCCAACGTCCGCTTGCGCGGACTGCCATGCAAAACCAATACCGTGTCGAACACGGCCTTCCGCGGCTATGGTGGGCCGCAGGGCATGCTGGCGATCGAAACGGTGATCGACGTCGTCGCGCGCCGGCTCGGCCTCCCCGTCGATACGGTCCGGCGACGAAACTTCTACGGCGTCGGCCGCAACGACGTCACGCCCTACGGCATGACCGTCGAGGACAACATCATCGAGCGCGTGGTCGACGAGCTCGACCGCACCGTCCACCTGACGGCCTGGCGGCGCGAGATCGCGAATTTCAACGACCAGAGCCCGGTGGTGAAAAAAGGCCTCGCCACCATGCCGGTCAAGTTCGGCATCTCGTTCAACCGTCCCGCGCTCAATCAGGCGGGCGCGCTGGTCCACGTCTATACCGACGGCAGCGTGGTGCTCAACCACGGCGGCACCGAGATGGGGCAGGGGCTGTTCACCAAGGTTGCGCAGGTCGTGGCCGAGATGTTCGCCATCGATCTCGATCATGTCCGGGTCTCGGCGACCAGCACCGCGAAGGTGCCGAACACCTCGGCGACGGCGGCATCCTCCGGCTCCGATCTCAACGGCATGGCGGCGCTCAATGCCTGCGAGCAGATCAAAGCGCGCATGACCGAGGTGGCGGCCGAACACTTCGCGGTGCCGGCCGGTGACATCGCCTTTGCCTCGAACCGCGTCTACGCCGGCAACCGCAGCCTGTCGTTCGCCGAGCTCGCGGCGCTGTCGTGGGAGAAGCGGGTGTCGCTGTCGGCCGCGGGCTTCTACCGCACACCCAAGATTCACTGGGATTTCGCCACCAATACCGGGCGGCCGTTTTACTATTTCGTCTACGGCGCCGCCGCCGCCGAGGTCGCGATCGATACGCTGACCGGCGAATCGCGCGTGCTGCGCGCCGAGCTCATCCAGGATTGCGGCCGCTCGCTCAATCCGGCGATCGACCTCGGCCAGATCGAGGGCGCGTTCGTCCAGGGCATGGGCTGGCTCACAACCGAGGAACTGTGGTGGGATGCCGAAGGGCGGCTGCGCACCCACGGGCCGTCGACCTACAAGATTCCCGGCAGCCGCGACGTGCCGCCGATCTTCAATGCCCGCATCCTGAGCGACGCGCCGAACCGCGAAGCGACCGTCTTCCGCTCCAAGGCCATCGGCGAGCCGCCGCTGATGCTGGCGATATCGGTGTGGCTGGCAATCAGGGACGCCATCGCGAGCCTCGGAGATCATCGCCTGGCGCCGCGCCTCGACGCCCCCGCCACGCCGGAGCGCGTGCTGGCGGCGATCGACGAGTTGCAGGCGCGGGCGGTGCCCTGAGGCGACCGCGCCACCCGGGGCGGATGCGCTTGGAAGCGCTCCGAACAGTTGTTGGCGCGTGCTATTGTGCATGCAGCGGGGCATCTGCGGCCGACCAGCAGCCAGCCGCATTTAGACCAGTCGACGTCTTCCCTCCATCCGCCACATTCGGCCTTATAGACGCCTTGCACCAGCGATCGTCGCTCCCCTCAGCCGTTGTTCCTGCCATGCAGCCGATCATTTCCATCTCGAATCTTTCCAAGACCTACGCTTCCGGGTTCCGGGCGCTCAAGCGCATCAATCTGGACATTCGGCGCGGCGAGATCTTTGCCCTGCTGGGCCCGAACGGCGCCGGCAAGACGACGCTGATCAGCATCATCTGCGGAATCGTGACTTCATCGGAGGGCACGGTGTCGATCGCCGGTCATGACATCGTCAAGGACTACCGTGTCACCCGCGCGATGATCGGTCTCGTACCGCAGGAGCTGACAACAGACGCATTCGAGACGGTGTGGGCGACGGTGTCCTTCAGCCGCGGCTTGTTCGGCAAGCCCTACAACCCCGACTACGTCGCCAAGGTGCTGCGCGAGCTGTCCTTATGGGACAGGAAGGACAGCAAGATCATGACGCTCTCCGGCGGCATGAAGCGCCGGGTGCTGATCGCCAAGGCGCTGTCGCACGAACCGCAGATCCTGTTCCTCGACGAACCGACCGCCGGCGTCGACGTCGAACTGCGCAAGGACATGTGGCAGGTCGTGCGATCCCTGCGCGCTTCGGGGGTGACCATCATCCTCACCACCCATTACATCGAAGAGGCCGAGGACATGGCCGACCGGATCGGCGTGATTCACAACGGGGAACTCATCCTGGTCGAGGACAAGGCCGAGCTCATGCGCAAGCTGGGCAAGAAGCAATTGACGCTCCAGCTGCACAAGCGTCTCGACGCCGTGCCGGACGGGCTCGCCGCGCATCACCTGACCCTGGCGGGCGACGGCAGCGAACTGGTTTACAGCTACGACACCCAGGGCGAGCGCACCGGCATCACCGCCTTGCTCAAGGATCTCAATCTCGCGGGCATCAGATTCAAGGATCTGCATACCACGCAAAGCTCGCTCGAAGACATCTTCGTGAACCTGGTGAGCCAAAGACAATGAATCTGCGGGCCGTACGCGCAATCTACATCTTCGAGATGGCGCGCACCGGACGCACGCTGCTGCAGAGCATCGTGTCGCCGGTGGTTTCGACGTCGCTGTACTTCGTGGTGTTCGGCGCGGCCATCGGCTCGCGCATCACCGAGATCGAGGGCGTGACCTACGGGGCCTTCATCGTGCCCGGATTGATCATGCTGATGCTGCTGACGCAGAGCGTCATGAACGCGTCGTTCGGCATCTACTTCCCCAGGTTCACCGGGACGATCTACGAGATCCTGTCGGCGCCCATCTCGTACTTCGAGATCGTGCTCGGCTATGTCGGGGCGGCGGCCACCAAATCCATCATCCTCGGATTGGTCGTTCTGGCGACGTCGGCGCTGCTCGTGCCGCTGCGCATCGCCCATCCGGGCTGGATGCTAGCGTTCCTGCTCCTCACGGCCGTGACCTTCAGCCTTTTCGGCTTCATTCTCGGGATCTGGGCCGATGGTTTCGAAAGATTGCAGGTCGTGCCGCTGCTGGTCATCACGCCGCTGACGTTTCTCGGCGGCACGTTCTACTCCATCAACGTGCTGCCGCCGCTTTGGCAGACGGTCGCGTTGTTCAACCCGGTGGTCTATCTGATCAGCGGCTTCCGCTGGAGCTTCTTCGAGACTGCCGACGTGAGCGTGGCCGTGAGCCTGGCGATGACGATCCTGTTTCTCGTCATATGCCTGGCGGTGGTTTGGTGGACGTTCAGGACCGGCTACCGAATCAAGAAGTAGCCTCGCCGGCCGCCTTGTCCGCCCACTTGTTCGATGCGTTCGGTCCGCAGCGCTGCTGCTGCTCGGGGGACCGATATGGGGGTGGTTGGAGCGCTGCGGGGTAGGAACCGGGCGCGCGCTGCTGCCCGCCATCCCCGGACCCTTGCGCGGATTGACAAATGGAATCAACGCGTTGAGGCATGCGTGTTACGCATGACTGGGGCGGAGGCTTCTGCTTGTTGCAGCGCAGCATAAGACACCTATCTAGGGTCCGAGGGCACACAGCCGCCGGCGAGCCTCGCAGGCTTATGCCGGCTCTCAATCAAGGAAAATCGTAATGCAAGCGATCATCAAATTGATGGTTGCGGCACTCACGCTCGCCGGTCTCGGCGCGGCCGCAGCCCATACCATTCCGACGCAGGTCATCCCTCAGCCGTCGATCGCGGCCGAGGGCGCCGCCATCGGCGCGGACGGATCGAAGAGCTATGCCGACTGGCAGGGCGCTGCGACCCAATCGTTCGGAGCCCGTTTCCTGGCGCAAGGAGCGCCCTGGGGCGCGAGCGCCAGCGGGACGACCGGTCACGGCCTCACGCTGCAAATGTTCGACGGCTTGGACAAGATGCAGGCATTGGGCGATTGACCCGGGCAGAAGGCGCTGTGAGCCCGACGGATTCGATCCGCCGGTAGACGCCTCGATCAGGGACCGAGGCCGTCGATGAATTCGACCACGATGCGCACGACTTCGCCGGGCTGCTCCATGAACGGAATGTGACCGGCGCCGGGCATCACCGCGAGTTTCGCCCCGGCAATGCGCGTTGCGATGAGCTCGCTCAATTCCTTCGGGATGAGATGGTCGTTGTCGGACGTGACGACCAATGTCGGCACTCCGATCGACCCGAGCAAGACGGTGAATTTCGCCTCCTGCTCCTGTCCGGGCTGGCAGCGGCCCCATTTGAGCAGCGCCTCCACGAATGCGCCGTAGCTTTCCGCCGAGTTGGCGCGAATGCTCGCCTGATTGGCGCGCATGATCGCGTAGCCGGCGTCGGAATTGATGAATTTGCGGGTGAGCGTCCATAGGCCCATGTAGTCGGCGACCTCGTCGCTCATGCCGAGCTTCTGGATCAATCGCAGGCGAAGGCGGAAGTTGAGCTCGCTCGCGCGATCAAGCTCGCTGAACCCGCCGACCACGATCAGCGATTTCACCCGGCCGGGATGGCTCTGCGCCAAGGCGAGCGCCATCGCGCCGCCGAGCGAAGAGCCCAGGACATGGATGGGACCGAATCCGAGCCGGTCGATCATGACGGCAAAGTCGTCGGCCCAGCCCTCGACGCTGTAAGGCGGCGGTGATTTGGTCGAGCCGCCGATTCCGCGCGGATCGACCGCAAGCACCCGCATGTGCCGGGACAGGATCGCAGCGCCGAGCCGGTAGTAGCCGTGATCCAGCCCGAGGCCGGGAATCAGCAGGATCGGCTCTCCCGCCCCCGACGTCGCATAGTGAAGCGTGGCGCCGCCGATTTCGATGTCAGGCACGAATATCCCCTTCCATCACAGTTTCGGAAGCACGTGCTCGCCGAACAATTCGACGGTGCGCACGGGGTCGGAGGCGAGGCTGACGGTGAGCATCAGCCGTTTGGCGCCGGCCGCCTTGGCGGCAAGCGCCTGGGCCAGGCAATCTTGCGGGTTGCCGCAGATCGACAGCCGCCGCGACAGATAGTCGAACAAGCCGAGCTCCTCGACGAGCTTGATGTCGGCTTCACCCGGCCGGGTGCTGTAGCGGGAGCGCAATTCGAGCAGCGGCGCCCGCAGCGGCTCGGGAACGCCGCGCGTTTCCAGATGCTTGTCGCCGATCACGTAGCCGGCCAGGAAGGCGAGCATGGCGCCGACCTTGCCGCGCGCCGCATTGCGGTCCTCGTTGCAGTCGAGCGCCGCGATCTGCCAGATTTCGATGTCATCCGCCGCGCGGCCGGCGGCCTGGGCGCCCGCGAGGATATCCGCTTGCGAATCGCGGATGTTCTCGGCTGCCAGGCCGTAATTGGCGAACACGCCGTCGGCGGTCGCCCCGGCGGCCTGCAGCGGCTTGGGATGCGAGGCGGCGAGAAAGACTGGCGGCGCGCGCTTGATCCACGGCAGATGCGCGGCAGCCGCGCCGAGGCTCGCCGGCCTTGCGCGCAGCAGCGTCTTGATGAAGGTCACCCCCTCGGCGAGGTCCTTCGCGCGCGACTTCGGCAACCCGACATTCTTGGTGCCGCTGTGGCCGGCGCCGATGCCGAGCACCGCGCGCCCGTTGGAGACGTGGTCGAGCGAGGCGATGGCGGCGGCGCTGACGGCGGGATGCCGGGTCAGCAGATTGGTGACGCAGAGCGCAACGCGCGTGCGCTGCGAGGCGCGCGCGACGATCGTCGCCGAGACCCAGGGATCCATGGCGTTTCCCGGCGTGTCGGCGATGCCGATCATGGCATAGCCATAGCGGTCGGCCCGCTCGGCAAGTTTCTCGCAGAGCTTGAGGGTGTAGGGCCAGAAGAAGAAGCCAACCTGCATCTTGCACTCTCTTTGCGCGCGGGATCATGCCGGCGGGGGCCAGCGGCGCATGATCACGCCTTCGATGACGGCGAACAAGTCATTGACGACGAACCCGAACAGTCCGACCAGGACCAGCAGTGCATAGACCTCGCTCGACTGATAATTGCGTTGCGACGTGATCATCAGCGCGCCGATCCCAGGGAGCGAGGTCAGCATTTCCACCAGCAGCGTCACCACGATCGCGAGCGGGATGGCGATACGGATGCCGAGCAGCAGCGACGGCACGATGGCGGGAAGAATGATTCGTTTCATTCGCTGCCAGGGCGTCAGGCGGAACGAGCGCGCGACATCGAGCAGCAACGGATCGATCTGACGCACGGCCGAGGTGGCATTCAGCAGGATCGGCCACAGCCCCGAGAGGACGATGACCGTCAATTTCATGCTCTGGCTGTAGCCGATCAGGAGCGAAGCGATCGGGACCGTCACCGGCGGTGGAATGGCGCGCATGAATTCGAACAGCGGCTGCAGCGCGCGATCCGCCCGGCGCGAAATGCCGACGAGCACGCCAAGCGCGCTGCCGATGAGGATCGCGAGCGCGAGCCCTTCGAGAAAGCTCAGCGTCGTGGCGCCGAAGGCGGCGAAAAGATGCTGGCGGTCGAACAGGGCGATCGTCGCCTTCCACCATTGCGACGGCCCCGGGAAATAGGGCGATGGTCCCGGCTGCACGAGCTGCCACGCGACGAGCAGCAGGATCAGCGGCAGCAACCCGCGCGCGGGCGGCAGACTTGCCAGCATCGAGCGCAGCTGCCGGGCGAGACGGCGGGGTGCCGGCGGCGAATTCATCAGCCCGCCTCGCGCAGCCGGCCGGAGGCGGCGGGGAACAGGAGTGCGACGGTCCCGGTGAGGGCCGCGTTCAGGATCACCCCGAGCGCGCCGATCGCGACCACGTAGGCAAAGACCAGTTCCGGGCGCATCGCCTGCTGCTCGCGCACCACCGCGTAGCCGAGCCCGGCGGGATTGCCGACCATTTCGGCCACGATCGCGAGCACCAGCGCCAGCGTCATGCTCAGCCGGGCGCCGACAAGCACGCCCGGCAGCGCGGCCGGCAGCATGATCTTGCGCAGGATCTCGCCGCGCGAGAGCCGAAACGTCCGCCCGACCTCGAACAGGCGGGCATGAACGCCCATCACCGCGCCCATGGTGTTGATCAGCACCGGCCAGAGCGCGGGCAAGATGATCACCATCAATTCCATCTGCAGCGAGAAGCCGAACAGCAGCAGCGCCACCGGCGCGAAGGCGATGCCCGGCATCGGCCGCAGTACCTCGATCGAGGCCAGGCAATAGCGTCGCAGCTCCGCCGAGGCGCCGAGCAGCAGCCCTAACGCGACGCCGGCGACGACCGCCGCCACCCAGCCGACCAGGACCGAGCGCAGCGTGTGCAGCGCATCGGTCACGAGCTGCCCGCTGCTTGCGATTTCGATGAGACCACCGGCGATCGCGGACGGCGTCGGTAAATTCTGATACTGCGCCAGCCCCGCCCGCAGCAGGATTTCCCAAAGCACGAACCCGAGAGCGATGGTTGCAGAGTCCCGGCCAATTGATGCGCGCAAGAATCCGCGCCAGGTCACGCATGCCCGCTCTGCCCGATCGCCTGATGCAGCAGGTAGCGCAGTTCGAGGAATTCCGGCATCTGCCGCGTGACGATCTGATCCCGCGGCTTCGGCAGATCGACCGCCACGATGCGCTCGATCCGGCCCGGCGCGCCGGTGATGACGGCGACGCGGTCGCCGAGATAGACCGCCTCCTCGATGTCGTGGGTGACGAACACGAAGCTCGATCCGGTCGCGTCGTGCAGCCGGTGCAGCTCGTCCTGCAATGTCGCCTTGGTCATGGCGTCGAGCGCGGCGAACGGCTCATCCATCAGCAGCACGGCCGGGCGCAAGGCCAGCGCACGCGCGATCTGAACACGCTGTTGCATGCCGCCGGAGAGCTGCCAGGGGTAATCGTCTTCGTGGCCGTCCAGGCGCACGAGCCGCAACGCATCGCGCACCCGCTCCCTGATCTCGTGGCGCGGCAGCTTTCCTTCCAATCCGAACGCGATGTTGCGGCCGACCGTGCGCCACTGCAGCAGGGCGTGCGAATAGTCCTGAAAGACGATGACGACGTCCGCCGGCGGGCCGTCGATGGGATGCCCGTGCACGTAGACTGCGCCGCGCGTACTCGGCGTCAGGCCGCCGAGCAGGCGCAGCAGCGTCGTCTTGCCGGTGCCGGAGGGACCGACGACGGTCAGGAACTCGCCACGGTTGAGCTCGAGCGAAATATCGTCGAGGATGCGACGCGCGCCGTCCTTGTGCGGCAATTCGACCGACGCCTGCCGGCAGGAGAAGACGAGCTCGGATGCTGCTTCCGCGGCATTGCCGCGATGCGCTGCATTCACGGGGCCGTCACCACGATCTTGGCCTTGTCGATCGGGGTCGAGAGTTGTCCCAGGTCCTTCAACACGTCGATCCAGACGCCGAGTTCGTCGGGTTTGATGGTGAACCGGAAGGTCGGCAGCGGCACCTTCGCGACCACCTGCGGCGGCAGACGGGAATATTTGGCGAGAACCGCGCGTGTCTCGGCGGGATTGGCATCCATATAGCTCTTGGCCTCGGTCAGGGCGTCGATCCAGGCCTTGATGACGGGACGATTGGCCCGCGCCCACGTGCCGTCGGAGATCCAGAACGGGAACAGCACCTCGTCGCCCGCGGACAAGAGGGGGTCGCCGAGCGAGACATTGCCGGCCGCGAGCAGCGCGCCCGTGAACGGCTCCAGCGCCTCGACCGCGTCGACGTTGCCGGCCTTGAGCTGGTCGCCCATGTTCGGAAACGGCACCTCGACCGCGCGGATCGAGGCGGGATCGACCCCGTGCTTCTTCAGCCAATAGAGCGTGGCAACGTGAATCACCGCGCCGACCGTCGGCGCCGCGATCGCCTTGCCTTTGAGGTCGGCCGGGCTGGTGATCCCCAAATCCTTGCGCACGATCACTTGCGTGGTCGGATTGCTCTTGACCTCGATCGCTTCGCCCGCGCTGGCAACGACGTCGAGGCCGCCCGCCACCGCCTTGATGAGGTCCGTCGGGGTCGAGGCCGCGAACTCGAACTGCCGGCCGACGGTGCCGGGCAACAGCGAGAGGTTCTGGATCTGAGTCAAGGTGACGGCGAGGCCGTGCTTGGCGAAAATGCCCTTGTCGAGGGCAATCCAGGCCGGCAGCCAGGTCGCGACCGGGACATAGGCGGCGCGCACCGGCGTCAGCGGCTTGTCCTGCGCGGATGAGCCGCCCGGCAGCAGCCAAGATAGCGCGACGGTTGCGGCAACAAGACCCCCCCAGCGCGCGTTGCGACCATTGCTCAAGGCATCCTCCCTTATGGTTCGTCGAAGGCGCACGTTAGCCAATCGTCCGCTTGTTGAGAAGCGCAATGGGCATTTGAGCGCATTGCGACGGGTTAAATCGCGGATGCGTCCGAGCTGCTCTGCGGCAGTTCTACTCGGAAACCGGTTTCACCTCTCCGGAACCTGCGCCGGAGCGAAGGCGCTTCAGATTGAGGTCGGCTTAGTTCTTCAGAGCGAAGCAATTCAAATAGCGCATGGCGTCGTCGTTCGTCACGACGTCGGCGTATTTCTGGTCCAGATCGAAAAGATTGGCCTCCATGACCGCAGGCGTGCGGTCGGCAACCGCCTCGCGCACCACCATGCAGCGAATGTCGCGCATGAACGCGTCCGTCACCGTCGCGCGAACACAGCCGCTGACGCTGGTTCCGCAGACCAGCAACGTGTCGATAGCGAGCACGCCGAGAAAGACTTCGAAGTCGGTACGGAAAAAGGCGCTCGGTCGCCACTTGCGGATAATGTGATCGCCCGGCTCCGGCGCCACCTCGGCAACGATGGCCGCGCCCTTGCTGCCATCGATTTGGACGCGGCCTTCGGCGTGGTAACGCTGCTTGTACCGCCACAAGCCGGCCGACGAGCCGTCGGCCGCAACCAGCCCTTGGGTATAGAACACCGGCAGGCGGCGCGCGCGGGCGCTCGCGCACAGCTGCCGGATCGGCGCATAGGTTTCGCCGATCGACGGCCACAGCGTGGTCGGCGCGTCCGGATCGCAGAAATCGTGTTGCATGTCGATGACCAGGACGGCGGGCCGCTCGCCGAAGCCGATGCGCTGCCCCATCCCTTGGTTTCGGTAAATCGCGGTGGACGTTGCGTCGGCATCGTTGGCCATGAGGTCACTCGTAGTGCTCGCCAAGGCGGCGCAGAACCAGTTCCGGCCGTGACCGGCCGCCGGGAATCGTGTCGCGGCGCCGGGAAGAACGGAAGTCCGGGTTCATTGGCTGGCCAGACCAGACCAGACCAGACCAGACCGCCCGCGCCGCGGATCGCGTGTGCGCTTGGCGATCGCGGTCACTTCCCGATCTGGCGCTCCGCCGCCGGTGGAAGAAAAGTCGCATCGAACGCCATTTCGGGCGGCAGTTTGCGCGGCAACCCAAAGCCGTCGGTGACGATATCGATGTGCTTGCGTAAGCGCGCCGGGTCGACCTGGCCGATGCCGGATTGTCGCACGCCGGGCGTGAGGACGAACTCGAGCGCCCATTTCAGGCGCACGAGCTCAACCGCCGGGTCCGACAGCGGCTCGGCTCGTTTCAGAGCCGCGATCGCGGCGTCCGGATCGGCGGCCGCAGCCTGCCAGGACTGGATCGTCGCCTTGACGAAGCCGCGCACCGCGTCCGGATGCTCCCGGGCAAAGGCGGGCGTGGTGAACACCACGTTGGCGTAGAGATCGACCCCATGGTCGCGCAGCATCATGACATTGATGTCGTCCCGCTTCACGCCAAGTCCCAGCAGCGAGGGGACCGCCGTCATCACCCAGGCGGCGGCGAAATCGATTTCGCCGCGAACGAGCATCGGCTCGCGGATTTGCGGCTGCACGTTCGACCACCGTACCCGCTCCGGATCGATCCCGTTCACGCGCGCGAAGACATTGAACAGCCGGTAGGTGGCATCCACCGTCGGGGCGCCGCCCTTGCGACCCATGAGATCCGCCGGCTTCTCGATACCCGCCTTCTTGAGCGAGATCAGGCTGAGCGGCGCCTGATCATAGACCAGCAGAACGGCAATCAACTCCTTCCCCGGGTTCCTGGCGTTGAATTCGATCATGGCGCTGAGATCGCCGAAGCCGATGTCATGGGTGCCGCTTGCAACCTTGGTGATCGAGTCTGCGCCTCCGCGCCCGGGATCGAAGGCGGTCAAATTGACGTTCTGCGCGGCGTAATAGCCCCGCTCGCGGCCGAG
Source organism: uncultured Alphaproteobacteria bacterium (assembly GCA_963821505.1). Classification (GTDB taxonomy): domain Bacteria; phylum Pseudomonadota; class Alphaproteobacteria; order Rhizobiales; family Xanthobacteraceae; genus VAZQ01. The sequence continues at coordinate 83,992 of CAWGEH010000023.1, forward strand.
CACGAATGCCGATTGCTGGCCTTGCAGCAGGAAATCGAGCACGAATCGAACGTCGGCGGCTCGAGCGTTCTCCGGAGCGGTGATGGCCGCCGACAGCAACATTGCGGTTGCGGCGATCGTCCAGCGTATCGACATGGTTGCTCCCATCGGTCTCGCGCGCGCCCCAAAACATGCAGAGGTGCTCATCGTCGGCATCGGTGCGAGCAGTCGCGGCCATGCGGTGCGATCATCGCTCACTCGCGGTCCGTGCCGCGTGCGCGTCATAGCGGTCCAGCCAGTCGAGCGGGATTGAATTGCGCCGTCAAGGGCGCGCTCAGGCGGCTGCGCTCATGGAGGAGCGGAAGGCCCAGCCGGTGAAATACGCCTCGACATAGGCGAACACCGCGTACATGGCGATGCCTTCGACCGCGAGCCCGAGCAGGCAGGCAAACACCAGCGGCATCTGGAAGTTCGATCCGGCCTGCACCATGAGGTGGCCGAGTCCGGCATTGGCGCCGATGGTCTCGGACAACACGGCGCCGACGAAGGCGAGCGTGATGGCGATCTTGAGCGATCCGAACAGATAGGGCTGGGTGCGCGGGATCCCGACCTTGAGCATGATGTCGAGCTTTCTGGCGCCGAGCGCGCGCAGCACGTCCTCGAGTTCGGGCTCCATGGTGGCAAGCCCGGTCGCCACGTTCACCACGATGGGAAAGAACGAGATCAGAAAGGCGGTGAGGATCGCCGGTACGATGCCGATCCCGAACCAGATGATCAGGATCGGCACCACCGCGACCTTCGGGATCGAGTTGAAGCCGATCATCACGGGATAGAGCCCGCGATAGATCGTGCGCGACCAGCCGACGATGATGCCGAGCACGATGCCGAACGCCACCGCAAGCGCAAACCCCGCGAGCGTCGTCCACAGCGTCACGAACGAGTTCTTGGCGAGCGGCAGCCAGTACTGGGCGATCGCCGCGAATATCTGCGAAGGGGCCGGAAGCACGAACGTGTCGATCTTGAAAACGCGGCAAACGAGCTCCCACAGCACGAACAGGCCGATGGTGAACAGCCAAGGCGAGAGCTTTTCCAGCGTCGAGGTCATGCCTGGCGCACCTCCGCGATCTTGGCGCGCAACGCGTGCACGATGTCGGTGAAGCGCGGCTCGAAGCAGATGTCGAGGTCGCGCGGGCGCGGCAGATCGACCGTCTTGGTCATGACGATGTGACCCGGCCGCGCGCTCATGACGTGGATGTTGTCGGCGAGGAACGTGGCTTCGCGCAGATCGTGGGTGACCAGGATCACCGTGAAGCCGAGCTTCTGCCAGAGATCGCGCAGAACGCACCACAACTCCTCGCGCGTGAAGGCATCGAGCGCGGCGAACGGCTCGTCGAGCATCAACAGCGCAGGCTGATGGATCAGGGCGCGGCAGAGCGAGGCCCGCTGCTGCATGCCGCCGGACAGCTCCCACGGAAAGCGCTCGCCGAAGCCGTCGAGCCCGACCGTCTTGAGCAGCGCGGTGGCCTGCTCGCGATATTGCTCCTTCTCGCGCCGGAATCTCTGGCGATGCGGCTGCACGATCTCGAGCGGGAGCAGTACGTTGTCGATGACCTTGCGCCAGGGCAGGAGATTCGGGTTCTGGAACGCCATGCCGGCGATCTTCACCGGCCCGCGCACGCGATCGCCGAAAATGACGATATCGCCGGAATCGGGCGGGACCAGCCCGGTCACCAGCTTCATCAACGACGACTTGCCGCAGCCCGAGGGACCCACCACCGCGGCGAACTCGCCGCGGCGGACGTTGAGGCTGGTGCCCTGCAAAGCGAGAACGCCGCCCGACGCGCCGCGATAGGTCAGCGTGACATTCCCGATGTCGACGGAGGCGGTCATGACGCGCGGCCACCTCCGTCCTCATCCCGAGGAGCGGGCGAAGCCCGCGTCTCGAGGGATGGCGGCCGGCCCATGCTTCGAGACGCCCGCTTTGCGGGCTCCTCAGCATGAGGCCGGAAGATTCGATCCTTCCCTGGACGAGACCGCCGGCGATGTCGTGTCAAGGTCGCGTCACACCCTCACAGCTTGCGCTCGGACGCCGGAGGCAGATACTGGCTGGTGAAGATGTCCTCGGGCTTCGGGCGGTTCTTGAAATCATAAGTCAGCGCGATCTGGTCGATCGATTTCGCGAGCCGCGCCATATCGACGCCGCCGAAGCCGTTCGCCTTCACCCACGGCGTCACGAAGTTATCGCGCAACGACATCTTCAGCCGGTCGAGCTCGATCTTGGGATCGCCGGTCTCGTTGCGGCTCATCACCGATTTGATCGCGGCATCCGGGTCCTTGATGGTGTCGAGCACTCCCTTGATCGTCGCGCGAACAAATCCCGCCACCACCTTGGGATTGGCCTTGGCGTAATCCGGATTGACCATGATGGCGTTGCCGTAGAGCACGAGACCGTAGTCCGCCATCAGCATGGTCTTGATGTCCTCGGGTTTGAGCCCCTTCTGCAGCAGGTTGTAGTGCATCGAGAACGAGAAGCCGGTGATGGCGTCGACCTTGCCCTCCGCGAGCATGGGCTCGCGCACGGGGAAGCCGACGTTCTCGATCTTGACCTTGGAATCGTCGATGCCGTTTTCCTTCACGAACGCCTTCCACTGCGCGAACGCGCCGTCGGCCGCCGGCGCGCCGAGGACCCGGCCTTCGAGGTCCTTCGGTTTGGCGATGCCGGTCTTGGCGGTGGTGGCGATCGCGAATGGCGGCTTGTCGTAGATCATCAGCACCGCCTGGACTTTCTTGTCCGGGTTCTGGTCCTGGAACTTGACGAGCGAATTGATGTCGAAGAATCCGAGCGGATAGGTGCCGGCTGCGACCCGCGCGATGCCGGCGACCGAGCCGGGACCGGAGTCGATGGTGACGTTGAGACCCTCGGCCTTGTAGTAGCCTTTATCGATGGCGACGAAGTAGGGGGCCGAGGGACCTTCGAACTTCCAGTCGAGGGCGAACTTCACATTGGTCTGAGCGGATACGGGGCTCGCAGCCAAGGCGGCCGCCGCCGCTGCCGCGAGCATTCCGAAAAGCCTGATCATGTGCATGTTTGACGCTCCCTATTGAGGCCGGCTGGACCGGCGTCCTGTGCGCTATCTCAGCAATCGGCGTGCCAGCCCCGACGACATTGGGTATCCCGCGGCGGTGCCGCATGCGCCCCGCCATCGCCGCAAGACTAGGCATTTTGCCCGATCTTGCCTATTCCCCGGTCAGCCCGTTGTGAATGTCAGCTGCCGCGATAGGTGGAGTAGCTCCAGGGCGTGACCAGCAAGGGCACGTGATAATGCCCTTCCGGCTCGGCGACCGCGAACTGGACCGGCACCACGTCGAGGAACGGCGGGTCGTTCTGGAGCACGGCACGCCGTGTGAAGTAGTCCGCGACGTGGAAACGCAATTCGTAGCGTGCGATCGGCACCGGCTGCCCGCCGATCAAGGGCGCGTCGGTGCGGCCGTCGCGATTGGTCGTGGCGCTGGCGATCGACCGGCACTTGCCGCCGGACAGTTCGAAAAGTTCGATCGCCACGCCGGCCGCGGGATGGCCGCCATGGGTGTCGAGCACGTGGGTCGACAGACGCCCGTGCACCCCGAGGCGATCGGCGGCCTCGACGCGCTGGTCGAGGCGAAGCGCGGCGATGCGGCATATTTCGGCGAGCGCGGTTTCCGTCTCGGCCGCCATGCCGTTCTGTAGGCGGCGCTCGAACTGCCGCAGGATCGAATCCTTGCCGTGCCGCCGCACGCAGATGATGAACGGCATTGCGAATTTTTCGCGGTAGGCATCGTTAAAGCGGTGGAACTGCGCGAATTCCGCATCCGACAAGCGATCGAGGCCGGCGCTTGCCTGCTCGGCCGTGGAGTTGGCGGTGAGCAAGCCTGCGCGCGCCGCCTTGCCCGCGAGATCGGGATGCGCCCGGATCAACTCGAGCCGCCGATCCGGCGGCGCGGCGCGCACCGCCGCCGTCATCGTTTCGTGCAGAGCGGCGAGCGAGGCGAACGGCCGCTGCCCGCACACGGCTTGCGCCACCCATGGCGCGTGCTCGTAGATGTCGCCCAGCGCGGCGAGGAAGCCCGCCGGATCGGCTGCGTTCAGGCTTTGGAGCGCAACGGTCATGACGGCGACTTCGCTAGGCGATGGTCGGGGCGCCGGCGGCCAGCGCGCGGTGCTCGCGATGCCAATGGCGCGCGATGTCGAGCCTGCTTGCGACCCATACGCGCTCGCGCCCGGCGACGTAGTCGAGAAAGCGCGCAAGCCCCGCCGCGCGCCCCGGGCGACCGACCAGCCGGCAATGCAGTCCGACCGACATCATTTTCGGCGCCCGCTCGCCTTCGGCATAGAGCAAGTCGAACGCATCCTTGAGATAGCCAAAGAAATCATCGCCGGCGCCGAAGCCCTGCGCGTTGATGAAGCGCATGTCGTTGGCATCGAGCGTGTAGGGAACGATCAGGTGCGGTCCCTTCGGGCCGTTGACCCAATAGGGCAGATCGTCGGCATAGGAATCCGACGAATAAAGGAACCCGCCTTCGTCGAGCACGGCCTTCAACGTGTTCACGGAGTTGCGGCCGGTATACCAGCCGAGCGGACGTTCGCCGGTCGCCTGCGTATGGACGCGGATCGCCTCGGCGAGGTGCGCACGCTCGTCCGCCTCGGTTATGTCCCGGTAGTCGATCCATTTGAGACCGTGGCTCGCGATCTCCCAGGCCGCTTCGCGCATCGCCGCGACGGCGTCGGGACATCGCGCCAGCGCGGTCGCAACGCCGAACACGGTCACCGGCATGTTGCGCTCGGTGAACAACCGCCACAGCCGCCAGAAGCCCGCGCGCGAGCCGTATTCGTACATCGATTCTACATTCATGTGCCGCTGCCCCGGCCAGGGCTGGGTGCCGAGGACGTCGGAGAGGAAGGCCTCCGAGGTTGCGTCGCCGTGCAGGATGTTGCGCTCTCCGCCTTCCTCGTAGTTGAGCACGAACTGGACGGCGACGCGCGCGCCGCCCGGCCAGCGCGGGTCGGGAGGCTCGCGGCCGTAGCCGGCGAGATCGCGGGGATATTTAGTGAGATCGGCCGCGGACATGGGCGGTCATCCTACAAGCTCGGCGAACGCGTGTCCTGCAGCGCCGCGCGCTGGAACACTCCAGGGCCGCGGCCATTGTAAACAACAATGAAAAAACAATGGGCCGCCGCGGTCGCGCCCGCCAAGGCTCGCGGCCCCGGCCATGTGATCGCGCTGCTCCGTGCAGATAACAGGCGGAAAACAATGGACCGGCCGCTCGGCGGCTCGGCTGGGCGCGCGGGCGGTCACATGGGGCCGGCGCGACAAAAAGCCCGGCGCGGTATTCCCGCCCGGGCAACATGCGCAGTATTGCATATTGTCGTACTTGTAGGTGATTCTCGTTACGGAGTCAAGAGGAAATCGCCTGCGGATCGATGGCGCAAGCGCGCGGTCGGGGGGCCGTCACTGCGACGGGGCGCCGGCCGCGAGCCAGGCCGCGAGCACCTGGCGCTCCTGCGGGGTGATTTCGGTGATGTTGCCGGGAGGCATGGCGCGCGAGCGCACGGCGTTGATCTCGATCAGGCGAGCATGACGCCGAATGCTCGCGGGATCGTCGAGCACGACGCCCTTGGGCGCCGCGTGCACCCCGGGCCAGAGCGGTTCGTCGCGGTGGCACATGCTGCAGCGTGAGAGCACGATGTTCTCGGCGGCCTTGGCGTCGACCTTGTCGGCGCGTGCGCCGATGCCGCCGGGTCCGGCGCCCGACAGCCACGCCACCGCCAACATGCCGGCCGCCGCCACGCCCCAGGTCCACCACGGGCTGCCCTTGCCCTCGTGCCGGGAATTGAAGAAGTGGCGGATGATGGGGCCGATCGCGAGCACGATGGCGACGATCAGCCAGTTGAAGCGGGTGGCGAACATCAGTGGGTAGTGGTTGGAGATCATCAGGAAGACGACCGGCAGCGTGAGGTAGTTGTTGTGGACCGAGCGCTGCTTGGCCTCCTCGCCCCACACCGGATCGGGCGTTTTTCCCGCGAGCAGGGCGGTCACGGTCTTCTTCTGATTCGGGATGACGATGATGAAGACGTTCGCCACCATGATGGTGCCGATCAGCGCGCCGATCTGGGTGAAGGCGCCGCGCCCGCTGAACACATGGGTGAAACCATAGGTGAGGCCGACGAGAAAGACGTAGCCCACCAGCGCGAGCGCGACCTCATGCCGGCCGAGCGGGGAGCGGCACAGCGCCTCGTAGATGAGCCACGCGAGCACGAGGCTTCCGAACGCGATGGCCGCGGCGGTCGGCGCGGTGAGATCGAGCACGGACCTGTCGATCAGGTAGAGATCGGCGCCGAGATAGTAGACGATCACCAGCAGCGCGAAGCCCGAGAGCCACGTGGTATAGGCTTCCCATTTGAACCAGGTCAGCTCGTCCGGCATGCGGGCAGGGGCGACCAGATATTTCACCATGTGGTAGAAGCCGCCGCCGTGGACTTGCCAGGCGTCGCCCTGTACGCCCTGCGGCAGACCGGATCGCGGCTTGAGGCTGAGATCGAGATGGATGAAATAAAATGAACTGCCGATCCAGGCGATGCCGGCAACGACGTGCAGCCACCGGACGATGAGGCTCAGCCACTCGGTGAGCACGGACTCCACGATCACAATCCCTCGCTTCGTTCGGCCAATTTTGCCTCGGAGCCTGTTGCGGTCAACTCGACGCAAACGTGCAGGGTGGGCATTGCGCGCTTTCGGTCCCTCATCCGCGTCTGCGGCGCGGGCGCAATGCCCACGCGTCCTATCCGCGTGGGCAAAATCGCTCCGCGATGGCAATGCGAATTTGTCGTCCTCGGCAAGCGATTTTGCCCACCCTACGGAACTGCTTGCGCTGATTCCATTTCAACGAGATACCCTCTCGTGCCCCGGTCGCGGCAGGATGACAGGCACGCCTTTCGCATTGCAAGAGCGATACCAAGGACATAGTGCATGGACATGGTGACGGAGGCAAAGAGCATGGACGCCGACGCCGTGCAGGGCGCGTTCGGCAGGCGAATCATGGAGCTCGCCGACCGCCTCGCGCAATGGTCGGAGGATTCCGACGGCCTCACCTGTACCTACCTCTCGCCGGTTCACCGTCGCGTCGCCGCGGAAATCCGCGACTGGCTGCGCCAGGCCGGCTTGACCACCGAAATCGACGCCGTCGGCAACGTGACGGGGCGCTATCCCGCCGCCGATCCGGGAGCGCGCACGCTGATCGTCGCCTCGCACTACGACACCGTCCGCAACGCCGGCAAGTACGACGGCCGGCTCGGCGTCCTGATCGCGCTGGTGCTGGTCGAGGAGCTCAAGCGCCTCGGCCGCAAGCTGCCGTTTCACCTCGACGTGGTCGCATTCTCGGAGGAGGAGGGCGTGCGCTTCTCCTCGAGCTTTCTCGGCAGCAGCGCGGTCGCGGGACGCTTCGACCCGGCCCTACTCGAGCGCCGCGACGCCGCCGGACATAGCCTGGCGGCGGTGATGCGCGAGGCCGATCTCGATCCGGCCGGGATTCCCGCGCTCGCGCGCCGCGGCGACGGGCTCGTCGGCTATCTCGAAGTCCACATCGAGCAAGGCCCGGTCCTGCTCGAGGAGGGACTGCCGGTCGGGATCGTGAGCGCGATCGCCGGCACCGTCCGGTGCCTGGTCACGATCAGCGGCACCGCCGGCCATGCCGGCACCGTGCCGATGGCGCGGCGTCACGACGCCGCGGCGGCGGCGGCCGAGCTCGTGCTCCATGTCGAGAGGCGCTGCGCGCAGGCGCCAACCTTGGTCGGCACGGTCGGCCAGCTCGCCGTGCCCAACGGCGCCATCAACATCATTCCCGGGCGCTGCGAGCTGACGCTCGATGTCCGGGCCGCCGACGATGCCACGCGCGACGCCGCCGTCGACGACATCATGGCGGAGATCGGGCGAATCGCGGCGCGGCGCGGGGTCGGCATCGAGAGCAGGGAGGTGCAGCGAACCGCGGCGGTGCGCTGCTCGCCGCGCCTGCAGTCGCTGCTGGCCGATGCCGCGGCGCGCGCAGGAATCAAGCCGCGCTACCTTCCGAGCGGCGCCGGCCACGATGCCATGATGTTCGACGGCCTCACCGAGACCGCGATGTTGTTCGTGCGCTGCGGAAACGGCGGCGTCAGCCATTCTCCGCGCGAGATCATCACGGCCGAGGACGCCGATGTCGCCGCGCGCGTCATGCTCGATGCCGTGCTCCGGCTGGCCGACATGCCATGACGCTCGCCGACGTCATCAGCGCATTCGTCGACCGCGAATTTGCACGCGAGACCGAGTTCCTCGCCGAGCTGGTGAAGGTGCCGAGCGACAATCCGCCCGGCGATTGTGCGCCGCATGCCGCGCGCGCGCGGCAGCTCCTGCAACGGCTTGGCCTCACGGTCGAGGCGCACGAAGTGTCGCGAGCCGTCGTGGAAGCAGCCGGCATGAGGAGCGCGACGAATCTCATCGTCCGCCATCGCTTCGGCGAGGGGCCGATCATCGCGCTCAATGCCCACGGCGACGTGGTTCCGCCCGGGCTCGGATGGCGCCTCGACCCCTATGGCGCCGTGATCGAGCACGGCCCCGATGGTGCGGTCATGTATGGGCGCGGCGTGGCGGTGTCGAAATCGGATTTCGCCACCTACACCTGGGCGCTGCTCGCGCTCGCGGCGGCGGCTGCGCAAGGGAGCAAGCTCGGCGGAACGCTCGAACTGCATTTCACCTACGACGAGGAGGCCGGCGGCATCGTCGGGCCGAAATGGCTGCTGGCTGAGGGGCTGACCAGGCCCGACGCGGTGATCGCCGCGGGCTTTTCCTACGCGGTCGTCACCGCCCACGACGGCTGCCTGCATCTGGAGGCGACGGTCACGGGCAAGCAGGCGCACGCCGCCATGCCGGAGAGCGGTGTGGACGCGCTGGAAGCGGCCAACACGGTCCTCACCGCGCTCTATGCGCATCGCGCCACGCTCGCGCTGACACGGTCCGGTACCGCGGGCATCGTCGCGCCGACGCTGAACGTCGGACTGATCAAGGGCGGCATCAATACCAACGTGGTTCCGGACCGGGTCGTGTTCCGCATCGACCGCCGCATGATTCCGGAGGAGGATCCCGCCAAGGTCGAAGCCGAGCTGCGCGGACTGATCGCAAGCGCCGCCGCGCGCCATCCGCAAATCACGCTCGAGGTCCAGCGCCTCCTGCTGGCACGGCCGCTCACGCCGCAGCCGGGCACGGATCGGATCGCGGCCGCGATCGCGCGCCACGCCAAGCGGATCCTCGGTGTCGACGTGCCGGTGACCGGCGTGCCGCTCTATACCGATGCGCGCCATTACGCGGCGGCCGGCATACCGATCGTGCTCTACGGCGCAGGTCCCCGCTCGATCCTCGAGGCGAACGCGCACAACGCCAACGAGAACCTGCGCCTCGACGACCTGCGCGCCGCCACCAAGATCGTCGCGCTCGCGGTCGCCGACTTGCTCAGGGCAGGCTGTCCGCCCAGCACTTGACCGATGCCGTCGTGTACGGGTCTTCCATGATGCTCAAACTCGCCCGGAACAAGCACCTTTCATCGTATCGGCCGACGGCTCATTCATTCATGGGCTAAACTTCAATCTGAGCATGGCCGGAACCAACGTTGGGTTGACCAAGCTCGGCGCTGCCGCAATGCTAGTATTCAAGCCGACCACCGGTCAGCCGGGGGATGTCGGATCAAACCATGACGATCGGGATCACCGGACCGAGGCGGCGGGCGCTGTGGCGAGGCGGCGTGATGGCGCTCATCATCGCCGCCATCGTCGGGTCGATCTGGCTGATCCTGCTGGGGCTCACGGCCAATTTCCTGGTCGATTGGCTGTGGTTTTCCAGGGTCGGCTATTCGGGCGTCTTCTGGACGACCGTCTTCGCCGAAGCCGAGGTCTTCTCCGCAGTCTTCGTGGCGACCGCCATCATCCTATGGGTGAACGGATCGGTCGCGTCCCGCCTCGCCCGGTCACCGTGGACGCAGCGTCCCCGCGACTTCGAGTGGAAAGACGCGGGCGTTGCGACCTTGCCCGACGTGTTGGAATTCATGCGCCTTCGGCTGCCGTGGCCGGTCGTGGTCACCGGCGGTGCTGGCCTCCTCGCCGCGCTTGTCGCCTGGGGAGAGGTCCACAACTGGGGCGTCTTCCTGCGGTTCCTCTATCAGGTGCCCTACGGCGCGAGCGAGCCCCTCTACGGCAAGGACATCGGCTTTTATCTCTTTGCGCTGCCGGCCTATGTCGTCATCAAGAATTGGATGCTGATCACGCTCGTCCTGAGCGCGCTCTTCGCCGGAGCGATCTATTGGGTGCACGGCGACATCGAGTACGACGCCCAGCGCCGGTCGATGTCGGCGAAAGCGATCGCCCACGGCTCGGTGCTGCTCGGCTTCTTCTTCGCGGTCAAGGCATGGTCCTACGGTCTCGACCGCTATCTGCTGGTCTACAGCGACAACGGTGTGGTGGTCGGCGCGGGCTATACCGACATCCATGTGGAGCTGCCCGTTCTCTGGTTGCTCACCGGGCTTTCGACCGTTGCGGCATTCGCCACATGGGCGAACCTCAGGGTGCGCACCTACCGACTTCCCGCCGCAGCGGCGGTGCTCGTCTTCGGCGGCTCCATCGTGCTCTCGGCCGTGGTCCCAGGTTTATTCCAGCGCCTGTTCGTCAAGCCAAACGAGCTAAAACTGGAGAAGCCCTATATCGAACGCAACATCGCGCTGACCCAGCAGGCCTACAATCTCCGTCAGATCACGCCGAAACCCTTCCCCGCCGAGCAGGACCTCACCTTCAAGGCGCTCGAGGCCAACAAGGCAACCATCGACAACATAAGGCTGTGGGACTGGCAGCCGCTGATGGATTCCTACGTGCAGCTGCAGGAGATTCGCACCTATTACAAGTTCCATGACGTGGACGTCGACCGCTATTGGCTCGACGCGGCGTACCAAAGCGTGATGCTCTCTGCCCGCGAGCTGAAATCCTCGCTGCTGCCGCCGAACGCGCAGACATGGGTCAACCGGCACGTACTCTTCACCCACGGCAATGGCGTGGTGATGAGTCCGGTCACCCGCAAGAGCGCCGAAGGGCTGCCGTTGTTCTATCTGCGCGATATTCCTCCGGTCGCGACCGGCGGCCCCGACATCCGCGAGCCGCGCATCTATTACGGGCAAGAGACCGACAGCTTCATCATCGTCAAGGGGAGCACGCCGGAGTTCGACTACCCGAAGGGGAAAGACAATATCTACGCGGCCTATGCGGGCACGGGCGGCGTTCCCGTGGACGGAATCGGGCGGAGAATCCTCTTCGCCTGGTACTTCAGCGACGTGAACCTGCTGCTCTCGAGCTACATTACCGGCGGAAGCCGGATCATGATCCGCCGCGACATCCAAGAACGGGTGCGCACGATCGCCCCGTTCTTCCGCCTCGACCGCGACCCCTATCTGGTGATCAGCGACGGGCGGCTGTTCTGGATGCAGGATGCCTATACGACGAGCGGCTATTTTCCCTATGCGCAGCCCGCGCAGGGCCTCGACCTCAACTACATCCGCAATTCTGTAAAGATCGTCGTCGATGCCTATAACGGGACCGTCGACTTTTATCTGATGGATTCCGCGGAGCCGATCGCCGCGACCTACCAGCGCATCTTCCCGGGCCTGTTCAAGCCGTTCGCGGCCATGCCGGCGGGATTGCAGAAGCACATTCGCTATCCGGAGGACCTCTTCCTGATTCAGGCGCGCCTCTATCAAGCCTACCACATGGAGGCGGCCGACGTTTTCTACAATCGCGAGGATCTCTGGCAATTCCCGCGCCAGCCGGGCGGCGGCGGTACTGCCATGATGGTACCTTACTACATCATCATGCGGCTGCCCGGGGAGGCGCAGGCCGAATTCTTCCTCATGCTTCCCATGGTGCCGAGCCGCCGCGACAACATGATCGCGTGGCTCGCCGCGCGCTGCGACCCGCCCGACTACGGCAAGCTGATCGTCTATGAGTTTCCCAAGGAGAAGCTGGTCTACGGCCCGTTCCAGATCGAGGCGCTGATCAATCAGAACACCGACATCTCTCAGCAAATCTCGCTGTGGAACCAAATGGGCTCGCGGGTGATCCGCGGAAACGTGCTTGTGGTCCCGATCGAGGGCTCGATTCTCTATGTATCGCCGCTCTATTTGCGGGCGGAGCAGGGACAATTGCCGGAGCTCAAGCGCGTGATCGCAGCCTATGGCGATCACGTGGTGATGAAGGAGACGCTCGCCGAGGCATTGTCGGCGCTCTTCGAGGCCGGCGCCGCGCCAGCGGCTCCGAGCACTGCGACGCGAACGCCGCTCGCAGGTCCCGCGGCAGATCGGGTGCGGGAGGCGCTCGACCACTACAATCAAGCAATCGAGCGCCTAAAATCCGGAGACTGGGCAGGCTTCGGCACGGAACTCGACGCAATGCGCGGGCTCTTGGAGGATGTGAACCAGCAATCGGGCGGCCACTAGAGCGCATCCCGATTGGGTCGAATCGTGATGCGCTCTAAATTCTTCGATTTTGCGCATGTTCTGTTCGGAAAACCGGTTCCCACTTTTCCGGAACATGCGCTAAGGGTACCCTCTATGGCGCCGGCCTGCCTAAGAACGCAACGGCCGCCGCGAGGAGGCCGTCACCGGCCCGGCTGCGGCACGATGCGGATATAGGGTTTCGGCGCTTTCCAGCCCTGCGGATATTGCTTCTTGGCATCCTCGTCGCTGACCGACCCGGCGATGATCACGTCTTCGCCGTGCTTCCAGTTCACCGGCGTCGCCACCTTATGCTTGGCGGTGAGTTGCAGGGAGTCGATCACCCGCAGGACCTCGTCGAAATTGCGGCCCGTGGTCATCGGATAGACCAGGATGAGCTTGACCTTCTTGTCCGGGCCGATGACGAAGACGTTGCGCACGGTCTGATTGTCCGCGGCCGTGCGTTTCGCCGGATCGCCCGACACGGCTGCGGGAAGCATGCCGTAGAGCTTCGACACGTTGAAGTCGGTGTCGCCGATCATCGGGTAGTTCGGCGCGAAGCCCTGCGTCTCCTTGATGTCGCTTGCCCAGCCCGCGTGCTTGTCGACCGGATCGACGGACAGCCCGATGATCTTCACCCCGCGCTTGTCGAATTCCGGCTTGATCTTGGCCATGTAGCCGAGCTCGGTCGTGCAGACCGGCGTGAAGTCCTTGGGGTGCGAGAACAGCACCGCCCAGCTGTTCCCGATCCAATCATGAAAGCGGATTTTGCCTCCGGTCGTCTCCGCTTGGAAATCCGGAGCCGTATCATTGATCGCGAGAACCATCGTTCCCCTCCTGAGAGCTCAATGCAGAGCGTGAACGCGATAGGTCGCGGCGGCGCGACCGGTTCGCCGATGCCGCTGCGCTGACGCAAGCGCACGTGCAAACGGCAGTCGGGGAGCAAAATTGCACGCGGTTCGAACGGTGTCTTGGACTGATACACAAATTCGAACGGACCTACGTGCCATAACCTGGCAGACAACGTCGCCCTCGCCCTATCATGGTCGCAGTCTTGGACTTGGGCGAATCCCGAATTGGCTTGATGCGAACAACCCCTGCGTTTTTTGATGAAATTGATCTCCCGATGTTGTAGGGCAGGGCTATCTCTGGCTCGATCTATGAAAGCGCCATGAGCACGACCATGTTTCACTGTCGCTACGCGGGGAAGACCAGCGGATTGCCTTACGAGACATGGCGGGAAGAATGCGGTCGCCGGTGGATTGCCGTCGATTTCCAGCCCGTCGGGCAAGATTACGTCGCCTATGAAATGAGGGGCACGCAGCACTCGTTTCTGGCCCTATGCACGATGCGCGGCACGCCCGTTCGCATGGAGCGACGAGACAATCAGACGCGCGGTTATGCTTATCTGATACTTGCATCAGATTCCCGGTTGCACGCGTACCAGCGTGGCCGGTCAATCGACCTTTCCAAGGGGCAGATGACCCTGATGAGCGCAGACGAGCCGGCCCGGCTGATACAGCTTGCGGAAGGCAATCGCTGGAGCATTCGAATTCCGCTAAAGTTGCTCTCCGATTTTTGCAGGCATCTCGACGACAAGATTGCGCGTCCGATTGCGAGCAGCGAGCTGACCAAGCTCCTCTTGCATCAGATCGAGACCGCGCACCGGTTCGGGCCCAAGCTCGATGCCTGTGCCAATTATGCGACTGCGCAATATGTGTTCGACGTTGTTGGCCTTTGCCTCGGGGCGAATAGTGATGCCGCCTACATTGCTGAACATCGCGGCCTCGCAGCGGCTCGCCTCGATGCCGTCAAGGCCGAGCTGTTGTCAGATCTCGGACGATCGGAGCTGGGACTCGCGCAGATCGCTGCCCGTCACGGCATAAGTACCCGCTACGTCCAGCATCTCTTCGAGCTGTCCGGAACATCCTTCACGAGCTTCGTCCTCGAGCAGCGTCTGTTGTTGGCCCATCGGTTGCTGCGCGAGCCTAAAAGCCACCGGTGCAAGATCAGCGATATCGCTGCAGCCGTGGGTTTTTCCGATATTTCGTATTTCAATCGCGCGTTCAGAGCGCGGTTTGGAGCCACGCCGAAGGACATCCGCGCCGGCTTTGACCGGGAGCAGCGCAAACCGGATGTTTCCGCTGCGGCCGCGAATGAGCCACCGCACGACCGGCGGCTGTAACTTTATTTCCAATCGGGAGATCGTCGGACAGTGTAGGTGTTGCAACGACGAAGAAGCGGTGAGGGGGAGATCCGCGTGAAGTCCTCTGGAGTGAACGTCCCCGCTCGCCCTTTAGAGCGCATCCGATTGGGTCGAATCGTGATGCGCTCTAGATTCTTCGATTTTGCGCATGTTCTGTTCGGAAAACCGGTTCCCACTTTTCCGGAACATGCGCTAACGCTTGTGTCGCCACTTTTGAGCCTCTCTCACGCGGCTGCGGCCATAGTCGAGCAGCGCCGTCAGCATGGCCTGTAAGGCGCAGAGCCCAGCGGTCGAAACGCCGCGCACGAAAATCTGGCCGCCCGCGTCCGCCCTGCAACAGCCGACTAAACCCGTCCTTTGCCAACGCGTGGATGCGGGCGGCCCGCGTCCGAGATCGCGATAATACCCACGATTTCATCGGGTCGCGGCGCATCGCCGATGGAAACCGTGATCGTATCCAGGTGGTCGAACGACCAGACGTTGTCCTTGTGCGCCAACGGCACGTCGATCGACGCACCAGGCCCGCCGATCTTGACGTTCGAGCAAATGATTGCCTGCCCGCCGCCAACCGCGTCCCGGATCGGCTGGCCGAGCCGCGGATGCATGATTGCAGCACCATGCTCGATTTCCCCGTTCACCCCGACGATAGCCGCCTTGCCGTATGAGACGGGAGGCATCGGCAGCAGGCCGACAAGATCCTTCATGAGCATGCGACCGAGTTCGGCGCCTTGCGCGAACAGCGGCGACAGATCGTCGACGAAGCGGCCCGCGAACGGATTGGCGATGACGGCGATCGCAACGGCTCGCGTGATCGGCCGCGCCGTCGGGGTCCCCGCTTCCGTGAGGATCGTTTCCTTGGTCAGGCTGATCTTGCGCACGTTCATCGCACCGCTTCCCTTTTGCCGGACGTCAGGAGTGCCGCCGCGTTATGATGCATGATCTTGTCGGCAAGGTCCGGCGCGTGGCCGCAAAAACTGCGGTCGATAAAGCCGACCGGGTCCGGCTCGCCGAGAGGAAAGGGCGTATCGCTGCCGAGCACGAGACGCGCTGGATCAACGATATTGGAATCCACCATGGCACGCGCATAGGCGGGCTCGAAGCAGATCGTGTCGAAATAGATCGAACGCAGATAGTCCCTCAGTGGCCTTTTCAGGCGGGCGGCGAGCCCCGGATTCGTATCAAGCTCCCTTTGCATGCGCGCATGCAGCAGAGGTGCGTAGCCGCCCAGATGCGTACAGCAGAGCCGAAGCGACGGATATCTGTCGAACAATCCGCCGAATATCATGTGAAAAATGTTCAGCGTGGTATCGAAAAGATAGCCTGCAACGACCGCAAGCTCGTAATCGGCCATTCGCTCGCGCGCCGGCGGGTTGGACGGATGCACGAACAGCGGCGCATCGAGGTCGGCCGCCGCCTCGAAGATCGGGGCAAAGTCCGGGGAAGCGAGATAGCGGCCTTTGACGTTGGACGGCATGTAGCCGCCGATGAGGCGGAGGGTCGTGACCGCGCGCCGCAGTTCGTTGGCGGCCGCTTCGGGGTCTTGCATCGGCAGCAACGCCCACCCCTCGAAGCGGCCGGGCGCGGCCTTGCGCAGGGCCGCGATTTCGTTGTTGTAGAGTTCGGCCGCCTCGCGGCCAAGACTCGCCGGCACGTCATAGTTGACGAACGGCGTCGCCAGCGACAACACGGCCCGCTCCACTTTCATCTCGCCCATGCGGGCTATCAGGCGCTCGGTGTCGAAGAACGTGCGATTGAGAGCATAGCTCAACGGCCCGACATTGAGCGTCACGCTCTCGCCGCGTGGCGCCACGAGACGGATCGCGTAGGGCGCCGCCTTTTCGACGAAGCGGACGAACGGATCGGGGACGTGATGGACATGAACGTCGATGATCATCCACCCAGTCCTTCAAAGACCGAGATACGCCGTTTTGACCTTGATCTCAATTGTTTATGCCACGTCCGTGCGCGGCCTCCAGCGGGGCTGCAAGGAGAGGGCAATTTGGATACCTTGGGCACCAAGACTAGAGCGCATCCCGATTGGGTCGAATCGTGATGCGCTCTAGATTCTTCGATTTTGCGTATGTTCTGTTCGGAAAACCGGTTCCCACTTTTCCGGAACATGCGCTAACCTCGAATTCTTGGGCGCGTTTGCCTTGTGAAATGAAGGATTACTTCAAGTCCGTTCTGATCAAAGGAGCGCGTGTTGCGCTCGAGCCGCTGTCGCTGCGGCATCTCGACGATCTCACCGCCGCCGGCGCCGACGAATCGATCTGGCGCTGGCTGCCAAGCGCGCACCATCGTCCCGGCACCATGGCGGCCTTCATCGAGCAGGCCTTGGCCGCGCGGGCCGCGCGGTCCGCCCTGCCGTTTGCGACAATCGATCTGGCGGCGAACAGGGCCGTCGGGTCGACGCGCTATCACCACATCGAGGTGGAGCACCGGCGGCTTGAAATCGGCGTAACCTGGATCGGAACCGCGTTCCAGCGCACCCACATCAATACCGAAGCCAAGCTGCTGCAGCTGTGGTACGCGTTCGACGTGTTGAAGTGCCGGCGCGTCGAACTCAAGGCGGATGTCCACAACGAGAAATCGCGCACCGCGATTCTGCGGCTTGGTGCCGTGCAGGAGGGGATCTTCCGCAAGCACATGATTTATGCGGACGGCCGAAACCGCGACAACGTCTATTTCTCGATCGTCGACGACGAATGGCCGCAAGTTCGCGCGGGTCTCGAAGACAAGCTCGGCTATCCCGTCGCGGCGGCGTTCGCGGAAGCGCCCGCATCATGACGGGCGTGGCGGCTCAGCCTTTGCTGACGCGCTTGGAATAGGCGTCGATAAAGTCGGCGGCAGCCTTGCTCCCGCGCGCGAACGACTTCATCGCTTCCTCGTGCAGGAGGCCGAGCGCCTGCATCTTGATCGCGTTGGCCTCGTCGCTCTCGGTGATGTTTTCGACTTGACGGGGGCGCGGGAGATTGACGTCGATGGTGGCGCGGACCTGCGTCGGAATGTTGGTCATGATCAGAATGCGGTCGGCAAGGTAGATCGCCTCGTCGATGTCGGTGGTGACGAAAAATGTGGTGCGGCGGAATTCGTCATACAGATTGGCATAATATTCCTGCATCAGCCGCTTCGTCATCGCGTCGAGGCCGCGGAACGGCTCATCCAGTATCATGACGTTCGGCTTGTTGATCATGGAGCGTGCGAGCTCGGCTCGCCGCTGCATTCCGCCCGACAGTTGCGACGGGTATTTCCCGCGGAACGCCGCAAGACCCACTTTCTCCAGCAGCAGCTCTGCGGATTCACGCATCTCCGGGGTATCTTCGCCGCGCGCGCGCGGCCCGTACATGATGTTGTCGTAGGTGGTCATCCACGGGAACAGCGCGGTTTCCTGGAAAACGACCAGCCGGTCGACGCCGGGGCCGGTCACCGGCTTGTCGTCGACGGTGATCACGCCGCTGGTCGGACGCTCGAAGCCTGCCAGAAGGCGGATCAGCGTGCTCTTGCCGCATCCGGACGGGCCGATCATCACCGTCAGCTTGCCCGTGTCGAGGATGAAACTGCAATTTTGCACGACCGGCTTGGCGAAGCCTTCGGCGCCGTAGGATTTGCTCACATTGCTGACGTTGATCCGGCTTCCGAATGTACCCGGAGTGCCGGCCCGCGGAGACGACGCTGGGTCTCGCATTTATTCGTCCTGCGTTCCGTCAGTCTTCCGCCAGCCAGGGAGTCATCAGTTCTCCCAACTTGCGCAGAATTGCGCTCGACATGTATCCAGCGATGCCGATGCTGATCATGCCGGCGACAATCTGGGTGTAGGAGCCGCCGACATAGGAGTTCCAAATGAAGAAGCCCAGTCCGCCCCCGGCTGCGCCGCCCATCGAGCCCGCGCTGCCGCCGCCCGAAATCATCTCCGCGGCGACGACCACCGCCCAGGTGATGCCGACGCCAACGGTCGCGCCGACCACGATCGACGGCAGCACGCCGGGAAGGATGATGCGGCGGAAAATATCCCAAGTCGACGAGCCCATCGAGCGCGCCGCCTGAAAGTAGCGAACGTCGATCGACTGGGCGCCGCCGATCACGTTGATGACGATGGTGAAGAACGCGCCCAAAAACGTCACGAACGCGATCGACAGCTCCTGGGTGGGCCAGAAGATGATGGACGCCGGCACCCAGGCGAGCGGCGGGATCGGCCGCAGCACCTCGAACACCGGAAAAGTGATGCCGTAGAACGTTCTGCTCACCGCCATTGCGAGGCCGAGCGGAATGCCGATCAGCATGGCGGCGAAGAAGCCTTCGAACACGCGCAGCGTGCTGAGATAGGCGCTGACCCAGAAGCTCGGCTCCTAAATCAGCCTCAACATTTCCTGCGCCACGGCCGTGGGCGGCGGAATCTGCGAGATCCAGGGGAACGCGAAGCCAAACCACGCTTCCGAGCGTGATCCGACTTCCCAGAAAAGCAGAAATCCGATGATGGCGACGATGCCGCGCCAGAAGTCCTCGCCGGTGATGAAGGCGGCAGCTCGCATGGCCGTTGCGCCGATGGAATTCATCGTCAGCGCTCTTTCTCGCCGGCGGCGAAAGCCTTGATCGCCTCTTCGTGCACCGCCGCGGCGGTTTCGTCCATGAATTCGCGAAAACGCTTGGTGGTGAGCACGCTGTAGTCGCGCGGATGCGGGATATCGATATCGAGGATCTTCTTCGGCCGGCACGGCCGCGTCGTCATGATGACGACGCGGTGACCGAGGAAGATCGCCTCCTCGAGGTCGTGCGTGATGAAGAAGATCGTCACGCGGTTCTTGTAAAAGATTTCCAGAAGAGCCTCGTGCATGACCGATTTGGTCAGCAAGTCGAGCGCGCGATAGGGCTCGTCGAGCAGCAGGATCTTCGGATCGTTCATCAGCGCGCGGACGATCTCGACCCGCCGCCGCACGCCCGACGAAATTTCACCGGGATAGTTTTGCTCGATCCCGCGCAGCCCGGCGTCCGCCATCATGTCGCGGGCCTTGTCGTAGGCTTCGGCGCGGCTCATCCGGCCCTGCATGATGGGCCCGAACGCGATGTTGTCGATGTTCGTCTTCCAGGGAAACAGCGCGCCGTTCTGGAATACGACGATCCGGTCCGGACCGGGCTCCGCCTTCAGCTTGCCGCGGCCGCACAGCATTTCGTCGTCGAGATGGATGCTGCCGGACGACAGGCTGTGAAAGCCGGCAATGGCGTTGAGCAGCGTTGTCTTGCCGCAGCCTGAGGGCCCGACGATGACGGTGATTTCGCCGGGGGGAACGTCGAACGTGCAGTGGTCCACGGCCAGGATGCCGGCGTCCTGCGCGCCGTATATCTTGACGGCGTCGACGATGCGCACGCCGCCCTTGCGGGCCGCTGGCGTCTGCGCCGCGAGATGCGCGCTTTGCATCGGCGCAGGGCCACCCGCGGGCAGCGGTTGGACGTTCACCTGTTGCCTCCCAGCGCCAGCTCGCGCGTACGCCATTGCATCATGTAGTCGCCGAGGAAGCGGATCGCAGCACTGGTGACGTAACCGACGATTCCCAGCGTCACCATGCCGATGATGATCGTCGGATAGCGGACCATCGTGTAGGACGTGTTGATGACGTAACCGAGGCCGTATTGCCCGGACACCATCTCGCCGGCGACCAGCGAGAACCAGGCGACGCCGACCGAAATCTGCAGTCCGGTGAAGATGAAGGGCAGGGCTCCCGGGACGATGACGTGCCGGAACACCTGCCAGCGCTTGGCGCCGAGACAGCTCGCCGCGCGAACGTAGGAAACGTCGATCAATTCGACGCCGAGCATGGTGTTGAGCGCGGTTGCGTAGAACGACGCCAGGAAGGTCAGGAAGATCACCGGCGTTTCGGATCCGCGAAACATCACGATCGCGAGCGGCACCCAGGCCAGCGGCGGCACCGGACGCAGCAGTTCAAAAACTGGAAATGCGTATTGCTTGAAACGAATCGACCAGCCGAGAAACAGCCCGAGCGGGACGCCGATGGCGGTGGCGAGGAAGAACGCAATCGCGATGCGGCGTGTGCTTACCCAGATGTGGAGGTAGTACTCCTCCACGAAAATCGACAATCCGTAGGTCGGGTCCCTGCTGAACCATTCGCGCAAAACCTGCGTCGGCCCCGGCATTTGTGCAAAGCGCGGCAATTTCCAGACTTCGACCGAGAGGTACCAGAAGCCCAGAAACCCGGCGAAGCCGATCAGCATCAGATAGGGCCGCGGACTTCGCAACCATTGCGCCAGGCGATACATCGAAAGCGCCAGCGACGTCGCCTGATATCCCAAATCGCTGATGACGGCCCGCCCGACGTTGAGGCCTCGTAACTCGTTCAATTCCGTTTCAGTCATCTCGAAGCTTTGTCCCTTGCCGCCCCGCGCCTGCGGCGGCGCGGAGCGGAACTGACGCCTTGTTTCATGAACAGACGTCTTCTGTCAGGACGACAGCGGTCAGCAACGTGTCCGAACAGCCAAGGATCATTTGCCTGTGTATGCCGAGTCCGGAAGCGCTTTGACTTGCCCTACCGGAGCCTTCAGGCCACGCGCCTTGAGAATGTCCGCCGTGAACTGCGGCAGCACGGCGTCCGGGCGAATTTCCGACTTGATGCTCTTGATCTCGACCAGGAACGTCGAGGCCTTTTTGATGAGATCCATGGCCTCCGGCGTGAACCCGTAGGCCAGATTGATGCGCGTGTCGGTTCCGCCCTCCGACTTGGCCGTGCTGCCGAACGCCGAAGCCCACAAAGCCTTTTCCTGGAAACCGGTGGTCTGGCTTGCCGCCATCCGGGCGATGTCCATGGCATTCTTGGGGTCGCTGAAATAAAGCTCGGCATCCAGTTCGGCTTCGAGCCAGGCCTTGACGACGTCGGGCCGCTGTTCGATCAGCGCTTGCGGCATCACCATGAAGCCGCCGTCGAGCTCGTTCACGGCGGCGCCGGTCGCCACCTTGCGGGCGAGCTTGTCCAGGATGAGGCGCGAGGCGGTCGGCTCCCAGATCACCGCGGCATCCAGCTTCTTGGCGCGGAAGCCGCTGGTGATTACTTCGATGCTCTGATTCAGATATTCGGCCGGCTTGATGTTGAGGCGCTTGAACACGGCTTGCGCGAAGCGGTCGGTGCAGCTTCCCTTCGGCACCGCGACCGTCTTGCCGTCGAGCCACTTGAGCGCTTCCTCGGGCGACTTGAACTGCGGCGCATCGGGGCGTACGAGAAATACGTTGCACTGGTCGTAGCCGAGGCCGAGCACCGACACCATGCGGATGTCGCGAACATCGGCGTGGCTGGTGGACACGATAGCCGGCATGTCGCCGACGTAGCCGATATCGACCTTTCCGGCGAGCATGCCGTTCACGATGATCGCGCCCTGCAGGCCGATCTGAAAGCCAACGGTTGATCCCTTCGGCAGATATTTTTCGTAGAACTTCTTGTCCCGCATGATCACGCCGGACCATGATTCGGTGTAGTAGGGCTGATAGCCGATCACGAGTTCGATCGGGGTGCCCGGCTTTCCGTAATCCTTTTGCGCGGCGGCATGGGCCGCGGTCATGGTGGCCAAGACCGCGGCAGCACAGGCCAGAACCGTCGGCATGAGGGCGAAGCGCGTGAGGCGATCGGCAGCGCCGCCGCCATCGGATCCAAATTGCATCGTAACCTCCCTGAAGCGATTTGTTGATTCGACGTCGAAACTCTTCCGGTTTCTCGGATCATTCGCTCTTTAGATCGTCTATGTGTCGCCAGAGTTCTCCGTTAGAAGCGTCCGCCACCCTCACGGCCGGTGTGGCGCCACCCATGTGGCGGCGTGGTTAACCGCTCGGATCGTCACCCCCACCGGGACGCTTTGGTCGACGGTCGAGAGCGGTTTCGGCATCCGGGATGATCTTGTTTCTGCTCGGTTGCTTGCGGCAACCGATCCCGCTTAACAGCATGCCAGCAGGAAATATTTGTGACAAAATCGTTCTTCCCAATCGAACAATAGAGCCTCACTATAACGGCCGCCAATTGCGGATAAGGGCGCTTTTCCGGTTGCAAATGATCGAGTGTGCGCGCGATCGCGCAAATGACGGCGTTTCATGCGCATGTTCCATTGCCCAATCTATTGATAGATAATTAGTTTCGATTTCGTTCTTATGGCAATTCTTGCACACCCACTGATATTATTGGACAAACGAGTGCAGCTTCGCCAATTCACACGGTGTCTCTTCACGCGTCCTTCTGCAGGAGCAAAACGTCGTGGCCGCCAAAAATCA
Organism: uncultured Alphaproteobacteria bacterium; assembly: GCA_963821505.1. Taxonomy (GTDB): domain Bacteria; phylum Pseudomonadota; class Alphaproteobacteria; order Rhizobiales; family Xanthobacteraceae; genus VAZQ01. The sequence continues at coordinate 106,968 of CAWGEH010000023.1, forward strand.
TCGCCAATGGCTCGCCGAGCCAAATCTGAAGCGGAACGAGTGGGTCGACAGCCGGATTTATTCGGATCCGCAGATCTTCGAAGAAGAGCTCGAGAAAATCTTCAAAAAGACCTGGATACCCGTCTGTCACGAATCCGAGCTGCCGAATGCCTACGATTTCCGCACCACCTCGATCGCGCGCGAGCCGATCATCGTCTGCCGCGGGCCGGACAACGTGGTTCGCGCCTTTCTGAACGTGTGTCCCCATCGCGGCATGATCATCGAGCGCCGTCCGGCCGGCAGCTTCCTCGAAGGCGAGCCTTCGGGAAATCCCAAGCGCATGACCTGCATGTTTCACGCCTGGCAGTACGACATGCGCGGCAACTGCGTCTACATCAGCCGCGAGAAGGAAGGTTTCCAGGATCGCTTGTGCAAAGAGGACGTCGGTCTGCGCCGCTTGCGTTGCGAAGTGAAGTTCGGCGGATTCGTCTGGGTCAATCTCGACGACAATCCGACGGTGTCGCTGGAGGAATGGGCGGCGCCGGCGTTCGAATGCCTGCGCAAGACGCTCGATGCCGAGCCGATGGAAGTGTTCCACTATCACAAGGCGATCGTGAACGCGAACTACAAGCTGTGGCACGATACCAATTGCGAATTCTATCACGATTTCATGCACTATCATAACCGCGTGACCGGCTTCAACGACGCCTACTTCGCCCGCAAGAACGAAGCGTTCGATCACGGCCACATCGTCGTCGGCACGTTTGAGGTCAACTACGAGAAGTACGAAGGGTTCGACAGCCGCGCGGCGCTCTCGTTCCCGCACCTACCGCCGAACCAGTGGTACATGATCGACATGTTCCCCGGCATGAATTTCAACCTGCGCGGTTCGGCGCTGCGTTGCGACATCGTGACGCCGCTCGGTCCCGACAAGGTGATGATCGAATTCCGCGGCCTCGGGCTCAAGCGTGATACCCCGCAGGAGCGGCAAACACGCATCAATCACCACAACTCGATCTGGGGCCCGTTCGGGCGCAACCTGCATGAAGATCTAATCGGCGTGCAGGGTCAGGGCACGACCATGCTGACCGGCGCTGAGCCGCGCCGCATTCTCCATGGCCGCCACGAGAACCAGACCATCCATGACGAGAACGGCATGCGCCACTATTACGTCGAGTGGGGCCGCTGGATGAACCGGATGCCGAGCCAACCGGACCAGCCGTTCTCGGAATCGGTGGCGGTTGCCGCCGAGTAGGCAGAGGGCTTGATCGGCGGATCGCTCCGCCGATCGAGGCGCTTCGATTCGGCAAGCTGGCTCGCACGCGTCCCGATTGACGCCGATGCGCGTGCGGCAGTGCTTCCAAATGGGGATTGGCCGTGGACCCATCCGCTCTTGTTCGTGACACGATTTATCGCTCCGCCCTGCTGCTCGATCGGCAGAACTGGAATGAGTGGCTCAGCCATTGCGACGAGACGTTTCAGTACGCGATCCGGTCGTGGAGCCCGGAAATCAAGAAGGACATGACCTATCTCGCGCTCGACCGGAACGGGCTCGCGAGCATGGTCAAGCTGCTGCCGAAGCATAATAGCGATCATTCCCCGCTGACCCGACACACCTCCGTCTATACGGTCGACGTCGACGACGCGGCAAAATCGGCGAAGGCGGTGAGCTCGGTCATCGTCTATCAAAATCTCCTGGATGGCATCAATTCGCACATCGACGCCGGCGAAAGCCGCCTGTTCCTGGTCGGGAAATACATCGATACGTTCAAGCTCGAGAACGACAAGGCGACGTTTCTCAGTCGCGAAGTGCGGATCGAAAATCGGCGGTTGGACAAGGGCTCGCACTGGCCGATCTAATACCATCGGCGTTGCCGGCCGCCTCGCCGGCTGGCTGTGGCGGAATTGCAGAAGAAGCAAAAATGGCGTGGAAGCGTATATGCGGGGCGCATGAAGTCGCCGAGAATTCGGTCAAGAAATTCGATGTCGACGGGATTTCAATCCTGGTGGTGAATTACGGCTCAGGCCATCGCGCCATTCCGCCGATCTGTCCGCACATGGAGGAGCCGCTGGAAGAGTCCGGCGTGGTCGTGCGCTGCGTCCTGACCTGTACGAAGCATTTGTGGGCGTGGAACCTGCAAACGCTGGAAATGCAGGGCGAGACGGAAAAGCCGCTCAAGATCTACGAAACCAAGCAGGAAGACGGAGCGATCCTGGCCGACATCGACGGCGAGCTCACCTACGAGTTCGAGTCCGAAGACGATATGGACGACGACTTCTTCAAGTAACGACTGCCGTGGGTATCGATGAAAATATCGGTCCAGAGCAAAAGCGGAGAGCTGGCCTTCGACTGCGATGCGCGGGAACCGATCCTGCATGCCGGCCTGCGCCAGGGCCTCAATCTGCCATACGAATGCGCGACAGGGACCTGCGGCACCTGTCGTGCCCGCCTGATGAGCGGGGACGTCGATGTCCGCTGGAAGGAAGCGCCGGGCGGCGCGCGGCTCAAGCCCGAGAAGGGCGATATTCTGATGTGCCAGACGCGGGCGCGCTCCGACTGCGTGCTGCGGGTGCCGTCCGAGCTCGTGGTCTCGCCGAAATCCCGTCCGCTGTCTCGCCGCGGCGTCATCCGCGGGATTCGCAGGCTGACCCGGGACGTGGCGCATTTCGAAGTGGAGCTGTCGGCGCCGATGACGTTCGAGGCCGGGCAGTTCGTGGTCATCGAAAGCGCGGATCTGCCGGGAGGCCGCGCCTACTCGATGGTCAATTTCGCAACCGATGTGAACCGGATCGCGCTGGTTCTCAAGCGCAAGCCGGGCGGGCGCTTTGGCGATTGGCTGTTCGACGAGCGGCACGGCGATCGGGACGTGGAGGTGTTCGGGCCGCTCGGGCGCGCCGTGTTCCGCCCGGAAGAAGACAAGAACATCGTTGCCATCGCGGGCGGTTCGGGGATCGCCGGCATGATGTCGATCCTGGAACGCGCCGTTCAGGCCGACTACTTTCGCGCTCACAAGGGGGCTGTGTTCTTCGGCGTGCGCACGTTGGCCGACGCGTTCTATCTCGACCGGCTCTCGAGCTATGTCGCGGCTTCGCACGGCAATCTCGACGTCACCATCGCGCTATCCGATGAAACCGCGGCGACGCGGTCGCATGCCGAGTTTGCGGCCCTCAAGCTTGCCAGCGGCAT
>CAWGEH010000024.1:0-322794 GCA_963821505.1 uncultured Alphaproteobacteria bacterium
CTCCAGCATCAGCGTGCCTTCCTTGCGGATCGCGGGCGTGAACCGCTCCGCCACCTTCGCCAGCAGCCAGGGCAGCGTGACCTCCAGGCGCACGTGGTCGTCGGCGACGTCGATCGTGCCGGCGGCGCTCTGGCCGAGCGCGCTGAGATTGAACACGAGCCGGTCCTCGTTCCAGGTCTCCTCGTGCATCGTCAGCAGGCTGGAATAGTTCGTGCGCGCGGCGGTGAGACCGGATCTGATGCGGCGCGTCGCCTCCTCGCGGCCGAGGCGGTGGGGAATCGATACGATCAGGGGCTTCGACATGGTTGCGTCCCGGTTGCGGTGTGTCCGGCCGCATATGGGGGCTGCGCGGCCGGATGGAAGCACAACCCTGGAACGCCATTGCGGAGCCCCGGGGACTATGCAAAATCGCGCTCAACGCGCAGGGGCGACCCGCGAATTGCCCGCGGGCGCGGCGACAACAATCATAACCAATCACGAGGAGCGCACATAATGACCCTCAAGAGCAGACTGTATGTGAGTGTGGCGGCGATCGCCATTGCCGGATTCCTGGCGGCCGCGCCGGCGCGGGTGAGTGCCCAGACCGCCGTCGCCATCGACAACGACGACATCGGCGGCGTGGTGACGGGAGCGAACGGGCCCGAGGCCGGCGTGTGGGTGATCGCGGAGACCACCGACCTTCCGACGCGCTACGCCAAGATGGTGGTCACCGACGACCAGGGCCGCTACGTCGTGCCCGATCTGCCCAAGGCCAAGTACAAGGTATGGGTGCGCGGCTACGGCCTCGTGGATTCGCCCAAGGTCGACGGCGAGCCGGGCAAGCAGCTCGACCTGCGCGCGGTGCCGGCGCCGAACGAGGCGGCGGCGGCGCAGTACTACCCGGCGATCTACTGGTACTCGATGCTGAAGATCCCGGAAGCCAGCCAGTTCGGCGGCAAGAGCGACATTCCCGAGAAGGTGACCCAGAGCGAATGGCTCACGGTCATCAAGAACCGGGCCTGCGTCGGCTGTCACCAGCTCGGCCAGCTCTCCACCCGCACCATCCCGGCGGCGTTCGGCGAGTTCAAGTCGGGCGAGGACGCGTGGCGGCGCCGCACCATGTCGGGCCAGGCCGCACCGTTGATGATCAACCCGCTGGCGGGATATCTCGGCGGCGCACCGTACAAATATTTCGGCGACTGGACCGACCGCGTCGCCAAGGGCGAGCTGCCGCACAGCAAGCCACCGCGGCCGCAGGGGCTCGAGCGCAACATCGTGGTCACGACATGGGACTGGGGCGATCCGAAGAAATATCTGCACGACCTGATCTCCTCCGACCGGCGCAATCCGACGGTCAACGCCTACGGCCCGCTCTACGGCTCGCCGGAATACGCCACCGACGTCCTGCCGATCCTCGATCCCAAGACCAGCACCGTGACCGCCTTCAAGGCGCCGGTGCGCGATCCCAACATGCCGGAGTCGCTGGGTCCCGGCCACGCCGCAGTCGAGAAGCCGGTCGCCGCGTCAGCCTACTGGGGCGAGGAGAAGCTCTGGGACACCAGGGTCAACAACCACAACGACATGATCGACAAGAAGGGCCGGGTCTGGCTGACGGCGGCGATCCGCGGCCCCGACAACCCGGCGTTCTGCAAGAAGGGCTCCGACCATCCCTCGGCCAAGCTGCTGCCGATCGAGAAGAACGTTCGCCAGCTCGCGATGCTCGATCCCAAGACGATGAAGTACACCTTCGTCGACACCTGCTTCGGCACGCATCACCTGCAGTTCGCCTACGACGCCAACGACACGCTGTGGACCAGCGGCGGCGGGCAGTTGGCCGGCTGGATCAACACCAAGATGTTCGACGAGACCGGCGACGCGGCGAAGTCGCAGGGCTGGACGGGATTCGTGCTCGACACCAACGGCAACGGCAAGCGCGACGAAGCCACCGAGCCGGGCCAGCCGATGGATCCCAACAAGGACATGCGCATCACCGGCGGCTCCGGCACCTACGCGGTGATGCCCAACCCGGCCGACGGCTCGGTCTGGTTCACCGCCGGCGTGTTCGCGGGTCGCGGGGCGGTGATCCGGCTCAATCCCGGGTCCAACCCGCCCGAGACGGCGCTCGCGGAGATCTACAACATCCCGATGCCCGGGTTCGGCCCGCGCGGCGGCGACATCGACAGCAAGGGCGTGGTGTGGGTCTCGCTCGCCAGCGGCCACATCGGCAGCTTCGACCGGCGCAAGTGCAAGGGCCCGCTCAACGGCCCGAAGGCGACCGGCGACCAGTGCCCGGAGGGCTGGGCGTTCTACAAGTACCCGGGGCCCGGCTTCGAAGGCATCGGCGACAACAGTGCCGAGGCGAGCTACTACAGCTGGGTCGACCAGCACAACACCTTCGGCCTCGGTGACGACGTGCCGATGTCGACCGGCAACCTCAACGACGGGCTGATCGCGTTCAAAGACGGCAAACCGATCGTGCTGCGCGTGCCGTATCCGCTCGGCTTCTACGCCAAGGGCTTCGACGGCCGCATCGATGACCCCAACGCCGGCTGGAAAGGGCGTGGCCTGTGGACGTCGAGCGGCGACCGCACCCCGTGGCTGCGCGAGGGCGGCAAGGGCAGCAAGCCCATGGCGGTGCACTTCCAGCTGCGCCCCGATCCACTGGCGCATTGAGCGCGCCGGCAGCATGATTCCGAAAAGTTGCAGACTTTTCGGATGAGATCATGCGACCAGACGGATACAGAGCGAAATCGCGATTCAATATGAAGCGTTTTCGCTCGAGTCGGCAGCCGCCGAACATGCAACGCCCGGCGCTGATGACGCAGCGCCGGGCGACTTCGTTGGTTCACAACGCCGACACGCGCCTTCAATAAAGCAAAGGACCGCGTGCGCGGTCCTTCGCAGGCGAACGGCCGTCAGCGCACGGCCGCGGTGACGCGTAACGCGCGCGCGTCACGGACAAGGATGGCGCTGGCCGTCGTAGCCCATATAGGTGCCCGAGGACGGATCGTAGGAGCGGAACCGCTGCGAGCAGTAGGCGCTATCGTTTCCGCCGCTGTAGCCGGTGGCATAGCCGGGGCCGGGCGCATAGCCGGGGCCGGGCGCATAGGCGGGGCCGGGCGCATAGGCGTAGTCGTTGTAGCCCGCCGGCCCGGAGGGGTACTCGTTGTAGCCCCCCGGCCCGTAGGCGTAACCGGGTGCGTAGCCGTACCCGTAACCGGGATCGGCGTAACCGCCATAGCCGTAGTTCCAGGGCTGCGTTGCCGCGGCGATCGCGCCGCCGATAATGGCGCCGGCGGCCACGCCTGGCGCCCAGCCCCAACCACGCCCGCGCCACCGCACGGCCTCGACCGACGGTGCTGCTGCATTGTGCAGCGACGACGACCCGGTAATGGGGGCCGCGTCGGCCGGAGCGGCGAACGATGCCGCGCCAACGGCGAAGACGGCAGCGGCGAGAAGCTTGGAAGACGTGTTCATGACGAGGTTTCCCTTCTTTGGTCCGACAAGCGCGGCGCGCCCAACGGTGCGTATTAGAGGCAACCGTTGGCGGCGCGCGGGGTTCCGGATTCCTTGACGCGTTGTTCCGCCGCCACGTTCACATCCGCGTGTGAGAGCGACGAGGCCTCGCTTGCGCTTTGGCTCTTGCCGATACAAGCAACCCGAAATGGCCTAGACTTCGTGCTTGCGCCGTTACCGCCGAAGCAACACAGCCTCGCAACCAGGAGGATCTGACCCATGTCCGCAACGTTCGACCGTCTCGCTCTCGCCGCCCTCGCCTGCCTCATCGCGGCGCCCGCGAGCGCGCAACTCGTTCAGCGCAAGGACCTGAGCTACACGGTCGCCAAGACCATCGCGGAAAACGCGCTGGATGACTGCAAGGCCAGGGGCTACCCGGTCTCCGTCGTCGTGGTCGATCGCGGCGGCAACACCGTGGTCGCGCTGCGCGCCGACAATGCCAGTGTGCACACCATGGAAAACGCTCGCCGCAAGGCCTACACCGCCATGACCTTCAAGATGACCACAGAGGACTTCATCAAGGACATGGCGAAGCGGCCGGTGCGGCGCGAGCAGACCACCCTGCCGCATGTGATCGCCATCGGCGGCGGCGTGCCGATCAAGGTCGGCGACGACGTGATCGGCGGGGTCGGCCTCTCCGGCTCGCCCGGCGTGGATGAGCCGTGCGTGAATGCGGGCATCGACAAGGTGAAAAGTCAGCTGCAGTAAGCGCTAGGGCCGATCGCCGCAAGGCCGGGCAATCGGACTGTGACCGCCCGATGATGAAGCGCGAGACATTCGCGATCGCGAACATCTACGTGCCGGCGAAACGGCGGGCGACGCTCGATCCCAAGAAGGCCGAGGCGATCGCCGAGAGCATGCTGCAGGTCGGCCAGCAAACCCCGATCCTGGTGCGGCAGGATGGCGAACGCTTCGTCCTGGTGGAAGGCCTGCACCGCTTGGAAGCGTGCAAGCGGCTGGGCGAGGAGACGATCGTCGGCTACCTCGTGCAGGCGCGACGACACTAGCGCATGTTCCGGAAAAGTGGGAACCGGTTTTCCGAACTGAACATGCGCAAAATCGAAGAATCTAGAGCGCATCACGATTCGACCCAATCGGATGCGCTCTAGGAGCGCCTCCCGCTTGAATTAGATCGTGAGGCGCTCTGAGTTGGTCGATCTTGGCATGTTCGATCCTGAAAACCGGTTCCCGTTTTTCCGGATCATGTTCCAGGAGTAGCTTCAATTCGGCTTCTGGAACTTGAGCACGAACTCGTCGACCGGCCCGGTCGGCCGGTTGACGTTGAAGTCGCGCGTATCCTCGCCGTGGCGGAAAAAGTCGCCCTCGCCCGCGAGCCGAAAGCCGGCGGCCTCGACCTCGCGGCGCAGCACGCTCTCCTCGATGCGGTGGAACGTCTTGCCGACCGTGGTGCCGTCGCCCGCCCGGGCCGAATGGTCGGCGATCACCAGCGCTCCCCCCGGCTTGAGCGCCGCATAGAGCTTGCGGTTCATCTCCGCGCGATCGACCGCCATGTAGGTCGTGTCGTGATAGTAGAAGAGGAAAGTGACGAGGTCGAAATCGCGCGCATCGGCGGGCAGCGGGTCGTCGAACGGCCGCTGCAGCATGACCACACGCGCCATGGCCGGCGTCTTCATCCGCGCATCAAGGCGCTCCTTGGCGCGGCCGCCGAGATCGGGAGCGTTCTGCCCGTAGACCATGCCGTTCGGGGCCACGGCGCGCGCCATCAGCTCGGTGCTGTAGCCGCCGCCCGCGCCCATATCGAGCACCTTCATGCCCGGCCGGACGCCGGTGAAGGCAAGGAGCTTGACCGGGTCGCGGCGCTTGTCGCTCTCGCGGTCCGCGTCGCTGCGGTCGGGCGCGGCCGCGATGGCGGCATAGTCGGGCGCGCCTTGCGCCTTCACGGCCGCCGGAACGAGGCCGACCGCGAGGAGAGCGGCGCAGGCGAGAACGCGCAACCGCGCATGGGCGCGGCAGGAATGGATTGGTCCGGTCATGCTGCTGAGACTCCCGCGGAACTGCGGCGACTGTATCACGAAAGCGCCGAAGTCAGCGCGGGCCGGGACCGCTCCTCGGCTTGCCGCCATTTGGGCGGTCACTTTCGATCACGCCGAAGTCGCTGGACTTTGTTCCTTCAGCCGCCGCGACAAGGCCTTCCGCAGCAAGCCCGCGTCTCAGCAGATCGCGCACGGCCGCGGCACGGCTGGGCATCCGGCGTTGGAAACGAAAGTCGTCGAGCGCGCTGAGTTCACTCGGCGAGAGCATGATCTGCAGGCGTTCGCCCCTGCCATCGGTCTCATCCATGTTCGAACCCCCACGGCGTTAAGTTCGGTATCGGCGCGCTTCGGCGAGAGTTGGCCCGCCGAGGGCATCGCATCATGCATAATTATGGAAAGGGACTGAGAATTAGTCAATTACTCATGTTAAGCCGTCCACACCGCAGGCATCATTTGAGCCTCATGCCTAGAATGAGGAAGACCTAGCATCTCCACAGTATTAGGTTCCTGCTCAGATGAAGTTTTCGGCATTAACGGCGCTATATATGGTTTATGGGTCAATTCACGTTCTTATCTAAACAACGTCAAAGTAACTCTGAAGTATTTCTGTTGCTTGGATACGTGAAACACGCTATGAAGATCTTTGGCTCGCGTCGGTGGCACGGGGGACGTCGCATCGCCGCGAAAGGAATGCAAGCAATGACCGCTGTGTTGAGAATGTCCTCGGCAGGGACTGCAATGAACCTCCCCGACCCACTCGCAAGCCTGACCAATCCGCCGCCGTGTCCGCGCTGCGGCCTGAAAATGCGGCTCGCCCGGATCGAGCCGCAGCCGGCGCCCAACGGCTTCGTCGAGCAGGTCACCTACGACTGCTCCTGCGGTCAGCTTCTGACGGCGGCTGTTGGGAGCCGCGACCAGCCGGACGCGCGGGTCACCGACTAAAGCATGATCCCGCAGACTTTCGGACAGGATCATGCGACCAGACAAATGCTCGGAGCGAAATCGCAATTCAATCTGAACCGATTTCGCTCTGAGGGTCGGATCGCCTGCCCTCCTGTTCGCTCGCGGGCCCCTGCGCGCTATTTGGCGCCGATCAATCCCGTGATCATCGGCGTCCAGCGGTCGATCTCGCTCTGCATGAAGCGGGTGACCTCCGCCGGGCTCATGGCCTTGCCTTCGATCGCGTCCCGCTCGATCTGCCGCTTGACCTGCGGACGCTCCGCGGCTTTCACGATCTCGCGGTTGACGCTCGCGACGATGTCGGGAGCGAGCCCTGCCGGTCCCGACAGCGAATACCACGCGGTCGCGACGAAGTCGGCGTGACCAAGCTCCCGCAGCGTCGGCACGTCCGGCACGTAAGCCAGCCGCTGCGCCGAAGTCACCGCGAGCGCAATGAGCCGTCCCGCGCGCACATGCTCGGCCACGCTCGACCATGTCAGCATGCCGAGCTTCACGTGTCCCGCGAGCAGATCGAGCATCGCCTGCGCACCGCCCTTATACGCGACGTGCACCAGCTTGATGTGCTCGCTGGCCGCCAGATATTCGGCGACCCAGTTGCCCATGGTACCGAAACCGGCCGAAACGTATTCGACGCCATCGCCGCGGCGCGCGAGCGCGAGAAGATCCCGGTATGTCGTCACGCCGAGCGACGGATGCGCGACCAGCGCGTTGGGCGTTCCGCCGAAATAGGCGATGTGGGTGAAATCGCGCATTGGATCGAAGCCGACATTCTTGTTCATGGCGGGGCCGAGCACATGGGTGGGAATGCCCGACACCATCAGCGTGAGGCCGTCGGGCTCCGCGCGCGCGACCGCCTCGGTGCCGATGAGCCCGCCGCCGCCGAGGCGGTTCTCCACGTAGAACTGCTTGCCGAACGCCGCGCTCAGGGCGTCGGCATAGAGCCGGCCGAGCGTATCGGCGGCGCCGCCGGCGGCGAAGGGCACCACGATGCGCACCGGCTTGCTCGGCCAGTCGGCGGCCGTGGCGGCGAACGACGACAACGCCAGGGCTGCGACGGCGGCAAGGATCCGGATCATGAGACGCGCCCTGGATTGCCCGTCGCGTTATTTTTGGTCCGGCTTATAAAGAATGTCCAACATTCCTTGCGCGGCTGCCGCGCTCATGGGCGACGTGATGTACTTGAAGTCGAGCGCCTGCTTCAGCGTCACGTCGAGACCCTTCACCTCCGACAGCTGTAGCGCCTGCTTTGGAAAGAATTCATCGCGCGTCTGCTGCGCAAGCGCGCGCGGCACCTTGGCGATCTCGGCGTAATTGTCGATCGCCTTGGGATCGGAATAGGCCCAGTCGATCGAGCGGCCCAGGGCCTTGACGAAACGCACGAAGGCATCGCGCTTCTCCTTGAGCGCGTTGGCATTCGCGACGTTGACGCGAATGGTCTGCTCCGCGAGAGCCGCGACGTCGCTGCCGCGCGCGATGATGACGAGCTTGCCGTCCGCCAGCTGCTGCAGCACGAACGGCGGTACCGACCAGCCGACGTCGATCTGCCCGGACATCACCTGCGTCAGCGTGCCGGGCGCGCCGCCGGTGGCGACCAGCCGGGGCGTGACCTTCGCCTGATTGACGAGCTGCAGGAGAATGAGATTGGTCGACGAGCCGGGCGAGGAGAACGCGACCGTCCTGCCGTTGGCGTCAGCGAGGCGCCTGATGCCGCTTTCCGGCCGCGCATACCAGAACGCCTCGGCGGCGCCAGTCGCCTCCGCACTGATGATCTTCACCGGCATGCCCTTGGCATAGGCTGCAACCACGCCGAGAATGCCGTTCGACATCGCGATATCGATGCTGCCGGCGATCACCGGCGTGAGCGTCGAGGCGCCGCCTTCGGTGTAGAGAATTTCGATGTCGAGCCCGGCTTCCTTGAAGTAGCCCTGCCTGAGGCCGACGTCGATGAAAGTGCTGTTCCAGAAGCCGCGCTGGGCGACCGCGACCCGCAAGGTTTCCGCGCCGGCGCTGGGCGCGGCAGCGATGGCGGACAAGCCGAGCAATAAAGCAAGCGTCCTGTTCATTGGTGCTCTCCCTCAATCGATGGCCACATCGATAGATCGTTCATGCGGGCCGCCTGCTGCGGCACGCACGCAGACCCGCTTCGCCTCTTTGATGTTCTTTCTCGCGCAGCACGCGGCCACACCCCCGCGGGGCGTTCGCCCCTTCGCAAGCGGCGACTGATTTTTCGCATTTTGCCCAGTTTCGGCTTTTTTGGCATTAGCGCATGTTCCGGAAAAGTGGGAACCGGTTTTCCGAATAGAACATGCGCAAAATCGAAGAATCTAGAGCGCATCACGATTCGATCCAATCGGGATGCGCTCTAGGGACCCGCCGAGAAAAGGACGCGCTCGGCAGCCGGCACAAGCGTGAGCGCTCCGGGCCGAGTGCGAGCCGCCTTCCGGCACGCCGTCACTTTCTCGTAAAAAAAACTGCGCATGCGCGCTCCTGCATCTGGCCTCATCGCAGACCGGGCTACGATGACCTCACAAATGCTTGATCTCACGTTCAGCGCCCATTCATCGAACGTGGTGGAGGATGGCGCTGCGCCAGCGAACCCGGCGCAACGTTTATGATCGTGGGGCGCGCAACAGCGAAGGAGACGGCGTTATGAAATTCAAATTGGCTGCCGCGGCACTTGCTTTGATGATTGCCACCCCGGCGTTCGCGGCCGAGTATTACATCGTCCAGAGCAGCGCCAGCAAGAAGTGCAGCGTCGTGAGCAAGAAGCCGACATCCGACAAGATGACTCTGGTCGGCGACGGCACGGCCTACAAGAGCAAGAAAGAGGCGAAAGCCGCTCTGAAGACGACCGACGCCTGCAAGGCCTGATCCGCGTCGCCACCAGCCCGGGCGCCCGGGGGGAACCTGGTGGCGCATTGGGGAGCGGCTCGTGAGATCTGCTGGGTGCGTCTTGCGACACGCCGGAGCGGCGCGTTCGCGCGGCTCGCTTCGGCCGGCTGGCTGCGGCCAGCTGCGCAGCCTCGCGGCTGGCGTCCGACTTTGACAATCCGCGAATGCGCTTTAAATTACGCGAGTTGTCAACAACCGAAAGGAGGTGATCCAGTGTCTCATTGTCTATCGCCGCGGTCGCCGGCATCCGTGAGCTGGATCCTTGCCTCTATGGGGGTCCAAGTCGCTTAGGCGGCGTGCTACGGTTTCAGCCGGATCACGGCTCGACAATGGAAGGGCTGCCCGTCAGGGCAGCCCTTCTCCGTTTTCCCGCCGCGGCCGCCTGTCCGCTGTCGTGCGCTATTCCGCCTTGATCTTGCCCTCGACGATCACCTTCTTCCATTTCTCGTATTCGGCGCGGGTGAAGGCCGCGCCCTCTTCCGGGCTGGTGCCGCGCGGCGTGACGCCGATCTTCGCGAACGCCGCCCTCAGGTCCGGACGCTGCAGCACCTTGTTGATTTCGGCGCTGAGCTTCGCCAGCACCGCGGGCGGCATGCCGGCCGGCGCGTAGATGCCGGTCCACAGATCGACATCGAAGCCCGGCAGGCCGGACTCGGCGACGGTCGGGACGTCGGGGTAGACCGGGCTGCGCGCCAACCCGGTGGTCGCGATGGGCCGCACCCGGCCGTCGGCGGTGAACGACACCGCACCGGCGATGCTCGAGAACGCCAGCTGCACCTTCCCGCTCAGGACGTCGGGATAAGCCGCGCCGATGCCGCGATAGGGCACGTGCGTCATCTCGATGCCGCTGCGCAGCTTGATCATTTCGCCGGCAAGATGCGGCGCGGTGCCGATGCCGGCGGAGGCAAAGTTGAGCTTGCCGGGGTGAGCCTTGGCATAGGCGATGAGCTCGGCAAAGCTCGTCACCGGCAACGTCGGCGACGAAACGATCACCGCGGGCGAGGAGCCGATGATCGAAACCGCCTGCAATCCCTTGAACAGGTCGTAGGGGACGTCGGCTTGCAATGTCGGATTGGAGACGAGACCGGGATCCGTCAACAGGATCGTGTAGCCGTCGGGTGCCGAGCGCGCGACCACATCCGCGCCCACCATCCCGCCGGCGCCCGGACGGTTCTCCGCCACCACCGACTGCCCGAGGCTTTCGCTCAGCCGCAGCGCCAGATTGCGGCCGGCGGTATCGATGATGCCGCCGGGAACGTACGGCAGGACGATGTGGATCGGCTTGCTCGGATAGGTCTGTGCCTGCCCGGGAGCGACCGAGGCCGCAAGCAGAATCGACCAGAGCAGTGCGCGCGTAACTAGTGCAAAGCCAGTCATTTCGGTTCTCCGTTCGCAGGATCAAGATCAGACGCGATGTCCGGAAATGTCGGGGCAATCCGAGCGCCAAGGGTCACTCCGGCTTGATGCCGATTCTGGCCACCAGCTCCTTCACCGCGGGAATCTCCCTGGCGATGCGCGCCGCGAGCTGATCCGGCGTGCCGGCAACGACCTGGAAGCCGGCCTTGCGCGCCTGCTCGCGGGCCTCCGGCGTGCCCATCGCCGCCTGGCTTTCCCGCACCAGCCGCGCCACGATTTCCGGCGGCGTGCCGGCGGGCGCGAACAGCGCGTTGAAGGTGTCGGATACGAAGTCGGGAAAGCCGGACTCGATCATGGTCGGCACGTCGGGAAGCGAGAACCAGCGCGTCGCGCCCGTCACCGCAAGCGCCTTGAGCCGGCCATCCTTGATGAGTCCCTCCGCGGCGGCCAAGGCGACCGATCCGACCTGCACCGTTCCCTCCAGCACGGCCATCGTCGCCGGGCCGGCGCCGCGATAAGGCACGTGCACCATGTCGATGCCCGCGCGCAGCTTGAGCTGCTCGCCGGTGAGATGCGACTTGGTGCCGGCGCCCGGGCTTGCATAGTTGAACGTGCCGGGCGCGGCCTTGGCCCGTGCGATCAGATCGGCGATGGTGTTGATGCCGGAATTGGCGCGGACGACGACCACGTTGGGCGCGTTGACGAGCTCGGATACCGGCGCAAAATCCTTGACCGGATCATAACCGAGATTCTTGAACAGCGCGGGGTTGACCGCGATCGCAGTCGAAGTCAACAGCAGCGTGTAGCCGTCGGGCGCCGCGCGCGCCGCCAGGGTCATGCCGATATTGCCGGCGGCGCCACCCCGGTTTTCCACCACCACCGACTGTCCCAGCGATTTCTGGAAGGCGGTGGACATGATGCGCGCAATGATATCGGTCGGCCCGCCGGGCGCAAACGGGACGATCATCGTGATGACCCGCTCGGGATAGGCGGCGCGCGCGGCGGCGGGAGCGGCCAGCAGCATGACGACGGTCAGCACGGCGGCGAGCGCCCGCCGCGGACCGGTCCGCTCGATCCCGCCCCGGATGTCGGAGAGCATGTCGCTTGACCTTTCCTCCCGTCAAAGCCTGCCCGGTCTCTCGCCGGCCATGGCATCAGCCGGAGACGGTAACAGCGTTTTAGCCGACCCAGTCAAATCCGGCTGCGGTCCAAACGTCGCGCCCAGCCGGGTCGGCGAGCGCCGCGATCAGGGCGGCGGCCACCGCCGGATCGGCGCAGGTTGCGGAAATCCCGGCGGCATAGGTCGTGTCGTTGCCGAGCGGCGCGGGCAGCTTCCCGATCACGCGCGCGCCCTTGACCGGCACGATTTCCGCAACCAGCGTCAGTCCGAGATCCGCCCTGCCCTCCGCCACCCGTGCGGCGACCTCGCCGCCGCTCTTCTGCGGCATTCCCTTGCGTGCAATCTCCTCCGCCATCCCCAGGCGTCCCCACAGTCCGGCAAGATGGACGCCGGCCGAGCCGCCGACCGCCGGGTCGCTGAACGCAACCGCCCGCGCCGCGATCAGCGCCCGCTTGAATGCCTCGGCGGTGGAGATGTCCGGCGCCGGTGTGCCCTCGCGCACGGCAACGCCGATCGAGGTGCGCGCGATGTCCCGGCGGCTTCCCGCCACCACCGTCCCCGCCTGTTCCATCTTTGCAACCGCGGGCGCACCGAGAATGAGGACGTCGGCGATCTCGCCCGCGGCGAGCTTCGCTTGCAATGCGCCGACGGTTCCGAACGTGATGTCGAGCTGCCGGCCGGTCGCGCGGGTGAAGGCCTCCGCCAGCGCATTGACCGCCGCCGTCATCGAGCGCGCGCACAGGACCTTGAGCGTCATGCGCTCATTCCGGCTCGATGCCGGCTTGCTTGATCGCCGTCGTCCATTTCACCAGCTCGGTCCTGACGAATGCGGAGCAATCCTGCGGCCCGCTCCAGAACACCTCGGGGAGCCGCGCTCATGGCGACGATCATCGCCAGCAATCCCCACGCACGGCGCAAACTCGACCCCGGTGCAGTCATTGCGTTCCTCCCGCCGCGCGTGTTTACCGTCGCGATCGCTTGCGCTTGGATGCGGCCGGCAGCCTCATTCCCAAACGACCCGCGCAGTCGGTATGGTATGAGGCCGCCACCGCCGCTCGGTCAAGAAACCCCGGGAGAGTGAGATGCGCAAGAAAGCAGCACCGATCGCGGCGCTGGCAGTCGCGGCGCTGGCATTTGCGGCAGTCGCACGGGCGCAGGATTGGCCGACACGCCCAGTCACCATGGTCGTTCCGTTCGCCGCCGGCGGGCCGGTCGACGTGCTCGGCCGGATCCTCGCGCAATATCTGGGCGAGGTGATCGGCAAGCAGGTGATCGTGGACAACATTCCCGGCGCCGGCGGCATGAGCGGCTCGCTGCGGGTGTCGCAGGCCGCGCCCGACGGCCATATGCTGGTGCTCGGTTCGATCGGAACCCACGCCCTCAATCAGACGCTCTCCAGCAAGCCGCTCTACAATGCCGCCACCGATTTCGCCCCGGTCGCGCTGATCGCCGATGTCGGGCTTGTGCTGATCACGCGCAAGGATTTGCCCGCTGACGATCTCGCGCAATTCATCCGCTATGCCAAAGCGAACCAGGCGAAGATGCAGTTCGGCTCGGGCGGCGCCGGCACCTCCTCGCATATCGGCTGCGTCCTGCTCAACCAGACGATCGGCATCGATACCACGCACGTACCCTATCGCGGCGGCGGCCCGGCCATGGCCGACCTCATTGCCGGTCGCGTCGATTATGTCTGCAACATCGCCTCGACCGTGGGCGCGGCGATCGAAGGCAAGCAGATCAAGGCGATCGCCGCGCTCACGCGCGAGCGCTCGCCGATCCTGCCCGATCTGCCGACGGCGCACGAGCAGGGCCTCGGCGGCTTCGATGCCTATACCTGGAACGCCGTGTTCCTGCCCAAGGGCACGTCGCCGGCGCTGGTGAACAGGCTCAACGAAGCGCTGGTCGCGGTGTTGGACAATCCCGCCTTCCGCGAGCGCCTTCACGCGCTTGGCCTGATCGTGGTCGCACCCGAGCGCCGCACGCCTGCCTATCTGCGGACATTCGTCGCAAGCGAGATCGAGAAATGGGCCGTCCCGATCAAGGCGAGCGGCGTGAAGGAGGATTGATTTGCCATGCCCGCGAAAGACGTTCGCGCGAGAGCGGGGCGCGGGCGAGACCGGATGCGCGAGCGGGCGCAGCCGTGTTGCGCAATCCGTTCGATCGTGGGCCGGATCATCCGCTTTCGCGGCTCACGACACCGAACGACAGGGAGCGTCCATTGCAAAAGCTCAGCCAGCTCATCCGCGGCAATGATCTCGTCGTGGCGCCCGTGGCGCTCAATCCGATCATGGCGCGGCTCGCCGAGGAGGCCGGTTTCAAGGCGGTCTATATGAGCGGCGGCTCGCTCGGTTGGTACAAATGCGTGACCGAGGCCAATATCACGCTGCCCGAAATGGCGCAGATCGCGGTCGACATGCGCGCCGCCTGCGGGCTCCCGATCGTGCTCGACGCCGGCGGCGGCTGGGGCGATCCGATGCACGTCACGCGCACCATCGCGCTTGCCCAAGCCGCCGGCTTTGCCGCGATCGAGATCGAAGACCAGTTGCTGCCCCGCCGCGTCGAGCATCACGTCGGCATCGAGCACCTGGTACCGACCGAATTCATGGTGGAGAAGGTGAAGGCCGCGGTGGCGGCCCGCAGCGATCCGGATTTCGTCATCGTGGCCCGCACCAATGCGCGCCGCCTCTACGGGCTCGATGAAGCCCTGCGGCGGGGCGAAGCCTTCAAGCAGGCCGGCGCCGACATGGTCTTCGTGTTCACCCGCAGCGCGGACGAAATGCGCAGCGTCGGAGAGCGCTTGCCCCCTCCCCTGATGACGTTCGCGCCGGCCGACGGCTTTGCCGAGTTTCCGCTCAAGGAACGCGACCTTGCCGCGCTTGGTTTCCGGCTCGCCGCCTCCTCCGGCACCGCCTTCGCGGCCATGGTCAAGGCGGTGCGCCAATCCTACGAGTGTCTGGCGCAGGGCAAGATCGATCCATTCATCGGCAAGGGCAATGTGGAGAAGGAAATGAAGGCGGCGATGGCAACCACCGGCCTCGAGCGGCTGTTGGAGATCGAACGGCGAACGATGAAGGATTAGTCGACGTGCATTACGGTGGAAACATCTGGCGCAAAATCCGCGCCGCCGTTTGCCTGCATGCGGCGGTCGCGGTTCTGGTGTCTTGCCTCTCGCCGGCATCGGCCGAACCGTCGTTCTATGCCGGAAAACAAATCACGCTCATTGCCGGCTCCGGGGTCGGCGGCGGCTACGATCTGTTGGCGCGATTGACGGCGCGGCACCTCGGCCGCCTCATCCCGGGCCATCCGACCATCATCGTGCAGAACCTGCCGGCGGCGGGGAGCCTGGTCGCAACCAATCAAATCTACAACACCGCGCCGAAAGACGGCACCGTCATTGCGCTCATCCAGCGCGGCATGCTGCTCGCGCGGCTGACCAATCCGGCCGGCGTGCGCTTCGAGCTCGAAAAGCTCAACTGGCTCGGAAATCTCAGCAGCGAAACCGGGCTGGTGCTCGCCTGGCATACGGCGCCGCATCGAAGCGCCCAGGATCTGTTCGAGCGCGAGCTGATCGTCGGCGGGCAAACCGGGGTCGATCCGGAAATCACGCCGCGGCTCTACAATTCGCTCATCGGCACCAAGTTCAAGATCGTCACCGGCTACAACGGCACCGCCGAGATCGCGCTCGCCATCGAGCGCGGCGAGGTGCAGGGCATCGGCGACTGGTCGTGGGCGAGCTTCAAGAAGCAGCGGCCCGACTGGCTGCGCGACAAGAAGGTAACCCTGCTGATGCAGGGCGCATTGCACCGCGATCCCGAGCTGCCGGACCTGCCGTCGGCGCTCGACTTCGTCAAGACGCAGGCGGATCGCAAGGTGATGGAATTGTTCTTCACGCAAAAGACCATCGCCCGCCCGGTCATTGCTCCGCCCGGTGTTCCGGCCGAGCACCTCGCCGCGCTGCGCGCGGCGTTCGCGGCGCTCGCCACGGATCGCGACTTCTTGGCCGATGCGGAAAAATCCAAGCTCGATGTCGCGCCGATTTCGGGCGATGCCGTCGACAAGGTCGTCGCGCTGATCGCCGGCACGCCGCCCGAGGTGGCCGACCGCTTCGCAAAAATCTTTGCTCCATCGGGCCAATCGCGCTGAAGGAAGGCAATCGGGAGGGATCTAAAGTGAAACTCGCACCACTGCTCGCTCTTGCCCTTGCCGCGGCAGGACAAAACTTGCCCGCGCATGCCCAAAACGCCGATACCGTGCTCCTCAACGGCAAGATCGTGACGCTCGATGCGGCCGCGCCGATGGCCGAGGCGCTCGCCGTCCGCGACGGCAGGATCATCGCGATCGGCCGCTCCGCCGATATCCGCGCGCTCGCCGGCGCCGGGACGCGGATGATCGATCTCGAGAGCCGCACTGTCATTCCCGGCCTGATCGATTCCCACATGCATGCGATCCGCGCCGCGCTGTTCTACGCTACCGAAGTGAACTGGATCGGCACGACCTCGATCCCGGAGGCGATGGCGCGCATCAAGGCCGCCGCGCAAAGGGCGAAACCCGGCCAGTGGGTCATCGTCGCCGGCGGCTGGACCACGGAACAGTTCAAGGAACGGCGCCGGCCGACGCAGGCCGAGCTGCTCGCCGCGGCTCCTGCGAATCCGGTCTATGTCCAGCTCTTCTACAGCGCCGCACTGCTCACGCCCGCGGGCTTCAAGGCGCTCAATATCAGCACCGAGGTCGACGTGCCGCCAAGCGGCAAGCTCGAGCGCGACGCCGGCGGCAATCCCACCGGCTGGATTCTCGGCGACAATCCCACCATCAGCCGCCTGTTCGACAAGCTGCCGCTGCCGACCTTCGATCAAAGCGTCGAGGGCAGCAGGCAGTTCTTCCGCGAGCTCAACCGGCTCGCCATCACCGGGGTGAGCGATCCCGGCGGCTTCAACCTGACCGCCACCAGCTATCAGCCGCTGTTCAAGCTTTGGCAGGATCGCGCGCTCACCGTGCGCGTGGTCTACAGCCTGTTCGCCCAGCGCCGCGGCAACGAACTGGAGGACTACCAGGCCGTGACGGAGATGCTGCCCATGGGTTTCGGCGACGACTGGCTGCGCTTCAACGGCATCGGCGAGAACGTGGCCTGGGGCATGTACAACAACGACAACCCGAGCGAGGCGCAGAAGGAGCAGCTCTACCAGGTCTACAAATGGGCGGCGTCACGGCGGATGACGATGACGCAGCACTGGAACAACGACCGGTCGGTGCACCACCTGCTCGACGTGCTTGAGCGTGTCGACCGCGAGACGCCGCTGGCGCCGCTGCGCTGGTCGATCGCGCACTTGAACGACGCGTCGGCGGACAATCTTCGCCGCATGAAGGCGCTCGGCATCGGCTGGCTGATGCAGGACGCGATGTACTTCAACGGCGAGGCCTTCCTCAAGGCGCGCGGCAACGAAGCGCTGCGGCAGGCACCGCCGATCATGACCGCGCACAAGCTGGGCATCCCGATCGGCGGGGGCACCGACGCGCATCGCGTGATGTCCTACAACCCGTTCGTCTCGCTGCAGTGGATGATCGACGGCAAGACGGTGGGCGGAATGCCCACCCGCGACGAGGGCCAACTGCCCTCGCGCGAGCAGGCGCTGAGTTTTTACACGCTCGGCAGCGCCTGGTTCACCTTCGACGACGACAAGCGCGGCTCGCTCAAGGCGGGCAAGCTCGCCGATCTGGCGGTGCTGACCAGGGACTACCTGACGGTGCCGACCGACGAGATCGGCGGCATCGAGTCGCTGCTCACCATGGTCGGCGGACGGATCGTCTATGCCGCCGGCCCCTACGCCTCGTTTGAGAACAAGTAGCGCGCGACGTCCTACTTGGGCTTCGGCACGAACAAATCGCGGGCGCCGCGCTTGAGCACGACATAGGCGCGGCGCCAGGGTTGATCGTCGAGCAGCCGCCACTTGTGCCCGCTGCCGATATTGTCTTCGGCAACCAGCACGTCGCCCGGGCGCAGGACGAAGATCTCGCCGTCACGGGTCGTGAACTCGAGCGTCCCCGACAGGGTGATCACGT
This sequence comes from uncultured Alphaproteobacteria bacterium, assembly GCA_963821505.1. Taxonomy (GTDB): domain Bacteria; phylum Pseudomonadota; class Alphaproteobacteria; order Rhizobiales; family Xanthobacteraceae; genus VAZQ01. The sequence continues at coordinate 17,875 of CAWGEH010000024.1, forward strand.
ATTGCGGCTCGGGCGCGTCATGCCAATCGAACGACGAATGCGCCGGCGTCTCCTTGAAGTCGACCGCGACGACATCGGTGCGATCGTTCTCGGCAACCGTCCCTTCCACCACGTGGGAGGCCTTGTCGGGGCCGGTGTAGAGCTTGAACGCATGCAGCATGAACGGACCTCAAGGCTTGGAGGGAAACCAGCGGCCTTCGAGCCGTGCAAGCTCGCCGCTGGCGCGCAAGGTGGCGAGCGCATGGTTGACGGCTGCGCACAGATTTGGGTTGTCCTTGGCAAAGGCGACGCCCAGCCGCTCGTGGGTGGGCACCTGCATCGCCACGGACAATTGCGGACGATCCTTCACCAGCCACGAGATCACGGGAAAGAGCTTGATGACGAGACCGATGCGTCCCGCTTCGAGCTCGTCGAGCGCCGTGGCGATGCCGTGATAGGGATAATACTTGATGTCGGCGATGGCGCCTTGCGTTTTAAGGCGCTTGGCGACCGCGTCGGACGTGTTGCCCGACTGGATGCCCGCCGTAAGGCCGCGCAGGTCGGCGGTCGACGACACATTCGGCGTCAACCGGCGATTCACCGCCACGCCCTGGTTGAATTCGAGATACGCTTCCGAGAACAGCACGATGGCGGAGCGTTCGGGCGTGATCGTCGTGCCCGAGATCACCGCGTCGTAGCGGCGTTTCGCCAGGCCGTCGAAGATGCCGTTGAAGTCGTCGCCCGCGTATCGCACCGGCTGCAAGGTAAGGCCGAGCTGGGCACAAATCGCGCGCATGAGCTCGATGTCGAAGCCGCTCGCCGCGCCGTTCTCGATGAGATCGAACGGCGGGTCGGGATAGGCCGACGCGACGATCAACGTCCCGGGATTCAAAGTGAGTGGCATTGGGCCGCTACGATGGCTGCTACGATTTCCCCGCCTGCGCCGAGACGCTGCCGGCGAACTGCGCCCGGCCGGACTCAGATCGAACGTGATGGGCGAACCGCCGTGGCGTCAAAGGCGCCCCCTGCAGAAGCGGAGAGCGCTGCCGCCGGCGTTTCCTACTCCGCCGCTTCGCGCAGCGGCCGCGGATGGATCAGGTCGTAGAGCTCCGGCCGCTGCCATTGCGGGCCGAGCAGGCCCTGCTTGACCGCGCAGTGCTGGGATGAACCGACCACGTCCCGGGTCGCGCGCAAATAACGCACGCGCTCGAGGCTCACATCGACGACGGTGGTCCCGGCGATCGTGCTCTCGAACAGGATCTCCTCCGGGCCGGCCACCATCGCCAGCCCGCGCTCGGAATGGTCGAACAGGTTCTGCGTCGTCACTACGATCGCCAGGTTCTCGATCGCGCGTGCCCAGATGAGCGTCCGCCAGGTGGCCCAGAGCTTGCCCTTGTCCTTGCCCGCCGGCATGAAGATCAACTCGGCGCCGCGCAAGGCGAGCGCGCGGGCAACCTCCGGCACGTAGACCTCGCTGCACATCGCGAGCCCGACCTTGCCGTGAACGGTGTCGAACACCGGAAATTCGTCGCCCGGCACCCATTGGAATTCCCAGGCCGGACCGCCGGTATAGATCCACGGTCCGTTCGGATGGGTGCGGCGGTAGCGGGCGGGCGCGCGGCCGTCGGGATAGGCCATGCAAATGAGATTGTGGGCGGTCGCCGCCTTGTCGTCGATCGGGGCGATGGTGCCGAACACGACGTGCGTCTTGTGCTCTGCCGCCGCCTCCACCAGGGCGTCGGTCGGATCGAAGCTCGCCGGCATCCGCCAGGGACCGGGATAGGTTTCGGGGAAGCAGACGAAGTGTGCGCCGTCATCCGCCGCGCGTGCGACGGCGTGCACCGCGTCGGCGACATTCGCCTCGTCCGTCCCCGGCCGATGGCAGATCGGTTGCACCACTGCGATGCGGAAGGTCATGGCCGTCGCTCCTCCTCGAATGCATAACCCGGTAGGGCCTCGCGCGGTCTCGCCCGTCTTCCATGCGCTACGGCGAAAACCGGATGCGCGGGGCGTCAAAGCCGGATTTCGCTGTGCGCCACCTGGGGCTAAGAGACCGACAGGTCGGCCGCCGGCACATTGAAATGTCGCCGCGACGCGGTCAAGCCAGCCGCGCCGCTCGGTATTTTTGGCGCAGGACGAGCGCGCCGACGATCGCGAGATTGACGGCATTGGCGGCAATGCCGGCGGCGAAAGCGAGCAGGTAGGTGCCGAACCGATCATAAAGCACGCCCGCCAGCCATCCGCCGATCGCCATCCCGCTGCCGCTGCACAGCAGAAACGTCGGGATGCGCCAATAGGCTTGCGACGCCGGAAACAGCTCCCGGATCGCCAGAATGTAGGCCGGGATGATGCCGGCAAAGCCCAGCCCGAAGGCGGCCGCGACCGTGAACAGGCCGACTTCGTCCTGCGTGAGCATGAAGGCCGCCATCGCGACGATCTGCAATGCGGAACCCGTCAGCACGGTGTCGAGGCCGCCGATGCGATCGGCGATCCAGCCCCAGAACTGCCGGCTGAGGAAGGCCGTGCCCAGGAGCACCGACAGCATCGCCGCGCCGTGCGATGCCTGGATGCCGAGATCGCTGCAGAACGCGGGCAGATGCGCCTGCGGCATGGCCATCGGGATGCAGCAGAAGATGACGGCGATCGCCACCAGCGCGAACACGACATTGGGCGGCCACCCCAGCACGCGACTGGACGCGGCTGCGCTCCCGAGCCCGCCACCCGGCAGCGGCGGCTCGGGCGGCGGTCGCAGAAAAATCGCCGCCAGCGGGACCACCACGGCGACCTCGAGGAGACCATAGTAGAGCATCGTCTGGCGCCATCCGGCATAAGCGATGGCCCGCTCGAATATCGTCGGCCAGACGGCACCGGCCAGGTAGCTGCCGCTCGAGATCAGCGCCAGCGCCGAGCCGCGGCGGCGATCGAACCAGCGACTCACGTAAACGTAGAACGGCGCGTTCATGCCGCCGATGCCGAGAAATCCCATGAACACGCCCTGGCCGACATAGAGCTGCCAGGTCTCGCCGCCGGTCGACAGCGCAAGGCCGAAAGCGATCATCACCGCCCCGAAGATCACCGTCCAGCGCACCCCGACCCTTTCCGCGATGTAGCCCATGACAATGCCGCCGAGTCCGAAACCGACCCACGCGAGCGACGTCGCCAAGGCGGGAACCGACCGCAGGCCCGCGGACTCGGCGGCGATCGGCTTGAGCGCCACGATGGTGATCCACGGTGCCCCGAACGACAGCGTCAGGATCACCAGCACGATGGTGGCGACGGTCCAGGATGCTCTGGTTTCGACGGAGTGCACGCTGATGGGTCGATGCATTATTTCACGCTTATTGGGCGCCGCGCGGCAGCGATGTCGTGGCCGGCGCGACACCGGCAGTTGCGAATGTGGAAAAGATGCCGCCGCTCTATCGGATCGAGGCGACGCGAACGACCACGCAGATCGGCGCGGCGCAGGAAAATCTCGTCATCGGCGTTTCATTCCGGTCTTTTCTTATATTCGAGGGATGAATCTATCTCCTTGCTGGGCGCGCGGCGAGGTCCCCAAAGCAGGGGACAGCCCTGTGCAAAAAGCAGCCCAGGGCGGTGGACAAACATGCGCATAAGGGGTGGAAAGCGGGGCTGCACGGCTGTGCACCGCCTGCGGACAAACGCCGAATAAATTGGGGATCGCGCTGTGAATTGCGGGCCGCAGGCGGGAAAAGCGGCACGAATGTCGGGGATGAGCGGAAACATCCGAATGCCTTGCCTCTCTCCCCTGCCCGCGGCCACCGTGGTCGCACGCCTGTCCACCGATGGCCCGACCGCGCAACGCATCGGCGACCTGCTGGCCGAGAGCTTCGATGCGGAGGAGGTCGCCACTTCGGCCTTCGAGCAGCCGGACGGACGTTGGACGCTCGCGGTGCATTTCCGTGGTCATCCCGACAAAACGGCCGTGCGGGCGCTGATCGCGTCGGCCGCCGGCACGGCGACGGCCGATGCGCTGGTGTTCGAGACGCTCGCCCCGATCGACTGGGTGCGCAAGAGTCTCGAAGGCCTCAAGCCGGTCGAGGCCGGCCGTTTCGTCGTGCATGGGGCGCACGACCGCGCGCGCATGCAGCCCAACCGCATCAGCATCCAGATCGAGGCGGCGCTCGCCTTCGGCAGCGGCCATCATGGCACCACGCGCGGCTGCCTGCTGGCGCTCGATCGGATCATCAAGGGGCGCGAACCGCGGACAATCCTCGACATCGGCACCGGCACCGGCGTGCTCGCCATCGCGGCGGCGAAAGCGCTGCGCCGACCGGTGCTGGCGAGCGACATCGACGCCCGCGCGGTCGGCATCGCGCGCGACAATGCCCGCATCAATCGCGTCGGCGCTGCGGTCAAGGTCGTCCACACGGCCGGCCTGCGCGCGCGATCGTTGCGCGGGCGCGCCCCCTACGGCTTGATCTTCGCCAACATCCTGCTCGATCCCCTCAAGGCGCTCGCGACCCAGATGGCTCGCCTCGTTGCGCCCAACGGACATGTCGTGCTCTCGGGGTTGCTCGCCGCGCAAGCCTCTACGGCGCTCGCAAGCTATCGCGCGCGCGGGCTCGTGCTCGCGCGGCGTATTCCGCTCGAAGGCTGGATGACGCTGGTTCTAGTCCGTCCGATGCGCAGATCGGGTTAGCGCGGCTCCATATTTCCGCGCGCAACCCAACATTTTACTCTCAACACTGGACACCTGAATGTCGGGTCACGCGCGGAACGGGGGCATCGAGCCCCAACCGCGGGCGCACGGACCGCGCTAATTCGACCTACGGCTTCTCGCCATGGGTCTCGCCCGGGACGCGAGTCCCTGGCATGCGGCCCGCAGCATTGCCGCGCGGCCATCGGCCCCATAGATTGCCGCCCATGTTCGAGGCTCGCTTCCAGTCGTTCGAGGATCGCGCCGAACGCGCGGCGAGCGGACCGCGCGTCGCGGCGCTGCGCACCGAACTGGCGCGGCGCGGCTTGACCGGCTGGATCGTGCCGCGCTCCGACCGCCAGCAGAACGAATACGTGCCGGCCTGCGAAGAGCGGCTCGCCTGGCTGACCGGCTTTACCGGCTCGGCGGGCGCCGCGATCGTGCTCATGGAACGCGCGGTACTGTTCGTCGATGGCCGCTACACATTGCAGGTGCGCGAGCAGGTGGATGCCTCGCTGTTCGCCATCGAGCATCTGGTCGAGACGCCACCCGACCGCTGGATCGAGACGAATCTCGCGAGCACCGACCGGCTCGGCTACGACCCGTGGCTGCACACGATCGAAGGCGCCGAGCGGCTGGGCAAGGCCTGCGCCGCGGCCGGCGCGACGCTGGTGGCGGTCGAGCCCGACTTGGTCGACGCGATCTGGCTCGACCGCCCCGCCCCGCCGCTCGGCGCGGTGACGCTGCACGATCTGCGCTTCGCCGGCGAGGCCGCCGAGCACAAGCTCGCCCGCGTCCGGGACGAATTGGCCAAGCTGCGCGCCGACGCGCTCGTCGTCTCGGATGCCGCACGCCGTCGCCTGGGTGTTCAATATCCGCGGCGCCGACGTCGCGCACACGCCGCTGCCGCTCGCCTTTGCCATCGTTCCGCGCGAGGACCGCCCTGCGCTCTTTGTCGATGGCCGCAAGCTCTCCAACGACGTGCGCGATCGGCTCGAAGCGCTCGCCGACGTGCGCGAACCTGCCGATTTCGTGCCCGCGCTGGCCGCACTCGGCCGGGACAAGAAGACCGTGCGGCTCGATCAGGCGACCGCCGCCGATGCGCTGGCGCGCCTCGTCGTCACCCACGGCGGGAAGGTTGCGCGCGGTATCGATCCGATCGCGCTGATGAAGGCGGTGAAGAACGGCGTCGAGATTTCCGGTACGCGCGCCGCCCATGTCCGCGACGGCGCCGCCGTTGTTCGCTTTCTCGCCTGGTTCGATCGCGAAGCGCCGCGCGGAACCTTGACCGAGATCGACGCCGTCGAGGCGCTCGAAAGCTTCCGGCGCGACACCGGCCTGCTCAAGGATATTTCGTTTCCGACCATCGCCGGCGCCGGCCCCGACGGCGCGATCGTGCACTATCGCGTCACGCGCAAGACCAATCGTGTCATTGCGCCCGGCGAGCTGTTCCTGATCGATTCCGGCGGCCAGTACGAGGACGGCACCACCGACATCACCCGCACCATCGCGGTCGGCGCGCCGAGCGCCGAGATGCGCGACCGCTTCACCCGCGTGCTCAAGGGCCACATCGCGATCGCGCGCGCGATCTTTCCCGACGGCACGACCGGCGCGCAACTCAATTCCTTCGCCCGCCAGTTCTTGTGGTCGGAGGGACTCGACTTCGACCACGGCACCGGCCACGGGGTCGGCAGCTATCTTTCAGTGCATGAAGGCCCGGCGCGCATTTCCAAGCTCGGCGTCGCCGCGCTCCAGCGCGGCATGATCCTGTCGAACGAGCCCGGCTATTACAAAACCGGCGCCTACGGCATCCGCATCGAGAATCTGGTGCTGGTGGTCGAGGCCGCCGCCGTCCCCGGTGCCGAGAAGCCGCTCAACGCCTTCGAGACGCTCACCCTCGCGCCGATCGACCGGCGGCTCGTCGTGGCCGAGATGCTCACCCCGGAGGAGACCCTCTGGCTCGACCGCTATCATGCCCGCGTCGACGGCACGCTGTCGCCGCTCGTCGATTCCGAGACCCGCGCCTGGCTCGCGGCCGCAACCCGCCCGCTCGGGCACGGTTGAACCCGACTGGAGCGCCCATTGCTCGATCCAACGACGAAGAACCCGGCGGGGAGCGCGGCGCGGCGCACGCCGTGGCGGCTGCTGGCGTTGCTGATCGCCATGACCGGCGTGAGCTCGCTCTCGCTCAATATCCTGGTGCCGGCGATCCCCGGCCTGGTGGCCAAGTTCGCCACCGATCCCGCCAGCGTCCAGCTCACGGTCTCGCTCTATCTCCTGGGCCTGGCCGTGGCGCAGCTCGTGTTCGGCCCGCTGTCGGACCGCTTCGGCCGCCGGCCGGTCGTGCTCGCGGGGCTCGCACTCGCGACCGTGGCGAGCACGGCGGCCATCTTCGCCGCCAGCATCGCCGGCCTCATCGTCGCGCGGGTCGCGCAATCGCTCGGCGCCTCGACCGGACAGACCATCAGCCGCGCCATCATCCGCGATCTGTACGACCGCGAGCACGCCGCCTCCATGATCGGGCTCGTCACCTCGGTCGTGGTGCTCATGCCGATGGTGGCGCCGCTGGTGGGCGGCATCCTCGACACGCTGTTCGGCTGGGAGTCGATCTTCGTCTTCGCCGCCGCTCTGAGCGCGACGGTGTTCGCCTGGGCCGCATTGGCCCTGCCGGAAACCCAGCAAGTTCTCCGCCACGCCGAGCGCACGAAGTCATTTCCGCGCCGACCTCGGCGCGCTCGCGGCAAGCCCGCGTTTCTTCGGCTACGCGCTGTGCGCCGGGCTGGGCTCGGCGCCGTTCTTCAGCTTTCTGGGTGGCGCGCCCTATGTGGTGGTGACGATGCTGGGCCGCACATCGGCCGAATACGGACTGTGGTTCTTTGTCCCGTCGGTCGGATTCATGGCCGGCAATTTCGCGGTATCGCGGCTGACCGCGCGCTTCGGCATCGATGCCCTGATCTGGTGCGGCATCGCATTCACCATCGCGGGCTGTCTGCTCGGCGTGTTCGCGTATGTCGCGCTGCCGGGATGGGAGATGGCTACGATCTTCGTGCCGCAGATCATCGTCGGCTTCGGCAATGGTCTGCTGTTGCCGACCTCGGTCGCCGGCGCGGTGAGCATCCGCCCGCAGGTGGCCGGCACCGCCTCCGGCGCGACCGGCTTCATCCAGATGGCGATCGGCGCTGCAGCCGCCCAGCTCGGCGGGCACGTCGTCGCCCATGCATCGGACGCCGTACCGATGCTGCTGCTGATGCTGGGTTTCGGCATGGCGACGGCGATCGCCGTCGTCGCGCTGGTGCGCCGCTAGACCACTCTGGTTTCGCCGATGGAACTTTGCCGCCGACCGCGGCGTTGGTCGGCCACGAGAGTCATAGTTATTTGAGGAAGGCCATAACGATGCTTACGACCATCCTGATCGTCGTGCTGATTCTTGCATTGATCGGTGCCCTGCCGACCTGGGGCTACAGCCGGGAGTGGGGCTATGGACCCGGCGGCGGTCTAGGCCTGATCCTTCTTATCATCGTCGTGCTGGCGCTCACCGGCCGCATCTAGTCTTCGGCAGACCGACTGGACGTCGGGCCATCCTGCGATTGGCCCGACGTCCGCCCAACGTCTCCTGATCACCTCCGAGCATGCTACGATCGAACCAAATCGGGGTTGCATGCTTGCCGCAGCTGGCCAATGAATCAATCGTGGCTGCGCTGAGGGACTTCTGGATAACTCAACAGCGTCGGTCAGAGTTGCCGGTGCAGCTGACGTCTGCTACGCGACAGATTCTTTATGCGTGTGCCACGACAGCTTCAGGCGTGCGCACCGCGGTCAGCATCGCCTCGAGCGCGGCGTCCCAGGCCGCGAGATCGAAACGCTGCGGGTCATCGTGATCGCCCACGTGCAGATCCAGTACGCAATGGAAGGCCGGGATCATCCAGCTTCCGCGCCGCACGCTGGCCAAGAGATACTGGAGTGCGAGTTGCTGATACTGCACCTTGGTAAATCCGGGATCCGGCGAATCCGCATCGCTCGCGCCCCGCCCCATCCTTGGCTGCACGAGCTCATGGTGCAGAAATAGCCCCCGAAAGCGCGTGTGCGGTGGATGCAATTCAAACTGCGTCGCTCGTCGCGGCGTGTGGTAATCGGCGTCCGTCAGCGTTTCGCCCAGACGCGTGATATAGATATGCGTCTTGCCGCGGGGCTGGCTGGAAAGCTTGTTGCCGCTCCAACTCGCCGTGTTGATGAAATTCGGATCGAATGTCTGCCCGCTGCTCAGCTTGGTGCTGGTGTCGTGGATCACAAAATACCGGGCGAGCGGTTTAGAAGGATTGTTGGTATCCGCCCGGCAGACAGGATCGTCCAGCGAACCGCCGACCGTGCTTTCCGCAATCGCATGCCTCTGGAGGTAGCTGCGAAGCTGCGCTTTCGTCACGTCCATTGTCTCCGGTGCGCCGAGCAGACCGGCCAACACCGCCGGCAGCGTCGCGGGCGTGTCGTCGACCTTGCCGAGTTGTTTGACGAAACGCAGCAGACAGCCGGCCTGCTGGACCGGCGAGCCGACGAAGGAGAGACGCGACTGATCGAAGGGACATGGTTTGTTCATGGGACGACCTCCGGATATGAATTCACTGGACAGCCACGGCGTACGAGCCGCCAAGCGGAAATCCGGCGTTTGCCGATCGCCGGCATCGACAAGGCATAATGATCCGCGCCGTTCGCAGATGATCGGGCAGACCAGGCGCAAGAAATAGAACGGAAGTAGCGCCGAATTTCGTTGATCGCGTTTGCCATGCAATGTCATCAGGCATGAAAAAAGCCCTGGATTTCGAGCACCAAGCGGTATACAATTATAACGGGTGGTTGGCCGATAAGTCAACCCACTGGAAAACAAGCAGCGCCGATGCGTCGGACAGACCCGACGTCAATGTCACGACCGTTGCCAACTCGGGGCCGGGTACCGGCGCTTCAGCCATAGTTAGGCGTGGAGGAGCTTCGCGCCTTCTCGGCTTTCAGAAGAGGACTACGCCAATGGCAATCAAATATCGCATTCATCCGGCGATCGGCGTTGCACGCGTGGGCGACAGTCCAGATGACTTCTTCATCGGCCCGGAAGCGCCCGGCGTTCCACCTACGCTGAACAAACCAGACGGCTCCTCCGCCCAGCCGGGCAAGTACAAAGATCAGCAGCACAAGATCAAACGGCAGGGCGCGCGTTTTCGCATCTATGAATACACCGAGGACGACGCGGGTGTGGTGACGAAGGTGCGGGAGATCAGCGGCGCCGAGGCCCAGATCGAGTGGGAAGTCCATCTGGCGAATCGCAAGCCGGCGGAAAAGACCAGATTCTTCGCAGTCCCCGCCAACAGCAGGACGCCACGCAATAAAGAGGTGAAGGACCGAAGCAAGTTGATCATCGACCCCGGGCCGCAGCGCATCAGCGGTGTGAATCAGCCGATGAAAACGCTGCACGGCACGTTCATGGACACAGTCAACGTGAAGCTCGGAGATTTGCTGACCGACGGCGGCGGACGACTGATCGTCCTCGGCGGTCACGGAAAATCGCAATCCGACGACGGACGTCGCCTGAGCGAGTCCGACGATGATTTTGCCGACAATGACGGCTGGTGCGACGATACTTCGGATGGCGCAGTTCGCGCGACGGTCACACTAAACGGCAGCAATGAGAAAATCGCCGCCGATCCGGCCTGGGTCATCGTCGCGCCACCGGACTTCGCTCCGCCCCTGCAAAACGTCGTTACGCTCTACGACGTCGTTTACGATGTAGCCGCGAAATTCGATTCCTCGCTCGCCGTCACGGATGCAACTCGCGTCTCTTTCACCACCGACGTCTATCCGATCCTGCGGCGCGTCTGCAGTATGCACTGGGTCAGCGATTTCGCGGCGCAAGGTCACGCCGGCGGAAGCAGCGGTGATTTCACGTCTCACGTCAACGAGCTCGCCCGCAATGACCCGAACGACAGCCGTCGCAATAGAGATCTTTCGGAGATTGCGGGATCCGAAACACCTCGACACCGGCGACATGCCGAAGCTGGGGACCTCCAGCAAAATCCCGGGGATTTCCCTGACCGTTGTGCAATACGAGCGGATGCGGCGATGGGCCGCCGGAAAGTTTTTGGCGGATTGGCCCGGCGCCGAACCCGCGCCGATGCCGCTCGACAAGTTGCCGGAGATGGATCGGCCACGCGCGCTCGATCGCGCGGCCCTGGAATCATGCGTCGGCGGACCTTTCTTTCCCGGGATCGAAGCCGGCCGGATCATGCTCGGCGAAAAAGCCGATGCAAAGATCTACGAGAAAAAGCGACCGTTCCGCATCAATACCAGTCTGCCTCCCGGCACGCTGACCGCAAGGATGGCCGTGCCCTGGCAAGCCGACTTCTTTGCCTGTGAGAGTGACAGCCAAGTAAGCATGGACTGGTGGCCCGGCCAGCGCCCCAATCACGTGCTGCGTGGGTCGCGTCGGGAACAATGGCGAGAGGGCGTTTCAGGTATGAACGACATGGTAGCCAAATGGGCGCAGCTCGGATTTGTCGTCGAGAGGAAGAACGCAGACAAGCTCGAGTACGTCGAAGATGAACGTTCACTCGATCCGTCACCTCCCGTCGCCTGAATGCGATGTGGTCGTTATCGGCGGCGGACCCGCGGGCGCGGCCACGGCCATCGCGCTCGCGCGCACCCGTCGCTCCATCGTGGTGATCGAGAAGTCGCGTTACGAACAGCCGCGCATCGGTGAGACTTTGCCGCCCGCCGCCCGGCCGCTGCTGGTGGAGCTGACGGTGTGGGAGTCATTCCTTGGCGCCGGGCACCTGTCTTCGCCCGGCGTTCTGTCGGCATGGGGCGACGAGGAACTGTACCGAGACTCACTTCATCTTCAATCCCTACGGGCAAGGCTGGCATCTCGATCGGCGACGATTCGATGCCATGTTGGCGCATGCCGTGCAGCGGTCCGGCGCATACCTCTGTCGCGGCGCCCGAGTCACCTCGTGCCAGCAGCTCGCCGGCCGTGGTTGGCAGGTCGGGTTCACATCCGGCGTCGCCTCTGCGGCGCGGCCGCATCAAATCCGCGCCAAACTCTTGGTGGATGCCACGGGACGCGCGGCGGCGCTGGCGCGCCGACAAGGGGCCAAGCGGCTCAACGCCGATCAGCTGGTCGGACTCGCCGCAGTGCTGGCCGCTCGCCCAGAGAGCGACCGTGACGCGAATTCCTGCAATTCCTGCACACTGGTTGAAGCGTGCGCTGATGGATGGTGGTACTCCGCATTGTTGCCCGGCCGGCGCTTGATCGCGGTCTATATGACCGACGCCGATCTCCTGCCTCGCCATCGTGGTTCGCGGCACGCGTTCTGGCAATTGCGAATGCGGCAGACCATGCACACGAGACGACGCTTGCGGACATTCGAGCTGCAAACCGTCCCGCGTGTGGTCGCGGCCATGAGCTCCCGGCTCGATTGCGTAAGCGGACCCGGCTGGCTGGCGGTGGGCGATGCGGCCATGGCCTTTGATCCGCTCTCGTCGCAGGGGCTGAAGGAAGCGCTGGCGTCCGGCATTCGCGCGGGCGCGGCACTCAACAGCCATCTTGCGGGCGACGCTACGGCGCTCGGCGAATACGACCGCAAGGCGAACGACGTGCTTCGCGAATATTCGCGGCTGCGTGCCCACTACTACGGTCGAGAGCGGCGATGGCCGCAATCGGTCTTTTGGCAACGCCGGCATGCCGCAGCCGCGTGATCACAGCATACACACGCTTCTTGACGCCACGATAAGGAGACAAAGATGAGCAAGACAGATAATTACGGACGCAGGGAGTTCTTGCAGGGAAGCGCCGCCAGCATGCTGGCGGCGGGCTGTTGGGGATGGCCGAGCGGCGCGGCGGGCGCCGAAGAGGAAGAGGGAGCCCACGTGCATGGCATGGTGGTCGTCGGAGAACAGACGGTCTTTCTATCGCATCTCCCGCTCTTTGATCGTCCGCACGACTTCCAGGTGCTCCTGGAGGCGACGTTTGCGAAGCCGGGCAGCGACCCGCAGGCCGATTACTTCGCTGATCGCAAGCGGACGGGCGCGGCGCTTTATACGCTGGAGCCGGAAGCGTTCGTCTTGTCCAAGCTCGCCGCCGACCAACCGCTTCGTTCATTTAAGGCCAATGTCTATCGCGGACACTTCGAAAGGCTCGAGCGGCGAAAGCTCGATGCCGCACGGGTCGGGAAGGACGTGCAGGTGACCGTGACGAGGGTTATCCACTTTCGCAAGTTCGATCCGACCGCGGCGAAACCGGCTCAACTGGAATATCTGCTCTTCGGCAAAGGAGCTGAGCTTTTCCTTGCCCACTCGATCACCAGACCGCCGGACTTCGACCAGATCCTGTCGGTCAAGGCGCCCAATCAAGCTTTTACCGACGAAGAGCTGGGCCACGGCGTGTCAATTGTGGTTCCCGGCCGCCCCAATTCGGCAGCCAAGCGGATCAGCGGCACCGGAGCCGTGACCGGGCAAATCAAAGCGACCGGCGCAGCAGGGCACAAGACTGTGCAATTGCAGCCGGGCAAAGAGCTCTACCTCGAGCAAGGCGAGCTTGCTTCATAAGCGCCTCAAGGGCGACGCGTCCGAGCATTGTGAACGTGCAAAGGAGAGATGGTTGTCGGCGAGGCGGGGGGCGGAACTATGCCTTTCAAAGGCGTCATCGAGGCAGCAGCGCCGGCAACCGCAGCCTAACGGCAAGCCGTCAGGCGATCTTTCTTCGCTCCGCCACCGCCTCGCCGATCTGACCGGCGGCGGTCCCTTGCACCTTCATCGAGAATACCTCGGTCACGCTGGTGTAGTCGGTATAGCCGAGGCGGGCGAGCGGCCGGATTTTTGCGATGTCGAGACGGCCATCCGCGGTCATCGCGTCCTCACGGATGTGGATGCCGACCACGCGGCCGATCACGACGCGATGGATGGTATCGCGCCGGTTGGCCGGAATGGTCAGCGTGCTGTGGTAGACGCACTCCATATTGACCGGCGATTCGGCGACCCGCGGCGGCTTGACCATGCGCGAGGGCAATTTCGTCACGCCCGCGATCTCGAACTCGTCCACGTCGGGCGCAACGAAACGCGCCGAGGCGCTGACCTGCTCGCGCAGATCGTAGGTCGCCATGTTGACCACGAATTCCCCTGTTTCCTCGGCGTTGGTCACGCTGTCCTTGCGCTCCCCGGTGCCGGGGCGGCAACTGCCGGAAAAGCAGAGGATGGGGGGATCCGTAGCCCAGCTGATTGAACATGCTGAAGGGAGCGAGATTGACGATGCCGTCGTGGCTCAAAGTCGAGACCCAGGCGATCGGCCGCGGCACGACGCAGGCCTTGAACGGGTTATAGGGAAGCCCGTGGTCGTTTTTCGCGGTGTCGTAGAACATCGAAAGAATTCCTGTGCGCAGGCGGATGCACGCGAATACATCGGCTCGTCGCGACTGTAGGGCAGCGAACCCCGAGCGGCAAGCAATGCGCCGCCGGCGGCAACCCGCGCGAGCGCCATTTCTCGTCTCCCGCGCGACGATTGCGAAGGGCGCGGTTGAGGTTCCCGTCTCGACATCGGTATGATCGCGCTGCTCTCCTTCGCGAGCCTTTCGGCTCGCGCCGCATGATCAACCACAGGTCCGTTTCATGGGAATCCGAGTGATGCGCCTTGCGGGCACCGTACGCCGGCGGGCTCTTCGCGCCATCGTCGCGGCGCTCGCAATCGCCGCCGAACCGGCTTGCGGGCTTGCCGCCGATTGGCCGGTCCGGCCGGTGACGGTGGTCGTCCCTTTCGCCGCCGGCGGAAACACCGATACCGTCGCCCGCATTCTCTGCCAGCGACTGTCCGAGCGGCTCGGTCAGCCGTTCGTCATCGACAATCGCGGCGGCGCCAGCGGCGCGATTGCCGCCGGCAATGTCGCCAACGCCGCGCCCGACGGCTAACGCTGCTGCTGGGCTCCACGCCGCAGATCGCGATCGTGCCGTTCGTTCCGAAGGTGAACTATGATCCTCGCAAGGATCTGCTTCCCACCAGCATCTTTGGAATCGGCACCTTCGTTCTCGGCGTCAGTGCGAGCGTTCCGGCGAACACCATGGCCGAATTCATCGCCTATGCCAAAGCGCGTCCCGGCAAGCTCGCCTACGGCTCCGGCGGCAATGCGACGATCTCCCGGCTGGGCGGCGCCCTGTTTGCGGCGCGCGCCGGCTTGCAGCTCGCGCATGTGCCCTACCGGGGCGGCGGCCCAGCGGTGATCGACTTTCTCGCCAATCGCTTCGAGATGTATTTCGGCAGCGCGTTGGAATTCGTGCTCTACAAGGACGACAAACGGATCAAGCTGCTCGGGATATCGAGCGAGCATCCGGCGCCGCAATTCCCGGGCCTGCCGCCGATCGCCGATGTCCTTCCCGGCTTCAGGCTGTCGACCTGGAACGGCCTCATGGTCCCGCCCAAGACGCCGCAGCCGATCATCGACGCGCTGGTCGGCGAGACCATGGCCGCCGCCAGCGACCCCGCCGTGGTCGCCAAGCTGCGGCAGCTCAACATCGAGCCGCGCGGAAGCACGCAGGCGCAGCTCGTCGAAACCATCCGCGACGAGCAGCCGGTGTTCGACGCGGCGATGAAAGCCGCCGAGCTCAAGGACTAGGCTAGCTAGCGCCCCGAGCCCGAAGCTCGCATCGTAACGTGCCGCGAGCGCTGGCGAGCCTCGGAATCGGACCACCAGGGGCGTGGACTCATTTGATGCGCAACGATAGCCCGATCGACCCAAGTTGGAAGAGTGCGAGGTCGTTGGCCGCGAGCTTGTCGTAGCGGGTTGCCGCACGACGGCACTGCTTGATCTTATTGAAGAAGCGCTCGACCGGATTGCGAGCGCGGTAAGGATAGGGGCCGAGGGTTCTGTTGTCGCGGTGGCTCCGTGATCCTCCCGCAGAATGGGTTTGGCTTTGCGATCGAACGCGCTAAATTCGCTCGCGCGGCCAACGCACGAAATCTCCGGGCAGGAAAAAGGGGCTCCCATGCGCGCGTCCTTGAGGATTATCGTCACGGCACTGGCACTCGTCGGGACGGCCCCGCCGCTCGTTGCGCAGACGGGGCCGGCGCCGATCGTCAAGGTCGAGGGGCTCCGCCAGATCTCCGCCCACGTCCACATTATCCCCGACAACAGCGTCCCATTGGTGCCCAATGTCGGCTACGTCGTCGGCGATCGCGCCGTACTCGTGATCGACACCGGCCTGGGCCCACGCAACGGTGCGGCGGTATACGAGGTGGCGAAGAAACTCGCCGGCACCAAGGCGCTCTATCTCGCAACCACCCACGTTCATCCCGAGCACGACCTCGGCGCCCAGGCCTTTCCGGACACGACCAAGCTGATCCGCTCGACCGACCAGGTCAAAGACATCGCGGAGTTCGGCCTGCAACTCGCCAAGGTCTTCGCCGGCCGTTCCGCAATCAATGCCGAGCTGCTCAAAGACGCGGATTTCCGCAAGGCCGACATCACGTTCGAGCGCGACTACGACCTCGATCTCGGCGGCGTGCGGGCGAAACTCACAGCCATGGGACCAAACCATACGGCCGGCGATACGATCATCTGGATCGAGTCCGATCACGTCCTGTTTGCCGGCGATCTCGCCATGCACGCTCAACCGGCCTTCGCGAGCCCCCATTCGAGCCTTCGACAATGGCTCGCGAGCCTCGACCGGCTGGAGGCGCTCGAGCCCGCCATCATCGTCCCGAGCCACGGCCCGACTGGCGACGGCACCGGCTTCATCACCGGCTATCGCGCTTATCTGATAGAGGTCCGCGACCGCACGGCCGCTGAAAAGCGCGCCGGTCGCAGCGTCGACCAGGCGGTGCAAGCGGTCACTGCTGCCTTCGGCGACCGTGCCCCGGACAAGGCGCGCCTCGCCGGCGCGATCAAGGGGGCTTATGCCGAGGCGCCATGAGTGCGCGCGATTTGGAATGCTTGAAACGGGCGCCCCCGATCAGCCGCCTTTTTGAAATACCGCAGCCGCGATGGCCAACTTACGGTCCTGGCCGGACTCGGACCTCCCGCATGTCCGGTTTTCCGCCGCTGTTGGAGGAATAGCGGACGTTGAGCAACCAGATCAGGCCGATCCGATTTATGAGGACCACGGCCTGATAGCTGTCAGCGTCTTTCGCCCACCAGATCGAACCACTCGTCTTCCGTCAGCACGGCGACGCCCAGCTCCTTCGCCTTGGAAAGCTTCGAGCCGGCGCCGGGGCCGGCGACCACGTAGTCGGTCTTCTGCGACACCGAGCCCGCCACCTTGGCGCCGAGCCGTTCGGCCATGGCCTTTGCTTCGTCGCGGGTCATCTTTTCGAGCGAGCCGGTGAAGACCACGGTCTTGCCGGCAACCGCCGAATCGGCTGCCGGCCTTTCGGCCTCGAGGATGTCCACCTGCTGCGTGAGCCGTTCGACGATGCCGCGATTGTGCTCCTCGCCGAAATAGGCGGCGATGCTGTCGATCACCGTCTCGCCGATCTGGTCGAGGCTGTCCATGTCCGCCCGCGTCTCGGCGTCGCCGGCGGCGACCTTCAGGCAGGCAGCGTGAAACGCCCGCCATGATCCGTAGCCGCGCGCGAGCGCCCGCGCCGTCGTCTCGCCCACGTGCCGCATGCCGAGCGCGTAGATGAAGCGCTCGAGCGCGATCTCGCGCCGGGCCTCGATCGCCTCGAACAGGTTTCGCACCGACAGTTCGCCAAAGCCTTCCTGTTCTTCGAGCTTGATCGAGGAATTCCGCTTCTCGAGCGTGAAGATGTCGGCCGGCTCCCGGATCCAGCCCTGCTCGAAGAACAGCGTGATCTGTTTCTCGCCCAGCCCCTCGATATCGAAGGCGCGGCGGGAGACGAAATGCTTCAAATGCTCGATCTTCTGATGCGGACAGGCGAACTCGCCGGTGCAGTGCGAGCGTGCGCCCTCCGCGCCGCCGGCGATGGCCTCGCGCGCCACCGCGGTATGCAGAGAGCACGGACAGTGCCGCGGGAACTTGTAAGGCTTGGACTCCTTCGGCCGCCGCTCCAGCAGCACCCCCAGGACCTGCGGGATGACGTCGCCGGCGCGCTGGATCGTCACGGTATCGCCGACCCGCACGCCCAGCCGTTCGATCTCGTCCTCGTTGTGGAGCGTCGCGTTGGAGACCACCACGCCGCCGACGGTGACCGGCTCGAGCCGCGCAATCGGCGTGAGCGCGCCGGTGCGGCCGACCTGGATGTCGATCGCGTTCACGATGGTCGTCGCCTTCTCGGCCGGAAACTTGTGCGCGATCGCCCAGCGCGGATTGCGCGAGACGAAGCCGAGCCGCTGCTGCCAGTCGAGGCGATCGACCTTGTAGACCACGCCGTCGATATCGTAGTCGAGAGTGGCACGCTGCGCCTCGATGTCATGATGGAAGGCGAGCAGCGCCTCGACCGAGCCGCAGACCTTCGTCAGCGGGTTGGTCTTGAAGCCGCAGGCCGCGAACCATTTGAGCATGCCCGACTGCGACGGCGCCGGCACCGCGCTCATCTCGCCCCAGCCATAGGCAAAAAAACCGAGCGGCCGCGCGGCCGTGATCGCGGAATCGAGCTGGCGCAGCGAACCCGCGGCCGAGTTGCGTGGATTGGCGAAGACCTGCCGCCCCGCCGCCTTCTGCCGATCGTTGAGCGCGAGGAAGGCGGACTTGGTCATATACACCTCGCCGCGAACCTCGCAGATGTCGGGCACGTTCCTGCCCCGCAGCCGCGGCGGAACGTCGTCCAGCGTTTTCACGTTGGCGGTCACGTCCTCGCCTTCGCTGCCGTCGCCGCGCGTGGCGGCCCGCGCCAACTGGCCGCCTTCGTATGTCAGCGAGCAGGACAAACCGTCGATCTTGGGCTCGGCCGTGAACACGATCTTGTCGTCCTCCGCCAGCCGCAGGAAGCGGCGGATGCGTTCGACGAACTCCACGACCTCCTCGTCGGAAAGCGCGTTCCCGAGCGAGAGCATCGGCACGGCGTGGCGGACCTTGGCGAATTTCTGCGAGGGTTGCGCACCGACGCGGCGCGAGGGCGAGTCCGGCCGCACCAGGCCCGCGAAGCGCGCCTCGATCTCCTCGTTGCGCCGCCGCAGCGCGTCATAGGCCGCATCCGAAACGGTCGGCGCGTCCTCCTGGTAATAGCGCTTGTCGTGCGCGCCGATCTCGGCTGCGAGCCGTTTGAGCTCGGCCTTGGCTTGCGCCTCGGTGAGCTTTTCGACGGGAGTTCTTGCTGGCGTCAGGCATCGTTCGTCGTCAATCCCGGCCCGGTTGCGGACCGGGAAGCACCTCCGCTTTCGTCATTGCCGGGCTTGACCGGCAATCCATCCGTCTTCGCGAGAAGAGGGATGCCCGCGCATGACGGTCGCGGGTTCACCCCGCGGCCTTGATCAGGCGCTCGGCGGCGGCGCGGGCCTCCGCGGTGATCTCGGCGCCGGCCAGCATGCGGGCGATCTCCTCGCGCCGCTTGTCGGCGGCGACCTCGGCGACGCGGGTCGCGACCCGCTTGCCCTTGTCGAGCGCGCTCTTGCTGATGACATAGTGCCGGTCGGCGCGCGCGGCCACCTGCGGCGCATGCGTCACCGCGATCACCTGCGCGCGGCGGCCGAGCCGCGCCAGCCGCACGCCGATCGCATCGGCAACTGCCCCGCCGACGCCGGTGTCGACCTCGTCGAACACCAGCGTGGGCGCCGAGCCGCGGTCGGCCAGCACCACCTTGAGCGCCAGCAGGAAGCGTGCGAGCTCGCCGCCGGACGCGACCTTCATCAGTGGTCCCGGCCGGGTGCCCGGATTGGTTTGCACCCAGAATTCGATGCGGTCGATGCCGTGCGGCCCTCCCGCCTCCGGCTCGCTCTCGATCTCGGTCATGAATTTCGCGCGTTCGAGCTTGAGCGGCTTGAGCTCGCCGTTCACCGCGCTGTCGAGCTTGGCGGCCGCTTTCGCGCGTGCCTGCGACAGCGCGGCGGCCGCCGTGCGATAGCGCACGGCAGCCTCGCGCGCGGTGGCTTCGAGCGCGGCCAGCCGCTCGGCACCGGCATCGATGAGGCCGAGGTCGGCGGCATAGCGCGCAGCGAGCGCGCCGAGCCCGTCGACCGGGACATTGTATTTGCGCGCGGCCGCCCGCAGCGCGAACAAGCGCTCCTCGATGCGTTCGAGCTCGCGCGGATCGTGGTCGGCCGCCCGCAGCGCCTGGTCGAGGTGGCTCGCCGCCTCGTCGAGCGCGGCGATAGCCGCGTCGAGCGCCTTCACCACCGGCTCGATCAGGGCCGGGGCCTGGCTCGTGCGACGCTCCAGCCGGCGCAGCGCGGCCGACAGCGTCGGCACGGGTGATTGGGCGCCCGCCACCGCCTCGTGGGCATCGCGCAGGTCGGCAGCGGCTTTCTCGGCCTGCATCATCGCGGCGCGCTTCTCGGCCAGCATGGTTTCTTCCGCCGGCTCGGGGGCGAGCCGCTTGAGCTCCTCGACGGCGTGGCGAAGAAAATCGCCCTCGCGCTGCGCCCGCTCGACCTCGGCGCGGTGGGCCGCCACCTCGCCCTCGCATGCTCGCCGGGCGTCCCAAAGCCGTTCGACCTCGGCGGCCGCACCTTCAAGCGCGCCGAAGGCATCGAGCAGGCGGCGATGGGTCGCCATGTCCACCAGCGCACGCTCGTCGTGCTGGCCGTGGATCTCGACCAGCCCCACGCCCAGCGCCTTCAGGGTCTGGGCGCTCACCGGCTGATCATTGACGAAGGCGCGCGTGCGGCCATCGGCGAACTGCACGCGCCGCAGGATCACTTCGTCGTCGGCCGGGATGTCGTTTGCGGCCATGAGCGCGCGCACCGGATGGTCGGACGGCGGCTCGAAGGCGGCGGTCACCTGCCCTTGCTCGGCCCCCTGGCGTACCAGCGCGACATCGCCGCGCGCGCCGAGCGCCAGCGCGAAGGCATCGAGCAGGATGGACTTGCCGGCGCCGGTCTCCCCGGTGAGCACGGACAGGCCGGAAGCGAAGTCGATATCGAGCCGGTCGATCAGGACGATGTCGCGAATCGAGAGCCGGGCCAGCATGCGTGGCTCCTCAATGCACGTCGTCAATGCCCGGCACTCGTTCCGGGCATCCACGCCTTACAGATTCGCCATCATCAAAGACGCGGATGGCCGGGACAAGCCCGGCGCATGACGATGTGGGTAACCGGCTTGTCGCGATGGCTTAGCCGAGGCCGAATTTCTTGAACGCCTGGCTGATCCACGAGCCCTTGTTCTCGGTGGGCTCCAAGCCCTTCGACTGCATCAGGGCATAGGCGTCCTTGTACCAGCGGCTGTCCGGGAAGTTGTGACCGAGCACGGCGGCCGATGTCTGCGCCTCCTCCACGATCCCGAGCGCCATATAGGCCTCGGTGAGCCGCAGCAGCGCTTCTTCGACATGGCGCGTTCTCTGATAGCGCGTCACCACGACCTTGAAGCGGTTGATGGCGCCGACGTAGTTGCGCGTGTTCAGCAATTGACGGCCGATATCCATCTCCTTGCCGGCCAGCTGGTCGCGCGCGATCTCGATCTTCTTCTTGGCGGCGACGGCGTATTCAGACGTGGGATATTTGCGGGCGACCTCTTCGAGGCTCTGGACCGCCTTCTCGGTGCGGTCCTGGTCGCGCGAGATTTCGGGTATCTGATCGAAATAGGACGAGCCGATGAGGAACTGGGCATAGGCGGCGTCCGGGCTTCCCGGATGCAATGTGACGTAGCGCCGGGCGGCATTGATGCAGTCGTCGTAGGCGCCGGCCTCGTAATAGGCGAAGGCCGACATGATCAGCGACTTGCGCGCCCATTCGGAATAGGGATGCTGGCGGTCGACCTCTTCGAACTTCTTGGCCGCGGGTTTGGGATCCTTCTTGCTGTTCAGAAGGTAGAGGCCCTCGTTGTAGAGCTTGTCGGCCGGCTCGTCGGGAACGACCGCATCCTTGTCGAACAGGCTGCAGGCGCCGAGCGCAATCGCCACGAGGGCGAGCGCCGCGAGCCGCGTGAACACGCGCGCGCCGCCGTCGATGCTCTTGATCGTGATTGAACGCCAATCCATGGATCGGATGAATCCCGTGCCCCGAAGCGAGGTTCAGCCGGCCGCCGTGCGCGCCTTATCCCCCCGCCGTCCCTTCAAATCCCCGTCGGGCCTAGCAAATAGGCCGACATTCCGCCCGGAATGTGGCAGCCGGATCGATGCCGGGGGAAGCGCGGCGGGTGTCGCAATTTCCGAAATTTCTTAAACTATCAGACCCTCCGGGGGCGAATTTCGCAGGCAAAGGACGCTGGCAAATTTATGATTCTAGTGCAGTTTCTGGACTTGACGTTTCCAAGCGAGCCTGCGGCCAAAATTGTCGGAGCTTCAGATCCGCCGCACTGGCCTAGGAGACATCCGGCCCGAAGGCCGGCGCCAGGCGAGTGGCCACGTCGGCATGGCCGCGAATTGGCCGCAGCGCCTCCCCTTCGACGAAGGTCCAGGCACTCGCGTCGGACATCAGCGCGCACAGTACCGCGTGGTTGAGCTTGTGGCCGCCGCGCAGCGAACGGTAGGTCGCGAGCAGGGGTGCGCCGGCGAGCGCCAGATCGCCGACAGCGTCCAGCACCTTGTGGCGAACGAATTCGTCGGGGAAACGCGTACCTTCCGGATTGAGGACGCGGTTGTCGCTGACAACGAGCGTGTTCTCGAGCGAGGCGCCGAGCGCGTAGCCCGAATTCCACAGCGTGGTCACATCCCGCATGAAGCCGAAGGTGCGCGCGCGTGCAATGTCGCGGCGGAACGTATCCGGCTTGACGTCGATCGCCAGCGATTGGCGTCCGATCAGCGCATGATCGAAGTCGACCTCGGCTTCGATCCGGAAGCCGCGCGCGTTGGGCCGCACTTCGCCGAAGGCGTCGCCCATCGCGACCCGCACCGGCTTGAGCACCTTGATATAGCGTCGCGGTTGATCGAGCGTCGCTAGGCCGACCGCGTCGATTGCCGCCACAAAGGGGGCAGCGCTGCCGTCCATGATCGGCGCTTCGGGACCGTCGATTTCGACCACCGCATTGTCGACGCCGAGCCCCGACAGCGCCGCCAGAACATGCTCGGCGGTGGACACCAGCGGCCCCGCCGCGTCGCCCAGGACGGTCGCGAATTCGGTGGCGGTGACCGCGCCCATGTCGGCGGGGATCTCGCGATCCTCCCGCCCCTCGAGATGTGTGCGGATGAAACGTAAGCCGGTACCGGCATCGGCCGGATGGAGCGTCAGGGTCACCGGTAACCCGGAATGGATACCGACACCGAACAATGCGGTGTCGTCGCGAAGCGTCGTCTGCCTGGCGACTTTCATAGTCCCGTCCCCACACTCCCCCGCCGCGCGTGTCAACGGGACGCGGCGGATCAGACGGGCGACATCGGTCGCATTCCTGCCATCGGTAAGGCTGTACGTACCCGCGGGCAAGGTATTCGGCCGCGCTGTCCCCCGACAAAACCCCTTTGACGTTGGCAGCTTAACGGGGGTTCGGCATAACTCCAACTCACGCTTTTTTACCGACTGTTACCATCATGCAGCCGCAATCGCGCCGACCGTCGGTTGCAGATCGCGCGCCAAGCGTATGGACGATGTCTTTGCGGGCTCGAGCCGCGGGCGACCCAGCGGGGCGTTGCCATGGGGCCGCCCCCGTGGGCGCGAGGACTTTCGAATGAATCTTGCAATTGACGGGTTAGCGGACTGATTCGCCCGCGCGCGCAGGCAGCGATCCCGGTTCGCACCGGGACCGCCGCTCACTCCACCTCACGATGGCTTCAGATCCGCATGCGGTCAGTTCGCCTGCCGGCGCAAGAAGGCCGGGATATCGAGTTGATCTTCCTCGATGGAACTCGGCATGGGAGCCTGCCGGCCCAGGGGATCGAGCCCCTGATGGGCCGGGCGCTTGGCATATTCCGACACCGGCTCAGGTCCGCGTTGCGCCGGTAGCGGTGGCATGGCCGGACGCGGCGGCGCCGCCCGGTCGGTCGGCCGATCGGCAGGCCGCGGCGGGGGTGGCGGCCGCATGGGCCGGCCGCTAGCCGGCATTCGCTCCGGCTCCTCCTGGTCTTCGCGGCGGCCGAGACCCACGGCAGCCAGACGCCGCAGGAGGCTGACCTTGCGCTTCTCCGGATGATCGGCATCCTCCTCGCCGCGCTTGGCCCGCAGCTCGGCCTGCGCCGGACGCGGCAATTCGTCGATGCCCGGCATGCGCCGCGGCCGATTGACCGTGCGCTCCGGGGCCGGCGGGATGAAGGCTCTCGGCGCCGGCGGCGGCTCGGAAGCAGCCGGCATCTGCTCCGGGAACAGGGAGGGTTTCGGCGGGATCGGCCGGATGGTCACGTCCTCGATCATGGGCAGGACCGCGGCCGCGACGGCGGCCTTGGCGGCGGCTTCGATCGCTTCCGGCGTCTGCTGCGACGGCATTGCCGCTGCGCTCATGGCGGCGAGCGGCATGGTGCGCGGCTCGTTGCGCTCGATGCGCTCGCCGCCGGCGCGCGGCTGCTCGCCGCGCAGCTGGTCGGCACGCAGCCGCTGCGTGAGCTCCGCGATCCGCGCCTCGGGCGGGGTCGCCGGCCGCTGCAACGCCGCCTGGTCGATGCCGGTCGCCACGACTGAAACGCGGATGATGCCCTCGAGGCCCTCGTCGAAGGTCGCTCCCACGATGATGTTGGCGTCCTGATCCACCTCCTCGCGGATGCGGGTCGCCGCTTCGTCGACCTCGTAGAGAGTGAGGTCCTTGCCGCCGGTGATCGAGATGAGAAGACCCCTTGCCCCTTTCATCGAGGCATCGTCGATCAGCGGGTTGGAGATGGCGGCCTCGGCCGCGGAGAGCGCGCGCTTCTCGCCCGACGCCTCGCCGGTGCCCATCATCGCCTTGCCCATCTCGCGCATGACGGCGCGGACATCGGCGAAGTCGAGATTGATCAGGCCTTCCTTGACCATCAGGTCGGTGATGCAGGCGACACCCGAATAGAGCACCTGGTCGGCCATGGCGAAGGCGTCGGCGAAGGTCGTCTTCTCGTTCGCCACCCGGAACAGGTTCTGGTTCGGGATGATCAGCAGCGTGTCGACCACCTTGTGCAGCTCGGAGATGCCGTTTTCGGCGACGCGCATCCGGCGCATGCCTTCGAAGTGGAACGGCTTGGTGATGACGCCGACGGTCAGGATGCCGGCCTCCTTGGCGCAACGCGCCACCACCGGCGCCGCGCCGGTGCCGGTGCCGCCGCCCATGCCGGCGGTCACGAACACCATGTGCGCGCCCTGCAGATGGTCGCGGATCTCGTCGATCGCCTCCTCGGCGGCGGCGCGCCCGACCTCCGGCTGCGAGCCGGCGCCGAGCCCCTCGGTGACGGCCACGCCCATCTGGATGATGCGTTCGGCCTTGGACATCGTGAGCGCCTGGGCATCGGTATTGGCGACGACGAAATCGACACCCTGCAAGCCGCTCGTGATCATGTTGTTGACGGCGTTGCCGCCGGCACCGCCGGTCCCGAACACGGTGATCCGCGGCTTGAGCTCACGGACGTCGGGAATCTTCAGATTGATGCTCATGTTTGCCTCTTTATACGCGGAAGTCACCGCCGGGTCGGGCCGGTCCGCCACCGGCCGCTCGGAATGTCGTGTCGAGTCATCAGAAGCTCTCGCGAAGCCATCGTCCGACCCGTGCGATATAGCCGCCTCCCGTTGCCGAGTGCCGCGTTCGTCGCGGTTCAAAATGCTCAAGATGCGCCGCCTGCGGGTAGACCAGCAGTCCCGTCGCGACGGCGAACGCGGGTCCCTTCGCTTCCTCGGGCAACCCGGCGATGCCGAGCGGCCGCCCGATCCGCACCGGACGGCCGAGAACCTGCGCGGCGAGTTCCGGAAGCCCGCTGAGCTGGCTCGCGCCCCCGGTCAGCACCACGCGACCGCGCGGCTCGGCCGCGAACGGCGATGCGGCCAAGCGGTCGCGGGCCATTTCGAGGATCTCCTCGACGCGCGGTTTGATGATGCGGGCAAGCTTGGCGCGCGAAGCGAAATGCGGAGGTTCCCGTTCGTCATTGTCGACCGGCGGCACCGCGATCATGTCGCGTTCGTCGGACGCGCCGGTGAGCACGCTGCCATACAGCGTCTTGATGCGCTCGGCGTCGGTGACGCGGGCGTTGAGGCCGCGGGCGAGATCCATGGTCACGTGCTGGCCGCCGAGCGCGAAGCCGTCGGCGTGCACGAAGCGGCCGCCGGCGAAGACCGCGAGGGTCGTCGTGCCGGCGCCCATGTCGATCACGGCGGCGCCGAGATCGGCTTCGTCATCGGCGAGCGCGGAGAGCCCGGCCACATAGGGGCTCGTCACCATCGCCTCGACGTCGAGATGGCAGCGCTCGATCGCAAGCATCAGATTGCGCGCGGCCGAAACGTCGGCGGTCACGACGTGCATGTCGATGCCGAATTGGTGCCCGAGCATGCCGCGCGGGTCGCGGATGCCGCGCGCGTGGTCGAGCACGTAACCGATCGGCAGCGAATGCAGCACGGCGCGTCCGCTGCGCGCGGAGTGGCGGCTTCCGGCGGTGAGCACGCGGGCAATGTCGCGCTCGCCGATGGCCGAGCCCGCGACCTCGATCGACGCCGAAATGAGCTCGCTCGCCGGGCGGCCGGAGGACACCGCGACCACCACCGCGTCGAGCTGCATCCTGGCGGTGCGCTCGGCGAGATCGGCGCATTGCCGCACCGCGGCTTCCGCCTCGGCGAGATCGATCACGGTGCCGGCTTTCATGCCGCGGGCCAGCGTGTGGCCGAATCCGACGACGTCGACGGAATGGCTGCGCAGGCGCAGCCCGTCCTGGGGCGGCCGCGGCTTGAGGCGCCCGATCAGGCACGCGATCTTGCTGGTCCCGACGTCGAGCGCAGCCACCAGCACCGACCGGTTGGGCGGCAGCGGCTTCATCTTGGGGGTGAGCCCGAACGGAAGGGCGCTCATGCGCTGCCGCCCTTCTTCTTCGGCTTGTCCTTGGCCGCGTCGATGCGGGCCTGCGCGGCCGCGTCCGAGAGCCGCACGGTCACGCGGTCGGAGAGCCTGAGATCGATCGCGACGATGTCACGCGTCATCAGATTCTTTTCATGGTCGAGCGCGACCAGCCGCTCGAGCGCGGGCGCGACGTCGGTTTCAGGAAGCCACACGTCGATGCCGTTCTTCAGCCGCAGGTTCCAGCGCCGCTCGCCGACCAGGACCGCGGCGCGCACGACCTCGTGCAGCGCCGGATAGCGCTCCAGCAGAGTCAGAAACTCTTTTGCCCTCGTGTCGGCGCCGCGGCCGACGACGAAGGGAAGCTGCAGCAGGTGCGGCGACACGTAGGGTTCGACCACGGTGCCGTCGGCGGCGATGACGCAGACGTGGCGATCCTTTTGCCAGAGTGCGAAGGCCTCGCGCTCCTTGATGCCGATCTGCAGCTCGCCGGGATAGAGCTTGAGCACCGTTGCGTCCGCGATCCACGGATTGGTCCTGAGGCGCTCGCGCGTCTGCTCGACGTCGAGAAAGAGCAGCGACGTGGTGCCGGTGATGCCGGCGACGGCGAGGACCTCCTCCCGGCTGACATGATGATGGCCGGTGAGCGCGACCGACACGATACGGAAGCCGGCTGCATTGGCGGCTCCGTCGCGCGCATCCTTGATGGCAGCAAGAATGCTCGCCACGTGATCGCCCTTGACCACGCCGTAGGCGAGACTCGCAAGGATGATGAGCGCGGCGGCGGTGACGCCAAACCCGCGTGGGCAGCGTGCGTTGATCAGCGACGACCAGCGATCCATGATCTGCGGGAAGCGGAACCGCGCTCTCATGGCGTCACGATCCATGCCGGGTGCGGCGCGCGCCCGCGCATGGCCCGCGCGTGGCGAAGGCCATCGCGCGTTCCCCCTTCAGCGGTTGAGCGAGGCATCCTCGATCATCCATTGCACCAGCCCCTCGAACGTGATCCCGGCATGCGCGGCGAGCTCGGGCACGAGCGACGTCTCGGTCATGCCGGGCTGCGTGTTGACCTCGAGGCACATGAGCCCCCCCGTCCCCTCGACGCGGTCGTCGTAGCGGAAGTCCGCACGGCTCACGCCTCGGCAGCCCAGCGCGCGATGCGCCGCCAACGCTAGTCTTCGGGCCTCTTGGTAAACAATCGGTGAAACCGGCGCGGGTAGCAGGTGTTTAGAGCCGCCGGGCGCGTATTTCGCCTCATAGTCGTAAAATCGTACCGTCGGCACGATCTCGATCACGCCGAGCGCCTCGTCGCCCATGACCGCACAGGTCAATTCCTTGCCCGGAATATATTCCTCAACAATGATCCGCTCGCCATAGGGCCAGTCCGCGCGGGTGAGCTCCTGCGGGGGATGGGCGTGATCTTCCCGCACGATGAAAACGCCGACGCTCGAGCCTTCCGCGATCGGCTTGATGACGTAGGGCGGCGGCAGCACGTGGCCTTTGGCCGCCTCCAATCGCGCTACCACCAGGCCCTCGGGCACCGGCACGGCGGCGGCCCGAAACAGGATCTTGGCCACGTCCTTCTGCATGGCCACCGCCGATGCCATCACTCCGGAATGGCTGTAGGGAATGGCGAGGATTTCGAGGATGCCTTGCAGCGTGCCGTCCTCGCCCGGCCGCCCGTGCAGCACGTTGAGGGCGACATCGGGCTTGAGGGCGGCGAGCACCGTTGCGATGTCGCGGCCGACGTCGACGCGGGTGACGCGATAGCCGAGCCGCCCCAGCGCGTCGGCGCAGGCCTCGCCGGAGCACAACGACACCTCGCGCTCGGCGGACCACCCTCCCATCAGAACGGCGACGTGTCTGCTCATCCCCCCAGCCCCGGTACTGATTCGCGTTCAGACCAATAGAATCGAGATCGGCCGTTGCGTCGAGGGTCCCGGCTGTCTGAATTATGCGCGAGCCTATGATCGTGATCGGTCCCGGAGGAGGGCAGCCCCGGGCGCAACCTTTGATAAGCTGATATCTTTACTACAACCTTCATTTGTGCCAGATTGATCGTCATCGCGCCGCCGAGCCCGGGCGCCTCGAGAGCACCGGCGGCCGGGTCCGCAAACGTCCACCGCTGCGACGAGGAAACATCGCCATGTCTCATATCTGCTTCGACCGCATCATCCCCGACCGGTACCAACCCGCTCGCGCCGAGGCGCATCGAGCCGCCGTGCAGAGTTTCAGCGCTGCGGCGCACGCGATGGTCAAAGAACGAAAGCTCGGGCCTGAAGCGCTCGGAACGCTGCACGCCAACGATCCCATCGTCACCCTCAGGATGGCGGTCATCAACCCCAAAAAATGGGCCAATGGAAAGACGCTCAACTGCCGATTCCTCGACGGCGCGACGGCGTGGCAGGCCAAAGTGCAACAGAAGGCCAAGATGTGGGAGCCATATGCGAACATCAAATTCAATTTCATTCCCGAAGGCGACGCCGAGATTCGGATTTCATTCACGGCCGATCCGGGCTCGTGGTCGGCGATCGGCACCGACGCGCTGGTGGAAAGCTATTTCCCAAGGTTTCAGCCCACGATGAATTTCGGCTGGCTGCGCGATGACACACCGGACGAGGAATACGAACGGGTCGTCGTCCACGAATTCGGCCACGCGCTCGGCTGCATTCACGAGCATCAGAGCCCCGCGGAGAAGTTGAAATGGGACAAGCAGGCGGTCTACCGCACGTTCTCCGGACCGCCGAACTTTTGGTCGAAGGCCGATATCGACCACAACGTGTTGCAGAAGTATTCGCCCGAGGGCATCTCGAATACGCCTTTCGATATGGAATCGATCATGCTCTATCAATTTTCCGGCGAGCTGTTCACCGATCACAAGGGAACACCGAACAACACCAAGCTGTCCGCGAGGGACAAGCAAATGATCGCGCAGATGTATCCCAAATAGGCCGAATCGCGGTGTCCGCAGCGGGACAACTCGAGCCGGGCGTGGTTGCCCAGGACGGATTCATCCGTCTCGGACAACGAGCGACGGTGAGTTTTCACCGCACGCTGCGGGTGCCCGACAACGGCGGCAGTTATCCGCTGCCGCCGAGTTTTGGGCGGTTCCCGCTTTATTCCTGCCTCGACTATCGCGACCGCCTCCCGGCGGACCGGAATGAACCCAGTAGCTTCTTCATCCCGCTTCACCAGCGCGAGGCGTTGTGGCTCGGCTTCGATGGCGAATCGTGGCACCCGACCGCGCTCGTGGTCGGCGCCGACGGCGTCAACGTGATCACCGGCGAACCCTGGCACGCGCCGCTCGCGCGCGCGCCACAGAATTACGTCGTCGTGCCCGATCAGCCATGGCTCGACGGCATTCGCTCGCGCACCGGCCTCGTCCGACAGTTCGTGGCGATGCCGCTGGGCGAGGGTTTCACCCTTGCCGAGCAGGTCGAGCAGCGCAGTGCGCACAAGGGCATTCAGCTGCGCGCGCATGAAGCCAGGCCCGGCCGCTTCTCGGGCGAGCCGCCGCCGGTCGACCTGTCAGCGCCGATGGCGATGCGGTCGCAACCATGGGGACCTGCGCTCGGCATCGGGGCCGGCGGCGCCATCGCACAGAAGATCTACCCGGATGCGCATGGGTTCGACAGCTGGGAGAGTGATAGTGCGGCTTGCGCCCTGGTTCATATCGTCAACAGCGCGCAGTTTTCCGCGATCACCGGCAAAGCGCCGCCGCCCTCCCCCGTTTCTGCGGCCGATTACACCAAGCACGGCTTTTCATGGTTCGAGCTCTGGGACGAAGAGCGCGACGATCTGGGCTCGCAACGCGTCCTGGAGGAGATCAAGTCGATAGGTGCGATCGACGTCGCGCGGGAGCCCAGCCGCACGGAACCGGTCGTGCCCATTCCGGACAGTCAAATCAGGAAAATTCGGCGTGTAAAATCGACGCGGTCGCGGAAGCGCTAGATGTGGAGCCTCAACAGGTTGTTCCCGGTTAGAGCGAGTCTGCTGATGGGCGGTTTGGCCCCGATGCTGCCATGGGGACGGTGCCAGTTGTAGCGATGGAGCCAGAGCGGGAGGTCGGCGCCGCGATGATCTGAATGCTGGTAGGCCTTGGCGTAGGCCCATTCGCGGAGCGCGGTTTGGATGAAGCGCTCGGCCTTGCCATTGGTTTTCGGGGTATAGGGCCTGGTTCGGATGTGCTTGAGACCGAGCCGCTTGCAGGCTCGGCCGAAGGCGCGAGATCTGTAGCAAGATCCGTTGTCGGTCATGACGCGCTCAATGCTGACGCCGAGCTTTGCGTAGTAGGTCACCGCGGCCTTGAGGAAGGCGACGGCGCTGGCCTTGCGCTCATTTTTCTTGATCTCGGCATAGGCGATGCGAGAGGCATCGTCGATGCAGATGTGGACGTACTCCCAACCCACGCCCCGGCTGTTGCTCTGTCCCCTGCGATCACCGGTGATGCGATGTCCTACGCGGTTGAACCTGCCGAGTTTTTTGATGTCGATGTGGATCAGCTCACCGGG
The DNA here is from genome assembly GCA_963821505.1 of uncultured Alphaproteobacteria bacterium. GTDB lineage: Bacteria > Pseudomonadota > Alphaproteobacteria > Rhizobiales > Xanthobacteraceae > VAZQ01. Next base: position 48,961 of record CAWGEH010000024.1, read on the forward strand.
GTGCTCGCGCTCGTAACGGCGCACCGGCTCCGCAGGTTCCAGCGCTGCCAGCCGATTGAGCCCCAGGCGCCGCAGAATGCGGCTGACGGTCGCTGGCGAGATGCACAGTTCGGCGGCGATCTGCTGGCCGGCGTAGCGTTGGCGGCGCAGCCGCTCGACCTGCTCGACGATCGCCTGGGGTGTGGGCCGATGCAAGCAATGCGGCCGGGACGAGCGATCCCGCAGCCCTGCTAAACCTTCCCGGCGGTAGCGCTCAACCCACTTGCGAACGGTCCGCGGGCAGACGCCTGCGGCTTCGCTGACGGCCTTCGGCGTCTGCCCGCTCTCAACCAGCCGAACAAGTCGCTCTCGACCAATCGGCGTCAGACGGGCATTCTTGTGGATGTTCATCCGGTCCTCCGCGGAATCGCTGAAGCTTCGCAACTCCAGTTTCCTCGGCCAGGACCGGATGGACAACCTATTGAAAGCTCACAGCTAGAGCATGATCCCGAAAAGTTGCAGACTTTTCGGATAAGATCATGCGACCAAACAAATGCTTAGAGCGAAATCGCGATTCAATGTGAAGCGATTTCGCTCTAGACTCGAATTCACGCCGATCCGCTTGATCTCCCATTCAAGCTCGATCCCGGAATTCTCCGCCACCCGTCGACGCACGGTCTCACCCAGCGTTTCGATATCGGCCGCGGTGGCGTTGCCGAGGTTGATCAGAAAATTGCAGTGCATCTGCGACACCTGCGCGTCCCCGACCTTGAGGCCGCGGCAGCCGGCGGCGTCGATGAGCTGCCACGCTTTATGACCCGGCGGGTTCTTGAAGGTCGAGCCGCCGGTGCGGCTCTTGATCGGCTGCGTCGCCTCGCGCGATTCGGTGATCTTTTCCATCTCCGCCGCGATCGCGGCCGGATCGCCGGGCGCGCCCTGGAACAGCGCCTGGGTGAAGATGACGTCGTCGGGGGCGCCGCAATGGCGATAGCTGTAATGCATGTCGCCGTTGGCGAACACGCGCACGCGGCCCTGCCGGTCGACGCCGCGCGCCTCGATCAGCGCATCCTTGGTCTCGCGGCCGTAGGCGCCGCCGTTCATGCGCAGCGCCCCCCCGACCGCGCCGGGGATACCGCGGAAGAAGGCGAGCCCGGCGATCGCCGCCTCCTGCGCCGCGCGGCTCACCTTGACGTCCGGCACGGCCGTGCCGGCGCGGATGCGCGCACCGTCCTCGACCTTCACCTCGCCGAAACCGCGCCCGAGCCGGATCACGACGCCCGGCACGCCGCCGTCGCGCACGATCAGGTTGGAGCCGAGGCCGATGACGGTGACGGGAATTTCGGGCGGCAGATGTTTTAGAAAATAAGCCAGGTCGGCTTCGTCGTCCGGCACGAATAAAACCTGCGCGCATCCGCCGACGCGAAACCAAGTCAGGTCGGCGAGCGGCTGGTTCGGCATCAGCCGGCCGCGCAGGTCCGGCAGGCGCGCTTTCAGGTCGGCGGCGAGATCCGGGAAGATCATGGCGACGTCGCGCGCACGGCGCCTTGGTTACTCACGCCACCGCTCCGAGCGCCGCGAGCTCGCCCGGCAACGCATAGGCCCATTGCGTGATATTGCCGGCGCCCAGGCACACCACGATGTCGCCCGGCCGCGCCAGCCGCTTGATCATGCGTGCGAGGTCGGGCGCGCCGTCGAGCGGAATGACCTGGCGATGCCCGTGCGCGCGCAAGCCCTGCACCAGGGCGTCGCGGTCGGCGCCGGCGATCGGCGCCTCGCCGGCGGGATAGACGTGCGCGACGATCACCGTGTCGGCATCGTTGAAGCAGGTCGAGAACTGCTCGAACAGCGAGGCGAGGCGAGTGTAGCGGTGCGGCTGCACTACGGCGATCACCTGCCCCGCGCTCGAACTCGCGCGCGGCCCGCAGCACGGCCGCGATCTCGACCGGATGATGGCCGTAGTCGTCGATGATCGGCACCCCGTTCCACTCGCCGGTGCGGGTGAAACGCCGCCGCACGCCGCCGAAATTCTGCAGCGCCTTGCGGATCATGTCGTCGGAAATGCCGAGCTCACGCGCCACCGCGATCGCCGCGGTGGCATTGAGCGCGTTGTGCCGCCCGGGCATCGGCAGTGTCAGGGCATCGATCTCGTGCACCGTCTCGCCGGCGCGGTCTCGGAACACGATCGAGAAGCGCGAGCGCCCGTCGGCATGGTCGAGATCGGTGAGCCGCACATCCGCCTGCGGGTTCTCGCCATAGGTGATGACGCGGCGGTCGGTGATCTGCCCGACCAGCAACTGCACCACCGGATGATCCGTGCACATCACGGCGAAGCCGTAGAACGGCACGTTTTCGACGAAAGCGCGAAATGCCTCCTGCACCGCCTCGAAGGTCTTGAAATGATCGAGATGCTCGGGGTCGACATTGGTGACGATGGCAACATCGGCCGGAAGCTTGAGGAAGGTGCCGTCGGACTCGTCGGCCTCGACCACCATCAGATCGCCGGCACCCAGCCGCGCATTGGTGCCGTAGGCGTTGATGATGCCGCCGTTGATGACGGTCGGGTCGAAGCCGCCTGCATCGACCAGCGCCGCGACGAGCGACGTGGTCGTGGTCTTGCCGTGGGTCCCGGCAATCGCGATGCAGCGCTTGAGCCGCATCAGCTCGGCCAGCATTTCGGCGCGGCGCACGACCGGCAGACGCTTGGCGCGCGCCGCCATGAGCTCGGGATTGTCGCGCCTGATCGCGGTCGATACCACCACCACCTCGGCATCGCCGAGAGCGCCGGCGGAATGCCCGATGGCAATCTTGGCGCCCTTGTCGCGCAGCCGCTTGACGTTGGCGCCGTCGGCGGCGTCCGATCCCTGCACGGTATAGCCGAGATTCATCAGCACCTCGGCGATGCCGCTCATGCCGATGCCGCCGATGCCCACGAAGTGGATCGGGCCCATGTCGCGCGGCAGTTTCATCGTGGCTCCCCTCCGATTGTCTCGACCACCAGATCGGCCAGCCGTTCGGCGGCATCGACCGCTCCCTGCGAGCGGGCGGCCGCGGCCATTGCTACGAGCTTTTGCGGCGCGCTGGCAAGCGCGCCGATTTCGGCCGCGAGTCGATCGGGGGTGAAGTCGTCCTGCGGGAGCCGCATCGCTCCGCCCGCCCTCTCCAGCACGCCGGCATTGGCGGATTGATCCTGGTCGAGCGCGTGTGGCAGCGGCACCAGGATGGCGGGCCGACCGATGGCCGCCAGCTCGGTCACGGTGGAAGCGCCGGATCGCGCGACGACGAGATGGCTCGCCGCGATCCGCGCCGGCAGGTCGGCAAAGAACGGCGCAACCTCGGCCGCAACTCCCGCCCTGGCATAGATGTCCTTGACCCGCGCGACGTCCTCCTCGCGCGCCTGTTGCGCCACCGCGAAGCGCGTTCGCAGATGACGCTCGAGCCGTTCGAGCGCAAGCGGCACGATGTCGGCCATGATGCGCGCGCCCTGGCTGCCGCCGAACACGACGAGGCGGATCGGATCCGCCGCTTGCGGGGCGACGTAGGGCGTCGCCGCCGCCGCGATCACCGCCGGCCGCACCGGGTTGCCGGTGCGCGTCGCCTTGGCGTCGAGCTTGGGCATGCGGTCGAGCACGCCGGCAAAGCTGGTGGCGATCGCTTTGACGCGCGCGGCGAGAAAGCCGTTGGCACGGCCCATCACCGCGTTCTGCTCGTGGATCAGCGTGGGAATCCCGCGCAGCGTCGCCGCCAGCACCGGCGGGACGGTCGGGTAGCCGCCGAAGCCGACGACCGCGGATGGCCCGATGCGACCGAGCAGGCGCCAGGCCTGCAGGGTGCCGATGCCGAGCATCGCCGCCGTGCGCGCCAGTGAAACCGGATCGCGGCCGCGCACGGTCGCACTCGCGATGACGTGGATGTGGCGCGCGGGAAACGTCTTGCCGTAGCGTTCGGCGCGCTCGTCAGTCGCGAGATCGACGGTGAAGGCCCGCCGGGTCAGCACCGCGGCGAGCGCTTCGGCGGGAAACAGATGTCCGCCGGTGCCGCCGGCGGCCAGGAGAACGAGCGGCGTACCGCGACGGGCAGCTTTCTGCATGTGCTTGATCGGACCCTTTCGCGCGCCTGACCGATGCTTGTCACCGGCGTTCCTGGAGCATGATCCCGAACACTCGCAGACTTTTCAGATCATGCGAAATGCTTGCAGCGGACGCTTGCAGCGAGCGTTGCAGCGGACGCTTGCAGTGAAATCGCGATGCGATCCGAACCGATCTCGCGCTGGCGGCCAAGGCCGCTTATGCATCCGCTTCGGGGCGGATGCAGGGCAAGGATCAGGCCGGGCGCCCGGCGGAGGCAAATTCCCCTTGGCTCGCGAGCAGCTCGGCGCGCGGACGCTCGCGCGTCAAGGCCAGCAGCATTCCCATGCCATAGGCGAGCGAGATCATCGACGAGCCGCCGTAGGAAATGAACGGCAGAGTCATGCCCTTGGCCGGCATCAGATGCAAGTTCACCGCCATGTTGATGGCCGATTGCAGCCCGACCAGAATGGCAAGGCCGGCGGCCGCGAAGCGCGCGAACGGATCCTCGCTCCGCATGGCGTGGCGCAAGGCGCGCAACACGATGAAGGTGAAAACCGCGACCAGCAGGAGACACAGCACGATGCCGAATTCTTCCGCCGCGACCGCGAACACGAAATCGGTATGGCTCTCGGGCAGGATGCGCTTGACGGTGCCCTCGCCCGGGCCGCGTCCGAACCAGCCGCCGGCCTGGAAGGATTCGAGCGCCTGGTCGATGTTGAAGGTGTCGCCGGAGCTGGGATCGCGGAATCGCTCGATGCGCTTCGCAACGTGCGGAATGAGCATGTAGGCGGTCACCAGACCCACCCCGGCGGCGCCGCCGAGCCCGAGCACCCAGACGATCCGCATGCCGGCGAGGAAGAACAGCGCGCTCCAGACCAGCGCGACCAGCATGGTCTGCCCGAAATCGGGCTGCAGCACGAGCCCGGTGATCGCGACGACGAGCAGCGCAAGCGCGATGGTGTTCGCCGGCATTTCCGGCCGCCGCGCCAACTCGCCGAACAGCCAGGCGATCAGGATCACGAAAGCCGGCTTGAGAAATTCCGAGGGCTGGATGTTGATCCCGAGCAGCACGATCCAGCGCCGCGCGCCCTTGACCTCGGCACCGAACTGAAGCGTGGCGGCGATCAACAGAACGCTCAGCACGAAAACGATGAGGGCGAGCCGGCGAATGTATCGCGGCGGCAGGAACGAGGTCGCCAGCAGCACCGCGAGCGCCGGAATCAAATACAGCACGTGCCGGCTGACGAAATAGAACGGCTCGAGCCCGAGCCGGGACGCCACCGGCGGGCTTGCGGCAAGCGAAAGCACGATGCCGCCGAGCATGAGCGCGAGCAGCGCCGCCAGCAGCGAACGGTCGATCGTCCACCACCAAGCGGCAAAGGGCGTGCGTTCGAGACGCGAGACCATCGAAATTCCCCCGAAGACGGACACGGGAGCGATCAGTGGTGCCTGTTGACGGTTGACAGAGGATTAACGCCATCCCTCGCCCGGCCGATAACACGCCCGGGCATGGGCTTCTTTTTTCACTGTCCGTCGGTGAAATCGCAGCTCCACCGCCCGCCATGGCTGAAATTGCCGATCTTCGTATCGATGGTGCATCTGATGGATTTCGCAAAGGTGCCGCAGTAACCCATCGCGCAGTCGGTGAAAGCGGGGCCGCCGCCGGCACTCGAGCCGCCGACCTTCTGCAACAGCTCGATCATGGTGCGACCTTCTCCGAACGTCTGGCCGGCGGTCGCGCCGCGCCTGTTCCGGGAATTGATCCCGCATTTGAGCGTCGGCAGGCCGGCGTGCACGTTCGCGGCATCCGCTGCCGCATTCGAATGCTGATCGCAATGAAAATTCTTCGCTTCCACCACGAACACGCCGCCGCCGGCGTTTTGCGGCTTGAGTCCGGCGTCGAGCAGGAGCGCGGTGGCGGCCGCGGCCACGCCCGCCAGCGTGGATGATTTGTCCGATACCGTGACGGATGCCGACACCGCGGCGAAGGTCATGGCGAAGAAGCCGATGGATGCGACGAGGAGCGCCTTCATGATGGGATCCCTTGTGGAGCCGACACGTAGGTCAGGTCACGCCCGGGAGCGCACGGACCAGTTCGCGGAACTTGTCGCCGCGCACCTCGAAATTGCGATACTGGTCGAAGGACGCGCAGGCCGGCGACAGCAGCACCACCGGCTCCGCGACATCGGACGCCGCGGCGTCGCGGGCGGCGAGTTCCGTGGCCTGTTCCAGCGTCCCGGCAATGACATGGGGGACGTGCCCCGCGAGTTCGGCGGCAAAGCCGGGCGCCGCCTCGCCGATCAGATAGGCCTTTCGGATGCGCGGAAAGAAGCCGGCGAGCGAGCCGATGCCGCCGGTCTTGGGCTTGCCGCCCGCGATCCAGAAGATGTCTGAGAAGCAGGCGAGCGCCTGCGCGGCGGAATCCACATTGGTGGCTTTGGAATCGTTGACGAACAGCACGCGGCCCAAGCGTGCGACCTCCTCCATGCGATGGGCGAGGCCCGGAAACGAACGAAGGCCTTGCTGGATCGCGTCCGCCGAGAGCCCGAGCGCGAGCGCTGCGCCGGTTGCGCAGGCCGCGTTCTGCGCATTGTGCACGCCGCGCAGCGAGCCGATGCCGCCGATATCGGCGATGGCGCGCGTGCCGCCGGCGGCGGCCTGCATGATCTTCCCGACCTGCAGGTAGAGCCCGTGCGGCAGCACCCGGCGCACCGAGACGCGAACAAGCGGCTTGCCCGCGCGCGCGATGCGCTCGGCCGCCGCCGCGCACCAGTCGTCGTCCACGCCGACGACGGCAACGCCATCCGGCTGCACGCCGGCGACCAGCCGCTCCTTCACGGCGGCGTAGTGGGCGAGCGTCCCGTGCCGGTCGAGATGGTCCTCGGTGATATTGAGCAGCATCCCGACCGATGCATCCAAGGTCGGCGCAAGATCGATCTGGTAGGACGAGCACTCGATCACGTGCACGCGGCCGTCCTGCGGCGGCGCGAGCGACAGGATCGCGGTGCCGATGTTGCCGCCGATCTGGGCGTCGTGGCCGGCCGCGCGCAGGAGATGGGCGACGAGCGCCGTGGTCGTCGATTTGCCGTTGGTGCCGGTGATGGCGACAAACGGCGCTTTCGGCGCATGCGCGCGCCGCTCGCGGCAGAACAGCTCGATGTCGCCGATCACCTCGACCGCCCCGGCATGCGCCAGCGCTGCCGACCAATGGGGGGCGGGATGCGTCAGCGGCGCGCCGGGCGCAAGAACAAGCGCCGATACTTTGGACCAGTCGGCCTGCCGCAGGTCGGCGGTTGGAATGCCGGCGGCCGTCGCCTTGGCGACGGCGTCCGCGTCGTCGTCCCAGCCGACGACGTCGGCGCCGCCCGCGAGCAGCGCGCTGGCGCTCGCCAGCCCCGACCCGCCCAGGCCGAAGATGGCGACTTTCCTTCCGGCGAAGACGGTGACGGGGATCATGGCTCGCGAGCCCGAGCGCAAGGGGTGCCCAGGACCGTGCGATGAAGGCTGAGCCGCGGCAATCCCTCTAGCGTCCCCTCCCCCGACGGAACCCGGGCTTGCCCGGGTTCCGCATTAAACTGCACAAGTCGGGCAGGCCCGATTTGCGTTGGGGGAGGGACAGGGAGGGGGCGGGCACGAAGGTTCGTGTCGACGTTCCCTCTCCCCACCCCTCCCTCGCAAGCGGGGGAGGGAGCACAGCGTGCGCGCGGCGCGGATGTGCGCAACACGAACGTCATCGCAATTTCAGCGTGGACAGCCCTGCGAGCGCGAGCACGACCGAGACGATCCAGAAGCGGATCACGATCTGCGGCTCGGTCCAGCCGAGCTGCTCGAAATGATGGTGGATCGGCGCCATGCGAAACACGCGCTTGCCGGTGAACTTGAACGAAAGCACCTGCACGATCACCGATACCGCTTCCAGCACGAACAGCCCGCCCACCACCGCCAGCACGATCTCGTGCTTGGTGGCGACCGCGATGGTGCCGATCATGCCGCCGAGCGCGAGCGAGCCGGTATCGCCCATGAAGATCGAGGCGGGGGGCGCGTTGAACCAGAGAAAGCCCAGTCCCGCCCCGATCACCGCGCCGCATAGCACGGCGAGCTCGCCCGTGCCCGGGACGTAGTGGATGTTGAGGTATTCGGCGAAGAACGAGTTGCCGGCGAGGTAGGAGATGAAGCCGAAGCTCAGGGCGACGATGATCACCGGCACGGTCGCCAGCCCGTCGAGCCCGTCGGTCAGGTTCACCGCATTGCCAGCGCCGACGATGATGAACGCGCCGAACACGATGAAGAACCAGCCGAGCGGGAGCACCAACTCCTTGAAGAAGGGAAAGGTGAGCGTGGACGCGAACGGTTGGCGCCCGATCGAGACGATGAAATAGCAGGCCGCCGCCCCGATCGCCGCTTCCACGAGCAGACGCAGCTTGCCGGAAATGCCGGCGTGGGTCTGCTTGGTCACCTTGAGATAGTCGTCGTAGAAACCGATCGCACCGAAGGTGAGCGTCACGCCGAGAACGATCCAGACATAGCGATTGGCGGGATTGGCCCACAGCAGCGTCGACACCACGATGCCGAAGAGCATCATCAGCCCGCCCATGGTCGGCGTGCCCTTCTTGGTGACGAGGTGCGACTGCGGACCGTCGCTGCGGATCGGTTGGCCCTTGCCCTGCTTGAGCCGCAGCTGGTCGATGATCATCGGACCGAACAGAAATACGAACACCAGCGCGGTGATCATCGCGCCGCCGGTGCGGAACGTGATGTAGCGCAGGACGTTGAGGGGCCCGATCGTGTCCGAGAATGCCGAGAGCAGGTAGAGCATGGGTCAACCGTTCATGGTCGAAACTGGGGCGGGCGCCGGATCCGGCGCCTCGCGGCGATAGCGGCTTTGGAGCGCCTTGACGATGGGCGCCATCCGGGAGCCGAGAGATCCCTTGACCATGATGGCGTCGCCGGGCTGGATGGCCGGTAGCACGTGTGCTTCGAGCGCAGTCGAGGTCTCGGCATAGCCTCCCTGGCGGCCGGGGGGAAGAGCCTCCCACAGGGCGCGCATCAGCGGACCGCAGCAGAATACGAGATCGATCCCGTGCGCGAGCACGCTCTCGCCGAGCTCGCGGTGGAAGTCGGCGCCCCGCGGCCCGAGTTCCAGCATGTCGCCGAGAACCGCGATGCGCCGTCCGCGCGGCCCGACCTGGGCGTGACCAAGCAAGGCCAGCGCGGCGCGCATCGACGCCGGATTGGCATTGTAGCTTTCATCGATGAGCACGGCCGTGCCGCCCGGCAGCTGAAGGGTGACGCGCGCGCCCCGCCCGCCCGCCGGGCGCAGTTCGCCGAGCGCGAGCGCCGCCAGCGCGAGATCGGCCTCGACCAGCACGGCCGCAGCCAGCACGGCAAGCGAGTTGAGCACGAGGTGGCGCCCCGGGGCGCCGAGCTTGTAGGTGACGTCGGTTCCCAAGATGCGGGCCTGCACGGCGGAACCGTCGGATTGCAGCGAGCATTTCAGCAGCCGCGCATCCGCGCGCGCGTGCTCGCCGAAGGCGACAATCCGCCCGACGCCGGCATCCGTTGCGCTTCGTTCGAGCCGCGCAAATTGTGCGTTGTCGCGGTTGAGCACGGCCGCGCCGCCGCGCTCGAGCCCGCGGAAGATCTCGGCCTTGGCATCCGCGATCGCTTCGAGCGAATTGAAGAATTCGAGATGCACCGGCTCGACCGTGGTGACGATCGCCACCCGCGGCCGCACCAGCCGCGCCAGCGGCTCGATCTCGCCGGCATGATTCATGCCCAGCTCGAACACAGCGTAGCGCGCCGTCGCGGGACAGCGCGCGAGCGAGAGCGGCACGCCCCAATGGTTGTTGTAGGAAGCGACCGAGGCATGGGTCTCGCCGTTCCTGGCGAGCGCCAGGCGCAGCGCCTCCTTGGTGCTGGTCTTGCCGACGGAGCCGGTGACGGCGACGATCTTCGCCTGCGAGCGCGCCCGCGCCGCGCGCGCGAGGTCGCGCAAGCCCTCGAGCACGTCGCGAACGACGAGCAGCGGCGCCGGCCCGGGAAGGCTGCCGCGCCGGTCGGCGGCGACGACCGCGAGCCCGGCGCCGGCCTTGAGCGCAGCCGCAACGAAATCGTGCCCGTCGCGGCTGTCGCCCTTGATGGCGAAGAACGCTTCGCCGGGCGCGATGGTGCGCGTGTCGATCGAAATTCCCGGCACGGACGGCGGCAGGGCATTGCCCGCCGTGGCGCGCATGGCGGCCACCATCGCCGGCACAGACCAGAGCGGCCGATCGGTCATGCCACCCTCCCGGCAAGCGCGGCGGCGACCGCATCGTGGTCGCTGAACGGCAGCACCTGTTTGCCGATGATTTGGCCGGTTTCATGGCCCTTGCCGGCGATCAGCAGCACGTCGCCGCGATGCAGATCCGCGATCGACGCGCCGATGGCCTCGCGGCGGTCGGCGATCTCGATCGCGCCCGGCGCCGCCTGTAGGATCGCGGCGCGGATCGCGGCGGGATCTTCGCTGCGGGGATTGTCGTCGGTGACCACGACCCGGTCAGCCAGGCGCGCCGCTATCGCTCCCATCATCGGGCGCTTGCCGGCGTCGCGATCGCCGCCGCAACCGAACACCACGACGAGGCGGCGCGGCGCGTACGACCGCAGCGCCTCGAGCGCCTTGGCGAGCGCATCGGGCTTGTGGGCGTAGTCGACGAAGATCGGCGCGCCGCTGTGCTCGCCGACCAGCTCGAGCCGGCCCTTGGCGCCCTTGAGCTGCGCCAGCGCCGCGAGTGCGGCCGCGGGCTCGCTGCCGGTCGCAATGACAAGGCCGGCCGCCAGGAGCGCGTTCTCGACCTGGAACGCGCCGGGCAGCGGCAGGCGCACCGTGTAGTCGCGCCCGCCATGGGCGAGCTTGAGCACCTGCGCGAAGCCGTCGAGGCTGGTCTCGACGAGGCGAATGCCGTCGCCGCGCCGGCCCACGGTGATGAGCCGCAGCCCGCGCCGCTGCGCCGCCGCGATCACGGCGCCGGCGTGCTCGTTGTCGGCCGCGACCACGGCCGCGCCGCCGGCCGCGATCAGCTCGGTGAACAGCCTGAGCTTGGCGGCGAGATAAGCCTCCAGCGTCGGGTGATAGTCGAGGTGGTCGCGGCTGAGATTGGTGAAGCCGCCGGCGGCCACGCGCACGCCGTCGAGGCGATGCTGGTCGAGCCCGTGCGAGGATGCCTCCATGGCGAGATGCGTCACGCCTTCGCCGGCAAGCTGGTCGAGCGAGCGGTGCAGCGCGACCGGATCCGGCGTGGTGAGCGAGCCGTAGACTTCGCGCGTCGGCGAAACCAGGCCGACGGTGCCGATGCTGGCGGCCCGCTCGCCGAGCGCCGCCCAGATCTGTCGGGTGAAGGCGGCGACCGACGTCTTCCCGCTGGTGCCGGTGATCGCCGCGACCACCCGCGGCTGGCGGGAGAAGAATTTCGCCGCCGCGAGCGCCAACGCCCGCCGCGCGTCGGCGACCTTGACGAACGCGACGCCTTCGGGAAGCGGCAGCGGCGGCGCGCGCTCGGCCATGATCGCCGCAGCGCCGGCCGCGAGCGCCTGTCCGACGAAGCGCAACCCATCGTCCTTGGCGCCCGCCACCGCCACGAACAGGTCGCCCGGCTTGACCGCGCGGCTGTCCGCGCTGATCCCGGCGAGCTCGAGCGCGCCGAAGCGCGCGTCGCTGACCGCCTCCGCAGTGAGCAGGTCCTTGAGCTTCATCCGGATGGTTCTTGCGCGTCGGGCGGCGTTGCGCAAGCTGGCCGTGGCTATCACCGCCCGCCCGCGCTCGCCAGGATCAGCTTGTCGGAGGGCGGCAGCTCGAACCGCGGCGCGATCCCGAGCAGGGGCGCGATCCGGCTGATGACGGCGCCCCCGACCGGCACCGCATTCCATCCTGACGTGGTGAAGCCGTGGGTTTCCGGGGTCGTCTGCGGCTCGTCGAGCATGATGAGGAGAAGATAGCGCGGCTGATCGGCCGGCAGCACCGCGGTGAAGGAGGTCAGCACCTTGATCTTGGAGTAGCGGCCCCCAACCACCTTGTCCGACGTGCCGGTCTTGCCGCCGACATAGTAGCCCTTCACGTCGGCCTTGGTCGCGGTGCCCTTCTCGACGTTGAGGCGCATCAGGTAGCGCATCTTCTCGCTGGTCTCGGGTTTGACGACCTGCTTGGCGAGCGCCGCCGCCTGCTGCTCGCTGCGCTTGAGGAACGTCGGGGGAATCAGGCGCCCGCCGTTCATCAGCGCGCCGATCCCCTCCACCGCCTGTAGCGGCGCCACCGACAGCCCGTGACCGAAGGCGATCGTCACGGTGTTGAGCTCGCCCCAGCGCTTGGGCACGAGCGGCTCGGCGCTTTCGGGCAGTTCCGTGCGCAGGCGGTCGAGCTGGCCCATCTTCTTGAGAAACGCCTTGTGGTACTCGACCCCGAGGCTCAGCGCCATGCGCGCAACGCCGATATTGGAAGAATAGGTGAAGATTTCGGGCACGGTGAGCACCCGGTTCTGGGCGTGGAAATCGTGGATCGCGAACTTGCCGTACTGCAGCGGATGGCTGGCGTCGAACGCGGATTTGAGCGTGATCTTGCCGGAGTCGAGCGCCATCGCCAGGGTGAGCGCCTTGAAGGTCGAGCCCATCTCGTAGACGCCGGTGGTGAGCCGGTTGATGCGGCTCGGATCGAGCGCCTCGCGCGGATTGTTTGGGTCGTAGTCCGGTATCGAGACCATGGAAATGACCTCGCCGGTGCGCACGTCGCTGACGATCCCCGACACGGCGATCGCCTTGAATTTTTCGCGCGCGGCCACGAGCTCGTCGCGCAGTGCGTGCTGGACGCGCAGGTCGACGGCGAGCTCCACCGGCTGTTGCAGCCGGTCGGTGGCGAGCCCGGCCATGTGCAGATCGGCGAGGCCGCGCGCGTCGAGCCATTTCTCGATGCCGGCGATGCCCTGATTGTCGATATTGACGTGACCGATGATGTGGGAGACCTCGGCGCCGTTGGGATAGACGCGCTTGTTCTCGGGCAGAAAGCCGACGCCGGGAATGCCGAGCCGGTGGATCTGCTCGCGCTGCTTGGGGGTGATCTCGCGCTTGAGCCACACGAAGCGGCGCTTGGAGCCGAGCCGCTCGCGCAGCTCGCCGGCGTCGATGTCGGTCATGACCGCGGTGAGCAGCTCGGAGGCCTCGTCGACGTCGATGATCCGCTGCGGCTCCGCGAACAGCGACGGCGTGCGCACGTCGGTGGCCAGGATTTCGCCGTTGCGGTCGAGGATATCGGGCCGTGCGGTCGCCACCGCGTCGTGCGCGATGGCGCGCCGCGAGCCGTGGCTTTCGGGCAGCGCGGCGAACAGCACGAGCCGGGTCGCGATGATCCCGTATCCGATCGCGAAGACGAGGATGGCGAGCCCGATGCGCGCGCGCGCCTTGGCGGCGCGGTCGACGTTGCGGCCGTAGAGCAACGCGCTCACCAGCCGCCGGCGCCAGGGTTCGCGCGTCGGTGCCGGCCGGTCTGCTGCGGGCGCGGGCATCGGGTTCACCTCTGGGCTGGCGGCACGCTGCCGGTGGTCGAGCGGTCGATGACCTGCGGATCGGCGATCACCGTCCCGATCGGATCGTGCTCGTCCGCGGGCACGAGCGGGGGCGGGCGCTCCGGCAGGTTGTCGAGCTTGTCGAATTGCCGCCCGTCGACCGGCTTCAACGACAGGTGCCGGTGGGTCAGAGCCTGAATGCGTGCGGGATTGTCGAGCTTGGCCCATTCCGCGCGTAGCGCCGCGATGGTGTCGTGCTCGCGCCTGATCTCCATGCGCAGCTTGGCGACGCGTTGCGCCTGCCGCGTCGACTTCGAACTTGATCTTGTAGACGTCGGCCGCCGCCAGCACGAGCGCGACGATCACGCAGATGTTGAGAATGCGCATCATCGCGGCCGCCCCGCTCGCTGACGGCCGATGACGTCCGCCAGCGACGGCAGTCGCGGGAGGCCGCCGGCGGAAGGATGGCTGGCGACTGGCGCATCGGTGCGCTCGGCCGCCCGCAGCTTGGCCGAGCGCGCCCGCGGGTTGGCGCCGATCTCTGCGTCGTCCGGCACGATCGGCCGCTTGGTCAGCACGCGGAAGGTGGCGGCAGCCTGCGCAACCTCGGGACGATGGCGCGAGAAGCCGCCGCGGCGGCTGCGCTCGGCGAGAAACGATTTGACGATGCGGTCTTCGAGCGAATGGAACGCCACCACCACCAGTCGGCCGCCGGGCTTGAGCACCCGTTCGGCCGCGGAGAGTCCGGCGGCGAGCTCGGCCAGCTCGTCGTTGACGAAGATGCGCAGCGCCTGGAACGTGCGGGTCGCCGGATGGATGGTGCCTGTCGCGCGCATGCACGACCCCGGCGACGATCTCGGCGAGCGCGCGCGTGGTGCGGATCGGCGCGTGGTGGCGAGCGGCGGCGATGCGCGCGGGCGACCGCGCGCGCATGGCGCTCCTCGCCCAAGGTCGCCACGATAGCCGCGAGATCGCGCTCCGACGCCGCGGCCACGACATCGGCCGCGCTCGGTCCGTCGCCGCCCATGCGCATGTCGAGCGGACCGTCATGGCGGAAGGAAAATCCGCGCGCGGCCTCGTCGAGCTGCATCGAGGAGACGCCGAGGTCGAACGCCATGCCGTCGACGGCATCGTGGCCGCAGCTTCGCAGCACCGCCTGGAGATTGGAGAAGCGGCTCTCCGCCAGGACCAGCCGGCCGCCGGCCGCCTGCACGAGATCGGCGCCGCGCGCGATCGCGCTCTGGTCGCGATCGATGCCGATGACCCGGCAGTCGGCGGCGGCGAGGATGGCGCGGGTGTAGCCGCCGGCGCCGAAGGTAGCGTCGAGATAGATGCCGCCGGCGCGGACGTCGAGATATTCGACCACGGGGCCGCCGAGCACGGGAATGTGACGAGCCAGTCCGCCAGCGGCAGCGGGCTCGCTGCCGCTGCTCGCCGTCATTCCCGTGCTCCGTGCGGACCTTCCGCCGCCACCCGGGAGCCCAGCTGCTTCTTGAGCGCGCGAACCTTCTCGGTGGCCTCCGCGAGTTCCGCGCGGAAGCGATCGGGCTCCCAGATCTGAAACTTGTGACCAAGACCGGCAAAGGCGATCTCGTCCTTGATGCCGGCGTGGTTCTTCAGCGGTTCGGTCGAGGACCGCCCTGCCCTCGCCGTCGATCTTCAACACTTCGCTGGTGCCGTAGAGCGCCGCCGAGAACTGTTCGCGCTCCTCCGAATAGGGCGGAAAGCGCGCGATCAGCGTCTCGATTTCCCTGAGCAGCGCGTTGCCGCCGGCATCGAGCGCGGGGCGGTCGAGCGTCGGATAGCAATAGAGGCCCTCGAAGCCATCGCGGGCGAGCACCGCGCGGAACGGCGCTGGGATCGATACCCGACCCTTGGCATCGAGCCGCAATGTGTAGTGGGACACGAAGCGGTCCATGACGTCCCCGGTTCACCCCTGCCGGTTGCTCCGGCGCTGTCGGAGTGCAAGCCGAACGCACCCACGTCATCCCGGCGGGTGCGGTCTTGGGCGCCGCTTCTCCGCATGGGATGCTATGGGTTATCATGGGATCACGTGGGCGTCAATCAACCGCCCGGGCGCCCCCGCGCCCCGGCCAACCGGGTATCGACGCCCTCATTAATACGGCGCGGGCTTAAGGAATGGTTGAGGGGCTCCGCCGGGGGACGCCCGCTCGAGCCCGCCGTGCCCGATTGGGCGAACTGGATTTGCACGCAGTTGCGCGGCGGCCCCCGCCGCAGCGCTGGTCGAGCGTCGAGCGCGCCGGCATTCGGTGATGCGAAGCCAGAGCGCGCCTGTCCTCGCCCGGTGCCGTGATTTGCTCGTTCAATCCGGCGCAGGAAAATCGCGTTGCATTGCGCAAACGCGTTCGCTGTCGCGGCATGGAGTCCAAAACAGGCGGAACACTGTGCTGGGCTCGGGAGTTGTTTCCGGACAAGGGGAGGCTCTTTTTCCTTGACGGAATAAACTCGTTTGGAGGTCACAAATGATCAAGACTCTCATGATGTCCGCGGCCGTCAGTGCGCTGATGGTTTCCGGCGCCTTGGCGCAGGCGAATCCGCCGGCGAATCCCCCGCCTGCTAAAACCGACGCCGCGCCGATGGACGGCGCCAAGTTCATTCAGGCGCAGGGCGCTGATCAGTTCGCGTTCTCGAAATTCAAGGGCACCAACGTTCTGGGCCCGGACAACGCCAAGGTCGGCGACGTGAGCGACCTGCTGTTCGAAAAGAACGGCAAGGTCGTCGGATTGATCGTCGGCGTCGGTGGGTTTCTCGGCATCGGCGAAAAGAACGTCGCCATCGACATGAGCGCGTTCCAGATGGTGCCGACCGACACAGGCAGCAGCGATCCCAATAATGTCAAGCTCAAGGTGTCCTGGACCAAGGACCAGCTCAAGAACGCGCCGGACTTCCAGTACTACAAGGCGCCGGCGCGCACGACCAGCCAGGGGCCCGCTGGCTCGCCGACGACCGGCATGGCGCCGCGGCCGGCGGCGCCGGCCCAGCGCTGAGTGGGCGTGCAGGCAGTGAGTGCGTGCAGTGAGTAGCGTGCGGTGAGGAGCGTGCAGGAGCAGCGTATCGTCTGAGCAGGACGCACGACGTTCAGCACGCGAGGTCGCGCATCGGTCCGGGCCGGCGGCAACGCCGGCCCGGTCGCTTGTCCGGAGCAAGCGCAAGCTGCGAATCGTCCGTGCCGGGCGGCGCCCGGCGCCCGGAAGAGGTGCGGCGCGCTTGCAACAATGCGCTCAATTCGCCGCCATCGGTGCGCCGGCGCCGGAGCTTGCGCTTGTCTGGAATCATTGTTTCTGCACAATCTTCGCCTCCCGTCGCCGTCTTGCATCGGTCAAGTCGGCTGCTGCAAACGCGCGAGTGGTCTGCGCATGGCTGGGTCCGAGCTGCGCCCCGATTCCTCCGTCGTCGCGGAGGTCAGGCCGTCGCCGAACCATGGCGAGCGCAAGGGCGACGGCGCGCCCAACATGATCGTGCTGCATTACACCGGCGTGCCGGACAACCAGCAGGCGATCGCCAAGCTCTGCAGCCCGGCCAGCGAGGTCTCCGCGCATTACGTCGTGCTGCAGGATGGCCGGATCGTCCAGCTGGTCGCGGAGTCGCGGCGCGCCTGGCACGCCGGCACCGCGTCCTGGGCGGGAGAGACCGATGTCAATTCGTGCTCGATCGGAATCGAGGTTGCCAATCCCGGGCACGAGCACGGCTATCCCGCCTTTCCGAAGCGGCAGATCGCGGCGGTGACGGCGCTCTGCCGCAGCATCCTCACCCGCTACCGGATTCCCGCCGACCGCGTGCTCGGCCACTCCGATGTCGCGCCCGCGCGCAAGCGCGATCCGGGCGAAAAATTCCCGTGGAAGGTGCTCGCCGATTCCGGCATCGGCCTGTGGGTGAAGCCCGCTCCCATCGGCGCGGGCGGTCCCATCTTCACGCTGGGCGAAACCGATCCCGCCGTCAGGGAGATGCAACGGCTGCTGGCGGCATACGGCTACGACGTCCCGGCCACCGGCTATCTCGATGGCAACACGCGCGACGCGGTCGCCGCCTTCCAGCGCCATTTTCGCCCGCAACGCGTCGATGGCGTCATCGACATGTCGACCATCGCGACCCTCAAGGCTCTCCTCGCCGCACGCGATGCCCGCGCTGGCTGGCGCGGCGAGTTGAGGCCGGTCGGCGGTCCTTCGCAACACTGATGGTGCGCCGTCGGCAATATGACGGCCATCGGGGAGATTGCGGTACGGACCTTGACGTGGTCCCCGTCGCACCCCATCCCTTAAGGCGTCAGTCGGCTGGACGGCTGCCCGGGCCAATGCCGAAAGGCGGGCCCGGGAGGAAAGTCCGGGCTCCATGGACATACGGTGCCGGATAACGTCCGGCGGGCGCGAGCCCAGGGAAAGTGCCACAGAGAACAGACCGCCACCCCGGACGCTCCGCCGCTTGCGGAGTTGAGCTGGGCGGCAAGGGTGAAACGGTGCGGTAAGAGCGCACCGCGCGTGCGGCAACGCAGGCGGCACGGCAAACCCCACTGGGAGCAAGACCGAATAGGGACGGCGCGGGGGACTATCCCCGTCAACGCGGGGAGCAATCCCCCGGGATCGATGTCCGGATCCGGCCGTCCGGGTAGGTTGCTGAAGGCGCCGGGCAACCGGCGTCGCAGAGGAATGGCCGTCGGGCGAGGGTCTCAACGCCCTCGCGCCACAGAACCCGGCTTACAGGCCGGCTGATGCGATACGGGGGCTCGGCGGAAAACCTGCCGGGCCCCCGCCAATTTAGAGCATGACCCGAAAAAGCCTGCCCCGGACTTGATCCGGGGTGGGTACCGGCTTTCGGAAAAGACTATGCGCCAACAATAAGCTAGAGCGGGATGACGATTGGAAGAAAAGTCATCCCGCTCTGGCCGACGGATGCCCGCGCCGCGTTGGCGGATCGATGCCGGGACGGCCCGTCGCCGATGTGGCGACTAAGTCGCGGCCGGGCCGCGGCTTTCGAACGCGGCCCATACGACGCTGTCGATCAGCGCTCCGCGCGCCCGACGACGTTCATCAGCTCTTCGATCTTCCTGCGCTGGTCGGCTTTGTTGCCGGACGCGATCGCGTGCTCGACACAATGTCCGACGTGATCGCGCAGGATTTCCTCTTCCAGCCGCCGCAATGCGGCGCGAACGGCCGCGATTTGCGTCACGACGTCGATGCAGTAGCGATCCTCCGCGACCATGCGCGCGATCCCCCGCACCTGGCCTTGGATCCGGTTCAAGCGCTTCGCGCAGGATGCCTTGATGTCTTTTCGCATGTCCAATATATACCCCCCTACGGTATCTGTTGCAACCGCGTCCCCGGCCGCCTCGCGCTGGCGGCGCAAGACCGACCGCCGCTCGTGGTCCCGCCTGTGAGGTCTTGGCAAATGAAAGACACGGACGACGCGCATTTGCAGCACGGGCATCACGCCCCCTCGCCTCATGGCTCCGTGAGCGACACGCGGGACCTCGTGCGCGATCCCGTGTGCGGGATGCCGGTCGATCCGCATACGAGCGCCCATCGGCGGCAATACGCCGGACGCAGCTATTACTTCTGTTCTGCGGGATGTCTGGCGAAGTTCGTGGAGGATCCAGCGAAATATGTCGCGCGTCCCGGAATGACGGCGCCGCCGGCCGTGCCGGAGGGCACCATCTATACGTGCCCGATGCATCCGCAGATCCGCCAGGTCGGACCGGGGTTCTGCCCGATCTGCGGCATGGCGCTCGAGCCGGATCTCGTAACTGCAACCTCGGGGCCGAATCCGGAGCTCGCCGACATGACGCGGCGGTTCTGGGTGGGGCTCGTCCTCGCCGTCCCGGTCCTCGTCCTCGAAATGGGTGGGCATCTCACCAATCTGCACATGGCTGTCGGCCCGACATTATCGAACTGGCTGCAATTCCTGTTTGCGACGCCGGTGGTGCTGTGGGCGGGCTGGCCGTTCTTCGTGCGCGGCTGGCGATCCCTCGTCACGCGCAATCTCAACATGTTCACCTTGATCGCAATGGGAACCGGGGTGGCGTGGCTCTACAGCGTCGTCGCGATCCTGTTTCCGGACCTTTTTCCGCCGGCGTTCCGTGGGCCCGACGGCGCGGTTGCCGTCTATTTCGAAGCCGCCGCGGTCATTACCGTGCTTGTCCTTCTCGGCCAGGTGCTGGAATTGCGCGCCCGGGAGCAGACCTCCGGCGCCATTCGCGCCTTGCTCGATCTCGCCCCCAAAACCGCACGGCGCATTCGCGATGATGGCAGCGAGGAAGAGGTCTCGCTCGACGTGATCGCGGTCGGCGATCGGCTGCGCGTGCGGCCGGGGGAAAAGCTCCCGGTCGACGGCGTGGTCATCGAAGGGCGCTCCGCTGTGGACGAATCCTTGGTCACGGGCGAGTCGATGCCGGTGACGAAGGAGGTCGGCGCCAAGGTAATCGCCGGCACCCTCAACACCACCGGCAGCTTCGTGATGCGGGCCGAGAAGGTCGGCCGCGACACCATGCTCGCGCGGATCGTGCAGATGGTCGCGGCCGCGCAGCGCTCGCGCGCCCCGATCCAGCGCCTCGCCGACCAGGTCGCGGGCTGGTTCGTGCCTACCGTCATCGTCATTGCCGTCGCGGCATTCGTGGCCTGGGCCACGTTCGGTCCGGAGCCGCGCTATGCCTACGGCCTCGTCGCCGCCGTCACCGTGCTGATCATCGCGTGTCCGTGCGCGCTCGGGCTGGCGACGCCGATGTCGATCATGGTCGGCGTCGGGCGCGGCGCGCAGGCCGGCGTGCTGATCAAGAACGCCGAAGCGCTCGAGCGCATGGAAAAGGTCGACACGCTGGTCGTCGACAAGACCGGCACCTTGACGGAAGGCAAGCCGAAGGTCGTCGCCGTCTCGGTGGCGCCCGGCTTTCAGGAGAACGAGGCCTTGCGATTGGCCGCAAGCGTGGAGCAGGCAAGCGAGCATCCGCTGGCGTCGGCGATTGTCGCCGCCGCGCGGGAGCGCGGGCTCCCCTTGTCGGAGGTCGCGGACTTCGACTCGCCGACCGGTAAGGGCGCGCTCGGGGTGGTCGACGGCCGGCGCGTGAGCCTCGGCAACGCGAAATTCCTGCACGAGCTCGCCATCGATACCGCCGGATTGGACGGGCAAGCCGAGCGGCTGCGGGCGGACGGCGCCACCGCGATCTTCCTGGCGGTCGACCGCAAAGCGGTTGCGGTGATTGCGATTGCCGACCCGGTCAAGCCCACCACCCCCGAAGCGCTCCGATCGCTGTCGCAGGACGGCGTGCGCGTGGTCATGCTCACCGGCGACAATCGCACCACGGCGCAGGCGGTGGCGCGGCGGCTGGGGATCACGGACGTGGAAGCCGAGGTGTTGCCCGATCAAAAGAGCGCGGTGGTCGAGAAGCTGCGCAAGCAGGGCCGCGTGGTGGCGATGGCGGGCGACGGGGTCAACGACGCCCCGGCGCTGGCGGCGGCCGACGTCGGCATCGCCATGGGAACTGGCACCGATGTCGCGATCGAAAGCGCGGGCATCACGTTGCTCAAAGGCGATCTCACCGGCATCGTGCGCGCGCGCCGGCTGTCCGCGGCGACCATGGGCAACATCCGGCAAAATCTGTTCTTCGCCTTCATCTACAATGCGGCGGGCGTGCCGATCGCCGCGGGTGTGCTCTACCCCGTGTTCGGGATCGTGCTCTCGCCGATCATCGCGGCCGCCGCGATGGCGCTGTCGTCGGTGAGCGTCGTGGCGAATTCCCTGCGGTTACGCAGAGTGCGGCTGTAGGAGATCAGCTTGATCAAACGCCGTCGATTTGCCGGCTGCGCGCCGTCGCCCCTCAGGTGCCCGGTTTCTTGCAGGCGTCGATCACGGCCTGCCCGTCCGCGCCGGCCGTCATGAGCCACTCGCCTGTTGTTTGGTCACGCCGGCCATTGCGGGAAGGGCATGTGTATCGAAGCATTCGATTTTACACATGGCAACGGAGCGCCGCCAATGCGCAGCTGATCGAGGTACCGGTGATAGCGTGAAAGCGGAAGCTTTGCGGGAATTGGCGGCACTACCGGCGGCCGGATCGAATTCGAACGACAGCGTGGAAACCGGCCCTCGCGGGCGCCTGTAGCGTGCTCTCGCGTAGGTGGCACGGCCGAAGAGATTCGAACTCCTGACGTCCCAGATGCGCGGTCGGTCCGAGCGCCTTCCTGCGATTCTACGTGCCCAATTTCTTGTACGCGTCGATCACGGCCTGCCCGTCCGCGCCGGCCTTCGTGAGCCACTCGCCGGTGAGGCGCTCGCCGATGCGCTGCAGGCCCGTCTTGAGGGCCGCGCTCGGCGGCAGCACCTTGAGGCCGCGGGCGGCGAGCTGTTCGCCGTACCACTTGGTCTTGTCCTGCGATCGCCACCAGCCGCGCGCTTCCGCCGCCGCCGCCACCTTGAGCAGCGCCTCCTGGGTCGGCTTGTCGAGCTGCTCGAACGCCGCCTTGTTCATGAAGGTGACGTTCTTCGGGATCCAGGCCTGGGTGTCGTAGAAATAGCTCATGGTCTCCCAGGCCTTGCTGTCGTAGCCGGTCGCGCTCGAGGTCATGAAGGCGTTGATCAGGCCGGTGGCGAGCGCCTGCTGCAGATCGGCGGCCTGGATGGTCACGGGATAGGCGCCGACGATCTGGGCGATGCGCTCGGTCCCGGCATTGTAAACCCGCCAGGAGAGACCCTGCATATCGGCGACCGAGTTGATCTCCTTCTTCGCGTAGATGCCCTGCGGCGGCCAGGGCACGGCGAACAGCACCATCAGGCCCTGCGCAGCGAACTTGCGCTCGATCGCCGGTCTCGACGCCGCCCACAGTTTGCGCGCCTCGCCATAGCTCGCGGCCAGAAACGGCACCACGTCGACGCCGAATATCGGGTCTTCATTGTCGTGCAGCGAGAGCAGGACTTCGCCCATTTGCGCCTGTCCGATGCGCACCGCGCTCTTGATCGCGGTCGCCGGGAACAGCGAGGCGTTGGGGTAAATCTTGATCGTGAGCTTGCCGCCGGTCACGTCCGCCAGGTCCTGGGCGAATGCGCTCAGGTTCTCGGTGTGAAAATTGTCGGCGGGATAGGCGGAAGGGAGGCTCCATTTGACCTGCGCGCACGCAGGTCCGGCCGCCAGCGCAACCGCAGCTGCGGCCGCGAATGCAGAGGATCGCAACATCGTCTCAGCCCCTGGCTCCGAAAACGGAGCCGGCAGAACATCCCCTCGGCACCCCAACGGCCATCATAACGGAGATTGCGGCGACATTGGAGCCGCAGGAACCGCAACGCCGCGCGGGCGGCCACGCCGCGCGGGCGGGGCATTGCAGCCTCGAATCCGGACGGCCTCAGCCCGCGCGAGCCTTCTTATACGGTCCGAGCTCGGCCACCGCCGCCTTCGCAAACGAGGCATCGACGATATCGGCGACCGATACGTTGCCTTTGACCAGCCCCAGCGTCTTGATGAAAGCGAGGTCCTTGGCGAGGCCGTCGACATTGAGCTCGCCGTCGGGGTGAAGCGCCGCCGGAATGACCGATTTGATGAGCTCGCGGTCCTTGGTCACCGAGTAGCGGGCGATGCAATCCACGATCTCGTCGGCGTTGCGCCCCGCGATCCGCCCGCCCTGCAACGCATCGTTGTAATCGCGGACGCCCTGGAGGTAGGCCTTCATGAAGCGCCCGGCGACCTCGGCGCGCCGGGTCGCGAACTGCGCGCCATAGCAGACCACCGCGGCCTGCTGGTTCGGATAGAAGCTGCCGACGGTGGCAAACCGCCGGATCAGTCCCTGCTTGGCCATGATGGAAATGAGCGGCTCCGACGTGATGCTGGCATCGAGGCCGCCGTTGCGAAAGGCGGCGACCTGCTCGTTGATGCCGAGGAATGCGCGCTCGCAGTCGTTCCAGCGAAGGCCGCCGAGCTTGAGCGCCTCGCTGAGAATGGACTGCTCGCCCACGCTCGCGGGCGCCGGGATGGCGAATTTCAGCCCCTTCAGGTCGGCGAAGCTCTTGAACGTGCCGCTCTCGATCAGCGCGCTGCGAACGACGATCGACTGGAAGCTCAGCTGCGGTGCGTTGCGCGCCTTGTCGGCGACGAACTTGACCGGAATCTGCCTTTCGTTGGCGTTGTAATGTCCCGCCGAGACCGCGCCGGAGCCGACATCGAGCTCGCCGGACGCGAGCGGGGCGATCATGTTCGAGGCCGAGCTGAAGGGCAGAAATTTCACCTCGATGCCCGCCGCCTTGAAGTAGCCTTTCGCCTCGGCGACGAAGAAGCCGGCATCGCTGATGGTATTGACCATGCCGAGCGCGACCGCCTCGGCCGCGCCCGCCCGCTGCGACAGCAGCGGGATCGCGGGTGCCGCGAGCGCGCCCGCCAGGAAACGCCTCCGCGTCACGTGTCCCCTCGACGTCGTTGCCATCGGTCGTCCTCCTGCCGTCTTCCCGCGCGCGTTTGCCGCTGCGAGCGTTGACTTTCACTGTGGGACAACCGCTATGCGGCGTCGAGGGGTCTGGGACGCTTCGCCTTCGACGCATGCGCCCCTATAAAGCACCCGACAGGCAACGGGCGGATGGCAATGCGGGCGGACGGCACGGAAAAGCGCGGGAGCTGGGACTTTTGGATCGATCGCGGCGGCACCTTCACCGACGTGATCGGGCGCGCGCCTGACGGCGCCCTCGTCGCCCACAAGCTTCTGTCCGACAATCCCGAGGCCTATGGCGACGCCGCGGTGCAGGGCATTCGCGATCTCATCGGCGCCAAGGCCGGCGAGCCCATCCCCGCCGGGGTCATCGGCCAGGTGAAGATGGGCACCACGGTCACCACCAATGCGCTGCTCGAGCGGCAGGGCGAGCGCACGCTCCTCCTCGCCACCAAGGGTTTTCGCGACGCGCTCAAGATCGGCTACCAGGCGCGCCCGAAAATTTTTGCCCGCCACATCATCAAGCCGGAAATGCTCTACGAGCGCGTCGTCGAAGTGGACGAGCGCGTGCGGGCCGACGGGACGGTGGAGAAGGAACCGGACCTGGAGGCGCTGCGGGCCGAACTTTCAGCCGCGCTTGCCGCCGGCATCAAGTCGGTGGCGGTCGTGTTCGTGCACGCCTATCGCTATCCCGAGCACGAGCAGCGCGTGGCCGCGCTCGCGCGCGAGATCGGCTTTCCGCAGGTGTCGGTGAGCCACGAGATCTCGCCGTTGATCAAGCTGGTGGGCCGCGGCGATACCACGGTCGTCGATGCCTATCTCTCCCCGATCCTGCGGCGATACGTGGCGCAGGTGGCGCGGGAGATGGGCACGTCCGTTGGAAGCGAAGCCGCCACGAGCGGTGGCTCTGCGGCTCCTGCTCCCCGCCTCATGTTCATGATGTCCTCCGGCGGCCTCACCGCGGCGGAGCTGTTCCAGGGCAAGGACGCGATTCTCTCCGGACCGGCCGCCGGCGTGGTGGGCATGGCGGAGACCGGGCGCGAGGCGGGCTTCTCGCACCTGATCGGCTTCGACATGGGAGGCACCTCGACCGACGTCTCGCATTTCGACGGGGAGTACGAGCGTGCCTTCGAGACCGAGGTCGCCGGCGTGCGCATGCGCGCGCCGATGATGCTGATCCATACCGTGGCGGCGGGCGGCGGCTCGATCCTGCATTTCGACGGCGCGCGCTTTCGCGTCGGGCCCGACAGCGCGGGCGCCAATCCCGGCCCGACATGCTACCGCCGCGGCGGACCGCTCGCGGTCACCGACGCCAACGTCATGGTCGGCAAGCTGCTTCCCGACTTCTTTCCGAAGATTTTCGGAGCGCAGCAGAACCTGCCGCTCGACGCGCAAGCCGTGCGCGCCGCGTTTGCGCAGCTCGCGCACGCGATCGGCGATGGCCGCTCGCCGGAAGACGTCGCCGACGGCTTCATCAAGATCGCGGTCGAGAACATGGCGAACGCGATCAAGAAGATCTCGGTGCAGCGCGGTTACGACGTGACGCGCTATGCGCTCAACTGCTTCGGCGGCGCCGGCGGCCAGCACGCCTGCCTCGTGGCCGACGCGCTCGGCATGACCAGGGTGCTGATCCATCCGTTCTCCTCGCTCATGTCCGCCTACGGCATGGGCTTCGCCGACATCCGCGCCACCCGCCAGCAGGCGGTGGAAGAGCCGTTCGGCGATGCGGTGCTGGCGTCGCTCGCCCGCGTCGGCGGCCGGCTGGCGGAGGAAGCCAAGCGCGAAGTCGTCGGCCAGGGCGTCGCCGCCGAGGACGTCAAGGTCTTCATCCGCGCGCACATCCGCTATGCCGGCACCGACCTCGCACTGGTGGTGCCGGCCTACTCCGTCATTGCGGGCGAGCCGCGCAGCGGCGAGACCCGCAATCCTTATCCGCCATCGGCGGGCATGGATTCCGGCTCGTCGCCTTCGGCGGCGTCCGGAATGACGCTGGAGAAAATGAAATCCGCCTTCGACGCCGCGCACAAATCGCGGTTCGGATTCATCGACGAGAGCAAGGATCTGGTGGTCGAGGCGGTATCGGTCGAGGCGGTCGGCGGCGGCGCGAAGTTCGCCGAGCCGGTCCTGCCGATCACCGGCGGCGCCCTCCCCGCTCCCACGCACCGCACGCGATTCTACTCGCACGGCCAATGGCTCGACGCGGCGGTCTTTACCCGTCGGCAGCTCGCCCCCGGCCACGCGGTGCGCGGTCCCGCCATCATCGTCGAGCCGCACCAGACCGTCGTCGTCGAGGACGGCTGGCAGGCCGATATCACCGCCAAGAATCACCTCGTGCTCGCGCGCGTCGTGCCGCTCAAGCGCCAAAGCGCCATCGGCACCGCGGCCGACCCGGTCATGCTCGAGGTGTTCAACAATCTGTTCATGTCGATCGCCGAGCAGATGGGCGTGTCGCTGCAGAACACCGCCTATTCCGTCAACATCAAGGAGCGGCTCGACTTCTCCTGCGCGGTGTTCGCCGCCGACGGCACGCTGGTCGCCAACGCGCCGCACATGCCGGTGCATCTCGGCTCCATGGACCGGGCGGTCGAGACCATCATCCGCGAGAACCGGGGCACCATCGCGCCGGGCGACGTCTACGCCATCAACGCCCCCTACAACGGCGGCACGCACCTGCCGGACATTACCGTGTGCACGCCGGTGTTCGACCCGGCCGACCGGGACATCCTGTTCTGGGTCGCCTCGCGCGGCCACCACGCCGACGTCGGCGGCATCTCGCCCGGCTCGATGTCGCCCGCAGCGACCACGATCGAGGAGGAAGGCGTCTACATCGACAATTTCAAGCTGGTGGATCGCGGCCGTTTTCGTGAACGTGCGCTCTACGACCTCCTCACCGGCGGGCCATATCCCGCCCGCAATCCGCTGCAGAACGTCAACGACATGAAGGCGCAGATCGCGGCGAACGAGAAGGGCGTGCAGGAGCTCAACAAGATGGTCGCGTACTTCACGCTGCCGGTGGTCGAGGCCTACATGCAGCACGTGCAGGACAACGCGGCCGAGAGCGTGCGCCGGTTCATCGACCGCATCCACGATTCCTCGTTCGAATACGAGATGGACCAGGGCACCTTCATCAGGGTCAGGATCAGCGTCGACAAGGCGAGGCGCGAGGCGACCGTCGATTTCACCGGCACCTCGCCGCAGCAGCCGACCAATTTCAACGCGCCGGAACCGGTGACCCGCGCGGCCGTGCTCTACGTGTTTCGCGTCATGGTCGACGACGACATTCCGATGAACGCCGGCTGCCTGCGGCCGATCAAGATCGTCATCCCGAAGAGGTCGTTGCTGTCGCCCGAATATCCCGCCGCGGTCGTCGCCGGCAACGTGGAAACGTCGCAAGCGGTGACGGACTGCCTGTTCGGCGCGCTGGGCAGCCTCGCGGCCGCGCAGGGCACGATGAACAATCTCAACTTCGGCAACGCCAAGTACCAGTACTACGAGACGATCTGCTCGGGCTCGCCGGCAGGTCCCGGTTTTCCCGGCACCGACGCCGTGCACACCCACATGACCAATACCCGCCTCACCGACCCGGAGGTTTTGGAATTCCGCTATCCGGTCTTGCTCGAGGATTTCCACATCCGCAAAGATTCGGGCGGACGCGGCAAATGGAACGCCGGCGACGGGGTGCGCCGCACCATCCGCTTCCTGGAGAAGATGGATTGCACGATCCTGTCGGGCCATCGCCGCGTGCCTCCGTTCGGGCTCGCCGGCGGCGAAGGGGGCGAGGTCGGCGTGAACGCGGTGCGGCGCAACGACGGCCGCGTGGAGAAGCTCGAGGGCGCCGACGCCACCGTGATCGACGCCGGCGAGGCGATCGTCATCCAGACCCCGACCGCGGGCGGATACGGCAAGCCGGAATAGCCCTTGTTCTAAAGTTGTAATTTACATATAATACTCGTATTGCGGGTTGCGCCCTCTTCCGAGCAGGCTCTTGGCAATTGGGCCCGGAGAGGAATGAGCAGGCAACCCTTCGAGGACGCGCTGCCCGCAATGCTCGCGGGCGCTCTCGCGTCCTAGGCGATCCGTGAGCGAGTTCACGTCTGAACGGCTCCGACGCTATTTTTTAGGAGGACTCAATGCACGAGTCACAACCTAACCCGAGCAACCCGAAGTGCATGCGCATCGATCGCGATCGGCGATGCTGGCTCGCGATATCGGCATTCATCACGGTGCTCGTTTTCTCCCTGCAAGCGGCAGCGGATCCCATTTACGCCATCCGCCGCGACGGCCAGATGGTGTTCTACCGGTACGACGGAATGGCTGATGGCTCGAACAGGTGGGGCGTCGAGCAGAAGGTGATCGGGACCGGCTGGCAAGGCTTCAAGCACGTTTTCGCCGGCGATGCCGGCGCCATCTACGCGATCCTGCCTGACGGCCAGATGCTGTTCTACCGGTATGCCGGAATGGCCGATGGTTCGAACAGATGGGCCGTCGAGCAAAAGGTGATTGGCACTGGCTGGCAAGGCTTCAAGAACGTTTTCGCCGGCGATAACGGCGCCATCTTCGCGATAGAGCCGAACGGCCAGATGCTGTTCTATCGCTATGCCGGGATGGCCGACGGCTCGAACAGATGGGCCGTCGAGCAAAAGGTGATCGGGACTGGATGGCAGGGCTTCAGCCTTGTCGTCGGTGGCCACAACGGGGCGATCTACGCGATAGAGCCGAACGGCCAGATGCTGTTCTACCGCTATGCCGGCATGGCCGATGGCTCGAACAGATGGGCCGTCGAGCAAAAGGTGATCGGGACCGGCTGGCAAGGCTTCAGTTCGGTCTTGGCCGGCGGCAATGGCGCGATCTACGCCATCCGGCCCGACGGCCAGATGCTGTTCTACCGGTATGCCGGACTGGCCGACGGCGCGAACAGATGGGCCGTCGAGCAAAAGGTGATCGGGACTGGCTGGAGCTTCAGGCAAGCAACCGCTGGCGGCACCGCGGGCGCCACACCTCCCTCGCCGCCGCCGCCCAAGCCGGCGCCACCTCCCGCCGCACGCAACCCGAGCTGTGTAAATTACGCCAACAGTGCCGTGAATGATGCCGTTCAAGCCCGCAAAACCAAGGAATGCATGAAACAGGCAAGCAAGCAGGATCCCGGTCGCTGGACCGATCAATTCCAGCACCACTACGACTGGTGCATGACTGCGCCGGTGAAGGTGCGTAACTCGGAGAGCCAGCAGCGCGACCGTTTGCTCCTGAGTTGCGGCGGCAGGTCGACGTTTTAGAGCCCTTTCCGCCGGTGTTGAATCAATTCGCGGTCATGCCGGGCTCCCTCGCTGCGCTCGGTCCCCGGAATGACGGCCGAGCGATTGGCGCAACTCACGTCGAAAGTGCGCTGGTTTTGTCGTCGAATGCAACAATCGAGCGGCAGGGTCCGGCACGCACCGCTCGCGCCCGCCGCGGTTCGGCCGTGCCGTCGGGAGTCCGTTTCCGTCGCGCACGCAAAGAAATGGCCGGGACGAGGCCCGGCCATGAAGTTGAGCGTTGAAAGCGTGAACCTGCGCCTGCGCGGTCAGCTCTGCTGGATCGCCGACACCAGCCAGTGCCCGCCGCGCACGCGCATGAAGGTCCACACTTCGGTGGCTTCGTCCGGGCCGCCTTCCACCACGCGGCCGCTCTCGCGGTCGACCATCTGGTCGTTGAGCGAATAGCGCATCGCGACGGTGGCGTAATCGGTATCGCCTTCGCGCCAGGCCTCGGCGAGGTCGCCCTGGACGAGCTTCACGTCGGAGACGCGGTTGAGCACGCCCTTGCTCGCGTTCGCAGCCAAGTCCTCCGCGAAGTAGGACACCATCTCCGGCGTGGCCTGCCGGCGCAGCCGTCCGAGATCCTCGGCGCCGTAGGCCGCTTGCACCTCGCCGAGGATTTTCTCGAAGGCGTTGAAGTCGTCGGGCGTGAGCCCGACCTCGTCGGTGCCGGAGGCGCGCGCCGCCGATGCGGGGGCGCCGCTGCCGCCGCCGAAGCCCGCGCTTGCGAAGCTCGCCGGCGAACGCGAGTTGCCGGAATTGTAGTCGCGCAATGCCGGGCCGCTGGCGAGGGCCGGCTGGTTGCGGCGCTGCCACCACGTCCACAGCAGATAGCCGATGACGGCGACAATGCCGATCTGCAGCAGGAAGCCGAGCATGGAGGCGGCGCCGCCGAGGCCGCCGAGGAAGCCGTTGCCGAACAGCATGCCGAACAAGCCCGCACCCAGGAACCCGGCGAACAAGCCGCCGAGGAAGCCCGGACGATTGAAGAAGCCGCCGCCCGGGGTCGCCGGACGCTGCGCCAAGCTGCCGCCGGGCTGACCCGGCTGCGTCATGCTGCGCTCGATCGGCCGTGCGCCCGGCGACGTCCTCGTCGAAGGCGGCGCCGAGAAGGTCTGCGAGCCGCGGCTCCCGAAGCTGAAGCCGCGCCCGGCGCGGGCATCGGCATTGGTCACGGCGAACGCCAGCACCGCGGCAACGGCGCAAAGCGCGAGCAGCGGACGAAAGCGCAATCGGGGCATGAAGTCCTCCCTGGGGCCGGTTGGCCCGGCCAAACCCATATATCGGTATGCCATGGCGGCAATTTAAGAGGTGCCGCATGGTGTCGCAAACCGCGACACCGGCTGTTGCCGCAGGCGACGGCAACCCACGGTTTTGAGCCGAAGAGGCCCGGGCTCACGTCCTCCTGCACGGCCCGCGATAGGTCCGTCGGTCGGACGCAGCATGCGCGGGTTCGAACGCTTGACACCCTCGGCATGACCCATCCGCGGTCACGGCCGGTACGACCGCTCACGGGCGGCGGCGCTGGACTCAGTTGTCCTCGCCATCGTCGCCCGGCTGGGCCATGGGCAAGGCGCGCTCGCGCCGCTCCTGGTCGTCGATGTCGGAGCGAACCTGCCGCGGTGACGCAAACCGGCGCGGCGCGAGCGAGCCGGTAACGGCCGGCTCGGCTGCGCGCCGGCCGCCGTACCTTGCGCCGGCGCGCGCGGCGATCTCCTCGCCCGAGACCGCGCGCGGATTGCAGGCACGATGGCCGTCATGGCGGCGCATCAAATCCACGTGCATATGGTCGTAGTGATAGACGTTCGAGCCCGGCGCTAGCACGGTGGTGAATTGATCGCAGGCCGCGGCCTGCACGTCGCGCAGAAAACCTTGCTCCTCGGGCAAGCCGCGCCAGCCGTTCTTCACCGTGATCTTGCGGCCGTCGGCGAGCGTGAAGGCGGCGATGTCGAGCGCGTTGCCGAAGGCGTGCTCGGAAATATGCGCGCGCGGGTTGCCGTTCATGCCGCGGCAGGAATAGGCGGAAATCTGCGTGATCTCGGCGACGGGCGAGCCGAACCAGCGCATCGCCGCCGGCTGCACCGCGTTGGCGATCCAGCGGTTGAGCTCGGACACGATCGGGCAGGCCAGCGTCGCCGTCGGGCTGACCGCGACCGGCGGAAACGATGCGCTCGCCTGGGGATCGCTGGAGGGACCGAGCGGGGCCGGCGGCGGCTGGGGGACCTCGCGCGAACCTTCGGGCGGCAACGCCTCGCGCGTCGAAGCGCGGGGCGCATCGC
This sequence comes from uncultured Alphaproteobacteria bacterium, assembly GCA_963821505.1. Taxonomy (GTDB): domain Bacteria; phylum Pseudomonadota; class Alphaproteobacteria; order Rhizobiales; family Xanthobacteraceae; genus VAZQ01. The sequence goes on from CAWGEH010000024.1 coordinate 80,519, forward strand.
CGGGCGTCGGCGCGCGCAGCGGAGCGCGGGTGATGCCTGATGGTGCGCCGCGCAGCGTGCCGGGCGCATCGACGAGCGGTCGGCGCTCGTACGGCTCCGGCGAGAAGTCGTCGCGGGGAGAGCCGGTGGCGATCGGCGCGCGGTATGGCGGCGGCGATGCGGGCGGCGGCGCCCCGTAGGGGCGGCGAAAATCGTAGGTCTCGGGGACCGCGCTCGGCGGATCGGTGACGCCCGGCGGCGTGAGCGATACCGGCTGGTCGGTCACCGCGCCACCTTGTGGCGGCGGGTCATAGGGCGGCGGCACGCGTGACTGATAGGGCGCGCCCGCAGGGATCGCCTGAGCCGGCCGCACGATCGGCCAGCGCGGCGATGCCGGGCCGCGCGGGATGTCGCCGGGCGGACGCAGATCGTCGCTGTAGCCGAGCGGGGCGGTCTCGCCCAGAACCGACACCTTGAGCGGAAAATCGGCCCCGCATACGCCGGGGCCCAGGATCGGCCTGACGCGAACGACGCCCGGTCCCTCCTTGACACTGCCCGTGTTGAGGCATTGCACCTCGGCTTCGTGCCGCCACGGCTCGCGCTCGGCAAAGAAATTGCCGCCGCTGCAACCCGCCAGCACGCCGAGGACGCCAAGCACGATGGAGCAGACGAGATACCAACGAACTCCCCACGCCATGGCCGGGACAATGCGTGGGACTTGTTAACGACTCTTCAAAGATTTGGGACGCGCCCGCGGCCGCTGGCCGGTGCCTCGCGGTATAGTTAAAAAGGATTGCTTCAGCGCCGGCCGGGCCGCGGCGGCCGTTCATCCGCGCGGGGGCGCGCGGAGCCTGTCGATCCGCCGACCGGTTGGGCTCACGTCGTTCTTCATCATGCCGCCGGCGCGCCGCCTGACTTTTCCGAAAACCGGTATCCACTTTTCGGGATCATGCTCTGTGCATGGTCCGGGCGGCGTGGCGATTGCCCGCATCCGCACCCTTCGCGCGGCTCGGATCGAACCTGCCCAAACAACTTTTATGCGCCATCAAAGATGATGGCGGCGATAATTTTAGATCGCAAAATCAGGACGTTGACGGCCGCGTCCGAGCGTCAAGCAAATTCGCGCGCTCCATTTCGGCAGTGCAATATGCTTTGTCGTTAGAACTTTGACAATTCTCTGCTATACTTTTGTTTTGAACATCGCAGCTTTCCAAGAGCAAGGGAGATGTGACGTGGACTTGGCGTTGCGGCTCAACGTGCTGGCTGTGCTCGCGGTATTTGCATTCGTCGGCGCCATCCTGCTGGGCGCGTTCTGATTCGAGTATCACGCACAACACAGCATCCCCGAGAAGGCTTCGAGGCACCGGAGAGCGCCGTCTCTCCGGTGTTGGCATTTTGGGACGAGAGTGAGAAGCCGGCGCGCTGCGGTCGACATGCGCGGGGATCGTCGCCGGGGCCGCTGGTTCCGCGCCTCGGCGACGGATCGGGTCGGTGCCGAAAGCTCCAGACCGAGGAACGTCGGGTGATCGGGCCGCACATGGCCGTCCGGCTCATCAGGGAACCGCCACGCTTTGAAGTCGGGCGATCGGAAACCGGGCGATCGCGCCGTCGGGCGGTCAATGTCATCGCCAAGCGCCTCGTCGTCGCACGCGCCGGTCACCCCAGGGCGGATGGCGCTCGCGTGATCGACGGTCAACTTAGCCGTTGAACCAAGCCCGCCTTCGCGCCATGGCTATCGGATGACCACGCTTGTAGAATGCACGAACTCGAATTGGCCGAGCCCCCTTATCATGGTTTGCCAGATCAACGGCTCCGTCCCCAATATGCTTTCGGCGGTATGCTTGCTTCTGTACCACCGGCGACATCTCTGCCGTCCTGAAATCGGCATGACGGCCTCCACGGCTGAAAATCGAAACGCATCCTGACATCGACGTTATCCTTGAACAGTATCGCCGTTTGGACGATGTTGGCGCGAAGGATGTGTGGTGGATCGATGTCGGTCTCATGTTCAATTCGCCAACAGTGCGAGAACTGTATGGGAAGCACCAACATTGCTCTTCCTGGCGCGGACGCCGTCAAGCGATACCCATCGCGAAGCGCGACTAGTTCGGCGCTGGACGCGGAAACAAGATCGGATTGTGGTTCGGGAGCACCGAGAAGGACCACGTGTTTTTCAAGGTCGGGGTGCTCGCGAAGGGCCCTCGCCGCCGCCGAAAAATCCGCCGTCCACGTGACGTGCGTGGGACTGAACTGGCCGAGATTGGCGTCCTTGAGCTCATAGAGATTCATTCTCGCCCCCGACTTGCCGGTTTCAGTCATCACAAGTTCGATCGAGGGGTCGGCAAGCGTGCCGTCGGCGATGACGAAGCGCACGCCGAGGCCACGAAGAAGCGCAGGCCGGAATCGATAGAGAAGGATATTTGATTGGATTTCATCGAACTCATCCTGCGGCTCGGCCAAGAGCTCTCGATTGAAGCGGTACATCTGCTGGGAGACCCATTGACCGTAATCTTCCAGCGTCGGAATACTATTGTTCCACAGGTCCATCATTTGGAAGCTAGCGCCGAAATGCTCGAATAGGATCTGCCGAGCGGCAAGATAGGCGTCGTATGTCATGCGATCAGCCGGCGTCTTGGTCGATGTGCGAACCAGCCCATCCGACGCGCCAAGAAACGTGGTGGCATAGCCGCGGAATTTGCCACCCACTTTCAAGCCGATGTGCGCCTGAAGATAATCGACGATCGGACCTTTGTTCGCCGGCACGTGGGCGATCGCGGGGAGACCGAGCGGTCCGCGTCCAGGCAAACGTGGTTGATTCGGCAAAATCTTCTCGATCCATATGAAGACAACAACGGCAGCAATGGCGCAGCCGACCGCTGCAGGCATCCACGCCGCCAAAGCGCCTCGCCCTGCGATGCGCCTTGCCAGAAAGCTTGCGCCTGCGATCACCGCCGGGGGCGCAAGCGGAAAGAAAGCCCACATGAGATAGGGTGTACTCACGACATGCAGGCGGCCGAGAACCAGATCCATGCTCAGCAGCGTATAGAAGTGAACCGACGCGAGAAGGCCGACCATCACCAGCCCGTAGCGCCGTTTGACGCCCGAGGCAGCGAACAAGAGAGTTAGGGCGCCGCCCAGAACCGCAATGTCAAACCACCCGATGATTGTCGAGGGGCACATCAATTGCTGATGTCCCCAGCAAAGCGGAAAATCGGATACGAGTTGCTGCCAGTAGCTCGGTGACAGAAGTTGCCAACCCGGATGGAATATTGCCGGAAAATTCTCTCCTCGTGCCGAGTTCATGGCAGTCGCTGCCAAATAAGATGGCACTCCGAGCAATGCCATTACGGACAAGGCAAACGCGATCGCGCCCCATCGCCACAAGACGATCCGGTATTGCGCTTGCGAGGGAACAAGAAATGCGAGCCACAGCGCCCCATACACCGGAAAAAAAATCACCGGATACAGAGGCGCGGAAGCAAAGGCAACGAACAGAGCGACGAGGAAGACGAAGCCAAAAAGCAATTTGAAGGGAAGCCGATCATATCCTACCCGGATCAGCGCGATCGTCGCCACGTTCATCATGGCGATCAAATGGGCGTTGACGGGCGTGAGCGAGTAGAGCGGCAGAGCCTGCGTCATCCCCCAGAACGGAATGAAGAAAATGCAGATGTACAAAATCGTTGCGAAAAAAGACTGCTCGCGCGAAAATTCGAGATGGCGATAAAGCAGATAGAGCGAGGCCGATAGCTCCGCCAGATAGACCAGCATCGACGTGAGATGCCGCAGCGGCAGAGGCGCCGGGATCGCCAGGGCCAACGCGCCCGGATTGAGCCAAGGCAGATTTGGCAGGAATGGTGAGCCGGTGCCAGTCAAAGGCGAGAACGGACTGAAATCGAGAAATCCGCTCCACTCCAGGATGCCCCGGGCGCTCCACGATACCCAATGGCCATCGAAGTTGCCGTACATGCCGGCGAAGCTATCCGGCACCAACCAGAGACCGGCCACGACCACGTAAAGCACGGCCAGCGCCGGCAAGATGTAGGTCAGAACAGCGCGCGACATCTTCGCGATGGCTGGACGTGGCATTATCCGGGCCAGTGACTTGATGTCGGGCACAGCTGCGGGAGGGTGACAGACGGCAGCATGTTCACTGGCGCTGGTTAGACTAAATATGAGCTTTCATCAACCAGTCCTCACGGACATCCCCTGTAGGGATGCTGTGCCAAAGGCAGCGGCGCAAACGGTGTCGCCGTTGCGGTGCGGGCCTCCTGAGGGAAGATGTCGAATTCGAACATGTTGCCCGCCCCGCGACGACCAGTTCTTTACCGGCGGCGCCTGGCGCTCCGACGCCTTCGGTTTCCACCTGACCCCGCGAATGCTATGGACAGGTGATATTGCCGCAGCCGGAAGGGGCGAGGATGAGACTGATCGTGACGGGGGCGCCGGATTCATCGGCTCAGCGGCGGTGAGCCGTGCGGTGCACGCTGGCCACGACGTCCTCACGATCGACAAGCTGACTTATGCCGGACGCCGCGAAGCCTTGGCCGAAGTCATGCTCTCGCCGCGCCATTGCTTTCTCCACGCTGATGTCGCCGACAGCGATGCGATGGATACCGCCCTTCGCGATTTCGATCCGGATGCCGTGCTTCACCTCGCAGCAGAAAGTCACGTCGACCGTTCAATCGACGAGCCGGAGGCGTTCGTCGCGACCAACGTGCGAGGCACTTTCGTCCTGCTGGAGGCGGCACTGCGCCAATGGTCGCGGTTGCGTGGCGCCCGACGCGAGAGCTTTCGCTTCGTCCACGTCTCGACCGACGAAGTGTTCGGCACGCTCACCGAAGGCGAGCCATTCAACGCGAGCAGCCGGTACGCGCCGAATTCGCCATATGCTGCGAGCAAGGCCGCCGCCGACCATTTTGCGAGGGCGTGGCATCAGACATACGGCGTTCCCGTCATCGTCACCAATTGCTCCAATAACTACGGGCCGCGGCAGCACGCTGAAAAGTTGATCCCAACGGTGGTCCGGCACGCGCTGGCCGGCGCGCCGATCCCGCTCTATGGCACTGGTGCCAACGTGCGCGATTGGCTGTACGTCGAAGACCACGTGAACGGCCTGATGGCCGCCTTGCAGCGTGGCCAGCCGGGCCAAACCTACCTGTTCGGTGGACGCTGCGAGATGCGCAACCTCGACCTCGCCAAGATGATCTGTGCATTCCTCGATGCCTCCCGCCCGCGCAACGACGGCGACTCGTATGCGCGGCAGATTACCTTTGTGATGGACCGGCCGGGACACGATTTTCGCTATGCTATCGATCCCTCGCACACGGCGGAAGTGCTCGGCTGGACGGCGCACGAGCGGCTCGAAACGGGACTTGCAAAGACCATCGACTGGTATCTCACCAATCCCGACTGGCTCATTCCGGTGAAGGAACTTGGAAGGCTGGGCACCCGAGTGGCGGAGATCGCGGGGACACCGCTGTGACCTCTTGGAGAGGCCTCATCCTGGCAGGCGGCACTGGCAGTCGTCTGGCGCCGCTCACGCGCGTGGTGAACAAGCATCTGCTGCCCGTGTTCGACAAGCCGATGATCTATTATCCGCTTACCACCCTGATGCTGGCGGGTATCCGGGAGACAACAATCGTCACCGCCCCGGAGAGTCTCGACCAGTTCGTAGCGCTCCTCGGCGACGGGAGCCAATGGGGCCTCAAGCTCTCCTACCGCATTCAGGATCGCCCCGACGGAATCGCCGCCGGGTTGCGTATCGCCGCCTCAGACCTGCGAGGTAACAGGATTGCGCTGATCCTCGGCGACAACATCTTCTTTGGTGCCGGTCTTGCCCATACGCTCGAGACGGCTATGGCAGACAATATCGGCGCGACGGTCTTCGGGTACGAGGTGGCCGACCCGAGCGCGTTCGGCGTGGTGACCCTGGATGCCGACGGCCATCCCATCGCGATCGAAGAGAAACCGGCCAATCCGAAATCGCGCGTCGCTGTCACCGGCCTCTACCTGTACGCTGCGGACATTTTTGACATTGCGGCGCAAGTTTATCCTTCGGCGCGCGACGAGCTCGAGATCACCGACGTGAACCGCCTTTATCTGCAGCAGGGTCGGCTGCGCGTGCGCAATCTCGGGCGCGGGGTCGCCTGGCTCGACGGCGGGACAAGCGAGGATTTGTACGAGGCGAGCCAGTTCGTGAAGGTCATTCAGGATCGCACAGGCTTGCGTGTCGCCTGCCCTGAGGAGATCGCCTATCGCCGCGGCTACATCGACAGGGCGGCGCTCGTGCGGTTGGCTGAACTCTCTCCGGCCTCGGACTACAAGGCCTACTTGTTGCGCGTATTGGACGACCCGCTGATCGAAGTAGCGCTAGACGGCGCGAGCGACGACCACGCGGCTGCCGCCGAACGGCCAGCGCAGGCCAGCGAGCGTTAAATGTACTTCGGCGCGAAGGATTGCCGCGAGCATGCTGTTGACTCGCGGGCTGAGTGCGGTTTCACGTTCGACGTCGGCGTCGTCGCAGGTGATACGTGCTTTGATTCGGCTCAACGCCATCAGCGGCAGCAGGACGGCCATAAAGGACGACGAGAACAGAATGTCGAAGCCGTTGCGCCTGAGCTTGCTCTCCAACTCCCCGCGCCGATAGCGGCGCTGGTGGTGCCCGATTTCGTCGGCCCGGCTCCACAGCGAAGGATGTTGCGGCACAGCGATGATCGTTCCGCCACCGATGATGGTCGCGCGGCGCAGGCCCCGCAGGACGGCCTCGTCATCTGCAACATGTTCGACGATGTCGAACGCGCCGGTGAGGTCGAAGGCGTCGACCGCGGGAATCGCCCGGGCATCCATCTGCACGAGTTCGACTTCGGGGGGCAGGCGCGTGCGGGCGTGCTTAAGGCCGGTCGGATGCAGGTCGGAGCCGACGACCCGCTCCCACGATCGCGACCTCGCGAGTGCGCCCAGTACTGCGCCGTTGCCGCAGCCTATTTCAAGGTAACGCTTCGCGCTCGGAAAGAAACGGCCGGCGAGGCCGACGATCAGCTCATTGCGCGCCACGAACCAGAAATGCGTGGCCTCGACCTCGGCGAGCGCGCCGAACGAGACCGGGTCGAAGCCGCTGATGGTGTCTGCTAGCTCCGGTGCGAACATCGGAATCGCCGCGCTCGCCGGCATATTCCAGCCGCAGGCGGAACAATGCCAACCGAGCGGCCACATCGGCTCACTCTGCGGAATCGGTTCGTGCGCCCGCACGTGGGGCAAAGCCTTTTTGCTTCGACGGAAGTGGCGGTCATCGGGCGCGTGCACTCATTGTCGTACAAGCGACCGAGATGGAGCGCGGTTGGGACACGGAGGGTCGTCGGTTCGTCGCGGGGCGGAGGCTTACGATCATCGTTATGGCTGGTGTCGGTGTTTTCTGCTCTTGGCGAGGATCGACCCAGTTTATGCACAGCTCGATTGGACATTAGACTTGGCGATTGACTCGTCAAATCGCTGCTTCGCTGCTGCCGTCGCGACGACCAGCGAAAGCGATCAGTTGAACGGGGAGTTGAAGTGCGCCGAGCTCGACATAGAGGTCAAGTCCTCGATCGGCGCGGTCTGCGGAAACGGATTTCATGAAAACGTCTCACAGGTTCGATCCTCGCCGACTTTTGGCTTATCCCGGAGATGTATCGGAAGTTTAGGCAGGTAGTGGCGGGAAATTCTGCCACCCGCTTGGTAGGTGACTTTCTCAAGATCAATTCCAGACAGCGGGTGCTCGATATCGGCTGCGGCACTGCCGATATCCTCGACCAGCTTCCTCGAGGGCATCGATTATCATGGCTACGACATCGAGCCCGCCTATATCGCCTCGGCCCTGGAGCGCTATGGTCATCGTGGATCGTTTGTCGTTCGCTCCGTCTCGCCGGAGGCGGTAGACGGTCTCGGCACGTTCGACGTGGTCATCGCGCTCGGTGTCTTGCATCACCTCAGCGATCCACTGGCCGGTACGTTATTCGCAACCGCCGCCAAGGTATTACGCCCGGGCGGGCGCCTCGTGACTTTGGACGGTGCTTATGTGAAAGGTCAGCACCCAGTTGCTCGCCTGCTTTTGGCGTTCGATCGAGGACGGCACGTGCGCACGCCCGAGGCTTACCTCGCTATCGCTCGCCGGCATTTCCGTGACGCCAAGGCAACAATTCTGCACGACCTGATCGCTATTCCCTATACCCATTGCATCATCGAAGCACACGCGCCTTGATCAAGAGCTGCCCATAGACAGGGAATACGAGAATGGCGAGCAGCGGCAGAGCGGACAGCGTCTAAACTTTGCGGTAGGTGCAACGAGCCAAGGACATGTCATCTTCGGCGCGACGTGCGTCGACCTACCGAATTCAGGGATGAGGCGTGTGCGAATAGCGATCATTCAGTCGTGCTACGTGCCGTGGAGGGGTTTTTTCGATCTGATTGGGCGGTGCGACGAGTACGTGATATTCGACACGGTGCAGTACACAAAGCGTCATTGGCACAATCGCAACCGTATTAAGACGCGCTGGGTTCGAATGGCTCACCATTCCCGTTCTCAGTAAGGGTCGCTACGAGCAGCCGATCGACGAAGTCGAAATCGAGAAACCCTAGACGGACAACACTAGCGCTCTCTTGAACTCGCCTATCGCCGTGCGCCATTCTTTGAAGCGTTGGCGCCGACGTGCGCGCTGGTACGAGCGAGCGGACAAGGAAAAGCGGCTGACGAGGTCAACGCTCTGTTCCGCGCGAAATCGCAAGGCTCCTGGGGCTTGGGACCCGATGTTGCGTTTTTTTCTTTAAGGCGCGATGATTGATCGCTTCTTGGCGTTGTTCGCGCTGCTGGCGCGACATCGGGAACTTGGCTCTTCCGCTACGCTGTTGTTGCTGCAGGGCAATGCTGATTGGGTGGTTAGAGCGGCGTGGTTGACGTTGGGTCCGTGCGCTGCAGGCAAGACAAAGCTGTTTCGGCGGGTTTGTGCTATGTTCATTGGGTAGCGCGCTCCGGTTACGCTTAGGTTGATGAGCGCTTTCAAGCATTGGGCGCTTGGCGGGGCTCACCTATAGGTACGTTTTCTTAGTGGCACTAATACAAAGCTGAGCGCTATGAACGGTTAGGCGTATCTGATTTTGAGCTGCTCAACAGCAGCTCTAACAGATCGCGGCGAGGATCGCTACACTAAGAGCCTAAGCACTTCGACATCGGTGAACATCTAGTTAGATAGTGCAGCTTACTGGCGATGCTCGCGATTTGCGCGGCGTGCGCAGCAGCCGCGCTTTGATAATGATTTGGCTTAGATAGTGAACGCGAGAACGGCGAAAAGCAGAAGTGAGGATAGCTTTGAACTTTTGAGGTGTAATTCATTGGGATTTATCACTTTACGCGCTCGCGTTAATTAGCGCTGTTCGGAAAAGTGGGAACTGGTTTTCAAACGCTGCCAAAACGAAGATGAGAGCGCCCGATTCGATCAATCGGGTGCGCTTAGCGTATTGAGGGAAAACCGTGCGGATAGCGATCATTCAGTCGTGCTACGTGCCGTGGAGGGGTTTCTTCGACCTGATCGGGCGGTGCGACGAATACGTGATATTCGACCAGGTGCAATACGCGAAGCGCCACTGGCACAATCGCAACCGCATCAAGACGGCGGCGGGTCTCGAATGGCTCACTATTCCTGTTCTCAGCAAGGGTCGCTACGAGCAGCCGATCGACGAGGTGGAGATCGAGAAGCCCTGGGCGGAGAAGCACTGGCGCGCGCTTGAACTTGCCTATCGCCGTGCGCCGTTCTTTCGAGGCGCTCGCTCCGACCGTGCGCAGTTGGTACGAGCGAGCGGACAGGGAGAAGCGGCTGACCGAGGTCAACGCCCTCTTCATGCGCGAAATCGCAAGTCTGCTGCGGGCTCGGCACTCGGATCGTCCGCGACACCGCCTATCCGATTCGAAGGCACCAAGACCGAGCGCCTGTTGGGGATCGCCCGCGCGGCAGGCGCCGATCGCTACCTCAGCGGACCCTCGGCCAAGGCCTATCTCGACGAGGCCGTGTTCGCCGCTGCCGGTATCAGGGTGGAATGGATGAGCTACGAGGGCTATCCGGATACCCTCAGCTGCATGGCGACTTTCGAGCCTGCGGTCTCGGTGCTCGACCTCATTTTCAACGTCGGCCCCGATGCCCCGCGCTACCTTGCGCGGCGACCGGCTGATGGAGCCGAGCAGGCCGCGTTGCGGCGACGTGCGCGATTGTTCTATGGACATTCGCCGGCTTGGTCACTAGACTTCTCGCGGGTCTCGAATGTCGTAACTACGGCGAAGTACTGCTCTCGGAGAAGGACTTCTCGAGGGTAGTCGATGGATGCTCGTGTGCTGATTGCAGAAGTTATACGTAAGAGTGCCATAACCTGCCTCGACAATACTTTGCTCGCCGACATCGATGGTTGGGATTCGCTCGAAGGTGTTCGCTTGGTCTTGCGGTTGGAGGAAATCGTCGGACGGGAACTATCGGAAGATGATATCGAAGCGCCTTCAGTCGCTCGGCGACGTGGAGCGCCTCTTGAAATCAGGCGCATAGCTTCATGACTGCGAAGGAGGACCGCTGGGTTGTCGTGTCCGGGGCGGACGGGGCGCTCGGGAGCGCGCTGGCGGCACACTATGGCAGCCAGGGTCGGCGAGTGCTCGCGCTGGACCGACGCTTCGATCCTGCCGCAGGCACCTGCCCACGGGCATTACCGCCCGCACGGTCGATCTGCTGGTGGAAGAAGACGTGCGCCAAGCCATCGCCGAGAACTTGGGCGTCAGCGACGGAATATCGCTCCTGATCAACGCCGTCGGCCAGATATGGAACGAGCCTCTGCTCGTCTTCCGCGGCGACCAAGCTTACGACGCACAGCCTGGATACATGGCGCAGCGTGCATCGACGCCAATCTGACGGCGCCCTTCATCGTGGCAACGCAGGTCGCCGCCCGCATGATCCGGCACGGCGGTGGCTGCATCGTCAACTTCAGCTCGATCGCGAGCGAGCGGCAATGCCGGCCAAGCCGCATATAGCTCTGCCAAGGCCGGCATCGAGGGCCTCACCCGCACCATGGCGATCGAACTCGGCCCGCTCGGCGTACGCGTCAACGCGGTGGCTCTCGGCTTCATCGATGTCGCAACGACCCGCGAAGCGGTCGCCGACAGCCAGCTTCAGCAATATGCCGAGAGGACTCCGCTCGGACGACTCGGCCGCCTCGACGAGGTCATCGAGCGCGGTCGAGTTCCTGTGCATCCAACGCTTTCGTCAACGGCACGATCGTAAAGGTCGACGGAGGCTTGCGTCTGTAGCATGACGAACCTTTGGAATGCCTTCGCCGCGCGCGCCGAAGCCGACCCTGCGGCCCCGGCGCTTGATTTTCGGCGACGACGTGACCTCGTTCGGTGACCTGAGCGCGCTGGCGCAGCGGTGCGCAGCCTCGCTCGCGGCGCGCGGAATCGGGCGCGGCGACGTCGTCGCGCTGCAATTGCCCAAGCGCCGACTGACTTACGGACTGCTCCTCGCCTGCCTGCGCCTCGGCGCCCCCTACGTGTTCCTTGATCCGAAGAACCCGCCTGAGCGCAGCGCCCGGATCATCGAGCGCGATGCGGCCGGCGATCCTCTTCACCGAGGGCGATACGCCCAACCCGCACGGACAGGCGCTGCGCCTGACCAAGCTCTGACGGCATGAATTGGACTTGACGCCGAGGCGCCCATCGCGGCAGGCTTTCCCGATGCCCACCGGCACGGATCCCGCCTACATCATGTTCACCTCGGGCTCGACCGGCGAGCCGAAGGGCGCCGTCATTCCGCATCAGGGCGTGCTGCAGCCTGATGGCTTGGGCGCGGCGGGCCGTGCCCGCTGCCGGCAGGCGAGCGCTTCACCAATATCAATCCCCTGCATTTCGACAACTCGGTCTTCGACATCTATTGCGGCCTGCTCAATGGCGCCGCTCTGGTGCCGATCGAGACATGCAGAGATCACCAATCCGGCCACCTGGGTCAAGATGGCGCGCGCCGGCGGCGGCGACCGTCATGTTCGCGGTGCCCACCCTGTTTCTCGTCCTCGATCAGCTCGGCCTGCTGACCCCGGCGGCGCTGCCCGAGCGTGCGGACGTTTCTGTTCGGCGGCGAAGGCTATCCGATCGGCAAAGCTGCGCGATTTCCACGCTCGGTTTGCCGGCCGGGCGCGCCTGATCAATGTCTATGGCCCCACCGAGACGAGCTGCATCTGCTCGAGCATCGAGATCACGCGGGAGAATTTGACGGGTATCCGACAGCGAGTTTCCTCCGCTTGGCCGAATGCATGATAGTTTTTCGTATGCCATCCTCGACGAGGAACAAAGGCCGATGGCCCGCGGCGGCATCGGCGAATTGTGGATCGGCGGCCCCTGCGTCGGGCTCGGCTACTATGCCAACGCGGAAGAGACCGCCGCCCGCTTCCGCCAGGACCCCCGACAAGACCGATACCGTTCGATCTATTACCGCTCCGGCGACCTCGTCCGTGAGGACCACGAAGGCCGGCTCTGGTTCCACGGCCGCGTCGACAATCAGGTCAAGATCAGGGGCCATCGCATCGAGCTCGAGGAAATCGATCTGGCGGTCCAAAGCATTCCGGGCGTGCGCCGCGCCGCGACGGTCGTGATCCCTGGCGCCCGAGGGCAGCGAGCTTGAATGTTGCGTTCATGGCTGACCGCGCGATCAGCGGCGGAGGAGATGCTACGCGACGTGCAAGCAGAAGCTTCCCGTCTATATGCAGCCCGCGCGCATCTTCCAACTTGACGAGTTGCCGCGAAATGCCAACGGTAAGCTTGATCGCTTGGCGACCGGAGCCTTGCTGGAAAAAATGGGGTAAAGCGGCACGGACCAGGAGGGGTCGCCTGTATTCAGAAAGAGCGGGCGACGAGCGCACGTCGCCGGAATCAGCGATGAAGCTCTCGATCGTCACCACGCTCTACAATTCGTCATCCACGGTTGACGAGTTCTACCGCCGCGCCGTGAACGCAGCGGAGGCGGTGACGCAGGATTTTGAAATCGTCATGGTGGACGACGGCTCGCCGGACAACTCGCTCGACATCGCATGTCGTCTCGCCAAGGAGGACAGCCGGGTCCGTGTCGTCGAGCTATCGCGGAACTTCGGTCACCACAAGGCGCTGATGACCGGGCTCGATCATGCCGACGGTGACCTCTGCTTTCTGATCGATAGCGATCTCGAAGAGGATCCGGCGCTGCTGCTGACGTTCTTGAAGGAATTGGAGGCCCATAACGTCGACGTTGTCTACGGCTACCAAAGTAGCCGCAAGGGCAGCCTCGTGGAGCGGGTGACCGGCGACCTCGCTTACAAGCTGTTCAATTCGCTGCTTTCGCATCCCGTTCCGCTCAATGCCTTGACGGTCCGCCTGATGAAGCGCGTGTATGTCAATTCGCTGCTTTTGCACCGCGAACAACAGACCGTGATCGGGGGACTTTGGGTGCATCACCGGGTATCGAGCAGATTGGTCTTCCGGTCAACAAACTTGCTCGTGCAAAACCGACCTACAGTTTCTGGCACCGATGGCACGCCCTGATCGACAGCATCAGCGTCGTTCAGCGAGACGCCGCTGGTCGCAATTTTCTACCTCGGTCTCGCCATCTCCTGTCTGTCCGCTCTCATGGCTGCGTGGCTGTTCATTCGTCGGTTCTTTTTTGGCAATATTCTCGAAGGATGGGTTTCGGTAATGCTATCCGTGTGGTTCCTCGGCGGAGTATTGATCTTCTGTGTCGGCATATCGGCATTTACATTTCCAAGATATTTATCGAGACTAAAAACCGCCCATACACCATCGTTCGTAGGGTGCACGCCTATTCCGGCGCCGAGCATCGCCTACGCGGGGCCCATAACACACCTAACGACACGTCTACGGGAGGCATGCGGCCGCGACGAGCTGCCCATGACGGCCAGCAGACGTTCGCCGGTGCTCCGCTCTCACTCAAGAGAGTACCAGATGAACGTGACCGCGATTGATCCCGAGCAGATCGACCATGAGCTCGATCAGCGCGGCTACTTCGTGATCAACGATGCCGAGATCGCTGCGGCTTGTGCCGCCGCGCGAACCGAGTACGAACGTTGCCTGCAAACATCCAAAGTCCACGCCCCCCGGGAAAAGTTCCACTACAGCTCGCTCTCCAGTGAGCCCTGGAGAAAGCTGGCAATCGGCTCAAGCAACGGCATCGGCGATCCGTACGCCCAAAACCTCCAATCCGTCTACTTCGACGCCAACGACTTTAACTACCCGGCCCTGGGCTCTTTGTTCAGATTCATGATCGCGGTCCGAAACCGACTGATGAGGCTCGACCTCTCGTTTGGTGACAATCCCGAGCGCGATCGATTTTGGAACGCGTGCAGGATCCACCATTACCCCCGCGGCGGCGGATTTATGGCGATGCACAAGGACACTCATTTCCCTCGAGTCATCGATGCGCAGATCGGCAAGCCGTTCTATCAGGTTTCGACTTTTCTCAGCCGCAAGAACGTCGACTTTTTCAGCGGTGGCGGCTTCGTGATCAACCACCGCAACGAGAAAGTGGACCTGGAAACGGAAGGCGGTTTTGGATCCCTGGTGCTGTTCGACGGGCGGACCTACCACGGCGTCGAAGATGTTGACCTCGACCAAGTCATTGATTTCTCCAGATCAGATGGAAAACTCGCGGCCTTCGTGAACCTCTACTCCGTCATTTGATCCATGAACCATCGAGCGCAAGCGGCCAATGATCATGCATGCTTCCGCACGCGCGATGTCGCACCTGCAATCAACTAAGCGACGATCATGCCTTTCCTCGAAGGTCCCCTTGAGAAGGCCAACTTCTTGCTCGAGAAGACGACGCCCCTCACCAACGAAGACAAGGATCGCTTTGCCTATTTCGGCATAAATTCGAAAATCCTGCCGCCTCTTCGCATTCTCAACCCGCAGAACATTGTGATCGGCGATGTCACTTCAATTCGCGAAGGCTGTCATTTCAACGCTTTCCGGGACCTCAGCTTTCAGATGAACTATATCGAGGAGCAATACCGGAACGATTTCGATCCGGGGGACTTCCTTTACGAGTCGCGGATCGAGATTGGGCGCGAGAACCAAATCGGCCGCTTTATGTTCATTTCATGCACGAACTCGATCACACTGGAAGACAATGTCCTGCTGTCGGAAAGAGTATTCATCGGTGACAATAATCACGGGTTTTCGCACCTCCATGTCCCGATCATGCAACAGCCGAACAAACGCGGGCAGCCCATCGTCATTGGAAAGGGAACTTGGGTCGGCGTCGGAGCGGCTATTTTGGCCGGCACGCAGGTGGGACGCAACTGCGTGATCGGGGCCAACAGCGTGTGTCGGGGCGGCAAGTATCCGTCCCATTCCGTAATCGGACCGGAGTTGGCCAAGATCCTCTACAGGCGGTTCGAGCACGATGAATGATCAGTTGAATCAGCGGTATGGTGCCTTTTATCGCGAGCGCGATCCCGCCCACGTCTACCCGGTCGAGTTCGTTGTCCGAGCTTTCCTGGGCAACTATCCGCGGCACAAGACCAACGCGTCGTCCTATCCGGGGAAGTACGTTCTCGATCTCGGCTTCGGCGACGGACGAAACATGCCCCTGCTCAACAATCTCGGCATGCGCGTGTTCGGCGTGGAGATATCGCAGGATATCTGCGATCTGACACAGGCACGCATGCGGCGGCTCGGCATCGACGTCGAGACCCGGGTCGGGCGCAATAGCCGCATCCCGTACGATGACGCGTTCTTCGACACCGTGCTCGCTTGCCACGCCTGCTACTATATCGACCCGGGCTCACGCTTCGTCGACAACGTGCTCGAGATCGCACGCGTGCTCAAGCCCGGCGGCTCATTCGTGTTCTCAGCGCCCATCGGGACGAGTTACATCATGCGCGGCGCGAACGATCTCGGCGACGGACATATGCAAGTCGCAAACGATCCCTACGGCGTTCGCAACGGCACCATTCTGAAGAAATTCGACCGCGGTTCCGACATCGAAGCCGCGCTCTCGCCAACTTTCGAGGACTTCGCGATTGGTTCGTGCCGGAACGACTTCTGGGGTGTCGATGAACACGTGTGGATCGTGGTATGCTGCAAAGCATCGTGCTAGACCGTCGATAGATGAATCCGCCCTACGTTGAATTTTACCGCTCTCCGGAAACGCATTCGCCGCTCGAGTTGGTTGGCGGAGAGCTTGTGTCGGCCGAGGGCCGCCGCTTCGCCGTTGAAAACGGCGTGCCGAACCTGCTTTGGCCGCCAGGACTGAGCGCAATCGAAACCAAGACCAAGCTCGAATACGACCGCGTCGCCGAGCAGATTTACGATGCGGCGCTGGACTGGCAATTCGCCGCGCTCCACGAAGACGAGGAGACGGTCCGCGAACTCATGGTGGATATGCTCGACCCCAAGCCGGACGCGCGCATCCTCGAAGTCGGCTGCGGCACCGGTCGCGATAGTTTTCGTCTGGCGCGGCGCCTGGACGCCAACGGCGCACTGTTTCTGC
Organism: uncultured Alphaproteobacteria bacterium; assembly: GCA_963821505.1. GTDB lineage: Bacteria > Pseudomonadota > Alphaproteobacteria > Rhizobiales > Xanthobacteraceae > VAZQ01. The sequence goes on from CAWGEH010000024.1 coordinate 97,036, forward strand.
AAGACCTGTCGCCGAACATGGTGCATACCTGCGCCAAGCGGATGGCCGAGTATGACAAGCAGATGCACTTCAAATCCGCGCTGCACTACTCCATTTCGAACGCCACCTATCTGCCGTTCGCGTCGGAGTTCTTCGACGCCGTCTTCCACTTCGGCGGATTCAATGAATTCTCTGATCACAAGCGCACAGCGGAAGAATTTGCGCGGGTGGTGAAACCGGGCGGGATCGTGCTATTCGGAGATGAGTCTGTGGGGCCTTGGCTGCGGGGGACGGAATTTGGAGGAATTGTCACAACCAACAATCCGCTATTCAGCCATAAGCTGCCGCTCGAATCTCTTCCGGTCTGCGCGCGTGACGTGAACGTCCGCTGGATCATGGCGAATTGCTTTTATGTGATCACGTTCCGCAAGGGCGACGGCCCGCCCCCGCTCGACCTCGACTTGCCGCACAAGGGTTGGCGCGGGGGCACGATGCGCTCGCGCTATTTCGGCGTCCTCGAGGGCGTGACGCCGGAGGCGAAGGAGCTCGCGCGCAAAGCCGCCGCCAGCGTGGGGCTCAGCGTGCACGAATGGCTGGATCAACTCGTGCGCAAGCAAGCGGCCGACGATATCGGCCACTCGGATGCGAAACCTTCGCAATGAGCAAGGTCGTACTGTTCGGCACGGGCCGCGGCGCGGACGTCGCGCACCGTTTTCTCGTGCGCGACAGCGAGCACGAGGTGTGTGGATTCGCGGTCGATCGGCGGCATATTGATCGTGAGACTTTCCACGATCTTCCCGTGGTGCCTTTCGAGGACGTTGAGAAGCGATTTCCTCCCGACGAATACCGGATGCTCATCCTTCTCGGTTATCAGAGGATGAATGCGCTTCGCGCAAACAAATACTCGGAGGCCAAGCAAAAGGGGTACTCCTTCATCAGCTATGCAAACTCGCATTTTTATCGCCCCGAAGAGCTCAATATTGGCGAGAACTGCTTCATTATGGACAATCAGTCGATCTCCCTCGATGTGAAAATCGGAAACAATGTCGTCATGTGGTCGAGCAATCATATCGGCGACCTCAGCGTCATCGAGGATCATGCTTGGCTCGCCTCGCACGTCACCATTGCGGCGGAGGTGGTGGTGCGGCCGTATTGTTTCCTGGGCATCGGCGCCACCATCGGCAACAAGGTTACGCTCGCCAGGGGGACCTTCGTGGGCGCCAATGCGCTGGTGGCCTCGGACACCGCCGAGGACGGCGTGTGCCTGGCCGCCGAAGCCGAGCAAATCGACATGGATAGCGCGAGCTTCGTCCGCGTCATGATGGCGAAGGGAAAATTATGAAATGGACCAAGCTCGGTCGCGTCTATGTCCCCGACGGCCGCCTGCCATGGGCGCGGTCCTACGCCGCGAACCCGGTAGCCGAACGGGTCGAGGGCGATCTTTACCGGATCTATTTCAGCACGCGTGACGAGAACAACCGGTCGAGCATCGGCTTTGTCGAAATCGACATCAGAAATCCCCTCAAGGCATTGCGAATTCCGGAGATACCGGTCCTCACCCCCGGCGATCTCGCGATGTTCGACGATAGCGGGGCATCGATCGGCTGCATCGTGCCGGTCGGAAACAAGCGATATCTCTACTACATGGGATGGCACTTGACCGTCACCGTGCCATGGCAAAATGCGCTCGGTCTCGCCATCAGCGACGCGCCGTCGGACCCGTTCCTGCGGTATTCACGGTTTCCAGTCGTCGAGCTCAACGACATCGACCCCTATACCATCTCGTATCCTTGGGTAGCCGTCGAGAACGGAAGGTTCCGCATGTGGTACGGCTCGAACATCGCGTGGGGCGCCAAAAAGGAGGACATGCGTCATTTGATCAAATACGCAGAGTCGGACGACGGCATCCATTGGGTTCGAGACAACCTGGTCGCAATTGATTTCAGCGGCCCGGATGAATACGCCATCTGCAAGCCTTGCATCAGGCAGGATGGCGAGGTTTATCGAATGTGGTTCTGCGCGCGTGGCAAGGCGTACCGCATCTACCACGCGCAATCCGATGACGGCATCGCGTGGCGGCGCACTCCCGAACCGGCCATCGACGTTTCGGATTCCGGCTGGGATTCCGAAATGGTCGAATACCCGTTCGTGTTCGACCACGGGGGCGATCGCTACATGCTGTATGCCGGGAACGGCTTCGGAAAAGCGGGATTTGGCATCGCTATCCTGAATCGGGACTAACGCACGGCCCGCGTTGCACTTCAGACGGCCGTAGCAACGCTCTGGATCGTTCTAGGTTGACGTCCATCGTCCCGGCCGTCGCACGAACTCACGCACGCAGGCGATCACACGCTCGCGTTCGTCCTGCATGCCGCTCCACAGCGGCAGCCGGATCAATCGGCCGCTGAGATCGTCGGTGAACGCCAACGTGCCAACGGTGCGGCCAAAGCGCCGGCCGGCATCACTCGAATGCAGCGGGACGTAGTGGAAGGGCGCATCAATTCCTTGCGCGCGCAGCGCCGCGATCAAGGCATCGCGGCTCAAGCGGTCGGGCAGCAGAAGGTAGTAGAGATGTCCATTATGCTCGCAATACGCTGGCACGATCGGGCGGCGCAAGCCGATGTCGCGCGCCTCGAGGTCGGCGAAAGCGGCATGATAGAGGTTCCAGGTCGCGCGGCGCTCGGCCGTGATCGCCGCGGCGTCTTCGAGCTGTGCGCGCAGGAACGCCGCAACCAGCTCGCTCGGCAAGTAGGACGAGCCGACGTCGATCCAGGTGTACTTGTCGACCAAGCCGAGTAGGAAGCGCGCACGGTTCGTGCCCTTTTCCCGGATGATCTCGGCACGCTCGGCAAGATCGGCGCGGCTGATCACGAGCGCGCCTCCCTCTCCGCTCACCACGTTCTTCGACGCATGGAAGCTGAAACAGGCAAGGTCGCCGAGCGTGCCCGCGAGCCGGCCGCGATACGTCGACAGCAGCGCCTGCGCCGCGTCCTCCACCAGCAAAAGGCGATGCGCCGTCGCTATCTCGCGCAAGGCATCCATCTCAGCGCACACCCCGGCATAATGCACGACGAAGATCGCCTTGGTGCGCGGCGTAATCGCCAACTCGACCAGACGCTCATCCATGTTGAGCGTGTCGGGACGAATGTCGAGGAACACGGGCACCGCCCCACGCAAAACGACCGCATTCGCCGTCGACACGAAGGTGAAGGACGGCATGATGACCTCATCCCCCGACCCGAGGTCTGCGAGTATCGCGGCCATCTCGAGCGCCGCCGTGCAGGAATGCGTGAGCAAAGCACGCTTCGCACCAAGCCGCTCGACGAGCCAGCTCTCGCATTGTCTCGAGAAGTGGCCGTCGCCCGAGAGCTCACGCCGCGCGATCGCCTCCTTGAGAAGGCTCAGTTCGCGGCCGGTGATCGGCGGGCGGTTGAAGGGAACGCGCGGTGACACGACGACCCATCTAGTCGGCTCGGACGCAACCGGGCGCTCGAGCAAGGGAATGGCGCGCACATTCTTCTCGATCGACCGTAATCGTCAAGTCGTGCGCCACGTCGGTCCGATCATCTCGGGAGCAATATCATGCCCGAAATTGCCGGTCACGGTTCAGCAACTCGCTGCGCCTGCCTTCACGCGAGAGCTGTCCGCCCGATCCAGGTCGGAGCCGGTTGCGTGTACTTTTTGAAAAACGAAGATGTGAGTCGTGAGGAGGGGCCAACGCGTCCGGAACACGCGCCAGCCAACCTTGTTCACGAGCTCCAGCGAGATCTGAACCAAACCGAGCAGCCCGCCAAGACGACCTTGCGGCGCCGGACGAACCTCCAGCAAACGAAACCCATGGCGCGAAATAAACTTCTCCGTCCCGTCAATCGAAAAAAGCACGGTGTGCCATGGCGCGGTCATTGAACCTGCCAGATCGGGCAATTCTTTCGTTTTGTCGCCGAACCGCACAAGGTTGCCAAGCAGATTGAACATAGCGGCGGTCGGATGCATCGTAATGAATAGTCCGCCCTCGGCGAGGAGCCTGTGCAGCGTCGAAAGAAAGGCGGCGTGATTGACAAGATGTTCGAATACGGCCGACATCGTCAACGCCGAGATTTGACCTTCCAATCCCCTCAGCGCGCCGAGATCACCCTGTTGGAGGGGTAAGCCGCGCTGCTGAGCGTACGCCACCTCACGCTGTGACAGCTCCACACCGCGCGCGTCGAAACCGGACTGAATCATCGTGTCCACCAAATGGCCCCAGCCCGCGCCGTAGTCGACAACCAAGCCGGCCACGCGACGGTCCTTCAGCACCTGGACTATGCTTGCACAGTAGGTTCTTGACGCGCGGCGCCACCATTCCGGACCGGCAAATTCCTGTTTGTAGGCCCCGGCGACATACTCCTTTTCATAAGCCTTCGCCAATTCTGCTTCGTCGGGCATCGGCGAAAGCTGGATCGTGCCGCAGCCGCGGCATCGGAAATAAGTGTAGCCTGAACAAGGGCCGAACAGCGCGAGCTCCCCTTGACATACGATACAAGCCGTCATCGAGTTTCGCTGCTCCCGTGGAAGGTCTGGTATCAGGCTTGAATCAAGGACTGGAACTGGCCCGATCGTGCCCGGACATGACGGATATCATTCCGCCGCAGTGCGCGCAGTCACGATCGGATCGTAGTTGAGCACCGGCGCGAGCCACCTCTCCGCTTCGGCCACGGTCCAGCCCTTGCGTTGCGCGTAATCCTCGACCTGATCGCGCTCGATCTTGCCGACGCCGAAATAGTGGCTCTCGGGGTGGCTGAAATAGAGCCCGCACACCGAAGCCCCCGGCCACATGGCGAAACTCTCCGTGAGCCTGACGCCGATGCGCCGCTCGCCGTCGAGCAGCGCGAACAGCGTCGCCTTCTCGCTGTGGTCGGGCTGGGCGGGGTAGCCGGGCGCGGGGCGGATGCCGCGATACTTTTCCCCGATCAGCTCCGTGCTGCTGAGCGCCTCGTCCGGGGCATAGGCCCAGAATTCCTTGCGCACCCGCTGATGCAGGCGCTCGGCGAACGCTTCCGCGAGGCGATCGGCGAGCGCCTTGACCATGATCGCCGAATAGTCGTCGTTCGCGCGCTTGAAGCGCTCGGCCACCTCGTCCTCGCCGATTCCGGCCGTGACCATGAAGGCCCCGATGTGGTCGGCCAATGCGCTCGCGCGCGGGGCGACGAAATCGGCGAGCGCCACATTGGCCCGCCCTTCGCGCCGCGTGAGCTGCTGGCGCAGCGTGTGCAGCACCGCGACCGGTTTTGTTCTCCGCTCGTCGCCGTAAACGAGAATGTCGTCGCCGTCGGCGTTTGCCGCCCAGAAGCCGAACACGGCGCTGGCGCGGAACCAGCGCTCGGAGGCGATGCGGTCGAGCATCGCCTGCGCATCGTCGAACAGGCTGCGCGCCGCCGGCCCGTATTTGGCGTCGTCGAGGATGGCGGGAAACTTGCCGGTGAGCTCCCAGGTGGCGAAGAACGGCGACCAGTCGATATAGTCGCGCAGCTCCGCGATCGGATAGTCCTCGAGCACCCGCGACCCCAGAAAGCCCGGTCCCTGCGGCACGTCATTTCCCGACCAGTTGAGCTTGAGCGCGTTCGCGCGCGCGTCCTTGAGCGACAGCCGCTGCTTGCTCTCCTCGCCGCGCGCATGCGCGGCGGCGATGCGGGCATATTCCTGGCGAATGCCCGCCACGTAGGCGGGCCTCGCCTCGCCCGACATCAGATTGGCCGCGACCCCGACCGCGCGGCTGGCGTCGGTGACATAGACCGCCTGCCCGCGCCGGTAGTTGGGATGGATTTTCACCGCCGTGTGCACGCGGCTCGTGGTCGCGCCGCCGATCATGAGCGGCAGGTCGAAACCCTGCCGCTCCATCTCGGCGGCGACGAGGCACATCTCGTCGAGCGAGGGCGTGATCAGGCCGGAGAGGCCGATGATGTCGGCGCTCTCCCGCTGCGCCGCCTCCAGGATCTTCGCCGCCGGCACCATGACGCCGAGATCGACGACCTCGTAATTGTTGCACTGGAGCACGACGCCGACGATGTTCTTGCCGATATCGTGCACGTCGCCCTTGACCGTGGCCATGACGATCTTGCCGTTGGAGCTCTTCTTCTCGATGCCGCTCTCCCTCTTCTCCTGCTCCATGAACGGCATCAGATAGGCCACCGCCTGCTTCATGACGCGCGCCGACTTGACCACCTGCGGCAGGAACATTTTTCCCGAGCCGAACAGATCGCCGACCACGTTCATGCCGTCCATCAGCGGACCTTCGATCACGTGCAGCGGGCGCTCGGCCTTGCGGCGCGCCTCCTCCACGTCGCTTTCGACGAAATCGGTGATGCCGTGGACGAGCGCGTGGGAGAGCCGCTCCGCGACCGGCCGCTCGCGCCAGGCGAGATCGGCCTCCTTCCTCTCCTTGCCGTGCCCGCGATAGCGTTGCGCGAGCGCGAGCAGGCGCTCGGCGGCATCCGGCCGCCGGTCGAGCACCACATCCTCGCAAGCCTCGCGCAGCTCCGCATCGAGGTCGTCATAGACCGCCATCTGCCCGGCGTTGACGATGCCCATATCCATGCCGACCTTGATGGCGTGGTAGAGGAACACCGAGTGCATGGCCTCGCGCACCGGCTCGTTGCCGCGGAACGAGAACGACAGAATTCGACACCCCGCCGGAGACGTGCACGTGCGGCAGGTTTTCCCGGATCCAGCGCGCCGCCTCGATGAAGGCGACGCCGTAGCCGTTGTGCTCTTCCATCCCGGTGGCGATGGCGAAGATGTTGGGATCGAAGATGATGTCCTCCGGCGGAAAGCCGACCTGGTCGACCAGGATATCGTAGGCGCGCCTGGCGATCGCGCATTTGCGCTCGAGCGTGTCGGCCTGACCCTGCTCGTCGAAGGCCATGACCACCACCGCGGCGCCATAGCGGCGAACGGTCCGGGCATGCGCGATGAAGGCGGCCTCGCCCTCCTTCATCGAGATCGAGTTCACCACCGGCTTGCCCTGCAGGCATTTGAGCCCGGCCTCGATCACCGAGAACTTCGAGGAGTCCACCATCACCGGAACGCGGGCAATGTCGGGCTCGGCCGCCACCAGGTTGAGGAACGTGGTCATCGCCTGCTCGGAATCGAGCAGGCCCTCGTCCATGTTCACGTCGATGATCTGCGCGCCGTTCTCCACCTGATCGCGCGCGATGGCGAGGGCGCCGGCATAGTCGCCGGCGGTGATGAGCTTGCGGAACTTGGCCGAGCCGGTGACGTTGGTGCGCTCGCCCACATTGACGAACGGGATTTCCGGCGTGAGCGCGAAGGCCTCGAGACCGGAGAGGCGCAGCAAGCGCGGCAGCTCGGGAACTCGCCGCGGCGCCTTGCCCTCGACCGCGCGCACGATGGCGCTGATGTGCTCGGGCGTGGTGCCGCAGCACCCGCCCACCACGTTGACGAGGCCGGCGTCCGCGAACTCGGCGAGCAGCGCGGCCATATAGTCCGGGCTCTCGTCGTAGCGGCCGAATTCGTTGGGCAAGCCGGCATTGGGATAGGCGCAGACCAGGGTATCGGCGAGGCGCGCGATCTCGGCGATATGGGCGCGCATTTCCTTGGCGCCGAGCGCGCAGTTGAGCCCGATCGAGAACGGGGCCGCATGGCCCACCGAATTCCAGAACGCCGCCGGCGTCTGGCCGGACAGCAGCCGCCCCGAGCGGTCGGTGATGGTGCCGGAGATCATCACCGGCACACGCACGCCGCGCGCCTCGGTGACGTCGGCGATGGCGGCGATCGCCGCCTTGGCGTTGAGCGTGTCGAAGATGGTCTCGATCAGGAGGAGGTCGGCGCCGCCCTCGATCAGCCCCTCAACCTGCTCGCCATAGGCGGCGCGCAACTCGTCGAAGGTGACGGCGCGGAAACCGGGATTGGCGACGTCGGGCGAGATCGAGGCGGTGCGATTGGTCGGCCCGAGCGCGCCGGCGACGAAGCGCGGGCGCCCGTCCTCGGCCTGCGCGAGATCGGCGGCCTCGCGCGCGAGCCTGGCGCCCTCGACGTTGAGCTCGTGGGCGATGCCTTGCATGCCGTAGTCGGCCTGGGCGATGCGCGTCGAAGAGAAGGTATTGGTCGAGACGATATCGGCGCCGGCGCGGAAATAGGCGAGATGGATGTCGCGGATCTTCGCGGGCTGGCTCAGCACCAGCAGATCGTTGTTGCCGCGCACCTCCCTGTTCCAGGCGTCGAAGCGTGCGCCGCGATAGCCCTCCTCGTCGAGCCCGAGCGCCTGGATCATGGTGCCCATGGCGCCGTCGAGCACCAGGATGCGCTCGGCGGCGAGCCTGCGCAGCGTCTGCTCGGTATCGGATATGGCCACTGACATCCCCGCGGGCTCAGGTGTGCTCCCTCTCCCCGCAGGGGAGAGGAAGCGTACCGTGCTGGTGGCTCGAGGCTCGGCTTGGTCTTAATCCCAACAGGTGGCACACGGCGTAGACCAGGTCGGCGCGGTTCATGGTGTAGAAGTGGAAGTCGGTGACGCCCTGGTCGACCAGATCGAGCACCTGCTCGGCGGCGACGGCGGCGGCGATGAGCTTGCGGGTGGCGGCGTCCTCGTCGAGGCCGTCGAAGCGGTTGGCGAGCCACGCGGGCACCGAGGCGCCGGCGCGCGCGGCGAAACTCCTGGTCTGCTTGAAATTCTGCACCGGCAGGATGCCGGGCACGACCGGCACCGCGATGCCGCGGGCGCGCACGCGGTCGAGATAGCGGAAGTAGAGGTCGTTCTCGAAGAAGAACTGGGTGATCGCGCGCGTGGCGCCGGCGTCGATCTTGGCCGCGAGCATGTCGAGATCGGCCTCGACCGTCGGGCTGTCCGGATGCTTTTCCGGATAGGCGGAGACCGACACCTCGACGTCCGCGAGGCGCTTGATGCCGGCGACGAGATCGGCGGCGTTGCCGTAGCCGCCGGGATGCGGCGCATAGCGTTCGGCGATGCCGCCGACGGGATCGCCGCGCAGCGCCACAATGTGGCGCACGCCCGCGGCGCAATAATTGCTGATCACCGCGTCGATCTCGTCGCGGGTGGCGGCGACGCAGGTCAGATGCGCGGCGGGCACCAGCGCAGTCTCCGCCAGGATGCGTTTGACGGTCGCGTGGGTGCGTTCGCGCGTCGAGCCGCCGGCGCCATAGGTGACGGAGACGAAATTCGGTGCGAGCGGGGCGAGGCGCGTGATCGAGTCCCACAGTGTCTTTTCCATCTCCTCGGTCTTGGGCGGGAAGAACTCGAAAGAGACGCGGATGCGGCGCTCGTCGGGAGCGTGCACGAAGCGGCTGGCGCGGGGCTCGGGGTTCATCATGCCACCTCGCGCGCGACCGGCGCGGCCACCGCCACGCGCGCATCCTGTCCAAGCCAGAGCGACACCGCGATCTTGCCGTCCGAGCTCGGATCGGGGGCGAGGCTTTTCTGCAGCACGACCTCGAGCCCGGCCGCCTTCATCCACTGCGCCACGGTCTCGGCCGCAAAGCCGAGGCGGCGGTGCGCGTGCTCGTCGCGCAGGAACTCGAAATCGTGCGGGGCAAAATCGACGACCAGCAAACGGCCGGCAGGCCGCAGCACGCGCGCCGCCGCGTGGATCGCGCGCGCACCGTCGTCGAGGAAGTGCAGCACCTGATGGATGACGACGGCGTCGAAGGAGTCCTTGGGCAGCGCGAGGTCGTAAATGTCGCCCTGGCGCACGCTGCAATGGCGCAGCCCGGCGCGATCGAGCCGCGCGCGGGCGAGCGCGAGCATGTCGAGCGAGAGATCGAGTCCCAGCCCGCGCTCGATGCGCGGCCCGAACAATTCGAGCATGCGCCCGGTGCCGGTGCCGAGATCGAGCAGCGCGTGCAGGGGGCCGTCCGCGAGCGCGCCGCTGATGGCGTCCTCGACCGCCGCGTCGGCGACATGAAGCTTGCGGATACGGTCCCACTCCGCCGCATGGCGGCGGAAATAGGCCTGCGCGGCGTTGGCGCGTTGCGCCCGCACCGCCGCCAGGCGCTCCCGGTCGCGCGCCAGCGTGGCGTCGTCGGGATCGAGACGGGCGATGAGTTCGCGCGCCAGTTCGGCGGCGCCGCCGCGCTCGCCCAGGCGGAAGAACGCCCACGATCCTTCGCGGAAACGATCGATCAGCCCGGCCTCGGCGAGGAGCCGCAAATGCCGCGAAATCCTGGGCTGCGATTGCCGCAGGATGGCGGTGAGGTCCGAGACGGTGAGCTCGGCCTCGCCCAGGAGCGCGAGAATGCGCAGGCGGGTGCCCTCCCCGGCGGCCTTGAGCGCGCCGTTGAGGATCTCGAACCGCAGGTGGGCAGCGGTGGGCATGGCGTGGGCGGCATTCTCAATTTCAGTGGCGCCCACCGATTTCAGGGGGCATATAAAGATATCTTTATACGTTTAAGCGGGGAATACAAGACCGCAATGGGCCGCCTTGCGCGGCGGTCATTGACGGCCCCGGGGTCGACCCGGCAATCCATCTTGCCGGCAAGGCACCCGCCGGGACGGCGCCCGCCTCGACGACGACCCGGGAAGGACGGCCGGGAAACGGCCGGAGCCAAAACGACGGCCGGGAGCAATTCCGGCCAGAGCCCAAGGCGCAATGACGGCCAGGAGCGACCATGAGCGACAATGATTTCGGCATCCGCGAGGGGGAAACCGCCGTCGAGCTGCCGCCGGCCTTCGACGCCGCGCTCTATTTCATCGGCCGCATCCACACGCCCTGGACCCGACGCGAGGACTGCCCGAAGAATGCGCGCGAATCCGACGCGGTTTGCACCCTGGTGGTCGAGGAGCGCTGGGCGCGGGCGCTCACTGGGATCGAGAGCTGCACCCATCTGGTCGTGCTCTACTGGATGAACCGGTCGCGGCGCGATCTGGTGCTGCAGGTGCCGCGGCACTACGGCGTTGCCCAGGGCACCTTCGCGCTGCGCTCGCCGGCCCGGCCCAACCCGATCGCGATGAGCGTCGCACGGCTCCTGCGCGTCGACGGAACGAGGCTCTCGGTCGTCGGCCTCGATTGCCTCGACGATACCCCGCTCGTCGACATCAAGCCGTATTTCGCCTCGACCGACGCGGTCGCGGACGCCGCGGTCGGCTGGCACTCCGCGCGCAAGGGCTGAAGGGCGGCGCCGGGGCGGCGGCCGCTCGCGGGGGCCCCAGAACGGTAAGGCGATGCGGTCGCGCGCTTGCCCTTGCCGGCGCGCCCGGACTTTTCGCCGACCTGGAAATTCACATGATATCAGTGGTTTAGAGACGCGGCCCCGGGCCGGTAACCAGCCCGCAAGATTAATTTTCCACAAGCTTTTTGAACCAACCCGTCCCCCCATTCGACCAATGAGCACAGGGGGACGTCATGAACACTCATTTCCGTCGCAAGACCGTCATCGCGATTGCCGCGCTCGTCGCCGCGACCGCCATCTCCACCACCGCTGCTTCCGCCAATTCGCTCAACCCGTTCGAGGCCCTGTTCGGCCCGCTCCAGCAGCAGCCGGTCACCGCCCCGGCCTATGCCAGCCCGAGCGATGAGGGCACCGGGCTGCGCGCCGACTTCCAGCGCCAGATCGTGAGCTACCGCACCAGCGAGGCGCCCGGCACCATCATCGTCGACACGCCCAACACCTTCCTCTACCTCGTCATGCCCGGCGGCAAGGCGATGCGCTACGGCATCGGCGTGGGCCGCGAGGGCTTCACCTGGTCCGGCACCAAGACCATCGAGCGCAAGGCCGAGTGGCCGGACTGGACGCCGCCTCCGGAGATGATCCAGCGCCAGCCCTATCTGCCGCGCTTCGTGGCCGGCGGCGAGACCAACCCGCTCGGCGCCCGCGCCATGTATCTCAGCGGCTCGGTCTACCGCATCCACGGCACCAACGCGCCGGACACCATTGGCGGCCGCGTGTCCTCGGGCTGCATCCGCTTGGTCAACGAGGACGTGATCGACCTCTACAGCCGCGTCCATGTCGGCACCAAGGTAGTGGTGCTGCCGATGACCGCGCACAACGCCGGGACCCGCACCAGCAGCCTCGACTGAGCAGCGCTCGACGCGTCCTTGAGAGAAACAAACGCCGGTCCCGCGACATCGCGGGGCCGGCGTTGTAGTTTGCGCGGGCGCGCGCGCGCGCCGGGAGGAACGCCATCATGATCGCCTTTTTGTCGCGGTTGCCGCGGGCGCCGGCGCTTCTTGCCGCCGCGCTCGTCTGTTGCGCCACGCTCGCGCGCGCCGAGAGCATGGACGAGCTCTATGCCAAGGCCCAACCGGAAAAGACCCTCGTCCTTTACGGCGCCGGGCCGACCGGATCCCACGACCGCTGGATCAAGGACTTCCAAGTTCGCTTTCCAGGCATCAGCGTCGCGCTCACCGGCGGCCTGAGCAACGGCCTCAACCAGAAGATCGAGCAGCAGCTCGCGGCCAAGCGCATGGAGGCCGACCTCGCGATCTTCCAGACCATCCAGGATTTCGGCAAATGGAAGAAGGCCGGCGCGCTGCTGCTGTTCAAGCCCGAAGGCTCCGACGCGATCGATCCCGCCTACAAGGACGAGGACGGCGCCTTCACGGCGGTGAGCGTCAACACCGTCGTCTATGCCTACAACACCGCCCTCCTGCCGCCGGCCGAGGTGCCGACATCCGCGCTCGATTTTCTCAAACCCCGGTTCCGGGGCCGGCTCATCACCACCGATCCGACCGAGGACGACGCCGGCCTCTCCGCGTTCAACCTGATCGTTCAAAAATACGGCTGGGACTACATGGACAAGTACATGGCGCAGCAGCCGGCCTTCGTCACGTCGGGCCATGCCGCCGTGTCGAACGCCATCGCCGCGGGCGACAAGCTCGCGACTTTCGACTCCACCTCGACCACGCCGCGGCTCAAGGCGCAGGGCAAGCCGATCGAGCCGGTGTTCTCGCAGGCCGATCCGACGCCGGTGTTCCTGGTCGGCGCCGCGATCTTCAAGGACGCGCCGCATCCCAACGCCGCCAAGCTCTATCTCACCTGGTATCTGGCCAAGGAGCAGCAGAGCCGCACCGGCACCTTCTCGCCGCGCGCCGACGTTCCCCCGCCCGCGGGCCTCGCGCCGCTCTCGTCCTACAACATCGACCGCGGCTACCGCGCGCTCGTTTCGGACGAAAGCCGCCTTACCGAATTGCGCAAGCGTTTCGCGGCCTATGTCGGCCGGCGATGAGGGTCCCGCTCTGCGCTCCTGCCTGTCGTCACGGCGGCACGCCTTGTCTCGGCGTCCCTGATATCCCGCCGTTTCCGGTGATCCGGTGCAGCCGTCATTGCGCCAGTCCGCGCGCGCCACGCAGTGACGGCGCGTCCTGAACACGGGAGACGGGGGGCATGACGGTCGACGACGAGTGCCGCGCAGCGAACGGAACCGGCAAAGCCGCCGCTTGGGTGAGCCCGGTCCGCGACCGTCCGAACTGGCGGCAGCGGCTGCGAACGCGCATCGTCAGCCGCGGCATTGCGATGATGTGCGGCAGCGGGGACGACGTTCGCGCGGCCGCGGTGACGGACCTTCCCCTGGTCAGCGGCGCGGTGCGATTGGCCTGGCTGAAAGCGCTCGGCGCGGTCGGGGTCAAACGGTTCGTCGCGACCAGCGGGCTGGGCTACGACTTCGTCTGCCACACCGACGATCGCGCCAATTTTCCATTCTACTATCCGCGCGCGTATCAAGCCGAGTTGGAGCTCTGTGCCGCCTGGCTGCACGGAGATGATCGCCCGGTGGTGTACGATATCGGCGCCAACGGCGGGTTCGTTTCCACCCATCTCGCCCAAATGCTCGCCGGCCGCAGGCCGCGCATCTACGCGTTCGAGCCCGTGCCGACGACCTTCGCCAAGCTCACGCAATCCGTGCAGCGCCTCGGCCTGCAGGCTTCGGTCCACCCGGTCGCGGCGGCGGTGGTCGACAATCCGGGACCGGTCCGCATCAGCTATTCTGAGCGAAATTCGCTGCTCGCCCAGATCAGTCCGCGCGGCTTGAACCCGCGCGCCGGCGGCAAGCTGGCGCAGGCCGAGGGCATCACGCTGGACGGGTTCTTCGCGTCGGTGGGACTCCTGCCGGCACTGGTGAAGATCGACGTCGAGGGCAGCGAAGCGGCGGTCTTGCGCGGCGCCCGCGGTCTGCTGTCGCGGCCGGACCGGCCGGCCATCCTGTTCGAATACAACCCGGTCACGCTGGCGGAATGCGGCGCATCAGTGCGCACGTTGCTCGACCTGCTGCCCGGTTACGCGCTGCACTACGTCGACGACCTGCGCGGACAGCAGATCCCGTTCGGCGGAGCGATCGAGGACGCCGCAAAGATCGACTGGATCTGCAATCTGTTCGCCGTCCCCCTGGCGGAACATACGGCGCGCCGATGGGCGGCCGTCTTGCAGCGCTGCGCGCGGCGAACCGCGCACGGCAATGCGCGCCCTGTTCCGTGACGCTGCCGCGCCTGCCGCCCAGGACCGCCGATGCGTTGACACCGGCCCCGGCGGGCCTACATTAGCGGCTGTTCCGAGGGGAGCTCCGGTCAAGGAGCTGAGACACCCGCCCAGTCGCTACCGCGGGAACCCTTTGAACCTGATCCGGGTCATGCCGGCGAAGGGACAGGACATCCTTTAATGCCAACATCCATCTTCCTCGCAAGGCTGCTGGCGCCGGTGTTCCTGGCGGTCGGCATCGGCGCGCTCCTGAATAGGGAGGGCTATCGCAAGCTCGCGGACGAATTCCTGCGCAGCGATGCGCTGATCTATCTCTCCGGCCTCCTGATCATGACCGCCGGCATGGCGGTGATCCTCACGCACAACGTGTGGGCGGCGGACTGGCGCGTCCTCATCACGCTGCTCGGCTGGCTCACCGTCATCGGCGGGGCGCTGCGCATCGTGATGCCGCAGCGCGTGGAGACGATCGGGCGCTGGTTCATCGAGCACCCCTCCAGCCTGACCATCGCCGCCGCCATCTGGCTCGCGGTCGGCGTCATCCTCGCTTTCTTCGGCTATTTCCACTGACACCCCTGAACGGGAGAGAAGACGATGAACATCCACGACCCCAACATCGCGACGCCCAAGGTCACCACCGGCCCGCTGCCCGCTTCGCGCAAGGTCTATGCGCGGCCCGAGACGGCGCCCGACCTGCGCGTGCCCGTGCGCGAGATCGCGCTCACCGAGGCGGCCGGCGAGCCGCCGGTCCCGGTCTACGACACCACCGGCCCCTACACCGATCCCGACGTGGCGATCGACGTCGAGCAGGGCCTGCCGCGCGCCCGCACCGCCTGGGTGAAGGAGCGCGGCGGCGTCGAGGCGTACGAAGGCCGTCCGATCAAGCCGGTCGACAACGGCAATGTCAGCGGCAAGCACCTGGCGCGCGCCTTCCCGCAGGTGCACACGCCGCTGCGCGCGCTCGCACGGAAAACCGGTCACGCAATACGAGTTCGCGCGCGCCGGCATCATCACCAAGGAGATGATCTACGTCGCCGAGCGCGAGAATCTCGGCCGCAAGCAGCAGCTCGAGCGCGCGGAGGCCGCGCGCGCCGACGGCGAGAGCTTCGGCGCCGCGGTGCCGCTGTTCGTGACGCCGGAATTCGTGCGCTCGGAAGTCGCGCGCGGGCGCGCCATCATCCCCTCCAACATCAACCACGCCGAGCTCGAGCCGATGATCATCGGCCGAAACTTCCTCACCAAGATCAACGCCAATATCGGCAACTCGGCGGTGACCTCGTCGGTCGAGGAGGAGGTCGAGAAGATGGTGTGGGCGATCCGCTGGGGCGCCGACACCGTGATGGACCTCTCCACCGGCCGCAACATCCACAACACCCGCGAATGGATCATCCGCAACGCGCCGATCCCGATCGGCACCGTGCCGATCTATCAGGCGCTGGAGAAGGTCGACGGCGATCCGGTCAAGCTCGACTGGGAGTGCTACAAGGACACGCTGATCGAGCAATGCGAGCAGGGCGTCGACTATTTCACCATCCACGCCGGCGTGCGGCTCGCCTACGTGCCGCTCACCGCCAACCGCGTCACCGGCATCGTCTCGCGCGGCGGCTCGATCATGGCGAAGTGGTGCCTGTCGCGGCACAAGGAAAGCTTCCTCTACGAGCGCTTCGACGAGATCTGCGACATCATGCGCAGATACGACGTGTCGTTCTCGCTCGGCGACGGCCTGCGCCCGGGCTCGATCGCCGACGCCAACGACCGCGCGCAGTTCGCCGAGCTGGAGACGCTGGGCGAGCTCACCCAGATCGCCTGGAAGAAGGGCTGCCAGGTGATGATCGAGGGCCCCGGCCACGTGCCGCTGCACAAGATCAAGATCAACATGGACAAGCAGCTCAAGGAATGCGGCGAGGCGCCGTTCTACACGCTTGGGCCCGCTCACGACCGACATCGCGCCCGGCTACGACCACATCACCTCGTGGCATCGGCGCCGCCATGATCGGCTGGTTCGGCTGCGCCATGCTCTGCTACGTGACGCCGAAGGAGCATCTCGGCCTGCCCGACCGCGACGACGTCAAGGAAGGCGTGATCACCTACAAGATCTCGGCGCACGCCGCCGACGTCGCCAAGGGCCATCCGGCGGCGCAGCTGCGCGACGACGCGCTCTCGCGCGCGCGCTTCGACTTCCGCTGGAACGACCAGTTCAACCTCTCGCTCGATCCCGACACCGCGCGCGAATACCACGACGAGACGCTGCCCAAGGAGGCGCACAAGGTCGCGCATTTCTGCTCCATGTGCGGGCCGAAGTTCTGCTCGATGAAGATCACGCAGGACGTGCGCGACTATGCGGCGACCTTGAACGACAAGGAGCAGGGCATGGCGCAGATGTCGGAGAAATTCCGGCAGCTGGGCGGCGAGGTGTATGTGGACGCGACGGCGGTGAAGGAGAGTAATAGGGCGTTGTAGGTGGCACGTCGGTCGCTGGAGCGCCACCGGCACGGAGCTTCGCCTGTGGGCAGGCCTAATATCGATTGACGTGGGCCCACCCGCATCACAAAAAGCGAAGGGCTGCTGATGATTACAATCGGAATACGAGCCGCGCCAAAGGTGATTACTTTCGCGGTTTACGATTCCGGCAATCGAAAAGTGATCAATGTCGAGGAGATCAAGATCCCGGCGGCCCTCTCGACACCCGACGCCTTGAAATATCTCCGAAGCAATCTTCTGGACGTGTTGCGAGAGTTCAAAGTTTCGAAAGCGGGAATCAGGGCGTCCGAGCCGAGCGCTCAATCGATCAGCATCGAAAAAGTCCAAATCGAAGGCGTAATACAGGAAGCGTTTGCTAGCAGCGACCTGTCGGCTTACTACGTGGGACACATTTCCTCGATTTCCTCTCGCGTCGGTATTCCCCGAACGGATTTCAAGCCTCTAGTGGCCGGAGAAAAAGACTTCGAAATTGAGAACTGGCATGAAATGGCCGAGGTCGAGAGAGAGGCCATATTGTGTGCTGTCGGAGCGGTGAATGTTTAAGCCGTTCAACAGAGCACAAATCACTTTCGATCTTAAGACTTAGATCAACGCCGGTGGGCAGAATTCCAGTGCATTTGTGGCCTATGATCATCAACTTAATGCGGAGATCGTCATCAAACAGATCGCCAAGGCCCGCCTCACATCCCCCGCTAACTTTTTCGATGAATCCAGGGCGCTGTACGCGAGTGCCCACCCAAATGTCGTTCAAATCTACTACGCCTGCGAGGACAATGACTACATTTACTTGGCGATGCCTTACTACAGGAAAGGCTCAGTTCAAGGCTTGATCACCGGGCAGCATATGACGGTGCGAGAGATCGTGACGATTGGTTGCCAAGTCCTAAGCGGCCTCCACAATATCCATTCGAAGCGCCTTATCCATTTTGACGTGAAACCCGGCAATATCCTTCTTTCTGATAGGGGGGAGGGATTGCTTGCAGACTTTGGTTTAGCCAAACAAACGAACTATAGTGGCATCGCCGCGCAAGACAGGCACTACGGCAAGATGCTTCCTCCCGAGGCGACACGGGGCGACCAATTTGATTCGCGTTTTGACATCTATCAGTTCGGCCTGACCATGTATCGGATGTGCAATGGCAACCAGCAATTCTACACCCAATTCGAACGCTATAGCCCAGCCGGAAGTTTTGACCGCGACGGCTTTCGATATGACGTGCGGAATGGCCGGTTCCCAGATCGGAAGGCATTCGCTCCTCATGTCCCCGCCAAACTGCGGACCATCATCAGGGGGTGCCTAGAAACCGACCCTGCCAACAGATTTCAATCAGCGATTGACGTAGCCAATCAGCTAGCAACGGTGGATGGAAAAACATTGGACTGGCGTCTTGCCAAATCAGCTGATAGCAGAGTATGGGTCAAGAACGAAAGTGGAACACGGTACGAATTTACCGTTGCTTCAAGTGGTGCGTCTCAATGCTACAAGACCGCGGCCGGCGGCCAGCCCCGTCGAGTGATGGAAGGGTGCAAGAGCTCTATTTCTCCAAAGGAAATCGAGAAATTCCTGGGCTCTTATTGATGACGAAGATAAAGAATGATCGGACACGGTATGTTAGGCGATCGGACCTCTTGCCTGGGAAAAATGGTAGCACTTCCCAAAAGGGGGCCGCGCGCTCAACAAGGACCAGGCGAGATTTTCTCTCTGCCGCGATCGACCAGTCATTCTATATGACCTTCCTCCCGAAGACTCACAGGACGAAACGCTCATAGACGCAACTGCGTTGTTTAACCTCTGTGTTGAATTGAATAGCGGATTAGGCCCGCTAATCCGACCCGCGAGCTTCCGATGCCTTCGAGGTGTAGTGGGTTACGCCTGCAGGTAACGTTGCGCTACGTGCGATGACAGAAAAGCCACTCGATAAAGTCGTCGCTGAACGACTTGCTCATTCGCGATATGATGGCATTTATTCTCTATGGCAAAAGGCTATCCGCCGCCTTGATGATGATAGGGACGGCGCGGTTACGGCAGCACGCGCTCTTATCGAAGCCACAGTAAAAATTATATTAGACGAGATGACGGTGCCATACAAAGAGACGTGGGATTTACCAAAACTATATTACGAGGCTGCGACAGAGCTTGGGCTTTCGCCAAAGCAACACACCGATGTCTTGCTTCGTTCAGTTTTCGGAGCCGCCCAGACTGTTGTAAACAGCGTGGGCGAGCTGCGGAACCAATTTGGCGATGCGCACGGCAAGGGTAATTTGAGCTTCCCGGTGCCTCGTCATCACGCAGAACTCGCTGTCAATCTTGCGGGCTCAATATGCTGCTTTCTAATTTCAGCATTCGAAAGTGCAACCGCAGCGAAAAGACTTATTACTCCAGACGGAATTGTAATTCTGAAATTCGGCGTAGCTACTGTGTGGCGCCTGGTTGACCACGCCCGAACGACAAAGCGATCTATGAATTACTACGGGAAGAGGTTGAGAAAGCGGTCATTATGCCTTGTTGGCGACGCGGGCATATATTTGATAAGCAACGGCCTGCCGGCCATGGACGACAAAGGAAATATAATTACAACAAAGAAAAACACTGGGATTAGACGATTGACTGCATCAGCAATTGGCTGCGACCCGGCTTATAATGCGCTCGATGATTGGTGGGCGATTTATAATGCAATTGATGGTGGCAATGATTTTTCAATTCCCATACCGATCGAACAATTTGAAAAAGTTTTGCCCTTATGCAAGTCGCAGATCGTCATACGCATCAACCCCGAACAGTATGAAATTCTAAGCGATGTTGAGCTTGAGCGAGAGCTGTAACAATCTGCTGCAGACCGCATGGCGGATTAATAAAGCAAGCCCGTAGGGCGGATTAGCGAAGCGTGATCCGCCATTCTTTTCGACAATCGGTGCCATGGCATGGGGGGTTAGTCGAAGGCGTAACGCCCCCTCCTGCCATCAATCCAGCACCGGTCAGTCGCCAAACACCCACCGCGTGATCCGCGCGTCGCCCTGATATCCGCCGTTCTTGGCAAACGGCTCCTCGTTCCAGAACCTGTCCGCCGCCGCCCGGTCCGGCAGCTCGAGCAGCAGCGCGGTGCCGATGTTGTCGGCGCCGTCGGCCGAGCGGATCGGTCCGCGAAAGATGAAGCTGTCGCCGTACGACGCGAAGTATGACTCGTGCGCGTGCAGGTGCTCGCGGAAAAACTCGGGCGTGCCGGTCTTGGGCCCCGTGCACAGGAACTGCTGCATGCCCTTGCGGCGATAGTCGGCCGCGCGCTTCTGGAAGCTGTTCGACCAGCGGTGAATTTCGACGCGCTGGTAGACGCCGGCCTTGCTCATGGGCTCGCCCGCGACGAATGCGTCCGCCGCCGCGCGGTCGTCGAGCTGCATGAAGAACGACGTGCCGAGCGTGTCGCGCCCGTCGTCGGAGACGAAATGGCCGTAGCCGATGACGCGCTCACCGAAATTCTTGATGTAGCTCTTCTGATCCTGAACCAGGCTGCGCCTGGTCTCCGTCGTCCCCGGCTTGTCCCAGCAATAGATCGTCCACTGGGCCGGCTTCGTGCGGTAGTAGTTCCGCAGCGCCTCCCCGCTCAATCCATGGCGAGGATCGCCCGGCAGATATCCGGTCATGTTTCCCTCCGACATTTCATCGCTGAAATTGCGTGCTCTCCCTTCGCCGCAGGGCTATCGCATTTGAGTTGGCACCGGTGCCCCCAGTATGGTGCTCCGCACTTCTTGCGCTGGGTCCCGGGTCTCGTTCCGCTTCGCTCCACTCGCCCGGGACACGATGCTCTCGTGTCCCGGACGAGCGAGCGCAAGGCGCGAGCGAAGAGCCGGGACCCAGGGCCAAACGATGACTCACACGAGTTCTTCCTGCCATACGCAATCGCCCTGCCCTTACGCCGATCGATATTCGCATCGGCCGGGATGACAGCCCAAATCCGATTGTTCTCCCTCACGCTGGCCACTTCGCCCTATCGCGGACGACCGTGGCGGATTCGCGCGCTTAAGTTCGCATCACCTCGCCCGCCGGTACAGGTTATAGGCCGAGCCGCGCCCCGCGCCGACCTGCGGATTGGTGTTGATGAACTCCTCGTCGGTCAACTTGTCGACCGAGCGCGTCTGCAGCGTGCCCTCCCAGTTCGGGAACGTGCTGGCCGTGAACTTCATCGTGAACGTCTGCTTTTCCTCGTCGACCGTGTAGGTGCCGAACTGCGCGATCGTCCCGCGCATGATGCCGGCGTATTCCTCAGGCGTGGCGGCAAGGCGATTGCCGGAGGCGATCTTCGGCACCTCGCCGGCGATGTGGATCTGCGCGAAGTCCCCCGTAGGCGTGAAGATCAGGATGCCGCGGGGGGTCGGGCCGAACGGGAACGACTTCTTCCCGTCGGGCGCGGTGACCTCGGCAATCACGAAATGCCAGGTGCCGAGGAGGCGGTCCTTGAGGCTTTTCGATTGCGCTGACGCCTCGCCGGCAAGCATGGCAAGGGCAATCCCGGTTGCGGCGACCGTGATGCGATTCATATTATCCTCCCCGCAAGCGCTTGTGTTGGCGTGATCATGCGACGCACGTCTGCGCGGGGCAAGCTTGCGCGGCGGCGCAATACGCTTCGCTGTCGCGCCCTGCAGACGGCCGGGCTCTCCCTCCGCCCTCGTCCTGAGGAGGCCGAGCGAAGCGAGGGCGTCTCGAAGGATGGGGGCGGCCTCGTGCTTCGAGACGGCGGCTTCGCCGCCTCCTCAGAATGAGGCCGATCGAGAGCGGCGCCAGCGACGCGCCATCCGCAGTCCTCCCGTTCCGACGCGCCTTGCGAACTCTCCGGCCTGCTATGCTCCGCTTTCTCATGCGGTGGAGATTAAATGCTCACCCTCTATTCCTATCCCGAGCTCTACGGCGTCGCGGACAACAACGGCTAACCATTGCGCCATCAGCTCCATGCCGATCGAGGCCATTTCCGGCGAGATGAAATGACCGCGCTCGCCCATGTCGAAGCGCGGCGCGCCGGCGACGAATGCGGTGTCGCGATAATAGCTGGCGCCGATTTGCGTCGTTGCTGTTCATGCGGCCAACCCGACGTTCGTCACCGACCGTCACCTCGCCTTCCCCGCAGCGCTCGCAACGCGTTCCGCAGCCAGCGCCTCCTCCGTGCGGGCGACGACTTCCAACAGCCGGCCGCTCGCGAGCTGAAGGAAATAAAATCCGAATTCCGGGTTCTCGAAATAGAGCGCCCGCACTTCATCATAAGGCAGCGTCAGCACATGGCCGCTTTCGACACATTCGACGGATTGCGTCCTGCGAAAGGCCGGCGTCAACAGTCCCAGCTCCCCGAAAATCTGCCCCGGCCGAAGTTCATTGTCCAACTCGGGCACCCAGTACTTGCCCTTGCCGACCAGGAACATTTCGTCGGCGAGATCGCCTTTGCGAAAGAGAATGTCGCCCTTGCGGTATTTTCGCTTTCTCATGTAGGGCCTCAGCCAATTCATCGACAGATCGGTCCCCACCGCGGCGCGCACCTTCTTGATCAGCTGCAACATCTGATAAAGACGGATCGAGTGCACCGGCAGCAACAGCACATAGAGAGCTATCGCCGGGAGCGAGCGCGCCAGCAGCGATGCACCCAACAAGCAGAGGGTGCTCACCAGGCTCGTGATGCGCAATGGAATCACGGTCCTCATCGACATCGACACGACGTAGAAGACCGCTCCGGTGGCGCCCAGCACGTTCGCGAGCGAGACGAAGCTCAGCAGATAGTCCGCGCTCAGACCATGGTTCATCTTCGGCCTCCAGCCTGGGCATCCACGGGACGGCGACGAGCTTACCAGAGCGCAATTTCAGCCAGCTGACAGGCTCCCATCCCCGTCAGGCTAGGCAGGGATGATGGCGAGCCGCGTTGGCCTTGGCCAGACGTATCATTCCCCTGATATTCGGAAGCCGTCGCGAGCCGGGGGCCGGGGCGACGAGCCGCGGCTGGGCACGCGCGCGCAATCCTACGGCCACGTCGCGCTCGGCGCCGCCGATCTCGACGCCTGGATCGCTAAGCTGCGCGCGGAAGCGGTTCCCGCAGGAGCCCTGCAAGCCCGGCGGCACGCGCGCGGTCTTGATCGAAGGGCCTAGAGCGCATCCCGATTGGGTCGAATCGTGATGCGCTCTAGATTCTTCGATTTTGCGCATGTTCTGTTCGGAAAACCGGTTCCCACTTTTCCGGAACATGCGCTAGCCGGGAAGCGATCGAGCTGGTCGAGGGTGAAATAATTCGCAGGGCGCAATAGCGGCGCGCATTCCGCCATCCCGTCACCGTGACAAGATGGTGCGATACCCTTCGCCGTCGCACCCTACCAACGGCGCCACCTCATCACGCCGCGCGGCTTCCAGATACGCCGTCGCCGCCCGCATCAGGCTCGGATCGTCGTTGTAGTTGCCGAGCCCCATGTTGCACTTGTCGCAGAGCAAGCCGCGCACCTTGCCGGTCGCGTGGCAATGATCGATGCACAGCCGCACGTCGGGCTTTTTGCAGATGGCGCAGGCGTTTCCCTGGCGCGCCAGGATGGCGCGATAATCCTGCAGCGACAGTCCGTAGCGACGGGCGCGTTCCTTATCGCGATAGTCCGGGTCTTCCCCCCGTCGCCGACGCCGACGCTTGTTTTCAAGGTCTTTGCGGCCGGCGCGGTTGGCGCGTCGGCGCTCAAGGCTCAAGTGTCGATAGAACGGGTCCTCTGCATATAGCTTCTTGTGCCATTCTCCGCGCGAGCTCACCGGCCGGCCCGTCCGTGATGCTCGCCGGTCAGGGTCATGGGGCCACCGAACAGATACGCATGCCGCCGCGATGCGCGGAAGACGCGCGACCACGGCGGCAATGGGCGATAGATGTGGAGCGATCAGGCTGCGCAGGGCGCACGCGCCGATGCCGGACGGCACACGGCGAGACGCCCCGGCATCGAGCCGGCGATCAACTCACATTTTCGGATGATGCACAAAACATAGGTGATTCTCGTTACGGAGTCAACCAATTTGTGCAGCTGTGAGATGGTTGAGCGCAGCGCGTAGGGCGGAATAGCGCAGCGTATTCCGCGGTTTGCTCTTGCTGCAACAGCCGGCGCGATACGCTTCGCTATCGCGCCCTACGTCCTACGTCCCGTTGTCCAGGCGACGGATTGGGATCAGAGGAGACGTTGCGCGAGATCGCGCGCGTGTTCGGCCCGGCGGCTGGGGAAATGCGGCCGGCCGTGCTAGAGCACGTCCCGTTCGACTTGATGCAGAACATGCAGCGTACTCGGTGCGCTCCCCTCCCCACGAAACCCGGGCCTGCCCGACTTGCGCAAGAATAAGCCGCGACCCGGGCAAGCCCGGGTTTCGTGGGGAGGGAGCAGACCGAATTTGCCGCCCGATTGATTCCATCTGACCGGAATTCGCGCTAGAGGCAACGCAAGAAGTCCCGCCGACCCGAGCGAAGCCGCCATGCCGCGTCCCGCCGCGCATTCAAATCAAATCCTGGCTCGGCGAATGCTGGCATGGCAATTCCTGGCTTGGCTCATCGCCACGACGTGCGCCGCGCACGCCGAAGAGGCGAAGGATGCCGCGAACGCCGCCGCCGACCCGTTCAAACTGACGGTCGGCTCCGTGCTGATGACCGACTACATCTATCGCGGGCTCAGTTATTCGGCGCACCAGCCGTCGGTGGGAACCTATGTCGACGCCCAGTACGGCTGGCTCTACGGCTACACGAACTTCAACAGCGTGAAGTTCTCGACCAGTCCCGCCGTCGAGATCACGACGGCCGTCGGCGTGCGCCCGACGCTGGGCCGGTTCGAGTTCGATATCGGCGCGGCCTATTACTATTATCCGGGCGAGATCGGGCCGGAGCGGTCGAACTACTGGGAGGCGCACGCGACGATGGCGCACAAGCTGACCGAGAAGCTCACCCTCGGAGCGACGCTCGCCTACGCGCCGGACGTCTGGCAAACCGGCGCCTGGGGCACCTACGCGGCCGGCGCGCTCGCGCTCGATCTGCCGAACGGGCTCCTTCCCGCCGACCTGGGCTGGTCGCTGTCCTTCGACCTCGGCCGCTCGCTGTTCGGCCGGACCTCGAGCGGCGGCGGCGTGAGCGCCGGCGGCGGCGGGCTTGCGCTGCCGGCCTACACCAATTGGCGCGCCGGCCTGACGTTCAGCTATCGCGTCTTCAAGCTGGGCCTCAATTACACCGACACGACGCTCTCGAAAGAGAACTGCTACGTGATGACCGGCGACCTCGCGGCCATACCCGGCGGCGTGAGCAATCCCGGCGACAATCCGACCGGATTGCGCTCGGGCCTGTGCGGCGCGACCTTCTCGGGAACGCTCGGTTTCGAAATCAATCCTGCAGCGCTCGGCCGATAGCCGCGGGGGGCAATGGCGCATGTTCCGGAAAAGTGGAAACCGGTTTTCCGAATAGAACATGCGCAAAATCGAAGAATCTAGAGCGCATCACGATTCGATCCAATCGGGATGCGCTCTAGCGGAGCGAACTACGCCGCTCATCGCGCCGACTTCCAAGCCGCCGCTCGCTCGACACTCTATGATTGCAATTATTACTAATACAATCTAAAATGGCATCAGGATCATGGTCAAAGGAGCGGTTGAATGTTTTCGATCTCGCGGCTCTGTTCCGAACGCATCTCCACGGCTCTCGTCGCGTTGTCCATCGCGCTGTCCTTCACCGCCAGCGGACGTTGCGATGACAAGAGGGGCACCCAAGCGGACGCCTTTTCAGCGGCCGCCAACGCCTTGGCCAGGTCTGCGACCGACTCGATCGACCTCGGGCGCGCCACGGAGCGCATCCAAGCGATGCGCGGCGTCCTGACCGAGAGACTCCTGCACGCGTCAAACGGGGGTACGTTCACGCTCCGGTCGGACGCAGACGCCACCAACGATCCGCTCAACGAAGTCATTCTGCTATGCCGGGCGCGAGCGAACCACCTGCTCGCCGCGGCGCATCGAAACTACATCGCGGCAGTCGCCGCGCAGATCGACTCCGTCGGAAAGCCGGCGGACATTTCCAACTTCGCGAGCGCAATCGGTGTGTTGTTTGCAAGCTACTCGATCGACGTCAAGGACGTTCCCAACAACGCCAAGCTTCAAGAGAATGCGAAAAAGATTCAAGATGCTTGCGCCGATGATTTGAAGGATTTCGAAACCGCATACTATGGCCAGAAGATCCAAACGGCCGACGCAATCGATCGACAGATGATTGCCTTTACGAGCGTGCCCTTCCTGGGGGGCGTCGGACCTTTGATTGATACCGTTTCGGGCGTGGTGACCCCCGTGCTGATTGAAAGTGCCAAAGTACTACAGGTCATCAAGCGCAGGGACGCCGTCCGCAGCTTTTTGAACCAGCACGAACAAGAGCTAAAAAATGCCGGAACAAGATTGGCCGTGATGACAAAGGATTTTGTCAGACAAAAGAGACTGAAGCACGTCGGCAGCTTTGAAGAGAACCTGGTCGCGCTGCGCAGCAATACGATTGAATTATCCAGGTACGCCGCATGCAGCGATCTCGAAGCGAGCAGGACGCAGCGCAATCCGACCACCGGAGGGCCGAGCGACCGGTTCATCCTCTGCTGGCGGCAGGTGTGGGAGGGACTGAGGCCAACGGTTACGGAATCGCTGACCAGCGCCGACGTCTACGATCAGCTTGCGGATGCCGGCGGGGAAAACAACATCACCGTCTTGTTCGACAACTTCAAGGAGCACCTGGACAGGATCAAGACTTCGCCCGGACCGGGCAACGACATCGATTTCGAATCCCTGTGGGACACGGTGACGAAAATGCTGGCGTTTGCGCAAAAAGTTCAGGACGCGAGCTCACAGGAAAATAGAGACAAGATATCCAAGGCCATTCAGGCATTGTCGAAATAGTCAAGTACCAGTGCGTCGGGCGGAATAGCGCGGCGTATTCCGCCATGACACCAGCCATGCGGCGAGCGACGGCCGGCGAGCGACGGCAGCGCAATCCGCCGCGCGACTGCGCCCTAGAGCGCATCCCGATTGGGTCGAATCGTGATGCGCTCTAGGTTCTTCGATTTTGCGCATGTTCCGTTCGGAAAACCGGTTCCCACTTTTCCGGAACATGCGCGACGGCGCTCGTGAGCGGCTCACATCGGCGGCGGCAGGCCGTAGCGGCCGGCCGCGATGGCGGCGGCTTCGAGCGTGCCGTCGTCGTTCTTGCGGGCGCTGGCGATGAAGATCTTGACGCCCGGCTTGAGCTCGCTCCTGTCGCCGGGAACGAAGGTCACGATCCGCGTCTGCGGCAGGACGACGATCTTCTTTTCTCCGCCCTTGTATTTCACCGTGATGTCCTGACCATCGACCCGTTTCACCATCTGCGCCACGGTGGCGTTGGTCATGGTGCTGTTGGGCACCAGGTCCCAGGGCTGATGACCCTCGCCTGTGCCGCGCATCGGCTCGGGGAAGATGTGAATTTCCAGCGCCTTCTGGCTGCCGTCGGGCTGCGGCAGGCCGCTGACGCCGATGAAGGCATTGTCCTTGATGTCGGCAAGCGACGCGCGGACGATGCCGCGCACCACGGCGTTGTCGGCCAGCTTGATCTTGTAGGTTATCTGGTGGTCGCGCGACGTGACGGTGAGCAGCGCGCCATCGACCGCCTCGATCGTGCCGCGCACGCGCACGCCCGCGCCCTGCTGGGCAAGGCTCGCGGAGGCTGCCAGCGTCAGGGAGAGACCGAGGGCGCAGAACAGCCGCCTCGTCATCCGGTGCATTCTCGCCCTCCCCACACGAAAGACGCCGGCTGGAGGCCCCGCGCTCATTTCCCGATCATAACGGCTTCCCGTTCAAGGCGCCAAGAGGCCGACTTGCAGCCCGACTTGCGCGGATGCGGTGCAAGGCTTGCGAAGCACGGTCGTGGCGCTTGATGCCGCGCAGCCTCACGACGCCGTGCAACCCGCGTCTTTTTCTGATGCCGGACGAGAACATACGGGATCGCCGATTTACCGGCGTCTCCGCCGCTACCCGCAGGGCCCGCTAGAGCCCTTTCCGCTGGTGTTGAATCGATTCGCGGTCATTCCGCGACGCGCCGAAGGCGCGAACCCGGAATCACGGCCGAGCGATTGGCGCAACTCACGTGGAAAAGGCGCTAATAGTCGGCCCGCAGGACGTCGATCTCGGAGAGCGGAGGCTCGTAGCGGTTGGTGAGGCCTTCCGGCCCGGTGAACCGCGCGGCTGCCGGCCGCGCATCGGCGCTGCCGATGGCGCCGCCGCCGAGCAGCACGATTGCGGCGGCGGCCGCCATTGCGATCATCGATCGCGCGATGCTGCTTGACATGATTGCACTCCCTGAAGCTGATGCGCCACCCCGGCCGCTCGTTACGGCCGGGGTACTCGCCGAGGCAACTCAACCGCCGCAGCCGAAGGCGCTGGTGCGGCCATAGCCGAGGTCTTCCTGGCAGTACGGGCCCGCGGAGGCCGGAACGGTGGCGAGCGCGGCGAAGGCCAGGGCAAGGGCGAAAACAATCTTGGTCATCGTAGTCTCCTGTTGGTTCTACCTGTTCGTGTCAGCGGCAAGCCACGCGGCCGGCCGCCTGCTCTTTGTGCCCGACATACCCTGGTGTGGACGTGAAGCGGTTCACACTGGGGGTCCGAAGATCATGGTGCGTCGGCACGTGGCCCTTCTTAGCGGCAGCACGGATTGCAGGCTTGCAGCCGACGTTGGGCTTGCCGTGAATTTTCCTTGAGATTTCCTGCAGATTTCCCGACCTGGCCGAATATCCGGCCGCCGGCGGGGGCCGCTGCGGTGGTGGGTCGCAACCAAACGGCCGACCGGCGCGGGGCAAGCCGCCGGCTCGTTCCCGGGCGGGCGGAGCGCAAGCTCGGGCGGGACGCGAGTCAATGAGTCGGCGGACCGATGCAAGAGCATTCCGCCCAGGACGCCTGATCGTTCCACTTCGAGCCGACGTAGCTGTAGCTTACCGTCGATCGAAATGTGGCGCCGTAACCCCATGAACCAGCGTGCTGGTAAAGGGTCAGCGTGCATCGTGGTCCAAGCACGCGAAAGGATGAGACCTGATCGTTCCAGCCGGGTTGATAGTAGGCGATCATGCCTGTGGCGCCCACCGGCTCACCGCCGCCCATCTGCATGAAGGAATTCCGCGCCATGTACCAATATGAGCCTGCGAAGTCCCGATGCTGGTAGAGGATGCAGCCGGTATCCGCGACCGCCGGCATCGAGATCAGGAGCGACCCGGCCACCATTGCGAACATTGATCTCATCGCGCCCTCCAAGCCGATATCGGCCGGCTCACCAAGCGCCGCCACGGTGCAAAATCTTCCCCGAGATTTGCCTGACGACTTTCTGCGATCTGTCCCGCCCGCGCGTCATGCGCCGGCGCACCTTCCGCCGTATTGCGCCCGGCGCGCGCGTCGCGCCGGGGACCGCATGGCCCAGGGCTTCAATCGATGATAACCGAGCGAGGCTTGAACTTCACGCCGGCGACCGTGTGCTCGTTCGCAACCGGATGGGCAACGACGTTTTTCAGCCAGCAGCGCCCGCGCGGCCCTTGCACGCCTGCTCGAGCATATGTCCACGACGCGCACAGCCGTTCAGCAGCACATGTGGATTCGCAGCTCCTCCACGAATCCGTCTCGAAATTCTTGTAGTCCGATCCCGGGCGATCGGTCTTGTCCTCTGCCGTCAGGTCACTCGCGGAGATGTTTTCGCGTGAGCCGGAGTTCGCAGCAATTGTTTTTCACGAGGGCAGGAAGCGTGTGCTTCAACCAGCAATGGCCGGCGGAACCCTGGATTCCCGGCTTGACCCAGGTCCAGCCCTGGCAGCGAGAATCGCCGCCGCATGTGTTCCTGCAGACGAATGCCGAGCCGGCAGGAAAGTTGGCGTAATCGTTACCCGGCATGTCGAATCCATCGACGGCGTGTGCCGGCAGTGGCAACAGCATCAGCGCGACTGCGCCGAGCAGCGTTGCCAGCGATCGGGTCAATTCGCTCATGGCATGCCTCTCCCTATACGTGTCTATTAAAATAATACAATCATAAGATGTGAATGTAAAGGGGGCGCGCGCTCGGGTATCCGGCATCTGCGGCTCAGCGAGGGTCTGGTTTTGCAGATCGCGGGCTCCGCGCCCTCGCGGCCTGACAGCGGAATCGCGAAAGCGTATTGCGACCCCGACAGTCGCCGCGACAAGACGGTGCGATACGCTGCGCGATCGCACCCCCTACGAGGTGCGACATGTCGCTACAGCAACTGCATGGCGACCATTCCGCCAACCATCACCAGAATTGAATAGATCAGCAGCGCTTCCGTGGTGCCGGTCATGACGCATGTCCTCCGCATGGATCCTGCGGCAGGCATAGGCGCCGGCGCAGCGTCGGTCTGTGATCGAGAACACATTCTTGCGTAATTCAGGGGGGCCCGAGGCAGCAGCGACGGCGCGCCCGTGGATCGCAAGCTGCGCGCCCGTCGCAACTTGCTTTCGGCGCCGGGAGGTAGAACAACAGACCGACCCCGATCGGCCTTCGCGACGCCGCAACGACGAGAGCGCACGCGCCATGAAGCTGTTCAAATGCCAGCACTGCGGCCAACTTCTCTATTTCGAGAACAAGGTCTGCGAGAAATGCTCGCATCGCCTGGGCTACATTCCGCGCGCCGCCATCGTGTCGGCGCTCGAGCCGCAGGATGACGCATGGCGTGCGCTCGCCGTGCCCGGCCGGTCATACCGCTTTTGCGCGAATGCGGATTTCGACGTCTGCAACTGGCTGATCGAGACCACCTCGCCCGAGAACTATTGCCTGTCCTGCCGGCACAACCGGACCATCCCGGACGTCAGCGTCGAGGTCAACCTCGCGGCGTGGCGAAAGCTCGAAGCCGCCAAGCACCGGCTGTTCTATTCCCTCCTCAAGCTGAAGCTTCCGCTCCCCAATCGCAACGACGCTCCCGTCGACGGCCTCGCCTTCGATTTCCTGGCGGCGCCGCCGCAAGCAAACGCAAGGGTCATGACCGGACACGACAACGGCCTGATCACGATCGCGGTGGCCGAGGCGGACGACGTCGAGCGCGAGAAGCGTCGCACCGCGATGCACGAACCCTATCGTACGCTGCTCGGCCATTTCCGGCACGAAGTCGGCCACTATTACTGGGATCGCCTCGTCCACGACTGCGGCAGGCTCGAGCAATGCCGCGCGATCTTCGGTGACGACAGCCAGGACTACGCGCAGGCCCTGCAGAGGCACTATGCCGACGGCGCGCCCGCCAACTGGCGGGACAACTTCGTCACCAGCTACGCGAGCGCGCATCCCTGGGAGGATTTCGCCGAAACCTGGGCGCACTACCTTCACATCGTCGACACGCTGGAAATGGCGGGAGCCTTCGGCATGCGGGTCGACCCTCGCATCGACAAGAGCGGACAGCTCGACGCCGAGGTCGACTTCGATCCTTATCTTGCCCTGGACATGAGCCTCCTGTTCGAGACCTGGCTGCCGTTCAGCATCGCGCTCAACAGCCTCAACCGTACGATGGGGCAGCCGGACCTCTATCCCTTCGTGCTGTCGCCGGCGGCGGTCGCAAAGCTCGGATTTATCCATGACCTCGTTCACGACAAGGTCACGTGAACCACCGAGCCGTACAGCGCACGGTCCGGCGACACCTCAGAGCGCATCCCGATTGGGTCGAATCGTGATGCGCTCTAGATTCTTCGATTTTGCGCATGTTCTGTTCGGAAAACCGGTTCCCACTTTTCCGGAACAGGCGCTAGGGGTCTCGCGGCGCGCCGGCTGCGTCGTCACCGGCGGCCATATCGTCAAGGTCGTCGTCGCCTAGCATCGACAGGCGCACTTCGCTCGTGTCCCGGGCGAGTGCAGCGAGCGCTCTTGCGCGAGCGAAACAAGACCCGGGACCCAGCGGAAGAAGTCGCGGAGCGCCGTATCCGCGCGCACTCAGCACGCCGCGTCGTGGGGCTCCTGGGTCCCGGCTCTCGCTCGCTCAAGCTCGCTTCGGCCGGGACACGAGATCGGGGCGCTCGCTCGTCGACACGCTCGACGCTAAGTAGCGAGGACCTAGGCGATCAAAGCTCGTGTCCCGGGCGAGTGCAGCGAGCGCTCTTGCGCGAGCGAAACGAGACCCGGGACCCAGCGGAAGAAGTCGCGGAGCGCCGTATCCTCGCGCACTCAGCACGCCGCGTCGTGGGGCTCCTGGGTCCCGGGTCTCGTTCGCTCAAGCTCGCTTCGGCCGGGACACGAGATCGGGGCGCTCGCTCGTCCGGGACACGCTCGACGCGAAGTAGCGAGGACCTGGGCGATCAAAGCTCGTGTCCCGGGCGAGTGCAGCGAGCGCACTGGCGCGAGCGGAACGAGACCCGGGACCCAGCGGAAGAAGTCGCGGAGCGCCGTATCCGCGCGCACTCAGCACGCCGCGTCGCGGGGCTCCTGGGTCCCGGCTCTCGCTCGCTCAAGCTCGCTTCGGCCGGGACACGAGGTCGGGGCGCTCGCTCGTCCGGGACACGCTCGACGCCAAGTAGCGAGGACCTTGGCGATCAAAGCTCTTGTCCCGGGCGAGTGAAGCGAAGCGGAACAAGACCCGGGACCCAGCGGAAAAAGTCGCGGAGCGCCGTATCCTCGCGCACTCAGCACGCCGCGTCGTGGGGCTCCTGGGTCCCGGGTCTCGTTCGCTCAAGCTCGCTTCGGCCGGGACACGAGATCGGGGCGCTCGCTCGTCCGGGACACGCTCGTCCGGGACACGAGAGATTTAGAGCGCCAACTCGGCCGTCAAATCGCGCCATTGCGGGTTCATCTTCTCAATGAGCGCAAGCTTCCACGCGCGATTCCACCGCTTTAAGGAGCGCTCACGTGCGCGTGCTTCGAGAATTGAGGCGTATTGCTCAAAATACACAAGCTGGGCGACTCCGTATTGGCGGGTAAAGCCGGGGACCAGCTTACCCTTATGCTCGCTCATCCGGCGAACGAGGTCATTGGTCACGCCGATGTACAGCGTTCCGTTCCGGCGGCTCGCGAGGATGTATACGAAATATGAGCCGGTCATGTGCACTCGACGCTAAGTAGCGAGGCCCAAGCGATCAAAGTTCGTGTCCCGGGCGAGTGAAGCGAAGCGGAACGAGACCCGGGACCCAGCGGAAAAAGTCGCGGAGCGCCGTATCCTCGCGCACTCAGCACGCCGCGTCGCGGGGCTCCTGGGTCCCGGCTCTCGCTCGCTCAAGCTCGCTTCGGCCGGGACACGAGATCGGGGCGCTCGCTCGTCCGGGACACGAGCTCGCAGGCGCTTCTCTCAATCCATCGAAATGCCGGCGGCCCGGATCGGTCCCGCGTTCTTCGCGATCTCGCTCGCGGCGAATTCTTGCAGATATTCCGGCGAGCGGCGCTGCGGCGCCACGACGATCGCGCCGACCTCCTTGAGCTGCTCCCGCACGGACGGCGTCTCGAGGGTGGCGACGGTGGCGTCGTGAAGCTTCCGGATGATCGGCTCCGGGGTGTGACTGGGGAAGAAGAAACCGAACCAGGTCGAGGCCTCGAAATCCTTGAGCCCCTGTTCCTGCGCGGTCGCCAGGTCCGGCAGCATCGGCGAGCGATCGCGCGACAATATCGCGATCGGCTTCACCAGCTTGCCCTCGATCTGCGATGCGACCGTCCCGCTCAGCGTGCAGAAATAATCGATGCGGCCGGCGATCAGATCCTGCATTGCCGGGCCGCCGCCGCGATACGGAATGTGCGGGATATCGACTCCCATCGTAGCGTTGAGCAGCACGCAGTCGACATGGCCGGTGGAGCCGGCGCCGGCGGAACCGAACCGCATCGCGCCCTGGTTCTTCCTGGCGTAGGCGATGAACTCCTGCAGATTGTCGGCGGGCAGGTCCTTGCGCGCCACCAGCACCGTCGGCTGATCGGCGATCAGCACGACCGGCGCGAGATCGGTCGTGAGATTGTAGAGCGGCTTCTTGTAGAGCGTCTGGTTGATGGCGTCGGCCCGGCTGCCGAGCACGAACTGGTAGCCGTCCGGCGCCGCCTTGGCGACGCGCGCCGAGCCCACCATGCCGCCGGCGCCGCCGACGTTCTCGATGATCACCTGCTGGCCGAGGACTTCGGAGAGCCGCCGGCCGACGATGCGTCCCATCACGTCGGTGCCGCCGGCGGCGGCGAACGGAACCACCATGGTCACCGGCCGCGTCGGCCAGCTCTGGGCGGCGGCGGCGCCGATGCCCTCGCAAGCAAAGCCAGAGGCCGCCAAGGCCAACAGCATCAGATCTCTCGCACGCATGATCGTCCTCCGTCGGGCCGCGGCGCGTATTCTGCCGCGCACAAATGCGTTTGGCGCAAGCCGCGACGCACCGGCGCCCCGGGAGCCCGGCTTTGCTCCTTGCGCGCGCGAGCGCGCTCATTTCCGCTCAGGCCTTGTCCACCATGATCGTCAGCCCCCAGATCGCCTTGCCGCTACTCTTGATGTACGCGGCGATTGCGTCTCCGATCGCCTTGCCGACGTCGGCCTCTTCGGCGACCTCTCCGGTCCACTCGTGCACATATGCGTCGTCTCGCTTGAGCCCGATCCATACTCGCATCGAACGCTCCTGCTCGCAGGCCGACGCGCAGCGGCGCGCGCGCCGCCGTTACATCTTGACGTCGCTGATCTGAATGGTGGGCTGGGTATTGGTGTAGTTCGGGATGTCGGCGAGGATCGCCTGGGCGTGCGGGCCGAAGGCGGTCTGAAAGGCATCGGTCGAATCGAAATAAAGGTGTCCCATGGCGACGTAGGTCGCCGGCGCCCCGGGCGCGCCGCCGGCGATGCCCTCCTCGACCGCGATGCGCTTGCAGGCGGCGCCGAGCTTCTGCTGCACCATGGGCATGTGCTTGGTGAGATAATAGCTCATGTCGAACTTGCAGCCCGCCGTGTTGGGATAGAGCACGCTCACCTTGACCATTTCTTCCTCCTTGGCTGGATGATTTTCGTTGCGAGACCCGGCGCCCGCGCCATCTGCGCCGTCCGACCGGGAAACCCGGGGATGACCGAGCTTGCGCCCGTCAGGATGCTCCAATTCGTCCCGGGCGGCAACGCAGCCGCGCGACGGGTTTCGCCGCACGGGATCGATGCTGCGATCGTTCCGCGATCATTCTTTAATTCATGGGTGCCGCCATTATCCGGTTGACTTTAGCGGCATCCCGACGCTATTGCGCCCAGCCGCGCGGCGCGT
Source organism: uncultured Alphaproteobacteria bacterium (assembly GCA_963821505.1). Lineage (GTDB taxonomy): Bacteria > Pseudomonadota > Alphaproteobacteria > Rhizobiales > Xanthobacteraceae > VAZQ01. The sequence continues at coordinate 132,113 of CAWGEH010000024.1, forward strand.
GCGCCGGAATTGCAACGGGAGAAACACCATGAAATTCGGAGCATTGCTACTTTGCCTCGCCGGTTTCGTCATGTCGGGAAACGCGGTTCTTGCCCAAGCCATGAACGCGGACGACATGAAATGGATCAATCAATGCATAACGGACAACAAGGGCGGTGCGAGCGATGCGGTCGTACGCAAGTACTGCATCTGCATGAACGAAAAGATGGACAACAACGAGACCCGCTCCATCACGGAATGGGAAAAGGCCAACCCGGCGGCACGCCGCGCGTGCGACCGCGAGTCCGGGTGGCGCTAGCGCACCGAGATCGCGGCGCGGTCACGCAGTCTCACTGCCGACCGCCTTTGCCGTAGCAGCGAACTGGCTGGGAGACGCACTAGCGCATGTTCCGGAAAAGTGGGAACCGGTTTTCCGAACAGAACATGCGCAAAATCGAAGAATCTAGAGCGCATCACGATTCGACCCAATCGGGATGCGCTCTAGCGATCCGGGTCGACCTTGTATGCCGGCACGTGCTTCTTTTGACAGTTGGGGCACTGGTCGGTGACGAACGACAGCGAGACGAAGGTAATCGAGGGCGTCAGCCAGGTCGCCCAGTCATAGTGGCAGACGGGACATTTGAACCAATAGTTCCGAGCCGACCCGATCTCGGACTGCTCGGCCGTGCCGCCGCTCTTCTCGCGCAACTCACCCTCCCGGGAAAGCCGGCCAAGTATACTCTCGTCTCCTAACCGGCGGGCGTTGCCAAACAGCTAACGCAAACGCGTCCAAGGCCGCCGGGCCGCTCGCGCCGCGGCACGCGCGGGCGCCCGACGTCGACGACCGGTACCCTTCAACCGCTTGGCGCGAAGGCATTGGCGCTTGCCGTCGTTGCGCCGGTCGACCATCATCGGTGTCGAATGTCCCAATCAGGGCCACAACGGCGGTGATCATACCGGGCACGAGCAACTGGCAACTCCGCGACTGCGAGCGGGTCCTCACCGGCAATGCCAGGCTGCTGGATTGCAAGCACTTCCTGATCGGGGTCACCCGCCTGCGCAACGAGGCGCTCATTCTGGGCGACACCCTGGACTATGTCGGCCGGCAGGTCGATGCGATCATCGCCTATGATGACGCGAGCACGGATCGCACGCTGGACATTCTTCGCGGTCACCCCAAGGTCGCGCTGGTCGTGAGCAACGGCTCATGGGAGGAGGACATCAAGGCGCGCCGGCTCGCCGAGGGCCGCCATCGCGGACTTTTGCTGCAGCTTGCACGCGCGCGGCTGCCGTTCGACTGGATGTTCTGCTTCGACGCGGACGAACGCGTGACCGGCGATCTGCGCGGCTTCCTAGGAGGGCCGCGCGCCGGCGACTGCGACGGCGTGCGGGTTCGGCTGTTCGATGCCTACATGACCCCGAACGATCATGCGCCCTACCAGCCCGGCCGCGAATTGCTCGGCTTTCGCCGATTTTTCGGCCCGGAAGAAAGGGACATCCTGATGCTGTGGCGCGACCGTCCCGAGGTCGTGTTCGCGGAGCATCACGCGCGCGAGCCGGGCGGGGTGGAACGGGTCGAGACCGATCTCTACTGCCAGCATTACGGCAAGTCGCTGTCGGTCGACCACTGGGAGGAGACCTGCGACTATTACATTCGCCATTTTCCTTTCGACACCTACGGACGAAAATGGAGCGAGCGCAAAGGCCAGGCCATCCACACCCAATCCGACTTCATGCGGCCGCTGTACGAATGGGGCGAGACGCTGTTTGCGAATGCGGTCAGGATTTGACGCTTCGGAGATAGCCCATGCTCAACCGACGACATCTCATCACGGGCGCGGGAGCCGGCATCGGCGCGCTCGGTTGCGGAATTGGACTGGCCGCGCTCGACTGACCATCACTTGAGCAGACCTGAGCGGACTGCTGCAGCCGATTTGGGCACCGAGCAAGCGCCGCACGCGCCCCGGCAAAACGTCATGATGCGACGAGGTTCTCGGTTCTAGCATCGTCCATCGAATTGAAGTCGGCGGGGAGGCAATCCGGTTCCGATGCGGCACCGGGGACCGGCTTCCAGCGCGGGGCCGGGTTCGGCCGGTCCGCAAGGTTGCCGGAAGCGCCGCCGGGCAGCGCCGTCCAGGGAACACCGCCGACCTGCAGACTAATGGCGCGGAAGATGGAAGCGAGCGACATGGTGTATCTCCGATAGCGTTCGCCATCCGGCGACGACGGCTGCCCTTATGCCAGGCAATCCGGGCCGGGGCTGTGACCGTCATCACATTGATGCGCGCTTTATGCTGATGCCCTTTCCCGATCGTGGCGCACACCAACGCCGCGACCGGGCGAATCGTTCGCGCGCCCAGTTGAAGACCCGAACCTGCCACCGGGGACGGAGGGATGCGGACGGAGGGATGCTTCCCGTGCGCTATTCGACGACGTCAAGTTTGACCTTGGCCACGCCGCGTCCGACAATTCCCAGGCTTTCGGCGGCGCCCTGCGAAACGTCGACAACGCGCCCGGGAACGAACGGACCGCGGTCGTTGACCCGTACGGTCACGGAGCGCCCGGTGGCGACATCGGTGACACGCACCCGCGTGCCGAACGGCAGCGTACGGTGGGCGGCGGTCAACTCGCCCGCATTGAACTTTTCCCCGCTCGCAGTTTGCGATTCATGTCCGTAAAAGCTGGCAAGCCCATACGATGCGCCTTGGGCGTTGGCGTGTTGGATCTTGGCGTCTTGGGTCTTGGCGTCTTGGGTCTTGGCGCTCTGAGTCTTGGCGTTCTGAGTCTTGGCTGCGCGCTTGTGGGCCGCGGGCGGGTTCTCGACGGCCGCATGCCGGGTGGAAACCGGCGCGGATTGCTCGCCGACGATCGCGGACTGCGCGCAGGCCGCAAGGCTCGCCGCCAAAAGAGCGACGGCAAACACCCGAAGCGGTCCCCCGACACCTCCGGAGGAGCGGACTGCGGGCCTGCAGGGAAGGATGTCGCGCGCGTCGTTGCCGACGCTCGCGGATCGGTCACGGCTGATACAGAACAAGTTGGCACCCCCCGAACGACATCCGAGCCGGTCATGGAGAGCGGGAACCATGGCCTGATGGCGGCCACCGCGTGGCGGCGATGACAATCCGTTTTGGTGTGATGGTTTTGCCACAGCGGCGACGACGTTCTCGCCCCCATTAGAGCGCATCCCGATTGGGTCGAATCGTGATGCGCTCTAGATTCTTCGATTTTGCGCATGTTCTGTTCGGAAAACCGGTTCCCACTTTTCCGGAACATGCGCTAGGAACGTCAAATCCAAATCCCGCACTGGAATCGTAAGTTTTGCTAATGTCCCGGCGAATGCGAGCTCGCATCGGCTGCCGCGAGGGTTTGCGGGCTTTGGAATCGGGACCCGAGCGCACCGCCGGAACCGGCAATTTTTTACGCCGGCGCCTTGTCGGCGCCGGCCCTGCTCGTTCGTCCTTGGGGAAACGAGGAACGACTGCCATGCTCTATGCCATCCTCTGCTACGATTCCGAAGACGTCGTCGGTTCCTGGAGCAAGCAGGAGGACGACGCGGTCATGGCCAAGCTCGCGGTGGTGCAGGAGAAGCTCGCCAAGCAGGGCCGGCTCGGGCCGGTCGCCCGCCTGATGCCGACGACCGCGGCAACCACCATCAGGAAGGGGCGCGAACCGCTGGTGATCGACGGTCCCTTCGCCGAGACCAAGGAGCAGCTCCTCGGCTTTTACATCGTCGACTGTTCGACGCTCGATGCGGCGATCGAGACCGCGCAGGACCTCGCGCGCGCCAGCAGCTCGGCGGGAGCGTACGAAATCCGCCCGCTGTCGCTGTTCCGGCCGGGGAGCGCCACGGCGTGACCGACATCGCGTGGATCGACGCGGCGCTGACGTCGGCGCGTCCGCGGGCGCTCGGCGCACTGCTGCGCTATTTCCGCGACCTCGACACGGCGGAGGAAGCGTTCCAGGAGGCGTGCCTGCGGGCGCTGCGGCACTGGCCGCAAAACGGTCCGCCGCGCGACGCCGCCGCCTGGCTCATCCTGGTCGGGCGCAACGTCGCGCTCGATCAGGCGCGGCGCCGGGGCAAAGAGGAAGCGCTGCCGGCCGAGGACATCATTTCGGATCTGGACGACGCCGAGGCCGAGCTCGCCGAGCGGCTCGACGGCGCGCACTACCGCGACGACATCCTGCGCCTGCTGTTCATCTGCTGCCACCCCGACCTGCCGGCGACCCAGCAGATCGCGCTCGCGCTGCGCATCGTCTCCGGCCTGTCGGTCGCACAGATCGCGCGCGCCTTCCTGGTCGGCGAGACCGCCATGGAGCAGCGCATCACGCGAGCGAAGAGCCGCGTCGGCGGCGCCGACGTCGCGTTCGAGACGCCGGGCGCGGCCGAGCGGGCCGAACGGCTCGCCGCCGTCGCCGCGATGATCTACCTCATCTTCAACGAGGGATATTCGGCCAACGGCGGCGCGGAGGACGGCGCGCGCGCCGCTGTGCGACGAGGCGATCCGGCTCGCCCGGCTGCTGCTGCGGCTGTTCCCGGGCGAGCCCGAGATCATGGGCCTGACCGCGCTGCTGCTGCTGCAGCACGCGCGCGCGCCCGCGCGCTTCGACGCGGACGGCTGCATCGTGCTGCTGGAAGACCAGGACCGCGGCCGCTGGGACCGCAAGCTGATCGCCGAGGGGCTCGCGCTGATCGACAAGGCGATGCGTCACAAGCGCCGCGGCCCTTACCAGGTGCAGGCCGCGATCGCGGCGCTGCATGCGCGGGCGGCGCGGCCGCAAGACACCGACTGGGCGCAGATCGAGCTGCTCTACGCCGCGCTCGAGACGTTGCAGCCGTCGCCCGTGGTCACGCTCAACCGGGCGGTCGCCGTGGCCAAGGTGCGCGGTCCGGCCGCGGCGCTCGCCATGATCGAGCCGCTGGCCGCGCGGCTGTCCGGCTATTTTCACTTCTTCGGCGTGAAAGGCGCGCTGCTGCTGCAGCTCGGCCGCGGCGCGGAGGCCCGCGTCGCCTTCGACCGCGCGATCGCGCTCGCCAATACGGCGGCGGAAGCCGCCCACATCAGGATGCAGCTCGACCGCCTGATCAGGGACAGCGCGCCGGGCGGCGACGCCCGCGCTTCCTGGTAAGCGAAAAAAATTTCGCAACGCTGTCGAACCGCCGTCCCTTCGTACGTCCTCGGGGCATGCCTTGCACTTCACCACATCCGGGTGGGGGGAGAGGCACCGCTTGCCGAGGAGCCATCCGTGACAACTCATATCAGGCCTCACCAAGCCGGCCTCATGGCTTGCGATCTGTCGAGAAGTGCCGTCATCCGCCAGAGTTTCGACGCAGGTTGGACCCGCCATCTGCGGATCCCTGTCCCGCACGCCGGAGCAGAATCGCCGGCGGCGCCGCAAGCCGCCTCCGACGAAGCGCTGATCGCCCGCATGGCGGCGGGCCACCGGCTCGCCATGCGCGTTCTGTTCGCGCGTCACCATGTGCGTGTGTACCGGTTCGTCTTGCGCCTCGTGCGCGACGAGACGCTGGCGGAGGATGTAATCGGCGAGGTGTTCCTCGACGTCTGGCGCCAGGCTTCGAGCTTCAAGGGGCGCTCGGCGGTTTCAACGTGGCTGCTGGCGATCGCGCGCTTCAAGGCGCTGTCGTCGCTCCGGCGCAGGGGCGAAGCGCAGTTGGACGAGAATGCGGCGCGCGCCATCGCCGACGGCGGCGACGACCCGGAGGTCGCGATGCAGAAGAAGGAGCAGCATGCGTTGCTGCGAGCGTGCTGGTCGCGACTTTCGCCGGAGCATCGCGACATCATCGACCTCGTCTACTACCAGGAGAAAGCCGTCGGCGAGGTCGCCGAGATCATCGGCGTCCCCGAGAACACCGTGAAGACGCGGATGTTCTACGCGCGCCGACGGCTGGCGGAGCTGCTCGAGGCGGCAGGCGTGGATCGGGCTTCGCGAGCGTAACGACAAACGCCTCGAGCTTGCCGCGCCCGCCCTGACGACCTTCGGCCCGCCGCCGCATGCGCAACCGGCCGGGCTTGGTTCGGTGTTCTGATACTCATCGAGCCCGAGGGAGGCGCGCTTGCCGGACAAGTGTGGCCGCCAGAGCACACTGTCGGACGATCCGTGCGCGCCGTACGATCTGTGGCAGCGGCGGTGGAACCAATCAAACGCCCGCGTGTTAGCATGGCGGATGTTCGGGGGGGCATTCCGAACATTGGATCGACGGGCGGCGAATACGGGCCGCTACCAAGGCGCCACAGCGGAAAAGGCCGTGCCGTTCCCGAGCGTTGTCCGTCGATCTCAGTTCCTTGTTCGCCGCGCTACGGCCGTGATCGCGCCGGCGCGGAAGGTAACCCCATCGCTTCCATCAAGAAGCATGCGATCGCATCGGGTGCCGTAGCGCGTAGGTGCGATCGCGAGGCGTATCGCACCATCGTGCTTCGTCGGCAGCGTGCTCGATCGCGGGCGCAATACGCTCCCGCTATTGCAAGCTGCACGCGGCGCTGCGGTTTAATGAAGTCAGCCTGCCTTGCGGCGCGCGCCGGTCTTCTTGGCGGCCGCGCGCTGGGGGGCACGCTCGCCGCCCTCGATCGGCAGCAGCATCTCGCGCTGGCCTTCGATCCGCTTGCGGCCCTTCTTGGCCTGCGCCGGCGCCGCGCCGCGCTCGGCCTCGACGCTGCGACGCAGCGCGTCCATGAGATTGATGACGTTGCGAGGCGCGACGAGGTGCTCCTTGCTCTTCGGCGGCTTGAAACCGGCCTGCTTCTTGCGCAGCAGCTCCACCAGCGCGGTCTCGTAGTGGTCCTCGAACTCGGCCGGCTCAAAGTCGCCCTTCTTGGTGTCGAGGATATGCTCGGCAAGCTTGAGCATCTCGCCCGGCACCTTGATGTCCTCGATGCCGTCGAAATATTCCTCGGGCTTGCGCACCTCGTAGCCGTAGCGCAGCATCGTTCCCAGCAGGCCTTTCCCGTAGGGCTCGAGCGCGATGACGCGCTCGCGCTTGGCCAGCACGATGCGGCCGAGCGCGACCATGCCCTTGCCGCGCATGGCGTCGCGGATCACCGCGAAGGCCTCCTGCCCCACGGTGTCGGTGGGCATGACGTAATACGGGCTGTCGTAGAAACGCTTGTCGATCTGCGCCGCCGGCACGAAGCGATCGATCTCGATCGTGTGCTTGCTCTCCACCTCGATCGCCTCGAGCTCGTCGTCCTCGACCTCGATGTAGACGCCCTTGTCGACCTCGTAGCCCTTGCCCTTGTCCGCCGCCTCCACCGGTTCGCGCGTCTCCTCGTCCACCAGCTGCTGGCGCAGGCGGTTGCCGGTCTTCTTGTTGATCTGCCGGAACGAGATGCGCTCGGAGGCCGAGGTGGCGGGGCTCAACGCGATCGGACAGGAGACCAGCGAGAGCTTGAGGTAGCCCTTCCAGTATGCACGCGGCGCCACGATACACGCTCCTACAAACCGCTACGGGGACCGCAATGTAGATAGCAATTTTCGGGTGCCGCTTGGAGTCCTGCTTTTGTTCTCCGGTTCCGCCTGATTGCGACGCGCGTGGCTGGGCTTGACCAAAGCAAATCAGTTCGATTTCCGCCGCCGCCGAGGACGACCGCCGCCCCGACGCGACGGCGAAATCGCAGCAAGCTCCGCGTTCCCGCGCCGGCACGGACCCGGACATCCCGGAAGACGCTCTCGATCAATGAAAACAACGAGATGAACCCGTGCACGGCGGCGATCGTGAAACCCGCCCCCGCAGGGGTGCCCGGCGCCGGGCGCGCTCGTCCATGACGCGCGCGAGAGTGCGATCATCGCCGTCCCTCCGCGCGGCACGCGCCGACGGACGCGCCCGGGCCGGGCCGATTCTCGAGCGCGAATTTTCAGGACTTCATTAACCAACCGGGGAAGAGGTCGAGCGTCGGCAGCCATGGAAGCGCCGCTGCCGGGACGCCTCTTGAGCCTGAATCAAATCACTCGCGCGTGTTCCTTTGGCAGGCGGCCGGAGGAGCTCTCCGCTCGCGGCCCGCCTGCGCTCACGATTGAGCTCGCATGCCCCAGGTCATGCGCCGCAGGACGTCGTTGCGCTTGAGGATGTGGTGACGCAGCGCTCCGATGACGTGAATGAGCACGACCGCGGCAAGCACGTAGGCGAGGACCTTGTGCGACTCCTCGATCCACTGGCGCACCGAACGATCCACCGTGGTCACGAGCGGCGGCACGTCGATCCCGAACACGTCCTTGGTCATGGGAACGCGGAACGTCGTGGCGACCATCCAGCCCGTCAGCGATACCACCAACATGAGGACGTAGAGCAAGGCGTGCCCGAGACGGGCGGCCAGCCGCTCCCACGGCTTGAGATCGGCAGGCAGCTCCGGCACCGGATTGAGCCATCGCCACAACAGCCGCAGCACGATCAGCGCCAGCAGATCGTAGCCCAGCGCGGAGTGCCCGGCATAATTGGCGAGGCGATCGGGCCGCGGCGTCATATGCGTCATCCACCAGCCGTGCCCGAGCAGCAGGAGGATGATCACCGCGCCGACCCAGTGCAGCGTCTTCGCGGGCCAGCCCCACGTCGTCTTCGAATTGAAAGTCATGCTTCATCCCCGTCCGAGAGTTTGGAATAATTCTAATGATGTGTGGCCGCGGCGCAACCATGCGCCGCCGTTTCGAAAGCATGTGCCTCGCGCTTGGCGCGTCGACGTGTGTCAGATGATCACTGCTTTTCGACGATCGATCCCGTTGGCGGCGAGCTTGCTCCTCGCGAGCGCGATGTCCGCGCATGCCGTCGACGAGATCCAGGTCTACAACGCCGACATCGCCAAGGTCGGGCAGTGGACGATGCAACTGCATCTCAACTACGCCTTCATCGGCCGCAAGGAGCCCGATTTCCCCGGCGGCCTCATCCCCAATCATGCGCTCAACGGTACGCCGGAATGGGCCTATGGCATCACCGACTGGTGGGAGATGGGGTTCTACGCGCCCTTTGCGGTCGACCAGGAAAGAACGCCCTACTCCAACGTCATCAAGCTCCGCGAGCTCTTCGTCATCCCGCACGCCGCGGAGCGGGAATTCTTCTACGGCGTCAATTTCGAGTTCAGCTACGCCATGCCGCAATTCTCCGACACCCAATGGAACATCGAAATCCGGCCGATCGTCGGCGTCCGCAAGGGGGACTACGAGTTCATCGTCAACCCGATCGTCGACATCGGTTTCGGACAGAACGGCGGCGCGGTGTTCGCGCCCGCCGCCCGCTTTGCGCGCAAGCTCGGCGAGAACCTCTCGGTCGGGGTCGAGTATTATACCGATCTCGGCCCCCTGCAGAATTTCGTGCCGCTCAACGAGCAGCAGCACAACCTCTACGCCGTGGTCGACTTCACCGTCGGCCGCTTCGACGTCAATGCCGGCGTCGGATACGGACTGACGCCGGGGTCCGACCGCCTGATGGCCAAGATCATCATCGGCACCGACCTCACGCCCGGCGAGCCGGCCAAATCGACCCCGACGCTCAAGTCGTTGCGCAAGGCCGATACGCTGTTGAGCGGTCTGCCCCGTCCCTAGAGCGCATCCCGATTAGGTCGAATCGTGATGCGCTCTCGATCTTCGATTCTGCGCATGTTCTTTTGGAAAACCGGTTCCCACTTTTCCGGAACATGCGCTACACCACGCTCTCGCGGCCGACGCCGCGGCAGTCCATTTCGTATTCGAGCTCGTGCACCGGCGGCCGGGCAAAGTGCCAGGTGAGCCCGGCGCGGGCGGCGCCGCGGCGCACGATCTCGTCGGCGAGGAACGGATGGAGGTCCTGCACGGTATAGACCTGCGTCGCCGTGGTGTCGGCCCAGGTGAAGCCGAGGGCGGCGAGCCGGCGCTCCATCTCGCCGAGCACGTAGCGCGCCTTCTCGGCCATGGCGTCGGGCGTGGTTTCGCCGCGCCGGATGGTGCGCTCGCGGTAGCTGGCGCCGCCCTCGCGCGCCTCGGCGCCGCCCGAGATCACGAAGCTCGCCGCTGGATCGGCGCGGGCGACGGTGAAGGCGAAAGCGTAGAACGAGGGCTCCGGCGGCGGATCGATTTCGGGACACACATTGCTGCGCGCGACCGGATTCACCTTGCCGTCGAACAGGCCCCATTTCTCCAGCGTGACGACGTAGACCTCGTTGAAGGCGCGAAAGCCCTGCTCGGTGAACGGCGCGGGCGAGCGCAGTTCGCAGGCGCAGAACGCGGTCAGCGGCCGCCCTGCCGCGCCGATGATGCGCTCGATGCGCGCGAATCCCTCCGCGAGCGGCAGCGGGCTGCGGAACCGCACGCGCTCGATGGCATGGCCGGGCAGCGCCGCGGCGCCGCCGGAATACTGGAACACGCTCGGCAGGAAGCGGTAGCCGCCCGCGGCAAAATCGACGGCGTCCGTCATGATGGCTCTCTCCTTGCCAGCTTCGCTTTGTCCCGTCGTCCCGGCCAACGAGCACAGCGAGCGCGAGCCGGGACCCATAACCACCAGCTCTGGAATATGGGTCCCCGCTTTCGCGGGGACGACAAGGGGCAGATTTACGTCTACTGCACGCCGAACTTGAAGTCGGCCTGCTTGATGTAATCGGGGAAGATCACCACCGGCTTGCCGCCCTGCAGCTGGAACACGGGAGGATCGAGCGAGCTGATCTGGCCGGTCGCTCCGAACTTGATGCGCCCGAAGAACGTCTCGGTGTCCATGGCGGCGAGCGCGTCGCGCACCTTGGCCGGATCGAGGGTACCGGCGCTCTCGATGGCGAGCTGCAGGATCTCGCCGGCGGCGGCGGCGGAGGCCTGCGCGTAGTCCGGCTCGTTGTGGTATTTCGAGCTCCAGAGCCTGTCGAAGCTCTCGGTCGAGCCGAACACGCCCTTGCCGTTGTAGCGCACGGCCGGATGCCACCACGCCGCGCTCGAAATGTTCTCCGCCAGCGGGCCGACCGCGTCGATGAATTCCTTGTAGGCGGGCCCGGCGATCATGGTCACGACCGGCGCGCCAAGCCCGAGGTCCTTCATCTGCTTGCGGATCAGGATCAGGTCGTTGATGTAGCCGGTCGCGAATACCCAGTCGGGCTTGGCGGCACGCATCTGCGTGATCGCCGAAGCGTGGTCGAGCGTGCCGATGGCGTATTTCTCGAACATCACGACGTCGAGGTTGCGCTTCTTCGCCGACTTCTGCATCTCCTCGCCGATCGCGAGCGGAAATAGATCGTTGCGGGCGAGGATGGCGACGCGCTTCACGGCGGCGTAGCGCTTGCTCACGATGTCGGCAAGCGGCTCGGTCAGGGTGTCGTTGGGTGTGAACGTGCCGAACAGATATTTGTAGCCCTGGTCGTAGACCTGCGCCGACGATGCGGTGGCCGCGATGGTCGGAATGCCGTATTTCTCCGAGACGTTGCTGGCGGCCTTGGCGGCACCGGAACCGAACGGCGAGAACAGGAAGTTGACCTTGTCGTCGGTGATCAGGCGCTCGGCCGCCTGCACCGCGCGCGGCGTGTTGGAGGCGTAGTCGACGTAGACGATCTCGACCTTGTAGGCCTTGCCGCCGGCCTTGATGCCGCCCTTGGCGTTGGCGGTTTCGGCCCACAGGTCGTAGCCCTCCTTCTGCTTGACGCCTTCGGGCGAGAGCGGGCCGGTGAGCGGGAGCGGCGCGCCGACGCGCACGGCGTTCTGGGCGAGCGCCGACGAACCGGAGACCAGCGCCGCGCCGAGCAAAAGCGCCGGCAACAGGGCCAAGGGCTTGAATGCGGGACAAAACATCGTGTTCACCATGCTGTTGCGTTTCCGCAAGTGTGCCTATAGCAGCGGTGGTGGATCAAGCCCGCAGGATAGGCTGGCCGCACAGAAACCATCGCCACCGTCGCCGCCGGCTCGGACCGGATCCGTGCAAACCGGCGCACCGACCATCGCCGACGCCATTGCCCGGGGTGCCCGCCATGACCAAGCCCACGGTTCCGCGCTTCTCCGAACTCCAGCTCGTGCTCGAGCCGGAGCGAAGCGAACTGGTGCGCGCGTTCGTGCGCGAGGCCGCGCTCGCGGAGGGCGCGCCGGTCGCGGTGGCGAGCCTGATCGCGCGCGACGCCGCCGAGATCTGGCAGGCGCTCTGCACGCCCGGATCGGGCCGCGAGCGCGTGCGCATCGTCACGCTGTGCGCGCGCCGCGAGGTCAAGACCCGGATTCTGCTGCACGGCTATTCCCGGTTCGCCAATATCGCGGCATCGCTCGCCGGCCACACCCGGCGCGACGGCGGCATCGCCTGGCACGAGCACGGGATCGACGGCTGGGAGGTCAGCATCCACCGCAGCCTGAGCGAGGAGGCGGAAGCGGCGCCCGCCGCGCTCGTTCAGGATGACGCGCCCGCCGCGGCGCCGGCGGCGCCGGCGGTCGCAACGGCCGCGCGCGACTTCGTCATCGACCTGCCGCGCAAGAAGGATGCGGCGGCGATCGCGCGCTGCTTCCTCGAGGTCTATGGCCATCACTACGTGCACTCCGAGGTGTTCTCGACCCGCCGCTATTGGGACAAGGTCGAGAACGGCGAGCTCATTCCGGCCGTGGCGCGGGACGAGGAGGGCGAGGTGATCGGCCATGTCGCGCTCGAGCGCGAGCCCGGAATGCGGGTGGCGGAACGTGGCGAGGCCGTCGTCCGCTCGGCCTTCCGCGGCCACGGCCTGCTCGAGCGCATGACCGAACGCCTGTCGCAGGAGGCGCCCAAGCACGACCTGCAGGGGATCTACGCGGAGCCGCTGACCATCCACACCTTCTCGCAGCGCAACGACGAACGCGCCGGCATGCCGGTCTGCGCCGCGCTGCTGGGCGCCAATCCCGAGGATTTCCGTCCCAAGGGCGTCCCCTGCCCCACCGCGGGACAGCGCCAGAGCTATCTGCGCACGTTCCGCTTCGTGCGGCCGCCCGGCGCGCGCAGCATCCACGCCCCCGCGCCCTATCGCGACGTGCTGCTCAAGCTCTACGCCAGCCTGGGTGTCACCGCGTCGGTCGCCGCCCCCGCTGCCGCGCTGGCGGCGGATTCCCACACCGGGATCAGGGTGAGCGACCGCGGCTACGGGGTGATTTCATTCGACCGCATCGGCCCCAACGCCGCCATCGAACTGGCGCAGGCGCTGCGCGACGTGAAGGCGCTCGGCGCCAGTTCGGTGCAACTTTCCGCGCCGATCGCGGATCCCGGACTTGCGCTGTTGACCGAAGCGGCGCGCGGCCTCGGCTTTTTCTTCTGCGGCCTGGGGCCGGGCTTCGCCGACGGCGCGGACACGTTCGTGCTGCAGTTGCTCAGCGAGCCGCTCGACACCGGAAAGCTTCAGCTTTTCAGCGACCTGGCGAAAGAACTCGTGGCGTTCATCGAGCGCGACCGCGCCGCGGTGGCGCTGAAGACGTGACAGCAGCGCCGCGAATTGCCCGGGGTTGGGTTATTGGCTCGCCCCTTCACGCACTCCATTGAACCGAACGGTCCGCTCGCGCGACTAACCCTTGGTATGTAAGGGGCTGGACCATGAGCGAGCGTCGGATTACCCAACTGTTCGGACTGATCCTGGGTGCGTTATTCGCCTGCACCCTCGTCCTGAACGCCTTCGCGTTCTGAGCCTGCGCTCTCCTAGGCCGCCCTTGCGGAGCGGTCGAGGCAGGCTCGAAGCCGCATCCCAATCGAGCATCCCTGCCGGTTTCCGATGCGTTCGGTCCCCCCGCTTCGCGAGCGGCGCTCGCCTGGGGCCGGGACGGCATAATTTCCCTCAGATATCGGGTTGATGCCGACCGTCGCGCCGGCGCGACCCAAACAAGCGCGAGCGGGCAACGGCGCGCACGCGCCGTGCCCGCGCCATGGCCGCTGCAATCGCGTCGGCGCGTAGCCGCGACCTCCCCGGCGCGCGGCGCGCGCGACAGAATTCGGTCGCGGTCGGCCCGCCGCGAGAGATTCAAATTCTCGATCACGGCAGCCCGCGCGCATCGGCTTCCCAAAAATTCGGGCGCGGCTATATAGGTGCATCGTTAAGGTGCATCGTTTCTTGAATGCGTCCGCAGGGCGCGCAGGGAGTTATCCATGGCGGCATCGCGTCGACTGCGGCTGAACGCATTCATGCGGCCGGCCACCATCCATACCGGCGCCTGGCGCTATCCCGGCGCGTTTCCCGACGCCAATTTCAATTTCGCGCATCTCAAGCGCTTCGCGCAGACGCTGGAGCGCGGCAAGTTCGACGCCTTCTTCATGGCCGATCATCTCGCCGTGCTGAACATGCCGCTCGACGCGCTCATGCGCAGCCACACGGTGACGTCGTTCGAGCCGTTCACGTTGCTGGCGGCCCTGGCGGGAGCGACCGAGCATCTCGGCCTGGTCGCCACCGGCTCGACCACCTTCGACGCGCCCTATCACGTTGCTCGGCGATTTGCCTCGCTCGACCATATCAGCGGCGGCCGCGCCGGCTGGAACATCGTCACCACCTCCAATCCGGATGCGGCGCGCAATTTCGGGCTCACCGACCACATGGAGCACGGCGAGCGCTACGCCCGGGCGCGCGAGTTCTACGACGTGGTCACCGGCCTGTGGGACAGCTGGGCGGACGACGCCTTCATCCGCGACGTCGACGCCGGCATCTATTTCGATCCGGACAAGCTGCATGTGCTCGATCACAAAGGAAAGTATCTTTCCGTACGCGGCCCGCTCAACATCGCGCGGCCGATCCAGGGCTGGCCGGTCATCGTGCAGGCCGGCGCCTCCGACGCCGGCCGCCAGCTCGCGGCCGAGACCGCGGAAATGGTGTTCACGGCCCAGAACAACCTCGCCGCCGGGCGCGAGTTCTACGCCGACGTGAAAGGCCGGGCGGAAAAGGCGGGCCGCGCGCGCGACCATCTCAAGATCATGCCGGCCTGCCTGGTCGTCGTCGGCGACAGCGTGGAGGAGGCGCGCGCCAAGCGCGCGCGGCTCGACGGCCTCGTCCATTACGCCAACGCCATCGCCTCGCTCTCGATCGCGCTCGGGCACGACGCCTCCAAGTTCGATCCGGACGGACCGCTGCCCGACATCCCCGAGAGCAACGCCAGCAAGAGCGGCCGCCAGCGCGCCATCGACTTGGCGCAGCGGGAGAAGCTGACGGTGCGGCAGCTCGCGCAGCGGCTGGGCGGCTATTCCGGGCTCGCCCTGGTCGGCTCGCCCACGAGCATCGCCGACGAGATGGAGGAATGGCTCGCCACGGAAGGCTCCGACGGCTTCACCATCATGTTCCCGTATCTTCCCGGCGGGCTCGACGATTTCGTCGCGCGCGTGGTGCCGGAATTGCAGCGGCGCGGCCTGTTCCGGCGCGACTACGAAGGCAAGACGCTGCGCGAGAATCTCGGCCTGCCGCGGCCGAAGAACCGGTTCTTCTGAGCGGGCTCAGGGGACGTAGCTTGTAGGGCGGAATAGCGCCGGCGCATTCCGCCGCTGGCGTCGGGCGCGACGATATGGTGCGATACGCTTCGCTATCGCACCCCGCGATTCCATCCGAGCTTCGTTCCCTATGATCAAGCCGGCAATATCGCCGAGGATACCCATCGCATGAACCGCATTCTCGAAATCCCGCCGGACAAGCTCACGCCGGAGCAGACCAAGGTCTTCGACCAGCTCACCGCCGGCCGCGGCCGCATCCTCGGCCCTTACAAGATCTGGATCCATAGTCCGACGCTCGCGAGCGGCATGGAGCAGATCGGGACGTTTCTCAACAGACGCTCGTCGCTCTCGAAGCGCGAGGTGGAAATCGCGATCCTGGTCATCGCGCAGCACTGGCAAGGCGACTACGTCAGGCAGGCGCATATCCGCGAAGGCAAGGCCGCCGGCCTCACGCCGGACACGATCGACGCGATCCTCGCCGGCGGCGAGCCCGCGCTCGCCGATGCGCACGAACGCGCGGTGTACAAGTTCGCCAGGGCGCTGGTGTCCGGCGCGAAGCTGCAGGATGCCGAGTTCGCCGAGATCGAGACCGCGCTCGGCCGCAACGGCGTCGCGGAGGTGCTGGCGCTCCTGGGCTACTACACGTCGGTGGCGCTGGCGATGAAGGTGCACGAGGTCCCGATTCCGGCGCCGCAATGAGCGCCGGCACGTGAGGCATGGATGCGCTCGCGGGCAGCCCGCCGTGCAGCCCTGGCCCGTAATCGAGCCCGTAATCGACATGACGTAAGGCTGCGCTACAGGCTGGCGTCGCCGTCATCCGGCGCCCGATGAAAGTCTGCACGGCGGTCGAAAATCATCTCGCGCTAAGCGTTTAATGGTGCAATAATGCACGTATAGAGTTTACTGCTCCCACCACGGAGGAACGGTCGTGCACACCAGGATTGGAGCGGCGTGTCTCGCCGCCTGCGCGGCGATCGCCGTACCGCTGCCCGCCGCGGCGTGGGACTATCCCGGACACCGCATCGTCGGCGCGATCGCCGATCTCGTCCTGCAGGAACATTATCGGGATGCGCAGAAGCGGGTGAGCGCGCTGCTGGACATCACGCTCGCCAGCGGCGCCGTGTGGCAAAAGCGCAGCCTGCGCGAGGTCGCGGTGTTTCCGGACTGCGCGAAAGCGAACAACGTGGCGTTCTGCGGCCGCCCGTCGTCCGACGAAGAGAAGGCATATGCGGAACGCAACAAACACCATGCCGGCTTTCACTTCACCGATGTGCCGTTGCAGCAGCCGAAATATCTGGCCGGCAGCGCCGGGACGAGCGACACCGACGTGGTGCAGATGATCGCCTACGCGGTCGCGCAGCTGCGCGGCAAGACGCCGCCGCCGAAGCCCGGCGTCAAGCTCACCGACACCGAGGCGGTGTGGCTGCTCGCGCATCTCGTCGGCGACATCCACCAGCCCCTGCATGTCGGCGCCAAATATTTCGACAGCAGCTGCGAGACCAGCGTCGATCCCAACGTCGTCGTCGGCGGCCCGCCGAAATTCGGGATCGGCGATACCATCGCGCCGACCGTGGGCGGCAACCTGATCGCGCTCGCCGCGCCGGCCCCGGCGGTCCCGCCGGCCGAGAACCTGCACTTCTACTGGGACGGCGCGGCCGTGGTGCGGGCGATGCAAGCGGCCGGCGTGGCGCAATCGGAGCTGGACTTTGCCCGGCTGCTCGCCGCCGCGCCGCCCGCCGGATGGCAGACCGCCGGCCCGCCGGAAACCTGGGCGGAACAATGGGCGAGCGAGGCGATGCCGCTCGCGGCCGAAGCGCACGACCGCCTCGTGATCCGCAAGGGCCCGCAGTCGTTCCCCTCGTGCAGCTGGACCACCTCGGTCGATCCGGCCTACGACGAGTGGGCCGGGGAGCGGGCGAAGATCCAGCTCGCCAAAGCGGGCTTCCGGCTGGCGGCGCTGCTCAACGCGATCTTTGCCCCGTGACGGCGCTCAATTCTCCGCCTTGATGTTGGCCTGCGCGACGATCCTGCCGAACTTCTCGGCCTCCGCCACAACGAAGGCGCGCGCCTGCGCGGGCGTCATGATGCGCGGCACGATGCCCTGCGCCTCGAGCTTCCCGGCGATCGCCTTGTCGCGCAGCGCCGTCGTCACGATCTCGTTGAGGCGCGCGAGAATCGGGTCCGGCGTTGCCGCTGGCGCGAACAGTCCGAACCAATTGAGCAGCTCGTAGCCCTTGAGCTCGGGCGCGGCCTCGGCGAGCGGCACCACGTCGGGCAGTTGCGGCATGCGCTCGCGCGACGTCACGGCGACCGCGCGCAGCCTGCCGTCCTGGATGAGCGGCAGCGCGGCGGCAAGACTGGAAAAGCTCATGGTGATGGCGCCGGTGGCGACGTCGGTGACGGCCGGCGCCGAGCCGCGATAGGGCACGTGCAGCACGTCGGTGCCGGCCATGCTGTTCATCAGCTCGCCGGCGAGCTGCTGCGGATTGCCGATGCCGGACGAGGAGAACGAGAGCTTGCCGCGATGGCCGCGCGCATAGGCGATCAATTCGGCGGCGCTGCGCACCGGCGTCTGCGCCGCGACCACCACCACGCACGGCACGATGCCCACGAGCGCGACCGGAACAAGCTCGCGCAGCGGATCGTAGCTCATCTTGTCCCTGTAGAGATGCTGGTTGATCGCAACCTCGCCCGACGCCGCCATCAGCAGCGTGCCGCCGTCGGGCGGCGATTTCGCGACCGCCCCCGCGGCGATCATCGCGCTCGCGCCGGTACAATTCTCGACGATGACGGATTGCCCGAGCGCCGCCTTGATCGGCTCGCCCAGGAGCCGCGCCACGATGTCTACCCCGCCGCCGGCGGGGTAGCCGACGAGAATGCGGATCGGCCGGTCCGGATAGCCGCCCTGCGCGCCCGCCGGGCCGGCGTTTGCACCGGCGATCAGGGTCAGGCCTGCGGTCGCGATGATGTCGCGTCGGGTCAGCACCGGGTACCTCCTGCGCCAGCAAGCAACCGAGCGAAGCTAGCTCGCCCCCTTGCCGGACGAAAGCCAGGAGGTCGGCGTGGTGAAGGCCGCCCTGCCGAGAACGCGAGGCCAGGGTAGCGATCGCGTTTCGAAAACAACCCGGGCGGGGAATCCCGGCCGCACTGCAAAAACAATCGTGGCGACATCGCGGCAATCGTGGCGCTTCCGTTCAGCCCGGGTTCAGTCTCCGCGTGGAACATTGCAATCAAGCTGCCGTTCATTCTCAACTTTGCATTTCACGCTGAGGTGACGCCATGAGGAAAACCGTGACTGCTCTTGCCGCAGCGGCGACGATCGCCGTCGCAGCGGTTGCCACCCCAACCACGGCGGATGCCCGCTGGGGCTGGTGGGGCCCCGCCGCCATTGGCTTGGCCGCCGGAGCGATCATCGGCAGCGCATTCGCAAGGCCGTATTACGGATACGGGTATGGATATTATCCCGGCTATTACGGCTACTCCGCGCCAGCCTATTACGGCTACGCTCCGGCCTATTACGGCTATGCCCCCGCCTATTACGGCTACGCCCCGGCCTACTCCGGCTACTACGCACCCCGGCCCTATTACAACTGCTGGCGCTGGCGGCGCGGATATCGCTATCGCGTATGCTGAAAGTGACCGCGGCCCCGGGCTGGCGGACAACTCGGCGCCCGCGCTCCCCGCGGGGAGTTGCGGCGTTCCTTTATCCGCGACCCGCGCCAGCCTTGCGCCCAGGAGCCACCCCAATTCCGACAAATTAACCGGCAAGATACCGAAGCGGCTGTATCGGGGGATATGGCTCATTCGGGGCTATTCGGATATCGCAACCCTTTCCCGCGCTCGGCGCCAGCCGAGCCTTAACGCGCTCGGCGCCAGCCGACGCTCAAGGAGACGCTGATGAATAAGACTTCTCACTGCTCTGGTTGCGGCTACGGCCATGGCGGCGGCGACCGCTGCCATCCCGACGACGGCGGATGCCCGCTGCTTCGGCTGCGCGGTCGGCGCCGGGGTTGTCGGAGGTCTGGTCGCAGGCGCCATCATCGGCAGCGCCGCCGCGAATGCGCGGCCGGCCTATGTCGAGCCTGCACCGGTCTATGCGGCGCCGCGCACCTGCATCGTCGATCAGGAGGTATGGTCCAATCGGTGGCAGGCATGGGTCGTGAGGCCGGTGCGCGTCGCCTGCTGAGCGGCGGCGCAACGCCTCGATCCGATCGGGCCTTCCCGCATCGGAACCACGGCTTTCGGTGCACCGACGCTCACGGTGTAAACGTCGTCCCGCTCTGACATCATGGCCGGCTCGCGCGAGCCGGCCATTTCGTATGCGGCGGGCGAGGCCGGTTCAGTTCTTGGCCGCCCGTCGCTGCATGTCCTCGAGCACGGCCGCGGTCGGCCAGCAATCGACCTTGAGCTGATTCGCCTTCTGATAGGCGCCGAGCGCCGAGCGCGTGAGCATGCCGGCCTTGCCGTCGATCTTGTCCTTGTAGAGGCCGAGCTTGGTCAGCGTGCGCTGCATCGTCTCGACCTGTGCGGTGCGCAGCTGCGCGTTCTTGCTCCAGGGCGTCTCGAACGGACGCGAATCGCTTATGCGCTCGCTCAAATGGCCGACGAACAGAACGTAGAGATCGGAGAAATTGTATTCCTTGATGACATAGTAGTTCTTGAGCGTGAGGAACGCCGGCCCGTAGGTACCTTCCGGAAGCAGCAGCGACGCCGGCTCGCCGAGCTCGGCGGGAGCGGGCTTGCGCCCATAGGCGAGCACGAATCCCTGCTTGAGCCACTCGCCGAGCGGGCGCGTTACCGCCGGCACGCCGATGGTGCAGTCCACGCCCTGCGGCGCGTGCACCTCGTAGGCCCAGCGCGTGCCGCGCTGCCAGCCCTTGCCGACGAGTTGCTGCGCCGCCGACGCAAGCGCATCGGGGACCGAGGTCCAGATGTCCTTCTTGCCGTCGCCATCGAAATCGACCGCGTACTTGTAGAACTCGGAGGGCAGGAACTGGGTGAGGCCCATGGCGCCCCCCCAGGAACTGCGCATGTCCGCGAATTTGACGTGGCCCTCTTCCAGCATCTTGAACGCGTAGAGCAGTTCCTGCCGAAACATGTCCTTGCGCCGGCCGTAATAACCCTGCGTGGCGAGCACGGTGATGGCATTCTTCGGCAGCCTGTAGCCGCCAAACGCGGTCTCGCGGCCCCAGATCGCCAGCAGCACGTTCCCGGGCACGCCGAATTGCTGCTCGATCGCGGCGAGCGTGCGGCCGTGCTGGGCGGCGAGCTTCTTTCCCTGCGCGGCAAGATAGGCGATGTTCTTTTCTCTGACGTAATCGGCCGGAGTCTGCACGAACTCGGCCTGCCCGCGCGGCGGCACGCCCTCGCGGCCCGGGAGATCGAGATCCGGCAGGCTCAGATCCGGCTCGAGGCCGCGCGTCGCCACGTCGAAGGTGGCGCGCGAAACCCCGAGCGCTTGGGCCTGCGGCCAGAGATCGGCAAGCCATTTCTGGAATGCGGCGTCGGCGGCGCAGGCGGGTGCCGCAAGAAAAGCCGCGGTGACGGCCGCGAGCGCCGACGTAATCCAGCGACCGAGCAGCCGGCGATGATTGATGGGCATCATTGACTTGTCCTGAAGAGGAACTCATCCCTGAAGAAGAACTCATCCGGCACTGGCGGGGCGAGCCTTCCCCTGCAACGATTCGGATCGCCCGCGCGTTAACAAAATGACGAAAATGCGCCGAAGATAAGGAGTTGCGACCATGGACGTGCCGCTCGAAATCGCCTTCCACAATGTCGAAAGCTCGCAGCAGGCGGAGAACGAGATCCGCGCGCGGGTCGCCGATCTCGAACGCATCTACGATCGTCTGATCTCCTGTCGCGTACGCGTCGAGCAGCGCGCCGTCAATCCCGGCAATACCATCCCCCCGGTCGTGCACATCGAGCTCGGTCTGCCGGGGCGCAAGCACTTCCTCATCAGCCACGAGCCCGAACATCTGCTGCGCAAGTACAAGCATCCCGATCTGCACCATGCCATCGTCGAGGCGTTCCGCCTCGCCGAGCGGCAACTGGTCGACATCAAGGAGCAGCGCAACGGCCGCACCAAGGTCGGTGACCACGACGCCGGAAACCAATCGCTGGGCCAGGTCGCCGAGATCACGCCGGAGCAGGATTTCGGGTTCCTGATGACCAAGGAGGGCGGCCTGCTCTACTTTCACCGCAACTCGCTGCTCAACGGCGACTTCGACCACCTCGAACGCGGCGACGACGTCTACTACAACGAGGACGTGGGCGACACCGGCCCGATCGCGACCAAGGTGCGAGTGAAGGGAAGAAATTCGGGCGCGGCGTAACGTCCAATCACGCGGATGAAATTGCCGGACCCTTGTGTCGCCGCGGGCATGACCCGCGGGTCCATCTTGTTCGCAAAGAGTGAATGCGCATTCTCCCAGGACGATGGATTGCAACGGAAGTCGGGCTTGCCGGATTTCCGCAATATTGACGGGCGCAAGTCGGGTAAACCCAGCTTGCGCTGTCAAGCCGGGCAAATGACAACCTCCAGGGTCAAGACAGACGCCGGCCCGCTCACCGCACCGCGACGATGAACAGTCGCGGGAACCGCAACAGCACCCGGCCATCGAAGCGCGCGGGATAAGCCTGCGTGATACGCGCGGTATAGTCGGCGATGAAACCCCGGCGCATGTTCTCGTCGAGCGGGGAGAGAAAGGGCCGCAGCCCAGAGCCGCGGAACCATTCGACGATCGCCTCGGGCCCCGCCAGCACGTGGTTGTAGGCCGTGTGCCAAATGTCGAGCCGTGTGCAGAGCGGCCTGAGCAGATCGTAATAGGCCGCCGGCGGCGGCAGATCGTCGCGTGCGGCCGCTGCCAGCGCGAGCTCATCGGCCCACGGCCCGCTCGTTGCCACCTCGCTCATCAACGCAAGCGCCGGCTCCTGCGTGTTGTCGGGCATCTGCACCGCCAATACGCCGCCCGCGGGCAATGCCGCGAGCAGACGCTGCAGCACCCCGGGGTGATCGGGGACCCATTGAAAGACCGCGTTGGCGAACAGCAGGTCCGTGCGCGCTGGCGGGCGCCAGGCCGCGAGATCGGCCTCGAGGAAGCTGCCGTCGGGCAGCCGCTCGCGCGCCTGGCGCAGCATATCGGGCGAGGAATCCAGGCCGACCACTTCCGCCTGCGGATAGCGTTCGATGAGCAGCTCGGTGGAATTGCCGGGCCCGCAGCCGAGATCGAAGATCCGGCGCGGAGACTCAAGCGGCACCTGCGCCAGCAGATCGCGCGGCGGGCGGGTGCGCTCGTCCTCGAATTTGAGATATTGCCGCGCGTTCCAGTCTTCGGCCATCGGAGCATCTTACGGCAAAGTGCGAAGCGGTTGGTCGCAGACTACGGCAGGGCGCATAAACCGAAGCATCTTCGGTTTGCACGACGCCGAAGATGATCTAGCGCGAGAACTTCTTGTACTTGATGCGATGGGGAATGGTGGAATCTGTCCCGAGCCGGCGCATCTTGTCCTGCTCGTAATCCTGGAAGTTGCCTTCGAACCATTCGACGTGGCTGTCGCCCTCGAAGGCCAGGATGTGGGTGGCGATGCGGTCCAGGAACCAGCGGTCGTGGCTGATGATGACCGCACAACCGGCGAAATCCTCGAGCGCCTCCTCGAGCGCACGCAGCGTATCGACGTCGAGATCGTTGGTGGGCTCGTCGAGGAGCAGCACATTGGCGCCGGACTTGAGCATCTTGGCGAGATGCACGCGGTTGCGCTCGCCGCCCGAGAGCGAGGCGACCTTCTTCTGCTGGTCGGCGCCCTTGAAGTTGAAGTTCGAGCAATAGGCGCGCGAATTCACCTCGCGCTTGCCGAGCAGGATGACGTCCTGCCCGCCGGAAATTTCTTCCCAGACGTTCTTCTTGCCGTCGAGGGTGTCGCGCGACTGATCGACATAGCCGAGATGCACCGACTCGCCGATCTTGATCGTGCCCTTGTCCGGCTTCTCCTGGCCGACGATCATGCGGAACAGCGTCGTCTTGCCGGCACCATTGGGGCCGATCACGCCGACGATGCCGCCCGGCGGCAGCTTGAAGGTGAGATTGTCGATCAGGAGATTGTCGCCGAATCCCTTGGTCAGGCCCTCGAAGTCGACGACGTTCTGCCCGAGCCGCTCCGCCACCGGGATGATGATCTGCGCGGTCTGGGTGGTCTTCTCCGCCGCCTGCTTCACCAGGTCCTCATAGCGCTGGTAGCGGGCCTTGGACTTGGCCTGCCGCGCGCGCGGGGAGGCCGCGATCCATTCCTGCTCGCGCGCGAGCGTGCGCTGGCGCGCCTCTTCCTCGCGGCCCTCCTGCTCGAGCCGCTTGCGCTTCTGCGTGAGCCAGGCCGAGTAGTTGCCCTGATAGGGAATGCCGCGGCCGCGATCGAGCTCGAGGATCCAGCCGGTGACATGGTCGAGGAAATAGCGGTCGTGGGTGACGATCAGGATCGCGCCGGGGTAGTTGCGCAGGTGGCCTTCGAGCCAGCTGACGGACTCCGCGTCGAGATGGTTGGTGGGCTCGTCGAGCAGCAGGAGGTCCGGCTGTTCGAGCAGCAGCCGGCAGAGCGCGACCCGGCGCCGCTCGCCGCCGGAGAGCGTCCCCACGTCGGCGTCGTCGGGCGGGCAGCGCAACGCGTCCATGGCCTGATCGACCTTGGAATCGAGGTCCCACAATCCCTTGGCCTCGATCTCGTCCTGCAGCTTGGTCATCTCGTCCGCGGTCTCGTCCGAGTAGTTCATGGCGAGCTCGTTGTAGCGGTCGAGGATCGCTTTCTGTGGCGCGACGCCTTCCATCACGTTCTCGCGCACGGTTTTCGCCGCATCGAGCTGCGGCTCCTGCTCGAGGTAGCCCACGCGCGCGCCCTCGGCCACCCAGCCTTCACCGGTGAACTCCTTGTCGATGCCGCCCATGATGCGCAGCAGCGTGGATTTGCCGGAGCCGTTGACGCCGAGCACCCCGATCTTGGCATCGGGATAGAAGGACAGATTGATGTTCTCCAAGACCTTGCGGTTGCCCGGATAGGTCTTCGAGAGGCCCTCCATGTGATAGATGAACTGACGCGCCATCAGCGCCCTGCTTTCGTTGTTGGGCACCCCTCGGCGCCGGATGTCGGGAAGTCGCCGCTGATGTAGCGAGATGTCCCGTCAAGGGCAAGATCGCCGCGCGTCAATATTGGCAGGGTCAACACGGAAAAGTGTGAGCGCGATTACATCTGCGGCCGCGTAATCGACGTAGCTTGCGGATCAATGAGCGACCGCGCGATCGCAGGCCGATTGTTACCAAGGTTTAATCGCTTCCGCCGGCTGTTCATTGAACCCGCGCGCTGCGCGCGCTGACAAACAGCGAGCGGGGCAACCAAGGCGGTCAGCCGGGCAGAAGTGTCATGATCACGGCCAGGAGTCCCATCCGCATGCTCGCCGTCCGCCGCAAGGCGCCGAGCTTCGCGATTGATCTCGTCCACCTGCTCCGGGATCTGGCCAGGGCCGTGCTCGACCCGTACCGGCCCGAACTGCACTACATGCGCGGACCCGGACCAAGGTGGCATGCCAAACATGATGCCGCCGCCGCCCCGGACGCGCACGCCACGCCGGCTCTGATTCGGCTGCGCACGAGCGGCCGATAGCCGGACCCGGCTCTTCACGGGCAGTCCGCGGCGCCCTCGCCATTCGATTGGCATCCGACTGTGACCTGATTGCATCGCTCCTTAACCCTAATCGTAGCTTTTCTGCAACAGCTTCGCACAGAATTGGAATTGCAGGCGAATTCCTACTGGTTTTTAACAAATTTGAGCCGACAATCATCAGCCGTGGGGCGCTCCACGCAAGGGACGCGGGGCGAAGGCAAGAACCGGCAAAGACATCAGTCGACCGGAGGGGGTCATGGGAAAAACAGTTCGAAGCTGCACCGTGCGCCACAAGGCAGTGGGGAACCTCATCGCCGATTGCGCGGAGTTCGTGCAGGGCCTGGCCAGGAGCCTGCTCGACCCCTATCGGCCCGAGTTGCACTATATGCGCGGACCCGGGCCCAAGTGGCACGCCAAGCACGACCGGGTGCCGGTCGTCCCCTATGGCGCGATGCCAGCCCTCGTCCGCGTGCGGGTGCGGCGCTGATCCCATCGCTTGGAGCGGATCAGCCTGGAGACGGCTGACATCCCGTCACTGCCGCAGCGACACCGCGACCAGAGCGAAAATCGCATCGCATTGAATCGCGATTTCGCTCTAAGCATTTGTTTGGTCGCATGATCTTATCCGAAACGTCTGCACTTTTCGGATCATGGCTTCACCCGACCTGCGGCAGCTCATGACGCAGGATTGGCTGAGCCCCCCGACGCCATAAGGCGGAAACTCGCTCTGGCACCGGCCCGAGTGTCCGATGCAATCCACCGTTCTCGAGAACGAGGAGGGATGCGCGGGGCAAGCCCGCCGGGGGGCGCAGCAGATCACGCGGGCGTGTGCTATAGGGCCTGCTCTCGTCCCGCCGTCTCCCAACCACGGATATTCGCCATGCCTCGCTCCCGTTGCGCGATCCTCGACGACTACCAGAACGTCGTTCTCAAAGTGGCCGATTGGTCGAAGGTGTCGGGAGACGTCGACATCAAGGTGTTCAACGAACACCTCGGCGGCCCGGACAATGTCGTCAAGGCGCTGCAGGGCTTCGACATCGTCTGCGCCATGCGCGAGCGCACGCCCTTCCCGCGCGCCGTGATCGAGAAGCTGCCGGACCTCAAGCTCCTCATCACCACCGGGTTGCGAAATGCCTCGATCGACGTGGCCGCCGCCAAGGAGCGCGGCGTCGTGGTCTGCGGCACCCCGTCGACCGGCAACCCGACCTCCGGCATCGCCATCGGCCTGATGCTCGAGTTGACCCGCCGCATCGGCTACGAGAACGCGCGGCTCAAGGCCGGCGCCCCCTGGCAGACCACGATCGGCATGGACCTCGACGGCTTGACCCTCGGCGTGCTCGGCCTCGGCAAGCTCGGCACCCGCACCGCCAAGATTGCCCAGGCGTTCGGCATGAAGGTGATCGCCTGGAGCCAGAACCTGACGCCGGAAAAATGCAAGGACGTCGGCGTCGACTACGTGAGCAAGGAAGATCTTTTCCGCCAGGCGGATTTCATCACCATTCACGTGATCCTGTCCCAGCGCACCCGCGGTCTGGTCGGAGCGAAAGAGCTCGCGCTGATGAAGCCCTCGGCCTACATCATCAACACCTCGCGCGGCCCAATCATCGACGAGGCGGCGCTGCTGGCGGCCTTGCGGGAAGGAAAGATCGCGGGCGCCGGCCTCGACGTATTCGACGTGGAGCCGCTGCCCACCACGCATCCACTGCGCAAGATGGACAATGTCGTGCTCACGCCCCATCTCGGCTACGTCGCGACGCAGAACTACCGCGCCTATTTTGGCGGCGTGGTCGACGACATCCGCGCTTTCCTCGACGGGAAGCCGGTACGCATGCTGGAGTGATGTCACTCGTCATGTCCAGACCAGTCAAGCCTGCGCGGGCTGCGTAAACTTGTCTGCGATGCCGGGCATCCACGTCTTTTTTCTTTATTGAGGCCACAAAGACGTGGATGGCCGGGACAAGCCCGGCCATGACACGGAGAGTACGTTTGTTACGCTCGAAGCAGAGCCGCTATGCCGTCACCGCGCCATTGCGGAGGGCGGCGGAGCAAACGGCGCCGCGTTGACCGACTGACCATTGGGCGGCAGCGCCGCGGGCGGAGCGGCAGCCGTCGCGGCGGTCGCCGG
Organism: uncultured Alphaproteobacteria bacterium; assembly: GCA_963821505.1. Taxonomy (GTDB): domain Bacteria; phylum Pseudomonadota; class Alphaproteobacteria; order Rhizobiales; family Xanthobacteraceae; genus VAZQ01. The sequence goes on from CAWGEH010000024.1 coordinate 159,223, forward strand.
CGGCTTGCCCGGCAGCACGACCACGCGTGTGCCCACCTTCACCCGCGTGTAGAGGTCGCTGATGTCATCGTTGGTGAGGCGGATGCAGCCCGAGGACACGAAGGTCCCGATGGTCGAAGGCTGATTGGTGCCGTGGATGCGGTAGAGCGTCTTGCCGAGATAGAGCGCGCGCGCCCCGAGCGGGTTGCCGTCGCCGCCGGCCATGAAACGCGGCAGGTAAGGCTGGCGGTCGATCATTTCCTCCGGCGGATGCCAATCGGGCCATTCCGCCATCCTGGACACCCGTTCCGCGCCCGCCCAGGTGAAGCCCTCGCGGCCGACGCCGATGCCGTAGCGCATTGCCTTGCCTTGGCCGAGCACGAGATAGAGGTAGGTATTCGGCGTATCGATGATGATCGTGCCCGCCGGTTCCTTGGTGCGGTAATCAACCAGCGTGCGACGGAACTGGGGCGCCAATTCCTTTTTCGGGCCGGTCTCGGGCCGCACCTCGGGCGGGAAAGCGGCCATGCTGCGCGGGTCGCCTTGTGTCGATCCGGTCACACGGGGATCGACTGGGCCCGGACCGATTTGGCCGGGGTTGATCGGCAGCGGCGGCCGCGCGGCATCCTGCTCGTTCGGATCCGCCTGAGGGACAGGCGCGGCGTAAGTGGGCGCTCCATAATAGGGACGCGTGCCGGCAGCGGCCGGCTCATAACCCTGCGGCGACTGCACAGGCTGGTACCCCTGGCCGCCACCGGACGGCGGCGGTACGGCATCCTCGGGGTAAGCGGGAGCTCCGCGTCCATATCGGGCTCCGGCCGGCGGCTCGTTCGCTTGCGGTCCCAGCCCGACGGGCGGCAGCGGTTGGCCCTGCATCACCGGCGCATTGAGCGGCGGCGCATCGTCGGCATCCGCCATGGGAGGAAGCGGCTGCCGCGGCGAATACCCTTGCGGAGGCGGATAAGCTTGCGGCGGATAGGCCTGAGGAGGCGGATAGTACTGCGCCAAAGCCTGACCGCCAGCCCCACCGAGGCCGATCAGTAGCGTCGCGATGGCACCAGCTGTGCGGAAAACCATGCCCCCTCCCCCTCACGCGAACCCCAAATTGCTCACCAACCAAGTCGCCCATGAACAAGGCGCATTCAAGACCATAGGCAGAAAAAATCACCAAGCTATTGATAACGCCAGGCAATGGAAGTCGCCCGGATTCAATGGCTTAGCCGGAAGGGGGCGGCCGCTCCACGGAACTTCAACCCTTCTTCCCCTCGCTGAGCACGGCCTTGGCGAGGCGAAAGCAGTCGACGCCGACCGGAATACCGCAATAGACCGCGATCTGCGTGAGCACCGCGCGAATCTCGTTCGGCGTAAGCCCGTTGCGAAGGGCGCCGCGGACGTGGGTCTGGAACTCCTCCATTTTTCCGAGCGAGGCGATCATGCCCAGATTGAGGATCGAGCGCTCGCGCGGGCTCAGCGTATCGTCGCCCCAAGCCTCGCCCCAGCAGTACTGGGTGACGATGCGCTGGAAATCGCGGTTGAAGTCGTCGGCGCTCTTGAGCGCACGATCGACGTATTCTTCGCCGAGCACCTTGCGGCGCATGGCGAGACCGCGGTCATAGACGTCCTTGTCCATGGTCATTGCTCCGGTTTGCACTCGAGACCGGCGAGGGCCGCGAGCAGGGTTTCGACTGTGGGGGTGGCAAAGGGCGCACCGCACATCGCCTCGTAGGCCGCGATATTGGCACGCGCCGCCGCTTCCGGCGACGACACCTCGCGTCCCCAAAGCGCGGAGCGCGCGAGCTGGTACATCGCCTCCTGCTGCAGGCGCTCGGCCTCGAGCTCGGCCGCCTTGATCTTGGTGCGAAAGAGTTCGGCCGCGGCAGCAGCGACCAGCTTGGGCGGCGACTTCAATGCACGTCGCAGCGCGCGCAGCGGGATGACGGTCATGTCTCGCCACGGGCCGATCCGCTGTTCCAGCTCCACGACCTCGGCTGCCGACAACGCCCGGCTGTGCGTGGCGTGCCAGAGCAGAAACAACAGCAGGTTGACGTCGATGCCCGCCTCCTCCTGAAGCGCGATGCAGGCATCGGCGACCTCGGGCTGGCGGTAGAAGCGCAGCGAGAAACGCCAGAACGGCGAGCCCGGCAGCGGCGATTGGGCATCGGCCGCACTCATGGGCGCGCGCTCAGCGCCGTGATGCCGAGCGACTTCGCAACGTCGTCGACCTGGGCAACGAGCGTCGCGTTGAGCGGCACGCCGTTCTTCTCCCGCTCCTTCTTTCGCGCCGCGCGTCCCTGCCCGGGCACGCGAATGTCGTCGACCCCGGGCAGCCGCCGGGAGGAGGCAAGATCGCGAACATGGCGGTCGACTTCCGCCTTGAACACGTCGGGCGGCAGGAAGCGCGTGATGTCGAGTGCGATCACGAATTGCCCGACATTAAGCGCGCCGCCGGGAGGCAGTGCGAAATCCCTGACGTCGCGGCCGAACGCGGCGCCGTTGAGCGTCCCCGCCAGCAGGCCGATGATGATCGAAAGCCCGCTGCCCTTATAGCCGCCCATCGGCAGATAGGTGCCCTCGTTGATGCGGCCGGGATCGGTGATGGGAGAGCCGTCCTCGCGACTCTGCACCCAGCCCTCCGGCATGGGCCGCCCCTGCAGCTCATGGGTCCTGACGGCACCGTTCGATGCGAGCGAGGTCGCGATGTCGAGGATCACCGGCGCCTCGCCGCCGGCGGGAATCGCGACCGCGATCGGATTGGTGCCGAGCAAAGGCTCGGTGCCGCCCCAGGGCGCCATGTGGTTCACGCTCGATGCCGCGCCGTAGACCCCGACCATCCCATGTTCGAGCGGGATCGCGGCATAAATCGCGCCGGCGCCGGCGTGATTGGAGCGGCGCGCGCCGACCCAGCCGACGCCGCAATCGCGCGCGAGCTCGATCGCGAGCCCGGCGGCATTGGTCATGACCACATGCCCCATGCCCTGGTCGCCGTCGATGAGCGCGGTCGCGGGGGAGCGCTCGACCACGCTGATGCACGGGCGCGGGTTCATCACGCCGCGCTGGAGCTGGCGCACGTAGCCGGCGAGGCGAAAGACGCCGTGGGCGTCCGAGCCGGTGAGGTCGGCTTCCAGCATCGCACCGGCGACGATCGCGGCGTCGGCCTCGGGAAGCCCGCAAGCGCGCAAGGCGTCCACGAGGAACGCCCGCAGCGTGGCGGCGGGAATGCGGCGGATATCTTCGGTCTTGGTCAGCACGTGCGCTCTCAACACGTCGCCACTGCGATCTCGAGCGGAAAGCCGTCCACGCATTCGTGGCCGTCCTCGGTCACGATGAAGGTGTGCCCGAGGAAGATGCCGAACATGCCGTCCGCCGTGATCGGATTGGGCTCGGCCATGATGATCATGCCGGGCTTGAGCACCTTGTCGATCTCGTCGGCCTCGGTGCGCTCGGCGAAAACATGCGGCTTGTCGGTGACGATATCGATGCCGTGCACCTGCGTGGGGCGCGACTGCACGCCCTTGTCGCGGAAAAACTTGCTGGCGAGCCGCATGTTGTCGGTGGCATTGCCGGGCTTGATCTCGGCGACGATCTTCTCGTAGCCGGGCAATGTGATCTCGTCCCAGAACTTGCGCACCATGTCGGTCGGCGGCCCGAGCGTGATCGGCGAGCCGATCTGCGCCGAGAGGCCGTTATAGCCGGCGGCGAGCTCCATGTTGACGATGTCGCCCTTCTTGAGCTTGCGGTGCGACGGCCGCGGGTTGCCGAACACCATGGCCGGCTCCGCCATCGGCGTCGTACCGATGATGAGAAAATCGATGTCGCCGCCGCCGTCGAGGATGGCGGCGCCGGCCGCCGCGCGCAGCTCGTATTCCGGCACGCCGGGCTTGGCGCGGGCGATGATCGCTTCCATCGCGCGTTGACACAACACGCCGGCCTTGCGGACGCAGCGCAGCTCCTCCTCGCTGTGGATCACCACCAGCTCATGCAGGAAACCCTTGGTGAAGACCAGTTCCGCGTCCGGCAGCGACTGGCGCAGCACGTTGTATTGATTGACGGGAAGGTAGTCGTTGTGGCGCGCGTCGATCTCGACGAGGCCGATGCGTCCGCGCTCGAGCCTGAGCTCCTTGAGGCGCTCGACCATGACCTCGGCATATTTGCCGCTGCGGCTGTGGCGCACGTCGGACAAGGCGTTGGCGCATTCCCGCCGGCAGGCCTCGGCGTGCGTGCCGCCCATGGAGAAGATCAGCGTCGGCTCGCCGTCGAGCGGCACCAGCACGTAGGACGAGATCGCGTGCCATTCCCAATGGCCGGTGAGCCACTGCATGCCGCCGCCGAAGCTCCAATGGCTGGGGCCGCCGGGCACGATCACGCAGTCGAGCTTGTGCTCGCGCATTTTTTCGCGCAGCGCCCGGTAGCGACGCGCGTACTCCTGCTTGGAGAAATGGTCGTAGACCGCATCCCGGTAATAGGGCGTGTCGTGCATGTTGGAGAACGGCGCGTTCTGATCGAGGCGCGTGCGCACCTCCTCCCAGCTCCGATGCCCGGCGGGACGCGGGGTTTGTACGTTCATGACGATATCCTTGTTTTGCGCATGTTCCGTCCGGAAAACCGATCCCTACCCCGGATCACGTCCGGGGGAGCTTTTCCGCAATGGCGCTAGTCCTTGCAATTGCGGATGGTGACGGGTCCGCCGGCGGCCTCGACCGCCTCCTTGGCGAGCGCGAAATTGGCGACCTGCTCGGGTGAGGGCTTCTTGTCCTTGTCGATATCGCCGTTCTCGGCGCTGTTGTCGATCGACCATTGCGTGCGCTTGGGATCCAAGCCGCCATTGACCGACCAGACGCAATTCTTGGTCAGCACCTCGATGGCGTATTCGACCGCGTCCTTCGGCTTGCCGGTCGCCTTCTCGATGATCGGCACGACCTTGGCCTTGTCGTTGTACATCATGCGATTGGCCTCGATCATGGCGGCGGCGGTGTCGCGCAGGAGCGGACGGTCGCGCGCGATCCAGTCGAGCGAGGCGCCGTAGGCGTTGAACATGTAGTTGGGCATCAGCTCGGCCAGCTGCACCAGAAGATTGAGCGCCGGCTTCTGCTTGCGGGCGAGATAGACATCCTCGGGATGGAGCGCCACGCCGTCGATCTGTCCCGCGACCAGACCCGGCAGGCGGCCCGCCGTCGCCGAGGCGATGAATTGCGCGTCGTCGACCGTCAGCCCCGCGGTCTTGAGCACCTCGCGGCCCATGCGCCAGTTGAAGCCGCCGACGCCGCCGCCGGTCGCGCTGAGCTTCTTGCCCTTGAGATCGGCGGCGGTCTTCACGTCGGGCGAGACCATGTAGGCCTGCGGCATCCTGGGCGCCAAGCCCCAGAATTGCTGCACCTTCAGGCCGCGTCCGACGGCGACGTCGCTCACGCTCACGATCGCCGAGCCTTGCGCGGCCGCGGCCGCCGAGGTCGCGGACTGGCCGCCTTCGAACTGGATGATGGTCGGCTCGATGCAGCGCTTGGCGAAGAAGCCGAGATCCTTCGCCACATAGGGCGAAGTGTGCACCACGTTGGGCGGAGCGACCGAGACGCCGATATTGATCTTGCGCATCGTCGGGCAGCTCTGCGCGGCGGCGTCATCCGCCGTCGCGAGAGCACCTGCGAGCAGCGGCAACAGATAAATCCATCGATACCCGTTCGACATGGCACGTTCCCTTGCTTTTCCTCGCGCGCCCCGCGGTTTGGCAGGGCGGTTTCCGTTCCGTGGGAATCGGAAACCGCTCCGGAGTCATAGCGTTTGACGCGTTTCCGCGGCGAACCGGTTTCCCGCTTCGCCGGAAAACGCTCTAATCGTCTTGCGACGCCGCAGTCCAGGGCGCCACGTATTTCTCGGCCAGCCGCAGCAGCGCGGTGAGCGTGACGCCGAGAAGCCCAAGCGTCACGATCGGCACGAACATCTTGTCGACCTGGTAGGTGCTCGCGGTGCGCACGATCAGGTAGCCGATGCCGGAGATGGCGGTATAGAGATCGGCCAGCACCATGCCGATCAGGCCGCGTCCGAGCGCCAGCCGCAGTCCCGTGACGATGAACGGCAGCGCGGCCGGCAGCACGATGTTCCACCACAGCTGACCTTCCGAGCAGCGGAAGGCGCGACCGACCTCCAGCAACTTCGGGTCGACGCTTTTCACGCCTTGATAGGTGTTGATCACCATCGGGAAGAAGGCGAACAGGAACAGGATGATCACCTTGGCCGTGGTGTCGAAACCGGCCCACAGCACGATCAGCGGAACGAGCGCGACCGACGGGATGGAATAGAGGAACGTGATGTACACGGTGAGCGCGACATCGAGCACCCAGAAGCGCGCGAGCAGCAGCCCGATGGCGATGCCGAACACCACCGCGAAGGCGAAGCCGATGCCGAGCACGACCAGGCTCGGCCACAGATAGGTCCACAGCTCGCCGCTGAGCACCATGTGATACGCCGCCACCGCCACTTTCGAGGGCGAGGTGAAGAGCACGGGGTCGACGTTCCACGCTGCCACCTCCCACAGCGCAAGCGCGATCGCGAGCGACACGACCCGGATGGCGAGATTGATCCATTGGCGGCGATGCCGGCGCGCGGCCGCGACCCGCTCGGCGCGCGCCTGGTCTCCGGACAGGTCCCCCGGCTGCGCGCTGTCCGCCAGGTCGCCGCGGGCTTGTTCGATGGTGGTCACGCGACCTCTCTCGGCGCCCGCAGGTTGCTCGGCCTGGCGGTGTGAAGCTGATGCCAGATGTGCAGGCGAAATTCGGTGAAGCGCGGGTCGGAGCGCACCGCATCGGGATTGCGCGGCCATCCGAACGGCATGTCGAGGATCTCCTTGATGCGCCCGGGCGCGCGCTCATGACCGCGATGCGGTCGCCGAGCAAGATCGCCTCGTCGATCGAATGGGTGATGAACACCATGGTCTTGCGCTCGTCGGGCCGCTCCATGAGCGCGAGCAGCTCCTCCTGCAGGATTTCGCGCGTCTGCGCGTCGAGCGCCGCGAACGGCTCGTCCATCAGCAGGATCGACGGGTTCATGGCGAGCGCCCGCACCAGGCCCACGCGCTGCTGCATGCCGCCGGAGAGCTGATAGGGATAGTGACCCTCGAAGCCGGTCAGGCCGACCAGCTCGAGATAGTGCGTCACCCGCGCCTTGATCTCCGCGCGCGGCGTCCCCGCCATGGCGAGCCCGAAGGCGGCGTTGTCGTAGACGGTCTTCCAGGGGAGCAGGCCGAAATGCTGGAACACCATGGCAACGCCGTCGGGCGGCCGGCCGGCCACCGGCTTGCCATGGACGAGAAGCTCGCCGCTGCTGAGATCGGTGAGGCCGGCGATACAGCGCAGCAGCGTGGTCTTGCCGCAGCCGGAGGGACCCACGACGCACATGATCTCGTCGCGCCTGACCGTGAGCGACAATTGATGGAAGGCGACGACGGTGCCGTCGAGGAAAAGTTTGCTGGCGCCGGCGGCGACGATGGCCGAATCAACCGCTGTTTCCGCGCCGACCATGCGTTTCCTCATTCATGGCGCCGCCACGCCCCGTGTCGCCGCCGCGCCCTTATTAGCGCATGTTCCGGAAAAGTGGGAACCGGTTTTCCGAACAGAACATGCGCAAAATCGAAGAATCTAGAGCGCTCGCGGCGGCAAGTCTCCGGAAAAAACGTGGCCGAGGCAATGCGGCACGCCGAGCGCGGCGCGGGCCGGCTGACCCGTCCATCGCGGTGCCGGCCGAACCACCGACGAACAGGCTCGGGGATCGGGGGAACGCGGAAAGCCTGCACCACCGCGGCAAGGCGACCGCGAGACGGGATCGACATGGCGACGCTGCATCGCCGTCGAGGAGAGGCAATTTGCGCGAAACCGCAGCGCGCGCTCGTCCATTGCGGACGCGCCCCGCGGAACCACTGTCGCTGCAATGCAGCATAGCGTCGACCGCGACCATTGGCTGCCTTGCGGACTGTCGGATTGATCCCATGATGGAGCGGTCGTCTGGCGCGGGGGAAACACGCCCTGTCCGGTCGCGCGGCGTCATGGGGTCGCATGCACGCGTATATCGAGGGCCGAAACATCAACCTGACCTTTCGGCCGCCCAATCGCGGACCCGTGCGTGCGCTGCGCGGGTTCGACATCGACGTGACCGAAGGCGAATTTCTGTCGATTGTCGGACCATCGGGCTGCGGCAAGAGCACGTTCCTCCACGTCCTGCTTGGACTGCTCAAGCCGGATTCCGGCGATCTCACGATGCACGGCAGACGGATCGCCGGTCCCGGATCCGATCGCGCCATGGTGTTCCAGGAGTTCGGACTCCTGCCGTGGCGGACCGTGCAAAGCAATGTCGAGCTCGGACTTGAATTGAAGGGCGTTCCCGCCGCCACCCGCCGCGGCATCTCCGCACGCTTCATCGAGATGGTCGGCCTCATCGGATTCGAGAGCCACTATCCACACGAGCTGTCGGGCGGCATGAAGCAGCGCGTCGGTCTCGCCCGCGCGCTCGCCACCGATCCGGACGTCCTGCTGATGGACGAGCCGTTCGCCGCGCTCGACGCCCAGACCCGCGACCTGATGCAAGTCGAACTTCTGAGCATCTGGCAGGCGGCGCGCAAGACGGTCCTGTTCGTCACCCATCAGATCGACGAGGCGATCTACCTGTCCGACCGCGTGATGGTGATGACCAAGCGCCCGGGCCACGCCAAGAAGATCTTCGCGATCGACCTGCCGCGGCCGCGCGACTACGAGATGCGGGTAACGCCGGAGTTCAACGATCTGAAACTCGAGATATGGCACACGCTGAAGGACGAAATCTCGGTCTAGTCGAAGCCGAGGACATTGCGACGCGGCAGAGCTTTGCGGACCGCCACCGCAATCTCCTGCTCGGCTGCCTGGCGGTGACCCTGTTCTTTGCCGCCTGGCAGGCCCTGTTCCTCTTCGTTCCGTTCAATCCGCTGTTCATCAGCAAGCCGAGCCTGATCCTCGAGAGCCTTGTGGGCCTGATCGCGACCGGCGAGCTGTTCGACGATCTGCGCGTCAGCGCCGTGCCCTTCGTTTACGGGCTGACCGCCGCGGTCGTCGTCGGCGTGCCGGTCGGGATCGTCATGGGCTGGCGGGTGCGGGTCGGCTATGCGCTCGATCCGCTGATGACCGTGCTCTATGCCAGCCCGCTGGTCGCGCTGGCGCCGCTCGTGGTCGTGTTCTTCGGCGTCGGCGTGGCAGGAAAGGCGATCATCATCTTCTCGCTTTCGGTTTTCCCGTTCGTCTTCAACGCCTATGCCGGCGTGCGCGCGGTCGACCCGCTGCTGATCAATGTCATCCGCTCGCTTGGCGGGACCGAGAAGGACCTTTACTTCAAGGTCATCCTCCCCAGCACCCTCCCTTACATCGTCGCAGGGGCGCGTCTTGCCGTCGGCCGCGCGCTGGTCGGGGTGCTGGTCGGCGAGTTCTTCGCGGCCTCGGAAGGCATAGGCTATGCGATCGCCCGCTTCGGGGATTTGTACGCCCTCGATCGCATGTTCGCCTGCATCCTCGTCATCATGATCATCGCGGTCGCGCTCACCGAAGCCGTGCGGTGGGCGGAGCGGACCGCGTTCCCGTGGCGAGCCGGACAATAGGCGATGAGCGAGACCGGAACCATCAAGGCGGACATCTCGATCCCGGCCGACGAGTTCATGGCGCCGACGAGCAGCGCGCGGCGCTTCGAGCCCATCATCCTGGGCGTCGGCAGCATCGTTCTCCTGCTCGCCGCATGGGAGCTGGCGCCCCACCTGTTCACGATTTCCGCCGGCACGAAACTCTTCTTCACCACGCCCAGCCAAATCGCCGGCACGCTCTGGAAAATGTTCGCGACCGGGACGATCTGGGCGCCGCTCAGCGTCAGCGCCTCCGGCTTCGCGCTCGGCCTCGCCTTGGCGATCGTGGTGGGGCTGCCGCTCGGCATCCTGCTGGGGCGCTCGCAGTCGCTCAACGCGATGTTGGATCCGTTCATCACCGCCTTCAATGCCACGCCGCGGCTGGTGTTCCTGCCGCTCCTGCTGCTGTGGTTCGGACTCGGGCTATGGTCGAAAGTGGTCATCGTGTTCATCGGCGCGCTGTTTCCCATCCTGATCAACAGCTACGAAGGGGTGCGAAACGCAGACAAGACGCTGATCAACGTGGTGCGTTCGTTCGGCGCCAAGGAATGGGATGTGGCGCGCCTGGTGGTGCTGCCCAATTCGCTGCCCTATGTGGTTGCCGGACTCCGGCTCGGCATCGGTCGCGCCGTGCTTGGCGTCGTGGTGGCCGAATTCTTCGGCTCCGAGGAAGGGCTCGGCGTGATGATGGTGCAGGCGTCAGGCCGCTATCAGGTCGATGTGGTGTTCGCGGGACTGATCGTTTTTGCCGCGCTGTCGCTGTTCATGACCGGCCTGGTGAAGCTGATCGAGGATCGCCTCACGCGCTGGCGGCCGCGCCACGCCGCTGACTACTGAAAATTGGCGATGACTGCGACTTGCGGCGTCCGCCAGCGCGGCGGACGCGGTCGCCGCATTCGTGTCGCGTCCTTCAATTCGCCGGGGCGTCTAGCTTGGTCGGTACGTAGCCCATGTCCTTGAGCGTCGAATCCAGCAGATCGCGGGTCAGAAACTGCTCCGGATCGGGCAGCGGCTTGTCCTTCGGCCACTGGTTCGCGGCGATCATCGTTTGGCGGCGCGCTTCGAAGATTTCGCGAAACAGGTCCTTTGGCATTTCGGCGCCGAAGGTATTGTGCAACTGGTCCCAGATGATGCCGGCCTCCTGGTCGCTCTGGATGCCGAGGTGCTCCTTCAGCACCAGGATCGAGCCCGCCTTGTTGTCGCGGAAATAGGTCACGCCCTTGGCAATCGCGCGGATCACTTTCTTCACGGTGTCGGGGTGCTGGTCGACGTAGGCTTTGCGCGTCCAGACCGTCCCGCCGGCGCGCGGCACGTAGTCGCCGGTCCGTAACAGCACCTTCAATCCGGCATCCAACGCCTTGGGAACCCGGGGCGTCGAGACCAGCGCCCCCTGGATGTCGCCGTTGATCAAGGCCGCCATCCGCTCGGCCTCGCCCTGGAAAGAGATGACCTTGTAGTCCTTGCCGGCGTTCATATGGAAGAAACGGTTGAGCACCGTTTCGCCTTCGTCATAGTCAGCCGCACCGGCGCGGCCGTAGCCGACCGTCTTGCCCTTGAGGTCCTCGGGTTTGCCGATCTCCTTGCGCACGACGATGACCCACTGCGACTTGAGCGATTCGCCGACGACGTAGCGGATGTCCGCGCCGCTCAGCGCCGCCTGGGCGCCGCCGGAGGGGATCGGCACGAAGTCGACGTTGCCGGAAAGCGCGGCGGTGACCAGAGCCTTGCCCGTCAGCGAAACGAAGCGGGCATCGAGGCCTTCCGCCTTGAAGTAACCCTGATCCATCGCGACGTAGCTGGGAATGTGGAAGCCGTTGCCGCCGATCACCTTGCCGATCGTCACCTGCGGCTGGGCGTCGGCGGTGGCGAGGCCCAAGGGAGCGGCCCAAAGGACCGTTGCGGCGAGCACGAAGGCCGATCGGCGTGTCCACATGGCGCATATCCTCGTGTGCGAGATCGAAAAAAAGCCGGGTCTCTCAGGGCATGCCCGCCGCGGGCACCGCAGCCCGTTGCGGATCGGAGACTTCGGTACTTCCGGTTTGGAGACCAGCTATGGGGACGATACACCCCTTGTGCGAACATACGGAATGAGACGAGTGGACACAGGTGAGTAACCCGAGTGGTTCGGGACCGCCGCAGCGCAACAAGACTGCCACGGCCCCTTCATGATAGCCCTTCAACACCAGCTCCCGCACTCACGAGGTGCATAGAAATGATCCGACCGCCGCCGTTCCGAGCCGAACATATCGGCAGCCTGGTGCGGCCGCCGCAGCTCCTGCGCGCGCGGGAACGGCACGCGGCCGGACAACTTGATGGCGATGAGCTGAGGGCGATCGAGAACGAAGCCATCGCCGGCGTGGTCAAGCTGCAGGAAAGCGTCGGCCTCGAGGTCGTCACCGACGGCGAGTTCCGGCGCGGGACCTATTCCGATTCCTTCACCAGCGCCGGCATTTCCGGCGTGAAGATCGAGCTGACGGAGGATCAGGGCTGGACCAGCTCGCAAAGCCACGGCCACCGCATGGCGCGGCGCATTCCGGCGGTTGTCGGCCGCATCGCCTGGAGCGGGCCGCAGAACGCCGAGGACTTTCGCTTCCTCAAATCGCTCACCACGCGCACGCCCAAGATCACCCTGCCCGGCCCCTGCTACATCCATTATCGCGCCGGCCGCGCCAACATCAGCCGCGATGCCTATCCGGATCTCGACGCGTTCTGGTCCGATTTGGTCGACGCCTATTCGCGAGAAATGCGCTCGCTGGCCGACGCCGGTTGCAGCTATCTGCAAATCGACGAAACGTCGCTGGTGAAGCTCGGCGACCCGCGGGTGCGCCAACTCCTCTCCGAACGCGGCGATGACTGGCCCGACCTCCTGCAGACCTATATCGGCGTCGTCAACGCGGTCGTCGCCGGCGCGCCGAAAGGAATGACCATCGGGATTCACGTGTGCCGCAGCCAGGATCCGAACTGGCAGGCGGATGTCGGCTACGACCCGATTGCGGAGCCGCTGTTCAACGCCATGAAGGTCGACAGCTATTTTCTCGAGTACGACAATGCGCGCGCCGGAACCTTCGCGCCGCTGCGATTCGTGCCCGAGGGAAAATTCGTGGTGCTCGGTCTCGTCGCCTCGAGGGCGCCTGAACTCGAAGGCGTCGATTTCCTCAAGCGGCGGATCGAGGAGGCGAGCCGTTACATCAAGCTCGAGCAATTGGGCCTGAGCCCGCAATGCGGGTTCTCGACCAGCGCAGCCGAGCACGTCGCGGTGACCGAGGAGGTGGAGAAAGCAAAGCTTGCGCGGGTGGTGGAGGTGGCGCGGCAGGTCTGGGGCGAATGAGCGAATTCCTGCGTGCCGCGAGCGGCCGAGGTCACACCGCCCCCTGAAGCCGATTCTTGATCTTCTCCAGGAGCCGCGGCAGTTCGACCGGCTTGGTGTCGAAATCGTCGCAGCCGGCGGCGAGCGCCTTCTCCCGGTCCTCGACCAGGGCGTTGGCGGTCAGGGCGATGATCGGGATCGCACGCGTGGCCGGCGCGGCCTTGACCTGCCGCGTCGCTTCCAACCCGTCCATGACCGGCAGGCTCATGTCCATCAGGATGAGATCAGGTTTTTCGGCGGCTGCCATGGTCACGGCCTGTCCGCCGTCGACAGCCACGACCACCTCGAAGCCGTTGCGCGCGAGTCGGCGCGACAGCATGTCGCGGTTCATCTCGTTGTCCTCGACCAGCAGGATTTTCGGCATCGAAGCTCACCCCGGCACGGCTGTGGGTTGTTCGGCCGCGGGCGTCTGCATCAGGCGCTGCTTCGCAATGGCCGACAGCGCCGAGCCCAGGCTGCCGATCGGCTGGGCGCCCTTGCTCAGGACGAGCAGCGTGCGTTCCGCGAGAAACGCCCGCTCCTCGGCGGTCAGCTCCTTCGCCGATAGCACGACGACGGGCACGTCGACGAGCTTGGCGTTGTCGCGGAACCGATTGAGAAACTCGAAGCCGTCCATCTCCGGCATCATCAGGTCCAGAAGGATGAGCGATGGCGGCGGATGGTTGTTGAGCCAGTCGATCGCGGCACGGCCGTTCACGGCCTGGAACGTCTTCAAGCCCGAATTTTCGAGAATCGCCCGCACGACGTCGCGGACTTCGGGATCGTCGTCGACGATCAGCACGCGGGCTTGCGATTCGTGGCCGGCGAAACGGCGCACCAGCGAGAGCAGCCGCGAGCGGTCGATCGGCTTGGTCATGAACTCGGACGCACCGAGCGAATAGCCGAGATTGCGGTCGTCGACGATGGTGATCATGATGACCGGGATGTGATCCAGCGCCGGGTCGGATTTCATCACCCCCAGCACCGACCAGCCGTCCACTTTCGGCATCATCACGTCGAGGGTGACAATGTCCGGCGGCGTCTTGCGCAGAATGTCGAGCGCCTCGGCGCCGTCGCGCGCGTGCAGCACCCGATGGCCCTCCTTTGCCAGCGTCGCCGCCAGCAGGTCGTGCACGGTTGGATCGTCGTCGACGACGAGGACTGTGAGGCCGGATCCGTTGCCGTCCGCGGCCGCGACCGACATCGCGTCCGCCGCCGGCGCCGGCGCCTGGATCGGATGGTCCGGCAACACCATGATGAAGCTGGAACCTTCTCCGGCCTTGCTGGTGACTTGAATCGTACCACCCAGCATGCTGGCGAAGTGCCTGGTGATGGTCAGGCCAAGTCCGGTGCCGCCGTAGTGGCGCGTGGTCGAGGTATCGGCCTGGGTGAAGGCCTGGAACAGGCGGCCGAGCTGCTCCTCGTTCATGCCGATCCCGGTGTCGGAGACGTGGAACGTGAAGCGCGCCGGACCGGATGGTACGTCCTCGCGGGACAGCGAAAGGGTCACGCTCCCATTCTGCGTGAACTTCGCCGCATTGCTGAGCAGGTTGATCAGGCTTTGCTTGAGCTTGGTGAGATCGGTGCGCATCGAGCCGATATCGGCCGGGCAGTCGATGACGAGCTTGTTGCCGTTCTTCTTCACCAGCGGCTCGACGATCGCGCGGACCTCCTCGACCAGCCGGGCGAGATAGATCTGCTCGAGATAGACGTCCATGCGGCCGGCTTCGATCTTCGAAAGATCGAGAATGCCGTTGATCAGTCCCAGCAGGTGCTGGCCGGCCCCCTGGATCTTCTGCAGATCGCCGACGGTCGTATCGTCGCCGCGATCGGTCGCGTCCTCGACCAGAATTTCGCTGTAGCCGATGATGGCGTTGAGCGGCGTGCGCAGCTCGTGGCTCATATTGGCGAGGAAAGCGGACTTCGTCCGCGAGGCGGCCTCGGCCTCGGCGCGCGCCTTCTCCGCTTCGTCCTTGGCGGCGCGAATTTCTCGGGCATTGTCGCGGAACACGGTGAGCGTCCGGCTCATGTCGCCGAGCTCGTCGGAGCCCGGCGTCGGAATCGGCGTCGCCAGCTCGCCCCGGGCGATGGCCAGCATGCTGGTCGCCAGATCGGTCAGCCGGCGCACGACATAGCGCAGCACGAACAGCCAGACGATCAGGCCGGCCAGAATGAGGCTCACGGCCGCGATCAGGATGAGCCACCGCCGGCTGCTGTCGATCGCCTGGGCGGAGAGCGCCGCCGTGCTGGTCGCCTCGCGCTCGGCGCTTTCATTGAGCTTCGACACCTGGTCGCGCAGATCGAGCCCGATCGACTGCAGCGCCGCCTGATTCGAGGCGACCGCCTGCCGTTCCGGCAGGAGCTTTGTCTGTATTGCCAGCAGGCCGCCGTCGGCGTTGCCGAGGGCAACCAGTGATCGGGCAGCGGCGCGAAGTTCGCCCAGGCGCCCGCCATCGAGCGCAGTGTCCGCCGCCACGGTCGCCAGGTTTTGCGACAGGCCGTTATCGGCGGCGCCGAGTTGCTCGCGCAATCCCGGCAGGGCATTGGGATTCTCGCCGGTCGCAATCCCGCTGAGCAGGGTGGTCACGCGGTTGAAATCGGCGCGCGCGGCATAAGCGGCGCGCAGCAACGCGAGGTCGTGCTGCAGGCCCGGCAGGTCGGCTTGGCGGCCGCCCGCCCGAGCGACGCTCGCGCCCATGCGCGAGACGATATCGTCGGTGACCTGCAACAGCAGGCGCAGCCCCGCCTCGTTGACGGCCTCCGCCTTGTCGATCGTCTTGACGCGCCGATCGTTGAGCAAGAGGACCTCGCGGGTCGAGCGGTCGAGCTCGCCGACGTTGGTGTTGATCGCGGCGACCAACTGCTGCAACCGCGCCGCGGTCGCCTCTTCGGAAATGATCGTCTGCAGCTTGCTGAGAATATCCCAGAGCTGGCCGATCTGATCGGACAGGCGCTCCATGCGCTCGAAGCGCTGGGTCTCGTTTTGCGCGTTGCCGACTTCGGTTGCCAGCACGACCAGTTCGGCGGTCTTCGCTTCGACGCCGAGCGACAGCTGGACCAGCGGAAGACTGACTCCGGTCAAACGATTCATCACCGCATCGATCTGGTTGAAGCGGATGAGCGAGAGCCAGGTCGCGCTGACGGTCAGCGCGGCAATGAGCGCGAACGCGATCAGCAGCTTGCCGGCGATGCTCTGATACCAGGGCCGGCGGGCGGTTGCGGCAGTGAGGTCGCTGGCTGTTGTCATCTCGCAAGCTCGCGTTGGCCCCGACGCTGCACTAGCAGCGTATCCCGTTGGGCTCGACGGAAAACAGTTGCCGCGCGCACTGCCGCTTGCGCTGATTCCATTTCACCGGGATACGCCTAGTCTAATACCTGGAACGCTTCATCGCGTCCCGCCTCACTTGAGCGACAGCCAAATGGCCGCCATGTCGTCCGACGGCGGCAGGCCGCCCTCGAAGTCGCGCACCTCCCGGACCAGAGTGGACAATAGCTCCCGATCGCCTGGATCGGCCCCCTGCAGGAAGGTTGCAACCCGATCCTCGCCGAACAATTGGCCGGCCGGATCGGCCGCTTCGGTGAATCCATCTGTCAGCGCCAGCACCGCGTCGCCGGCCGCGAAGGCCGTGGTGTCCGATTTATAGACCGCCTTCGCCACCACACCGAGCGGAAGTCCGCCGAGTTGCTCGAGCCGCTCCAGGCTGCCGTCGGCGCGCCGGACATAGGGGGGGACATGGCCGGCGCGGACATAGGCCAGGCGCTCGCCGGCGAGATCGAGCGTCGCCAGCAGGAAGGTCACGAACATGCCGCTGTCGTTGCCTTTCGCCAGCGCGCTATTGAGCAGCGACACCGCCTTCTCGGGCTGGCTGAACAATTCGACCGCGTCGGGCCGCACCGAAAGCCCGCGCACGAGTGAATGTGCTCTCGCCATCATCAGCGCGGCACCGGCGCCCTTGTCCGACACGTCACCGAGCGAGACGACGAGCAGATCCTCACCAATACGGAAATGATCGACCAGGTCGCCGCCGACCTCCTTGGCGGGTTCGAGCACGACGTCGATCGCGACGATCCGGCCGCAAATCGAATCGCGCAACGGCGCAGGGACCAGCGCGAGCTGCAGCGTGCGCGCTTCATCGAGCTCCATCTGCTTGCGCCGCAGCTCCTCGCGCGTGCGGTCGCGCAACGCCTTCTTCTCCAGGCTCGCCATGACCCGGGCGCGCAGCAGCGTCGGGTTGAACGGCTTGAAGATGAAGTCCTCCGCGCCAAGCTCGACGCAGCGCACCACCGGCTCGATCTCGTTGAGCGCCGAGATGACCACGATCGGCAGATCGTTGACGCGCCCGCTCTGCTTGAGCCGCTCGAGGACGCCGAATCCGTCCAGCTCCGGCATCATGATGTCGAGAAGCACGAGATCGAAATCTCGGCGCTCGATCGCCGCCAGGGCTTCGATGCCGTTGGCCGCCTGCTCGACCTCATTGATGCCGAGACGCTTGAGCCGGCGCACCAGCAGGTCCCGGTTCTCCGGCACGTCGTCGACGACCAGCACCGCGGCGGTAGACGACGCGCTCACGGTGCGGACCGTTGGCCGGAATAGGCGCCAATGCCTTGCGGCGTCAGGAGCTGCATGCTCCCGCGCGCGCGCCACGCGATGCGCAAAGCGGTGGCGTCGGCGAAGTCGGCGGCGTCATCGATGAACGGTTGCTGAACCATGACCCAACCAATAGCACGGCGCGAACAAAGGCAAAGCCGGCCATTTTCTGCAAAGGATGGCTGTCACGGCGAGCTAGGGCATGATCGCGAAAAGTTGCAGGCTGTTCGGACAGGATCATGCGATCGAACGAACGCGTAGCGCAAAATTGCGGCTCAACGTAAGTGCTTCGCCCTATGCAACCGCGGCCTTGCCGCGGGCCACGGTCTGGCGGACCTCGAAGCCCTCGAATTGCGGATGGTCGAGGTAGAGCGGCTTGTTCTGGCCGGCGTCCTTGTGGACGGCGCGGAAGGCCTCCGACCTGGTCCAGGCCTCGAACGTGGCTCTGCTCTGCCAGATGGTGTGGGAGGCATAGAGCGTGCAGTCTTCGCCCTCCGGCCCCTTGAGCAGGTGGAATTCAACGAAGCCGGGGACCTTGGTCAGCTGCGAATCGCGCTTGAGCCACACCTGC
This sequence comes from uncultured Alphaproteobacteria bacterium, assembly GCA_963821505.1. Lineage (GTDB taxonomy): Bacteria > Pseudomonadota > Alphaproteobacteria > Rhizobiales > Xanthobacteraceae > VAZQ01. The sequence goes on from CAWGEH010000024.1 coordinate 177,332, forward strand.
TCGAAGGCCTCCTCCGATCCTTTCTTCACGCGGAAGCGATTCATGGCGATGAACATCGTTCTTCTCCTGGTCCCTGGTTGAAGCGTTGCCCGCGCCGATGCCGCGTCACCATGGCGCACCTCACGGAATGGTCATGGGGGAGCACGATCGGGCGTCCGCGATGCAAGGCGATGACAATTCGGCTTGGGTTTGCTGTCGGTCGTCCTCCTTCGAGCCTTGATCGTAGCGCCCGGGCTGAAAACGCCAATTTGCGTCCTCGCGGCCCTGGGGGCTACCGCCCGGTATGCCCCGCGACGCATCCGCTTGGCCACCGGCGCCCTTCTGGCGGCTTGACAACGCCGGTCTGACGAATTATGAATTTCATCAGTCATCACGAAGGATGGGGAGCGGCGGAGCGATGAGCGTACAGGCGAAGACCAAGCCCGACGACACCCGCGCCCGCATCATGGACGCTGCGGAGGCGCTGTTCCGTCGCCTGGGCTTCGCCAAGACCGCGGTCGCCGACATCGCCGCCGAACTCAAGATGTCGCCGGCCAACGTCTACCGCTTCTTCCCTTCCAAGAATGCCATCATCGAGGCGATCTGTCAGCGCTGCCTGGGCGAACTCGAGGAGAGGGCCTGGGCGGTGGCGCGCTCGCGCGGGTCGGCGGCCGAACGGGCCGAGCGCCTCGTGCTTGAAATCCTCGCCTATCATAAGGAAAATAACCTTACTGAACAGCGGGTTAACGATATGGTGCTGGCGGCGATCGAGCTCGGCTGGGGAGCCGTCCGCGCGCACAAGGAACATATGCGCATGGTGCTCGAGGCGATCCTGCGCGAGGGTATCGAACGCGGCGAATTCGAACCGGTCGACCCGCGCGAGACCTCGCGCCTGATGATGATTTCGCTGGTCAATTTCTGCCATCCCGTGCTGGTCGCGCAATGCCTGCGCGACCAGGGGGACCTCGAAGCGGACGCCCGCGCCTCGGTGCGCTTGCTCCTGCGCGCCATCACTTCCAGGATCTGACCCATGTCGTCGTCCCGCCCGCCCAGCGTCCCGGTTTGCCCAAATTGTGACGAAAGAACACATTCGTCAGTCATCACAACTTCGCGATCAAGGGAGCGACGGATGTCCCCCTCAAGCCCCTCCCCTTCGCGCCCCCGGTCCCGCGCCTTTGTCGCCCTCGCGGCGCTGCTGCTGCTCGCGGGCTGCGAAGCGAACACCGCGCCCATTGCCAAGACCGAACGTCCGGTGAGGGTTGAGCGCGTCACTTTCGAACAGGAAAACGGCGCCCGCGAATTCGTCGGCGTGGTGCGGGCACGCTACGAGACCGATCTCGGCTTTCGTATCGCGGGCAAGATGGTCACCCGCGTCGTCAATGTCGGCGACCGCGTGCGTGCCGGCGACGTGGTGGCGCGTCTCGATCCCCAGGACCTGACGCTGCAGGTCGAAAGCGCCGAGGCCGAGCTTGCCGCGGCGACCTCCAGTCTCGCCCAGGCTGCGGCCGACCTCACGCGCTACACGACGTTGCGCGAGCGCGGCTACGCCTCGGTCGCGGACTTCGACCGCAAGCAGGCGGCGAATGACGAAGCCGAGGGGCGGCTCGAGCGCGCCCGGCGATCGCTCGACCTGGCGCGCAACCAACGCGCCTATGCCGACCTCAAGGCGGATGCCGACGGCGTCATCACCGCAACCCTCGCCGAGCCTGGCCAGGTCGTCGCCATCGGCCAGGCCGTGGCGCGCCTCGCCCATCACGGCGAGAAGGAAGCCGTGGTGGCGCTGCCGGAGACCTGGCTCGCCGAGGCGCGCAAGTCCAAGGCGGTCGTGCGGCTATGGGCGGATCGCGACCGCAGCTTCGACGCCCGGCTGCGCGAGCTCTCGCCGCAGGCGGACGCCGCGACCCGCACCTATGCCGCGCGCTTCACCATCGCACACGCCGACGACGCGGTCGCATTCGGCATGACCGCAACCGTGACGCTCACGCGCGCGGATGACGCAAGGGTCGCGCGGGTGCCGCTCTCGGCGATTCTCAACCGCGGCAGCGGACCGTCCGTATACGTGGTCGATCCCTCCGGTGCGCTGGCGCTGCGGCCGGTGACGGTCGCATCGTTCGACGAGGATGCGGCCCTCGTCACTTCCGGCATCGACGACGGCGACAAGATCGTGACGCTCGGGGTGCCGAAGCTCGAGGCAGGTATCAAGGTTCGAACAGTGGAAAGCCAATGAGTCTGGCGTCCGTCGTTTCCGCCCAAGCGGGGACGACAGCGCGCTGACGGCGAGCCAATCGGGGAGCGGTGCCATGAAACGTTTCAACCTGTCGGAATGGGCGATCAGGCACCAGTCGCTCGTCCTGTTCATGATCCTCCTGCTCGGCGCGGCCGGCATCTATTCGTATCTCAATCTCGGCCGGGCCGAGGATCCCTCTTTCACCATCAAGACCATGGTCGTGCACGTCGCTTGGCCGGGCGCAACCGCCACGGAAATGCAGGAGCAGGTCACCGACAAAATCGAGAAGAAGCTGCAGGAGCTGCCCTATCTCGACCGCATCGAGAGCTATTCGCAGCCCGGCGCGTCGTTCATCCGGGTCATTCTCACCGACAAGACGCCGCCCTCCCGGGTGAAGGAGCTCTGGTACCAGGTCCGCAAGAAGGTGGGAGATATCAGGGGGGACCTTCCGCCCGGCATCACCGGTCCCAACTTCAACGACGAATACGGCGACGTCTATTCGGCGCTCTACATGCTGACCGCCGACGGCATGAGCCTCGCCGAGCTCAAGACGCGCGCCGAGGACATTCGCCAGCGCCTGCTGCGGGTCGCCGACGTCAACAAGGTCGACATCATCGGCGAGCGGCCGCAAAAAATCTTCATCGAGTTCAGCCACGCCAAGCTCGCCACGCTCGGCGTGACCCCGCAGCAGATCTTCGACAGCGTGGCCAAGCAGAACGCCGTCGTCTCCGGCGGCTCGGTCGACACGTCGGCCGACCGCATCAATGTGCGGGTGACCGGGGCGTTCTCCGGTGCGGCGGCGATCGCCGCGGTGCCGGTCCAGGCGGACGGGCAAGTGTTCCGGCTCGGCGACATCGCGACGGTCAGGCGTGGCTACGAGGATCCGCCGAGCTTCCTTGTCCGCGAGGGCGGCAAGCCGGCGCTCGGCCTCGGCGTATCGATGCAGGACGGCGCCAACATCATCACGCTCGGGGAGAACCTCAAACGCGCGATGAATGGCGTCATCGCCGAACTGCCGGTCGGGATCGAGGTCACGCAGATCGCGGACCAGCCGCACATCGTCGACGACTCGGTCTCGGAATTCGTCAAGACCTTTGCCGAAGCGCTCGTCATCGTGCTGGTCGTGAGCTTCCTGTCGCTGGGCTGGCGCACCGGCATCGTGGTGGCGCTGTCGGTGCCGCTGGTGCTCGCGATCGTGCTGCTCGTGATGTACGCGGCGGGGATCGATCTGCACCGCATCACGCTCGGCGCGCTCATCATCGCGCTCGGCCTGCTCGTCGACGACGCCATCATCGCCATCGAAATGATGGTGGTGAAGATGGAGCAGGGCTGGGACCGCGCGCGGGCGGCGACCTATGCCTGGACCTCGACCGCGTTTCCGATGCTGACCGGCACGTTGGTCACGGCGGCCGGCTTCCTCCCGGTGGGCTTCGCCAAATCGAGCGCCGGCGAATATGCCGGCGGCATTTTCTGGATCGTCGGTCTCGCGCTGATCGCCTCGTGGATGGTCGCGGTGCTGTTCACGCCCTATCTCGGGCTCAAACTATTGCCCGATCTTGCCAGGCCCACGCGCGAAAGTCCGGAGGCGATCTACGATACCCGGATCTATCGGGCCCTGCGCCGCATGATCGAGTTGTGCCTCGCCAGGCGCAAGACCGTCGTCGCCGTCACGGTCGCGATGTTCGTCGCGGCGCTCATGGGTTTCGGCTTGGTCCAGCAGCAGTTCTTCCCGACCTCGACGCGCTCGGAGCTGTTCTTCGAGCTGCGGCTGCCGGAAGGCACCGCCATCGGCGCAACCGACGCCAGCGCCAGGCGCGCTGAGCATCTGCTCGCCGACGATCCGGACATCGTGACCTATACCACCTATGTGGGACAGGGCTCGCCGCGCTTCTGGCTCGGATTCAATCCGGTGCTGCCGAACCCGAACTTCGCCCAGATCGTCATCGTCACCAAGGATCTCGAGGCACGCGAGCGGGTCAAGGCGCGGCTCGAGCGGGCGCTGGCCGACGGCGCGCTGCCGGAGGCACGCACGCGGGTCGATCGCTTCGTGTTCGGGCCGCCGGTGGGTTTCCCGGTGCAGTTCCGTGTGATCGGCCCCGATCCGATGAAGGTGCGCGCGATAGCCGAACAGGTGCGCCAGGTGATGGCGGCGAACCCCAAGATCGTCGATCCGCACCTCGACTGGAGCGAACAGGTCAAATCGATCAGACTCCAGGTCGACCAGGACCGCGCCCGCGCGCTCGGGCTGACGCCGCAGGACGTCGCCCAGACGCTGCAGACTCTGCTGTCGGGCTATACCGTCACGCAATACCGCGAAGGCATCGAGCACATCGACGTGGTCGCGCGCGCGGTTGCCGCCGAGCGGCTCGAACTCAATCGCCTGCCGGCGCTCACCATCGCCACCAGGAACGGCGTCGCCGTGCCGCTGTCGCAGATCGCGCGCCTCAACTACGAATATGAGGAGCCGATCCTGTGGCGGCGCAACCGCGACATCGTGCTGACCGCGCGCGGCGACGTCGTCGATCGCGTGCAGGCGCCCGACGTCAGCAAGGAGGTGGAGCCGAAGCTCAAGAGCATCAAGGACGCCCTGCCCTACGGCTACCGCATCGAGACCGGAGGATCGATCGAGGAGAGCGTCAAGGCAAATGCCGCCCTGGTCGCCGTGTTCCCGGTCATGGCCGTCGTCATGCTGGCGTTCCTGATGATCCAGCTGCAGAGCTTCTCCCGGCTGGCATTGGTGTTCGTGACCGCCCCGCTCGGGCTGATCGGAGCGACCGGCGCCCTCCTCGTCAGCAACCGGCCGTTCGGCTTCGTGGCCTTGCTCGGACTGATCGCGCTCGCCGGCATGATCATGCGCAACACCGTCATTCTAGTCGACCAGATCGACCGCGATATCGCCGCCGGGCATGGCCGCCATCGCGCGGTCATCGATGCGACCGTGCGGCGCGCGCGTCCCGTGGTGCTCACGGCGCTGGCCGCGATCCTGGGCATGATCCCGCTCGCGCGCAGCATCTTCTGGGGTCCGATGGCGATCACCATCATGGGCGGCTTGTTCGTTGCGACCGCGCTGACGCTGCTCGTGGTCCCGGCGCTGTACTCGCTGTGGTTCAGGGTGCGCAGCGACGAGACCATCAATGCTTTCATCGACCACCCCGAACACCGCGAGCATTTCGACCGGGTGGTGCCGATCCGGGTCGCCGCAGAATAGACGGCCTTGGACCCGTGTCATTGATATCCACCGCTGACCCCTCGGAGTAAGGAGGCCAGGACATCCGTGAACTGGTGCCGTCGCGAGCCGAAGCTCAAGGACATGCTATCCAACTCCATCGTGCAGGCCGTGATGGCGGCCGACGGTGTCGATCCGCACGCGCTCGAGGCGATGCTGGAAGAGGCCGGCCGGAACGTAAGCCCGGCCCGCCGCCTACGTTTGTGGCGTCGGCGGTCGGCGTCGTCTCAGCACACCGGCAATTGACCCGCCGGTCCTGCTCGGAAGGTCGGGCTCACCAAATCTATACCGGCCATGTCTCCAAGCGAAACGCCGAGTCCCAGAACATCCATTCGAGCTGGGTCGACCGGCTGAAGGCTGCATGCATCCGCTCGCATAGCGAAGGCGAGGCTTCCTGGGCGGCTTCGTCGGCAGCAGCGATCACGGCGCGGACGGCCGTGTGGAATTCTTCGCCGGCATAGGTGTCGATCCAGGCCCGATAGGGATTGGCCGGCGCAGCGCGGGTATGAATATCGCGCCCCACCTCGGCGTAGATCCAGAAGCACGGCAGCAGCGCCCCGAGCAGCACCTCGTAAGGCTCCGCATGGGCCACGGCAAGGAGGTAATAAACATAGTGGTGACACGCCGGTGACAGCGGCGTGCGCGCGAACAGCTCCGGCGTGATGCCGTAGTGCTCGAAAAACGATCCGTGCAGTGCGCGCTCGACGACGATCGCCCCCTCGGCCGATTTCGCGAATTGCACGATGCGATCCGGGTTCGGCGCCTTCGCGGCGGCCAGCGTCAGCGCACGGCCGAAGCCGATGAGGTAATGCGCGTCTTGCGTAATATAGTGCTTGAAACGCGTTTCGCTCAACGTGCCGGCCGCGAGCTCGGCGTTGAACGGCATGCTACGGATGAGCTCATAGACGTGGGCGTTTCGGTCCCAGGCCGCGCGCGAGAAAGCAGTATGCGTCGCCTTCTCCGTCATCGGCGTGCCGCCGGCGCGCCTTCAGCCTGGCGGGATCGAAAGACGAGGCTCAGGTTGTTGGCCGGCATCGCGACGCGCTCGACAAGATCCAGTCCGTGCTTGCGCGCGAGAGCGGAGACCTCGGCGAGGTCGCGCACGCCCCACCGCGGATCGTATGCCCGCAGGCTGGCGTCGAAGCCCGCATTGCTCAGCGCGGTATGACGGCCGTTCTGCTTGAACGGTCCATAAAGGTAAAGCACGCCGCCGGACGCGAGCACCCGCGCGGCACCCGCCATCAGCCCTTGCGCTGCCGTCCACGGCGCAATGTGGATCATGTTGATCGCGATCACGGCGTCGGCGCGGGCAACCGGCCAGGACGGCGATGACGCGTCCAGCTCAAGCGGCGGCAGCAGGTTCGCCAGTCGTGCCGACATGCGATGCGCCGCGACGCTGCGAAGCGCGTCGGGATCACGATCCGTGGGCTGCCAAGTGAGCTGGGGCAGTCCGGCGGCAAAGTGCACCGCATGCTCGCCGGTACCGCTGGCGATCTCCAGTGCGAGCCCGTGCGCGGGCAGCACCCGGCGCAGCACGGCCAGGATCGGCTCCCGGTTGCGCGCGACCGCGGCCGAAATCTGGGCGTCTGCGAGAGACGCAGTCATGCCCACCCCCGGGACGACGCCATTCGTGCTCACCAGGACCAACCCAGATTGGGGGCTGCGCCCCACAGCAGACGCAGGCTCAATATTGTCAGGACCAGCTGGAAAACAAGGCGGAAGCGCTGCTCGGTCGTGCGATGCAGGGCGACTTCACCGAGCCAGTTGCCAAGCGCACCGGTCGCGATCATTGCGGCCATGAGGGGTACGAAGCTTCCGATCGCGAAACCGATGAAGCCGAAGGCCACCAGCTTCGCAATATGAGCGATCGTCATCAGCGCGCCCATGGTGGCGGCAAGGTTGTGACGATCCGGCGTGGCGCTCGCGATGAACGGGGCCAGCAGCGTGCCGGTGGCGCTCACGAATACGCCGAGGAAGACCGTCCCGAATCCAAGGACGGCGAATCGGCCGCGTTGGGCGCCGAGGCGACCGAGCTGCGGCATCCAGGTCACCAGCAGGATGAAGGCGCCGAGAATGGCCTGCAGCCACGCCATCGGCAGAGCGACGAAAACTTTCGCCCCTGCGGCTGCGCCGAGTGCGGCACCGGTGACGAAAGGCAGCACGGTGCTGCGCATGACGAAACGCCACATGATGGCCGTGCGCGATATGCCGGTGCCGAGCATGACGACCGTGTGGACCGGGATCACGACGGCCGGCGGCATCACCGTCGCCATGATCGCAAGCAGGATGACTCCGCCCGCTGCACCCGTGAAAACACCGATGAACGCGGTGGCGAACGACGCCGCGGAGAGGCCGACGAACAAAAGAGCACCCACCTCGGGCGTTGCCAGCATATCCATTCCGCTTTCTAGACCGGATTCGGCTTGGATCGAAACCCGGCCCGTGCCGTGTCTGCACAGACAGGCTGCTCAACGGCAACGCGCTCAAGGAGCGCAAGGACGTGATGATCCTGTTCATGCGCGGATATCGCGAGTCGCTCGACTGGATGTATTCGAATCTGCTTGCCGTCAAATAGGCGCCGAGACCATCAAGCTGCCTGAAAGCCTGGTGGTCATGCAGCGCGACCAGTACAACCACAGGGAGGCGTTGTCGCCGGGCCTGCTCTCCGACATCGATCGGGTGATGGCGGACGCGGTGGAGATGAAGTTCCCTGGACGCACCGCTGACAAGGCGCAGCTTGCCGATTTCTTCCAGATCCCGACGCCCTGATCATGACCTCGTTCCAGGCCATCACACCGCCTTGCCAGCGCGATTGACGACGCAACCACCTATGTTACGGTGAAACCAGGGGTTCACGCTGGGCTTTCGCAAGGGAGCGAGCGACATGTCGGTAGCTAAGAGCAACGCATCGAACGCGGCGCGTCGTCTTCCGAACCGGGAAGCGGCCCTCGAGTCGCTGTACAGCGACATTTCCGCAAGACACATGTTCCCGTTCTGGGCGACCTCGACCGACGTCGCGCACGATGAAATCAAGCAGTTGATGGGCACGCAAAAAGCGCTCCCCCACCTCTGGAGCTACAAGGGCGATATCGAGCCGATCCTGTTTCGCGCCGCCGAATTGGTCACGATGGACGATTCCGAGCGCCGCTCGCTGATCCTGGTCAATCCCGGGCTGTCGCCGCGCCGCGCGACGGTGAGCACGATGTATACGGCCTATCGGCTCAATGACGCCAACGAGGTGATGCCGCCGCACCGGCACTCTCCCAGCGCCATCCGCTTCGGCTTGACCGGTAAGGGCAACTTCACCGGCGTCGGCGGTGAGGACATCACCTTCGGGCCCGGCGACATGGTGCTCACTCCGGTCGACACCTGGCACAACCACGGCAACGTGGGAAACGAACCGGCGGTCAATCTCTCCGTCCTCGACCTGCCGCTGGTCGAGACGCTTAACGCCGTCTATTTTGAGCACGACTACAGCGAGCTGGAGGACGGCAAGCCGGTCAGAAAGAAGCAGCAGACCGCAACCGTGCCGTCCGACTATTCCGCCCGCGCCTACGATCACGGCGGGCTCAAGCCCCGCTTCCTCCAGCATCGCCGCGGCGCCGGGTTCTCCTCGCCGATGTACGTCTATCGCTGGCAGATGATGCAGGAGCTGATCGAGCGCTTCAAGGACTGGGACGGCGATCCCTACGAGGCGATATCGATCGAATATGTCGACCCGCTGACCGGCGGTCCGGTATTCAAGACCATGACCTTCTTCGTGCAAGTGCTGCGGGCGGGGGAGAAGACGCTTCCGGTGCGGCAGACCGCCAGCCTCCTGGTCGCGCCGTTCGAGGGCAAGGGACACTCGATCATCGACGGCAAGCGCTTCGACTGGCAGGCATTCGACAATCTGGCGGTGCCGGGCGGCTCCTGGTTCGAGCACGTCAACGGCGACGACAAACGACCGGCCGTGCTGTTCGTCGCGAGCGACGAGCCGGCATTGAAATGCTTTCATCTGTTCAAGAAGTGGGGACGCGACCCTGCCGGCGACACCGTGAAACTCGCCTAGGTCGCAAGGCGGCCGCCAGCAGGCCCGCTCCGGCCGCGCGGACCTGGCACTCATTTTTCGAGCCCTTCGTGTCGAGTTCGATCGAACGCCAGCCTTGTGTCGCACTTCGACTGCCCGGGCGGGGGGCAGGTTTGGGTCGACGGCACCACGCTCTTTATCGGGCACATGCACTGGCCGAGCGGCACCACCATCGTGGATGTGGCCGATCCACGCCATCCTCGCGCACTCGCGACCATCGATCTGCCGGACGGCTGGCACTCCCACAAGGTGCGGGCGGCGAACGGCATCATGATCGTCAACCACGAGAAGCTCGGCCAGACCGGCGCGGCGGAGTTCGGCGGTGGGATTGCGATCTACGACGTCTCGCGCCCGAGCGCCCCAAGCCTGATCACCAAGTGGCGTACGGCCGGTCGCGGGGTGCACCGCTACGATTTTGACGGCCGCTATGCCTACCTGTCGCCGACGGTGGAAGGCTATGTCGGCAATATCGTCATGATTCTCGATCTCGCCGATCCGGCCCGCCCGGTCGAGGTCGGACGATGGTGGATCCCGGGTCAGTGGAAGGCCGGCGGCGAACCCTATCCCTGGGACAATTGGGTCTCGCCGCGCTGCCATCATCCCCTGCGCATGGGCGATCGCCTCTATGTCAGCTATTGGCATCACGGGCTCTTCATCCTCGATATCTCCGACATGTCGCGCCCCAGAGCGGTGTCGCACACCAATACCAGCCCGGCATTCCCGCACCCCACTCACACCTGCCTGCCCGTTCCGCAACCGCTCAAGGGGCGTCGCATCATGGTGGTGGCCGACGAGGACGTCGCGAAGCTGCGCCCCTCCGCACCTTCCTTCGCCTGGATCTACGACATCACGGTCGAGCAAATGCCGCTGCCAATCGCGACCTTCCAGGTGCCCGGCCTCGACATCGACGGCAGCCCGCAGCCGCCGATGAGCGGCTGCCACCAGCCCTCCGAGCGCTTCCACGGCACCGTCCTGCCGTTCGCCTGGTTTGCGCAGGGGCTGCGCCTGCTCGACATCGCGGATCCGTTTGCTCCCCGCGAGGTCGGCCACTTTCTGCCCGATCCGGCCGCAGGCGAGGATCGCCCATCTTCCAATGACGTCACGGTCGACGATCGAGGGCTGATTTACCTCGTCGATCGCGTGCGCGGCGTCGACATCATCGAAACTACGGCATTGGATTGAGGATCAAAGCCATGAACGACGCCGGCTCCGGCCGCAGGGATGTCCATCCGATCGGAAAAAAGAATCCGAACCTGCCGTTCCATCCAGCGGTGCGCGCCGGCGACTTCATCTTTGTCTCCGGCCAGGTGGCGAAGGATGCCGACGGCAACATGATTTCGGGGACGATCGAGGAGGAGACGCGCGGCACGATCGAGGCCATTCGCCGTATTCTCGCGGAAGAAGGGACGACGCTTTCCGATGTCGTGCGCGTGACGACCTATCTCGAGGATGCCCGCGATTTCGGCCGCTACAACCGTGTGTTCGCAGAGCACTTCAAGGATGCGATGCTGGCACGCACCACCGTCGAGGCGCGGGCGGTGATCAACACCAAGATCGAAATGGACGCCATCGCGTACAAGCCGCGCGGCCGCTGACGTCCGCTTGGACTATGCGCAACGAGTTTTGGCAGGCCGAGAGCGAAACCATCGCGCCGCTGGATACTGAGGAGGATGTGACGTGATCAGATTGCTCGGACGACAGACATCGGGAAACGTGCAGAAGGTTATCTTCTGCCTGGAGGAACTCGGCCTGCCCTATGTCCGCGAGGACTACGGCCGCCAGTTCGGCAACACCCTGACCGACGCCTATCGCAAGCTCAATCCGAATGCCAAGGTCCCGACCCTGATCGACGGCGATCTGGTGATCTGGGAGTCGCACACCATCCTTCGCTATCTCGCTGGGATCCATCGCCCGGCCCTGACCGGAGCGACAGCTGCCGAGCGCACCATGGTCGAGCGTTGGATGGATTGGCTGCTTGGCGCGCTCAACACGCCTTATGTCGCAGTGTTCAGGGATGCCAGGAAGGCGCCCGCGGAGCGCGCGACCGATTTCGCCGCGCAGAGCGCCGACCTCCTCGCCCAGCTCAAGATCCTCGATGGTCACATCGCCGGCCGTAATTGGTTCGCGCTCGAGCGCTTCACCATCGCAGACATTGCACTCGGCTCGATCGTGAAGCGGTGCCTCGACTTTCCGATCGACCGCCCGGCCTATCCGGAGCTGATGCGCTGGCAGGCCGCGATCGATGCCCGCCCCGCCTTCGCGGTGGCGATCGGCGCCAAGGCGAGCATGTTGACGCCGGCTGCCTAAACTCGGGGATGAAACGTCAGGGGCGGCGCTCTGCTTTGTCTACTCGATCGGTCGCGCCGCGCACACAGATCACCTTGACAGCCTCGTTCGGAGCGAGACCGCGTCCGATCGAGCTGTCGGCCACATAGGCCTGTCCATGCAGGAAGCAGGTGACCGGACTGGCGAAGGTCGCCGGGACATACATCACGTCGAGCGCATTGTCCCGCGTGCAGTCGCCCAGGTCCGAGGTGACCGCGAGCGAGCAAACCAAGATCAAGGCTGTCAGCATCAAAATGGCTCCCATCATCGGGTGATGGGCGCATCCTCCTTTTTCCCTTGGGCCTTGCGGGTGTGGGGAGCAGGGCCGGAAACCGGCAATCAAGCAAGAACCGGACCAGTTCAAGAGGCGCGCACCTGCCTTCGTCGAAGCCCGGCTCGCGCGCGCACAGACCGCGGCTGCGACCGACGGCCGCGAGTGGTCACATGCGCGAGGGCGACCCCGCGGCTTTTCCGGCATAATGCGCGCGGATTGCCTCGTTGAGCCAAGCCCAGGCCTGCGCCTCCTCCGCGCCCGCGGTCTTTTCGACCGCGCTGGCAAGATGGGCGATCTCCGCCTCGACCTTCTCTCGCGGCAGCATGTTGAGACGGCTCACGAGGATTGCGGCTTCGACCACCGCCGCCTTGGCGCGGTTGAAGCCTTCGAACGGCGCGTGTGATCCACGACGCACGACGACGCAACGAAAGCGCGGGCGCTCCTCGTCTTCCGTCACATCGAGGACGGCAAGCTCGGCGTGCGCGAGGGCCGCCGCCAGCCGCGGCACCGGTACGTCGTCCGCTGCGGTCGTCGGCCAGTCATGCCGTCCGGTCAGGCAGCCGGCGAAGATGCGAACGTCATCGGTATAGTTCGCCACGGCGAACGGCACAGCGCTGAGATTCTCGAGCGTAATCGACGGCCGAAACGGGGCGATGATCCAGTCGTCGCCGTCGGCGATGATGCCGATCGGCGCGACATGCACGCGGCCGTCACGGCTCACGGTCGTCAGGATCGTCTCGCGGATCATGGGCATCGCATCAGCTCTTTGAAGTCGAGCCGCGAAGCGTATGTCCCGCTTCGCGCAGGCGCGTGAGGTCCTCGGCCATGCGGTCGGCCGCACAGCCCCAATCCAGCGGCTCGTCCTGAACGTAGCGCTTGCCCAGCCGCCACGCGATCTCCGCCTTCATCAGTTCGGCCCCGATGTAGAAAGCATGTGGCGCATCGCTTTCCAGGCCGAGCTTCGGGAACAGCGAAAACGCATCCTGGCCGACGTGATGCCCATCACGGTTGTAGACGTGAATTCCGTCGTCGGCCGTCTCGATGCGGAAATTGCCGTCTTTGACTTGCGCAGCGAGCTCGGCAATTTCCTGGGACGAGTTTGGAAACGGCGACCGATCGTGCAGTTGCAGAAGTGCACCGCCATAGTCCTTCGGAAGACTGCGGTCCTCGCGGGCGGCAAACATCATTCGCCGCGCGGCGTCGTGCTCCTGAACGGTGCGACGGGTGTGCGGGCTCACCTGAACGACCAGGACATTGCGGATGCGCAGCTCCGAGCAAACGCCCAGAAGCGTGGCGGTGACCCCTCCGGAATCGGCGTCGGTGAGTTCGGTCAGATTGCCGGTTCCCATGAGCATGTCCGCCTCCGGCAGGGCGCGGCGCACGTCCGCATAGCGCTGCAGCGAGGCCATGAAGCCGAAATGGATCGGATCGAGGATCGGATCGAGGATCGAGGCAATCCCGCGCTTCTCCGCGGCCTCGGCCGCGCGCAGCAACGACGACATGTCGCCGTGGTTCGCGGGAATGAGAACCGGAATCGCACCCGTGTCACTTGCAATGTCGAGCGTTTTTTCGGTGAGGCTCAGCAGGAAGCCGGCGCCGGCCTTGGCACCGCGGCGCAATTCGTCGGTCGCGGCCGCGTCGATGCTGACCTCGAGCCCAGCAGCCTTGAGCTGGCGCACGGCGTCTTCGAGATGCGGGAAAGGAGTGTCGGGCAGACAGCCGAGATCGATGACGTCGGCGCCCGCCGCGCGCATCGCCATGGCGCGCGCGAGAATGGCATCGACGCTGAGTGCGGACGCGTCGACGATCTCGGCGAATATTCGCATGTCATGGCGGGAAAGATCGAGACCGCGGCCGTGCTTGCCGAAATAGCATGGCAGATCCTTCAATTCCTCGGGGCCCCGCTCGAAGCGGACGCCAAATTCGGCGCTCAGTCGAGCGAGATCGGCGCGGCAGCGGCCCGGCACCAGCACGCGCTCGGCGTTCACAGGCCGCGGCAGACGACGCAGAATGATCGCCTCGGTCATGAGGGCGGCGACCTTGACGCCGACATCGAAGATCGACGACTCGAATCCGGCGCCATCCAGGCTTGCAAGGACCTTCTCGAGCCGGGGCCGGGCGAGATGACCGGTGAGAAAGAGGATGCGCTCAGCCATGCCCTGCGAGCTCGCGCTTGCGGCGCGCCAACGCCTGTTCGAGCTCCGAAAGCAACTCGACCACCTGCGTGGCGTCGAACGACTTCAGCCGCTCGGTATTCTCGAGATCAATACGCCGCGGATAGACCCTGACCATGCCCTTGGGCGCTTCGGTTTCGAGTTCGGGGGCCGTGTCGCACGCAAAAACGATGGTCGGGATGCGGCACTTGCCGGCTTGGGCGAAGACGTTGGTCGCGAGATTGTCGGAAATGCCGTAGACGCATTTCGCCACCGTGTTCGACGTCACCGGCGCAAGCACCAGCGTGTGGTACACGCCGTAATAGAAATAACCGACCGGCGGCGAACTCGCCGCGGTGTCCCGGAAGATGCGAGCGGATTTGGGCAGCCTCAGATCCTGCTTGTACATGCGCAGCACCTCGCCGGCCGCCCTGCTGACGAACAGGTCCACGTCCTCGAGCGCGCGGATGGCAAGCAGGCATTCCTTGAAGAAATGCCCGGATCCTGTGAGCGCCCAGCCCCAGCGCGGCGTCTTGACCTTGGCCATCGTGCGAGCGTCCAGCGTGCGAGCGTCCAACGCAGTGACATCGAGCTATTGCAATTCGATCGCAGCGCCAACCTTGCCGCCGTCGCGCATGGCAATCGCCATCGCCGCATGCTCGCTCGGGCCGGCGATGGCGGCTTCGGCGCCGCTCGCGCGAAGGAAGCGTGGGAAAGCCGGGTCGATGATCCCGTCCGCCACGAGATCGGCCGCGCGCAACGGACCGGGCGGCAGCTCGACATGCTTGACGAGCAGCACGCGTTTGGCGCCGATCCTGCCAGCGAGCCAAGCCGCGAGACTATCACTGGTCACGTCCCAGGACCATGGAATCTCGCTTGCGGCCCGCACCATCGACGTCGCCGACCACACCGCCACGCCGCCGTCGCGCAGCACCCGCCGGATCGCGGCCGCGGATGCTGCAAGCCGCAGCCCCGCACCCAGGCTGGCGAGTGCGCAGCCATACTGGTCCATGGCGAGGAGAGCCATCGCATGGGCTGCGCGGTCGTCGAAGCCCATCTTGATCTGCGCCGTCCGCACGGCATCGGCGAAGGGACCTCCGCCCGGCGCCACGACCACGCGGCCTGCGCAAGCGGCGATGGCGTCGATCCAATCCTTCAGGCTGGTCGAGAAGGCGTAGCTTCCGCCCAGCTTGACGACGGTGGGACCAGTCGCGCCGCGCATTCACTCGGCGGCGTTCGGCTGCCGGGTGCCGGCAGGATAGAGATGATGGACCTTCGCCACGTCGGCCGGTCGCTCCCGCACGATCTCGACGCCGACCGCGCCCGGCCCGACGTCGAGCTTCTCGACCCGCACCGTCACGCCGACGACCCGTGGATGGCTGAGCACCAAAGCGGCAACCCGCTCGGCGAGTGTTTCGAGAAACGCGATATGCTCCTGCGCGACGATGATCCGGATGCCGTCGGTGATCACGTCGTAGGAGAAGACGTCCCGCATGTCTTCCACGCAATGGCCGGTCCCGCGCACCTTGACGTCGACGGTGAACCGGACATTCTGCGGCTTCTCGCGCTCGCGCGCATAGGCTCCGATGCGGGCAGGCACCACGAAATCGCGCACGAAGATGCGATCGGTCGCGGTATCAGCGCTGCCTGGCTCGAGCGAATATCCGCGCGCTGCAAGCAGCCGGTAGTCGACCTTCGCCATGGCCGGATCTTGGACCGCGGCGCTGCGGGGGTCGAAAGGAATGAGCTCGCGAATGATCCCGATCGCCTCGGGATCGATGCGAGCGGTTCGCTCGCGCGCGATACAAAGCGCGCGGCGGAAGCCGAGATAGTCGGGCTCCAGCAGAAGGAGCCGTGGAACATCGGGCGCCTCGAGAGAGCCTGCGAGACCGGTCAGCAGCCCCTGCTCCCGGCACGCGTCGACGAAAGCGCGCAAGGACGCGACGTCCATGCAATCGAGCAGCCGGCCGGCACCCTTTTCGGCGGTGTCGAGCATCGCGCCGGCAAATCCGGAAGCGGCCATCACCGTCACGAGGGCGTTGTCGGCGCCGCCATCCGCGAACATCACGCCCACGATCTTGATCTTGTGCGCCAGCGATGACAGCGCGCGGATGCACTCCTGCCGGCGCGGACCGGGAAACAAGCCGACCTTGACGTAATCGACCTTGGTCGCAGCGGTGCGCTCGACCGCGGCCGCAATCACTTCCGGCTCCATGGGAAGATTGCCCGTGACCGCGCTCACGGGCCGCCGTCCGGCAACGGCAGCGACGGTTGCGCGCAGCACATCCGGCGCCACCGCGCCCAGTGCACCTTGCGAGGCGTCCTTCAGATCGATGATGTCGGCGCCGTGCGCGAGCACGAGCGCGGCCTCGTCGGGTCCAGTCACGCTCGCGAGCAGCAAGGTCATGATTGCACTCCGGGACGTGAAGGTATTAAAGTACCTCTGCGCCGCGATCGCTGCGCACCGCGGCATCGCTTCCGGCGTCGCCGGCAAAGATGCGAACGTGCCGGCGGCTGGGCCGACGATCCGCCGCATCCTGCGTCGGCAACGTCTCGCATAACATGCGCAACCTTATCACGATTTAAACAAAGAATGACCGTTTCATCCGCTAAACACGTTACCGAGCGGAGCGTTCCTTTGATCCGCCTTCTACTCGCCGGGGCCCTCATGTTCGCGTGGACGTCGGCCTCGGCGGATCCTGCCGAGATCAAGCTCGGATACCTGCGCCGCACCGAACCGAAGAGCCGCCTCTCGCTGCTTGACATTCCGGCCGACAACGACGGCATTGCCGGGGCGCAGCTCGCGATCAACGACAACAACACCACCGGCAAGTTCCTCAACCAACGTTTTTCACTGGAGGACGTGCGGCTTGATGACAATGCCGATGCCGGGGCCGCAGCGAGCGCGCTCGCCGAGCACGGGGTCTCGCTGGTGATTGCCGATTTGCAGGCAGACGCCCTGCTCAAGGCGGCCGACGCCGGCAAAGCGCGCGGTCTCCTCCTCTTCAACGTCGGCGCGACCGACGATCGGCTGCGCGAAGAGGATTGTCGCGCCAACGTCATTCATACCGCGCCGACGCGATCGATGCTGGCCGACGGCCTGGCGCAATACCTCGTCTGGAAGCAATGGCGCCGATGGCTGCTGGTCGTGGGCTCCCATCCCGAGGACCAGCTCTATGCCGATGCGCTCAGACGGGCCGCCAAGCGGTTCGGGGCCAAAATTGTGCAGGAGAAGGTTTTCGCGGACACCGGCGGCGCGCGCCGGACCGACAGCGGCGTGACGCAGATTCAGCGCCAACTGCCCGTGTTCACGCAAGGCGCGCCGGCCTACGACGTGCTGGTGGCCGCGGACGAGAGCGACGTTTTTGCCGCCTATCTGCCCTACCGGACCTGGGACCCAAGACCGGTCGCGGGGTCCGCCGGCCTCGTCCCGACGAGCTGGGATGCCTCCCACGATCAATGGGGAGCGGTGCAGATGCAGGACCGGTTCAAGAAGCTGTTTTCGCGGCGAATGACCGCGCGCGACATGCAGGCCTGGTCAGCCGTGCGCATGATCGGCGAGAGCGCGTCGCGAACGCGCTCGACCGATGCAAAAGCCATGCTCGACTTCCTCAAGGGCCCCGATTTCGCCTTGGCAGCCTTCAAGGGCCAGCGGCTGACGCTGCGGGATTGGAATCTTCAACTTCGTCAACCCATTCTGCTGACCGACGGCAAAATGATCGTTTCGGTATCTCCGCAGGAGGGGTTCCAGCACCAGTTCTCGGAGCTGGACACGCTCGGGTTCGACCGGCCCGAAACCAAATGTCAGACTCAAATAGCGACCATCGGAGCAGCACGGATGTGGCGCACTGGCCTGCTCGTTACGACCACCATCGTCCTGCTCGGCTCGCCGGCGAGCAGCTTTACCGGCTACGTGTCGAACGAAAAGAGCAACACCGTCAGCGTCATCGATACCGACAAGTTCCAGGTCGTGGCAACGATCAAGGTCGGCCAGCGACCGCGCGGCATCGAATTGACGAGGGATGGGAAGTTCATCCTGGTGGCCGTCGGCGACGACGACACGATCCAAATGATCGACACCGGCACGCACCAGATCGTCGCCACGTTGCCGTCCGGTCCTGATCCTGAGCTTTTCACGCAGGACCCGACCGGCAGGACCCTTTACGTGGCGAACGAGGACGCCAACACGGTCACGATCATCGATATCGAGAAGCGCCTACCGCTCGGCGAGGTGCAGGTCGGCGTCGAGCCGGAAGGGATGGGCATCAGTCCGGACGGCAAGGTACTCGTGAACACGTCCGAAACGACCAATATGGCGCATTTCATCGATACCGCGACGCGCCAGATCGTCGCCAATGTGCTGGTCGATTCCCGTCCTCGCTATGCCGAGTTCAAGCGCGATGGCTCGGAGTTGTGGGTTTCATCCGAAGTCGGCGGCACGGTGAGCATCATCGACCCGGTCAAGCACGAGGTGACAAAGAAGATCACCTTCGAGATAGCTGGATTGCGCAAGGAAGCCATCCAGCCGGTCGGGATCAACATCACCAAGGACGGCAAGACCGGATTCGTGGCGCTCGGACCCGCCAATCGGATCGCCGTGATCAACGGCACGTCACATGAGGTTCAAAAGTATCTTCTTGTCGGCCAGCGCGTCTGGCACATGGCGTTTACCCCGGACGAGAAATATCTTCTGACGACCAACGGCATCTCGAACGACGTCTCCATCATCGATGTCGCGAGCCTCAAGGTGATCAAGACGATCCAGGTCGGCGAGCTGCCGTGGGGGATCGCGGTCTCGCAGCAGTGACGTCGTTTGCTTCACCATCGGCGCGGGTCATAATGCATGGAATGAGCACCATCGAGCCGCCCGCGGTCGCGATCGAGGGCGTGAGCCATTGCTACGGCGCTCGCCAGGCTCTCGATGACGTCAGCTTCTCGATCGCGCCCGCGACCTTCGCAATTCTCCTGGGGCTCAACGGAGCCGGAAAGAGCACCTTGTTCTCGCTGATGACGCGCCTCTACGCGGTCCAGCGCGGTCAGATCCGGATTTTCGGCCATGACATCGAACGCGCCTCGGGTGAAGCGTTGCGCATGATTGGGGTGGTGTTCCAGCCGCGCACTCTCGACCTCGATCTCTCGGTCATCCAGAACCTGACCTACCACGCGGCGCTGCACGGTATCGGCTCGCAGGAGGGCCGGGCGCGCGCTCAAGACGTACTCGCCCGTATTGCGCTCGCGGACCGCGCGGACGACAAGGTGCGCAATCTGTCCGGCGGCCAGATGCGGCGCGTCGAGATCGCCCGAGCCCTGCTGCATCATCCGCGGTTGCTCGTGCTCGACGAGCCGACCGTGGGCCTCGACATCAAGTCCAGGGCCGATATCCTTGGCCACGTGCGCCGACTGGTCGTGGCGGATGGGGTCTCGGTCCTGTGGGCCACGCACCTCATCGACGAAGTCTCGGATGGCGACGATATCATCGTGCTGCATCAAGGACGCGTTCTCGCGCACGGTCCGGTCGCGCAGGTGATGGAAGCCGTAGGTGCGCAGGATATCCGCGCCGCTTTCACCCGGCTGACGCAAGAACTGCCGTCGCAAACGGCGGACGAGGCCTCATGACCGTCGACGCAGCCACGTTTTCTCGGCCGCACGGCTTCTCGCCGATGCAATACGCGATCTGCCTCAAGGGCATCGTGTGGCGGGAAGGATTGCGTTTCTTGCATCAGCGCGAGCGGTTCGTGGCCGCGCTCGTCCGCCCGCTGGTATGGCTCTTCATCTTCGCCGCCGGGTTCCGGCAGGTGCTCGGTGTCTCCATCATCCCACCCTACGAAACCTACGTCCTCTACGAAGTCTACATCACGCCGGGATTGATGCTGCTGATCCAGTTGTTCAACGGCATGCAGTCGTCGCTGTCCATGGTCTACGATCGCGAAATGGGCAACATGCGCACCCTGCTCGTAAGCCCGCTCCCGCGCTGGTATCTGCTGTCGTCCAAGCTCGTGGCCGGAATGGCCGTGTCGCTGCCGCAGGTCTACACCTTCCTCGCCATCGCCTGGTTCTGGGAGATCGAGGCGCCGCCTATCGGGTATCTCACCGTCTTGCCGGCCTTGGTGCTGTCCGGCCTCATGCTCGGCGCACTCGGCATGCTCATGTCGTCGGTGAGCAAGCAGCTCGAAAATTTCGCCGGCGCCATGAACTTCGTGATCTTCCCCATGTTCTTCGCTTCATCCGCGCTCTATCCGTTGTGGCGCGTGAAGGAAGGAAGCCCGGTGCTTTACTACATATGCCAACTCAATCCTTTCACCCACGCGGTCGAACTTGTCCGCTTTGCGCTCTACGGCGAGGTCAACTGGATTTCGCTCGGAGTGGTCGCCGGATGCACCGCGCTGTTCATGGTGGGGGCGATTCTGGCCTACGATCCGTCGCGTGGATTTCTTGCCCGGCGCGGCGAGCCGGGAGGCGCCGCATGAGAGACCGTGCGCTCGTTATCACCGCTGTCCTTGGCCTCGCGATGTGCGGCACCGCGTTCTCCGCCGACCCGCGCTATCCCGATTGGCCGTGCAATCAGATCAAGGTGCCGGAGATTTCGGTCGCCGCGGTGTGGGCGGGTCCGCCCATCGATGACGCCGACAAGGCTTGGGAACAAGACCCCGCCGTCAGAGAGCTCGTCGCGCGGCTGGCCGCGCGCCGCACGCCGCTCGCGGATGCGGAGAAGACGATTTCGGATGTCGTCACGGGTAGTGCAGCCGAGCGCCAGCAGAAGGCGAAACTCATTTTTGCCGGCCTTTTCAAAACCCTCAATCACGAGCGCAGCGACGTGATGAACGGCATCGAGCGATTTTCCCGCAAGCAGAAGGAATTTGCCGATCAAATCCGAACGACCATTCTCCAGCTCCGGGAGCTGCAGGATGCGCCTGATCACGATCAGCGCAAGCTCGACGAACTGGCCAACCGGGTCGAGTGGGAGACGCGCATTTTCGAAGATCGCCAGAAGACCATCGGCTATGTCTGCGAGGTGCCCGTCCTCTTCGAGCAGCGCCTGTTTGCGCTCGCCCGCGCCATTCAGCAATCGCTCGAATGAGACTCACTCGCGCGTACGCGGCGCGGGAGTAGCTTCACTCAGAGGAAGTCCGGCTTCCTGCCAGCCATCGGTGCCGTCTGGATACCAGGCGACGCCGGCATAACCCCATGCAACGGCTCGTTTAGCCGCGTTCCAGGACATCCAGCAATCGCGCAGGCAGTAGATCACCACCACCTTGGCCCGATCGCCGCCCGTGATCTGACGCAGGCCGGCTCGCAGGTAGTCCTCCACGCCCGCCGGAAGCTCGCCGTAGCCGGTATCGGCGAGCCAGACGCTGCCTGGTATGTTCAGCCGCGGCTTCCCGCGCCAAAGCGTTCCGGCGGGGAGATTGGCCGGACGCGGGACGTGGGGCATGACATCGACGAAGGCCGCGGTTCCGGCTCGCCAAAGGGCTTCGGCCTGCGCGGTCGTGATCACCCGAGCGCCCTTCAGGGTCTTGGGCGTCGGGGCACGATAATCCAGTTCACGATATTGCTCGGGCTCCGGCGCCGTCTGATCCTCGCAGCACGCCGTGCCGGCCAGCCCCAATACGCCCAACACGATGACGCCGGCGACCCTGACGATCATGATCTATTTCGCGACCGGGTCCTCGGCGATGGGTCGATCGCTATCGTCAAGCAGCGGCACGCCGAAGCTCAGCAGGAGCTTGTTGATGGCGGGCTGGTTCTCCGCAACCAGACGATTGAGCAGACGTTTCCAGTCTTGATCGGCGAAGCGCACACCCATGGCGATGCGGTAAGCCAGGCGCGGGCCGGTCGTTTCCTTGACCAGCGGGACGACGGTCATCCCCGAATTCGCCTGCCGTGCGTAGTATCCGGCCATCGGCCCCCAGAGGATGCCGGCATCGATCTCTCCGCTTTCGAGATCGTGCATCATGGCTGCGGCGGAGGAATCGACGCGGGTGTCGACGACGAGGGGATAAGGCTTGGCGTTGGCCATCAGGCCATTGGCCGCCATGTTGTTGCCGGGCGGCGTACCGGCCACGACGCCGATGCGTTTGCCCTTGAGTCGCGGATCCTCGATGGTATCCACGCCCGCAAGGCCGCTGCTCTGCTTGGACACCAGCGCGTAGGCCGTGCGGTAATAGGGGTTCGTGACCTGAACCAGGTCATCGCCTTGCGGAGCACCCATGATGACGTCACATCTATGCGCGGCGAGCGTATTGCGGACAAAGCCCGTGGCTTGCGGATACCAAGCGTAGGCAAGGCCCTTGCCGAGCTTGTCGGCAAAGAGCTCGGCGACTTTGTTCTCGAAGCCCTCGCCCTTGTCGGTCGAGAACGGCATGTTGTGCGGGTCGGCGCAGACTCTCAGGACTTTGGGATCAATGAGCTCGAACGACGACTGCGGGCGCTCCAACGCCTGCGCGAACGATTTTCCCGCGACAAGGGCCGCCACACCGACCGTGCAGATGACGCACAGACTGAGGCGCGCGACCCGCTCGCCGAGCGTGACGCGCGCCGTAACCGCCGATTTCGTCGTGCGCTCCCGGCAGGAACGACACAACCGGGCAAGCCCTGGCTTCCACACGCGATGGCGTTCAGCCGGGCTGCCCGAGGCAGCTGTTCTCCGCTTTGGTGACCGACTCGGGTTTGTCTTCATGCTTTGGCGGCCTTCCGCGAGGAATGGCGTCATTGGCGCGGGCGCGGAGATAGACGAAGATGTCGTCGAGATAACACATGACATTCGGATTGGTGCCGAACGAGGGCATGACGCTCTCCTGCGCCGTATTGACGTTCTTGCGCCCATTGACCACGACATTCGCGAAGTCGGGATAACCGAGTGTGTTCAACGAATTCTTGAGCGCGGGAGCGTAAGTCGAGCCCTCGCCGTCGGGACCGTGGCAAACATGGCAATCGGAGTGATAGCGCCGATACCCTGAATAGGTGAACCAATCCACCGTGCCATCGCTCTGCACCTTGTAGGTCGGATTGCCTTCCTTGTCGTAGTACTTGCCGTCCTCGCTCTTGACCGCCGCCGGATCGCCGGACCCATCGCCCAGCGCAGCGCCTGCGACGAAAGCAAACGACCCGCCGGCCAGCAAGATAGCCGCGATAAGATGTCTCACGAGCATGTCCTTTTACGCTGACCGCGCGTCAAGACCGAATTCGGGATGAAGCGTACCCAATCTCGGACCCGAGATCGGCGTTCATGCTGCCCAAGTCGGCAAACGCCAACCCTGGTGCGCGCGCCTTGCGGCGGTGCACCAGGGGAGTATTCGGCTTAGTTCGCGATCGACCGCAACGGTTTCACGGCAGCGCAAACACCGTCAACTGGCCGCCGAGCGATGTGTAGTTGCGTAGCGCAGCATACCCGCCGACAGCGCCCAGGCCGGCGGTGGGATCGGTCAGGCCAGCCGCAAGGCCGATGCCGGCCCAGCCGCCGACGCCCGAGAGGATCGCGACGTATTGCTTGCCACCATGCTCATAGGTGGTGACGTTGCCGATGATGCCGGACGGGGTCTTGAACTTGTAGAGCTCCTTGCCCGTCTTGGCATCGACGGCTTTGAGATAGCCTTCGAGGGTGCCGTAGAACACCACGCCGCCGGCCGTCGCCAGAGCACCCGACCACACCGAGAACTGTTCCTTGTTCGACCAGACGATCTTGCCGGTCTTGCCATCCCAGGCGATGAAGTTGCCCATGTTGCTTTCGCCGGGAGGCGGATACATCGACAACGTGGCGCCGACATAGGGCTGGCCCGCGGTGTAGCTCACGCGGAACGGTTCATAGTCCATGCAGACGTGGTTGGTCGGCACGTAGAACAGCCCGGTATCCGGCGAATACGCCGCCGGCTGCTCGTCCTTCGTGCCGAGCGCGGCCGGACAGATGCCCTTGTGGTTCACGTCCTGCTTCTCGGTCGAGTACTCCGGCACAACTTTCGGCCGCCCGTAGGTCGGCGACGATTTGTTCATGTCGACGCCGCTGGTCCAGTTGACCTTCGGATCGTATTTCTCCGCCACCAGCAGTTCGCCGGTGTCGCGGTCAAGCGTGTAGCCCAGTCCGTTGCGGTCGAAGTGCGTCAGCAGCTTGCGTGCCTGGCCGCCAATCTGCTGATCGGTGAGGATCATCTCGTTGACGCCGTCGTAGTCCCACTCGTCGTGGGGCGTCATCTGATAGACCCACTTGGCCATGCCGGTGTCCGGGTTGCGCGCGAAGATCGTCATCGACCACTTGTTGTCACCGGGCCGCTGGCTCGGATTCCAGGTCGAGGGATTGCCCGAGCCGTAGTAGATGAGGTTCAGCTGCGGATCATAGGAGATCCAGCCCCACGTGCAGCCGCCGCCGATCTTCCACTGATCGCCTTGCCAAGTTTTGAGGCTCGAGTCCTTACCCACCGGCTTGCCGAGGTCGGTCGTCTTCACGGGGTCGACCATGATCTGGTCGTCCGGACCTTCCGAATAGGCCCGCCATACGCGCTTGCCGGTCTTCAGATCGTAGGCGGTCACGTGGCATTGCACGCCGAACTCGCCGCCCGAAATTCCGACCAGCACCTTGTCCTTGACCACCATCGGCGCCGATGTGCCGGTCTCGCCTTTCGACGGATCGCCGTTCTTCGCCTGCCATACGACCTTGCCGTCCTTGGCATCGAGCGCGACCAGCGTGGTATCGGCCTGATGCAGGAAGATCTTGCCGTCGGCATACGAAAGCCCGCGATTGACCGTATCGCAGCACATCACCGGAATGACGTTCGGATCCTGCTTGGGCTCGTATTTCCAGAGGATCTTGGCGTCGTTCTTCAGGTCGAGCGCGTACACCGGATTCGGGAACGGCCCATGCACATACATGACGTCGCCGATGATGAGCGGCCCGCCTTCATGGCCGCGCAGAACGCCGGTCGAAAACGTCCACGCCACCTGCAGCTTGCCGACGTTGTCGGCGGTGATCTGCTTGAGTTGGGAATAACGCTGGTTGGCGTAATTTCCTGTCGGCATCACCCAATCCTTGGGGTTCTGCGACATTTTGATGAGTTCGTCATTCGCGTGAGCAGCGCCGGCAGCCACAGCTGCGACGGCGCCTAAGCAGGTTGTGAGCAGGAAATTGCGCATCAGAGTCCTCCCTGCGACGGTTGTCGAGGGTCGACCGAACACGCGGGCACTTGCAGTGCCGCGGGTCGGCACCCCGTTTGGTGGGAAGAGTTTCCGGCAGCGTGTCACAGCGTTGCGAGGCACAAGGGGCACATGCGCTCGTGCCCCGCCTAGCTTACGAAGAAACGTCAGGATTCCCGTTGACCCGACGTCCTTGAAGCCGGAAACCGTAAGGAAAGTCTATGCCCGCCTTTGGCCGGCCGCAACAAAAAAAGATTTGCGCCCATGCCCGCCACGCCGGCGCCTCGGGCATGATCGAAAAATCTTATTGACGATCATGATTCATGCCTATCGGGCGCCGGTGCATCGGCGGCGCTCGCGATAACCGGAAGACATCGCATGGCTCGGTCGGTCCTGGCTTTCATGGCGACGTTCCTACTTGCCGCGGGGATGATGAAGTGCGTTGCCCACTCGCAACAGCGCACGGACCCCCTGTCCGTAGCCGAAGTGGCAACCGGGGTATTCGTCCATACCGGTGCGCTCGCGCTCATGACCCGTGACAACGAAGGCGGCATCGCCAATGTGGGATTCGTCGTCGGCAACGATGCGGTCGCGGTGATCGACACCGGCGGCAGCGCCCGGGAGGGGCGCAGGCTGCTCGCCGCGATCCGCGCGCGCACGGGCAAGCCGGTTCGCTATGTCATCAATACCCACGCGCATCCCGACCACATTTTCGGCAACGCCGCATTCGAGCCGGGGGGCGCCATCTTCGTCGGTCATCGGAACCTGCCGCGAGCCCTCGCCGCGCGCGGACAGTTCTATCTGGCCAATTATCGCCGGCTGATGGGAGAGAAACTCATGGCGGACGTGAAAATCGTCCCGCCGGCGCAGCTGGTCGCCGGCGAGACAAAGCTGGATTTGGGCGGACGTGTGCTGGCGCTGAAGGCGTGGGAGGCCGCCCACACCGACAACGACCTCACGATATTCGACGAGGCGTCCGGGACATTGTTCGCCGGCGATCTTGTCGTCACCGAGCACGTGCCGGTCCTCGACGGAAGCATCCTGGGATGGCTGGCGGCTATGGAGCAGCTGGCGCGCATGCCTGCCCAGCGCGTGGTTCCCGGCCACGGGCCCGTGATAGACGATTGGCCGGCGGCGCTGCGGGCGCAGCGGCGCTATCTGGAGCGGTTGGCCAAAGACGTTCGCAGCCTGATCTCGCGCGGCGTACCTCTCGCGGTCGCGGCGCAGCAAGCTGGACAGGATGAAAAGCGTCGCTGGAAGCTGTTCGAGGAGTATAATGCCCGCAACGCCACGGCGGCGTTCGCCGAACTCGAATGGGAGTAAGGCCCTCGGCGGGCACTGGAGGAAGCGCACAATGAGCAGGAAGAAGATGCCTCGCCTCGCGTGTGCGGCTGCGATCGGCGTCGCCGTGTACGGTTGGGTTGCCGCTGTCGCAGCCCAACAAGAGCCCGCGCGCCAGCAGGATCCATGGCCGGAACTTGCGGACCAGGTGTTCAAGGGCCGGCCGCTCGCGGATGGCAGCGGCCTGGTCGCGATCGAGATGCCGGGCCGCGCCGAGGACGCCGCGATCGTGCCCGTGACCGTGCGCGCGACCTTGCCGGACGGCGACACGCGGCGCGTCAAAACATTTACGATCGTGATCGACGAAAATCCCGCACCCGTCGCGGCGGTCTTCAACCTGGGTCCAAAGGTGGCGGTTTCCTCGATCTCCACCCGTGTGCGCGTCAATTCCTACACCAATGTGCATGCCGTCGCCGAACTCAGCGACGGCAAGCTTTACGTCGTGAAGACCTATGTGAAAGCTTCCGGCGGTTGCTCGGCCCCGGCAACCAAAAATGCCGCCCAGGCCGGCCTCGGTCAGCTGCGGTTTCGGCAATTCGCCAAGCCGGCGGAGGGCCGCGTCGATGCCAAGCGCGAAGCCCAGATCATGATCCGTCATCCGAACAATTCCGGACTGCAAATGGACCAGATCTCGCGGCTTTACGTTCCGGCCCATTTCGTCGAGAGCGTGAAGATCTGGCAGGGCGAGGAACTGATGCTGACGATGCAGGGCAGCATCGCGATTTCCGAAGATCCCAATATCCGCTTCACTTACGTCCCGAACGGCGCCGGTCCGTTCCGCGTCGAGGTCACCGACACGCAAAACCGCATCTTCAAAGGCGACTGGCCGTTCCAAGCATCGGAGATGTAACGATCCGGCCGCGAGCGTCAAAAACACCGGACCTCGGCTTCGGCCTGGGCGCGCCTGAGGTCATTGGTCGCGGCCCTCGCCTGCTCGGGGGAGCGGAACATGGTGCCAAACCGGCCGGGCACCTGTGACAGGCTCAAGAAGGTTTCTGCCGACACATAGCGATCGTAAGGCAGGATCGATGCGATGACGTCGATGGAGCAGGAACATTGCTCGAGGGCCCGTCGCGTCTCGCCGTTGGTCTTCATGCAGGCGAAGACATAGTCCGCGCGCGCCGCGGTCGGGTAGTCATTGAGTTCGGCCGCGCCGGCCGCCGTTCCCATCGCGGCCGCAGTCACGAGCGCCAAGCTCAAGCGGCGTGCGTTTGCCATGAGTGTCATCATCGTCGACAGACTACGCCGGAATCTACGCTCTGGGCTTGCGGCAAGCCATAGACCAGACCCGGCCTGCCCGCCATTTTCCGCAGCCGCCGCCGAAATGCTGCAGATTTGCGCCGAATGACCGCTTCGCCATGACTCTTCTCATTTTCGACTGCGACGGTGTGCTGGTCGATTCCGAACGTCTGGCTTGTTCAGCCCTGGCGGAGCTCATGACCACGCTCGGCCACCCGATGACGACGCAGGAGGCTCTGCTCGCCTTTGCCGGACGCAGCGTCAAGGACGTGTTGAAGCGAGCCGAAGAACTTTTGTCCCGCCCCGTTCCCGAAGACATGGGCGAGCAAGCCTCGGCGCGGCTCAAGGCGCGCCTGCGGAACGAGCTCAAGGCAATCGCGGGCGTGCAGGAGGCGATCGCCGCCCTGCCCTACCGGCGATGCGTCGCCTCGTCCTCGGAGCTCGACCGGCTGAAGCTCTCGCTCGAGGTGAGCGGCCTCTCGCCCTTGTTCGGAGACAACGTCTTCAGTGCGGCACAGGTCGCAAATGGCAAGCCCGCGCCGGATCTTCTGCTGCTGGCGGCGCGGTGCCTCGGTGAGGAACCCTCAAACTGCATCGTCATCGAAGATACCGTCCCGGGCGTCGAAGCCGCGCGGGCCGCCGGCATGGCCGTGATCGGGTTCGCGGGCGCCAGCCACGCAGACAGCGGCCTTATCCACCGCCTCGCCGCGGCGGGTGCAGACCCCATCATCCGCCTGATGGCCGATCTGCCGGCGGCGGTCGAGGGGCTGGTCGCACATCGGTAGGTTCAGCCTCGATCCGGTCGCTCGCTGAGCTTTGTCCTGCCCGCACCGGGACAAGATCGCGGGAATGTGATCGAAGGCTCCGGGCGCGCCTGAATACCCTGCGCGACGACGAGAGTGCTCGCCGCCGCCGGCACCAGCACGGTTGGGCATCGGAGCATTCAACGCAGAGCTCGACGATGACATTCGCGCCGATCCGAACAGTCGCATGGGTCATATTCGCTGTCATGTCCGGCGCCCAAGCGCAGGATATGATGCAGCACGTCGATCTGACGTCGCCCGATATGACGACCGCAGAGATGACGCGTGCAGACGTGGCGGCCGCAATCGCCGCGGCGCCATCCGGGCAACCGGCGGATTTCACCGGCAAAAAGCTCTCGGGCCTCGACCTGTCCGGTCTCGATCTATCCGGTGCGGTCCTGCGTGCCGCGCGGCTCAACGGGACCAAACTCACCAATGCCAAGCTCGATGGCGCCATACTCGATCAGGCCTGGCTTCTAGACGCCGACCTCAGCCGGGCAAGTCTCAGGGGCGCGAGCATGTTCGCTGCCCAGATGCGGCACGCAAAGCTTGACGGAACCGATCTCTCCGGCGCCCGTATCGCGGCCGATCTGAGCGGGGCGAGCCTGGTCGGCGCCTTGCTGATCGGTGCCAATCTCAGCGCCGACATGAAAAACCAGTCCATGGGACTCATGCGTGCCGTGCTGAAATCCGCCAATCTTGAGCGCGCCGTCCTGCGCGACGCCAACCTCGCACGCGTGGACCTCGAATTCGCTTCCCTCAAGGACGCCGATCTGACCAATGCCTCGCTGCAGGGCGCCGCCATGGGCGGCGCCAATCTAAGCGGGGCAACGGTGACCGGTGCCGACTTCCTAGGGGCCGACCTCGCATCGGCGAGGCTGGTCGCGCCGATCGGGCTCGAGTCCGCCAAGAACTTCGACAAGGCGCAAAATATTCAACGCCTGCTGCGCGAATGAGGTGCGCCTGACCGCATCCGACATGTGATGTCAGGGGGGATCCAGCATGCGCGGTCTACTGCCTGTTGCGATCGCACTCGCAATCATCGGCTCGGTTGCGGCAGCGCAGGATCGCCGCGGCATCCGGTTCTGGAATCTCACGATGTATACAATCACCGATCTCCGGATGTCGCCGGCGGGAAAAGACATATGGGGCCCCAACCAGTGCGAAAACGATCGCGATGGCACGGTCGACCACGACGAACGCCTGCGGATCACC
This sequence comes from uncultured Alphaproteobacteria bacterium, assembly GCA_963821505.1. Classification (GTDB taxonomy): domain Bacteria; phylum Pseudomonadota; class Alphaproteobacteria; order Rhizobiales; family Xanthobacteraceae; genus VAZQ01. The sequence goes on from CAWGEH010000024.1 coordinate 207,304, forward strand.
GGCATCGAACCCGGCCCCTACGACGTCAAGCTCGCCGATAAGATCGGTCGCGTCTGCGTCGTGAGGAACGTGGAGGTGAAAGACGGCGCCGTTTTCGCCATCGAGGAAAAGCAACTGACGGATTGCCGCAGGTGAAGCCGGCCTCAGCGGCGGCCATTGCTGTATATCGTATGGAGAATTCTGAGCGCCGCGACGTGCTCGGCAACATCGTGGACCCGGAAGATGGAGGCCCCGGCAGCGGCCGCCACGAGATTGACCGCCACCGTTCCAATCAAGGTCCCTTCAATCCCGTCGCCGGTCAGCGAGCCGAGGAAGGGCTTGCGCGACGCGCCGACCAGAATCGGAAATCCGTAGACCTTGAGGTCGGGGATGCGAGCAACGGCTTCGGCATTCTGGCGGGCGGTTTTGCCGAAGCCCACACCGGGATCGAGGATGATGGCTTCCTCGCGAATGCCGGCCTTCGCCGCGAGTGCGAGCGAGCGATCAAAGAAACGCCGCATGTCCGCGAATATGTCGACTGTCTCATCCCGTTCCGCTCGGTTATGCATGATGACGACCGCTGCCTCGGTTTCAGCAACCGCGTCAGCCATGTTCGCGTCGTGCTGCAGCCCCCATACGTCATTGATGACGACGGCGCCGATCTCGACGGCTTGCGCCGCAACCGCGGCCTTGTACGTATCGATCGAGAGCGGCACGTCGAGGGCGCAGGCCAGCGCCGTCAGGACTGGCTCGACACGCGCGAGCTCTTCCGCTTCGGGCACCGGGGCGGCCGCGGGTCGCGTCAACTCTCCGCCGATGTCGACAATGTCGCATCCCGCGGCGACCATGGTCCTGGCGCGGGCAACGGCGGCCTCGCATGCCTGAAACCGGCCGCCGTCGAAGAACGAATCCGGCGTCAAATTCAGAATTCCCATGACCGCCGGCTGGGATTTGATCTTGCGTAGAAAGGCGTCACGCCTGGCGCGCAACGCGGCGCGCATCAGGTCTTCTCCCTGGTGCCGCCATATTCACACCGCCAGCGCACGGCGACCCATTTGGGATGCTCGTTGATCCACTGCGCGATGTAAGGCTGCGCATTCATGACGCATTGCCTGAGCGAGATATCCGCCGCGAACTCCAGACGCTGATCTTCGCACTGATCGGGGAGCGACAATGCGCACACCGTCAGGACCAATTCGATAAAGCCCATCGCCGTCTCCGCTGTGCCTTTGGTCGAGCTTGCAACTCACGTAACTCTCGGCGCCGAGACTTTCATCCTTCCGCGCGGAATATTTCACCCTTGCCGAGCACCGCCATGTCGCCGGCGAACCGCCGCAACGGCAACCGGAAAGCGGCGGCGGCGGCGGGGCTGTGCCCTCGGACGAACGCTGCCAGCAGGCGGAGCGCAACGAGATCGTGCACGCCGCAATCAAGAAATGTCGGCGACAGCCCGTCGCACCCCTCCGCCAGCACGATGGTGCCGCGGCGCATGAGATATCCGGGAAGCTGCCCAGCCGGGCGGCGCAGGATCAATGTTCCGGCGATCATCCGGCTGCCGGCATGGGCGCCCGACCGACCTTCCACGATGATCGTGCCGCGGCGCAGACGGTCGGCAACGCGCTCGCCGACATCGCCCCTGATCACCACCGTGCCGCCGCGCATTCCCGCCGTTTCGCCGGCAAGCGGACCGCCGAGCCGATCGCCGGCCGAGCCCTTGATTTCGATATGTCCGCCCCGCATGCCGGATGCTGCCCACCGCCCGGCGTTGCCGCTGATGCTCAAGCGACCGCCTGTCATCGATCGTCCGGCCTGGTTGCCGACGTCGCCCTCGACCACGATCTCGCCGCCCGCCATATCCTGCCCGATCTGATCGAGCCGATCGGTGGCTCCCTCGATGCGAATACAGCGTGGGTCGCCGCCGCTCAATCGGAAAATGTCGCCGACCGTGATGCGGCGGCGCGTCGTCTGCAGCTCGAGCTTCGCGATCTCCGCCGCTGCCTTGCCGGACAGACGATGCGGGACCAGCGGCGACAAGTCGAGCCGCTCATCTGGACTTCTCGACAGCGCCAGCACCAGCGGCTTCATGGCATCAGGTCCTTGAGATGGAAATGGTGCGGACCAAGCTTGCCGCCGTAATTCCCGGCGCCGACGCGCACCGCGCCCCGCCTGGGGCCGAGCCTGACGATAGCCGCGAGGCCGGCCCGCATCGCCGCCGCGACCGCCGCCGGCGTCAAGCCGTCGATGACGATCTCGAGCACCGATGCGATCTCGGGATCGAGCGCGCTCTTCACCGCGCCCCGCAGCGTCGGGCAATAGACTTCGTTGGTGGATGCGCTGGCCTTGTACTTGGAGCCCACCTTCGATCCCGACCTCACGATCCCGCCCGGAAACGGCATGATCACGTCAGGCACCGCCTTGATCGCCTTCACAGCGGCCTCGGCCGCCGCCAGGGTGGTTTGCGCGCTGCGACCCATGATCAGCAGATTGCCGCCGCCGACCGCGTTCTTGGTGAGGCCGGCGGACGCTTCGCAAACAAATTCACCGTCCATGACCGGCACGCGCCAATAGTGCTTGCCCGCAAACCGTTTGGAGATCTGCCAGCCATCGCCAAAGAAGCGCAACGCATCGCCAAGCTTGAGGGCCTCTTCACCCCCCAGTCCTGAATAACAGGCGCTGCCCGCGGTCGTGAGCACGCACTGCCCCACCCGGTTCTGCAGCTGCTTCTGCAATTCGCTGGTGGAGACCGCGAAAATAAGCGCGCGGACACCGGGGCGACCGTCCGGCGTTTCCCGCGGGCTGAGCTCGGTGTCGATGCCCGCCTCGCACCCGCACCCGATAACCGAGGTGCCGAAGCCGGTCATGGTCATGGCCGCCTGGCGGGCCCAGCGCGCGCTGGCGGCCGTGATGACGACCGCCGTCGCGCGCATGTTGAAGGCTTCCGCAAAAGTGTCGTCGATGCGTATGCCTCGGACGATCATCTCGCGCATGGCACCGACTCGAAGGGATCCGGTCGCCCGATCGCGGTGGTGGGCACCGCCATGAAATCAGCCGGCAGGCCATAGCGGTCATGGCAATAATCCTGCATCCGGCGTTCGATCGCACGATCATGTCCGGGCGCCACCATGAGCGCGCGTCCCCACCGGTAATGCGTCACCTCGCCGTCCCGCACCACCGGATCGCCGTCCTTGAAGACGAGTGCAGCGGCGCGGAACATCTTGGCCCTGTCGGCACCGTTCGCGTAGATGGCGATGTCGGCGACAGCGCCGGGACCGAGATGACCACGGTCGGTGAGGCCGAGCAGTCTTGCTGGCGCGGCGCGCGTCATGGTCGCGATCTCGTTGAGCGAATATTCGCGAGTGATGGATGCCAGCGTCGTCACCTCGAGCGCCGAGGGCGGCAATGTCGCCATCCACTTCGCGCGCAGCTCGCGATCCATGAGCAACGCGAAAATTTCCGGATAGGTCGTGAACGGCGCGCCATTCGGGTGATCGGTCGTGAAGAAGACGCGCCAGGGATCGTCGATCAGCAGGAACAGTTCGAGCCCGACGCACCATTGCACGGCGTTATAGAAATCCTCGGCACGGTAATTATACGGCACGATGCCGAAGCCGTTCGAATCGCCGTCGACAATCACCCACTTCTTCGGACTCGCCTGATTGCGGGCGTTGAATTGTCGCAACACGTCGGACGAGATCGTCACGGTCTGTCCGAACATCACCTGGCCGACATCAACGGTGACGCTCTTGGCGGCGTTCACCGCCTCCGCCAGCCGCGCGGCGGCCGACGAGAATCCTCGTTTGCCCTCCTTGCCGTAGCCGTAAAACTGCAGGTGGGCGAGATGGAGCGGCAGGCCTTCGGCGGCTGCGATGGTCGCCAGCGCGGTCTCGGCGTTGCCCGCCATGCCGAGATTGTTGCAATGCACGTGAAGCGGATGCGGCACGCCGAGCTCATGAACCGCCCGTTGCAGAGACTTGACGATGGCGCGCGAGGAAACGCCGTAGAACGGGACGACGTCATCGAATGAAAACGCCCGCAGATTGGCCTTGAACGCGACGGCGCCGCCGGCATTGACCACCTTGATGCCGAGTGCGCGGGACGTTGCAAGCGTCCATGCCACGTAGTCGCTAACGGCGGATGCGCTTTCGCCCGCGCGCAGCAAGCCCAAGAGGTAGTCGTCGTTGCCGAGGACCGACAACGTCGCCTTATCGATGATCGGAATGTCGGCGAGCTCGAGGTGGGCGTGCAGAGCGTCGTGTGGCGCCACCGCCGGCTCGACGACCGTGGTAAAGCCCATGGCGGCGTAGAGGCAGCCGGTCTGGAAGGTTCCCGATACGCAGTTCGCCAGCGGCGTCCGCGCCCGCCGCGTCTGCGCAGCACGATGGAATTCTGGCAGCAGCAGGCGCGCCGTATTCACGTTGCTGCCGGCGATATGGGAATGGATGTCGATGGCGCCGGCCATCACGATCTTGCCGGCGACGTCATAGCTGTCATCGGGACGGGTAGCATTCGCGGGCGCCTCGACGATGCGCCCGTCGCGGATCCAGATATCGCCGACGCCGTCCCGGCCGTTGGCGGGATCGATCACGCGACCGCCCTTGAGCCGCGTCAGCATGGCCAAGCTCCGGCGCACGGCAGCGCCAAAGCGATGTCGCTCACGGCCTTTGCGACCGAAATGGCCGGTCCTGGTCTCGTCGCCGCCACCGCCACCAGCGTTCCGTTTGCCGGCAGATGCTCGACGCCATCGTGATCGGCGCCGGGACGGCCGACATCGATGTGCACGCGCGGCGCGTGGCGAAAGCTCGCTCCCTGCCCCGTGAGCGCGATCATCGGCACATCGCGCTTCCACGCCGGCGCGACCGCGCGATAGGCGGAAATCCACAGCGCGCAGTCCGCCTCGCCGCTTTCAACCAGACGGCCGGCATCGAAGCGCCAGGGGTCGTGCTCGGGATAACCGCGGCCGAAGCCGGTGCGCATGGGAAAACCGGTCATCCAGCCGCAGGCCTGCAGCACGCCGAGCGCATTGTCGCCAGGCGCCAAGGGAAGCCCGGTGAAGCGGGTCGCAACGTTCAGGTCGGCGACCAGCCCGCAGAGCATTTCAATCGTCAGGTCGCCGAGTTCCGCCGCCGACCACACCGCGACGCCGAAGCGGGCGCCGCGCAGATCGGCGGCCAGCGCGCCGAGCGCCTTCGCCGACGGCCGGGTCTTGCCGACGGGATGTCCCGCCAGGCACGCGCGCAACGCCGCGAGCAGCACCGGCAGATCTTTCGCGCTGCGCCCAATCACCTTCACCTTTTCCTGTCCCACGAGCGCGCGCGGGTCGCTTCCCGGACAGATCCAGATGATGCGCCGTTCGACCCGCTCATCGCCCCTTGCCGGCGACGTGAACAGTCGCTCCGGCAGTTGCGGCCACGCGTCCGACAGACCAGCGCCGGCCAGCAGCACGACGTCGGCCTTCAGCCGCGCCTCGGTCGGGGTGGTGAGCATCATGCCGGCTTCGCGCATGACGTCGATGTCGCGCAGAACGGCACCGGAATTCATGTGATCGACGGCCGCGCCAAGCCGCTCCGCGAGCGCAATCGCCGCGCGCGCTCCGGCGATGTCGGTTCCGAGGCCAGCCACGACCGGCGCACGACTCGCTGCAAGCAATTTCGCCGCTTCGGCTGTTGCGGCGTGAAGCTCCACGGATCTACCGTCGATCCAGGCGTGGCCCATCTCCGCTTCCCCTGCCGCGGACAGCGTGCCCAGCGCGGTATGCAGCTGTCGTACTTTCAGCTGTCGTACTTGATGTAGGCGAAGCGCTGGTCGGTGTCCGGCGTGCCTTCGAGCGACCTTCCTTCCTTTCCCGGCTGCCACTGGACCATTTCCTCGATCTTCTTCGCGAGCTCGAAGTCCTTGTCGGTGATCCCCTTGGCAGCATGGTTCTGGAGGCGGACCTCCACCCAGGCATATGACGCCGTGATGTCGGGGTGGTGCCAGGCGGCCTCGGCGAGGTGGCCGACCGCGTTGATCACCATCAGCGTCCCTTTCCAACTGTGGGTCCGGTACTTGCGGCGGATCCAGCCGCCTTCCAGATACCAGTGCGGCAACTCGCGCTGGAGTCGCTCCTTGATCTCTTCATCCGAGTAGGTTCGTTCCTTGCTGCGTTCGGCCATGGCGTGTCACCCTCGATGCGTCGTGCTCTGCGCCTCGTCTGAGATTGCCAACGAACGCGAGGTGCCGCAGTCTATTCCGGTATTTGGGTTCGAAAAACCCGGTTCCGGAAAAATCTCGGGAGAGAACGGTTGCGCACAGCCCCTTCCCCCGCGAACGTTACCGTCACAGTTCCGGCGAGGCTGCATCTCGGCTTTCTGGATCTCAACGGCGGACTCGGTCGCCGTTTCGGCGGCATCGGCATGGCCATCAGCGGACTCAGCACCACCATAACGATGGGCGCGGCCTCGCATATGCAGGTGACGGGTCCCGAGCGTGAACGGGTCCAAGGCCACATCGAGACCATGCACCGGAGCCTCGGTCTCGACGGCACCTATGATGTGAAGATCAGCGAGGTCGTTCCGTCCCATGTCGGTCTGGGTTCGGGCACCCAGATTGCGCTGGCCGTGGCAGCCGCCCTGCGCCGCTTTCAGGGCCTGCCGCTCGACGTCGGACGCGACGCCATCCGATTGGGACGGGGCGCACGCTCCGGCGTCGGCATCGGTCTCTTCGATCATGGCGGCGTCGTCGTCGACGGCGGACACGCACCGGCAACGACGGTGGCACCGATCATCAGCCGGCTGCCGTTTCCGGAGCGCTGGCGCGTCCTGGTTGTGCTTGATCCGCTCCGGCAAGGGGTGCATGGAGCGGATGAACGCGAGATATTCACCAATCTCGCAGCATTTTCGGATGCGGAAGCTGCGCATCTCTGCCGCCTCGTCGTGATGAAGGCGCTGCCCGCACTGGTCGAATGCGACATTGCCAATTTCGGTTCGGCGATCAAGGAGATGCAGATGCGGCTCGGCGATTACTTCGCTCCGGTTCAAGGCGGAAGCCGCTTCTCCAGTCCGGACGTCGCCGCGGCTCTCGACCTGCTCGAGCAGGAGGGCGCGTTCGGCATCGGCCAGAGCTCCTGGGGCCCGACCGGCTTCGCCTTCGCACCGTCCCCCGAGGAGGCCAAGCGCTTGCTGGAGAGCATCCGCCGGCATCCGCGTTGCCGAAACCTCAATATCCGCACCTGCTGCGGGCTCAATCGCGGAGCAAAGATCACAACTCACGCGGCGGCAAACGAGCCTGCGCAGCAACAATGGCCATGATGACTGCGCCCGGGAGGCGATGCCATGACCGACAAACACATCCTTCACATGCTGACCCCGCTGAAGCATATGAGCCCGTTCGACGGCAACATGGCGTTGGATGCCGGCTACGACGCCGTGCTCGCCTATTCGAACGTGACGCTTGAAGAAGTGGGCGGCCTGGTGCAGGACGCAATCTTTTCGCGTCCGCCGAAGATCGGCGTCCGGACCGGAATGTTCTTCGGGGGCAAGAATGCCATCCTGGCCCTCGACATGCTCTCCGCTGCCAAGAAAGCGCTCGTGCCTCCATTCGGCATCTCGTTCTTTGCAGACCCGGCCGGATCGTTCACCACCGCGGCGGCAATGGTCGCCTGCGTCGAGAAGCTGTTGATCGATCGAAAGAAACGCAATCTGAAGGGACTGAGGATTGCGATCTTCGGGGCAACCGGCGTGGTTGGCTTCTCCTCCGCCGTGATTGCCGCGCTGGAAGGCGCCAATGTCACGCTTGTCGGTCATGACGGAATCAAGCGCGTGAGCGACGCGGCGCGCGAGATCAAGGCCAGATTCCAGATCGACGTGCAGGTCGCCGACGGTAGCGACGACGCCAAGAAAACCGAGATCTTGGCGCAGGCCGAGGCGGCCCTGTGCGCGGGGCGCGCGGGCGTGCGCATTCTGTCCCGTGCGCAGTTGGCTGCGGCGAGGCATCTACTGATTGTGGCGGACGTGAACGCCGTTCCCCCGGCGGGTGTGGAGGGCCTGGACATGAAGGCAAACGGCGAGGAATTGACCGCGCACGGCACGCTCGGCGTCGGGCCCCTTACGATCGGCAATATCAAATACAAGACCGAATTCGGCCTGTTCCAGAGGATGATCGCTGCGACGAAACCGGTGACCTTCGATTTTCGCGACGCGTTCCAGCTAGCGCGCGAGTTGAATGAGTAGGACGGCTGCCGTGCTGATCGCCGCCGCTTCGGGTCGTGCGCTCGCCGCGTCGGCGCGCCGCGGCGGCTACACGCCGTTGGTCGCGGACTTCTTCGGCGATCAGGACACCGCCGCCGCGGCCCATGCGCATGTTCATCTCGAGCAGGGTCTCAGCCGCGGAATGCGCTGCAGCGACTTGGTCAAGGCACTCGAGTGCTTGGCGAGGCAGCGAGAGCCTGTGGGCATCGTCTGCGGCACGGGATTCGAGGATCGGCCCGAACTGCTTGCCTGCATCGGGCAGCGCTGGAAGCTGTTCGGCAACGGACCTGACGTGGTCGCGCGCGCCAAAGACCCGCTCATGCTTGCGAAGCTCTGTCGCGACTGCGGCATTCCGCATCCCGAGACGTCCCTCACCCGGCCGATCGATCCCGCAGGCTGGCTCGCCAAGCGCAAGGGCGGTGCCGGCGGCCAACATATCCGAGACGCCGCCGATGGTGAGGCCGCCGGCGGAGAGATCTATTTCCAGCGCCGTGTCGACGGCACGCCTATCTCCGCGCTCGTCCTCGCCGACGGTCGTCGCGCCATGGTTCTCGGCTTCAGCGCACAATACGCGTCACCCACAGCATGCCAACCATTCCGCTACGGCGGAGCCGTACAGCCCGTCGCACTTGCCGCTGCAACCGCAGACGCCATGATCGAGGCGGTGCAGCGGCTTGTCCCGGTGATGCCGCTAGTCGGCCTGAACAGCGCCGATTTTCTCGTCAGCGGACACGACTTCCACCTGTTGGAGATCAATCCGAGACCGGGAGCGACGCTCGATATTTTCGAGCCGGAGGACGGCTCGTTGTTCGCCCTGCACATCGCTGCCTGCGCAGGGATGTTGCCTGCGAGCGCACCGACATTCGTGCAGGCGCGGGCATCAGCCATCGTCTACGCCGAACGCGATATCGCGGTGTCCCCCCCGCTCGATTGGCCGGCTTGGACGGCCGATCGGCCAAGCGTCGGCACCGCGGTCCGCCGGGGCGACCCCTTGTGCACGGTTCTGGCTTCCGCCGCCACGGCGGCGGAAGCGCAGAACCTCACAACGCAGAGAATTGCGATGATTCTCGCCAGCGCCAGCGCGAGCCTGCCGTGAACGGCCCGCAATCATTGAGCGTGAACGAGCGCGCGGCAGCGCTCGTCGAACGGATGAAGGCCGCTGCGGTTGAGCTCAAGATCGCCGTCGCCCGCGGCGAATTCGGTGAGACGCTGATCGACGCGGGCAGCCGTTCACTCGGCAGCATCGCCGCCGGTTTGCAACTGGCCGAAATCTGCATGGGCGGGCTTGGAACAGCCACGCTCGTTGCAAGCGCATCCACGCCACGCTGGCCCTGGACGCTGCTGGTGCGATCGTCCAATCCCGTCACCGCTTGCCTCGCCTGCCAATATGCCGGCTGGCGCCTATCCGCGGGCCAAGGCAAGGACGCGTTCTTCGCGCTCGGGTCCGGACCCGCGCGCGCCCTGGCCCGGGTCGAAGCGTTGTTCGAGGAACTCGGCTACCGCGAGAGCGCCGCGACCGCCACGCTGGTCATCGAGAGCGACCGCCCGCCGCCCGCCGCGCTGGTTGCCAAGGTGGCGCAGGACTGTCGCCTTGCCCCGGACCGCCTGACCTTCATCTACGCTCCGACGCAGAGCCTTGCCGGCGGAGTGCAGGTCGTCGCCCGCGTTCTCGAAGTCGCGCTGCACAAGGCGCACGAGCTCAAGTTTCCGCTGGACCGTGTGGTCGAAGGTCTGGGTGCGGCGCCGCTCTCGCCGCCACACCCGGATCTGGTCACGGCGATGGGCCGCACCAACGACGCCATCATTTACGCCGGCCGGGTCCATCTCTTCGTGACGGGCCCGGCGAGAGATGCGCGCGAACTCGCGCAGGCGCTGCCGAGCGAGGGTTCACGCGACTACGGCCGCCCGTTCGCGGAAATTTTCAAGCGTTTCAAGGGCGACTTCTACGCCATCGATCCCATGCTGTTCAGCCCGGCCGAGGTGATCGTGACGGCCATCGACAGCGGCGAGAACTTTCACCACGGCCACGTCGATCTGAAGTTGCTCGATGCCTCTTTCACCTAACAGGTCTGCCGCCGAGCCGGCGGCTGCCGGCCCGATCGTCGGTCTCGTGGTCGACGGAATCGACTGGCATGCGCGCATGCTCATGCGGGCGTTCGCCTCGTTGGGCGTGCGCGCGCTGCCGATCAGCCTGCAATCATGTGGAATCGAGACGCAGAGCAGGTCCGGCCTGCATATCGCCGGTCTCGGGCACCGGCTTCCCGACGCCGTGCTCGTACGCTCAATGTCGGGCGGCACATTCCAGGCGGTGACGCTCCGGCTCGGCATTCTCCACGCCCTGCAGGAGACCGGTGTCCTGGTCTGCAACGACGCGCGCGCGATCGAACGCTGCGTCGACAAATCGATGACGAGCTTCCTGCTCGCCCGCGCCGGCATACCGACGCCGCCAACCTGGGCCGTGGAATCGCAGCAGGCCGCCGGCGCGATCGTACGACGGGAGACGGCGCATGGACCGTTGGTGTTGAAACCACTGTTCGGCTCGCAGGGCCGCGGCCTGAAGCTGATCCGAACGGAAAACGACCTGCCCGGCCCAGACGCCATCTCCGGCGTCTATTATCTTCAGCGCTATATCTGGGTGGAAGACGGCAACGGCTTTCGCGACTTCCGTCTCCTGGTGTCGCGCGGCCGCGTCGTTGCCGCCATGGCACGGCATGCCGCAGGCTGGATCACGAACGTCAAGCAAGGCGGACGGCCGATGGCCGTCGTCGCCGACAGGGAATTGAAAGAGCTCGCCGTGGCCGCCACTGCGGCAGTCGGCGCGCAATTTGCCGGCGTCGATATCCTCTATGGCGGCGATGGGCGTCCGACCGTCCTCGAAGTCAACAGCATGCCGGCTTGGTCGGGCCTGCAGAAGGTCACCAGCGTCGACATCGCGCCGACGCTCGCCGGCGACCTTGTCGCCGCGCTCGCCGGCCGGGCGGGGCGGGGAGCGGCGGTGTGAACGCTCTTGCGGGCGAGATCGCCGCCGCGTTCGCCGCGGCCTGTCGCGATGAGCTCGATGCCCCGAAGCCCGGCAATGTTCACGTCTTTGCCTCCGGCCACCGCATGACGGCATCCGAATTCGTCCGCAGCGCCGAGGCGGCGGCGGGACCGCTCTCGATGGCGCACGCCCGCGTCGGCGCGCGCATTCTTGCGGCGGTTGAAGCGACATTCGACGCGGTCGGCACCAACACCAATCTCGGGATCATCCTGCTGAGCGCGCCGCTTGCGGCGACGGCGGGCGTCAAGTCGCCGGATCTGCGCACCGGTCTGGCGCAAGTGCTCAATTCCCTCGACGTGCAAGACGCCGAGCTTGCCTTCCGTGCCATCGTGCGGGCCGCGCCCGCAGGCCTCGGGCGGGCGGAGCGCGACGACGTCTTCCAGCCGGCCACGGTAACCCTCAAACAGGCCATGGCCGGGGCATCGAACCGCGATCGCATCGCCCGCCAATATGTCTGCGCTTTCGAAGACGTCTTCGAGCTGGGCGAGCCCGCGCTCGCAGCAGCCTTGTCGCGCTCCGCCGATCGGACGTGGGCGACGCTCGCTGTCTATCTCAAATTCCTGTCTGCGTTCCCGGACAGCCACATTGTTCGCAAGCACGGCGCGGTGACGGCGGAGGAAGTATGCCGCGCCGCGCTGAGGTTTCATGCGCGGATGCAAGCGGGCGAAGACCCGGCCGCCCTGCGACCGGATCTGTTGAACTGGGATGCCGCACTCAAAGCGCGAGGCATCAATCCCGGGACCAGCGCGGATCTCACGGTCGCGACCCTATTTGCCCATCGGCTAAGGACCATCTTGCCGTCGGCTCGCAACAGTGATTGACTTTGCGGCGCGGACGACCGTCCGCCGCTATCTGGCTAACCGGTCCGGCCCATTTGAGCCGGATGCTGACAACAAGGATAGCCGTTCAGCCGAATGCCGGAGGCATCGGCGTTCGGAGAGAGATTTCTCGTTTCCTTGGGAGGAGATGGCGATGGCAAAGGTGAACGGACTCTGCGTCGGTGAATCGCTCGTCGGTGAGGGCAACGAAGTGGCCCACATCGACCTCATCATGGGCCCGCGTGGAAGCGCCGCTGAAATCGGCGTTCGCGCATGCCTTGACCAACAACAAGGATGGATTCACGTCGCTGCTTGCTGTGGTAGCGCCAAATTTGCTCTGCAAGCCTCCCACGATCTTGTTCAACAAGGTCACGATCAAAGGAGCGAAGCAGGCGGTGCAAATGTTCGGCCCGGCGCAGCACGCGGTGGCCAAGGCTGTAGCAGACAGCGTCGCAGAAGGTGTTATTCCCCAAGACGAAGCCGAGAATCTCTTCATTTGCGTCGGCGTGTTCATCCATTGGGAAGCAGCCGACGACAAGAAGATCCAGGACTACAACTATCGCGCCACCAAGGAAGCAATCGCGCGCGCCGTCAACGGCGAACCGAAGGTCTCCGAAGTCGTCGCCAAGCGCAACCAGGTCAAGCATCCATTCGCCGCCTAGGATTGCGCTGAACGGAGGGCGCCGCGCTTCGAATTGCAACCGTCCGGGCGCCGCGTGCGCCGGGCTTCCCTCCCCGTCCGAACTCGGATCGGCCCGAGTTCGGCAGTCCACGCCGGCCGAGTCGGATCAATCCGACTTCGGCTGGAGTAAATCGCATCTCGGTCGGCTTATCCTCAGCGCTCCTTGAGCCCGGCAATCTCCTGTCCGGTCAATCGACCGTCATGCAGGCACGACGCAACCAGCGCTCCTGCGATTCCCGCACGCTTCAAGGTGATGAGGTCCGCCGCATCGCGGACGCCGCCGGCTGCATAGATTTGCCTTTCGGACGCCGCCTCCCGAATGCTGCGAAGCCTGTCGAGATCCGGTCCGCTACCGCTGCCGACCCGCGCCAGCGTCATGGCAATCACCTTTTGCGGCCAGCAGCCGGTTTCCTCCAGCAGCACCGGGGGGCCTTGAAACGCCGGCCCGCGGAAATCGAGCGAAAGCATCACGCGCGCATCGCCGGCGAGGTGACGGACGAGCGCGGCATCGGACTGTGCTTCGCTGCCGAGCACCAGCTTTCCCCATCCGGCGTCAAGCCAGACGCCTGCGCTGCGTCGATCGGAAATCCCGTTGTCGACCCAGAGCGTCAGCTGCGGAAACTCGGCCCGCAACCGCGTCAGCACGATGCGATTGCCGCCGCTGCCCCCGATCGCATCGAGATCCGCGACATACAGGGTCGCGAATGGATGAAGCGACAGCAGCCCGCACGTCACATCCACGGGATCGCTCGTGGGCGAGAGCGGCGTCTGGATGGGGCGATATTGCTCGCGCCGGCCCATACGGGCGCGGACCACGGCGCCCCCCTTGATATCGATGACCGGAATGACCTCCATGGCCTTGCTCCTCTTCGAAGCGAAGATGCTGCCCGTACGAAGTAACACAAGCAGGGCACGGAACGGGATATGAGCATCGTGATCGGGTGGGACGTGGGCGGCGCCCATCTCAAGGCCGCCCGCGCCGAGAACGGGCGCATCGTCGATGCGATCCAAGTCGCGTCGCCGCTTCGCCTCGGGCTTGAGCGCCTGGCGCATGCTTTCGTCGAAGCGAAAGCGAGGATCGGCGCGGCTCCGCTTCACGTCGTCACCATGACCGGCGAGTTGGCGGACACGTTCTCGTCCCGCAGCGAGGGCGTCGAGAAGCTCTCTGCGCTGGCGGTGCGCGAGCTCGCCCCCGCGAAGGTCTCATTCTACGCCGGCCGCGCCGGATTCATCGCACCGCAAGACGCCGGTCACCACGTCGTCGACATCGCATCGGCCAACTGGTACGCCAGCGCCTCGCTCGCGGCGCGTGTCATGCGCACGGTGTTATTGGTGGACATGGGGTCGACGACGACCGATGTGGTGCCGGTCATGGACGGGGCAGTCGCCTCGCGCGGGTATACCGATGCCGAGCGCCTGACCGCCGGAGAGCTCCTCTATACCGGCTTGGTCCGCAGCTTCGTGATGGCCGTGGCCGAACGCGCGCCCTTCGCAGGTTGCTGGTCGCCGCTGATCAACGAATACTTTGCGAACATGGCCGATGTGCATCGCATTCTCGGACAGTTGCCGGACGGCGCCGATCAGATGGCAACCGCCGACGGCCGCGCCAAGACCGTCGCGGCGTCGCGAGCGCGGCTCGCGCGAATGGTGGGATGCGACGTGCAGGATGCCGGCGAGACGGCGTGGTGGATGCTGGCGCAATGGTTTGCCGAGCTGCAAATTCGCACGATCATGGACGGCGCGATGCTGGTTCTCTCGTCGGCGGCATTGCCCGCCGATGCGCCGATCCTCGGCGCCGGTGTTGGCGACGCAATCGTGCAGGAGGTCGCCCGGCGCCTCAAGCGCAAGCATCTGTCGTTCAGCACAATCCTCGAGGTCGCTCCCGACGTCCGGGATCGCGCGGCACATTGCGCGCCGGCCGCCGCACTCGCCTCGCTCGCCTCGACGTCCTAGCGAGAGGAGCTACGTCGGCCGGCTGTGGGCGCTTCGGCGCAATCTCCCCGCTCTCCCCGGGAAGGGGCTTGGATCCATTGCGAGACTTGGCGCCAGCGTCCGAAGAAACCGCGTTTTCATCGCGACCTTAATCGATTTGGCGTGGGGCTCGTAAATAGGCCGGGTCGGCGAAAGTTCCGATCACCGGCATCGACTTGTTGTGTCGATTGCCGCTCGGGGAATACGCTCCGATGCGCGGCTGCACTCAAGACAGAGAGGTCATGCTGCCATGCAACCTCATTTCGCCGAATTGATCGGTGTCGCGGCCGCGGCCGCCAGCCTCTATGCGGCCCACGCCAAGACCATCATCCCGCTGCGAGTCGCCGCCATCGTGGCGAATTTCCTGGCGATGACCTACAGCCTCTTGCACGGCACTTATCCGACGTTCATGCTCAACGTGCTTCTGCTCCCGCTGAATGCCTGGCGGCTGCGCGCGATGCTGAGGCTGATCCATGACATCGATGCAGCCACCGACAGCGACATGAATGTCGATTGGTTGCTGCCGTATACCCGCCCAAAAGCGTTCAAAGCGGGCGACATTCTCATGACGCGTGGTGAATACGCCACGGCGGCATTCTACGTCGTCTCGGGCGAAGTCGAAATCGTCGAACTCGACGAAGCCTTCGGAAAGGGGACGTTTCTTGGCGAAATCGGTCTGTTCACGCCCGACGGCAAACGCACGATGACGGTCCGGTGCAAGACCGATGTCCACACCGCGATGATCGACTACGACCAATTCAAGCAATTGTACTTTCAGAATCCCCAATTCGGATTCCGCCTGCTTCACCTGGTGGTTGCGCGCCTGCAGCGCAGCCGCGAGCTTCCTCTTCCAGTTGCACCGGCCACTTAGAGCGAAATCGCTTCACATTGAATCGCGATCTCGCTCCAAACATTTGTTTGGTCGCATGATCCTTTTTTTCGAAAATCTGAAACTTTTCGCCAGATCGCAAGCGACGCCGTGGCCGCGGCGGATGCCGGGGCTCCTCGAGCGCGCTGCCAGGACTACCGGGTCGGCGGCAATGCAGCGAGCTGCTCGGCCGTGTTCATCGCCCATTCGTTCGTACACGCGTCTTTGAACATCACGACGCCGTTCGGATGATTTTCCTTGGTCAGGCAGCTGCCGCCTGCCGGCGATCCGGCCTGGCTGGTCGCGGTGGTCGAGTTGATCGCCCATTCATTGGTGCAGCTATCTCTGAACAGCACAGCGCCGGTCTCAAGGTATTGCTTCGTGAGGCACGTGGTGATCGTCCCGCGCGCGGCCGGAGGAGAATTGGCGGTACCGGCAGCCTGGGTGACGTTGACCACATCGGCGGTGCTGGCCAGCTTGGCCGGCTCGGGCACGGCGGTGGGCTTGCTCTTGGCAACCCTGATCGGCTCCGCCACGGCAACGGTTTTGCTCTGCCAGCGGGACGGCCGATGAACGACAAGCTTTTCGCGGTACCTGGGAGCCGGAAGGGAGAAGTTGCGGGGGCCGCCGAACATCGTGCCGGCGAATGGCCTCCCGCACCAGAATCCCGCGGCCGCTTCCGATGCCGTCAAACTCGTCGCAGCAACGCCGAGCGAGGCAACCGCGACGTAGGCGAAGATGGAAGTGCGGTTCAAGCACATTGTTGGCCCCTTTCCGGGTTTCGGGACGACCATCGCCCGTCGATGCCCGGAAGATTAGGAGCGGCGCCGCTGGCGCGATGTGACGGCCATCACGGGAATGCGGTTTTCACGGGCCGCTGGCGGCCGGCGGTGGCCCGCATCCGCCACCAGTCTTGCGTGCCGTTCGTCCTTCCAGACGCGAACGCAGGCAAGCCGGGTGAGGCTGTGTAGACTTTCGGTCACTGACCGCGCCGCCAGCATAGGCTTCGCTCGACGGCGAACGGTCCGATCGCGTCAACCCCTGCACATCTGCCGGCCGGTATTCGCAATCGTCCATTTTGTGTTGGCCGTCACGTCGCACCTCCCGCCCATGGCCCATCCTCCGGCCAACAAAGCCTGAACAGGAGGACAAACCATGTGGCTCGGTCGTTTCACTTTCAGTCGCGGTATCGTCGGAGGTGCCGCCGTCGCGCTGATGCTGTCGGCCCAGTCCGCTGCGCACGCGCAAACCAGCACAGCGCCCGCTCCCGTGCCGGTGAAGCAAGCCATTGCACCGAAACAGGTCGGCTTGTGGACCGTCATCGGCTGGAGCCGGGGAAACACGGCATCCCATTGTAGCGCCGAGCGTCCGTTACGTGGCGCCGCTGGAGACGGTGCGTCGCTGCAATTCGCACTGGTGCGATGGTCGGGTGGCTATCGGATTGCGCTTGGCTCCGACGAGTGGGAGCTGACGCCGCAGACCGCATTCCCGGTGGAACTGATCGCTGCCCCGGTGTTCCGAAGCGACGCAAACGCATTGGCCATCGGCCCGAAGATCGTGATGATCGAGCTCGGCGCAGACGGGCAGTTCATGCAAAAGCTGTCCACGGCCCCGATGATGGAAGTCAAGACGGCGCAGACCGCCTTCAAGCTGCCGCTCGAGGGCTTCGGCAGCGCGCTTGCGGAAGTCGAGTCCTGCTTCGCAGCGCTCAAGCGGCCGGCCTCCAACCCGTTTGCAGCGCCGGCAACGGCGGCGAAACAGTCGACCGCACTGCCCGCGACCAATACCCCCGCGCCCGGCGTCCCACCGGCGACTGTCACCAAGATCAGCACCGTACGGGTCAGTGCTGTGCCGCCCGCATCGCGGGCGAGCGCCAGCCTCGATGCCGAGCTGATCGAGGAGCATGGCTTCCTCACGGTCCAAACCGACAAAGGGCCCTACCGCCTGGAGGCATTGGTCGTGCGGCCCGCCAAGGCCGATGGCCGGCTTCCGATCGCACTGATAACGCACGGGAAGAATCTCAAGCCCACAGACAATAGCGGCATCCGCGCCGACATGATGCTGCCGCAGGCGCGCGACTTCGCCGCCCGCGGCTGGCTCGCCGCGGTCGTAATCCGGCGCGGCTACGGCCAGTCTGACGGCGTGCCGGGGGTCTCCCGCGGCGCCGCCTATATGTCATGCGAGAACGGCGATCTGGTCCACGGCTTCGATGTCGAGGCGGATGACCTCGAGGGGGCGCTCAGGACCCTGGCAGCCCGTCCGGACGCCGACGGCACGCGCGTGTTGGCGGTCGGACAGTCCCTCGGCGGCGGCGTCGTGCTGGCCTTCGCCGCGCGCCAGCCGGCGGGGCTGATCGGCGTCGTCAACGTGTCCGGTGGCGTCTGGCGTGCGAAAACAGACGGAAGTATGTGCGCTTTCGACGGCTTAACGTCGGCGATGGCGAGCTTCGGCGCACGTACGCGCATTCCCACGCTGTGGCTCTATTCCGAGAATGACAGCCTGTTTCCTCCGGATGTTGTCAACCGTATGCGCGAGTCCTACGCCGCTAGCGGCGGTCGCGCCGAGCTGCAGATGTTTCCGCCGATTCTGCACGATGGTCACCGCCTGTTCGTCGACTTCAGCGGGCGCGTGAAATGGCTGCGCGCGCTTGATCGTTTCTTGCAGGCGCACCACATGCCGAACGCGAACCTCGCCCGCATCGACGGGGTGATGGCCTCGGCCAAGCTGGCGCCGGCTACACGCCCGATCGTCGAGGAATACTTTTCCACACCGATGCCCAAGCTGCTGGTGGCAACCGCTTCGGGTGCGGGCGCCTACTGGATTGCCAATCCGGACGATATCGACGGAGCGCGCAAGCGGGCCCTGACCCGCTGCCGCGAAAAATCCGGTGCCGAGTGCACCGTGGTGATGGAGAACAACCAGCTCGCCGCTCCGATCGTCACCGGCGCTGTTACGCCGCAGGTGACGACGCGTTGAACCGATCGAAGTCGATGCTCCACAACTGGTCAACCGAGCTTGCGTACGTGATGACGGAATTCCCCGACGCCGCGCTCGTCCGCCTTGGCAGGGCGACAACGTGAAGGCACACTATCCGCGTGGCAACCGTCCGAACATGCAGGCGCCGCGCCCAAGGTGGTAAGAATGTCCGGCCAACGGGATGTCATCTCGAAACCTGTGGTGTGGACCTGGCAGGGGCGGTTCATGGCTCGTTCATGGCGGAGGGTGTGACAAGGCTTGTGCGCGACAAGACGCGCAAGCCCGGCAAGAAATCGCTGCCGGCCCTCACCAGCGCAGCGGGTGGTCGATTCTGGCGCTCCGGCCGCCCCTCGCAGAAGCGACCTGCTGGACTGGCCGGACGCTGGCCAAGGCGGCAGGCGTCAGCCTGCGTTCGACACAACGCATCCTTGAGGCCGATTACCTCGCGCCGCATCGCATCACGACCTTCAAGCTGTCGAAGGACCCGGAGTTTGCCAGGAAGCTCAAGGAAATCGTCGGTCTCTACGTCGCCCCTCCCGCCCATGCCGTCTTCTCTCGGTCGACGAGAAGAGCCCGACCGCACCCGGCCGGGGTTGCCGATGAAGCCGGGCCACGCCGGGACTATGGCTCATGATTACAGGCGCTACGGCACGACCACGGTGTCCGCCGCCCTCAACGTGCTCGCCGGCGCCGTCATCAGCCGTAACATGCGGCCACCGGCACCAGGAGTTCATCCGCTTCCTCAACACCATCGAGTTGCAAGTCCCAAAGCGCAAAGCGATCCAGGCCAGCGTCACAACTATGCGACCCACAAGCACCCAACGGTCCGTCAATGGCTCGCGCTAGCACCGCTGAACCTTGTACTTCACCCCGACCTCGGCGTCATGGCTCAACGCAGTCGAGGGCCACACTCACGCCCTCGCCTCCAGCGCGGCGTCCTCTTCCGATCCCTCGATGATCTTAAGACTGCCATCAACCGCTTCCTCGCAGACACAAACGCCGATCCTAAATCGCTTCGTGCGGACCGCCGATCCCAGCCGCGTGCTCGCGGCTGTCAAACGAGGGAAGGAAAAGTTAGAAGTCAATCCACTAGAGCATGATCCCGAAAAGTTGCAGACTTTTCGGATTAGATCATGCGACCAAACGAATGCTTAGAGCGAAATCGCAATTCAATGTGAAGCGAATTCGCTCTAGGATCCAGTCTCCACGGAGAAATAGTCATGACCGATCTTGGCGACAGCTGGCATGCCGCATTGCTGCAGCTTTGGAAGAAGTTTCTGAAGACTGAAGACGTTTCTGTTGACGATGATTTTTTTGAGAAAGGTGGCGATTCGCTTCTTGTGATCGACCTGCATATTGAGGTTGAACGTCTAATCGGCCAAAAGCTACCGGAATCAACTCTGTTCGAAGCTTCAACCGTTCGCCTGCTGGCAAAGAGAATTTCTCGCGCCGTAGCTGCCCATCCTGTCGGTCGCCCAAATCTTTTCGCGTAGCAGTCAATCTCTTGCCGAAAACAGACCGCGCAGCGAACCTCTGTAGGGGACAAATGGAGCGAGCAAGGAAACCCGTCTTGAGCTAACGCTAGTCCTATAGAGCATGAGATCAATTGGCTGGTGACCCCCGCGAGACTATCACGACCTAATTGCAACAAATCCCGCTATGGCACCGATTGCGGAACCAAGGATGACTAAAAAAAGAATCAAATTTGATGCCAGCCGTATCGCGGTCGCGACTGGTGGTGCGGGCGAACCCGCTGTCTTCGTACACGGCTTCGGCTCCAATAAGTCCATCTGGAGACATGTATGTCACGGGCTTAGGGACGTTTTTTCATTTTATGCGATCGACCTACCAGGTTGTGGCGAATCTCCGGCCCCGACACATTTTCATTATACACTGGAGCACTTCGCTGATATTTTGACTGACTTCATCATAATAAAGGATTTGAAAAAGCTGACTTTGGTGGGCGCTTCCCTTGGTGGAGCGATCATCTTGTTGGCCCTGCTGAGGAACAGAGATAGATTGGCTTCCAGGGTGAAGTCGATATGTCTTATAGATGCCGTGGCGTACCCGCAGGACTTCCCATTGTTCGTCAAACTTCTGCGAACTCCACTATTGGGGCCTCTCGCCCTCAACTTTCCATTTTACGTCGATGTCTTAACACCACTTTTGGGGCCTCTCCCCCTCATTTCGCTATCGCGTCGATACGCCAGATATTATCCGCGGAGGAGAGTTAGGGAGGCCATGATCGAGACAGCACGTCTGATAGATCTCGAACACCTAACGCCCTATGTACGGCGCCTTAAGACAATTCATCTGCCTGCGCTGGTAATTTGGGGACGTGAAGACACTGTAGTCCCGCTGACACTCGGAAAACGTCTTGCTCGTGATCTGCCCAACTCGCGCTTAATCGTAATTGACCACTGCGGCCATAGACCTCACAGGCAGTACCCGGCTAAGGTCATCGCTGCACTGAAAGAGTTCGCACGGAAGGCGAATAAAGATGTTTCGCCTCACCCCAAAGGGTCAAGCGTGTGCTAGGTTGCATTCGCGTATTCGAATGAGACGAGCTTAAGATTCGGAGCGGATGGTTCTTATGCATCGTCCATGGGGCAAGATCGCCATCGGCGCGCTGATCGTGGTAATCGGCTGCGTCGGCGTGGGCTTGGCGATCAAATGGCTTTGGCCGAGCGTGGCGGACCGGCGGCCGAAGCTGGTCGAGGTGCCGTCGTTAGCGCCGGTCGTCCGCAGTTCGCGCATCGTGGTACCTGCGTCCATTGCGCTCACTGCGCTTCAAGACGCGGTGGAGCGTGCGCCGCGCGAGCTTTCCGGTAAGCCCGACATTCCGTCCGGCCCGTACGGCCCCGAGATCACCTGGTCAATCGCGCGTGGCGCGTTTGCGGTGGCGGGTCGGCCAGAGGGGCTTATGCTTTCGACCTCGTTGAGCGGATCGCTGCGTGCCACCGGTCAATTCGGACCTCCGGGTGGCTTCCCGGGACCACCGGGTGGCTCGCCTGGAGGGTTCCGGGGGCCGCCTCCGGGCTTCGGTCCGCCGGGCGGGTTCTTCAGCGGCACCCCTGGTCAGCCCCCATCGCAGAACGAAACCGAGCGACGCGTCGACATCCGCGGCAACGTTGTGCTGACGGCACGTCCGGAGTTCCTACCGGGATGGCGCGTGCAGCCAAATCTTGTGCCGCAGATCACGATCGCGGACGCGTCAGTGTCGTTCATGGGCACGACGCTCAACCTGTCCAACCAAGTGAAGCCGCTGCTGGAGCGGACCATCAACGAACAGGTCTCGGCGCTGCAGACACGGATGGGCAACGATCCCGCTATCGAGCAAGCGGCAAGGGGTGGATGGGCGCAGATGTGCCGCTCGATCCCGCTCGGCGCAGCCGCCCCCGGTGCGCCGGATCTATGGCTGGAACTGCGCCCAACGCGCGCCTTCGCCGCGCAGCCCGGCATCGATCAATCCGCGCTCACGCTGACATTCGGTGTGCAGGCCGAGACGCGGATCGTGCCCAGCGAGACCAAGCCGGATTGTCCCTTCCCGGCGCAATTGGAACTGGTCCCGCAAATGGAACAGGGCCAGGTTAACATCGCCGTGCCGATCGATATTCCTTTCACCGAAATCAGCCGCCTGCTCGAGGCGCAACTGAAGGGAAAAGTCTTCCCCGAAGATAGGAGCGGCAGCTTCACCGCCACGATCCAGACCGTCAATCTCGCGGCATCCGGCGACCGATTGCTGATGTCGCTGGGCGTCAAGGCCAGCGAGACCAAGAGTTGGTTCGGCCTCGGTGCCGAGGCAGTGATCCATGTCTGGGGTCGGCCGGCGCTCGATCGAGGAGGTCAGATGCTGCGCATCAACGACATAGCAGTCGACATCGATTCGGAGGCGGCGTTTGGGCTCATAGGTCTGGCGGCAAAGGCGGCGGTGCCCTATCTGGAGAGGGCGCTCGCGGACAATTCAAGGGTCGATTTGCTGCCGTTTGCCACCAACGCGCGCAAGAGCATCGACGCGGCGATCGCCGACTTCCAGAAGACTACGAGCGGTGTGCGCGTTGACGCCACGGCCACCGATCTGCGCCTCGTCGGCATCGAGTTCAACTCCAAGACGTTGCGCGTGATCGCGGAGGCCGACGGAACGGTGCGCGTCGAGGTCACGGCGCTGCCAGCGCAGTGACATCCTCCGACGCGTTGCGGCGCGCCATGATTGCCTTGTCGAACGCTCGAAAGCGGCCGACGCCTGTTCGGGCGTGGGGTCCGTGAATGAGCTACTGCGGTACCGTATGGCACAGCGCGCGCGGCATCTATGAATTGCCGCCGGACGAGGTCCATGTCTGGCGCGCGAGTTTGGATCAGCGGCAGGACCATTTCGGGCGCTTGATGCGCATCCTGTCGCCACAGGAGCGCGCGCGGGCCGAGAGGTTTCATTTCGAAGCGGATCGCAAACGTTGCGTGCTGGCGCGGGGCCTGTTGCGACTGCTGCTCGGTCATTGTCTCGGCAGGCCCGCGGATCGGTTGCAATTCCACTACAATGAATTCGGGAAACCGAGCTTGGCCGGCGGGCTGTACCCGCCCGTGCAGTTCAATGTGTCCCATTCGGGCGATCTGGTGCTCATTGCATTTGGTCGCGATCGCGCGCTCGGTGTCGACATCGAGCGGATGCGCACGGACGTGGCGACGGAGGAAATTGCGACGCGTTTTTTTTCGGCGAACGAATGCAGAGATTTGGCGAAGACTGCGCTGGATGCGAGGTGCGACGCTTTTTTCGCGTGTTGGACGCGAAAGGAGGCATACCTGAAGGCGAGAGGTGATGGCCTGTCGCTCCCGCTCGAGCAGTTCGACGTGTCTTTTCTCCCCGGAGACGAACCCCAACTCATCGAAACCCGGCATGATCCTGCCGAGGTGCACCGTTGGTCTCTGCGTGCGTTGGAGGCAGGGTGTGGCTATAAGGCTGCGCTGGCTGTCGCAGGCGTAGACTGGAAACTGAAATGCTGGGACTGGTCGACATTGGCTGACGGGGTCACTCGGCGCGGCGATCAGAAGTCCCCTTGAAACCGATGGGAGCGACGAGTATCAGCGAAGTTGAGGGGTGACCAACGTGCCAGCAGACCAAACTCGAGCGCGCAATCGCGCGAGCTTTGATGGTGCCTTCGGCCACGCCTACGCGTTCTGGATGGAGCGGCCGTGGCTTGGGCGCGCGATTGGCATGGCGCTCTGGGGCGGCAACTCGAAGCCCTTCTACGAGAGCATGCGCGCCATCGCAGAGCTTCCCGAGGGAGCGATCGTGCTGGACGCGCCCTGCGGTGCTGGCGTCGCCTTTGCAGCCCTTTCGCCGCGCCAACGGCTGCGCTATGTGGCACTTGACTTGTCGCCGCGCATGCTGGAGCGGGCGCGGCAGCGCGCGCGCTATCTCGGATTGGACCAGATCGAATTCATCGAGGGCGATGCAGAGCGCATCCCGCTTGAAAACGGCGGCGTCGATCTCTTCCTTTCGTACTGGGGTCTTCACTGTATGCCGCACCCGGACGCCGCGGTCCGCGAGATCGCCCGCTGCCTGCGTCGGGGCGGACGCGTCATCGGAGCGATGATCTGCCGGGGCCCGAGACTGCAGCAGCGCCTGTTCTTGCGGCCGGGGACCGGCGGCTTCGGCCCGAGCGGGACCGTCGATGAACTGGCGCGTTGGCTTGCTGCGGCCGGCCTTAGACAGACGCGCCTTGAGGTCTCCGGTGCGTTTGCGTATTTCGAAGCGTCGGCATGATCGGACGATGGCTGAGCCCGCCCGAACTCGTCGGATGGTAGCGGCTTAGACTGCATCGATGAACAATTTCTCATCGGGAATGCATCCGCCATGGGCTCGACGGACCGAGAAAAAGGTCCGCTGGTCGTGATCCATGTAACGCGGTCATGGTGACCTGATGCGACAGATCGAAATGCGGGACTATTGCGGCGACTACGAGGATATCGCCGAGCTCTGGCATCGGGTTTGGATTCCTCAGTATCAGGGAAAGATGTGGGTGACGGCAGCGGATGCGACCTTCTTCCGCTGGCTTGTAGGACCCCAAAGCGGCGCCCTGTGCCTCGTCGCGTATGAGGGAACGAAACTCGTCGCTAGCCTGTTCTCCGTTCCTCATTCCCTGCGTATCGGGTCTTCCGTCCACCCGATTGGGCTGACATTCGGGCTCACTGTCGACCCCGATCATCGGCGTCTTGCGCTGCCTCTTGTCGAACGGCTGCATCGGCACAACGCGGAACGCGGAATTGCATTTGCCCTCGGCACGGTTGTGAACGATCCGACGTCGCCCTCCCACCGGTTCTGGACAAAATACGCACAAGCGTTTCCCCAGAACCTAAGCTTTCTGTTCCCGGTCAGCTACTGGGCCAAGGCGCTAGCGCCGCCAATCCTGGCGCAAGCAGGCATCAAACGCTGGGAACGACTGACCATGCGAGCGCTGGGCTCGCTGCTCCCCCTAACCCCGCACGGATATGATCCGCACGTGCGATCTTACCGCTCGGCCGACCTGGAGCGGTGCGGCCAAATTCTGGCCAAGGCCTCCGCCGGGTTCGATTGGGCCTTGATCTGGTCTCCGGAACAGCTGACCCATCGATTGGAAGGTCCTGCGTGTGGGGACTCTGATCTTTGAACGCGACGGATGTATTCAGGGCATGGTGAACTATCATTGCCTCTCTATGCAAGGGCGCGAACGCGTGCTGGCAGGGGTGATCGCCTTGTGGGCCGATGACGATCTTACCGGCGCGCAGCGCGTGCGACTGCTCGGCCATGTCTGTAACCATCTGCGCGAGCGCGGCGTGCATTTGGTGGTCGCGCCGCGTTGCGCGATGATGCCGGCCGCGGCGTTCTTGGCGAATTTATTCATGCCGGTCCCTGCCCCCTGGCAGCTGGTCGCGCTTTGGCCCGCGGTTCCATTGCCGTTGCCCAAGACCTGGAGTTTGCTGGTCATGTGAGCTGGGCCAAGTACATGACACGGGAGCTTCGAGCTCCCAATCGGCATCGACGACAATCGATTGGTGATTTGAAGCGCGGTGCAGGATCATAAGGCCGCTAGCGTTATGCCGTCGGGACGCATGCAAGGAAACGTGATGTGTGTGCCGTGTGGGCCCTGCAACGCGATGATGCCGGGCGCAGCGTTCGCGCCAACCTATTCGTGCCGGCGACTGACCATTTCCGTGTCAGCGTTTCTTCCACACGGCGCGCGATTCCGCTGACGACGTCCAAGACCTGGAGTTCCTGTCATGCTGGGCAACAAGAGCGATGCAGGTCGTGCAGTGGGAGCCACTTCCTTCCTCGGCAAAGAGGCATTTCGATATGCGAACCTGTCGCCAAGGATGAAGCGCCACGCTGGGTCGTGCGGTAAGACAACCAAGTGGTGACCTGATGCCAGAAATCGAAATCCGGGACTATTGCGGCGACTTCGAAGACGTCGCCGAGCTCGTCCGCCGGGTATGGATCCCGGAATATGGCGGGAAAATGTGGTTCCCGCTACCCGATGCGCCCTTCTTCCGCTGGCATCTAGGGGCGCAGAACGGGTCGCGGTGCATCGTAGCTTATGACGGGAAGAAACTCGTCGGCAGCGTATCTTACATGCCCCATTCCTTGCGCATCGGAGCCTCCATCCTCCCGGTCGCGCTACACACCTCGTTCACCGTCGACCCGGATCATCGGCGGGTCGCACTGCCTTTGATCCAACGGCTTCGCCAGGACCATGAGGACCGGGGAATCGCACTTGCCATTGGATTGATTCTAGACGCCCCGACGTCGCCCTCGTATCACTTCTGGACAAAATACGCACAGACGTTTCCTCATAAGTTCCGCCTCCTTCTTCGGGGTGGCTACTGGGCCAAATTTCTGGCGCCGCGGACACTGGCGCGAGCGGGTGTCAACGCTTGGGAACGCCAAGCCAGCCGTGCGCTGGGGCCGCTGCTTGGCTTTACTCCGCATCGATACGATCCGCATGTACGATCTTACCATGCGGGAGATCTGGATCGATGCGTGCAGATCTTGAACAAGACCTCAGCCAATTTCGATTGGGCCCTGGCCTGGTCGCCGGAGCAGTTGTCGCGCCAAGTGGAAAATCCTAAATCCGGAACCCTGGTCTTTGAGCGCAATGGATGTGTCTACTGGATGGTGAACTACCTTTCGCTCTTGTTGCAGGGGCGGGAGCCGGTACGCACCGCCCTGATAGACGTGTGGGCCGACGACGGCCTCAGCACTGCGCAGCGCGTACGCCTGCTTGGCCATCTCTGTAACCATCTGCGCGAGCGTGATATGCATGGCGTGGTCGCACCCCGCAACGCGATGATGCCGGCTGCAGCGTTCATAGCGAATCTATTCCTGCCGGCGACTGACCATTTCCGCATCGGCGTTCACTTGATACGCAGCGCGATTCAGCTGACGCCCCCCAAAACCTGGAGTCTGTTGATAAGGTGATCTTCGGCAAACCGCGCTCGGAATCGCTTCTATTTGAAGCTTCAACCATTCGAGCTTTGGCCGAGGCAATTTGCTCCCGAACAGCGCGCGGCGTCATTCCGTCCCTTCGTGTTACTTCAGCTGAGAGATCGATAGTCGCTGGCTATTCCGTGCCCGCAATTTGCGCACACCGCTGTAGGGAAGAAGCGGTTGACGTCGCCAATCCGCGCTTGCATTCTGCGCTCTTGCCAGTCGGGGAGTATCCATGAAGGCCGTCGAACCAATCGCCATCATAGGTGTTGGCTGTCGAATGCCCGGCGGTGTGGGCAGTCCCGACGGTATGTGGAAGCTACTGGCCGACGGTGTCGATGCCGTCGCGGAAATCCCCGAAGAGCGCTGGCATCTGCCGGCGATATATCACCCGGATCCCGCCAAACCGGGGCGGATGAATACGCCTCGGGGCGGGTTTCTGGATCACATCGATCGCTTCGACGCGCAATTCTTCGGGATCAGCCCGCGCGAGGCCGCCAGGATGGATCCCCAGCAACGGCTATTGCTCGAAGTCGCCTATCAGGCCATCGAAGACGCCGGCCTGACCATGGCCTCTTTGTCCGGCAAACGAGCGGCCGTGTACGTTGGAATCTCCACCTGGGATTACAGCTTCCTGCAGATCAAAGCGGAGGAACGCGCGGCTCTCGATGCATACACCAATGTCGGTACTGCGCTTTGCATAGCCGCCAACCGCATCTCCTACTTCTTCAATCTTATTGGCCCCAGTGTCGCCGTCGACACCGCGTGCTCTTCTTCGCTCGTAGCCACCCATTTGGCTTGCCGGAGCATGTGGAACGGAGAGAGCGAGCTGGCGTTCGTGGGCGGTGTGAATCTGATGTTGCAGCCCGAGATCACCATCGGGTTCTCCAAGGCGTCGATGCTTTCGCCTGACGGTCGTTGCAAGAGCTTCGATTCGCGCGCCAACGGTTATGTGCGCGGCGAAGGTGCCGGCGTCGTCATTCTCAAGCCGCTCGCGCGCGCATTGGCCGACGGCGATCAAATATATGCTTTGATCCGTGCGACGGCGGTGAATCAAGATGGCCGCACTCCCGGCATCTCGGTTCCGAACCAGGCCTCGCAAGAAGCAAACATCATCGATGCCCTGCGGCTGGCTGATATTCCGCCGGAAAGCGTGCAGTACGTGGAGGCTCACGGGACCGGAACCCCGGTGGGCGATCCCATAGAGGCTGCCGCGCTGGGTGCGGTCTACGGCAAGGCACGCAAGACCGAGGATCGTTGTGTGATCGGCTCGATCAAGAGCAATGTGGGCCATATGGAAGCGGCGGCCGGCATGGCCGGACTGATCAAGACGGCGCTATGTCTGCAACGCCGCCAGATTCTGGGCAACCTGCATTTTGAAAGTCCAAACCCGCAAATCGCCTTCGACGATTTGCGATTGCGCGTTGCGCAGCGGCCGGAGCCCTGGCCCGAAACCAATGGGCAGCCGTCGCGGGCGGGCGTGAATTCTTTCGGTTTCGGCGGCACGAACGGACATGTGATCCTGGAAGCGGCGCCCGAGACCGAGAGCACTGTTCGTGTGCCCGCGGAAGCCGCAGACGGCCGCGCGTGGTTGTTGCCGATTTCGGCGCGCAGCGCGCCTGCGCTTTCCGATCTCGCACGATCTTATCTGAATTCGCTCGCGCAAGAGCGCGGCTTGAAGCGTGAGTCACTCCGTGACATCTGTTTTTCGGCAAGCGTGAAGCGATCTCATCATGACTTCCGGCTGGCATTGGTCGCTCATGATCACGCCGAGTTGGCGGAGCAGCTCGAAGCGTCTCTTCGAGGAGAAGATCGCGCCAACTGCTCGACTGGCCGCACCTCCAGCATTCCGCTGAAGCCTGTCTTTGTCTGCTCCGGCATGGGCCAGCAATGGTGGGCGATGGGGCGCGAGTTGCTCTCGCATGAGCCCGCCTTTAGCCGAGCCGTCGAGGAGGTGAGCGACCTGTTTGGCTCGCTCGCTGGCTGGTCGTTGCTGAAGAAGCTGATGGCCGACGAGAAGACCTCGCAGGTTCAGGAAACCCGTATCGGGCAGCCAGCGATTTTTGCGCTGCAGGTCGGGCTTGCGGCGCTGTGGCGATCGTGGGGCATCGAACCTGCCGCAGTCTTGGGCCATAGCGCGGGTGAAATGGCAGCGACGTACATCGCGGGCGCGCTTTCGCTGAAGGACGCTGTTCGGATCACTTTCCACCGCAGCCGGCTGCAGCATCGAACGGCCGGACAGGGCGGGATGTTGGCGGCGGGGATTTCCCGCGAGGAAGCGGCGCGCCTGGTCGAACGATATCCGCGGGCGATTTCGATAGCGGCAATCAACGGTCTTCGCTCGATCACCCTTTCCGGCGACGTAGCGGTGCTCGCCGAAATCGACAAGGCCCTTAACGAAGCGGATGTCTTCAGCCGCATCTTGCAGGTGGATGTTCCTTATCATAGCCCGAAGATGGAGCAGCTCGAAAAGGAGCTGGTCGAATGCCTGAGCGATATCCAGCCGCGGCCGGCATCGACGCCATTCTTCTCCACCGTGGCCGGCACTGAGCTGGTGGGGTCTGAGCTCGATGCTTGGTATTGGTATCGGAACATCCGCGAGCCCGTGCTGTTCCACGACACGTTGGGAAAGGTCGTCGAGGCAGGACATAGGGTGTTCCTGGAGATTGGCGCCCATCCCGTTCTCAAGCGCGACCTCGATGCCTGCTTGAAAGAAAGATCGCTGCAAGGAGCGACGCTGTGTTCATTGCGACGAGAGAACCGCGAGCGAGCCGCGCTGCTGGGATCGCTCGGCCGATTGTATAGCCTCGGTGCCGAGATCGATTGGCACAGGCTCTATCCGGTCGACGCGACGACGATCAGGCTGCCCTCATACCCCTTCCAGTCGGAGAGCCATTGGCGCGAATCCGACCAGGCCCGGCGGATCCGCGT
Organism: uncultured Alphaproteobacteria bacterium; assembly: GCA_963821505.1. Lineage (GTDB taxonomy): Bacteria > Pseudomonadota > Alphaproteobacteria > Rhizobiales > Xanthobacteraceae > VAZQ01. The sequence continues at coordinate 237,252 of CAWGEH010000024.1, forward strand.
AGGCCGACCGGTTCATCCGCTGTTGGGAATTCGGCTTGAGGTTCCCAAGCCGTCCTGGAAAGTGGACCTGGATTCGTCCGACTTGAGTTACCTCGCGGACCATCGAATTGGCGATTCGACCGTTTTTCCGGGTGCGGGATATGTCGAAATGGCGCTTGCCGCAGCTCGAGAGATTTTCGGGCCGATCCCATGCGTCCTGGAAGACATCGAATTTCAAAGATTCCTGATTCTCGATCAGAACGGCGCACAGGCGGTGCAGGTGGAGCTCGACCCGGCCTCCAGCGAGTTCGCTGTCTCCGTTCGCGGCGATGCTTCGGACAATTCTTGGGATGTGCATGCGACTGGAGGCATCAGGCAGGCCATCCAACCCACATCGGTCAAACTCGATCTCGCACAAATTGTAATGCGTTGTCCCGATTCATTCAGTCGAGAGGAGTGTAACTGTCGATTTGCTGACGCCGGTTATCATTATGGGCCGACGTTCCAGGGGATCGAGCGATTATGGCGAGGCGAGCGGGAAATCTTAGCCGAGGTGCTCGTCCCGAGGGACCTGCACGAGCACCTGTCCGATTATCGATTGCATCCCGCCGTTCTCGACGCCTGCTTTCAGACGATGTTGGCCGCTTTTCCGACCTGGACAAACGGGCAGGTGACGAAAGGCGAAATCTTCGTGCCGGTGAAGATCGACCGCATCCGCTTCCATGCCCCGCCTCCACCCCGCATGTTCGCCTACACCCGGGTGACGAATTTTGGCGCAGGGGAACTGAAGGTAGATCTGCAAATCGTCGATGAGTCCGGCGGTTCTCTCGTCGAGGTGCGCGGCCTTACCGCCCGGCAGACTGGATACCGCGGGCAGAGGCTGAACAACACTCTCTACGAGTATCAATGGAAGCTCAAAGCTCGTGAGGCGGCCCGCGGTGGACGGGACTCGCATCACCTCCCATCGCCGGAGGTGCTGGGTCCCGTCATGCAGGAGGCAGGCGAGATCCTGCGTCAGCGGTTCAATCGTGCTCGGTTTCAGAACGAATTCCAAGCCCGGTCGAGGGAAGCCGCGGCTGCGTACATCGTGCGCGCATTGCGTGAACTGGGCTTTTCGCCAGCGCTGTGCGGGGCGGTGCCGATCGAGCAGATCGCCGAGCGACTAGGTATTGCGCCGCAATACCACCGATGGCTCAGGCTGATGTTGAGGGAGTTGACCGCAAGCGACATTGCCTCGACGGACGACCCTCACTGCCTTTGGAAGGCGGCGTGGGACGAGTTCCCGGAGTGTCAAGCCGAACTCAAGCATTTGCGCCTGTGCGGAGAGAACCTGCCCGCCGTGCTCCGGGGCGACTTCGATCCGCTGAACCTCATCTTCCCGGAAGGCGGTGTGACCGCCGCGGAGATCCTCTATCAGGATTCTCCAACATTTCGCCTCAACAATCTCTTGGTGCAGAAAGCGGTCATCGAGATCGCTCGACGTCTCCCAAAAGGGAGAGCGCTGCGAATTCTGGAAATTGGCGGAGGAACCGGGGGGACGACCGGCTTTGTCCTTCCTGTTCTGCCGGAACATTGCACCGAATATGTATTCACCGATATCTCGCCGCGCTTCACGGCGCACGCTCAGCATAAGTTCGCTCAGTATCCGTTCGCGCAATGCCGGACCCTTGATATCGAGTCGCGACCCGCTCGAGCAGGGATTCGATCCCCATTCGTTCGACCTGATCATCGCGTCCGACGTCTTGCATGCCACGAAAGATCTGCGCAGGACGCTCGACCACATCAAGCGGCTGCTTGGGTCCAGCGGCACGGTGGCGATCGTAGAGCTGACGCGGCCCTGGCTGGGCCTTACCTTGATCTTCGGACTGCTGAAAGGTTGGTGGCTTTTCGACGATGATGTCCGGCGGGACGAACCTTGCATTTCCCAGGAGAGATGGAAGACCTTGCTGCACAACGCCGGATTCAGCGGCACCGTCTGCATCGCCGATTGCCCGGCTGTGGACGGCGCTCAACACTCGTTGATTCTCGCGCGGGGTCCGCAACTGACCGCATCGCCGACACTGGCGCCGCAAACTGCTGGAGAGTCGAGAACCTGGCTATTGTTCGCCGACGGAGCCGCTGCAGGCGGCGTGAGCGTCGGAGCGGAGCTTGCCTTTAAGCTGCGACAACGCGGAGACGCCGTGTTCCAGGTGACGCACGGCGCTGAGTTCCGACAATGCGATGCATCGAGTTTCCGCGTCCGAGCCGGCAATTCCGATGACATGAGACGCCTGATGGAGAGCGTTGGCAGTCAGGCGCCGCGCTTGGCCGGCATCGTTCATCTCTGGAGCCTCGACACGCAGACGACCGAGTCGATGACGAATGATGCGCTCATGTCGTCTACGAGATTGGGCTGCGTCGTGGTCATGCAGCTTGTCCAGGCACTCGCGGCAATGGACCACTCGGCGGCCGATAATATCTGGCTGGTCACTCATGCGGCGCAGCCGCTCGAGGGTCCCGCCGACGCGCTTCAGGTGGCGCAATCTCCGCTGTGGGGGCTGGGCAGGGTCGCGATCAGTGAATACCAGAACTTGCATTGCCGGCTGGTCGACCTAGTCAGCTGTTCTCCCGAGGAGATCGATTCGCTCGCCGATGAATTGAGCCTCGCCACCGACGGTGAGGACGAGATCGCACTGCACGGCGACTTAAGATATGTGCGCCGGCTGGTGCCGATATCCTGGGCCACCGTGCATAAAGCGGGGCCGTCAGCCGGGGAGGACCGGAAACCATTTCGAATCGAAGTGCCACGGCCGGGAATTCTGGATTCGCTGTGTGCTCGTGGTATCCCGCGCACGGCGCCCAAGCTCAATGAGGTCGAGATCGAGGTGGCCGCCACTGGCCTCAATTTCATGGACCTGATGCTCGCCATGGGAATGCTTCCCTCGGAAGCGACAGCGGACCCTTCCGCTCGCAACCTGCCCGGCTTGGAATGCGCCGGCCGCGTGGTCGCAGTCGGTGATCAGGTCTCGGAGTTTGCCATCGGCGACGAGGTCATTGCCGCCGGCTGGCCTGGCAGTTTAGCGACTCACACGACGGTCGATGCGCGGTTCGTTGCGTTCAAGCCGCGCCATCTGAGCTTCGAACAGGCGGCGACAATTCCGATCGCTTTCCTCACTGCGTACTATTCACTCAAGACGCTCGGACAGCTGCAGCCTGGAGAGCGGGTGCTGATCCATTCGGGTGCCGGCGGCCTCGGCCTGGCGGCAGTGCAATTGGCGTTGAAAGCAGGGGCCATCGTCTTCGCCACCGCCGGCTCGCCCGAGAAACGCGAGCTGCTCGCGGCGCTTGGCGTGCCGCATGTGATGGACTCGCGCAGTCTCGCCTTCGCCGACGAGGTGCTTGATCTGACCGACGGCGAGGGCGTCGATCTCGTGCTGAACTCGCTTTCCGGCGATGCGATCGACAAGGGCCTTTCGATTCTGCGGCCATACGGGCGGTTCATCGAAGTCGGCAAGACCGATATCTACAAAAATCGCAAGATCGGAATGCGGCCCCTGCGCAAGAACATCTCCATGTTTGTCGTGGATTTGCTCGGAGCGGTCGGGCCGCGTCCAGACCTCGCTCGCTCGTTGATGCGCGAAGTGCTGGGGCGATTTGAAAGCAATGAGTTGAGTCCGCTCCCATACCGCGTGTTTCCGGTCGCACGTGTGGCGGACGCATTTCGCGACATGGCACAGGCGAAGCATGTCGGCAAGTTGATCCTCTCCATGCAGGAAACCGAGGGGATGCCGGTCGAGCGTAGCGTCCGGCAGTCCGTTGCGATCGATGCCGACGCCAGCTACCTGGTCACTGGAGGTCTCGGAGGCTTTGGGTTGGCCGTCGCGGACTACCTCAGCCGCCGCGGTGCACGTCGATTGGCTCTGGTCGGCCGCCGCGGCGTCTTACCATCGACGCAGGCTGCGGTGGAGAGCCTCCGGCGGAGAGGCATCGAGGTGATGGTTTTTCCGGCGGACGTCACCGATCGGGAGCGGATGCATGACGTCATCGCAACTGTTCAGCGCAACATGGGGCCGCTGCGGGGCATCATGCACGCTGCAATGGTATTGGACGATGCTCCGATCGAGCGCCTGACCGAGGAGCGGATGTGGAAGGCGATGGCGCCGAAGATCATGGGCGCCTGGAATCTCCACTCGCTTACGGTCGATATTCCCTTGGACTTTTTCGTGCTGTTCTCGTCGTTCGCCTCAATGGTTGGCAATGCCGGGCAGGCGAACTACGTCGCGGGCAACGCATTTCTCGAGGCGCTGGCCTATTACCGAAGGGGACGCGGACTTCCTGCCCTCGCCGTTAACTGGGGAGTCGTGGGCGAGGTCGGCCACGTGGCGGAAAGCCCCGAGACTGCCGACAGACTCGATCGGCTTGGCCTCAAGCCAATGCCCCTGTCTGAGACGCTCGACACTCTTGATAAACTCATGTCTAGCGACGCCGTGCAGGTCGGAGTGGCGGAGATCGAATGGAAGAGCTTCTTGCGAACGACGGGAATGCACAGTTCACCTCGGTACTCCGGTCTGGGAGGCGACCCCGCCGCCGAGGAAAGCCAATTGAGCTTGAGGTCTGGCATACGTGACATACTCGAAGCGGACGAGACGTTGCTTCCATCAATGGTGGAGACCTATATTCGGGAGCATTTGGCGCGGGCAATGGGAAGCGCGCCGGCCCGAATCGATACCCAGCAATCACTGCGCAATCTCGGTGTCGATTCCCTGATTGCCGTGGAGGTTCGAAACCACATCAATACAGAGCTCGGCGTCAATGTCCCGCTGGCGAAATTGATGCAAAGCGAGAGTATTAACGCGTTGGTTGCTTTCGTTTCGGAAAGGCTGCTCGAACGCAATCGCGGCGAAGCCTCCAAGAGCTCAATTCGCGAGACTGCCGCTAAATTGGACATCCCGCTCGGCGGAGCTGACACGGCGGGTCTCCTCGAACGCATCGACGAATTGACTGATGACGAGGTCGAGCGCCATTTGAGCCTGCTTGAGCCCAGAGGGCACGTCTGATGCCGGGTGTCGGCCTGGATCGGCTCACAGGGGCGCAGAAGCGTGCGTTGCTCGCGGAGCGGCTGCGACAGCGCAGCCTGCTTACGACACCGGCGGTGACGCCCAATGGCGGCGCTCCGCCAAGCCGGCAAGCGAACGAAGGCCGTAGCTCCTTTCTCGACAAAGAGGTGATCGCGCTTGCGTCGCTGAAGGATTGGCGCGCCGAGGAGCAAGAGCCCTATACGAGGCATGTCGCGCCGTACAAGGGTTTCCTCTATCAACGCCTTGGCCTGGACAAGACCTTCGTGCGTGGTGAAGGATGTTATCTGTTCGATGCCGACGGAATTGGCTATGCCGACTGCATCGCTCAGTTTGGCGCCGTTCCGTTTGGCCACGATCCGGAGCCGATATGGCAGGCGCTGGAAAGCGTGCGGCGGGAGGCACTGCCGAACCTGGTCATTACATCGATACCGGCCGCGCAAGGCGAACTGGCGGCGCAACTGCTTGCGGTAGCGCCGCCCGGCTTCGCTCACGTCGTCTTCACGAACAGTGGCGCAGAATTGGTCGAGGCGGCCATCAAGCTTGCACGATGTCGCAGCGGCCGGATCGGGATCCTGTCCGCCCGCGATAGCTTCCATGGCCTCACGCTCGCGGGCATGTCGGCAACCGATACGGAATTCTTCCAACGCGGTTTCGGCGCTCCGGTCCCAGGCTTCGAGCTCGTGCCGTTCGGTGACCTCCCCGCCCTGCAAGCGGCGCTTGCGACGCGACCCGACTTCTTCGCCGCCTTCATGGTCGAGATCATTCAAGGAGAGTCGGGAATCCGTGTCGCGCCGCCCGGATATCTGGCGGCCGCTCGGGACCTGTGTCACCAGTACGGCGCGCTGCTCATTGTCGACGAGGTTCAGACCGGGCTCGGTAGAACCGGAAGGCTGTTCGCCTGCGAGGCGGAAGGCGTGACTCCCGATATCCTCGCGCTTGCCAAGGCACTCGGCGGCGGCCTGATGCCGATCGGTGCATGCCTATACACTGCGCAGTGCCTATACCGAACAGTTCGACCTGCGGCACGGCTCGACTTTCGCAGGCAACACGCTCGCGTGCCGGGCGGCGCTGGCGACGATCGACGAGTTGACCAAGGACGATCAGCGATTGGTGCGCCACGTCGCTGCAATCGGAGATCGCCTGCTGGAGCAATTGCGGCAACTGCAAAGCGAATATCCGCCCGCTGGTGAAGGAGATTCGAGGGCGGGGCCTGATGCTGGGCGTCGAGCTGGACCTACGCGCGGGTCGCCCGGCATCGAGAACAGCCTGCTCTCTGACGCTGCAGGAACAGGGGCTGCTGTTGTATGTCGGCAGTCAGCTACCTGCTCAACGTCGAACACATCCGCATCGCTCCGTCGTTCACTCATGGCACCGTCCTGCGCATCGAACCTCCTCTCATCGCCGACCCCGCACTATGCGATCGTCTGATCGGGGCAATGAGCGGCTGTTGGACGTACTTCAGCGCGGCGATTCGGCCGAGCTGCTCGGGCATCTCATGGGCAGACCCGGTTTCCACACGCCATCTCAATTCGACGGCGCCGCGGACCGGATCTGCGCTCGCCATCTGCGATCGCAGCGCAGCGGTCTAGCGCAAGCGCACGCGATTCGCATTCATCGCGCATCTCCTGAGCGTGGACGATTTCCGGCGTTTCGATCCAAGCCTCGAGCCATTCGACGACACGGAATTGGAGGCGCTCAAGTCACGCATCACCGAGTTTCATGAAGCCGTGCCCGCTCGACGAGCTCGCCGTTCAGTCGGCCGATGGCCGCCTTGCGGAAGGCGAGCTGATCATCCTGCCACACGTGCCGTCGGAGCTTCTCGCACTCGCGGAGGACGAGGCGGTGAACCTCGTTCAGAGCGCGGTCGATCTGGGAGTGGAGCGGGGCGCCGAGGTGATCGGGCTTGCAGGCTTCAGCTCGATCGTCACTTACGGCGGACTCGCGTTGAGGCGCGAGAGGGAGTGCGAGTGACCAGCGGAAACAGCTATACCACTTGGTCGGCGATGCGCGCCGTGGAGGCGGCATGTGCCAAACATGGCGTCTCGTTGGCGAATTGCACGGTCGCAATCGTCGGCGCGACCGGAGCGATCGGCCACGCATTGAGCCTGCTTTGCGCCGAACGCGCAGGCGAATTGATCCTCGTCGGCAATCCCCACGCCGCCGAGGCCAGTATCGGAAGACTGCAATCGTGTCCGAGGACTGCAAACGGCACGTGCATTGTCGCTCGCCGCCTCCGGAGCGCAAATTCCGTCCGGGCACTTTCGCGGGGCGGTGCGTGCAGGCGCCCTGCGGTCGGCGGCGACGGATGCGAACGCGGGCGTGACCATCACCACCGATATCGAGGAGCACCTTCTCAGGGCGCATATCGTGCTGACGGCAACGAATGCCGTGCTCCCTTTCATTTCGGCGCGCCATCTGCGCAACGGCGCCATGGTCTGCGACGTCTCCCGCCCATTCAATATCGCACCCGATCTCAGGCGTCGGAAGGCCGGACGTGCTGGCGCGTGGACGGGGGGCTTGTTCGGGCACCGGACGCGTCCATATTGGGGCTTCTCGAGGAGCCGAACCGGCAGAATGTGCTGCTGGCTTGCGTCGCGGAGACTATTATCCTCGCGCTGTCCGGATTTCGCAGCGAGCATTTCTGCGGACGGCTGGACCCCACGACAATTGAGGAATTGGGTAGGGTCGCCGCAAGGATCGGGTTTTCGGCCGCAAGTTAATGCGAGCTTCATCGAGCCTCGACGCAATTAGAGCGCTCGACCTCGCGGAAGTCGCTCGGTGCGATCTTACCGCAGCTAGAGCGGTGCGCTCAAACTCTGGCTGAGGCCTCGGCCAATTTCGATTAGACCATGATCCGGTCGCCGGAACACCTGGCGCATCGATGGAAGGTCATGCCTGGGGGGGACGTTGGACTTCGAACGCCGGATGTGTTCAGGCGATAACGAATTACCATTGCCTCTCTTCTATGCAGGGCGGGAACGCATGCTCCGAACGCTGATTGCATTGGGGGGCCGATGACGGCCTCGCAAGCGCAGGGCGTGCGACGCCTCGGGCATGCAAGTGCGCAAAGCTGATCCCGAATGTCCTTGCTGCAAGGGCAGGTTGAACTCAAACATGGTCGGCATTTTCTCGCAATGGACCATGGGATGTGCGAAATTCTCGCCGAAGTCAGGCGGCGGGCAATTCTGTAACGTAATCCAACGGAGACGTCGTGGCAGGCATCGAAATTCGGGACTATTGCGGCGATTTCGAAGATGTCACCGAACTCACGCGGCGGGTCTGGACGCCGGAATATGCCGGGAAAGTCTGGGTGCCAATAGCGGATGTGGATTTCCTGAGGTGGCGAGTAGGGCCGGGGAGCGGCGCGGTGTGCCCGGTTGCCTATGACGGCGCGAAGATCGTCGGCACCATATTTTCCGTTCCGCATCCCTTGCGCATCGCGGGCTCCGTCCTCCCGGTCTCGCTTTCCACCATGTTTACCGTGGACCCGGATTATCGGCGCGTTGCATTGCCCCTGATCGAGCGGCTTCGTCGACACAATGAGGAGCGCGGAATTGCACTTACCACCGGATTGGTTCTAGGCGATCCGACGTCGATCTCCTATCGCTTCTGGACCAAATACGCAGAGACGTTTCCGCGGAACTTCCGCTTTCTGTTCCGAGGCAGCTATTGGGCCAAGTTCCTGTCACCGCGTGAACTGGCGCGGGCAGGCATCAATACCTGGGAACGGCTGGCCAGCCGTTCGTTGGGCCCGTTGCTCCGCTTGACTCCGCATCGATATGACTCGCACGTGCGGCCTTACCGCGCTGAAGATCTTGAGCAATGCGTGCAGATCCTGGACAAGGCCTCAAGCGGCTTCGATTGGGCCCTCGTCTGGCCGCCGGAACGACTGTCATACCTACTGGCAAATCCCACGTCAGGTACCCTGGTATTCGAGTGCGATGGATGCGTTCAGGGGTTGGCACATTATCATTTGTTCTTCGCTCAGGGGCGAGAACCTGTACGCGCCGCGTTGATCGACTTGTGGGCTGATGATGGCCTCACCGGCGCGCAGCGTGTGCGATTCGTTGGCCATCTCTGTAACCATCTGCGCGAGCGTGATGTGCATCTCGTGGCCGCGCCACGCTCCGCGATGCTGCCGACCGCGGCGCTCCTGGCAAACCTGTTCATACCGATGCCCGAGCATTTCCACATCGTCGTTTTCTTGACGCGCGGCGGGGTTACGCCATCGCCGCCCAAGAGTTGGAGTCTGGTGCTCACGTGATCCTGGGCCACATCGTTCGCCCGCGCGGTGATCATGAAAACGCTCGTGGGCCATAATAGGCCTTGCGTGCTGATACAAGCTATCGACGTTGCGTATTTTGCCAGCGGGTTGCGCCAGTCGATCGGCCGGGGTAATTTTCTTCGCGGGTGGCGTAGCTTCCGCGGGGTCTAGATCGAGAGCGTTAATGGGCATAAGCATGAGCGATCTTAACGCGGAAGCCTCTGGTAACGACGTCAAAGCTCCGCTCACTCGATCCGATCGATTTCATACAGATCGTCCAGTTGGTGCGTCCGATCCGGACCGTCAATCGAACGAGCCGTCCACGATCGGCGCGGTGATCCGAGCCCATGCCGAGCGTCAACCGGAGGAGCCGGCCTTTGTCGGTACTGATTTTGCTCCGCTCTCTTATTGGGAATTGCAGAGGCAGATCGACGAAGTTCGCTCGTGCTTGCGCCAAGCTGGTTTCGATCGCAATGCTCGAATCGCAGTCGGGATCGCCGGCAGCGCGGACGCAGCTTGGACTATCGTCACGATTGCCTGCTCGGCGGCGGCGGTGCCGCTCGATCCTAAGCTGACCATCGCCGAAGTCGAGAGATGTTTGCTCATCCTCCGCCCTAGTGCCGTGATCGTGCTCCGTGGCATCAGTTCAGCGGCTCTGCGCGTGGCGGAACAGCATGGCATTCCCATTATCGACGCGAGTCCGACGCAACTTGGCAAGCTTGGCCTGAAGCTTACGGCGCCTCGTATCGGTTCGGCGTGTCCACCGGATGATCCTGATCCGAATGCGCCCGCATTCATACTCCACACGTCAGGTACCACGATCGCACCGAATTTGGTCCCCTTCAGCCATCGCAATGTGCTGGCTTCCGCCAAAAGGGTGCGCACTTGGTTCGGGCTCACGCCGCAGGACCGGTGCCTGAACGTATCCCCAGTCTACTACTCCCACGCCCTTACGACCACGGTAGTGCCGCCGCTGCTCACGGGTGGCAGCGCCGCGTTTCCAGCCAACCCGGTGAATGTGAACCTTTCCGAGTGGTTCGGCAGCCTGCGGCCGACATGGTATTCGGCCGGCCCAACGCTCCATCTCGCCGTCGTTGAGAAAGCGCAATTGCTGGCGGATGCGCGAAACGAGCATTCCCTGCGCTTTGTCTCATCCGCTGGTGCCCAGATTCCCAAGGAGGTGCAGGAAGGCCTGCAGAGCGCGCTAGGCGTTCCCGTGCTGGAGCACTACGGCTCCAGCGAGACGGCGCAGATCTCCGCAAATATGCCGCCGCCAGGTCCCTGCAAGCCCGGTACGTGTGGCATTCCCTGGCCTGATAGCATCAAGATCGTTGGGCACGATGGGCAGCAGGTGCCGGCTGGCGAGCAGGGAGAAATCCTGGTGAGCAGCCGGGACGTGATGTCCGGCTATCTCAACGCGCCGGAGCTCAACCGATCGGCGTTCGTCGATGGCTGGTATCGAACGGGCGACATCGGCAGCCTCGATGAGCAAGGCTTCCTTTCGCTACACGCCCGCAAGAGGGAGATGATCAATCGAGGCGCCGAGAAGATTGCGCCGATCGAGATCGACCATGCGCTGATGCGGCATCCGGAGGTGGCGGAAGCTGCAGCCTATGGCGTGCCGCATCCTCGCTTGGGGGAGGACGTTGCCGCCGCAGTCGTTCTGCGTCCGGGCTCGAAGGTCACTCCTAGCGAGCTCCGCGAGTTTGTCAGCGAGCAACTCGCCACGTTCAAGATCCCTCGTCGCATCTCCATCGTCGAGCAGTTGCCGAAAGGACTCACCGGTAAGGTACAGCGGACGCATCTACGCGAGATCGTTTCAGAGGAGTCGGCGCCGCCGGGTGCCCAATCGCGGGCGGGGTCGCTCCAATTTTGGAATATGCTCAAACAATTTGCCACGTTCAAGACTTCGCGACGTATCTCCACCGCCGGTCAGCTGCCAAAAAGACCCATCGGCAAGGCGCAGCAGGCGCCGCCGCGCGAAGCCACCTCTGCGGAGTTGGTGCTATCTGAGGACCGCCTGCACGCGGAGCTGTTGCAAATTTGGAAAAAGCTTCTGAAAGTGGAAAGCCTTTCCATTGATGATGACTTTTTCGAGAGTGGCGGAAATTCGCTTCTCGCGATGGACCTGCATGCGGAAATTGAGCGGCTCACGGGCAAGCCGCTTCCTGAATCGTTTCTATTCAACTCTTCCACCATTCGAGCCTTGATCAAAACGCTTTCTTCCTAAACAGCGTGTTCAGCGTGCCGTATTGCTTGGGCGCGGTTTCGATAGTCGCTCGCTATCCTTTGCCTGCAATTGTTTGCTGGTGGTAAGAAGAGGGGCTTGAAGGTGAAAACGGAGTCCCGTCAAAGCTGCTCTACCAGTTTTTTCTGCGACGACTTCGTCAAACAGCGTCCCATTTGATTCCGTCCACGCGAGAGCACGGACGAAGCGGTTGACGCCATCATTTCGGCCTTGCATTGTGTCTTGCGCTGCAGCCTGGGAGTTCCCATGAGAGCCGTCGAGCCGATCGCTATTGTTGGTATTGGTTGTCGACTGCCCGGCGGAGTGCGAAGTCCCGACGATCTGTGGATTCTGTTGACCAACGGTATCGACGCTGTGGCCGAGGTTCCGAAAGATCGTTGGCTTGCGTCGGCGATGTATCATCCGGATCCCGCAAGACCGGGGCGAATGAACACGCGCTGGGGCGGCTTTCTGGATCACATTGACCACTTCGATGCGCAATTCTTCGGGATAAGCCCGCGCGAGGCCGCGCCGGCGGATCCTCAACAACGTTTGTTGCTCGAAGTCGCTTATGAGGCCACCGAAGACGCCGGCATCACGATGACCTCGTTGGCGGGCAAGCGTGCAGGCGTATACGTTGGAATCGGCAGTTATGATTACGGCATCATGCAGATGAGTGACCGCGCTGCCATCGATGCCTACACCAATCATGGTTCTTCGCTCTGTATTGCGGCCAATCGCATCTCTTATTTCTTCAACCTCATCGGTCCCAGTCTTGCCGTCGATACCGCGTGCTCGTCTTCCCTGGTCGCGGTCGATTTGGCGTGCCACAGCATCTGGAACGGCGATATCGAACTGGCATTCGCAGCTGGCGTGAACGTCATAGCGCGGCCCCACGCCACCGTCGGGTTCAGCAAGGCTTCGATGCTCTCCCCTGACGGTCGGTGCAAGAGCTTCGATGCCCGCGCCAATGGCTTTGTGCGCGGCGAGGGCGTTGCAGTCGTCATTCTCAAGCCACTTGCGCAGGCGTTAGCAGATCGCGATCAAATTTATGCGCTCATTCGCGCGACCTCGGTGAACCAGGACGGTCGCACGGAAGGCATTTCGGTGCCGAGTCGAGACTCGCAGGAAGCAAATCTGCGCGACGCGCTACGTCTGGCCGCGCTTGCACCCGAGAGCGTGCAATACGTGGAGGCGCATGGCACCGGGACTCCTGTGGGCGACCCAATAGAAGCTGCCGCGATTGGGGCGGTGTACGGCAAGGCACAAAAGCTCGAGGACCGTTGCATCATCGGCTCGGTGAAGACCAATGTGGGCCACCTGGAAGCAGCCTCCGGCATGGCGGGATTGATCAAGACGGCTCTGTGTCTGCGGCACCGCCAAATCCCACCCACTCTCCACTTTGAGTATCCCAATCCGCAAATACCCTTCGACGATCTGCGGCTGCGCGTTGCGCAACGGCTGGAGCCCTGGCCCGAAACGCATGGGCAGCCCGCCGCGCGCGGGCGTGAATGCATTCGGGTTCGGCGGCACGAACGCGCACGCCATCCTGGAGGCCGTGCCCGATGTCACCAAGGCCGTGGAAATAGACGCCTATCGCCGCGACCGACGCGCCTGGATACTGCCGCTTTCGGCGCGGAGCGCAGCGGCGCTCCCGGACGTGGCGCGCTCCTACCTCGTTGCAATTGGAGGTCAAGGCGGCTTGCAGCAAGCAGCACTCCGCGACATCTGTTATTCCGCAGGAGCGAAGCGGTCCCACCATGAGTTCCGGCTGGCACTCGTCGCCCACGACAAGGCGGAGTTGCAGGAGCAGCTCGAAGCATTCCTCCAGGGCGAAGCTCGCGCCAACAGTTCGAGCGGCCATGCTTCAGTCCGGATTTTCGAACTCCCGTTTTCGTCTGCTCTGGCATGGGTCAGCAGTGGTGGGCGATGGGCCGTGAACTCCTGGAGCAAGAGCCTGTTTATCGCCGCGCTCTCGAGGAGGTGAACGATCTATTCGGCCGCCTTGCCGGCTGGTCCTTGCTGGACAAGTTGACGGCCGGCGAGAAGACTTCACAGATTCAGGAGACGCGTTTTGGACAGCCCGCGATTTTCGCGCTGCAGGTGGGTTTGGCGGCGCTGTGGCGTTCGTGGGGGATCGAACCTGGCGCCGTTCTCGGCCACAGCGCCGGTGAAATGGCAGCGTCCTACATTTCCGGCGCGCTTTCACTAGAGGACGCCGTCCGCGTCACCTACCACCGCAGCCGGCTGCAACAGCAAACGGCCGGTCAAGGGGTGATGCTGGCGGTGGGAATTCCTCCCGAGGAGGCGGCGCGCCTGGTCGAACGTCACCCGCAGGCCATCTCGATTGCTGCTGTCAACGGCCGCAACTCCGTCACGCTCTCCGGCGATGCGGCGGTGCTCGCTGAAATCGACAAATCGCTCAATGAAGCCGGCCGGTTCAGCCGCGCCTTGCAGGTCGATGTGCCGTTCCACAGTTCCAAGATGGAGCAGCTGAAGAACGAGCTGATCGAATGCTTGCGCGACATCCGCCCTCTGCAGGCGTCGACGCCATTCTTCTCCACGGTGACCGGCACTGCTCTCACGGGGTCTGAAATTGATGGGCAATATTGGTACCAGAATATCCGGCAGCCGGTGCTCTTCCATGACACCATGGAGAGAGTCATTGATGCAGGGCACAGGGTCTTCCTCGAGATCGGTGCACATCCCATTCTCAGACGCGACATCGTCGAGTGCCTGAACGAGAAGTCCCTGGCGGGAACGACGGTTGGTTCCCTTCGGCGGGACCAACCGGAACGCGCAACGCTGCTGGGATCGCTCGGCCGACTTTTTTGCGTCGGCGCCGAAATCGATTGGCGGAAGCTTCTTCCAACCGATGCGGCGAGGGTCAAGCTGCCGCCTTATCCGTTCCAGGCCGACAGCTACTGGCGGGAAGCCGATCAGATGCGTCGGTTGCGCCGTGGTGAGACGGTTCATCCACTATTGGGAACCCGACATGACACGGCGCGGCCGTTTTGGACTGTAAAGCTGGACACGGCCGATCTGGCTTATTTGGCGGATCATCGGATCGGCACCTCGATCATCTTTCCCGCCGCGGGCTATGTGGAGATGGCCTTCGCGGCAGCCCGGGAGACTTTCGGGTCGGTCCCCTGCGTACTTGAAGACATCGAATTCGAAAAGTTCCTGGCCCTCGACGAGAAGGAGGGATGCTCGGCGCAGGTGGTGTTCGATCCAAACTCAAGCAGTCTTGAGATCCATGCCTGTGCCCATACTTCGGGGGAAGGTTGGGAATCGCATGCGCGCGGATGCATTAGAAAATCCGGCAGACCCGCGCCGGACCGCGTCGACCTCGCACGAATTCGCGAGCGCTCTCCCGATCCGATTGATGTCGAGGCGTATTATCGGCGGCTCGCCGATGCGGGATACAATTACGGTCCGACCTTCCAGGGTATCGCCCAGCTATGGCAGGGCGAGCGGGAGACCTTTGCCGAAATTCGCGTCCCGTCCGGCATCAGCGGCGAACTACCGAACTATCGATTGCATCCCGCCATTCTGGATGCCTGTTTTCAAGCAGCGGTAGCAGCAATGCCGGCGCAGGCGTTCCAACAAGACGCGAAAGGCAGAGCCTACGTGCCCGTCAAGATCGAGCGCGTCCGCTTTCATGCCGCGCCAGCTGCGGGCCGCCTTTTCGTTTGCGCCCGACTGAAGGAATTCGACGCGACGGTACTCAAAGCAAGCCTCGAGCTTCTCGACGAGGACGGCAACCGCCTCCTCGACGTGGAGGGCTTGGTTTGCCGGCCAACCGAAAGCCGCGCGCAAGGGAGCTACGGCACCTACTATGAATATCAATGGAAGTTGAGCCCCCGTCCGGGGAGCAAGGGTGCACGTCGCTCGGACCACCTCCCATCGCCAAAGGTCCTGGCGCCCTTGATCCAGCAGGAAAGCGAGATCCTGCAGCAGCGGCTCGATCGTGCTCGGTTTCAGAACAAGTTCCATTCTCTGGCGCGCGCAATCGCTGCGGCCTACATCGTGCGCGCATTGCGAGAATTGGGCTGGACCCCTGAGTCATGTACCGCGATGCCGATCGACAATCTTGCCGATCACCTTGGTCTGGCGCCGCTATACCACAAGTGGTTGCGGCTGATGTTCAAGGAGTTGAGCGCCGACGAAATGGCTGCAACCGAGGAGCCGCAGCGCCTTTGGAAGACGGCGTGGAATGAGTTCCCGGAATGTCAGGTGGAGCTCGAGCTGCTGCGAGTATGCGGAGAGCAGCTGCCCCCGGTGCTCAGGGGCCACGTCGATCCGTTAAACCTGATCTTCCCTGAAGGCGAACTCACAGCTACGGAGCACCTCTATCAGGATTCACCATCTCTTCGTTTCATCAATCTGCTCACGCAAAAGGCGCTTCTGGAGATCGTCCGACGTCTGCCAAAGGGAAAGATGCTGCGAATTCTCGAGCTCGGCGGCGGCACCGGAGGAATGACCAGCTTTATCCTTCCCGTGCTGTCGGAGAATTGCACCGAATATGTATTTACCGACGTATCCTCGCATTTCGTCGCGCGCGCCCAACAGAGATTGGCGCATTATCCGTTCGTGCGATGCCGCACGCTCGATATCGAGCGCGATCCGCGCGAACAGGGATTCGATCCGCACTCGTTTGACCTGATCGTCGCGTCTGATGTCCTGCATGCCACGCAGAACTTGCGCAAGACACTTGACCGGGTCAAGCAGCTGCTCGGCTCCGACGGCACGCTTTTACTGGGAGAGGTGACGCATCCCTGGCTGAACATCACCTTGATCTTCGGACTGCTGAAGGGCTGGTGGGTTTTCGACGACGACGTCCGGCGCGATGAGCCGTGTATTTCACAGGAGCAATGGAAGAGCTTGTTGGCCGAGGTTGGATTCAACGGCACGATCTGTGCCGCTGATGCTCCCGAGATCGGCAGCGCCCAGCACTCGTTGATCCTCACACGCGGTCCGCAATTGCCCCAATCGCCCCCATTGGCGCCGCGAACGTTCGAGGCGGCGAAGGCGTGGTTGGTGTTTGCGGATCGGGGCGCCGCCGGTCGATCGAGCGCGGGAGGGCAACTCGCCCTTGAGCTGCGCGAACGCGGAGACCGCGTCATCGAGGTGATGCACGGTGCAGAGTTTCGAGAATTGAACGCGTCGGGGTTTACCATTCGCGCCGGCAACCTGGAGGACATGCATAGACTGATGGAGGGCGTGCGCAGGCAGACGTCGTATCCGATTGGTATCGTTCATCTTCTGAGCCTCGATATCGAGACGAACGAGAAGATGACGAACGAGACGCTCTTTTCGTCTGCGCGGCTCGGTTGCGGTGGGGTGCTTCATCTCCTCCAGGCGCTCGCGGCCGCGGAAGGCCTCGCGGTCGACAACATCTGGCTCGTCACGCGCGCGGCGCAGCCGATCGAGGACCGCACCGGCACTTTCGAAGTTGCGCAATCTCCGCTCTGGGGACTCGGCAGGGTCGCCGCGGCCGAATACAAGAACCTGCGCTTTCGTCTCGTCGATCTGACGACCTGCTCGCGGGAGGAGATCGTATCCTTTGTCGATGAGTTGAACGCTGCGGACGATGCGGAAGATGAGATCGCCTTGCACGGCGAGTTGAGGTATGTGCACCGCCTAGTTCCGATATCCCCGGCGACGCTGCGCGGCATGGGCCGGCAAAACGATGCAGCACCCTTCCGGATCGAATTGCAGCGGCCGGGAATTCTGGAGTCTTTATCGCCACGGCGGCTCGAGCGCCTGCAGCCAAAGCCCCACGAGGTCGAGATTGAGGTGGCAGCCACCGGGCTCAACTTCAAGGATCTGATGCATGCCATGGGAATGATCCCCAAGGATGCCATCACAGACCGCGCTGGTGCCAAGCTGCTCGGACTGGAGTGCGCCGGCCGCGTGGTCGCCGTCGGCGACGCGGTGTCCGACTTTGTCGTCGGTGACGAGGTTGTGGCGATCGGAGCGCGCAGTTTGGCCACTCACTTGACAATTGATGAGCGGTTCGTCGCGCGCAAGCCGCCTCATCTGAGCATGGAGCAGGCTGCGACAATTCCTATTGCTTTCGTTACCGCCTTCTATTCACTTCATACGCTCGGAAGGATGCAACCGGGAGAACGCGTGCTGATCCATTCCGCCGCCGGCGGGGTTGGTCTCGCGGCCGTGCAACTGGCATTCAAGGCGGGAGCCATCGTCTTCGCCACCGCCGGCTCCCCCGAGAAGAGGCAGCTTCTGTCCGCGCTTGGCGTGCCGCACGTGATGGACTCGCGCAGTCTCGCCTTTGCCGACGAGGTGCTTGATCTGACCGACGGCGAGGGCGTCGATCTCGTGCTGAACTCGCTTTCCGGCGATGCTATCGACAAGAACCTCTCGATCCTGCGACCGCTCGGTCGCTACATCGAAATCGGCCTAATCGACATCTACAAGAACCGCAAGGTGGGAATGCGGCCGCTCCGCGAAAACATTTCGCTGTTCGCGGTGGATTTGAGCCGGATATTCGATCAGCGGGCAGACTTTCCTCGGTTGTTGCTGAACCAGGTGCTGGCGCTGTTTTCCAGCAATGATCTCCGCCCGCTCTCACACCGCGTGTTTCCGATCGGCCGTCTTGTCGAGGCGTTTCGAAACATGGCGCAGGCAAAGCATGTCGGCAAGCTCATCGTCTCCATCTGCAACAACGAGGGTCTGCCCGTGCAGCATGCTGCGCGCGTCAGCTCCATTGATGCCGATGCCAGTTATCTGATCACCGGTGGTCTCGGGGGATTCGGATTGGCTATCGCCGACCGCCTTGCAAAGCTCGGCGCACGTCACTTGGCGCTGCTGGGGCGCAGCGGTCCCTCCCCGGCGGCGCGAGACGTTGTGGAATCCCTGCGGCGGAGAGGGGTGGAGGTGAAGATCTACCCGGCGGACGTCACCGATCGTGAACGGGCAAAGAGCATCATTGCGGATGTTGAGCGCACCATGGGACCTTTACGCGGCATCATGCACGCTGCAATGGTATTGGACGATGCCCCGATCGAACGCCTCGACGAGGAACGGATGTGGACGGCTATGCGGCCGAAGATAATCGGCGCCTGGAACCTGCACACGCTGTCCACCGACATCCCGTTGGATTTCTTCGTTTTGTTCTCGTCGATCACCTCGATCATCGGCAATCCCGGTCAGGCGAATTACGTCGCGGGCAACGCCTTTCTGGATATGTTGGCTTATTACCGGAGAGGACGCGGCCTTCCCGCCCTCACTGTGAATTGGGGAGGCATCGGCGAGGTCGGATATGTTGTCAACAGTCCCGAGACTACCCAAAGGCTCGGCCGCTTCGGCGTCACACTGATGCCTTTGTCCGAAACGCTCGATGCGCTCGATGAGCTGATGTCCAGTAATGCCGTGCAAGCGACGGTGGCACAGCTCGAGTGGAAACATACCTCGAAAGTTTTGGGAGCACGCGTTCCAGCACGATTTGCCGATTTGGTGGGCGGAACCGGCAATGAGGAAAGTCGCGCGACTGGGAACGCTGATGTGCGCGCCATCCTCGAAGCAGACGCGCCGGAGCTTCCACGACTATTGGAGACGTATATCCGCGAGCATCTGGCACGAGCGGTCGGAACCTCGCCTGCGCGGATCGATCCGCAGCAATCTCTCCTCAGCCTCGGTCTCGATTCCCTGATTGCCCTGGAGGTCCGAAATCGCATCAACGCCGACCTCGGCATGAATGTCCCGCTGGCGAAATTGATGCAAAGCGAGAGCATCCGCGCCCTGGCTGTTTACGTCACGGAGGGGCTGCTGGAAGGTACTCGTGGCGAAACTCCCGGCATTCCGGTGGCGGAGGCCCTCGCCGGCGCCAAGTCCGAGATCCCGCTCAGTGGAACGGACGCAGCAAATCTCCTCGAACGCATCGATGATCTGACCGACGAGGAAATCGAGCGCCACTTGAGGGTCCTCGAGACGCAAGGACAGTCCTGATGCCGGGTGTCGGCCTGGATCGGCTCACAGGGGCGCAGAAGCGTGCGTTGCTCGCGGAGCGGCTGCGACAGCGCAGCCTGCTTACGACACCGGCGGTGACGCCCAATGGCGGCGCTCCGCCAAGCCGGCAAGCGAACGAAGGCCGTAGCTCCTTTCTCGACAAAGAGGTGATCGCGCTTGCGTCGCTGAAGGATTGGCGCGCCGAGGAGCAAGAGCCCTATACGAGGCATGTCGCGCCGTACAAGGGTTTCCTCTATCAACGCCTTGGCCTGGACAAGACCTTCGTGCGTGGTGAAGGATGTTATCTGTTCGATGCCGACGGAATTGGCTATGCCGACTGCATCGCTCAGTTTGGCGCCGTTCCGTTTGGCCACGATCCGGAGCCGATATGGCAGGCGCTGGAAAGCGTGCGGCGGGAGGCACTGCCGAACCTGGTCATTACATCGATACCGGCCGCGCAAGGCGAACTGGCGGCGCAACTGCTTGCGGTAGCGCCGCCCGGCTTCGCTCACGTCGTCTTCACGAACAGTGGCGCAGAATCGGTCGAGGCGGCCATCAAGCTTGCACGATGTCGCAGCGGCCGGATCGGGATCCTGTCCGCCCGCGATAGCTTCCATGGCCTCACGCTCGCGGGCATGTCGGCAACCGATACGGAATTCTTCCAACGCGGTTTCGGCGCTCCGGTCCCGGGCTTCGAGCTCGTGCCGTTCGGTGACCTCCCCGCCCTGCAAGCGGCGCTTGCGACGCGACCCGACTTCTTCGCCGCCTTCATGGTCGAGATCATTCAAGGAGAGTCGGGAATCCGTGTCGCGCCGCCCGGATATCTGGCGGCCGCTCGGGACCTGTGTCACCAGTACGGCGCGCTGCTCATTGTCGACGAGGTTCAGACCGGCCTCGGTAGAACCGGAAGGCTGTTCGCCTGCGAGGCGGAAGGCGTGACCCCCGATATCCTCGCGCTTGCCAAGGCACTCGGCGGCGGCCTGATGCCGATCGGTGCATGCCTATACACTCGCAGTGCCTATACCGAACAGTTCGACCTGCGGCACGGCTCGACTTTCGCAGGCAACACGCTCGCGTGCCGGGCGGCGCTGGCGACGATCGACGAGTTGACCAAGGACGATCAGCGATTGGTGCGCCACGTGGCTGCAATCGGAGATCGCCTGCTGGAGCAATTGCGGCAACTGCAAAGCGAATACCGCCCGCTGGTGAAGGAAATTCGAGGGCGGGGCCTGATGCTGGGCGTCGAGCTGGACCTCGGCCATGTGGTCGATAGCCAGAACGGCTTGCTCGCCATCCTGCAGGAACAGGGACTTCTGCTGTACATGGCGGTGAGCTACCTGCTCAACGTCGAGCACGTTCGCATCGCTCCGTCATTTACCCATGGCACGGTGTTGCGCATCGAACCTCCACTCATCGCGGATGCGGCGCTGTGCGACCGGGTGGTCCAAGGATTCCAGCGATTACTCAGCGCCCTGCGTCGCGGCGACGCCGGCTATCTTATCGGGCATCTCATGCGCCGATCCCCGGCTGGCACGATGCCACTCAACGGGCCGGCGCGCTCGCGGGCCGTAACCGGGTCGCAGAAATTTGGCCAGCACGAACGCACGCGATTCGCCTTCATCGTTCATTTCCTGGAAATCTCGGACTTGCGACGTTTGGATCCAACCGTCGCGTCGTTCAGCGATAGCGAATTGGAGGCGATGAAGTCGCAATTCGCCGATTTCATCAAGTCATTCCCGCATGGTGAGCTTGCCATCCCATCGGTCGATGGCAGGCTTGCAGAGGGGGAGATGATCGTGCTGCCCCATCTGCCTTCCGATCTCATGGCGCTTTCGGGCGATGAGGCCGTGGATCTCGTTCAGAGAGCGGTCGACCTAGCAGCCAAGCGCGGCGCTGAAGTGATTGGACTGGCAGGCTTCAGCTCGATCGTGACCTACGGCGGACTTGATGTGCACGCACCCAAGGGAGTGCGGGTAACTAGCGGCAACAGCTATACGACCTGGGCCGCGATGCAGGCGCTGGAGAGGGCTTGTGAAAAGCACGCCAGTTCGCTGGCGGACTGCACGGTAGCAATCGTCGGGGCCACCGGAGCGATCGGCCAGGCGCTGAGCCTGCTCTGTGCCGAGCGCGCCGGGGAGTTGCTCCTGATCGGCAATCCGCGCGTTGCTGAAACCAGCATCGGGCGGCTGGCGATTGTCGCTCAGGATTGCCAGCGGCACGTAGCCTTGCTCGCCTCTTCCGGGCATAAATTCTGCCCGGGCACTGTTGCAGAGCGCATTGCAGCCCTCGACGGTGCGCCGACCGCGGATTCGAAATCGGGCCTCATCGTCACCACCGACATCGACCGGGACCTTCCCAGAGCGCACATCGTCGTGACGGCAACCAATGCCGTTCTTCCTTTCATTTCCGCGCGTCACTTGCGCAACGGCGCGATGGTTTGCGACGTGTCCAGACCTTTCAACGTTACCCCTGAACTCAAGACGCAAAGGCCCGACGTGCGGTGGGTAGATGGCGGACTTGTGCGGGCTCCGGATTCGTCGGTTCTGGGGTTTCTCGAGGAATCCGATCGTGATTACGTGTTGCCGGCCTGCGCCGCCGAGACGATCATTCTTGCGCTGTCCGGTTTTCGCAGCGAGCACCTCTGCGGGCGGCTCGATCTCGCAACCATCGAGCAGCTGGGCAAGGTGGCTGCAAGGCTGGGATTTTCAGCCGCGAGCTGATGTACCACGGGACTGCCCTCCAACTTGTGTCAGTCGCGACGCTGCCTCGCCGCGCTCGCCACCAGAACGCAGATCCCGCTGGTCGACAAACACGCCGGGCCGATCAACAGAACACGATCACCGAAAAGGATTTCCTCCTGCTCTCCGCAGGCACCAAGAGCGCCAACGAGCAGTCGCTGGGGAGCACCGGAGGAGCCCCGCAGGCTTCAGATGGACGCGCGGGCGGCCGCTTTTTACTCAGCGCCTGGTCCTTGTCCTAGTTGACCCCGGTTGGCGCAATCGCTCACTATTGTTCCAGGCAATATTCGTCAACCGCCATGCCGACATGCCTCGAACGTGCCGCCGTGTATCCTAGAATCGTCGATCCGACGTTCAATTCTGTGATGTTGTGAACAACGCCGGCTCGCCCCAACACGCGTACATGCCAATCATTTTGTAGTATCACCGATGCCGTGTCGTCATCTGCACTCCGTGCCTTGATCAAAAGAAGTGGACGCGTTTCGATCTTTGCTCGGCCGATCACCAAAGGACGGGTCTCACCGGTCGCCCTAACTCCTATCACGGTATCGCCCTGGCGCAATTCACTCAGATAGTTGGTCCGATCGTGAGACGAAAGAACGTACGAACTCACTGCGCCCGCATTCACGCGGAACGGTCTTGTCGGCATGTACGGAAGCGGGTGCGTTTCGCTGCAACAGAGAAGAAATCCGCCCCCGAAAGAGCCCACCAAGATACCCTCATCGAGGCCAAAATTTGAGCAGGTATCCACGCATACCCGATCGCCCGTTCCGGCATTGACGATCTCCGTCACCGCAAATTCTTTCAACTCCAGATGTCCACGCACGGGACTGCAGAGGTGCCCGAGCGCCTCTACGTCTGCCGCCGACCGTGGTGTCATGATCACCCCGTCCGGGCCCGATTCCAAAACGCTCATGACGACCTTTGCTTCCGTCAAATCCGACACGAAGGTCATGATCTTGGCATCGCGACGTGAACCCGCAGCAATTACGATCTCAAGTGGAATTTTGGTCGGGTCCTTGAATCGAATAACCGTCAATAAGCCGGCGCGCACCGCAGCGCATGCCTCCTCCAAGCTGTCTTTATCGTTGACGTCGACAAGGATACCGTCCTTCTTGCTATCCCGTACATGCGACGCCACTAATCCAGAAGCGCCTCCGCCGTAGGAGTGCACGTGTAGATCGGCTGCGGTACTTGCGGGGCCGGAGCCATTGGCCGCAAATGCCACCCATTGAATGCCCGCTTGCCGCGTTCCGATCTTCTTGTCAGCGTCTGCATCGGAGATCACGGCTTCTATTCGATGCTGGGAGGCCGCCTTGACGATGTCTGCTATCTCGTCGCCCTTGTAGTCCCGTATATCTATCCACGCCGTGGTCATCACACTCTCCTGGTACCCAACTCACAGCTATTCGAGAGCGCCATTCGCCGCGACGCGGGCCTGGGAGCCATGGGTCGTCCAGGTGACAGGGACGGTCGGTTGCTGATCACCCAGGCGGTTGGCATGAAGAATTCGTCGAACCTCACGGACCTTTGCGGAGGGATCCGTCGCCATGAAGATGTTCCGGCCAGCGGCAAGCCCGCGAGCGCCGCTGCTGACAACGTCCGCGACAAAAGTGCCGAACTCGCTGTCTGAAACTTGGCTGCCCCCGGCGGCAAGCACCGGAATTGGACACGAATCGATAACATGCTTCATAGTGGCGACCGAGCCATTGAGCGGCAGCTTGACCATATCTGCTCCGAGGTCGACCGCAAGCGAAGCCGCGTGAAGCAGAGTATCCAATGGCGGACGGTCCCTGACTCCCGGACCGCGAGGATACAGCATCGCCAGCAGCGGAAGGCCCACGCGGTCGCAGGAGTCCGCCACGCCCGCCATTGTTCGTATCTGTCGATCCTCCGTGAGCGAACCGAGATTGACGTGGACGCTCACAGCGTCTGCGCCTCGTCGCAAACAGTCTTCCACATCACCGACCTGGTACTTGAATGTGGGATCTGCGGCATATTTGGTCGAAGCGCTAATATGGACAATCACCGAAAGCTTTGCATATACCCATCGGGGAAGGTGCCCTAGACGCCCTTTGTGGACGACGATCGCGTCGGCGCCGTTTTCGGCAAGAGTGCCTAACAAAGCATCATAGCGATGCGCATCGGTAAATGGCCCGTCAGTTACCGTGTGGTCTAGAGGCACGAGAAACAGCGGCATGTTCGGATCTTTGAGCAGCCGCCCCAGGCGCAGGGATCGTCCGGTCGCGATCATGTCTAACCCCTCCTCCAAAAAAGCGGTCTGGCCGCCTCAATCCGGAGTTCGATGACGTGTGACGTCGGTTGGTTAGGCTCGCCCGCTTCGCTCGCTACCAACGTAATTCTGCGTTACATGCAACCGCAATTCAAGTACGCAGCCGATCGCCGCGGAGCTCGATACACCTCGGCGAAGGCGCAGATTCGGTAGGATGCAGGGATCACCGGATTCTGATCGTGCGGTCCTGTAGCCAGCAATGAGCAATCCGGACAGCGCACGCCACCGTTGAAGCATCGGCCAGCCCCTGTTGATCGGCATCGGAGGTCATCGCAAATTCGGCTTCGATCGTTTCGCCCGCGATCCTAAATTCAATGTCGCAGGCGCCATCGATTGCAATTGTCATAACTGCCGGTGCAAGATCATGCATGGGAGGCCATCAACCTCATCGGTCTCCTATTCGACCGCGCAAACCGCAGAAAATCTCGGCCCAAAGCGCTCGCCTTTGCGAGCTTGCCATGGGCCGACGCCGACACCCGAACGATCAATTCATCGCCCAAGTACGCACACTCAGTCGTCGTCATCCTCTCCGAAGGACCATGGTGACGGAACCTCGCGCACCACGAGCACCACCGGCTGCGCCGCCGACTTGATGGTCCCGGCCTCAACCAAGTCGTTTACGATTCGCTCGACCTTGGTCAACAGCTTTCCCTTCCCTTTGCGCAGGCGGCTCACCAGCCGGGACGGCTGCGGCTCGTCGAGATCGACGATGACGATCTGAGACTTGCTACCCTTCTCCTGCTCCCGGGGTTCGGTCGTGCTCGTTGTCGTGGCTGCCATGCTCAATCTCCATCATCCTCGTCGTCATCGTCGTCATCGTCGAATGTCATTTTCGGCATCCCGGACGGCGCCGCCTTGCGCATCTCCTTAAGAGCCTTTCGACGCGCCTTCATGAAATTGCCGGGGGCGTCATAGAGCCAAGACTTTCCGCCTTTCTCGACGGAGTCGAGGTGGCGCTGATAGGCATCCTGGGCTGCAATTACCTGCGCCTTCAGCATATGTCTGACGCTTCGTTCGATCCGTTTGAAATTCGGCCCGGGCATACCATCGAAATCTTCGTCTTCGTCCTCGTCGCTCTTGTAGACGACGTTTGCATGTCGATGTTCGCCGCTGCCTTGAACGACGGTGACACGTTTGACGAGCTTGTCCATGGCGTCCATCCTAACTTGGGAGTAGAGATTCAACGAACTGTAGGCCGCACGCATCGACCCGATCGGCATCCCTTCACGTAGCTGGCAATCGCTTCACACCGGCCCAGATCGTCGTTAGCCAAGATCCCGAGGTAGACAGTAACCGAGGGGACCAACTTGTTCCCGCCGCTACCTCACAAAGACAGCATTTGTGACCGAGTCATGATCGACTGCATTCTAGCTTAAGCTTATATCGCTGCGAGGGGTTCGGCAACCGATCATTTCGGCAAGACAGTCCAAAACTGCCATCGGAGACGATATGCTAAAGCTATCGAAAGCATTGCTTGTGGTGATCGCACTGGACGTCATGAGCGGACCGGCACAATCGCGATCATTGCAAATTACGGGCACCGCCGGCTATCTCTCCGAATGGGAGCTGAGTGGCGCCGTCACGGAAAAAATTTCATCCAGCGGCAGTGAGTTTTTCGGGCCGTTGATCTGGAAGCATGTCGGCCTGTGCAGTGTAGACGGTCCGCAAGAAAAACACGGCGAAATCAAGTTTCAGATGTCCCGATCGGAATCGACATCTCAGATCAACGCGACCATCTCGCTCGAGGGAATTCAATGTGCCTATAGCGGAGATTTTTCCGGCACTTCGAGTGGGCACATGGATTGCTCCGACGCAAAGGACGTTCCGCTTTCGATTACAGTCAGGTGATCGACAGATCGAAAATTCGGTGCAGTTCCACCCGCCGGCGTTGAGCTCATCGGTCAGCATTGAGCCTGGTATCGGGCAAGCCCAGGCGGATCACAATTCTGCGGATGACGACTAGAAGAACCGCGATCAACACCAATTGGAGCCAACCAAAAGTCGTTGCATTTCCCAAGACCCAAGCCCAGTCGACTTCGCGACCAAACCAATGCCTTGCAACGGCGTCCGCGATGAGACCGATGCCGACGGCAGCAGCGACCAAATAGCCAAGCTTCAGCACCAGGGATGCGATATACGCGATTTTTCCGACAATGTTCCTGAAGTGGATGATCGGGTTTTCGATGTTTCGCTGAACCTGGAAAGCGAACTGAGTCATCGTGTCGCCGAACTGCTCCATGGCCATATAATCCATGTCGGTTAGTCCACGGCGCCTCTCCCGCATGCTCTTTTGTACGCGTTGTCGCGCCTCCCGGGCAGCTTCTCGAGCGTAGGCCTCCCATACTTTGATGATATCGAGGTCCTTGTGCAGCCGGACAACGACCGCATCGTAGGCAAACGTTGTTCTGAACAACTGTATCGCCTCAAAGCTTGCGGGCATGGAGAATTGGCGCGAAACCTCGAGGAAACGAAGCCAACCCTGTGCCGCGCTTTTCTCCCACCACTCAGCGTCTCGGCTGTTCATCGCGTAGACGCCATCAGCGTAGATCTTCTCCATCTCAATGCGAATTCTTTCGACGTCCATGGGCGGAAGTGGCCCAATGAGACTTAGCGCGCAGTTGACCATCCGCCCAATGTCCCCCCTGATCATGTGATGCTGGAACTCGCGAAGGGTTTTCCGCGTTTGCGTTGAAAAGCGGCCGATCGCTCCGAAGTCGATGAAGCAAATCTCATTGTTGGGCATGACAACAAGATTTGCCGGATGCGGGTCGGCGTGGAAGAAAAGCTCTTCCTGCACCTCGCGGTTCATGATCATTACGATCTTGCGCGCCAGCGCTTTGGGCTCGATGCCGATGCGGCGTACCCTTGACAAAAACGCCTGATCGTTGCTGTCGACGGCCGCCATGAGCTCCCACATCCACACCCCGGAGACGAACTCGCTCACCATCACTTCTTCGCTGCAGTACTGGAAATGGACCCGTGGTGCAGTGACCCCCTTCTTGCGCTTGGCTGCGCGCCGACGGAACAAGTCGGTGTAGCGCGCTTCGGTGCGGAAGTTCATCTCGTTGAAGAGGATCGTCTGGAAATCTTCTCGGAAGCGTCGAGTGACCCCCGGAGGTATAATGGTGAGCGTCTCCGCCACGATCAAAAGCCAGTCCATCGCGCGCAAATCGGCGGCAATCAGCGGGCCAATCCCGGGGCGCCGCACCTTCACCGCCACGCGTTCACCGGTCTTCAACTGCGCCTGGTACACGCAGGCTAGCGACGCGGCCCCGATCGGCTGGGGATCGAAGATCTCGAACACGTCGACGAGAGGCCTTCCAAGGTTACGCTCGATGATGGCAATGGCTTGCTCGGTCGGAAAGGCGGGAGCCTGATCGAGCATCTTGGCCAGCTCGGTGCAATAGGCATACGGCAGCATGTCGGCACGCATCGAGAGCTGCTGTCCGAGCTTCGCGAAGGTCGGACCGGCATCCTCGAACACCCGTCGAAGCCGAACGGCACGACGCTCGACGCTGGCACGCCTCATCAAGAGATCAACGAGATTGCCGAAGTAAAATCGGATGAGGCTCCACAGCCAGATGAACAGCCTGCCGATCGGCCGGATAACTCCGGCCTCGAAGTGAACGCGGCGGGCCCTGGGCAGGGTCACCAGCGCGCCGCCAATCGAATGAGAAACCTTTCGGCGAGGCATCGGACGGATGACGTCCGACTTGCCGTCCGTCATCGGCCCGACAGCCGTCGGGGCGGTTCCGCGCCACATCGGCAGTAGGCGGCGGAGATTCATCTGCAACTCATGTAGGAAGCCACCGGGGCAGGACGCCGCAACCAATCCAAGCACCGATTGCGAATTGACTGTCGCAACCGCAAACAGACCCTATCATGGCTCGGCCCTCTGGCTGGGTGGACATTCATCCATGATTTGAGACCAAATTCAAATCCCGTTTTTGCTGGCTGCGCGACAAGCTCAATCGATGGTACATGGAGGAATTGAAATGCACATCGGAAAGCCGAATCTGGGCGGCTGCGATTTGGACCTCGCCAGGCGCCACTGGACGGCAATATATGGCGGTGATAACGAAAGTGTGCTGCTTTCGGCCTGTTCGCGGTCGACGAGCCATTTGCGATCACTATTTCGCTCGCGATCACTATTGGATCGGCCCGCGCCCGGCCCGTGTTTTCATCTGAGACGCCATCGCCGTGGCAAGTGACGCGTAATGGAACGAGTGAAGTAATTGCAATGAAAACGCTACGGCTGTCGGAGCGGGGCGATTTTCGCTGACAAATCGGATCGGGCAGGAGTGCACGAATGGCGGTCAACATTTCGGCATGGTCGATCCGGCATCCGCTTCCTCCCATCGTCATGGCTTTGGCAATCGTCGCTGCTCGGATACATCAGCTTCAATCGGCTGCCGATCACCCGCATGCCGAACGTCGATGCTCCCGTCATCTTGGTCCTGGTCACGCAATTCGGCGCAGCTCCCGCCGAGCTCGAATCGCAGGTCACCAAGAAGGTTGAAGATGCCGTCGCGGGTGTCGCGGGGGCCCAGCACATCAACTCCTCGATCACCGACGGCGTTTCGAGCACGATGATTACGTTCCGGTTGGGAACCGACACCGATCGCGCGCTCAACGACGTCAAGGATGCGGTCACGCGCATCCGCGCCGATCTTCCGCGCAGCATCGACGAGCCCATGATTCAGCGCATCGACATCGCCGGCCTGCCGATTCTCACCTACGCCGCGATCGCACCCGGAAAGACGCCCGAACAGCTCTCGTGGTTCGTGGAGGATGTGGTGATCCGGGGGCTGCAGGGGGTCCGCGGTGTCGGCAGCGTCGAGCGCATTGGAAGCGTCGAGCGCGAGATTCGGGTAGGGCTCGATCCGGTTCGGCTGCAGGCGGTGGGATTGACCCCGCTCGATGTCAGCCGGCAGCTTCGTGGCAGCAACGTCGATCTCGCCGGCGGGCGTGCCGAAATCGGCGGTCGCGACCAAGCCATCCGCACCCTTGCCGGGGCCAAGACGGTCGCCGATCTCGGAGCCACGAGAATCGCTTTGCCGACCGGGGGCGAGGTGCGGTTGGACGATCTGGGACTCGTCACCGACTCGATTGCGGAGCCGCGCACTTTTGCCCGGTTCGATCGCGCCCCCGTAGTGGGGGTCAGCATCGTGCGCGCGAAAGGCGCGAGCGACGTCACAGTCGCGGAAGCCGTTGCTGCCCGGGTCGAAGCGATCAGGTCC
The DNA here is from genome assembly GCA_963821505.1 of uncultured Alphaproteobacteria bacterium. Classification (GTDB taxonomy): domain Bacteria; phylum Pseudomonadota; class Alphaproteobacteria; order Rhizobiales; family Xanthobacteraceae; genus VAZQ01. Next base: position 267,021 of record CAWGEH010000024.1, read on the forward strand.
GCAAACCCGGACATCGAGCTCAAGCTGATCGATACCTCGGTCACCCAAACGCTCGGAAACTACGATTCGGCGATGCACACGCTGTACGAGGGCGCCATACTCGCCGTGATCGTGGTGTTCATGTTCTTGCGCGACCTGAGGGCGACCATCATCGCGGCAGTCACCCTGCCGCTGTCCATCTTTCCGGCCTTCTGGGTCATGGACATGATCGGCTTCTCGCTCAACATGGTGAGCTTGCTGGCGATCACGCTCAGCACCGGAATCCTGGTCGATGACGCCATCGTCGAGATCGAAAATATCGTTCGTCATATCCGCATGGGCAAGTCGCCGTATCAGGCCGCGCTCGAGGCGGCCGATGAAATCGGCCTTGCAGTCATTGCCATCAGCCTCACCATCGTCGCGGTGTTCATACCCGCGAGTTTCATGTCGTCCATTCCAGGTCAGTTCTTCAAACAGTTCGGCATAACCGTCTCGGTACAGGTGCTGTTTTCCCTGCTCTGCGCGCGGCTCATAACGCCGATGCTCGCGGCCTATTTTCTAAAGCCTCATCAGCATGAGGAGAAGCCCGACGGGCGCATCATGCGCGGCTACACGCGTCTCCTGAGCTGGTCGATACGGCACCGGTTCCCCACCATCGCCATTGGCTTGGCCATGTTCGTTTTGGCGCTGGCAGGCACGCGTCTTCTGCCGTCGGGATTTCTGCCGGCCGCAGATACCTCGCGGTCGCTGCTTGCGGTCGAGTTGCCGCCCGGCTCGCAACTGGTCGATACCGAGGCGGTCACCGATACCATCGCCAATCGCTTGCGCAGTCGACCGGAGGTAGTGAGCGTATTCATCGATGGCGGACGGATTCCGCCCGGCACCGTCGAGGTCGGCAAGGCCGCGTTGACCATCAATTATGTGCCGAAATCGAAGAGATCGCTCTCCCAGCAGCAGCTCGAGCACGCCATCGGCCGGGACCTCGCGGACATCCCCGATGTTCGATACTGGTTCCTCGACGACAATGGACAGCGAAACGTCAAATTGATCGTCACCGGGCAGGACAGCGCCACGGTTGGAAACGTGGCGTCCGAGCTCGCTACTCAAATGCGCCGGCTGCCGATGGTTGCGAATATCATATCTGGGGCCACCCTCAATCGGCCGGAGCTGCGAATCTACCCGCGCCGGGACCTGGCCGTGCGTTTGGGCGTATCGACCGAGAGCCTGTCGGAAACGATCCGGGTGGCGACCATCGGCGACGTCGGCCCGGCGCTGGCAAAATTCGATGCCGGGGACCGGACAGTCCCGATCCGGGTCCTGCTCGAGGAAAACGCACGTGCCGACCGGCAAGTTCTCGAGCAAATACGCATCCCCTCCCAACGCGGCGGGGGGGTGCCGCTCGTTGCACTTGCCGACATAAGTTTCGGCGAAGGCCCCACCAGCATTGCTCGCTACGACCGCCAACGGCAGGCCAGCGTCGAGGCGGATCTCGTCGGTGGCGCCGCGCTCAGTGACGCGGCCGAAGCCATCAAGGGCTTGTCCGTGATGAAGAACCTTCCCCCCGGCATCACGGTCAGCGAGGGCGGCGATGCGGAGCTGCAAGCGGAACTGTTCGAGGGATTCGGTGGGGCGATGCGCAATGGCCTGATGATGGTCTACGTGGTGCTCGCGGTACTTTTCGTCAGCATACTGCAGCCACTAACAATCTTGTTCTCGCTCCCGTTGTCGATTGCAGGCGCGATCCTGGGCCTTCTCGTGACAAATTCGCCGATCACCACGCCCGTGGTGATTGGAATCCTGATGCTCATGGGCATCGTCACCAAGAACGCGATCATGCTGGTCGATTTCGCGGTTGAAGCCATGCACGCAGGTCTCGACCGTAGGGCGGCCATTATCGACGCCGGCAATAAGCGAGCTCGACCCATCGTCATGACGACGATCGCGATGACAGCCGGCATGGCTCCGAGCGCCTTGGCGTTGGGCGCCGGCGGCGAGTTTCGATCACCGATGGCCATCGCGGTCATTGGCGGTCTCGTCGTCTCGACATTGCTCTCGCTGCTCTTCGTACCGGCCTTTTTCACCGTCATGGACGATCTGGCGCGCGTCGTGTTGCACCTGTTCGGGCGCTTCATTGGAAAGGCCGACGAGGCGGCGCCGGGCCATGCAGCAAAGCCTCTGCCTGGCGCCGACGTCCGTCCGTCGGGCAACGGCAACGCCGCCGATGACCCGGGCACCAAGCCTGCGACAATGCCCGAACCCGCGAAGTCAAGCTGACCGGCATCCGGAAGCCCGGGCGCACCTTTCAGGTCCGAGGGCTGCGGTCGCCGCAAGTCCGCAATCGGGTCGAGACTGACCGAGGTGCCGCGGCAACTGCATGTCCCGAGGGCGCGCGGAGAACGCGCGGGCAGTCGTCTATTTGAGCATCAAGCGCATTTTGTGATGGCAGTCACAGCCCTCCCCGGCGGGGCGCACCATAACGCACATCGTTAGTCAACGGCGGCGGATGCGCCATGGAAATTCATGAAATGTCATGACCAAGATTCGCAGTGGCATGTTTGGAACTCTCGCGTCGCTCGTCATCGCTCTTCCGAGCGCGGCATCTGCCGAGTTCAAGCCTACGTCCGAACAGCGCTCCGCTTGCATGGGCGATGCCATGAGCCGGTGCAGCTCGGTTCTCATGAGCATAGACCGCATCGTCGCATGTCTGGCGTCGAAAAAGTCCCAGCTCAGCCCTCATTCCGGGACGCATTTCGACCGCCGATGACGACAAATTCCGGTCGCGGAGATGCCGGCCAGGACGGGGCTAGTCTCTTCGCCCCGACCTGGTTACGTAGACCCGGATCGGCTTCGACATGACCGGAGGATTGTGCGGCACGTGGCTTTCGTCGCCGAGGAGGAGTTGCAGCGTATGCCTCCCCAATGGCAGCGTGACAGTTGCCTCGGTCTGTCCGGCACCGAAATGCAGGTGGTTGAAGTCGTTGGGTATGGGCTGGTCCAGTGGGGGCAGCTTGGCGTCGATCAGGAGATGGTGGTGGCCGGTATTGGGCTTGTCGATGCCCGCCGGTGCCACACCCATATTGGCGAGGCCAAAGCGAATGGTCACCTTCTGGGGGACCACCGACCCGTCCTGCAGGCCGACAAAGTAGACCCGGGCGTCCGGCGGCGAGGGCTTGCGGATCGAGGGGTCGACGACCCGGATCCTGATGCGGGACGACATGACCGGAGGCGTATGCGGGATGTGGTCCTTGTCGCCGAACAGCAGCTGGAGCGTATGCTCCCCGTGTTTCAGGGTGATCTCCGCCTCGGTCTGGCCGCCCCCGAAGTGGAGATGGTTGAAGTCGTTGGGGATCGGCTGGTCGAGCGGTGGCAGATCGGTGTCGATGAGCAGATGATGATGGCCCGAATTCTCGCGATCCGAGCCGGCGGGCGCCACGCCCATGTTCTTCAGCCCGAAGTCGATCGTGAATTTCGGGGGAACGACCGCCCCATCCTTGAGATTGGCGAAATACACTTCGGCCCCGGGCGGCGACGGCGTGGGACCTCCGGTCAGCGCGGCCGACGCGTCCCCCGCGACATGAACCCGAATGCGCGGCGACATGACCGGCGGCGTGTGCGGGATGTGGTCCTTATCGCCCATGAGCAATTGCAGGGTGTGATCGCCCGGCTTGAGCGTGATCTCAGCCTCGGTCTGCCCGGCGCCGAAATGCAGATGGTTGAAGTCGTTGGGAATCGGCTGATTGAGCGGCGGCAGCTCGGTGTCGACCAGCAAATGGTGATGGCCCGAATTCTCGCGATCCGATCCGGCGGGTGCAACGCCCATGTTCCGCAGGCCGAAGTAAAGCTTCAGCTTGGCCGGGACGGTCGCGCCGTCCTTGAGGTCGATGAAGTACACCTCGGCGCCCGCAGGTGACGGCGTGGGACCTCCGGTCCGCTGCGCTTCTGCAAACGCGGGGCCACACGCGGCGATGCCCACGAGGAGCGATGCCACGATCAGACTCGCACCCGTGATTCGTCCTGCTCCGACCTTCTCGAGCACGTGCATGCTACATCCTCCCGTGACTCTGACTCTCGCCGTTCGCTGCGGGAATCCATCGACGGGCCCGCTCACAGATCCGATAATCTAGGGGAACTCAGCCGCACTGGGAAGCGCACTTCTCCGGCCCGTCCTCCCGACCGGGAAGCAATACAACCTCGTGGCATTCGTCGCCTCGCCGGGGTCGGCCCTGGACGGCGGGGGCAATCGTTTTCATGATCGCCTCCGCGTAACCTGATATGTTGCAAAGCGGTAATGTGAGCGTCTCACTTGCCCTGTTGTCCGAAAGCAACATTCCGTCTAGACTTTTAACATCGCTTGGAAAAATGCCCCCAGGCCGGGCGAGGCCGCAGCTTCTGAGCGCGCGGCGCGGGGCACGGCAGGAGTCGATTCATTCTGCGGCAGAATGTCCCTTTATGACAGCCATGATGCAATTAGTAAGATGCATCACATCGCGTGAGCTATAAGCGGCACTACAATGACGGGAGGCCATTGAATTGATCGACACAAAAGGCGCGGAATGAACATGCGGCTCCTGTTTTGGTTGTGCTTGTCGGTTGTGTCCGCGGCGCTGACCTCTTCGGCATTGCCACAGCAAAGAGCCGCACGCGTGGCGCTGGTCATCGGAAACGACAGTTATCCAGACGCCAGTACGCCGCTATCCACCACGATCAAGGACGCTCGCACCCTCGCCGAGGAGTTTCGTCGCAGCGAATTCGACGTCGACCTCAAGGAGAACGTCGGCAAGGAGGACATGCAGCGCGCCATCGATGCCTTCACGGGCAAGATCCGCAGCGGCATGGCCGCCCTCTTCTACTTCAGCGGCTACGGCATTCAGGTCGCGAGACAGACCTATCTCCTTCCGGTCAACGCCCAGGTCTGGACCGAAGCGGAAGTTCGGCGCGATGGAATCAGTGTCGATGCGCTGTTGGCCGAGATGCACCGCAAAGGGGCAAAGGTAAAGATCATCATCCTGGACGCTGCCCGCAGAAACCCGTTCGAGCGGCGGTTTCGAGCGTCGGCGGCGGGGCTTGCCGCGCTCGACGCACCCGACGGCACGCTCGCGCTCTACTCCGCCGCGCCGGGCAAGGTGGTCAACGACGGCACCGGCGCAAATAGCCTGTTCGTCAGCGAGCTGATCAAAGAGCTCCGCTCCCCGAATCTGACCGCCGAGGAGGTCTTCAACCGCGCCCGCATCGGCGTATCGCGTGCATCCAACAACGAGCAGGTGCCCTGGGTCGCCTCGTCGCTGGTCGACGAGTTCTATTTCGGCGCCTCGCGCGCGGTGGCGGCGACGCCCGCACCTGCCCCCGCGCCTGCGCCCAGCCGGCCGACGCCGCCCGCGGCCAACCCTGCGCCGCCCCCTGCTGCCAAGCCAGCGCCGCCGCCTGTGGTGACCCCTGCGCCGCAAGCTTCGTCGACCGCGCCGGTGCCGACCGACTCCGCTCGGACCGACTTCAAGCCCGGAGATACGTTTCGCGATTGCGCGGACTGTGCCGAGCTGGTGGTGATACCCGCCGGCACTTTCGATATGGGCTCGCCGTCGGAATATGAGAACCCTACCCACCGCGTGACCATTGCGAAGCCCTTCGCTATCGGACGTCACGAAGTGACGTTCAGCGAATGGGACCAATGCGTGGACGATGGGGCGTGCAAATATCGTCCCGAAGACCGCGACTGGGGTCGTGGCGATCGGCCGGTCATCAACGTCAGCTGGCTCGACGCCAAGACGTTTGTGACTTGGTTGTCTCAGAAGACTGGCAAGACCTATCGGCTTCCGTCCGAAGCCGAATGGGAATACGCGGCGCGGGCCGGAACGCACACTCCGTACTGGTGGGGCCGCGACGTCGGTTCCCACCAAGCGAACTGTCGGGAGTGCAATACCGGCGAGCCGCAAAGAACGTCGCCGGTCGGTTCGTACAAGCCCAATCAGTTCGGCCTATATGACACGGCCGGCAACGCAGCCGAATGGATCGAAGATTGCTGGAATGACAATTATCGCGGCGCGCCGAACAACGGCTCGGCCTGGACCAGCGGGCAATGCCGGCTGCGTGTACTGCGCGGAGGCGCGTTCGACAGTCAGGCGAAATATCTGCGCTCGATGTCGCGCTTCCGATATGACATCGATGTCAGATATATCGCGAACGGATTTCGGGTGGTACGGGAGTTGCCGTAAATTGGTCGGCAATGGCGCTGTCGCTCTCGCCAGTCGCTCTCGGCGAAGGGCGGCGTAGACCGGAACCCGGGTGTGGACCATGAACACTTTCGTTCCATTGACGAGCGCCGCGGCACGGGTGGCCCTCATCATCGCTGCGAGCGTGATTGCGATCTCGCCCGGGCAGGCCGAGACCAGCTCGCAGCCCGCCGCGCAGGTGGTCGTGATTCGCGCAACGAACGCCTGCTTCTCGGCCTCCATTCGCGTCACCGGCTTCCTCGTGGCGCGTGAGGAGGCCGTGGTGACGCTCGACGCGCCCGGGGCGCGGCTGGTCGAGGTGCTTGCGGGCGAAGGTGATCGGGTGACGGCCGGACAGACGCTCGCCCGACTGACGCGTGCATCCGGCGAAGGTCCGGATGCCGGCGGCGGAAAGAGCAGCAACACGTTGCGAGCCCCGGCTGCAGGCGTGATCACGCGCACCACCGCCGTGGTGGGAGCAACGGCATCCCCGCTGTCGCCTGAGCCGCTGTTCCGTATCGCCGTCGATAACGAAATCGAGCTCGAGGCCGAGGTGCCGAGTATCCATGTACCGGCGCTTGCGTCGGGTCAGACCGCTCGCGTCGAGATCGCCGCCGGTCGCGAGCTGTCCGGACGAGTTCGTTTGGTCCCGGCTGCGATCGATCAGCGAACGCAACTCGGCCGGGCGCGAATTTCGCTGGAGCGCGACCCCTTGCTGCGGCTCGGAATGTTCGCCCGCGCCACGATCGATGCCAACCGCAGCTGCGGCATATCGGTTCCACGCTCGGCGGTGCGCTACCGGACCGAAGGCACGAGCGTACAGGTGGTGCGTGACGACGCTATCGAGACGCGATTGGTTCAGGTCGGATTCCATTCCGATACCGACACTGAAATCCGCGACGGCCTCCATGAAGGCGACATGGTCGTGGCCAATGCAGGCAGTTCCCTGCGCGATGGTGACAAGGTCAGGCCCATTGTCGCCGACGCCTCTCGAACGGGGCAGCGCTGACGCGGGCAATTTCCGATGAAGGAGACGCCGCGCAGACACTGGTGGAAAGGGCTGTTCGGCAAATACGTCCTCTCCTTCGTCGGATTGATCGTGCTCCTGCTGGTCGTGAACGGCGGCCTGGAAACGTGGTTCATGTATCGTGACACCACGGACCTGCTGGCCAAGGCGCAATCGGAGAAGGCCGAATCGACGGCCCGGCGCATCGAGCAGTTCGTGTCCGAGATCGAACGTCAGATCAGCTGGGCCACCCGCGCCAGCGCCACCACCATCGAGCAACGTCGCGCGGACTACGCATTGCTGCTTCAGCAGGTGCCGGCCATCGACAGGGTGATTCAACTGGATGGAGCCGGCAAAGAGCAGGTCAGGCTGACGCGCAGGGAGCTCGTTCTCGGCAGCGGAATCGATTACTCCCACAATGCGAGATTCACAGAAGCGCAGGGTCGCTCGGTCTGGCTTTCGCCGGTCTATTTCGACGGTCTTGATCCGTTCATGACGATCGCGATGCCCCATTCCGGCCGCAACGCCGGCTCGACCGTCGCCGAGGTCAATCTCAAGTTCCTGTCGAATTTCATCGATGCGGACCGGATCGGGAAAGGCAACGACGCCTATGTCGTCGGCCCGGTCGGGCGGTTGCTGGCCGCGTCCAATCCCGAGCGCCGATTGGGCACGGATCTCAGCGATCTTCCCCAGGTCGCCGCCGTGGTCAAGCCCGGCGCCGAACCGTTGGAATTCGGCAAGGATCCCGACGGACGCTCGGTCTTGACCTCCGCCGCATCGATACCGCGCATGCGCTGGTACGTCTTTTTCGAGCAGCCATTGAGCTCGGCGCTGCAGCCGGTCTACAGCTTGCTGTTCCGGACGGCGTGGCTGCTCGCGTTGGGTGTGCTGCTGGCGGTGCTTTCCGGCGTGCTGATGGCGCGCCACATGGTTGTTCCAATTCGCGCATTGCAGGTCGGCGCGCAGCAGCTGGAAGCGAGCGATTTCGGCCACCGCATCGACGTGCGAACCGGGGACGAAATCGAGGATCTCGCCGACTATTTCAATCGGATGGCGGACCAGTTGCAGGGCTCGTATACCCGGCTCGAGCAGAAGGTCGAAGAACGCACCCGCGATCTCGCCCGCTCCGTCAGCGAATTGAAGGCACTCGAGGAGATTGGTCGCGCCGTGGCCTCATCGCTCGACACCAAATCTGTGCTGGCCACCGTCGTGACCCGCGCCGTGGAGCTCACGCAGGCGGATGCCGGTGCGATCTACAGCTATGACGCGACGCGGGACGCCTTCGAGCTTGCCGAGACACATGCGCTCGATCCGGCATTTCAGGATGCCGTCCGCACCATCCGGATCGGACTCGACGAAAGCGTCCTGGGCCTCTCGGCCAAGCAGCGCACACCGATCTGCCTGCCGGATCTCTCGAGCGCTCCGAACTATCCGCTCCGGGACCTCACGCTCGCGGCCGGATTCCGTTCCCTGCTGGTGGTGCCGCTGCTCGGCCAGGACGAGATCCTTGGAGCGCTGGTGCTGCACCGCCGAGCGGCCGGAGATTTTCCGGCGAGCATGGTCGGCCTGATGCGGACCTTTGCTGACCAGTCCGTCCTCGCAATGAACAATGCGCGGCTATTTCGCGAGGTGGACCAGAAGGGGCGCGAGCTCGCCATTGCCAACGAGCATAAGACCCAGTTTTTTGCCAACATGAGCCATGAGTTGCGGACGCCATTGAACGGCATCCTCGGTTTTGCCGAGCTGCTCGTGGATGGCCTGTATGGCGCTTTGCCCGACAAGGCGCTGGAGATCCTGGGGCGTATCCAGAAGGATGGAAAGCATCTTCTGGGTCTGATCAACGATGTGCTCGATATCTCCAAGATCGAAGCGGGCCAGCTGACATTGGCACTCGACGACTACTCTCTGCAGGGAATAGTGGAGACGGTCGTTGCGTCAACCGGCTCGCTTGCACGGGCAAAAGGCATTGAAGTCAGGGCGGTCATCTCCCCCGATCTTCCGGTCGGCCATGGGGATGAACGGCGCTTGACCCAGGTGCTACTAAATATCGTCGGCAACGCGATCAAGTTTACCGACACCGGCTCCGTGGAGGTCAGTGCCAAGGCCATGGACGGCCATTTCATTCTTGCGGTGCAGGATACCGGTCCGGGCATTCCGCCCGCGGATCGGGCTCGTATTTTCGAGGATTTTCAGCAGGTTGACAATAGCATCACGCGGCAGAAAGGTGGCACCGGACTGGGATTGTCGATCGCCCGTCGTCTGATCGACGTACATGGCGGCCGTATCGATCTGCAGTCGACGCCCGGCGTGGGTTCTACGTTCACCATCCTTTTGCCGGTGCGCGCGACCGATCAGAGGCAAGCGGCATGAGCAAGCGCATACTCGTGATCGAGGATACCGAGAACAATCGGCGAATTCTCAATGATTTGCTCACCAACGCCGGCTTCGAGGTCCTGGAGGCCGTCGATGGGGAGAAGGGCGTCGCAATGGCGGCCGAGCGCCGACCTGACCTCATTCTCATGGACATTCAGCTGCCGATAGTCGATGGCTATGAGGCGACCCGTCGAATCAAGGCGAATCCCGACTTGCGGCATATTCCGATCATCGCCGTCACCTCCTATGCTCTGTCCGGCGATGATGCCAAGGCGCTTGCCGCCGGATGCGACGGCTATTTCGCCAAGCCGTTCAGCCCGCGCGTAATTCTCGCCAAGGTCCGCGAATTCCTGGCGTGACGCTGAGGGGGCCATCGCTTGCGAACTCCGCCTCGCATATTAGTTGTCGATGATAATCCAACGAACCTGGAAGTGCTGCGGGTCAGGCTTGGCGCGCAGGGCTACGAGGTAGTGACGGCAGTCGATGGCGAGGATGCGCTGGTCCGAGCGCGCGAAATTGAGCCCGATCTCGTCTTGCTCGATGTCATGATGCCGAAGCTCGACGGCATCTCGGTCCTCAAGGAGCTCAAGCGCGATACAACTCTTCGCTTCACACCTGTCATTCTGGTGACTGCCAAAGCCGACACACGCGACGTCGTCAATGGCCTCGAGGCAGGCGGTGACGATTATCTCACGAAGCCCTTCGAGCAATCGGCGTTGGTAGCCCGCGTCCGCTCGTTGCTTCGAATCAAGGAACTTCACGATACGGTTCAACTGCAAGCGGCGCAGCTCAAGGAGCAAACCGAGCAACTCTCGAACTGGAATCGATTGCTTGAGGAGCGCGTTGCGCAACAAATAGCGGAAATCGAACGAATCGGCCGTTTGCGAAGATTCCTGGCGCCGCAGGTGGCACAGATGATCGCCTCCTCGGACGCGCCCGAATCGCTGTTGGTGAGCCACCGGCGAGACGTGACCGTCGTATTCTGCGATCTGCGCGGATTCACCGCCTTCACCGAAGCGTCCGAGCCTGAAGAGGTCACCAGCGTCCTGCGCGAGTATCACGAGAGCTTGGGAGAGCTCATCTTCCGGTACGAGGGCACGTTGGAGCGGTTCCTCGGCGACGGCATCATGATCGTCTTCAACGATCCGATCCCTTGCCCCGATCATACCGAGCGCGCTGTCCGGCTTGCGCTCGACATGCGCGAAAAAGTGGACGCGCTGGCGAAGCAGTGGGCCCGCAAGGGTCACATCCTCGGATTCGGCATCGGTATCGCTTCGGGCTACGCGACCCTGGGGCAGGTCGGCTTCGAGCATCGTCGCGAGTACACGGCGATCGGCAGCGTCATCAATCTTGCGTCGCGGCTGTGCGACGAAGCGCATGCGGGCCAAATCGTGATCAGTCAACGGGCGTTCAGCGCCGTTGAGCAATCGGTGGGAGCCTCGCACATCGGCCAGCTCACCCTGAAGGGCTTTAACCGGCCGATGGATGCCTACGAGGTGCTGAGCTGGGGCCGCGGATAACCGACGCAGACTTCAATGCCCAATGCGCTCCCCGACAGGAAGAATCTTGGAGGGACTCGCGTCCGGAGGAGATCAAGAACGACACCCCCGCGGAACGCACCGGCGCTTCGAGACGTGGCGGGCGTGCAGCAGCCCCTTGAATACTTGCCCCGGCGTCCCGGTTCGGCCAACATTGGAGCATGCTGGCATTGATCAAAATGGCTCTTGCTCTCGTGGCCATTGCGAAGGGCAACCGACCTGCTCTCGCAAGTTGGTTTGCATCGTACCGCGGCAGTCGGCGCGATCAGCCGTCGCCCGCGAGGAGCGCATTCTGGTCGGTGCGTTGTGCGACGGCTGTGATGGTTATGGGTGCCACCGCCTCTCTTGGTCTAGCCTTGCGAGCATCGGGGGCCGAGCAACGCGATGCCGGTCCCTCCTCCGACATGGCGGTGACGGTGGCAGCTGCAAAAAACATGTGTTTTGCCGACACTCTGCAGGTCACCGGCGTGCTGGTTCCGAGGAACGAGATTCTGGTGCGGCCGGAACGAGAGGGATTGCAAATCTCGCAAGTGCTTGTAGAGCCCGGCGATACCATAGTCTCGGGACAGGTCTTGGCACGTCTCGCGCCGGCCGAGGGACAAGAAGGCGCGGGAGCGGCGACCGCGGTGCGGGCGCCAGCGGCCGGCGTCATTATCGCCGAATCCGCGACTGTCGGAACCACGGCATCCACCAGGGCGGAACCGCTATTCCGGATTGCCGGCAAGGGAGAGATGGAGCTCCAGGCCGAGATCCCGGTCAAGATGCTGACCAGCCTCGCGGTGGACCAACCGGCAAAAGTCGAGATCGTCGGCGTCGGTGAACTACCGGGAAAGGTGCGGTTGTTCTCGACCGCAATCAATCCGACGACACAGCTTGGCCAAGTGCAACTCTTCGTCGGCAGCGATCCGCGACTACGCGTGGGCGCATTCGGCCGGGCAACGATCACTATTGGCCGGCGCTGCGGCGCTGCAATTCCATTGTCGGCGGTCTTGTACAGCCCGGCAGGAGCCGTCGTCCAGGTGGTCCGCGATGGCCGGATCGAATCCCGCCGAGTCACTGTCGGTCTGCTGGCTCTGGGTCAAGCGGAGATTCGCGAAGGACTGGCCGAGGGTGAGACGGTCGTCGTGCGGGCCGGAGCATTCGTTCGCGATGGAGATCGCGTTCGAGCGGTGACCGCGAATGAACCCGCGGCTCGGTGAGGATGCGCGGTGCCGTTGAGGCCTCGTCCCGCGCGACCGGGCGGGCTTCGACGCAATGGCTTTCGGGGCTACTTTTTCGCTCTCATAGATCCGCTTCGCGTTCGATGGCAGCCCTATTCTCCAGGCAATAGTAGCCGGCGAGACGGCTGACCATCGAGCGGCCTGCCCAGTCCTTGAGGATTCGGCTGACATTTTCGCGTGCGATGCCGGCCATCGCCGCGAGGTCGCTTTGCGTGACCTTTTGGCGCACGAGGATGCGTCCGCCGTGCACCTCCTGACCGAACGCCTCGGCCAGACTCAACAAAGCGCGGGCCACGCGTCCCTTCACGGAAAGGAAGCTTGTTGCCGTCAACGCAGAATTGGTGTCGCGCAGACGGCGGGCCAGCAGGATCATGACGTGGCGATACAGCTGCGGGTCGGATCGGCCGAAATCATCGAACACAGCACGGCTGATGAAGCTCAGCTTCGAGTCGCGCAGCGCACTGACGGAAGCGGACCGGGGCGCGCCATCGATCATGGACAGCTCGCCCACAATGGAGCCAGGCCCCAGAATCGCGAGAATCCGTTCGCTGCCTCCCGGTGCGACGATATTGGCCTTGAGCAAGCCATCCTCAACTCGATAGCAGCCGTCGCCCTCGTCATCTGCGAGAAACAGCATCTGACCCGCCGCAAGCGATACGATGCGCGCCTTTGCAAACAGCCCGCGCGACAATTCCGCCGGCAGCGCCGCGAGCAGGTTATCCGCCGTCAGGACAGATTTCGCCATTGCCATTCCCGTCGCTAAATCAGCCAAAGCCCCGCCATGATACGATGGCACAAGACCAGTGAGCGGCGACCGAGGCCACCGGAGGACGCCAACGGCGCCCTCGTTCGCCCTTGGCGCCGGATCAGGACAAGCATCTTATACTCCAGGAATCCACCGGTCGAATTGTGATCGGCGAGACCCGCCCACATTGCTCCCGAACACATCGCTCGTCCACGCGCGGCACGGCGCGCGACGATCGGCCCGCAGCCGACGGATCGTCCGGTACGCATCGGTTTTGCCACCGCACCCCGTGCCGAACACGCCCGGACGAGATAGCGCCCCAAAGCCGCAATATCGCGGGCCTCCGCGCGGTTACGCGCCGGCCCGCCGGCGGCGTGGCCGTGAAAAGCGCATTGTTGTGACGACCATCACATCGCCAAAGCGCGGCTCCGGTAATGTCGGATCATCGATAGGGCGATGGTCGCCCAGTCCGACAAAAACAGGAGAAAACGATGTTCACGAAGACCAAGAAGATCCTCACCATCGCGGTTGCCGCCGTCGCGCTCAGCACCGCTTCGCTTGCGGTGACCGGCGACGCGTTCGCCAAAGGCGGCGGGGGCGGCGGCGGCATGGGCGGCCACGGACACGGTCACGGCTGGGGCCGCGGGTACGGTGGCGGCGTTGTCGTGATCGAGAGCAGCTGCTGGCGGTGGGTCCGCGGGCTCGGCAAGGTATACGTCTGCGATTGAGCGCGAGATTACCGTCCCAGGAGCCCCGGCCTCGCGCTGCGAGTCCGGGGCTTCTCGTCTTGCGGCGGGAAACGAAACCAGCCTGCCCTCTAAGCCGCTGTGCCCGTGGCGTTCTCCTCGGGATCATAGATGGCCGTTCCAGACATCGGATCGACCCAGGCCACGTGGCTTCGGACTGTCTTGACGCCGGGAATGTTCTCAGCCGCCACCACGGCCGCTTCGCGCTGGTGCGCGGCAAAAACGACGCCCCACAAGTCCACCACACCGTCCCTGACAGTCGCGTTGAGCGGCGGCGCCCAGGGCTGTTTGGCCAATTCTGTTACGAGTTGATCGCGAATTGCCGCATCAGTTGGAGCGCCGGATGATATTGTGCCGGCCGTGCCGGCCAACGCCTGCAGCAGGTTCGCCCGGCTGACAATGCCAACGACTTTGCCGAGGCGCACCACCGGCAACCGTTTGATTCGGCGGCTTTCCATCAGGTGCACCACCTCATCCAGCGGAGTGTCCTCGGTGATTGTGGTCGGATTTTGCGTCATTACTTCCTGCACTTTCCGACTGTGCGTACGGACATATTCGTTCGCGAGGCGTCCTGGTCCGATCAAGAATTCCAACCAGCGTGGTCGTCTGCGCTCGGTTTCCGTCTCGGCACGACGCAAACAATCTCCCTCGGAAACGATGCCCACCAGATCACCGTGACTATCGATAACCGGCAATCCGCTAATCCTATAATCCAGCATCAGCTTTGCCATTTCGGCGATCGAGGCATCAGGCTTGATCGACACAACGCGTCGTGTCATCACATCTGCAGCTTTCATGGCGCTCTCCCTTCTTTCAATACGTTCAGGGTCGGCAACAGACTTGCATCCCCTTCCCGCGGCGACCAGAGTTGCGCCCCGCCTCTGGGATCATTCAGAGGCGGTCAATTTCGAACTCCTCGCAGGAGCGGCCAAGCAGCGAGAGACCCTCCTCGAGAAAGTCCGCCAGGAGCGGCGTGCCGAGAAGATAGTCGGCCGTACGCGCGTTGTGGGCGCGCGCTGCCTCCGCCCGAACCGTTGCCCAGTCGCTTGCCGAGTAGTCATCCCGGCCCAGCCAAGTCAGCGCGACGAGATCGATCTGCTCGTCTTCCGACAAGGAATTGATGAGAGAGGTGAGCTCCTCGACCACGGGGTCATCGGTGTGGTCCTCGAGCACCGCAGCGTCTTTGTCGTCGGACGGATTGGATCCGGGATCAGGATCGGTCACTTCATCTTTGGCGTCGAATTCGCGAGCCTTGATGATGATAAAACAGACTTTCTCGGGCGAAATCGTAAGCGTCGCCACATCCTCGTCTGCTTCGGTATGATTTGATCGGGCTTGCATGTGCCTCACCTTGGGTTATCGACTTGACGCGCCCTGTGGCGCGGCACCTGTCGTCGATTTCGACTGAGAGCATTTATCGGCAGCCCTCACGGCCAGTCTTTGAGAAAAGTCAATTTCGGCCGTACGCCGGTGAAGACGCCATCCTTCACCCGCGGGGCGTTCGACCTTGGCCGACGGCTATTGACCCAGATCAAAGTACGAATTCGGCTCGCATGGTTTAAGGCCCGATTGGTGAGTATGGGAAGCGGCACCGGCCCCAAAACCTTCTTGCTCCGGATTCTGCCGGCCCGGCCCCGACTTACTACTACAAGACTAGGAGGTCAGTCGCCATGAAAGCCCGGGATGTGATGGTTTCTCCGGTCATTACGGTCAAGCCCCATTCCTCCGTAAGAGAGGCGGCTCAGATTTTCCTTGACCGAAGGATTAGCGCAGTCCCGGTTGTGGACGACCAGGAAAAGCTCGTTGGCATCGTCAGCGAAGGGGACCTGCTGCATCGCTCCGAAGCAGGGACGCAGCGCCGGCGCTCGTCCTGGCTTCGCCTCTTGACTGGGAACGAGACCTTGGCTGCCGAATATGTGAAGGCTCACGCGCGCAAAGTGGCCGATGTGATGACACGTAACGTCATCACGGCGACGCCCGATACGCCCCTGCACGAGATCGCTTCGACGCTCGAGAAGAATGCCATAAAGCGAGTCCCGATTGTCAGCAACGGCCGGCTTGTGGGTCTCGTCAGCCGAGCCAATCTCATCCAGGCGGTGGCAAGCGGCCAGAAAGAATTGGAAATCCCGCTCTCCGACACGACCATTCGAAACCAGCTGCTGTCGCATCTGGAGGAACAGCCCTGGGCCCATACGTCGCTGTTGAATGTCACCGTGAACGGCGGCGTGGTCGACCTTTGGGGCATCACCAACTCCGACGTGGAAAAGAAGGCCATTCGTGTGGCTGCTGAATCAATGCCCGGCGTACGCGCGGTCAACGACAATGTCATCATGCGACCGCTTGAGGGATGGACCTGATTGCCTGCCCGTGCTCGACCGCAAATGACTCTGGCATCAAGCTCGGCGGTAAGCTCAAGACGGCGGATGAAAGCATGGGTCTCCGGCAGTCTCGGCAGAGCGACGCTCATCGAGCGGGCTCACAACTTCGATTTCGAAGCAGCGCTGGATTGGGATGGGAAACGAAGCGGAAGCGTCGCAGACAATGCTTGGTTTGCCGATAGCGCGCTCGCGGCGCTCCCACGACAGCGACACTGCTATCCTTTGATACAGATCAATGGTCTGAGACGCGCGACCCTTCGGGCCAGACCGGCATGCTCGGCGGCAGCCACCACCGCACCAACGTCCTTATAGGCGCCGGGCGCTTCCTCGGCGACGCCGCGCGTGGAGGGGCTGCGGATCAGGATCCCTTCCGCGGCGAGGTCGTCGATGATCTTGCGGCCGCTCCAGCGCTTGAGGGCGCCGTGGCGCGACATCGCACGGCCGGCCCCATGGCAGGCCGAGGCGAAGGACTTGTCCTCGGCGGTCGTCTCGCCCACCAGAATGTACGAGCCCGTCCCCATGCTGCCGCCGATCAGCACGGGCTGGCCGACCGCACGGAGCGCCTCCGGCAGGCTCGCGTGACCGGGCCCGAACGCCCGGGTCGCACCCTTTCGATGAACGAATAGCTTTCGCCATTTGCCACCGACCATGTGCGTTTCGGCCTTGCAGGTATTGTGCGAAACGTCGAACAGGAGGCGCAGGTCGCAATTCGGGAAGAAGTGAGCAAAAATACGCTGCGCATAGTGGCCAAGAATCTCGCGATTGGCGAGCGCGCAGTTGATCGCGGCACGCATGGCGCCCAGGTAACGTTGACCGACCTCCGAATTGATCCGCGCGCAGGCGAGTTCGCGATCGGGAAGCGTGATGCCTGAAGCTTCCGCCGTCACTACCATTTCCTTCAGGAACTCGGTTCCGATCTGGTGACCGAGGCCGCGCGAGCCGCAATGGATGGTGACGACGACATCGTTCTGGGCAAGCCCGAACGCGCGGGCGACAGCCGTGTCGAAGATTTCTACCACCGCCTGGACCTCGAGATAATGGTTGCCGGAGCCCAGCGTGCCCATCTCCCGACGCTGCCGCTCCTTGGCGCGGTCGGAGACATGCTCCGGCCTGGCATCCGCCATCTCTCCCTCCTCCTCGATCCGTTCGAGGTCGCGCCGCTCGCCCCAGCCGCGCTCGACCGCCCAACGGGCGCCCCCCGAGAGCATCGCATTCATGTCGCTTGCGTCGAGGGTGATCGCTCCTTTGCTGCCGACGCCGGCCGGAATCTGGCGGAACAGCGAGTCGGCCAGCGATCTCTGCAGCGGAACGACGTCCGCGACCGTCAGCCCCGTGAGCATCGTGCGCACGCCGCACGAAATGTCGAATCCCACGCCGCCGGCCGACACGATACCGCCCTGATCGGGATCGAACGCCGCCACACCCCCGATCGGGAAACCATAGCCCCAATGGGCATCCGGCATGGCGTAGGAGGCCTGCACGATGCCGGGAAGCGTTGCGACATTCACGGCCTGCTCGAAGACCTTGTCGTCCATGTCGCGGATCAGGTTCTCGTCGGCGTAAATGACAGCCGGGACCCGCATCGCGCCGTGTGGCTCGATGCGCCAGGTGGTGGGATCGACGCGGGTGAAACGCGCGGGGTCCATGCGGGTTCTCCGTTAGACGTCCACGATGCAGCCGGCAGACCAGCTGCCGTCGGGCTCCTTGGCAACCCTTAGAGCCGTATAGGTGGCCCCCTTGGGTTCGCAGGCCGGGGCGTGGCGTTCGATATCGACCGGCGAGCCCCACAGGGTCCCTTCGAGCCGTCCGTCTTGGATGCGCACGGCAAACCGCCCGAACAGCATTTTCCGCACCGCCATCTCATAGATGATGGCATTGAGCCATTCGACCAACAGGAGCTCGAGGTCGGGCGCCTCACACCGCACCTCGACCGAAACCTGCGGCTCGACCTCTGCGTGGGTGATGACGGCCGTCAACGCGTGCGCCGCCTGCTCGAACGCCTGCGCCACGGTCTGGCCCCAGCCACGCACGCCGACGTCGGCATCGTGCGGAAAATGCTCCCAACCGGCCTTGCTCCGGGGCTCAGCGGCGGGAGGGCTCATAGCCTCAGTCTGTGTTTCCCGAGCAGCTTGACGGTGCTCGCCTGGGGCCCCTTCTCGCCCATCTCCTCGGCAAATGTGACATGCATGCCCACGACGAGACGGCTGAAGGCGCCGTCGAGCACGCTGTTGCGATGAAAATAGACTTCATGACCGTCAGCGGCCTCCAAGAATCCGAACTCGCCGGATGGGTCGAGCTTCTTCACGGTCGCGATCGGCTGGTCTTCGTGTTGCTTTACCTGCCCCTGCAAACGTCGAACGTGATCCTGGAGACGTCGTCGCGCATGTTTGAAGGCATCACTGATCGCAAAGGCAACATCGGCGTGGCGCTCGTCCGCCGGCGGCGTGCGCGCGACATTGACCTCGCGACCGTTCGGGAGCGCCAGATGAATGTGCACTTCATAGAGGCCGCCGGTGCGGTGATGGCCGCCCGGGCCTTTCAGGACGACCCGACAAGCCGTCACCCGGCCATACCGCTGCTCCAGCTCAGTCACGTGTTTCTCGATCGAAGCGCGGACCTCCGGTGTTCCGGCCATGCCTTGAAAATCGATCTCAACGGGCGTTTGCATAGTCGTTCTCCAATGGCCATTCACCAAAAGAATCAGTGCGACATGAGGGAGCAGATCGGACTCGTCGCGAGAAGCTCGCGCGTCATGCCGCCGAACATCCACTCGCCAAGGCGGCTGTGTCCATACGCGCCTGTAACCAGCAGGTCGGCGCCTTCCCCTTGAGCGACCCGGATCAACTGCTCCGCGCCGGATCCCTTTTGCTCCAGCATGATCCGCGATCCGGCCTTGATGCGGTGATATGCGAGATACCGAGCCACGTCATCGAGCCGCCCCAATGCGGTTCTCTCTTCGCCCGCCCCACACGCTTCGACAATGGTCACCCGCGTCGCCTGTTGCAGGAACGCAAGCGCGTCCCGAATGGCGCGGCGCGCCTCGCGAGTGTCCTTCCACCCTATTACGACATGCTCGGCCCGCACCGAGCTCACTTCTTCGGGCACGACCAGCGCCGGGCGTCCCATTTTCAGAACTGCCTCGCCGGGATCGAGCGTCCTGTAAACACTTCCCGGCCCCTTCGTCCGCCCGATCACGACAAGATCGGCGCTCCGCGCCTCGCGCGTGAGCGCCTCGATCGGAAGGTCCAGCACTGGACGCCATTCGAGCCGTCGTTGATCGCTCGCGGCGATGCCGCGAAACCAGTCGCCCTTGTCGGCCAGCCTCGCCCGCATCAACTCGACATCGGCGTCCGTCAGCTCGACCATGACCATGCCATTCGCCACCATCGGCGGCGGAACGGCGAGAGCCGACACTCCGATCAGCATCGCATTGAATTTGGCGGCGACGCTCGCGGCGAGGTGCACACGCTGTTCCGGCGTCGCGTCAGCCTCAATGTATACCATGACGGATGCGTAGGACATTCGCCCTCCTGCAAGTCGCCCGGGCCTCAAGCACTCGGGCCCGTCGATTGTCGGACCTCCCAGCCATGGTCAGACCAATTGCAATGCTAGGCCGGCACTTGAAACCAGCATTGATGTGAATCAAGCTGCCCCGACAACGAAGCAACGGGGGCGGATCCGATCACGCCCCGGAATCTCGTGGCTGCAGCGTCATGCCCGCGGCCGCAGCCTGGGCTGGCCGACCCCGTTTTGGGGGCGCTGAGTTGATCCGCATCAACATGGCGCCGCCTGTGTTGTTTAGCCTATTACCATGGAGACTGCTGATCATTCCGCCGGGACGCCAGCCCGCGATCACGCCGCGCGCGAGTTCAAGTTGCTGGCCGTCGTAGGCGAGCTTGCGCGTGAGCTGCATCCCCAACACAGCAGAGTTGCCGAGGTTTCTCTCGGGAGTTGGCTCGAGAAGAATTTGGGCATTGACAGCCTCGGGCGGACCGAACTGGTGCTGCGCCTGGAGCGCGCATTCGGCGCTCGGTTGCCGATCAGTCTTGTCGGCGAAGCGGATACGGTTGGCGATCTTCTCCGGGCCCTGGACCAAGCCGGGCAGTCCGGAACGGCGATCAGTGTCGCGCCGGCAGCACCGGCCTTAGCGGCCGTACCTCCCGCCAGCGAGGCGCGCACATTGCTGGACGTGCTGGAATGGCACCTCGCCCAGCATCCCGACCGGCTGCACGTGACCGTACTTGAGGACGACGTGACCGTGATCGGCTCGTTGACCTACCGGGAACTCGCCGACAAGGCGCGCAGGATCGCGGCCGGCCTGATCGATCGCGACATCATGCCCGGAGACCGCGTCGCATTGATGCTCCCCACCAGCGTCGACTTTTTCACCGCCTTTTTCGGGATTCTGTACGTCGGCGCAGTGCCGGTGCCGATCTATCCACCGATGCAACGCGCCCAGATCGAGGAGTACGCCCGCCGGCAGGCCGCAATACTCCGCAATGCCGGCGCCCGCATGCTCATCACCGTGCCGGAAGCGCTTCGGCTCGGTTCCCTTCTGCGGGGGTTGGTCGCAACACTCTCGACGATCGAGAGCGCCGCCACGCTTTCGGCTCATGCAATCGAGGCTGCGCTGCCGAATCTAACCGATGGGTCCACCACCGCGCTCATCCAGTACACCTCCGGGAGCACGGGGGACCCGAAGGGCGTCGTGCTCACTCACGCCAACCTGCTCGCGAATATTCGCGCGATAGGCCGCGCCGTCGCGGCCAGCTCCGCCGATGTGTTCGTGAGCTGGTTGCCGCTCTATCACGACATGGGTCTGATCGGCGCGTGGCTGGGCTGCCTCTATTACGGGGCGCCGCTTTACGCCATGTCGCCGCTGAGCTTTCTTGCCCGTCCGCAAAGCTGGCTGCGCGCGATCCAGCGCGTTCGTGGAACGCTTTCGGCGGCGCCCAACTTCGCCTTCGAACTGTGTCTCAACAAGATCGACGATTCCGATCTGAAAGGATTGGATCTGAGCTCGCTGCGGTTCGTGGGAAACGGCGCCGAACCGGTGAGCGTCGCGACGTTGCGGCGGTTCATCTATCGCTTCGCGACATACGGATTTCGACCAGGGGCCATGGCGCCGGTCTATGGCCTGGCGGAAAATGCAGTGGCGGTCACCTTGCCACCGCCCGGACGTTCGCCAATCATCGACCGCGTGGATCGAACGGCCTTGAGCACGCGCGGGGTCGCCGAGCCGGCGCGGCCGGATGACCCCGATGCGATCGAGCTCGTCGCCTGCGGGCTGCCGATCCCCGATCACGAAGTCCGAATCATCGATGATATGGGCCATGAGCTGGGCGAGCGCCGAGAAGGTCGCCTCGAATTTCGCGGTCCATCGGCAACGTCGGGCTATTTTCAGAATGCGGCCAAGACGCGTGAGTTGTTACACGATGGCTGGCTGGACACCGGCGACCGTGCCTATATGGCTGACGGCGACCTCTTCATCACCGGCCGCATCAAGGACATTATCATCCGGGCCGGTCAACATATCGCGCCGCACGAGATCGAAGAGGCGGTTGGGGCGATTCCCGGCCTGCGGAAGAACGGCGTGGCTGCCTTCGGCGTCACTGACCCTGCGTCGGGCACCGAGCGGGTGGTGGTCTTGGCAGAGACCGATGCCGGCACTCCCGCCGCACAGGCGGACTTGAAAATCCGTGCCCAGCAGATTGCGACCCATATCGTCGGGGGACCGCCCGATGAGGTCGTCCTCGTGCCGCCGGGAATCGTTCCAAAGACCTCGAGCGGCAAGATCAGGCGCGCCGCGGCAAGGGACCTCTATCTGGGAAAGAACCTCGCGGTGCAGAAGCGTGCGCTCTGGTGGCAGGTTGCGCGTTTGAGCCTCGCTGGGCTTGGCGTTCGTACAGCGCAACTGCGTCGAGGCATCGGCGAACGTCTCTACGCCGCCTGGTGGTTGACGGTCATCGCCGCCGGCTTCCTGCTCGGCTGGCTTGCCGCGATGACGCTGCCGCGTCCGGCGTGGCGATGGGCGGGGGTGCGCGCGCTCGCTCGCGCCGCGCTGGCGGCGCTTCGTGTTCCCGTGGCGGTGAGCGGCATCGATCGCATCCCGCGTGGTGGCGCGGTGCTGGCGTTCAATCACGCGAGCTACATGGATGCCCTCGTCCTGGCTGCGGTTCTCCCGGGCGAACCCGTCTACGTCGTCAAAAAGGAGCTCGAGAGTCAAATCTTCGCCGGACCGCTGCTCCGGCGCCTGGGCGCCCTGTTTCTCGAGCGCTTCGAGCTCGCCGACAGCCTTGCCGACCTTGAAGGCGTGGCCGCTGCCGCCGGGCGAGAGCGCCTGCTCGTGTTCTTTCCCGAAGGCACTTTCACGCGCCGCGCTGGACTTTCCGGTTTCTATCTCGGCGCCTTTCGGGTGGCCGCGCAGGCCGGGCTGCCCGTAGTCCCGGCTGTCCTGCGCGGGACGCGCTCGATGCTGCGCGGCGAGCAATGGTTCCCCCGATGGAGCCCGATCAGCGTCAGCATCGCCGCTCCCATTCAACCCTCCGGCACCGATCTCGCCGCGCTGGTGCGGCTGCGCGACGCCGTGCGCGCCGTCATCCTGGCCGGCTGCGGGGAGCCCGACCTCGGTGAGCTGATCAAGCCGGTTTCATCGGCCAGCGGATCACCGCAATGACAAGCGGTGCGCGGCAAAGCGCAGGCATCGTCCCGGAGAAGCAATGCGCGCGCCTCTCTCCCAACGTGGCGGTGCTCGGCATCGTCAGCCTGCTCATGGGCATGTCGTCGGCCATGATCTACGGGCTCCTCCCGGTATTCCTGGTCACGGTGCTCGGGGCGAGCGCGACGACCGTCGGGCTGATCGAGGGAATTGCGGAAGCGACGACGTCCACGATGAAGATATTTTCCGGCGCCGCGAGTGACTGGCTCGGGCGTCGCAAGCCGCTCGTCCTGCTCGGCTATGCACTGTCGGCCGTGAGCAAGCTGCTGTTCCCGCTCGCCGAGGCGGCATCCACCGTGCTGATCGCACGTATTTGCGATCGGATCGGCAAGGGCATTCGGGATGCCCCGCGCGATGCCTTGCTTGCCGACGTCATCCCCTCGGCAATTCGCGGATCGGGTTTCGGCCTGCGGCTTGCGCTCTACACCATCGGGGCCGTTACCGGTCCGCTTGCTGCCATCGCGCTGATGGCGCTGAGCGGCGACGATTTCAGGCTGGTCTTTTGGATTGCGCTGCTGCCTGGCTTGGCGTCGATCGGCGTGCTGCTCATCGGCGTCAAGGAGCCGCCCAACCAGCGATGCGACGGAGGAAGATGGCCGCCGATACGATGCAGTGATCTGGCGCTGCTGAGCGCGCCGTTTTGGTGGGCGATCGCGATCGCCGCAATTTTTTCGCTCGCTCGCTTCAGCCCGGCTTTCCTGGTGCTGAAAGCGCATGAGATTGGCGTCGATGCAGCGTTCGTCCCCGCCATATTGGTGATCATGTACTCGGTCTATTCCGCGGCAGCCTATCCTTTTGGTGTTCTTGCGGATCGCATCGATCGGCATCTGCAACTCGGGATCGGCGCCGTCATCCTCATCGGTGCAGACCTCGCACTTGCGAGCGCAGGCACTATTTGGATGACCGCATTGGGTGCCGCCCTATGGGGTCTGCAGATGGGCGTCACGCAAGGTCTCCTTTCCGCTGCCGTCGCCGACGCCGCCCCGGAACGGCTGCGCGGCACGGCATTCGGGATTTTCGATCTAGCCGTCGGGCTGGCGACCTTTACCGCCAGCGCCGGCGCCGGCCTGCTGTGGACCCTCGGTGGTCCCGCCGGTTCCTTTATCGCCGGCGCCGCCCTCGCGGCAGTCGTGATGGTCATGCTGCCGTTTCGGCCCGATCTGAGGCGGATGCGTCCGTCGTAAGGGTCATACGGTCGCACCCGTTTCAGAGTGAGCAACCGATGGACTTCGAACGTGGCTTTTCCAGTGTTGCCTTAGCGTTGTCACCCTGGGCTTTGCTGCTTGCGCCGCTGTCATCGCTGCGTTCTGTCGGAAAGCGTATATGCGGTCGGAAGGAGAACAGGGCCCATCCGCGGGAAGTGTGGATCATCGCCACCGTTCCCGCCTGCGTCTCGCCCATCGATTATCGCGGCCGCAAAGAATGCCGGCGCAAGCCGCGTTGGAGCATGAGGGCTAGGCGTGCTGATTGCGATTTTCGCGGACATTCAGGCTAACCGACAGGCGTTCAGCGCGTGCCTTGCACAGGCACACGATCATGGCGCGCAGCGGATCGCACTCCTCGGCGACTACGTGGGCTATGGAGCCGATCCCGAGTGGACCGTCGAGGATCACCGTCTCACCGTGCATGTGCTCGAGGCGCTCGATCCCGCTTCGGCCATTCTCGAATTCGCGAAGGCCGATCGTACCGACCACAATCCTGATCGGCGCGCGGCAAAGTTCCTTGCTACGCAAGCTGCTCGGCGGCGTAGCCGCCAAAGTCGCGGCCGAGGCCCCGTGTACCGTTACCGTCGTCCGCCCCTCCCCCGTTGGAATGTCGGACAAACCGTGATCGGGGGTGCATTCGCGCCTGTGACGCGGTTCGACTTAGTTAGAGCATGATCCCGAAAAGTGGATACCGGTTTTCGGAAAAGATCACGCTCCAACAATAGGCTAGAGCGGGATGAACGATTTAAAGAAAAGTCATCCCGCTCTAGGACGCAGGCCAAGCGCCTTTCCTGCGGGATCTGCGCAAATCGTCGCGTTGAGATAAGTCAATTCATCACCGAAGCTTTGACCGATAAATTGCTCGGATTGCATGCTTGAGAGCTCAGCGGAATTGGGCATGTTGAAAGTTGCTCAATTCGCCATTTCATCGACCCGGATCGTTGACGTTGACGGCGGCTTGACTGGCGCTCTGCCCGCGGAATTGATCGACGCTGACCGAGGAGGAGGAAAATGCAGCACATCCTGGTGGCCACGGACGGCTCCAGCGGCGGAGATCGCGCGATTGACACGGCCGCTCAACTCGCAAAGACCGTCGCTGCAACCCTCTCGATTTTGACCGTCGCAGGAACTCTTTCCGGCAACGACATAAAGCGGCTTGCCCACACCGAGGGTAATGTCGCGGCTGCCCTCGAGTTGGTCGCGACGCAGATCCTGGTCGCCGCCCGGGAACGAGCCCAACGTCTTGGAGTTCCAGCCGCCAAGGTACAGATGGGATGGGGCGACCCGGCGCAAGTCATCCTCGAAACGGCGAAACACGAGAACGCTGATGCTATTGTCATCGGCAGGCGGGGCCTTGGCCACCTCGCCGGCCTATTGCACGGGAGCGTATCGCAGAAGGTCGCGAGCTTGGCGCCCTGCGTCGTGATGATTGTTCCCTGATGGGTCAGCGAAGCCGGCTCAAGCCCCTGTGCTGGGATCGGCGCAAGTTTCGCGGCCAGCCGGCGCCATCGGGACCGATATCCGCCCGCGCTCCTGTGACGCCGCCAGCCCAATACGCGCTACCCCGGCGGGTAACCAACGGTCTGCGCAAAGGTGACGAATTGCCCGGCGCCCAATTGCAACGTGCGGGCCAGCTTTTGATAGTCGACCGCACCGCGAAAGACCGTCGCGAGACCCTCGGAGGCGCAGAACAGATAGACATTCTGCCCGATGAATGCCGCGTCGACTGACGCGTAGAGACGGCGATCTTCGGCCGAAATGTCCTCCATCCGCTCCCCGTGAGCGACATAGATGAGGTTGAGCGGGGCCTTGGCGACGAAGTCCTGCAGGCCGGTTTGCGCCCGGATGTCTTCGCGCAGTGTCGGCAGCAGGGCGTGACTCTTTGGGTCGTAAAGCCACACGCCATCCGCCATCGCCGCGTAGACGTCGATCACCATGATGTGGCGCCAATACGGCGCGGTCCGATCGCCACTCGGTCGGTTGATGCCGAACGCCGCCCACAGCAGGTCGGACAGAATTTGGGGTGGCAGCGGGCGCTCCGCGTACGCACGGATGGATCGTCGCAAGCGAAGCGCTTGAATGAGCGGCTTGCCACCCTCGCTGCGAGGCGGAGGCAATTCCAGGACCGTCGTTTCCGGGGCCGCAACGCGCGGCGCAGCCGCCAGCATGGTGCCGGCTAGCAGCAGCCCGGCGCTGGCTTGTCGTCGCGTGACCATGATTTCAACTCCTCGAGATTGCGATGAATTTAACGAGGTCGAGCTTATCGGCGTTGATATGGGTCAACTGGGATCCCGCCGAATTGCGCATAGTTGGCTGCCAAGCACGGCATGCGCTGGCTCACGCTCAAGGCACTTCTTCAAGCCGCCAAGCGCCGCCTGATGACCCACGCGATAATGCTTTGCGGATGTGCCCCCTGAACAATCACGATTACGATTTTATCTACCGGAAGATCGTCCGTTGACCTGCATCAAAGCCCCCGGGGCCAAGCTTGATGATGATTTTCAAAAAGGAGGCTTCGCATGAAGGTCAAGCTGCGACTTAGCAAGAATGACGCTGCCTTGTACGAGGGTACTTATGACGTTTCCGACGGGGAGAGCTTTGGCAGGGCCTGCGCCGACGTCTGGAGCCACCTGCGAGAACAGAGACTGGCAAACGCGAGCAGCATCGGCGCCCTTTTCGCCGAGCTCGACGAACGGCTCCTGGACGAATTGTATGGCGCGGACATCAGTCTTTCGAAAGTATAATGAGCACGGCCGAAGGCGAGAAGCGACAGCCTCGTGCGGCCGCGGACGGGGCCCTGCCGGCAGCTTGCCTGGGCTCAGCACGGGAGCCCACGGTGCGTCACGAACGCCCGACCAGCCGGTTCGACGAGCCGACGCTTGATCAGAAGCTCGACTTCCTGCGCCGATCCAGCGCCTATTCTCATCCGGTTACCGGCGTGATCCCGCGCGAGACCCATATGTCCTGGGTGTTTCTCGCTGGTGACCGGGTCTACAAGCTCAAGAAGCCGGTGCGCTTTTCCTACCTCGACTTCTCGACCTTGGCACGGCGGGCGGCCGCATGCCGGGCCGAGCTCGGCCTCAATCGTCGGCTTGCGCCGGATGTCTATCTCGATGTGGCGCCACTCACCGTAACGCCGCGCGGACTTGCGATTGGTGGGGATGCGACGATCGTCGACTGGCTCGTCGTCATGCGGCGTCTCGATGAAGGCCAGACGCTCGAGCATGCCATCCTGGAGGATCGCCTCGAACCGTGGCAGCTCGACCGGCTCATTGCCACGCTGGTCCAATTCTATCGCCGAGCACAGCGGCTATTCCTGCCACCGGCGGTCCATCTGCGCGATTGGCGCCAAAGCCTATCGGACAATCGGCGAGTTCTGCTTGACCCATGTCTCAATCTGCCTTCGGGGCTTGTCCGGCACGTCGTCGGCGCTCAACACAGATTTCTGTCCCGTCGGCAAAAAACGCTGGCCAAACGCGTTTACAACCGCTGCATCGTCGATGGGCATGGCGACCTGCGCCCCGAGCATATCTGGCTCGGCGACCCGGTCAGGATCATCGACTGCCTCGAATTCAATGCTCGCTTGCGAGCGGTCGATCCATTCGACGAGATCGCATTCTTGAGCCTCGAATGCGAGCGGCTCGGCGCCGCATGGGCGGGTGAATACATCCGGCGCCGGGTCACGCGTGGCTTGCGCGACGGGCTGTCTGAGGAGCTATTTCTGTTCTATCGTTGCCATCGCGCGATGCTGCGGGCGCGTTTGGCGATCGCCCATCTGCTGGAGCCGAATCCACGCACGCCGGATAAATGGCCGCGTCTTGCCCGTGCCTATCTGGAGATTGCGGCAGCGGATGCCACTCGGCTCGAGCGGTCCCTCAAAATACGAGAAGGTCGGCCAGGCTCCTCCCCTCGTCGAGCCGCCGGATCGTCTCGGCCAGGAGCGGCGCAGCCGGCAGGATGTCGAGCTTGTCGCGCGCGGGCCCGGTTGCGAGCCGGAAGGCGGGCACGGCATCCGTAATGACGAGCCGTTCGATGGCGGGATCGGCAAGAACCTCGGCTGCTCCGGCCATGAACAAGCCGTGGGTCACTAGCGCCATCACTCGGCGCGCTCCCGCCTGCCGGGCTGCGCGTGCGGCGCGCAGCAGCGTGCCTCCGGTGCTGATCAGATCGTCGACAATTAGTGCCGTCGCCCCGGCCACGTCGCCGATGAAGAGGTCGCCGGAGACGACGCCGGCGCTGCGATGTTTGTCGGCGAACGCCTTGCCGACCGGGCGGCCGAGCGCCGCCTCCAGCGCCTCGCGGAACAGTTCCGCCCGCTTGGCCCCGCCCGGATCGGGTGACACGACACTGAGCTTTTCGTCCTTCAGGGATCGAACGTAATCGACGAACAGCGGCGTCGTGGTGAGCGAGACGGTGCGGCAACGGAAGGCGTTCTCGAAAGCCACCGGATTGTGGACCTCGAGCGTGACGACGCAATCGGTGCCCACGGCTTCGAACATGCCGGCGATGTAGCGAGTGGTGACCGGATCGTTCGGCTTGGTGCGTCGATCCTTGCGAGCATAGCAGAGGTACGGCACGACGGCCGTGACCCGCGCGGCGCCTGCGTCCTTCAACGCCCCGATGAAGAACAAGAGCCGGCAGAGCTTGTCGTTGGCGGTTTCCGAGGGACCGCCGTGAAGGCTCTGCACCACGTAGACATTGGTGCCGCCGACCGCGTCGAGCGGACGCACCTTGTGCTCTCCATCCTCGAACCCTCGCTCTTCATGCGCGGCGAGATGGCAGCCGAGCGCCTGCGCCACCGCCTTGCCGAGGTCGGCGGTCGCTTGCAGCGCAAACAGCCGAAATCGATGGCCGGCGACAGCTTTCGACGGAGCGGCCGCTTTCGATCGGATTGCGTTGTCTGTCGTCACGTCAGCTCTCTCCCATCGCAGCCGCTCGGCATGTTCGCGCCGGCCTTCACGCTTTCGGCACGCTTTCGTCGAGCTCGGCAAGCCAAACGCCCGCGTCGGCATCCGACGGCGCACGCCAATCGCCGCGCGGCGAAAGCGAACCGCCCGAGGAGATTTTCGGGCCATTCGGCAATGCCGAGCGCTTGAACTGATTGGCGAAAAATCGCTGTAGAAACAGCGCCAGCCAACGCCGAATTTCGCCGAGATCATAGGCCCGCCTGCGCGCGGCCGGGATGCCGGCTGGCCATCTTCCGCGCTCGACATCGCCCCACGCATGGTGCGCCAGAAAAGCAATCTTTGACGGCCTGAAGCCGTACCGCGTCAGGTAGAACAGGTTGAAGTCCTGCAGGACATAGGGACCGATGGCCTGTTCGCTCGACTGAATCATTCCGCTCGTTTCGGCGGGAACGAGCTCGGGGGAAATTTCAGTATCGAGAACCGCTTGCAGGATGCGCGCGGTCTCATCGCTTACGTCGCCCGAACCGGCCACGAAGCGGATCAGATGTTGGATCAGTGTCTTCGCCACCGAGGCGTTGACATTGTAGTGCGACATCTGATCGCCGACCCCATAAGTGCACCACCCAAGTGCCAGTTCGGAAAGGTCCCCCGTGCCGACGACCAGACCATGGTTCTGGTTTGCCAGCCGGAACAGATAGTCCGTGCGCAGTCCGGCCTGGACGTTCTCGAAGGTGACATCGTAGATCGGCTCACCGGCCGCAAAGGGATGCTTGATGTCCGCCAGCATCTGTCGCGCCGCGGGCCGGATATCGATCTCGCCACCGGTGGCACCCAGGGCCCGGATCAACGCCCAGGCATTGCGTTTCGTCCGTTCGGACGTCGCAAAGCCGGGCAAGGTGTAGGCAAGGACGTTGCTGCGGGGAAGATCGAGGCGGTCCATCGCACGCGCCGCAACGATGAGCGCCTGGGTCGAATCGAGACCTCCGGAGACCCCGATGACGGCCCGCTCGGTCTTGGACGCTTGCAACCGCGTTGCCAGGCCCTGAATTTGAATATTGTACGCTTCGTAGCAATGTTCCCGCAGCTTGGCCGGATCGGAGGGCACGAAGGGGAAGCGCTCGATCACCCGTCGCAGCGCAACCGGATCATCCGGCGCATCGAGTCGAAATGATACGGTGCGAAACCCGGCCGTTCGCTGGGATTGCTCACGCGCGCAGTCGCCAAACGTGTTGAAGCGCATGCGCTCCTGACGCAGACGCCCGAGATCGACGTCCGCCATGACCAAGGTGGAGTCCTTGGCGAATCGCTCCGTCTCGGCGAGCAGATCGCCGTGCTCGAAGATCGCGGCATGACCATCCCACGCCAAGTCCGTTGTCGATTCGCCAGGGCCCGCGGCAGAGTAGGCATAGGCCGCGATCGCGCGGGCGGATTGGCTGGCGCACAGCAGCCGTCGCATATCGGCTTTGCCAATAGTGACATTGCTCGCCGATAGATTGATGAGGACTTCGGCGCCCGCCATGGCCGCCGCGGTCGAAGGCGGCAGCGGCGCCCAAAAGTCTTCGCATAGCTCGACATGAAGCGTGACGTCGACCGATCCGGTCGATCGGAACAACAGGTCGACACCGAACGGCGCCTGATGGCCTGCGACCCTGATTTGCCGCCCGTGAATGCCGGCGCCGGAGGCGAAATGCCGTTGCTCGTAGAATTCGCGGTAGTTCGGCAGATAGGTCTTCGGCACGATGCCGAGCACAGAACCCTGTTGGATTACCACGGCCGCATTGAACAGTCCCCCGCCATACCTCAGCGGGGCGCCGACGATCAGCACCGGATAAAGACCGCGGGAGGCGTTGGCGAGCTCATCGATCGCTGCTTCCACCGCCGTGAGGAGTGCATCCTGAAAAAGCAGGTCTTCGATCGCGTAAGACGACAGGCCAAGCTCCGGGAAAACCATGATGGCGGCCTGGGCCGCACTCCCGACATTTGCCAGCCGGATCGTTTCGGCAAGATTGGCTGAAACATCTGCCACCTTCGTGCGCGGTACGCAGGAGGCGATCCGCACGAAGTCGTGTGAGTAGAGCGAGGAGAAGTTTTTCATCGCTGTACGGCTATGCGTTAGCCGATGGCGTCGACGGAAACGCAGCGGACGCCGATGGCATTGAAAACCCCTCGCGTTGCGAGCATCGAGCCGTCGACATCGATTCCGCGGCAAGCATCTTCAATCACAACGGCGTCGAAGCCCTCGCGCTTGGCGTCCTCGCACGAATAGCGGACGCAGAAGTCGAGCGCGAGGCCCGCTAGAAACACGCGCGTAAATCCGCGTTCACGCAGGTATCCAGCCAGTCCGGTATGGGTCTTGCGGTCATTCTCATAGAACGCCGAATAGGAGTCGATGTCGCGGTGGTAACCTTTGCGCAGGACCAGCTCGGCATGCGCGATCTGCAGGTCCTTGCGAAACTCGGCACCGGGTGTTCCTTGCACGCAATGATCCGGCCAAAGGATTTGCGGACCGTAGGACACCTCGATGGTTTCGTATGGCTTTCGGCCCGGATGGGCCGAGGCGAACGACAAATGGCCGGGCGGGTGCCAATCCTGGCTCAGGACCACGTGCGCGAACCGCGTTGCCAGCCGGTTGACGGGCCCCACGACCTCATTGCCGCGGGGAACCGCGAGCCGTCCCTCCGGACAGAAGTCGTTCTGAAGATCGACAACCAACAGGACATCTCGGTCGTAGATCGTCAGGCTTCCAGTCATGCCGGCACCATTCCATGCGCCAAGCGGCTGTCGACTTCGTTTGCAAGCCGCACCAGCGCATCTGCCACCTGAACCGGGTACGATCCCTGCGGTTGCAGCCGGCGTAGAGGCTCCGGCAACCGCTCGAGATCGCGGGCGGCATGCGCCCGGATCTCGGCGAGCGTCGGCGGCGATCCGATCCGGCGGCCGCCCTGCATGACCAATCGGATCAACGGCTCGCCGCTTTGGTCGTCGCTTTCGATCGACAGGACATCGCCGGCCATACGGCCATCCGACCCATACCGGCGCCACACTTGCTTGCGCCCTGGCCATGTCGCCTTGCCGGCCGAACGCTTGCGCCGCGGCAACCCGGCGTATTCCTGAAGCTTGTAGGCGCAATCGAGCGCGGGCACGTCCGATGATGTCGTCAGGCTCGTGCCGATGCCGAAACCGTCGATCGGCGCACCGGCTTGAAGGATTTCGGCGACACTGTCTTCGTCGAGCCCGCCGCTTGCAAAGATGCCGACCTCGCTCAGCCCGCCTTGGTCGAGGATGCGACGGACGCTCTTGGACAGCGCGATGAGATCGCCGCTGTCCAACCGCACGCTCCGGATCCTGATCCCTCGCGCCTTGAGCCGCGGCGCAAGCGCGACGACCTTCCGCGCCCCGGCCTCGGTATCGTAGGAATCGATCAGGAACGTCAGGCCTTCGGGGCGCGATTGCGCGAAGTCCTCGAACGCCGTGGTTTCGTCATCGTAGGCCTGGATGAACGAGTGCGCCATTGTGCCGAAGGTGGGTATCCCGAACCGTTGCTCGGCCAGCATGGTAGCCGTGCCGGCAAAGCCCGCAATGTAGCTGGCCCGCGCCGCCATGACGCCGGCCTCGGCTCCGTGCGCTCGGCGCAGGCCGAAATCGACGAGAGTCTTGCCCTGCGCCGCGATCATCATTCGCGCGGCCTTTGAAGCGATCAACGATTGAAAGTGGAGAATGTTGATGAGGCGGGTCTCCACCAGCTGAGCTTGGGGCAGCGGTGCCGTCACGCGCAGGATCGGCTCGTTGGCAAAAAATGCGGTCCCTTCCGGCATCGCATGCACATCGCCCGTGAAACGAAGACCGGCAAGATGTTCGAGCAGTCCGTCGCCAAATCGGCCGCTGCGCGCCAGCCAGCGGATCTCCTCGGTCGAGAAATGAAAATCTTCGAGGAACCCCAGCGCCTGCTCAAGTCCGGCCGCAATCAAGAACCCGCGCCGGCCCGGAATGTTGCGGACGAAGAACTCGAAGACCGCAGTCTTGGTCTTGCCATGATCCAGGTAGGCCTGGATCATGTTAAGCTGATAGAGATCAGTCAGCAGCGGAGACGTGGCGTCATTCATTCCGACACCCTCGCACGGTGGACGACCTCGACCATTCCTGGAAAATATAGGCTGGATTGAATAGGCCGCAAATCGTCGCTGGGAATTGAGAAATATCAAAGCAGCGCGCCTTCCCTGGGACCATCAAAGGGCCACCAAAGAGCGGAGTTCCAAATGCTGAAACCGAATTCTGGGCAGCCGATGCATGGCCAAGAAGCAACCGGAAGCGACTTGCATCAAATTCTGGGCGACATGGACGACAGTACGGCCGTTGCGATCCTGGCTCTGCATCCAAGCGTTGCTCAGCTCGAGGAGGCGCGAGTCTGGCTCAACGGAGCGGGTGACGTCCTCGGCAAAGAACATCGTCCGCTTGATGGCGTTGTCGCCGAGATCTTTGACATGCTCGCTGCCGAGCAGGAAGAGGAGCCGCCGCCGCAGCGCTAGCATTCGCGCCTTGGCGCGAAACATGGCGAACTGCGGGCGTCATCCTCCAACGATTGTAGCGAAGAAGGTGGTCCGTGCGCGGGCCGCAAAGGATCAGGCGTCGGCAAATGTGATCAGCTTGCGCGCGCGGGTCGGGTCGCGCAGCTTCTCGAGGGCCTTCGCCTCGATCTGCCGGATGCGTTCACGGGTCACCCCGAAGACCCTACCCACCTCTTCGAGGGTGTGCTCGCCCGTGCCGCCGATACCAAAGCGCATCCGCAAGATGCTCTGCTCACGCGGCGTCAATTCGGCGAGTGCCTCACCCACGAATTCTGCAAGCATGCTCGCCTCCGCCGCGGCATGCGGGTCGACCGTGTCGGGTGCCTTGATGAGGTCACCCAATGTCACATCGCCGTCCTCGCCGACCGGAAGGTCGAGCGACGTCGGCTCCTGCACCATTGACAGCACCTGCTCCACGCGCACGATCGGTATGCCTGTGCACGCGGCGATTTCTGGCGAGCCCGCCTCCCGTCCGTGCCGCTGATAGAGCTTGCGCCGCTCTCGCAGGACTTTGGTAGCGATCTCCGTCATGTGAACAGGGATCCGAATGGTGCGGCTCTGGTCAGCAATAGCGCGAGCGATCGACTGCCGAATCCACCACACCGCATAAGTCGAGACCTTCACGCCATGGCGGTAGTTGAACTTCTCGACAGCATGCATGAGGCCCAGGTTGCCCTCCTGGATCAAATCGAGGAGGTCAAGGGAGCTGTTGCGGCGGTACTTCTTGGCGATCGAGACGACCAGTCGGAGATGGGCCCTCACCATTTCTTCGCGCGCGGCCATCAATGCGCGGCGCGCTCGGCCGACCTCCGCGGCCGCGCCGCGGAACTCCGCGATCGGCAAGCCCAGGCGCTGGGCGATTGCGCCAAGTTCCCTCCGCAATCGCTTGGCGCGGTCCGAATGCTCCCGCGCCAGCGCCTGCCCGTCCGCCGCAGGCAGCGCGGCAGCACGCGTGAGCCAGTCGAGATCGAGCTCATGGCCGAGATAGTGGTCAAGCGCGGTCTGGCGCGCGATGCCGCAGCGTCCGGCCAGTTGCACCAGTTCCTGTTCGATCGCTTTCAGAGCCCGCTGTTCGCGCTCCAACTCCGTCAGGAGATCGGAGACACGATCGAGGTGCAACCACAGGCCCTCGACCTCCCGGGCAAAGCTCGTAAACAGCTCCTGAAGGCGCGCCCGGGCGCTCTTGGAAAGGTCCCGGCCGCGACCGACCGCGGCAACTCGCTTCCGGCTCAAGGACCCGATCTCACCGGCGAGCAGCGAAAGCCTGTCCAGGAGTGCGCTGATCCCGCTCAGCAAACTCGTCTCGCGGTCGATGGCGCCGTCCGCATCCTCGTTTTCGCCCCAAGACCCAGCCGCCAACGCGCCGGGCAGATTTCCGCGGCCGGCGCCGCCATGATCGGGCGCGTTTGCTCCCGCCGCGCCATGCCGGGCGACTTCATGATGCATTGAGAGGTCGATGAAATCACGCAGACGCAGGCGACCCTGACGCAAGTCGCTACCCCACCGCTCAATGCGCTCGGCGAGCATGGGAACGCTGCAGACGCCCTTCAGAACGGCCGCCTGGGCGCTCTCGATGCGCTTCGCAAGCGCGAGCTCCTCTTCCCGGGAGAGCAATTCCGCATTGCCCATCTGATGGAAGTAGGTATCGACCAGATCGCGCGAGAAGTTTGCCTCGCGGTCCGAAGCTGCATCGTCAAGAGCCGACGCGCCAACGCTGCGCGGCCTGTTTCCCGCGCTTTCCAAGGCGGACAAGTCATCGGCCGCTACCTTCGGCGGGGTGCCGAAGAAGTCGACTAAAGTGTCCTGCCGCTCGAGCGCCGCGCCTTCACGCTCCTCTCGAAGGCGCCCATCCATCTCAACGTCCATCGAAAGACAATGCCTCTAAAACCTGCGCCCGCCCCCGCCGCCGAAGGCCGGGTCCGATGCAGAAAGCCGGTAGCTCCAAACGGCACCCGCTCCCTTGCTCTGGGCTCAGAGCGAGCGACTTGGTCAGCGCCGGTCGGTAAATCCGGGAAAATTCAGCGTCCGCGTGCCGGCCAGCGCCTCGGGGCGCCCGCGCTGGCTCCTCGCCGGGGAAATGGTGCTCACGAGCAGGAAAATCAAGCCTTTCATGGCCCTAGAGCGCATCCCGATTGGATCGAATCGTGATGCACTCTAGATTTTTCGATTTTGCGCATGTTCCGTTCGGAAAACCGGTTCCCACTTTTCCGGAACATGCGCTAGCAGCCGGCGCGTATGCGCTTTCAGGCAGCGGGCCGAGGCATCTGGCCTCGCTCCGGTGCTGGAAAGCGGCGCAGCGTTTCGATGACTTCTTCGTCGGAAACCTGCCGGAAGTCGAAATAGTAGAAGCCGATCGCACCGAAGTCCGCGTAATCCTCGAGGCAGATGACTTCATCGGCTTCATCTCGCATCAGAGCCAGGCTATCGCTCGGCGCCACAGGCACGGCAAGAACAAGCTTCTTTGGATTGCGCTTGCGGGTCGCCCGCAGGGCCGCGCGGGTCGTCGCCCCGGTGGCGATGCCATCGTCGATCACGATCGCGATCCGACCCGCAACCTCGACACGCTCGCCGCCGCCCACATAGCGCTGACGCCGGCGCTCGATCTCGGCGAGTTCACGCTCGCAGCCGGCCTTGAAGTCCGATTCGTCGATACCGGCAAGCCGAATGACGGCCTCATTACGCACGATGAGCGGTGCGTCGCCGTCCACGACAGCCCCCATCGCCAGCTCCGGCTGAAACGGTACGCCGATCTTGCGCACCAGAATGAGATCGAGGGGCGCGTTGAATACAGTCGCTACTTCCGCCGCCACGGGAACGCCGCCGCGGGGCAACGCGAGAATGACCGGCCGCTGGTCTTTGTATTCCGCAAGCGCGACGGCGAGCTTACGTCCTGCATCTGCTCGGTCCTTGAACGGCACTGCGTCCTCCTAGGTTGCCGGAGCTCTATGCCCGCACGGACTGGCTCGAACCAAGATGGCGTCGGAACCAGCTTTCGGCGTGCCTAATCACCGCCTCCAACGCCCCAGGTTCGGGAAACAGGTGACTTGCGCCGGGGACGATCTCCAGCGCCTTGGGTCCGTTGAGCCGTGCAAACGCCTGCTTGTTGAGCTCGACGACATCAAAATCGAGTCCGCCCACGATCAAGAGCGTCGGTGTGCGGATTTGATCGAGGGCATCGGCGGCCAAGTCGGGGCGACCGCCGCGAGAGACGACAGCGGCTACGCGCTCGCCAAGTCGGGCTGCCGCCACAAGGGCAGCGGCAGCCCCGGTGCTGGCGCCAAACAGCCCGAGCGGAAGATCGCGCACGTCGGGCTCGCGGCCGAGCCAGCCCACGGCTTGAGCAAGCCGCTCTGCCAACAGCGAAATGTCGAAGACATTAGCCCGGTCGGCTTCCTCCTCCGCGGTCAGCAGATCGAACAACAGGGTCGCAATGCCTCGCTCGTTCAAGGCGTCGGCAACGGCCATGTTGCGCGGACTGAAGCGGCTCGAGCCGCTACCATGCGCAAACACGACCAGCGCATACGCCCGTCGTGGGACCCGCAACGTTCCGGCAAGCCCGATTGGCGGAATTTGTACATGGCCTTCACTCGTACTCCGAGCCGAGCCGCGCATCGGAACCGCAGGAATTGATTGGGTCATGAACGAGCGATCCTTCTTCGATCGAAATCGACGGGCGTGGATTGACCGTCGATCCCTCGCTCGGGCTCGGGATTTCGTCCATTTAACGATATGAGAGCGGACCGGTATTGATAGAGATCAAGACAATCGGGGCAGCATACCGGATATCGATGCAGTGTCTGCCGGTGACCGACTGTCATAAGGAGGTGGTCGTGCCTAAACCTTCGGCCTTTGAGGTCCTGCCACGGCGGGCTGGCTCATGAACACGTCGACAGCGCCCTTTGCTCTACCCTGGAAGCTGGAATCGCAGCTCGCCCGTGTCCAAGCATATTGGGAAGACCTCAAACGCGGCGACGCCGAGATGCCGTTTTGGGACGACGTCAATCTGTCCGCGCTTCCAGACCTCTCCGACAGGCTGATTCTCGTTGAGGTCTTCGATAAGCCCGTGCGTTTCCGGCTCGGAATGCTCGGCAGGGAACTCAAAGACCCGCACGGTGGTGATGTCGTCGGAAAGTTTCTGGATGAAATCGAAGTCCATCCTCCGTTGCAGTACCTGAACTCCCAATCCAGCGCCACGGTCGAGGGTCGTGCGCCGACCTATTATCGGCATGGGTCGGCCAATCGTCGGGGTTCTGGCACGACGGATGCCTATTCTCGGCTTCTTCTTCCAATGTGGGGAGACGGTCGCATCGGAATGCTGCTCGGAGCGGTCGCTCGGCAATAAGCGCTCTCCGGTGGAAGGAGGGGCGGCCGTCGCATCGTTCGCCTCGAAGCCGACGCGGTTCAAGGGCTCATCCAGAAAGCGATCGTTGGCATGAGAGTCAATCGTGGTTCGAACGTCAGCGGTTTCGGTGAGGAATAAATGGCCGACATCGTCACCGTCACCATCAACCCGTCGATCGATGCTTTGACCTCCGTCGAGCAACTCCTTCCATTCCACAAGCTGCGCTGCAGCTATGCGCGCCGCGACCCGGGCGGGGGTGGTATCAACGTAGCCCGCGTCATGAAGCGGTTCGGCGCGGACGTGACGGCGATGTATGCAATGGGTGGAACGCTCGGCCAGTTTCTGAGGCATCTCCTTGACCAGGAGGAGATTTCTGGGCTCCCCGTCCCGATCTTGGAAGAGACGCGGGAGGATTTCACGGTTCTTGAGGAAGTGTCCGGACGACAATACCGCTTCGTTCTGCCGGGTCCTCGACTGAGCGAGCGCGAATGGCGCGCCTATCTCGATACGTTTGCGTCTTATGTGTCTCCCGGCCAGGGAACGCGCTTCGTGGTTGCCAGTGGAAGCCTTCCGCCTGGCGTTCCGAGCGACTTCTATGGCCACATAGCTCGGACGACGGCGCAAGCTGGCGCAAAGCTGATCGTGGATACCTCTGGACCACCTTTGCAAGCGGCGTTGGAAGCAGGCGTATACATCGTGAAGCCAAGCCTGCGGGAGCTCAGAGAATTGCTGGCGGCTCCGCTGGAAAGCGAACGCGATCGGATCACGGCCTGTCGCAGCCTCATAGACCGTGGACGAGCCGAGATGGTTGCATTGACGCTGGGGGATCAAGGGGCCCTTTTGGTGACCCGCGATCAAATCTTGCGGGCTCAGGCCGTCCCCATAAAGCCGGTCAGCGTCGTGGGCGCCGGGGACAGCTTCCTGGGTGCCATGATCTGGAGCCTTGCTCGCGGTCATCCCGTCGAGGACGCATTTCGATACGGCATGGCTGCAGGTTCAGCGGCATTGCTCGTGCCGGGAACGGAGCTATGCCGCTGGGAGGACACCCAACGTTTGGCCGGCGAGGTCAAGGTGCAAGTGATCTGAGTGGGGCGATCTTGCACGAAGGACGCGAGCGTCCGTCACCCGTTCGAACAGGCGCGTCACCGGCGTTCCAACAACGCTGCAGCCCCCAGCAAGGCGGGAAGCGGGCGCGTGATCACGTAGGTGGGGATCGCGGCAAGGTACCATCGGAACCGACCTTTGGCCTCGAACCGCGTCCGGAAGCCGGACTCCGCGAAGGCGGTGCCTAATTTCGGCACAATGCCGCCCGCGATGTAGACGCCGCCGCGCGCGCCCATCGTCAGGGCCAGGTTGCCCGCGACCGTCCCGAGCATGGCGCAGAACATCGCGGTGGCGTCGCGCGTGCGCGGGTCTTCGCGCCAAGTGCGCGGGTCGGTGATTTGCGGCGGTGTGAATGGGACAGCCTGCACTCCGGCCACCTCGCAGAGGACGTTGTAGACATTGACCAGCCCGGAGCCGGAGAGAACGCGTTCCGCCGAGACATGATCGTAGCGTCTGCGCATGAGCTCCAGCACTTGGCTCTCATGGGCGTCAGCCGGCGCCATTGTCACGTGCCCGCCTTCGCCCTCGATCGGCGCCCAACCGCCATCTATCGGCATCAACGCGCTCACGCCGAGACCGGT
The DNA here is from genome assembly GCA_963821505.1 of uncultured Alphaproteobacteria bacterium. GTDB lineage: Bacteria > Pseudomonadota > Alphaproteobacteria > Rhizobiales > Xanthobacteraceae > VAZQ01. The sequence continues at coordinate 306,634 of CAWGEH010000024.1, forward strand.
ACCGGGCCCGATGACGGCGATGGGGGTATCAGCCACTGGAGCGCCAGGGCCGATCTGGAGGCGATCGCAGCCGGCAAGGCGGGGGATGGCGATGGCATTGGCGACAAAGTCGTTGACCACGCGAAAGCGCCCGAGCCCGAAGTGTTCACGGACCGCCTTGATCGAGAACGTCCATGGGTGATTCGTGAGCGTGATCTGATCACCCGTTACCGGCGACGCGACCGCCAGCACGGCTTGTCCCGGCCTCCTGGATGGGGACTCCTGGGCCAGATATGCAGTGATCGCGTCGGTGAGGGATGGGTAGTCATTCAACGCGTAGACCCGGGCGGCGCTCGTGGTCCCGTCCGGCTGAACCAGGGCAAACCGCGCATTCGTGGCGCCGACATCCCCGATGAGACCAACCTCCGGTGCGCTCATCGAAGCATCTCGCGTCTTGCGCGGGTCCGAGCTTCCGCCGCGATGGCTGGAACGCGCTGTGTTTTTCGGCCGACCAGGCCCCTCGCCCGCCGGACAGACCTCATGCGGCGATTTGTGGCTGACGACGTTGATCTGCGTCAAACCGACGAGCCTTTGGCAGCGACGCAAATCGACAAGTAAATCCAATATCTTAGGCCATCGCCGGCACGCCGTGACCGCAGCAATCGAAGGCTTGGAAATCTGCTCTCCGAACGATGCTGTTGATCTAGCGCAAGGCCCGCCGGTGGCTGCAATGATCGAGTGCGGCGTGCGAGAGCGTATCGCGCTCGCACCGAGCTGGGACCTGGACCATGGCATCTTACGACAGGGTAGGTTGGTTTAGGGACATTCGTCTCCATGATGTCGCGGTGGTAGGCGGAAAGAACGCTTCGCTTGGCGAACTTTATTCGGTGTTATCGGCGCAGGGAGTCAGAGTACCGAACGGATTTGCATTGACGGCTCAATCCTACCGCGACGCGTTGACCCAGGCCGGAGCATGGGAAAGGTTGCATCAGCTTCTCGACGCCGTCGACAAGACGCGCATGGACGTGCTTGCCCGGTGTGCTGCCGAAGCACGCGCGATTGTCTTCGACGCCACTGGTACCGATCGCCTCCGCCAGGACATCGTCGAGGGCTACCGGCAGCTCGAAAGCGAATATGGAGCCAACGTTGCGGTTGCCGTGCGCAGCTCGGCGACCGCCGAGGATCTCCCCACCGCGAGCTTTGCAGGTCAGCACGAAAGCTTCCTGAACGTCCGCGGCGCTGGCGATGTGTTCGAAGCCTGCCGGCGCTGCTTCGCCTCCATCTTTACCGACCGGGCTATTTCGTATCGAATCGATAACGCGTTCGATCATTTCAAGGTCGCGCTCTCGGTCGGCATCATGAAGATGGTCAGAGCCGACCGCGCTTCGAGCGGCGTCATCTTCACGCTGGATACCGAGTCCGGCTTTCGTGACGTCGTGTTCATTACGGGCGTCTACGGGCTGGGGGAAAATATCGTGCAAGGTACCGTCGATCCCGACGAATTCTACGTGCACAAGCCGACGTTCCGACAAGGCCATCGCGTCGTCTTGAATCGGTCGCTCGGCGGCAAGCAAATGCGCATGGTCTATGCACGCGGTCATGGCCGCACGAAAAATGTTTCCGTTCCGCGGCCGGCCCGCGAACAATTCTGCATCGACGACGCAGAGGTTCTCAAGCTCGCCGACTACGCGATCAAAATCGAGGACCATTATTCCGCGCATGCAGGACACCCGATGCCGATGGACATCGAATGGGCAAAAGATGCCGATGATGGACAGATATATGTCATCCAGGCGCGACCCGAGACGGTAGCCTCGCGCAAAGCGCCGACGGCGTTCGAAAGCTATTCGCTCAAGGGGAGCGCCCCGGTCTTGGCAACGGGTCGAGCAGTCGGTGAGAAGATCGCGGTCGGGCCTGTACGCGTAATCGCAGACTCCCGTGGCCTCGCGGCTTTCCAGCCCGGCGAAGTGCTGGTCGCAGAGTCGACCAGCCCGGATTGGGAGCCGGTGATGAAGATCGCGGCCGCCATCGTGACGGAGCGCGGTGGACGGACCTGCCATGCGGCGATTGTTGCGCGCGAGCTCGGCGTTCCGGCCGTGGTCGGAGCGACCGGAGCGAAGGATGAATTGAGGACCGGTCTCGTCGTGACGGTGTCCTGCGCGGAGGGAGAGGTCGGTCGCGTATATGACGGCAGTATTCCATTCGAGACCATCCGGCTGGATACGGCGGAGCTCAAGCGGCCCCGGACCGCCATCATGTTGAATCTCGGCAATCCGGAGCTTGCCTTCCGGACGGCCATGCTGCCGAACGACGGTGTCGGACTCGCCCGGATGGAGTTCATCATCAGCGAGCATATTGGCATTCATCCGATGGCGTTGGTCAGTCCGGAGAAGGTGTCGTCGCCACGCGCACGCAAGGCCGTTCAACGGCTGGTTCGCAATTACCCCCGCCCCGGCGACTACTTCGTCGAGAAGCTCTCCGAAGGCGTGGGAACCATCGCCGCCGCGTTCTATCCCAAGCCCGTGATCGTCCGCTTGTCGGATTTCAAGACCAATGAATACGCGAGACTGCTCGGGGGTGAGGGATTCGAGCCCAAGGAAGAGAACCCGATGCTCGGATTCCGCGGCGCCGCGCGCTATGCGCATCCCGCCTACGCCGCCGGCTTTGCGCTCGAATGTGCCGCGCTGCGCCGCGTCCGCCAGGACATGGGACTGACCAATCTCCGCATCATGGTCCCGTTCTGTCGGCGGGTGGAGGAGGGTCGGCGGGTGCTCGATGCCATGGCGAGCCACGGCCTCAAACGTGGCGAGAACGGTCTCGAGATCTACGTCATGTGCGAGATCCCGAACAACGTGATCCAGGTCGATGCCTTCGCCGAGCTGTTCGATGGATTCTCGATTGGTTCCAACGACCTCACCCAGCTCACCTTGGGGGTGGACCGCGATTCCGAGATCGTCGCGTTCGATTTCGACGAGCGCGATCCCGGTATGCTGGAAATGTTCAAGCTCGCGGTCCTCGGCACCAAGCGAAATGGACGCCACATCGGCATCTGTGGCGAAGCGCCGGCCAACTATCCCGAAATCGCACGCTATCTTGCCAAGCTCGGCATCGACTCCATCAGCGTCAATCCTTCCAGCATTTTTCGAACGATGCAGGTGGTTGGCGATGCGGAGGATGCGAGCACCGAGCGCAGGGAGATGCCATCCGAAGCGGCAGAATAGATTTTTGCAAGGTGAAGCGTGAGCCATCGCGACGGTGTCGCGGGCGCCGTGGCCGCGAGTTGGTGTGCCCGGCGCCTCAACGAGAGGACCGCGCAGGGCCTTGCAATCAGCTACCCGGGCGAAAGCCGGAATATTCATGACGGGTTGGTTATGGAATGGGAGCGAATCCGCAAGTTACCTGAGGACCGTGCCGGCGCTAATCTCCCGGATTACGACGAGTACGCCAGGACGTTCTCGTGGGCGCAGGCGCGCAAGCTGCTCGACGGCTTGCCCGGCGGCGGGCTCAACATCGCGCACGAGGCGGTCGACCGACACCTGCGCGCCGGTCGCGGCGACAGACTAGCCCTGCGCTGGATCGGGCGCGACGATCGCATTCGCGACTTCACCTACTCCGCGCTGGCCGCGGCAGCGAACCGGTTTGCGGGAGTGCTTGCCCGGCGCGGCGTCGCCAAGGGAGACCGCGTCTTTTCCCTGCTCGGCAGGACGCCGGAACTCTACTTCGCAGCGCTCGGCACGCTCAAGAACGGGAGCGTATTTTCTCCCCTGTTCTCGGCATTCGGACCCGAGCCGATCAAAGCCCGCATGGGGATCGGCAATGCCAAAGTCCTCGTCACCTCCGAAGCATTTTACCGCCGCAAGGTCGAGCCCTGGCGCAAAGAGCTTGCGAGCCTGGAGCATGTCTTCTTGACCGATTCCTCGGCCACTCCTCCTCCCGACACGCACGACCTGGCGGCTGCGATGGCGGCGGCGTCGGATTCGTTCGAGACCGTATGGACAGGTCCCGAAGACATGGCCTTGTTGCATTTCACCAGCGGGACGACCGGCCGCCCGAAGGGTGCCGTGCACGTGCACGAGGCCGTGGTCGCACACCATGTCACCGGCCAACTCGCGCTCGACCTCAGACCGGACGACGTCTTCTGGTGCACTGCCGACCCGGGATGGGTCACCGGCACCTCCTACGGCATCATCTCGCCGCTCACCAACGGCGCCACGCTGGTCGTCGACCAGGCCGAGTTCGACGCCGAGCGCTGGTACCGGACCCTGCAGGATCAGAAGATCACCGTCTGGTACACGGCGCCGACGGCGATCCGGATGCTGATGAAGGCAGGCGCCGCGGTCGCCAAGCGGTTCGACTTGTCCAAGCTGCGCTTGCTGGCCAGCGTCGGCGAGCCGCTCAATCCGGAGGCCGTGGTCTGGGGGGTCGAGGCCTTCGGCAAGCCGTTCCACGACAATTGGTGGCAGACCGAGACCGGCGGTATCATGATTTCCAATTATCCCTCGATGGACGTGAAGCCCGGGTCGATGGGCCGCCCCCTCCCGGGCGTCACGGCGGGTGTCATCGAGCGCCTTGCAGGTGGGCGCGTGCGGGAGATCACGGAACCCATGGTGATGGGCGAGCTTGCGTTGCGCCCGGGCTGGCCGTCGATGATGCGCGCCTATCTCAACGAGGAAGAGCGCTATCGCAAATGCTTCGTAGGCGGCTGGTATCTGACCGGCGATCTGGCGATGCGGGACGACGAGGGCTACTACTGGTTCGTCGGCCGCGCGGACGACGTCATCAAGAGCGCCGGCCATCTCATCGGCCCGTTCGAGGTCGAGAGCGCGCTGATGGAGCATGCGGCGGTCGCCGAGGCCGGGGTGATCGGCATCCCGGAACCGACCGCGGGCGAAATGGTCAAGGCATTTGTCGCTCTCAAGAACGGTATCGCGCCGAGCGAATCGCTGCGCAAGGAGTTGCTGGGCCATGCGCGGGCGCGCCTGGGTCCGGCCGTGGCGCCGAAGGACATTGCCTTCCGGCAGAACCTGCCAAAAACGCGCAGCGGCAAAATCATGCGCCGCTTGCTCAAGGCGCGCGAGCTCGGCCTGCCGGAGGGCGACATCTCGACGCTCGAAAGCGAGGAGCGATGACCGCAGCGATCGACAAGCCGCGACTGTCGCGGGCACATGCGCTGGAACTCCTGAAGCAGATGATCCGCATCCGCCGCTTCGAGGACAAGTGCGCGGAGCTCTACACGCAGGAAAAGATCCGCGGGTTCCTGCATCTCTATGATGGTGAAGAGGCGGTCGCCGTCGGGGTGATTCCGGTGCTGGATAAACGCGACCGGATCGTCGCCACCTACCGCGAGCACGGCCACGCGCTCGTGCGCGGCGTGCCGATGACGACGGCGCTCGCGGAGATGTACGGGAAGCAGGAAGGCTGCAGCCACGGACGCGGCGGCTCGATGCACCTGTTCGATCGCGCCACCAACTTCTACGGCGGCAACGCCATTGTCGGCGGCGGCCTGCCGCTCTCGATCGGGCTTGCGTTGGCCGATCGCATGCGGGGCGACGACGTCGTCACCGCCTGCTTCTTCGGCGAAGGCGCCGTCGCCGAAGGTGAATTTCATGAGAGCGTCAACCTCGCCGCGCTCTGGGGATTGCCGGTGCTGTTCGTGTGCGAGAATAATCTCTATGCCATGGGGACCGCGCTGGCGATCTCGGAATCGGAAACCGATATCCAGCGTAAGGCCGCGTGCTACCGGGTGGCGTCGGAGGCCGTCGACGGCATGGACGTGGTCGCGGTCGAAGCCGCGGCGCGCCGGGCCGTCCACGCGGTGCGCGAGAGCGGCAAGCCCTATTTCCTGGAATGCCGCACCTATCGCTTGCGGGCGCATTCCATGTTCGATGCCCAGCTTTATCGCGACAAGGGCGAGATCGAGGCCTGGCGCCACAAGGAACCGATCGTGCGGTTTCGAAGCTGGCTCGAAAGCAACCACATGATCCATCCCGACGAGTTGGCTCGCATCGAAGCCGAGGTTGATGCCGAGATCGCCACCGCCGTCGCATTCGCCGAAAACGGAACCTACGAGCCGGTCGAGCAGCTCACACGCTTCATTCATTCGGAAAAGGCCGCATAGCGCGCGACGTGCCATGACCGCCCCGTCCACAACCATCGAGCTCAGCTATCGCGAGGCGATGCGCGAGGCGATTCGCGAGGCGCTGCGCCGCGACGACCGCGTGTTCCTGATGGGCGAGGACGTCGGCCGTTACGGCGGATGCTATGCCGTGAGCAAGGGCCTGCTGGCGGAATACGGCCCCGAGCGCATCCGCGATACACCGCTGTCGGAATCCGGCTTCACTGGCGCCGGCGTCGGCGCGGCGATGGCGGGCATGCGTCCCATCGTCGAGCTGATGACGGTGAATTTCAGCCTGCTGGCGCTCGACCAGATCCTCAATACCGCTGCCACGGTGCGCCACATGTCCGGCAACCAGTTCGGCGTGCCGCTGGTGATCCGCATGGCGACCGGGGCGGGCCGCCAGCTTGCCGCCCAGCATTCGCACAGCCTGGAAGGCTGGTACGCGCACATCCCGGGCATCAAGGTGCTGACTCCGGCGACGCTCGAGGACGCGCGCGGTATGTTATGGACGGCGCTGCAGGATCCGGACCCGGTGCTGATTTTCGAAAACGTCATGCTTTACAACATGACCGGCAAGCTCGCGGCCGACGCCGGCGCCGTCGACATCGACAAGGCCGCCGTCCGTCGCGCCGGGCACGACGTTTCGCTCATCACCTATGGCGGCTCGCTGTGGAAGACGCTCGAGGCCGCGGCGGCGCTCGCCGCCGAGAACATCGACGCCGAGGTCGTCGACTTGCGCAGCTTGCGGCCGCTCGACGACGCGACCATCATGGCGTCGGTGACCAAGACCCGGCGCGCGGTGATAATCGACGAAGGCTGGCGCAGCGGCAGCCTGTCCGCCGAAATCTGCACGCGCATCAACGAGCAGGCGTTTTGGGAGCTCGACGCGCCGATCGGTCGCGTCTGCAGCGAGGAGGTGCCGATCCCCTACCCTCGCCACCTCGAGCAGGCGGCGATCCCGCAGGTGCCCCGGATCATCGCGGCGGCGAAGGCCGCGCTCGGACGAGCGTAAGGGCTGCGCGTGGTCGAGTTCCGCATGCCCTCCCTCGGCGCCGACATGGAGGCGGGCACGCTGGTCGAGTGGCTGGTGAAGCCTGGGGATCAGGTCAAGCGCGGCGACATCGTCGCCGTGGTCGAGACCCAGAAAGGCGCCATCGAAATCGAAATCTTCGAGAGCGGCCGGGTCGAGCAGATCCTGGTCGATCTCAACAGCAAGGTACCGGTCGGGACCCCGCTCGCGCGGATACGAACCGAGGTCGAAGCGGGAGCCGGCGCCATCGCGGCCGCGCCAGCCGCCCCGGCGCCGGCAGCAACCGCGGCCGCGCTGGTCGCTCCACCGGCGAGCATGGTTGAGGCGCCCCCGCGGGCCTTTCCGGCAGCGGCCCACACAGTCCTAACCCCGTCGCCGGCGCCGACGACGACCGCGGCCAGTGGCGGGCGCGTGCGGATGTCACCGGCCGCGCGACGACTTGCGGAGACGCATCGTACTGATCTTGCCAGAGTCGTTGGCACCGGCCCCGCCGGCGCGATCGTCCGTGCCGACATCGAGCGCACCCTCGGCGCCATCACGGCGCCCGCCGAACGAAAACGCGCGATCGGGCTCGATCTCGACGCCATGCGAACGGCCATCGCCGCCGCCATGGCACGATCGAAGCGGGACATCCCGCACTATTACCTGGAGCATCAAGTCGACGTCACGCCGTGCGAACAGTGGCTCGCGCGCACGAACGCGTCGCGGCCGCCGGACAGCCGCCTGCTGATGGGCGCGCTCGCGGTCAAGTCGGTGGCCTTGGCCGCGCGCCGCTTCGCCGCGTTCAACGGCTTCTACCGGGACGGGGGCTACGAGCCCGCATCCGTGGTCCATGTCGGGCTCGCGATCGCCATCCGCGGCGGCGGATTGGCGGCCCCGGCACTGCACGATGCGGATCGGACTACCGCTCGACGAGCTCATGGCCCGCATGCGCGACCTCGTTCAACGCATGCGGGCCGGGCGCATTCGCAGCTCGGAGATGGCCGATCCGACGATTACGGTCTCAAGCCTCGGCGAACGCGGGGTCGAGGCGCTGTACGGCATCATCTATCCGCCCCAGGTCGCGCTCGTCGGCTTCGGCAAGGTCGTGGCGCGGCCTTGGCTCGTCGACGGCGCCATCGGGCCGCGCTCGGTCGTCACCATCACGCTCGCAGCCGACCATCGGGTGAGCGACGGGCATGCCGGCGCGCTGTTTCTGGCCGAGATCGGCAAGCTGCTGCTGGAGCCGGAAAAACTATGAACGACGCCGACATTCGCGCCGCCCTGCAGGAGGAACTCGGGAACATTGCACCCGAGATGGATTTGCGGACGCTCGATGCCCGCGGCGGACTTGCGCGAAGCACTCGATATCGATTCGATGGATTTTCTCAATTTCATGATCGCAGTCCATCATCGCCTCGGTGTCGAGATTCCCGAGCTCGATTATCCGAAGCTCATCACGCTCGACGGGGCGGTCGCCTACCTCACGACCAAGCTTAAATCGGGCAACCGCTGAGCGCTCCGGACACCGCCTATCAACCCGCTCGATATCCGCTACGCAACAGGTGTGCGCGATGCGGGATGCGCTCGCACCAGCTCTTCGAGCCCGTCGAGCAGCGCTTCCACGTCGGTCACTTGGCTATAGGGCGCCAAGCTTGCCCGCGCGGCGCCCTCGACGCCGAACGCGCGGACCAGCGGCTGGGCGCAATGATGACCGCCGCGCAGTGCCACGCCGTGGCCATCGAGGTGACGACAGACCTGCTCGGCAGAGAAGCCCTCGACGGAGAAGGTGACCACGCCGCGCCGCTCGGTGGTGTCGAGGGGTCCCAGCACCCGCACGCCGGGAATCGACGCTCAGCCCGCCGAGCAGGCGGCGGGTCAGACCCAACTCATGATCCTGGATGACACGCCAATCGAGCGCTCTCCATCCAGTCGAGGGCGGCGCCGAGGCCGACCGCGGCGGCGATCGGCGGCGTCCCGGCCTCGAAACGTCGCGGCGGCGGCCTGAAAGTCGCACGAGCGGGCGTGACCTCCTCGATCATTTGCCCACCGGTCATGAACGGCGGCATGGCGTCGAGGAGTTCGCGCCGGCCCCAGAGCACGCCGATCCCCGTCGGCCCATAGGCCTTGTGACCGGAAAACGCGTAGAAGTCGACGTCGAGCTTGCGCAGGTCGAGCGGACCGTGCGGCGCGCGTTGCGCGCCGTCGAGCATGACTTTCGCTCCGACAGCGCGCGCCGCGGCCACCACCCGGCCGACGTCGGTCAGCGCGCCGGTCACGTTCGAGCAATGAGTAAGGGCGACCAGCCGGCATCGCTCGGTCAACTGCGAACCCATCCGGTCAAGGTCGAGCCGCCCCTCCGGCGTCATCGGCAAAAACCGCAGGACGACGCCGCGCTGCGCGGCCAGCGTCTGCCACGGCACCAGATTGCTGTGATGCTCGAGCAGAGAGAGCAGGATCTCCTCGCCGGGCTGCAAGCGACCGCCGAAGCAATGCGCCAACAGGTTGATCGAGGACGTCGCGCCGTAGGTGAAGACGACCTCTTGCTCCGACCCGGCGTTCAGGAAACGTGCGACGCGCACCCGCGCCTGATGATATGCGTCCGTGGCCGCGCGCGCCCGTCGATGCATTCCCTCGTGCACATTGGCGCGCGCTTCCACCTCGAAGCGCCGCAAAGCATTGAGCACGACTTCCGGCATTTGTGCCGTTGCTGCATTGTCCAGGTAATGGAGCTGGGGGTCCGCCAGCCCTGGAAATTCACGCTTGAGAGCGGCGGCATCAGACAATCGTTGCGATGATCCAGCCAGCATGGCTGCAGGCCCTAATTTCGGCGGTTCGCGACACGCTCGCGTGGCTGCGATCGTGCCGTGACTTGCAACCGCGTCTGTTGATCTGCATCAAGCCGACGGCATCGCGCTGGCCAACGGAGATTTTTCCTTGCTGCGGCGGAGCCTCGAGTACAATCGAGGGCGGCGTCGTTGCGAGAGCGAAGGATGAGTGAAGCATTTGATCCAGCGCAAAGCACAAGCCCAGGCGCGGTGCTCTAAGGTTCGCAAGGGACCAGGAGGCCATTCATGATGCGCATTCCGCACGAGCTGCAAGAGGAGTTTCCCCAGGAAGCGTCGCTGATCGAACGGCTGACGCGGAGCAACTACGAGTTCAAACAACTCGCGGCACGCTACGACGAGGTCAACCGCAAGATCCAGCGCATCGAATCGGAGGAAGAGCCGACCACCGACGAGGTGCTCGAACGGTTGAAGAAGCGCCGCTTGAAGCTCAAGGACGAAGTAGCGGCCATTCTCGCGAAGCTGGAGCATCGAATGTAATATTTTTCCTGGCTTCGCGTGCTCGAGCGGGAATTTTCCGATCGTGCTCGCCGACGAAACGCTCCCGGGTGTCGCGCTCCTCGTCGCCGGTCAGCCGCTAACTGCATGCGGCCCTGGCGGAACACCGGTGGGGCGCAATCGACAAGTGAGTCCGTCATAGGCGACGCGTGCGTGAACGCCGTGCTCGAAGCCGAGCCGCCGCACGACGCCCTCAATCTGGCGCGGATCCCTGCCTACAATCTGCGAACCGCAGTGGGTAAAAATCGCACGATGAACCCTTGCCTTCTCGCACCAGCCGAGCTGAAAGGTGATTGGAGCATGCCCGATTGAAGCTCCATTCTTGTTGCGCACCATCGAACGCCTCACGGTGGCCCCGTCGCCAATGTAGAGGTCGATTCCGCGAAGCGCCGCCGAAGCGCTGGGAAGTTCGGCTACGTCCGGCAAGTAGAAGAAACTGTTGCTACCCGCCGATACGCGATATCCGACAGCCGGCGCGAGGACCGAATGTTGGACCGGAAACGCCTCGAAGGTTAGTCCATCAATTGTCACCGGTTTTCGCAGTGGCAGCCTGCGTCGATCATGAATGGGATAGCGAAGGAGCAAGTCCGACGTTGCCTTGGTAGCATAGACTGGGCACGGAGCGCCTTCGGCAAGGCCAGAGGCGTGATCGGCATGCGCGTGCGTGAGCACGATCGAGGTCGGCGCTATTGTCCAGAGCCGATCCAACCAATCAGCCCCGCAGTCGATCATGACACGAGCACTGCCGTAATGAACAAGCAACGAGCTGTGGCGCCGATGCCGCCGCGACCGGAGCTTGATTTCACCGCGCGTGCCAAGAAAGGTCAGCTCGATTGTCCCAGCGTTTGCTGTCCCGTCGAGCAAATTTCACCCTTTCGGAATATCGACGAAGCAGGCGCCACCACGGCGAATGCTTGCTTCGGCCGGAACCTGCGCGCGTTCAACCGCCTCGGACCAATTCGCGACGCCGATGCTGCTCGCGCGGATGCAGTCCTCGAGTGCGCCCGGTGTCATCGACATCATCACGCCGCCGGTGCCATCGCCTGCGGGTTCGTCCGCGAGACGCCTGCCGTTCGACGGTGAAGCTGCGCTCATTGTCCATCCCCCCGCCATTGCATCGTCTCAGTGCGAGAACAGGCAGCAGAGGGGACTGTCGGCAAGCAAACCGCGCGTGACCCCGCCGAACATCCATTCGCCCAACCGGCTGCGTCCGTAGCCCCCCGCGACGATCAAATCGGCCTTTTCATCCTTCGCGAATCGCAGAATTTCGGCGGCGACAGCCTGCTCGGCGTGGAGGTATGCCTTGGCTCCCACGTTGACCTTGTGGCGGAGCAGGTAACTGCCGACGTCGTCAACGCATCTCTGGGCTTGCGCCTCCTTCCCGTACTCGCAGACCTCGACAATCATCACTTCCTTTGCATCCTGGAGAAACGGAAGCGCGTCCTGAACGGCACGGCGGGACTCCCGGCTGTCCTTCCAGGCTACGACCACGCGTTGCGCCTGAAGCGATTCGAGATCATCGGGCACGAGCAAGACCGGACGTCCGGCACGAACAATGGTGACGCCGGGATCGAGCGCGTAGTAGAGATCGCCAGGGTCCGCCGGGCGGCCAACGATAACGAGGTCAGCCGCGCGCGCGTGCAGCGCAATCAGGCTGTTCGCATCATCGATGATCCCACGCCATTCCACGTTCTTGATTTGCTTGGCTCCGGCGCGAAACTTCGTTCCGATGTCGGCGAGGATGTCGATCATCTCCTGCCGCTCGGCATCCTTTTCGTCGACGCCGACGGCAGCATCCTCGGCGAGAAACGGGGGCAGATATGATCGGCCGGCAATGCCGATCAGCACCGCCTGAAAGCGAGTCGCCAAATCCGCCGCGACCCGCAGCCGTCGCTGCGATCGCCGACTTCCGTCGAAATGCACCATGAGAGCCGCGTACGACATGTTTTCCTCTGGGGATCAATGCGAGAACAGGCAACAGATCGGACTTTCCGCCATCAGATCGTTGGTGACCCCGCCGAATGCCCATTCGCCCAGCCGCGAGTGTCCATAGCCGCCGGCGACCACCAGGTTGATGTTTTCGTCCTCGATCAGACGCAGCAGGGAATTACCGACATGTACCATCAACGTCGCGTACGACATGCGTTGCACTCTCCCAGCCTTCCACGCTCGCCGATACCTGCCCGTCCGTGGCGCACCATGACCTAGATCAACTGCGCATGTTGTCGAGACGCTTCTCCACGGCCCCACGGCGGGCAGTCCGAGGGAAGTCCCGCGGCCGGCGGCCGCAGCCTTCGCGGGTGATTCCGATTACATCGCCATTTCAGGCTGCAGCGCCGGTTCCCTCTTGGTTTCGGGAATCTCGGTCATGGTCGCTTCGGTCAGCAGGAGCACGCTTGCGACCGACACCGCGTTCTCGAGCGCAACCCGCACCACCTTGGTGGGATCGATGATGCCCGCCTCGGCCAGATCGACGTATTCCTTGCGCCCGGCATCGAACCCGTAATTGCCTTGGCCGGCGAGCATGCGGGCGACCACGACGCCGCCATCGACGGCGGAGTTTTCCGCAATCTGGCGGGTCGGAATTTCGAGAGCGCGCTTCAAGATTTGCACGCCGGTGCGTTCGTCGCCGTCGCATTTGGCCTCTTCCCGTTGCACGGCTTCGGTGCAGCGTAGCAAAGCCAGGCCGCCGCCCGCCACGATGCCCTCCGCCACCGCGGCTTTCGTCGCACTGATCGCATCGTCGAGGGCCTCTTTCTTCGATTTCATCTCGGCCTCGGTCGGGGCGCCGACGCGGATGACAGCCACGCCGCCGACGAGCTTGGCCAGTCGCTCCTGCAGCTTCTCGCGATCGTAGTCGCTGGTGGTCTTCTCGATCTCGCGACGGATTTGCTCGATCCGCGCGTCGATTCGCTTGCGATCCCCACCGCCGCCGATGAGGGTGGTGTTGTCCTTGTCCACTACGACGCGCTTGGCGCGTCCGAGCTGTTCGAGGGTGACATGCTCGAGAGTCAGGCCGAGCTCCTCGGAGACCACCATGGCTCCCGTCAATTCCGCCATGTCCTGCAGCATGGCCTTGCGACGGTCCCCGAATCCCGGGGCTTTGACGGCGCAGCTCTTGAGCGCACCGCGGATCTGGTTGACGATGAGGCCCGCGAGCGCCTCGCCCTCGACGTCCTCGGCGACTACCAAGAGCGGACGCGCGGCCTTGGCCACCTGCTCGAGCAGCGGGATCAGGTCCTTGAGCGTGCCGATCTTGCGATCGGAAAGCAGCACGAAGGCGTCCTCCAGCACCGCCTCCATCTTCTCCGGGCTGGTGACGAAGTAGGGGGAGAGAAACCCGCGGTCGAACTGCATGCCTTCGACCACGTCGAGGGCCGTTTCGGTGGTCTTCGCTTCCTCGACCGTGATGACGCCCTCGCCGCCGACCTTCTCCATGGCGCCGGCGACGAGCTCGCCGATGGCCGGATCGTTGTGGGCCGCAATGGTGGCCACTTGCGCCTTTTCCTTGCGGGTCGCGACCGGCCGCGACAGCGCTTTCAGCGCATCGACCGCGGCTTTGGTTCCCCGGTCCAGCCCGCGCTTGATGTCGATGGCGCTCGCCCCGGCCACGACGTTGCGAACCCCGTCGGCAAAGATCGCGTGCGCCAAAATCGTGGAGGTGCTGGTTCCGTCGCCCACGAGATCGCCGGTCTTCTCCGCCGCCTGGCGCAGCATCTGGGCGCCGAGATTCTCCTCCGGGTCCTTGAGATCGAATTCCTTTGCGATGGTGACGCCGTCGTTGCAGACGATCGGCGATCCCCATTTCTTCTCGATCAGGACCGACTTCGATCTCGGGCCCAAGGTCACCCGCACCGCGTCGGCGAGCTGGGCCGTGCCGCGCAGGATCTTTTCCCGCGCCGTGGAACGGAACAGGACCTGTTTATGTGCCATCGGATGGTTTCCTGGGTCATGTGCAGACTGGAACAAATCCGTCATTCAAAGAGTACGTCGGGGGCCCATCGACATTGATCAGGATCAACTTCGCGGCAGGCAAAGTTTCCGAGGGGCATTTCAGCACGCCTCGACCGCGGGATCTTGGCGGCTCGTCCTCGACGGCACCGAACGCACTCCGGACGGCTTGATCCATATCAAAGCCCTCTGAGACGAAGCGTTCTTGTTATTTGCCGTCGTGCTCGCGCCCGTCGAGATAGTCCCCCCAGGAGAGCACGAGGAGAGCCGTCGTGGCTGCAAGGACAGGTCAAGGCAAGCCTCTGCGAAGCGACCGCTCTTTCAATGCGCGATCAGCCGCCAATTCATCGGTCGAGATCGAGGGAACGCCCTCACGGCATGCAAGCATCAAGCAAATCTTGGCCTGTATCGACGGAACGGAGGCGGATCGGGCCGTCTTGGACCATGCATTGGCGGTTGCGCTGCGCTTTGCCAGCCACATCGACGTGCTGCACGTACGCTTCGATGTCCACGGCGTGTCCGCGGACACCGGTTACGAGCGGTACAGCGATCGTTTCCTGGAGATTCCCCTTGAGCGTGCCGTCGCCGAAGCCGCCGTGCACGCTCGTCGCCACTTCGAGGAGTGGCAAGCGCAGTGCAAGCTGCCGGTGCGGGAAACCGCGGCGGCGATCCGGCACCCCTCCACCCTGTGGCGGGAAATCGTCGGATATGAAAACGAAGTCATCGCGCGGCTTGGCCGGCTCAGCGACCTGATCGTTATTGCGCGACCGAGCAGGGCCTCCACCAGCTCCTCGCTGATGGCGCTGGAAACCGCCTTGTTCGACACCGGCCGACCCGTGCTGATGGTGCCCGGCGGGGCATCCGCAAACCTGTTCCATCGTCCTCTCATCGCGTGGAACGGCAGCCTCGAGGCCGCGCGGGCGGTCGGTTTCGCCCTGCCATTTCTCGCCGAATGCGAGGGTGGGGTCGACGTCTTTGCCGCCCCCGAGCGAAAGCACCGTACCGAGACCGAGGAATTGCTGCGCTACTTGGGCTGGCATGGAATTGTCGCGGGCCGGGTTTCGGTCGAGGACTCGCGTCCGATCGGCCTGAGCCTGCTGGCGCGGGCGAGCACGGGCCAGGCGGGCCTCATCGTCATGGGCGCCTACACGCACGGCCACTACCGGCAATTCTTCTTCGGCGGCGTGACCCGGCACGTCATGGAACACGCCGCCATCCCGATTTTGTTGGCACACTAGAGCGCATCCCGATTAGGTCGAATCGTGATGCGCTCTAGACCTTCGAATTCTGCGCATGTTCTCTTCGGAAAACCGGTTCCCACTTTTCCGGAACATGCGCTAGACCCGCATTTCACCACCTTGGTCCACTTCGCGGTTTCCTCGGCGATCAGTTTGAACCACGCTTAGTGAGGTGGAAGTCTGTGAAGAACCTCCAAGCTCCACCAAACGAAGTAGGCGCCGAGCGCAAGGCCCAACGCGATCTTCAGCAATTGGACTATGAGTTCGTCCTTCGGCATGGCAGCAAGATAGCAGCACGCGCAGGATCGGGCGACAGGCGAACACAGTGATCCTTGCCCCCGAGATGGACCGTGTCGCCTTCCTGTTCGCGCACGAGATGCCGATTCAGTGACTGGGCGGTGACGTCGGCGGCATCTGAGGACGGTAGACCAAACCACAAATAGGCTTCTCGCACGGCACTGGCGTTGGCGGCCTCTCGCGTGTTGCGATTTATCGCCTTGGGATAGCTCGCCAATCATGGTG
>CAWGEH010000025.1:0-16418 GCA_963821505.1 uncultured Alphaproteobacteria bacterium
CGTCTTGCCGCAGCCGGAGGGGCCGAGCAGGCATACCAGCCGGCCATGCTCGATGGTGAGCGACACGTCATTGACGACGGCAAGCTCCCCATAACGCTTGGTCAGACCACGTAACTCAACTGCTGCCACGTCTTGCCCTCGGCGTCTCGGCGGCGGTCCGGGCCTGCCCCGTCCATGACCCGCCGCACGACAGGATATTCGCATGGATATCGGAATTCGGCTCCGGGACTCCTTGCCACAGACGCCGACCTGCTCCCTCAGGAGCCGGTGAATACCGGCTTGCGCTTCTCCATGAAGGCGCGGCGGCCTTCGATGTAGTCGTTGCTGGCGAAGCACTCCTCGACCACTTCGGCGCAGCGCGCGAGGTTGCGCTTGCTCTCGTCCTTCACGACCTCGCCGACGATGAACTTGGCCGCCTTGACCGTCAGCGGCGCGTTGCCGGCGATGGTCTCGGCGTAGTTCTTCACATAGGCCTCGAGCTCGGCCTCGCGGCACGACGTGGTTGACCAGGCCCATCCGCGCGCCTCCTCGGCGTCGAACTGGCGCGCGGTGAAGAAGATCTCCTTGGCGAAGGACGGGCCGACGAGGTCGATGAGCCGCTTGCATGCCCGGCATAGCGAGTAGCCGAGCCCGAGCTTCGCCGCCGGCACCCCGAAGCTCGAATTGTCCGAGCAGATGCGCAGGTCGCAGCAGACCGCGAGCCCGAGCCCGCCGCCGATGCAATAGCCGCGGATCATCGCGATGGTCGGCTTGGGAAACTCCTGGATCGCTCGCATAGGCGCTGCTCGACCGTCGTCGTTGTAGAGCTTGGTGGCGTCCAGCGAGGCGCGCTCGCTCTCGAATTTCGAGATGTCGGCGCCCGACACGAAGGCCTTGCCGCCGGCGCCGGTGACGCACGACCACGCGCACCTCGTCGTCGTTGGCGAAGTCGTCGAGGATTCGGCTGGTGCGCCGCCCACATCTCGAGCGACACCGCGTTGTGGCGCTCGGGATTGTTGAAGATCACGTAGCCGACGCGCCCGTCCTTGCGCGAGAGCATCTTGTCCGGACTGTCGGGCTTGGTCACATCGTCCATCGCTTGTCCTCCGCGCCGCTCGCTCATGGGGCGCCGAATCCACCGTCCCTTGTCAAAGGGCGTTCGCCTTGCGCAGCGCCGCGATGTCCTTCGGCACTGAACCCGAATTCCTTGAGCACCGCGTCGGTGTGCTCGCCGAGCTGCGGGCGGCGGCGCCGCGAGCCGGCTCGGCGTGCGCGAGAGCGTCATCGGCTGGCCCGCCATGCGCAGCTTCGATTTGTCCTTGGTCTTCACCGGCTGCGCGATGCCGAGATGCTCGACCTGCGGATCGGCAAACACCTGGTCGATGGAATAGATCGGCCCGCAGGGCACGCCGGCCTTGTTGAGCAGCTCGATCCAGTCGGCGCTCGTGCGCTTGAGGGTATATCTCTCGATCTCGGCATTGAGCGCGTCGCGGTTCTTCGAGCGCTCCGCCGCGGTCTGATATCCGGGCGCCGCATCAGATCAGTTGCGTTGGCGGCCTCGCAGAACCGCGCCCAGATCTTCGGGCCGGTCGAGGCGATGTTGATATGGCCGTCGGCGGTCTTGAACACGCCGGTCGGGATGCTGGTCGGGTGATTGTTGCCGGCCTGCTTCGGCACCTCGCCCTCGATCAGCCAGCGCGCACCCTGGAAATCGAGCATGAAGATCTGCGCCTGCAGCAGCGAGGTCGCGACACGCTGGCCCTTCTTCGACTTCTCGCGCTCGAGCAGCGCGACCAGGATACCGAGCGCGCAGAACAGACCGGCGCTCAGGTCGGCGATCGGGATGCCGACGCGCACCGGCCCCTGCCCCGGCAGGCCGGTGATCGACATCAGCCCGCCCATGCCTTGCGCGATCTGGTCGAAGCCCGGCCGGTCGGCATAGGGGCCGTTCTGCCCGAAGCCGGAAATGCTGGCATAGACGAGCTTCGGGATTGATCTTGCGCAATTGCGTGATAGTCGATGCCGAGCCGCCGCTTCACGTCGGGGCGAAAATTCTCGACCACCACGTCGGCCTTCTTGACCATGCGCCTGAAGGCCGCCAGGGCCGCGGGCACCTTCAGATTGAGCGTCATGCTGCGCTTGTTGCGATGCAGGTTCTGGAAGTCGGAGCCTTCGCGCGGGCCGCCGAGCGGATCGCCGCCGCCGGGCTCGGGCGGTAACTCGATCTTGATGACGTTGGCGCCCCAGTCGGCGAGCTGGCGCACGCAGGTCGGGCCGGAGCGGACGCGGGTCAGATCGAGGACAGTGAATCGTTCGAGCGCACGCGAGGCCCTGGAAAACGGCATTTCTCGGCACCTACGAGGTGTTTCTCGTTGACGAATGTTTTCTCTTGGCCCGGCGGACGCCGGGAAGGCCTCGACATTCCCTGATATCCCGCCTGTTGTCCACCGAGCAACGGGTTTGAGCGGACGCAGCGATATCGCTATGGTGCGCCCGAGCCGGGGGGCGCCCGCAGGATCGACAGACCCAGGACGCCTCAATGACCACGCCCACCACGACTTTCCCCAGCATGACGAAGGTAAGCCGCCTGCCCGCCGCGCGCTTGCTGTTGGCGCTGCTGATCGCAAGCGCCGCCACGGTCGCGGGCGCGCAGGAGCGCGCGCGCCGGCCGCCCGCGCAACAGAGCGAGCAACGACCGCCGGAACAGCGACAAGGGGAGCAACGACAGGCCGAAGCACGCGACAGCGTGCTGCGGCTGCTGCCGGCGGATTCCGTGACCGAGCACACCATCGACATTCCGGGCGGCCAGCTCGCCTACACCGCGACCGCCGGCACGCTCTCGCTGTTCGATCAATCGGGCGAGCGCTCGGCGGCGATCTACTACACCGCCTATGTCGCCAAGAACGCCGAGGCAACCAACCGTCCCGTCACCTTCGCTTTCAACGGCGGACCCGGCGCGGCCTCAGCCTATCTGACCCTGGGCTTGGTCGGGCCGAAGATTCTCGACTTTGTCGGTCACGACGCCGCCGCCGCTCGGATGCGGGACAATCCGCAAACCTGGCTCGGCTTCACCGATCTGGTCATGATCGATCCGGTCGGGACCGGTTGGAGCAAGGCGGCCAAGCCCGACGGCGCCGCCGCATTCTACGGCGTGCGCCGCGATGCCGAGTCGCTTGCCAAGACCGTAGCGCTCTACGTCGCCAAGAACGGGCGCGGCAACTCGCCGAAATACCTTCTCGGCGAGAGCTATGGCGGCTTCCGTGCCGCCAAGGTCGCGCAGGCGCTGCAACGCGAGCAGGGCATCATCGTGTCCGGCATCGTCATGGTGTCGCCGCTGATCGAGGGCGGCTTGATTTTCGGCAGCAACCGGTTCGCCCTGGGCGCTGCGCTGCAATTGCCGTCGCTGGCGGCGGCCGAACTCGAACGCAAAGGCACTTTCACCACGCAGGCGCTGGCGGAGGCCGAGCGCTTCGCGCTCACCGACTATCTCACCACCCTCGCGGGGCCGCGGCCCGGCGCGGATGCCGCGCGCAACTTCTATGCCCGTGTCGCGCAGATCACCGGGCTTCCCGAGGATGTCGTCGCCCGATCCCGCGGCTTCATCCGCGACGCCTATGTCAAGCATCTGCGCTCCGCCGAGGGCAAGGTCGTCAGCCACTACGACGCGACCTTCGCGGTCGCCGATCCGTTCCCGGAGCAGGAAGCCGCGCGCGGCCCCGATCCGCTGCTCGACGGTCTGACCCGCGCCTATGGCGGCGCCTTCGCCGCCTATGCGCGCGATGAACTCGGCTTCAAGACCGAGATGACCTACGTCCTGCTGGCGTCCGACATTTCGAGCAAATGGGATTGGGGCGAACACTCCGCGCGCAACTCGGCGAGCGTCACCGACGACGTGCGCGAACTGCTCTCGCTCAATCCCTCGTTTCGTCTGCTCGTCGCGCACGGCTATAGCGACATGGTGACGCCTTACGCGGTGAGCCGCTACGTGCTCGACCATCTGCCGCCGTTCGGCGATCCGTCGCGCACCCAGCTTCGCCGCTACCGCGGCGGCCATATGTTCTATATCGATGCGGAATCACGCAAAGCCTTCAGTGCGGACGCCAGGACGTTCTATCAGTCGACGCAGTGACGAAGGTCATTCTGACGGCCGTTGTCGCTGGTTCCATTCGCCGTCATGGCTGGGCTTGTCCCGGCCATCCACGCCTTGCTATTCGGGACCAAAGACGTGGATGCCCGGCACAAGGCCGGGCATGACGTCCGGAGGACAGCACGCGGCGCCGTCACCCCTGAAACTCCAAGACATCGAAACCGACGTGGCGATCGACCGTGTAGATCAGGCCGCGCTGGTCGAGCGCGACGTCGTTGCTTTGCGGCGCCGGCCTGCCCGCCGACTGGCTCCGGGATGAAATGGCCGACCTCGCGCGGGCACAGCGGGTCGGCGACGTCGATGATCCGCAACCCGCCGCCGAACCAGACGGCGTAGACGATGCTGCCCGCCATGCGCTCGCAGAACTGGTGCGCGCCGAAACGCGCGCCGGCGGTGCGGCTGAAGGGCGAATCGAGCTCGCTCACCTGAAACTGGCCGAGCGGCTTGATGGCGCCGAGATCGCTGACGTCGAACGTCAACAGGCACGCATGCGCGCGTCCGCGCCGCGCTTCCTCCTCGCTCGCGCTCTGCGCCTGATCCTCCTCGTCGATCGCAAGCGCGATGCGCCGGCCGCCGATACGGCCCGGCACCGGCATCACGGTATGCGTCGGCTCGGGAAACAGCGGATGGTAGTTGTAGGTTCCGGCGCTCCTGGGGTGCGCGAGATCGGACACGTCAACCACCCAGAATCCCGGCGTGCCAGCAACTCGCCCACATCTCGCTGCCGAAGCGCAGCGCATGGTGGAGCCGGTGCCGCCGGCCGGACCAGGTCGGCGTCTCGCCGCCCGCGACGTGCTGCCCGGGCATCCACCAGCGCGCGACTTCCTGCGGCTGGCGCGGATCGCGCAGGTCGTAGATGACGAGGATGTTGCCGACATAGCCCGCCATCTCGGTCGAGATATAGGCATGGCGCTCGTCCATGTCGAAGCGATGAACGCCGATCCCGCCGGTCTTCTGATATGAGATCAGCTTCGGCTGCGCGGGCCTGGATACGTCGTAGATCTTGAAGCCGCCGTTGTGGTAGCCGCGCTGCTCGAACTCTTCGAGCATGCGCAGGTCGTCCTCGGTCACGCTCATCTTGGCGGCGATCTCCCCACGCGTCGGCTCGCGCCCGAGCTGCTCGCTCAGAGCGCGCCGCGCGGCCGGCAGCTGCTCGGCGCGCCGACCGATCCTGCTCATGTTGCGCTCGTGGTTGACGATCATGATGTCGCCGGCGACGCGCGCCTTGTGGCTGTGGGATTCATGGTCGTCGAGCGTGATGGTGGCGACCACGCGCGGATGGCGCGGATCGGAGATATCGATGATCGAGGTGCCGAGATGATAGCTGACTAGGAATATGCCCGACATAGGCGTGGGAGCCGGAGACGGTCACCTGGCCGGCGCCGGCGAGATCGAGGTGCCCGAGGCGGCGGACCTTGCGGGCGAGCGCGGCAGTCGGTCGATCAATCGTGTTCATGGTCCCTCTCGCGATAAGCAGTCGGCATCGACCAGGTTTCGAACATGCCATGTCCGTGTCGCGCACTTCCCAGCGGCGTACTCGGTCGGCTCCCTCTCCCATAGGGAGAGGGGTGGGGTGAGGGGTTAAAGTTTATCGATGGGCTTCGAGCCCCCTCACCCCGACCCTCTCCCCGAAGGGGAGAGGGAGCGCACCGAGCTCGTTGCACCGTCCGTCAATCGAGCTTGGCGCCCGATGCCTTGATGATCGCGGTCCATTTGGGAATCTCGGATTTGATATAGGCCGCGAACTCCTCCGGCGTGCCGCCGATAACGTCGACGCCGAGAGCGGCGAGCGAGGTCTTGACGGCGGCATCGTCGAGCGTCGCCGCGAGCGCGCGATTGAGCGTCGCGATGATCTCTCTCGGCGTGCGCGCCGGCGCCACCAGGCCGTGCCAGGTGGTGGCATCGAAATTCTTGATCCCGAGCTCGTCGATGGTCGGAATATCGGGCAGGACCGTCGTGCGCTTGAGCGCGGCCACCCCAAGCGGGCGTACCTTGCCATCGCGAATGTGCGGCACCACCGACGAGGCGGTGGCAAACATCATCTGCACGTGGCCGGCGATGACGTCCTGCAGAGCCGGAGCGGCGCCCTTGTAGGGCACATGGATGATGTCGATCTTGGCCTCCGCCTTGAACAGCTCGCCGGCGAGATGCGCGGCCAGGCCGTGGCCGGACGAGGCGAAATTGAGCTTGCCCGGATTGGCCCTGGCGAGTGCGATCAATTCATCCATGGACTTGACCGGCAGCGCCGGGTTCACCACCAGGATATTTGCTTGCGATCCAATCAGGCCGATCGGGGCGAAGTCCGCCACCGGGTCGAAATTGATCTTCTTGTAGAGCGCCGCGTTGGTGGCCAGGATGGCGTTGTTGCCGGTGAGCAGCGTGTAGCCGTCGGGCGCGGCATGGGCGACGGCCTCGGCCGCCACGTTGCCGCCGGCGCCGGGCCGGTTGTCGATCACGAAAGGCTGCCCCAGGATCTGCTCGAGCTTGCGGCCGAGGATGCGGGCGAGCACGTCGCTCGCCCCGCCCGGCGGGAAGGCCACGACCAGGGTGACCGGTCGCGTCGGATAATCGGTCGCGTGTACCGCCGGCACCGCCTGAAGCAGCAGGAGCAGGCCGGCGATCAAGCTCGAGATTTTTCGCAGCATCAATCTCGGCCCTTATACGAATTGCACCGCGATGCCGCCGAGCGCGCCGAAATCGGCGTGCAGGGTATCGCCCTTCTGCGCGAACACCACGCGCGTGAACGAGCCCGCCAGCACGAGATGACCCGGCTCGAGCGTGACGCCGTGGCTTCCGAGCTTGTTGGCGAGCCACGCCACGCCGAGCGCGGGATGGCCGAGCACGCCGGCGGCGACGCCGGTCTCCTCGATCTCGGAATTCTTGTACATGATGCCGCCCACCCAGCGCAGGTCGACATCGAGCGGCCCGACCGGCCGGCCGCCGACCACGATCCCGGCCGCGGCGCCGTTGTCGGCCACGGTGTCGAAGATCTTGCGCGGGTCCTGCAGGCGCGCATCGACGATCTCGATCGCGGGAATGACGTATTCGGTCGCGCGCAGGACCTCGGCCAGGCCCACGCCCGGTCCCTTCAGGGGCTTGCCCATGATGAAGGCGAGCTCGATCTCGACCCGCGGCCGGCAATAATTCTGGTGCGGAATCCTGGCGCCGTCGGCGATCATCATGTCGTCGAGCAGATGCCCGTAGTCCGGCTCGTCGATCTGCGAGGAGCGCTGCATGGCCTTCGAGGTCAGACCGACCTTGTGGCCGATCAGCTTCGCTCCGGCGGCGATCTTGCGCCTGGCCACCTCGGTGGAGATCGCATAGGAATCCTCGATCGCGATGTCCGGCCAGGTCTTGGAGAGCTGCACCGCCTGTTTGCGCTCTTTTTCGGCGGCCATGAGAATGTCGGCGGCTTTCTTGCGGTCGGCATCGGACAGCATGACGGCTCCTCTCGCGGACGGATCATCCTCGCGGATGTCAGTTTAGCGCGAAACGACGCAGTGCATAGCGCGGGCAGACGGGGGCGCCTGATGGCAGCTACGCCGCCGGTCGCTTGACCGAGGACTTGTAGTTGCCGGCCGGCGTGCGGAAAGCGATGTTGAGCCGGTTCCATCCGTTGATTGCGACGACCGCCAGCGTCAGCTGCGCAAGCTCGGCTTCGCTGAATTGCCCGCGCGCCTCTTCGTACACGGCATCAGGAACCTGCTGATCGACCAGCCGGGTCACGGCCTCGGCCCAGGCCAGGGCGGCCCGCTCACGCGCGCCATAGAGGTGCGTGACCTCGCGCCATGCGCTGACCATGTAGATGCGCTGCTCGGCCTCGCCGCGCGCCCGCAGATCCTTCGCATGCATGTCGAGGCAGAAGGCGCAGCCGTTGATCTGCGAGACCCGGTAGTTCATCAGATCGAGCAGCGCGGGCGACAGGCCCGACTTCTGGGTCGCCGTCTGCAGCGCGAGCATGCTCTGGAAAACCTCGGGAGCGGATTTTTGGTAGCTGGTTCGTGCCGGCATAGCGGTCCTCCAACTTTGAAAGAAAATCGCATTGCCGCAATGTGGGGGACGAGGTCGACCGCCCGCCATGCCGACCGTCACGGACAGATATGCAGCATCGCCGCAGCCGCGATCGTGTACCATGCGACGGCCGGTGCGCGCCTTCCGCTCCCGGCTGGTCGCGCTCCCGGCCCCCGGCACGCCCAGGTAATCCCCGGCCGAACGGCCCATCGCGGCGCGCGGATCGCGGCGCTCGCGCGCCGATCAGTGATCGCCCTCGACGTCGATCAGCGTGCCGTCGGGGTCCGCCAGCTGGACGCTCCCGTGCGAGCATTTCCTGAGCAATGCCAGCCGGGCCGCGCCCTCCGAATCGAAATCGATCGGCTTGGGCGCGAGGCAGATGTTGGTCTTGGCGAGCTTGTCGACGTGAGCCCTGAAGGCGTCGATGTCGGGCACGCGAAAGCCGATATGGTCCATTCCGGGCTGCTCGATGCCGGCGCCATTGAAGGATGAAATCTTCCACGGCAGGATCGCCAAGGTGACGCGGCCGTCGGTCAGGTGATAGCCGCCGTCTTCGGTCGGCGCGTTGCGCGCCTCGAGCTCGAACACATCCACGTAGAAGTCGGCAACGCGCCGCGCCTCGCGCGCCCGCAACGCGAAGTGGCTGAAGGTCGTGTCCTGCTTCCATTCGCCCTTGGCATAGACTTCGGCACGATTTTCGTGTCCGGGCTGCGACAAGTCGAAATAGTTGCCGGCGGTGTCGTGCGCGCTGTAGCTGGCAAACGGACGATTGCCCGGCCGCTTGACGATCTCGATATCGGGATATTTCTTCGCCACCTTGGCACGGACCTTGTCGAGGTCCTCCACTTCGATGCCGAAATGATCGAGGCCCGCCTTGCGCCCGCCGCGGCGGGGGATCAACGTCATGCCGAGATAGCCGTCGCCGACCGAGATCGCGCCGATCTCGCGCGCGGTGTCGCCGGACGCCTTCAACCCGAAGGCGGCGCGATAGAACATGCCGAGCAACGTGTAATGATCGCTCGTGATCGCGAGATGGTTGAGCTTGGCGAACATCTAGTCCTCTCCTGGCGAGCCCTGCGCCCCTTTTGAACCCGAAGTTCGCGATCGCATTTGCCGCACGATGTGCACGAACTTCGGGTTCGGGGCATTAGTGCGGTTCTTGGATTTGAAGTTCCTAAGCGAGCTTGCGGCTACAATGATAGGAACTTCAAATCCACCGCACTACTGGTAATAGCGCTCGAGCGCAATCTGCCGGATTTCGGCGAGGCCCGCCTTGTCGAGCGTCGCCATCGTCCGCTCGACCGTGGCGCGCACCTCGTCGGCGCTGGCGTAATTGGCCGAGAGGCTGAGCTTCTTGACCTCGGCGACGAATGCCGGATCGCGGACGATATCGGCGAACGCCTTTTGCAGCAGTTCGACGCGCTCCTGCGGCGTGCCCGGCGTCACCATCATCAATCGCCCGAGACCCGCGATGCCGGCGCGCCAGTCGATCAGGTGCGCCTGCGCCGGGGAAAGCTTCGCCGCCTCGAACAGGGTCGGCGCGTCCGGGAACTGCTCGACCCGCTCGCGCGCGAGCACGGTCACCACCCGCATGCCGTTGCTCGGCCCGTAGAGCGCGGCGGATTCCTCGGACACCACCCGGCCGTCCACTTCGCCGCGCTGGATGGCGAGGTTCATGTCGCCCGTGCCTTTGTAGCCGGTGATGATCTTGCTCTTCATGCCGAGCGCATAGGCCATGATGGCGGTGAAATCGGCGTTGCCGTCGATCTTGGCGGAGCCCGCCCAGGTCACCGGCGTCGCGCTCTTCGCCATGTCGAGAACGCTGCCGTAGGGCGACTTCGGCCCGAGCAGCGCGACCTTCGCCTCGCTGCTCAGGCGCGCGAGCCAGGTGAGCTTGCGCACGTCGTAGTTGACGCCCGGCGCATCGTAGAGCTGCGCCGTCACCAGGGTTTCGCCGCCCACGAGCAGGATGGTCAATCCGTCGGCAGGCGCGTTGATGGTGCGGTTGATGGCGATCAGGCCGCCGGCGCCGGGCTCGTTGGTCGGCAGCATCTTGGCGCCGAGTGTCTTCTCCAGGTGGGGGATCAGGGCGCGCATATAGGTGTCGTAGCCGCCGCCCGGGCTGCCCATGGTGTAGAAGCGCACCTGCTTGCCCTGGAAGAACGCCGCCGCGTCGTCGGCGCGCGCCGGCATGGCCGCGAGCAGGCTCGCGCCGAGCGCAGCCGAAACCAAGCTCCAGAGCTTTCCTCTCCCGGTCGTCATCCGCTTTCTGTCCCGCAGCCTCGGCGCGCGCGAGCGGTCCGCGGATCATGCTACAGCGCGGATGAAGAACACAAGTGCGGCACGCGCGGTGCGCCCGCCGGCCCGGCGGTGCACGCATGCGGCGCTCTCGACCCTCCGGCGGAAAATGCCCTAGACTGACGCAAACAGCGGCGCGATCGCTTCGGCTCAAGATCAATTCATCGCGCCGGTCTCGTGGAGGACGCCATGGCTCTGATCCCGACCTCGGCAGCGGACATTCTCAAATCGAAAACGCGGCGCGGCCTGCCGCATCCGGTGGACTACCCGAAGGTCGACGTATCGAGCTACGTGCAAGGCGCCGACAACTTCCACAAGGTGATGGCGATCAAACCCGGCGATCACGTCGTCATGCTGACGGATCCCCTGATCGATCCGCGCGTCCTGCAGGCGGTGTACGGCGTGGCCAAGGCGCGCGGCGCGACGTTTGCGTCCTATATGGGGCCGTCGACGCGACTGATGGAAGTGCCGGAGGAGGCGAAGTCCCTGATCGAGCGCGCCACCTTCGTCGTGTCCACCTGGTTCGCCTCGGTGATCGATCCCTTCTGCATCAATCTGCGCCGCAAGAAAGGGCAGCGCTGGGTCAAGATCACCTTCTTCCGCAACCTCGATCTCCTGCACACGCCGCAGGCGCGCTTCCCGATCGATCTGCTCGGCGAGATCATCCGCGCGTCCTCGCGCGCCTATCCCGACACCGGGAATTTCGACCTGCGCTTCACCGACGAGCGCGGCACCGACATCGTGGTGAACTTCACCGAGGCGATGCGCGCCATCATGAAGAAGGACAACCGCTGGCGCGGCCACAACGTCGCCGACGAGGACGGCTGCTACATCCATTACCTGCCCACCCACGGGCCGAACCTCTACGAGCTCAAGATGGTCGGCGGCGACCACGCCGCGCATATGCCGGTCAACGGCATCCTCTATCCGCAATGGGCGGTGGGATTCGAAAAACCGTTCGAGGAAAAGATCGGCGTCGAGTTCGAGAACGGCCGCGTCCGCGCCGTTCACGGCCGCGGCGAGGAAGCCGAAGTCTTGCGCTTCATCGTCGGGGGCGCGCTGGAAGAGCTGGGCTGCGGTCACAATCCCAAGGCGCCGCGCTTCGACATCTATCCCGCCGGCCCGAACTCGCCGGGGGCGCTGCATTTCGGCGTCAACGGGCTCAAGGAGTCGGAATATCTGCGGCGCGTCATGCCGTACTGGGAAGAGCCGCACGTCCACATGGACATGGTCACCTTCGACACCACGGTGACCGCGGGCAACCGCACGGTCATCGACAAGGGCTTCCTCATGGCGCTGCGCGACCCGCAGGTGGTGGCGCTCGCCGAGCGCTACGGCGATCCGGTCGATCTCTTGGAGAATTTCCCGGTGTAGGGGAAGGCACTTCTGCTGACTCGGCTGTCGCCGCAGGCGCCGGCCGACCGGCTCCAGCGTCCCCCCCCCGCTTGCGGGGGAGGGCCAGGGTGGGGCATCCAACCGGACCCGTGCCGTCCCGCTCCCTCCCCCGCAAGCGGGGGAGGGAGGCATACCGAGATCGCGGCAGCAGCTACGAGCGATCCGCACCAGCATTCACAACCGGCTCGCTCGTTCGACCGTGCGCCTGCGCGCGGCGGATCGCGGCGAGCACGCGGCGCGGCGTCAGCGGCGTCTCGTTGCACTCGGCGCCCAACGCCGCGAGCGCGTCGCGCACCGCGTTGGCGATCGCCGCCGGCGGCGCGATGGCGCCGCCCTCGCCCATGCCTTTGACGCCATATTCCGTGTAGGGCGTGGGCGTGCGCAGGTGCACGATCTTGATCGCCGGCAATTCCGCCGCGCCGGGAACGAGGTAATCGGCGAGCGTGCCGGCGAGCGGCTGGCCCTGCTCGTCATAGGGGAGCTCCTCATAGAGCGCGGTGCCGATCCCTTGCACGACGCCGCCGCGCACCTGGCCCTCGACGATCATGGGATTGATCATGGTTCCGCAATCCTCCGCCACCGCGAAATCGAGGAGCTCGATCATGCCGGTCGCGGGATCGACCGCCACGACCGCGGCATGGGTGGCGTAGGAATAGACGCCGGTATCGATGCCGGGCTGATAGGTCGAGGTGACGCTCAGCAGCGGCTCGACCCCCGGCGGCAGCGCCTCCATGCGGATGTGGGCGACGCGGGCGATCTCCTCGATGCCGACGGCGCCGCTGCGGCCGACCACCTTGCCGCCGGCGCAGCGCACCTCGGCCGGATCGCTTTGCAGCAGATGCGCCCCGATCTTGAGAATTTTCTCGCGCAGCAGCCGGCTGGTGTGGGCGACCGCGCCGCCGGCCATGACGATGCTGCGCGACGCGATCGTTCCCATCCCGAACGGACAGAGCCCGGTGTCGCCGTGGCGGACGGATATTTTTGCCGGGTCGATGCCGAGCTCCTCGTGCGCGATCTGGGCGAGGGTGGTCTCGAGGCCCTGGCCGTGCGACTGGATTCCGACCAGGAGGACCAGCGTGCCGTCCGGCATCAGCTGCGCGGTGCAGCTCTCATAGCCGGGAATGAACGGGCTGCCGCGGCTCACCCATTCGCCGCAACCATGGCCGGTCTGCTCCGAATAACATGCGAAGCCCACGCCGATGCGCCGGCCGTCGCGCTCGCCCTGCGCCTGCCGCGCGCGGATGGCGGGAAGATCGATCGCCTGCGCGCACAGCCTGACCGCGGCGGCATAGTCGCCGTTGTCGAACTTGAGATTGGCGATGGTGGTGTAGGGCATCTGCGCGGACGTGACCATGTTTTCGATGCGGACCTCGACCGGATCGCGGCCGACCGCGCGCGCCACCTCGTCGATGGTGCGCTCGATGGCGAAGCAGGCGCCCGGGCGGCCGACGCCGCGGTAAGGCCCGATCGGCGACTTGTTGGTCGCGACGGTGTAGGTCTTCACGCGGTAGCTTGCGATGTCGTAGGGCCCGGGAAGATTTCGCGCCGCCATCCCGGTCTCCAGGAACGGGCCGTTCGGCCACATCGCATAGGCGCCGCCGTCGACGATCAGCTCGACGTCGATGCCCAGCAGCCGTCCGCGCTTGTCGGCATAGGCGGTGACGCGATAGTCGTGATCGCGGGTGTGGGTGGAGGCGAGGAAATGCTCGCCGCGGTCCTCGACCCAGCGCACGGGGTGATCGACTTCGAGCGCGAGCGCGGCAATGGCTGCCTCTTCCGGCGACAATCGCGCCTTGGAGCCGAAACCGCCGCCCACGTCGGGCGCGATGACGCGAATGCGGCGCTCCTCGAGCCCGAGCACCTCGGACAACCCGAGCCGGATGATGTGCGGGACCTGCGTCGAGGTATAGACCACGAGCTCGTCCAGGCGATGGTCGCGATAGGCCAGCACCGCGCGGCCCTCGAGCGGCACCGCGACGTGCCGATTCATGCGGTAGTTCCGGCGCACGACGACATCGGCCGCGCGCGCCGCCGCATCGATGTCGCCGCCCTCGAACACCCGCTCGATGAAAAGGTTGCTGGTCCAATTCTCGTGCACGAGGCTGCGCGTCTCGCTCAGGGCGGCGGCCGCGTCGACGACCGCGGGCAGCACCTCGAAATCGACGCCGACCGCGAGCGCAAGGTCCTCCGCTTCGGCGCGCGTCGGCGCGATGCAGGCGGCAATGGGCTCGCCGACATACCGCACCTTTTGCGTCGCCAGCGGCGGATAGCCCGAGACCTTGAAGCCGGTCACCTGCGGCACGGCCCGCATCTCCGCGAGGCCCGGCAGGTCGCGCGCGGTGAAGACACGTCCGTCCGCATCCGCGGGCACCATGATGCCCTTGATGCGAGCATGCGCGTGCGGGCTGCGGACGAAGGCCACGTCCTGCGTGTTCGGCAGCTTCACGTCGGACACGAACTGCCCGCGCCCGTGCAGATGGCGCGCGTCCTCCTTGCGCTCGAGCGAGGCGCCGACGCCGAGGCCGGTCGTCGCGGCGGCCTGCGTCATGCCGGAACCTTCGGCGCCGGTGCGTCGGCGCCGCGCTCCAGCGCGGCGGCCGCCGCGGCGATGGCGGTCACGATATTGGTATAACCGGTGCAGCGGCAGATGTTCCCCGCGAGCTCCTTGCGGATGTCCCGCTCCGATCGCGCCCGGCCGCGCCGGATGAGGTCGCGCGCGGTAATGAGCATCGCCGGCGTGCAGAATCCGCACTGCAGCCCGTGGTGCTGATGGAAGGCCTGGCGCAGGGCGGTCATGACGGGGTCGTCCTGGAAACCTTCGATGGTCCTGATCTCGCGCTCGTCGCAGGCGACGGCGAAAGCGAGGCACGCGCGCGCAGGCTCGCCGTCGATCAGGATCGTGCACGCGCCGCACACCCCGTGCTCGCAGCCGAGATGCGTCCCGGTCAGGTTGCGCCGCTCGCGCAGGAAATCGGCGAGCGAGAGGCGCGGCGGCACGTCGTCGACGACGAGCCTGCCGTTCACGCGCAGGCGTATCTGCGTCATGCCAGCACCTGACGGACCGCGCGCAACGCCATCGTCGCGTGCAGGCTGGCCTGAAAATCGTCAAAGGCCCGGCCCTGCAGATCCTCGGCAATGGCCTGCCGGCAGGCGCCGGCTTCGCCTTCGCGTACGAGCCGCGACGTGCGCTCGAGAACGATCGGCGGACCATCGACGGCCCCGAGCACCACGCGTGCGTAGCCACGCTCGGGATCGTGCACGACCGCTGCAATCGAGTTCGCGAATTCGCCCGACTTCCTGCAGAATTTGGAATAGCCCCAGCGCGCGCGCGGCGACAGCTTCGCAATGCGGATGCTTTCGATGATCTCATCCGCTGCCCGCACCGTCTCGTAGATACCGGTGGCGAAATCGACGGCATCAACCGAGCGGGCGGCGCGCGGCCCGCGGAGGATCACCTGCGCGTCGAGCGCCGCCATCACCGTCGGCCAGTCCGCGGCCGGATCGGACAGCGCGAGGCTTCCGCCCAGGGTGCCGCGCGTGCGCACCGCGCGATAGGCCAGGTTCGCCGCGACACTCGGCATCAGCCCGCGCGACGGGTCGGGAACGAGCCCGTCCTCGATTGCCGCGTGGGTGACGCAGGCCCCCAGCGCGACGTGATCGGACGTCTCCGCCACGGCGCGCAGCTCGTCGAGCCGTGCCACGTCGACGACGAGATCGGGCGAGGCCACCCGCAGATTCATCATGGCGACCAGGGATTGTCCGCCCGCCATGACCTGGGCGTCGCCGCTCGCCTGCGACAGAACTGCGATGGCCTCGGCGAGGGTTTTCGGCCGGACATACGCGAATGCGGCGGGCTTCACGCTACTCCGCGGCCTCGGCGGTTGCCTGCGCCGGGATGACCTCCTTGACCGCGCCCCGCCAGCCGGTATGCGTGAGGTCGAAAACGATGCCGTTCGGATCGGTATATTTCACCTCGTAGAAGGCACCGGGCGCGTGGTCCCCCGCTCCCATCAAGTGCCGGCAGCCGACATCCTCCACCTTTTTCTTCGCTTCCTCGAGGTCATCGACCCACATGCCGAAATGCGTCACGCCGTAGAACTTTTCCCCCGGAGGAAATCCCGGAATGCCGTTGGGATAGCTCAACAGCGCGATGTTGATCACGCCGTCGGACATGTAGACGCCCGAGGACGCCTGCCCGACCCGCTCCATGCCGAAGGCGTGCTCCAACATCTGGGCGGACTTCTCCGGGTCCGGAACGCACAGGGCGATGTGACGCATGCGGGCAACCATGGGGGGTTTCTCCTGAGCCGCGGGGCGGGGCGATCGAAAAACATTCCAAGCCCGCCATTGGGGATTGTCAACAATTTACGGCCGCGATCACGGATCGCCTCGCAACGCAACCCGCGGCGGTCCGGCAACGCCCGCAATCTTCGCACGCGTGCAAGCGGCGAGCCGGCCGCTCTCCGGCGACGCCTCGCGAGCGACCGCGCCGCCTCCGGCGGGAGCGCAAATGCCGACGTTCCAAAATCTTGCGCGGCATTGCCGCTGAAACCTGCAGGCATGCAACTAAAAGCGGCAGCAACCGGCA